>CAVSFV010000033.1:0-653339 GCA_963727325.1 uncultured Alphaproteobacteria bacterium
CAACGGTATCGCACGCTCAGACCGCTCGGTCTTGAGCCGTTTCCAGCCTTACGGTCCTTCACGATGGCGAAAACCTTAGCACCGATGATTACGTTGTGAGCAACGTCTGAAACGCGGAGGAGCAGCGAGTTCGTGAGCCGCCCGCCAGTGAACAATGCGAGTAGCGGCAACCAGAATGCAGCTTCACCTTGGCCTCCTTCGGGCCGCTCGCCCCCAATGAACACAGGCGTTCCGAAGATCGTCTGCAGTTCCTCAAGGTCGAACGGTGCGCCGCCACGGACTGCCTCGCCTTCTGCCAAGCGCATCCGTAGCGAAGGGGTCGCTCCACATCGCTTCGTCGGGCACCATGCCGTTCTTATCGGCCCAAACGGCTATGGCCTGCACGCCACCCAACAGCTTGTTGACGGTGCCTGCGGTGGTCTTCTCTGCGCTCGGTGTGCCCTGCCCCACTCGGCAAGCTCAGGCAGGGTTGCATTGAGAAGCTTACCAGTCCGGCGACGCGGCACGGCCTGCAAGGCTTCGCGGAATGTCGGACATGGCTCTTACGAATTTGACCGACCGGAATGTCACCGTGCAGTTCTATGAACAACCTGATTGCTCGTTCGTATTCGACAAGCGTTCCTGGTGCAGGATCGTTCTGACGCTTCCAACCCTCGAATGCCGCGCGCAAATCTCGCTCGGCGCGTCGCCGGTGCCTCGCCGGGGACGAACGACATTCTCGGTGTCTCAATAGGCTGGCCCTGATGCGTTGTTGATCGCGTCAAGCGCAGCTACTTGCTTCCGCAACGGCCATCCCCAGACGTCTGAACGCTTCTGACTTCTGGTCTAGATTGATCCCAAACAGGTGCAATTCTTCGTCGAGAAATTCATCTACCTTCGATACGTCGCCTGTGGCGAGTGCACGCTTCATGGTCGGGCATGAAGAACTCAAGATCATTTGATCCTTCGGAAGACGTCACTCCGAGACAAACCGAACGGCGGCGCGTGTTCGCTCGGAGGGATCGGCGTCTTCGTATTCGACGCCTGCTTCGTCAAATTGCTTGGCGATATCCCGCATGAGCCTCGTCCCGACCGGTGCCTTCGCGCGTCTCTTCGTCATCACTGTGCAGCATCGACCAGTAATGATGGTCCGCGATCAGGTTAATCTCAGCGTCAGAGAAGTTGTCACGTAAGGGGCGGCCGGCGAGAGTCCCTTTGCCTGTCGAGGATGCGATCAAATTCAAGCTGGACCGGCTTGGCACGCCTGTTGGCGTCACCAGCATCCTTCGTTGCGAGCGAGCGCTTAAGCCACGTCTGCCGCGACTTGCCATTGCCAAGCACGCGCGCGACGGCTTCCTGAAGGTGCTGCTGGCACCTTCTTGATGCGTAGTACGTGCCGTGTCGGTTCTTGCTGATCCCCATCAGCAGACGCATAAATCATCCCACCGTGTTATACCACCGTGGCAGGATGAAGCACTTGAACTTGTTGGTTATTCAGGAACGACGGGGACTTCTGTTATCCTTGGCGCTCCCTAGGGGAATCGAACCCCTGTTTCAGCCTTGAGAGGGCCGCGTCCTAGACCGCTAGACGAAGGGAGCCTGACTTTCGAATAAACCCGATGACGCGGGCGTGCAAGCAGAGCGCGGTCATTGGAAAGCGCCTTGGGTGTGCCCTCGCCCCTTGGGGGAGAGGGCGGCACCGAAGATTTGGCAGGCACAATTGGGTTGAGGGGTTGCGGCGCCGACCCCTCAACCAATTTTGTTGCTGAACCGCTCCCGCTGCCCTCTCCCGCGGGGGAGAGGGCATTTCCGCGACGCCTGCAGCTCGCAATCCATTGGCGGATTTCGCTCAAGGCTCGGTGGCGAATCTGATCCGTCCGGTTTGTTTCAGCGTCTTGAGGTCAAAGGTGCGGATTTCGGTCGCGCCGGCGATGTCGAGCGTCACCGCCAGGCGGTCGTCGCTGACAGCTGCTGGCGATAACCCGCGCACCTTTCGGCAACATGACGATGCCGTCGGCGGTCGCCGCGCTGCTGCCGCCGGTGCGGGAGACACGGTAACCAATAACGCCGATCACCGCGGCGATCGCGACCAGCGTGGTAAATCCGGAAATGATCATCAGCCAGCGCACCCGCGAGACCATGCGGGACGCCAAGGCATCGGCCTCGGTCGCCGGGGCCGCAACCGCGCCGGCTTCGGGCCATTCGCCCTGTGCTTCACCAGCCGCTAACTTGTCCATGGCGTACCTACATAAGAGCCGATGACATCCACGCAGAAATCAATCGGGATTTCGCCCGACGAAGCCGGCGGACGCCTCGACCGTTTGCTTGCTGTACACGTTGGCGAACTGTCACGCACGCGGCTTAAGGCGCTGATCGAAGCCGGCGCCGTCGCGATCGACGGACGCACGATCCGCGATCCCGGCCATCGCGTCAATTCGGGCGCTTCGATCCTCATCGACAT
This sequence comes from uncultured Alphaproteobacteria bacterium, assembly GCA_963727325.1. Lineage (GTDB taxonomy): Bacteria > Pseudomonadota > Alphaproteobacteria > Rhizobiales > Xanthobacteraceae > BOG-931. The sequence goes on from CAVSFV010000033.1 coordinate 2,441, forward strand.
CCCGCCGCCGGCACCGGCAAAGCCGGCTGCCGAGCCTATTCCGCTCAACGTGGTTTACGAGGATGCCGATATCATCGTGATCGACAAGCCCAAGGGGCTGGTCGTGCATCCCGCCGCCGGACACGCATCGGGAACTTTGGTCAATGCGCTGATCGCGCATTGCGGCGAAAGTCTTTCCGGCATCGGCGGCGAGCGGCGGCCTGGCATCGTGCACCGGCTCGACAAGGACACCACCGGCCTGATGGTGGTCGCCAAGAACGACCGCGCCCATAAGGGGCTGGCGGCGCAGTTTGCCAGCCACGGCCGGGACGGCGGACCGTTCGAGCGGAGCTACCTCGCGTTCGTGTGGGGGGCGCCGGACCGACCGCGCGGGGTGATCGACAAGCCGATCGACCGGCACCAGGCCGCCCGCGACCGGATGGCGGTCCGCGAAGGCGGCCGTGAGGCCGTGACCCATTGGCAGGTTCTGGAGCGATATGAAGCCGAAACGGGCACCCGGCGGGCCAGGAAATCCCCCGAATCCGTGGCCAGTTGGCTCGCCTGCCGCCTCGAAACCGGCCGAACCCACCAGATTAGGGTGCATTTGGCCTCGATCGGCCATCCCCTCCTCGGCGATGAGACCTACGGGGCAGGGTTTCGGACCAAGGCGGCGCTGTTGCCAAAGCCGGCCCAAGAGGCACTTGGGGCCCTTGGCAGACAGGCCCTTCATTCCCATATACTCGTTATCTCGCACCCAATTACCAATCAAATCCTGCGGTTCCGCTCGGAACTACCACCCGATCTCGTCCGTTTGCATGATATGCTGGCGGCCGTGCGGGCTGATTCTAGCGATGAATGAAGGCTTACCGCGCTCAGGCGAAATTTCGCCGATTGAGCCAGATCAACGCAGTGTCGCGCTGATGTGATGCCTCTTTACTACCGCTCGCCGGGTTAGACCGTGTATGTTGCAGGTGCGAGATAAGGAACTTGCGCCGTCGGCTCGGGGAGCGATGGCCTTATCGCCTGCCGCGTCGCGGGGGTGTCAAAAGAAGGAAAGGGCGCTGTCATGGCCCAAACTGCAGCCTTGCCGGTCCTGTCGGGTGAAACCGGCCTGACCAGGTATCTGGAAGAAATACGGCGGTTTCCGATGCTGGAACCGCAGGAAGAATTCATGTTGGCGAAGCGCTGGCGCGAGCACGAAGATCGCGAAGCGGCGCATCGGCTCGTGACCAGCCATTTGCGGCTCGTCGCCAAGATCGCCATGGGGTATCGCGGCTACGGCCTGCCGATCTCCGAGGTCATTTCCGAGGGCAATGTCGGCTTGATGCAAGCGGTGAAGCGCTTCGAGCCGGACAAAGGCTTCCGGCTGGCGACTTACGCCATGTGGTGGATCAAGGCGGCGATTCAGGAATACATCCTGCGCTCGTGGTCGCTCGTTAAGATGGGCACCACCGCCAACCAGAAGAAGCTGTTCTTCAACCTGCGCAAAGCCAAGAGCCGGATTTCCGCGCTTGAGGAAGGCGACATGCGGCCCGATCAGGTCAAGCTCATCGCCAAGCGGCTGGGCGTGACCGAGCAGGACGTGATCGACATGAACCGCCGGCTCGGCGGCGATGCTTCGCTGAATGCGCCGATCCGCGAAGATGGCGATTCCGGCGAGTGGATGGACTGGCTGGTCGACGACAGCGTCAGCCAGGAAAGCCGCCTCGCCGAATCCGAGCAATCGGACAACCGGCATCAGGCGCTGGGTGCAGCGCTCGGCGTGCTCAACGATCGCGAACGGCGCATCTTCGAAGCGCGCCGGCTTGCCGACGAGCCGATCACGCTGGAAGAACTCGCCGACGAGTTTGGCGTGTCGCGCGAGCGCGTCCGCCAGATCGAAGTCCGCGCGTTCGAGAAGGTGCAGAAGGCGGTGAAGAACACCATCGCCGCCATGGAAACTCCCGCGATGGCGCAAGCCGCCGTCGCGGCCGCGCACTAACCGGCATCAAGCTCGGCGAGCGAGGTTTCGGCGCGGCGTTCGAAAATGATCGCGCCTTGGCGGCGGGCGATGTTGCGCGCGGCCGCAAAGGCTCGGTTCGCCTCATCCTTGTTGGCGCGGTCGAGCGCCAACAAGCATTCGCCACGCAGGCGATAAATTTCCGGCAGATAAAAGCCGATACCCGGCTCATCGACCGCCGCGATAGCGCGATCGAGATAGACCATGCCGTCCGCCGGCCGGCCGGCCGCCAGCATAATCTCGGCTGCCAAGCCCATGTAATATTGCGGGATTGGTCCTGTCGCTGTCGCCTTCTCCATTTCAGCGTCAACCACGCGCGCCGCGTCCGCGATACCGGACCCGTCTGCAGTCGCCCACGCCAGCAGCAGCCGGCCGCCGCCGCGCCACGGCGCCAAACCAAATTTTTCCGTCAGAGCGTTCAAACGGCTCGCGATCGCGAACGCGCCTTCGCGGTCGCCAACCAGGTGACGGCACATGCCGACGTTATGCAGCGCATGGCCGACGCTGTTCGGCTGATCGAGGGCCTCGGCGAGCGCAATTCCGCGCTCGACGCTGCTGTTCGATCCGGCCTCATCGCCGGCCAACAGCAGCATGTTGGCGCGGCAAATATGCGCGCAAACGCCCGGATCGTGCCCGCCGAAGGCATGGCCAAGATGCCGGTGCCGGCGCATGTCATAGCTTAGGACGCCAATCTCGGCGTCCTTCAGGCAGCCTGCAACATCGCCGCTGAAGAACGCCGTCGACCAACGGCAATGATACGCTTCGAGCAACAATTCACTGTCGCCGGAGCTTTGTGCGAGCGCAACGAGTTCGCCGGCGCGCTCGCGCGCCAGCGCCGTCTTGCGGCCAAGGTTGGCGTTGAGCCACAGCCCCCACTTGGCCTTGTACGACGCTGCACGATCGCCCAATTGCTCGCTGATCTCGTCGGCGCGCCGATAGACAGGTTCAACCTCGGCGCTCTGCATGCTCCGCACAATATTGAGCGCAGGACCGAGCTTCAGAAGGAAGTCCAACTGAGTGCGCAGCCCGCCGGCTGATTCCGGCGAAGCGTCCGCCAATTTGAGACCCGCTGTAAAATTCGCGACTGCTTCCGGATAAGCCGACTGGGCAAGCGCGCGGTCTCCGGCCCGCATGCGGTACTCGCACGCAGGGCTCGCCAACCCGGCCTCACCAAAATGATAGGCCAGCAGCTCCGGCTCGTTCGCCGTCAGTTCGGGGAAGCGTTGCTTCCAGCGCGCGGGCAATGCGCTCATGCCATTCCCGCCGGCGCGCCAGCAGCAAGCTCTCATAGGCGGCGTCGCGCGTCAGTGCATGTTTGAAAATGAAGCTCCGCTCGAAGCCGCGGCCCTCCGGAAAAACGATGCCCGCTGCGACCAGCTTCGCCAGCGCGGTCTCGAGCTCGGCGCCGTGCCTGGGCGCGACTGCATCGAGCAACGGAAAGGCGAATTGCCGGCCGATGACCGCTGCGATCTGCGCTATCTCGCGCGCTTCGCCGAGCCGGTCGAGCCGCGCCATCAGCGAATCCTTGAGCGTGGCCGGCACCGCGGCGCTGTCTTCGCCCGCCGATTCCAATACGCTCTTGGTCAATTCCTCGGCGAACAGCGGCACGCCATCAGTCTTGGCGACGATCGTCGCCACGGTGCCTTCGGACAAACCATGCGCCGCGGCGACGCCGATGATCAGTTCCGCGCATTCGGCGCGGCTCAGGCGCCCGAGCGTCAGCAACATTGCGTGCGGCCGCGCCAGCCAGGGCGCGGCAAAATCCGGCCGCGCGGTAACGACGACAAGCAATCGCGCCTGCCCGATACTGTCGGATATCCGCGTCAGCATTTCGAGCGTGGTCGCGTCGATCCAATGCGCGTCCTCGACGATGAGGAGCATCGGCGTGGCTTCACCCAGGCGAACGATCTCATCGACCAGGAGCGCAATCGTCGCCGCTTTCCGTTGCGCCGGCGTCAACGAAACCGAAGGCACCGGCGCGTCTGGAATTGAAAGGAGTTCAGCCAGCAGCGCAATTGCAGACGAGTCCACCGCCGCACGGTGTGAGAATAGTGCGCCGAGCTTTTCCAACCGGATGCCCGGCGGGTCGGCGGTAGCAAAACCTGCGGTACGAGATATCTGTTGGATCACCGGATAGAGCGCGCTGTCGGCATGATAGGGCGAGCATTGCAAATGAATGAGGCCATGCGGTTCGCCGGCAATCGCTTCTTGCAATGCCTCAATCGAACGCGACTTGCCGATCCCGGGTTCGCCGATCAGCGTGACAATTTGGCCCTCGCCCTGAACTGCCAGGCGCCAGCGGTCGAGCATCAATCCCATTTCGTGGGCGCGGCCGATCAGCGCCGTGCTGCCGCCGGCGCGGCTTGCGGCGAAGCGGGTCACGACCGTGGCTTCGCCGAGCACCCGCCAGGCCGGCACCGGGCGCGCAAATCCCTTCAGTTCGTGCTCGCCGGTTTGTTCCAGCTCGAACAATCCGCCGAGCAGATTGTGCGTCGTCTCGCTGATGAGGATGGTGTCGGGCGCCGCGAGCGCTTGCAGCCGCGCGGCAAGATTAGGGGTCTCGCCAACGATAGTGCGCTCCTGCGCAGTGCCGGTGCCGACGATTTCGCCGACGACGACGAGCCCGGTGGCGATGCCGACCCGCGCCTGAAGGCGCGCGCCGTCCGGGCGCTCGATGGCGCCAACCTCCGCCAGGATGCCGATCGCGGCGCGCACCGCGCGTTCCGCCGCATCCTCGAAGGCGCGCGGGAAACCGAAATAGGCGAGCACGCCGTCGCCCATGAATTTCGCAACGAAGCCGCCGAACCGACCGATGACACCGGCGGTGGCATCCTGGTAGCGCCGGATCAGGCTGCCAAGGAGTTCTGGATCGACCACGCCTGATAGCGCCGTCGAACCGACCATGTCGCAGAACAGCACCGTGACCTGACGCCGCTCCGCATCCGCCGAAGCCTCCGGGTCCGCGGGCTTTGCCGGCGCGGTCTCGGAACCGCGCTCCGCGAGCGCCTTCAACAGCCGCCGCCGGTTACCCATCGACACACCGAGCTGCTCCAGATCTCGCTCGCTCAGCTCCGGCAGGATGTCGAGGTCGATGTCGTTCGCCTCGAACGCATCGGCATATTGTTCGAAGTTATTTTTAGAGAGCCAGTCGCGAAGACCACTCATGCCGATAAGAAACTCCCGGACGGCCAAGCAGGTTTCAAGGTGCACTCAATAGCAGATTTTTGGTGATTTTGAGTTATTCGTTGAGCATTCCGCGCAATAGCCAGCGGCAGCCGAAGATCGCCGCGCCGGCGAGGGCGGCGATTGCCGCAATCAGCAGGAAAAACTCCGGCTTCGCCATCCGGCTCCAGAAGCTGCCGAGCCATCCGGCGAGGAAGCCGCCGACGAAGCTCGTCGCCAGCCACACCCCCATCATCATCGACAAGATGCGCAGCGGAGCAATCTTGGTGACCAACGAAAGGCCGACCGGCGAGAGGTAAAGCTCGCCGATGGTGACCACGACAAAGAACGCGAACAGCCATGACCAGCTCGCTTTCGCTTCGCCGGCGTTCCAGGCAGCCGCCGCCATGATGCAATAGGCGAGCGCGACCCCGAAGCATCCGAGCGACATCTTGGTGATGGTCGAGGGCTCCAACCCGCGCGCTGCCTGCCGCGTCCACAGCGCAATGACGAACGGCGTGAAGACGAAGATCAGGAATGGATTGAAGGCCTGAAACCAGGTGGTCGGGATTTCGGCGTTCAAGCCGAACAGAGCGACGGTGCGGTCCGTATTCGCGTCGGCCCAGAGGGCAATCGTGTTGCCTTGCTGCTCGTAGGTGCCCCAAAACAACGCGACTGGAATGAACAGCACGACGATAGCCATGATGGATCGCCATTCCCGGCGTCCGAACCGCGTTGTCACTGCAGCCGTTGCTTTGGCCTTCTGCAGTTCATCCGGCGGCAGAAGCGGCAAGGCGTACAGATAAATGGCAAGGCCGATCAGCATGCCGACGCCCGCGGCAGCGAACCCGTAGTGCCACCCCGCCTTCTCGCCGAGCGTGCCGCAGACCAGCGGCGCCAGGAACGCGCCGATATTGATGCCGACATAGAAGATGGAATAAGCGCGGTCGCGGCGGTGATCGCCCGGCGCGTAAAGGCCGCCGACCTGGGTCGAGATATTGGGCTTGAACGCGCCATTGCCGAGAATGAGCACCAGCAATGCGAACAGAAAAAGTTGCTCGACCGCCATCATGAAATGGCCGATCGCCATCAGGGTGGCGCCAATGACGACGGTGCGGCGCTGACCCAGCACGCGGTCGGCCAGGAGCCCGCCAAAGATCGGGGTCAGATAAACCAGCGCCGTGTAGAAGCCGTAGATGTGCGACGACAGCGGCTGCGCGCCGAGCGGGCCGAACAGTGCCTTCCAGTGCGTTTTTGATGCCGGCGAGGCCGCGCACCGTGCCGGCGCGGTCCGATATCAGCAGGTATTTCGTCATGTAGAGAACAAGCAGCGCGCGCATCCCGTAATACGAAAAGCGCTCCCACATCTCGGTGGTGAACAGAAAGGCCAGACCCTTCGGCTGGCCGAACAGTTCACCTGGTACGCCGATGCGCCGCCGATGGGTCGGCGGACGGGCAGAAAAAACCGGTTCGGCCATAGGCTCCGTCGAGCGGCGGCAGCCGCCATTTCCGGAGCCCGACACTATAAGCCTGGCGGGTTCGGCGATAGCTGTTGCGCCCTGCCCTTCGGGCGACATGATTTTCGGGGAAACAAAAAACAGCCCGGATTGCACGAGGCAATCCGGGCTGCGTTTTTCCGACCGCGCTACGGCATGAGCGAAACGCTCACTCCGCGGGTACTGCGTCCGGCAGCGCCTCATGCGGCGCGGTTCGATCGAGCGCACTGACCGGAACGCGGCTTAGGCCGAACAGGAAGACCGCCACGATGAGGTACGCAATCGCAACGACCGGCGTCACCGCGATGCCAACCGCTTCACCGTGCATGAAGCCGAAGAAGGTCAGCACGGCGCCGGCCAACGCGAACCCTGAGGCCTGGAGGAACTTCTTGTCGATCACAAAAGCGCCAACCGCGGCCAGAACCAGCCCGGTCAATATCGAACCACCGCCCATGACTTTGAGGCCGGCGTAAAGAACACCCTGGTTGGCGAGTTTATCCAAGCCGACGGTCGCCGCATCAGTACCGACCGCATGCAGCACACCGTCCAGCTGCACACCGGCCCAGGCGGCAAGATGCGGCGTCAGCGCCAGGATAATGGCCGGCGCGTGTCCCTTCGGCGTGCTCTGGAACGCTTGCGCGCCGATCAGCATGCCGATGTAGAGCAGGATGGGGTAGATCGCCACCACCGGTATGATGGCCAGAAGGAGGGAGATCACACCGAACCAGGACAGCACGATCACCATGATGCCGGTCGCGGCCGAGTAGCCGATGCGGCCGCCCATCGCCTTCCAGCCGGGATGGCCGATATAGACCGCGTTGATGAACGGGTTGCCCATCAGGCAGCCAATCAAGCTGATGACACCGTCAGCGGTCAGCACGCGTGTCGTCGGAAACGCATCTCCAGCGGCTTCGGCGCTTTCTACGTTGTCCATCGCTTCGACCAGATCGTAGATGCCGAACGGGATGGCGGTAATGAGGATCACGCCGAGATATTGAAAGCCCGAGAAAATGTGGTCCACCGCGGGGAGCGGTACCGAGAAGCCGAAATTCACGAAGGCGTCGGTCACGCCATGCACGGTGAGCCCGCCATAATTGAGGCCAAAGAGGTTGGAGCCCCAGGCGATGATCATGCCGACGGCGATAGCGACGAGACCGGCGGGAAGGCCCTTCGGATATCGAAATCCACCGAACCAGTTCACCAGGATAACGGCGAAACAGCTCAGGCCGATGACCGGCGTCATGTACATTTCCAGCGCCGGACGCATCGAAATGAAGGTGATGGACACGCCCGCGAGCGTACCGAGCAGAGCGGCGCGCGGCGTGATTTTGCGAATGATCGGAGCGATAAAGCCGCCGATCATCAGGATAAAGCTCTGGAAGAACACCCAGGTCAGTCCAGCTTCCCAGCCCTTGATCGGATCATGCGTCGTCAGCGCGATGGGCAGCATGATCACGAAAGTAACGATGAACATATGCGGCACGCTGATGCCGGACGGCAGCGCGCAGACATCGTTGCGGCCGGTCTTTTTAGCGAGCTGATAGGCGAGATACGCGTAGTAAAATGTCGATAGGCACAACATCAACCCGACTGCAGGCAGGATACGGCCGAACACGATCGAGTCCGGCATCTTGATCACGAACCGTAACAGGATCGTGAGCGTCAACATGTTGGTGAGGATGTTGGTGCCGAAGCCAAAAAAGGCGTTCCAGTCGCCGGGAGTAAATAGCTTTGGTCGAAACCCGATCGTCGATGTTGCGGTGGTCATTGCAGGCTCCTCTTAATGGCGAGCCGCATCCAAAGCGCCAGACAGTGCCAGCGGGCCGATCACCCGAGCGCTGCATTGGCAAGAGCATTTGGGTGTGAAACGCCCCGTCCCCCCATGGACGTTGTTCGCAATCCTCTTTGATTGCAGTCTCAATCCACGCAAGGTGCGTGCCAAACACAACCGGCCCGGTCACGCCCATGCGAATGATTGAGAAGCCAATGAGTGAGCAGCAGAATTAGCGCTGCCCCGTATGGCGCCGGCCATCATCACCGTTTGCTGCGCCGCAACGACACAAATCAGGAGTACGTGTTGGCGACCAAATAACAATCATTGCGCTGTCAAAAAAACAGCAGAACAAGCCGAGCGAGCATCGTGCTCAGAAAAATTGCGGGCCGCCCTTTTATATATCAGATCTAAAATCAGACGGCGGCGCGAAGTGGATAGCCGATCGACGCCAGTGAATTCAGCAATGGCGTCGACGCCGCCACCGATCCGAAAATTCCGCCTTGCGCCTTGATCATGGCGAGGCCAGCGGCGTGAAATTCCGGGAAATACGAGCCACAGCAATCCGACAGCACGATGCAGCGGAATCCGCGGTCGTTGGCTTCACGCACGGTGGTATTCACGCACACTTCGGTCGTCACGCCGCAGACAAAGAGCGTGTCGATATCGCCGTTGCGCAGCATGAGTTCAAGGTCGGTCTGGTAGAACGCGCCCTTGCCGGGCTTGTCGATGACTGGCTCGTCTTTCAGCGGATAAAGCTCGGGGATGATGTCATGACCGGGCTCACCGCGGACCAGAATGCGGCCCATGGGTCCGGGCGCGCCGATCCGTGTTGAGGGATCGCCGCGTTCGACTTTGTGCGGTGGCGCGTCTGAAAGATCGGGCCGGTGGCCTTCCCGGGTGTGGATGACCAGCATGTCATGTTCGCGGGCGGCGGCGAGAACCTGGCGCAGCGGCGCCACGGCAGCCTGCAGCTTGGATACGTCGTTGCCCAACGCCTCTCCAAAGCCGCCCGGCTCAAGGAAATCGCGCTGCATGTCGATGATCACCAGCGCGGCGCGGTCGAGATCAACGGAAAGCGGCGCCGGCTCGGCATCGAATGTTATTTTCGGCATCGCGGGACCTCCCTGAAATCGGATCACGAAAGATACGTCCTAGCGTTGCAAGATCGGGGCCATCGAGCCCTGCTCAATTTTTAAGCTTATTTGACGCCGGACCTGCCTTGGCGTGGCGGCGGCCGCGCGGTCCCTCGCGTAAGCTTCATTGATTCAAATGCTTACTCCCGTGACGCAGGGAATGCCCGATGTGGCACGCGGCTTGCGGAACCATCCCGACAGGACAAATACACCGGCCGCGTCGGGAGGCTTTTATGAGGCGCCGCGAGTTTCTGAAATCCATGACCGCGCTCACCGCCGCGGGCGCCGTTTCGGTACCGGCGATCTGGTCATCGGCCAAGTCGCAGGCTCGCAACGAGACGCTGTTGTTGATCACGGAGAATGGGCCCAACAATCTCGACATTCACGGAGTGGGCACTAATCGGCCGGGCTATGAGGTGTCGTGGAATTGCTACGATCGCCTGATCACCCACGAGAAGAAAACGCTTCCCGACGGCACGCAGTCGTACGACCGCGACAAGCTTAAACCCGAACTCGCCGAAGACATGAACCGCGGCGACATGTCGGTGACGTTCAAGCTGCGCAAGGATGCGAAGTTTCAGGACGGCACGCCGCTAACCGCCAAGGACGTGAAATGGTCGTTCGACCGCGCCGTCACGGTGGGCGGATTTCCGACCGTGCAAATGAAGGCCGGCTCGCTGGTCAAGACCGAGCAATTCGTCGCCGTCGATGACAACACGTTCCGGGTCGATTTCATCAAAAAGGATCGGCTGACCCTTCCCGATCTCGCGGTGATCGTACCGGGAATTTACAATTCGGAACTGCTTAAAAAGCATGCCACTGAGAAGGACCCTTGGGCGCTCGATTACACCAAAGGCAACACCGCCGGCAGCGGCGCCTACCGGGTGACGAGCTGGAAGCCTGGCGTCGAAACCGTCTATGAGCGTTTTGACGGCTGGGTCGGCGGCAAGCTCCCACAACTCAAAAAAATCATCTGGCGCACCATTCCCGCAGCCGGCAACCGCCGCGCTTTGATGGAGCGCGGCGACGCCGACGTCTCCTTCGATCTGCCGGCGAAGGACTTTTCTGAAATGAAGAGGGAAACCAAGCTCAAGCTGATCGCGAATCCGATCACCAACGGCATGTACAGCGTCGACCTGAACGTCGTGAACCCGCCCTTCAACAATGAGAAGGTTCGTCAGGCGGTCGCCTACGCGATCCCTTATCAGAAGATCATCGATGCTGCGATGTTCGGGATTGCCAATCCGCTGTTTGGCGGCAAATCGAATGACGTATCGACAACGGACTGGCCGCAACCCACCGCTTATGTCACCGACATGGAAAAGGCCAAAGCGCTGATGCAGGAAGCGGGTGCGGGGAACATCGACACCACAATCTCATTCGACCTTGGCGACGCTGTAACTTGCGAGCCTGCCGCCACGCTGATCCAGGAGAGCCTCGCTCAAATCGGCATCAAGACCACCATCAACAAAATACCGGGCTCAAACTGGCGGAGCGAGATGGCGAAGAAATCGATGCCGATGATGGTGAACTTCTTCTCCGGCTGGCTGGACTATCCGGAATATTTCTTTTTCTGGTGCTATTCCGGCCAGAACGCCATCTTCGACACTTCAAGCTACGTGAACAAGGACATGGACGTCTTGATCGATGGCGCCCGCGAGGCCGCGGCCGTCGATGACAAGAACAAATATGCGAAAGACGTCGAGGGCTTCATCTCCAAGGCCTGGCACGAGGTACCCCGCATACCGCTGTTCCAGCCGCACCTGAAAGTCGCGACCCAGCAGAATATCTCGGGCTACTGCTACTGGTTTCACCGTCAGGTCGATTACCGCTCGCTGGTCAAGGCGTGACGATCGAGCCCGGCTAGGAGCAACGCTGCCGCCATGCTCTTTAGTATCCTGCGCCGCTTGGTGACCGTTATTCCGACGCTGATCGGCGTGATCATCGTGACGTTCCTGCTGACGCGCGTATTGCCCGGGGATCCAGCGGTGTATTTCGCCGGGCCGGCGGCCACGCCAGAGTCGATCGCGGACATCCGCAAATCGCTCGGCCTCGACCAGCCGCTGCCAGTGCAGTTCCTTCGCTACGTCGACGATCTTGCGCACGGCAATCTGGGCAATTCGCTCGCCACCGGCCAGCCGGTCGTGACCGAGATCGTGTCGAGGTTGCCGGCCTCGGCCGAGCTCACGCTGTTCGGCTTGATCATCTCGGTTCTGATCGCAATTCCGCTCGGCATTCTTGCCGCGGTGAAGCAGGGTTCGTGGATCGATCATACCTGCCGGGTGGTCGCGACGGCAGGCGTTTCGCTCCCGGTGTTCTTCACCGGGCTGCTGCTGGTCTACGTGTTCTACTTTCTGCTCGGATGGGCGCCGGCGCCGCTCGGCCGGCTCGATGTATTCTTTACCGCGCCGCCGCAGGTCACCGGCTTTTATCTGATCGACAGCCTGATCGCCGGCGACTTTCAGACCTTTCGCGCCGCGTTGAGCCAGCTCATCCTGCCGGGCGCGACGCTCGCGATCTTTTCGATCGCGCCGATTGCGCGGATGACCCGCGCTTCGATGCTGGCGGTACTCGCTTCCGACTACGTGCGAACGGCCCGCGCCAGCGGATTGTCCGCCTACACCGTGATCATCACCTACGCCTTCCGCAACGCGATGCTGCCGGTCATCACCACGCTCGGCATGGTGTTCTCATTTCTGCTCGGCGCCAACGTGCTGGTGGAAAAGGTTTTCGCCTGGCCCGGCATCGGCTCGTTCGCGGTCGAAGCCCTGATCGCTTCGGACTTTGCCCCGGTGCAGGGCTTCGTGCTGACGATGGCGGTGCTGTACGTGATGCTCAATCTGCTGATCGATATCAGCTACGGCATCATCGACCCGCGTGCGAGGCTCGAGGCATGACCGATATCGCAGCGACGACTCGGCCAGCGACCGGATTTGCCGCGCTGCTCCGCCATTCGCGCTACGTCATCGGCGAGAATCCTGTCACCGGCCTGGCCTTTGGCCTGTTTGTGCTGATCCTGATCGCGGCGCTGATCGGGCCGTGGATCGTGCCGCACGACCCGCTCGCGAGCGACACCGCAGCGGCGCTGAAGCCACCCTCGGCCGGGCACTGGTTTGGCACCGATCAACTCGGACGCGACATTTTCAGCCGCGTGGTAGTCGCGACCCAGCTCGATTTCACCATCGCGATTGCATCGGTCGTGCTGGTATTCCTCATGGGTGGATTGGCCGGCGTCGCCGCGGGCTATTTCGGCGGTTGGACCGATCGCATTGTCGGCCGCATCGCCGACACCATCATGGCGTTTCCGCTCTTCGTTCTGGCCATGGGAATTGTCGCCGCGCTCGGCAACACGGTTCAGAACATCGTGCTGGCGACCGCTATCATCAACTTCCCGCTCTATGCGCGGGTTGCCCGCGCCGAGGCAAACGTGCGCCGTGAGGCCGGCTTTGTCGAAGCCGCCCGGCTGTCCGGCACCAGCGAATGGCGCATCGTCACGTTTCAAATTTTACCGAACGTGTTTCCCATCCTGGTGGTGCAGATGTCGCTCACCATGGGCTACGCCATCCTCAACGCCGCGGGTTTGTCATTCATCGGGCTCGGCGTACGGCCGCCGACGCCGGAATGGGGAATCATGGTCGCGGAAGGCGCCGCCAATATCATCTCCGGCGAATGGTGGATCGCATTGTTTCCCGGCCTCGCGCTGATGCTCGCGGTGTTCTGTTTCAATCTCCTCGGTGACGGACTGCGCGATATCGTCGATCCGCGGAGGCGCACGTGAACGTCGCACCGGCGCTCAATGTGGAAGGCTTGTCGGTCGAATTCCGCACCCGCTCCGGCATCGTGCGCGCGCTGGACAATGTCAGTTTCACGATCGCCAAGGGCGAGACGATGGCGCTGGTCGGCGAATCGGGATCGGGCAAATCGGTCACCGCCTATGCGGTGCTGGGCATTCTCGATCCGGCCGCTCGGATCACCGGCGGGACCGCGATGTTCGGCGGCCTCGATCTCCTCTCGGCAAAACCGAACCAGCTTGCCGACGTGCGCGGGCGCGAAATCGCGATGATCTTTCAGAATCCGCGCACCGCGCTCAATCCGATCCGTCCGGTCGGACGTCAGATCGCCGACGTGCTCATCCGCCACGGCAACGTGCCCGGTCGCGAAGCGCCGGCGCAAGCCGTCGAGATGCTGCGCGCCGTCGGCATTACCGATCCGGCGCGGCGCGCCAAGGCCTATCCGTTCGAAATGTCCGGCGGCATGTGCCAGCGCGTCATGATCGCCATCGCGCTTGCCGCCAAGCCGTCGTTGTTGATCGCCGACGAACCGACCACGGGTCTCGATGTGACCACCCAGGCGGTCATCATGGATTTGATTTCCGATCTGGCCAGCGAACTTGGCATGGCGACGATCTTCATCACCCATGATCTCGCGCTGGCCGGCCAGCGCGCCGCGCGCATCGTCGTGATGCACGCGGGACACGTGGTCGAGAGCGCGCCGACGCGGGAACTGTTCGCACGGCCGCGTCATCCCTATACGGCGGAATTGATCGCAGCGACGCCTGACTCGGCAGCAAGCCTCGATGAGTTGGCGTCTATTCCCGGTTCGCTGCCCGATCTGCGCCGCGCCGATCTGCCGCCGTGCCGCTATTCCGAACGCTGTCGGCGCAAGCTGGATGCGTGCAGCCACCCGCTGCCTCAAACGGACGCGAGCACCGCGCATCATGTCGCTTGCTGGAATCCGCTGCCGATGAGTGCGTCATGACCGCCCTGCTCGACGTCGTCGAATTTTCCAAACTCTTCCCGGTCAGCGGAACATCGGGGTTGTGGACGTCGCTGCGGCGCCGCTTTAGCGGAGGGGCGGAGAAGCTGCCAAAGGTCCACGCGGTCGACGATGTCAGCTTCTTCATCAACAAGGGCGAGACCGTCGGATTGGTCGGCGAATCCGGCTGCGGTAAGTCGACGCTGGTGCGCGCCCTCACCCGGCTGATCGACGCCAGCGACGGCAGTGTAAGGCTAGGGACGCGCGAATTGTCGCTCACGCCGGCCCGTAAGTTTGCCCGCGATCCCGATCGCGCCCGCATCCAGATGGTGTTCCAGGACGCCGGCGAAAGCGTCAATCCACGCTTTACCGCGTTCGACGCCATCGCCGATCCGCTGCGCCGCCTGCGCAAGCTGCGCGGCGAGGCACTCACTAAAAAGGTCGAAGCCGTTGCCGGCCAATGCGGATTGCCATTGCAGCTCTTGTACCGATTCCCGCATCAACTCTCGGGCGGCCAGCGCGCCCGTGTCGGCATCGCCCGCGCCATCGCCGTCGAACCCGACCTCCTCGTGCTCGACGAGCCGACGGCGGCGCTCGATGTTTCCGTTCAGGTGATCATTCTGCAGCTGCTGCAACGGCTGAAGAAAGAACTTGGCATGAGCTATCTGTTCGTCTCCCACGACCTGTCGGTCGTGCGGCTCATTTGTGACCGGGTCCTGGTGATGTACCTCGGCAAGATCGTCGAATCGGGGCCGGCCGCGGAGGTTTTCGCGCACCCGCTGCATCCCTATACCCAGGCGCTGGTCGCCGCCGTGCCCCGTGCCGGCGGAAACGGCAAGGAGCGGTTGCGGCTGACCGGCGAGCCGATGAGCCCGATTGATCCCGATCCGAATGTCTGTCGCTTTTATAGCCGCTGTTCCCGCAGGACCGAAACGTGCGAGACTGCCATGCCGGCTTTGCGCCGGTTCGGCGATCGTCAGGTTGCTTGCCATTTCGCCGAGGAGTTCCTGCCGCAGCACAAGTCAGAGCATGACCAACCCAATACGCCGCAAAAAGAAAAACAACCGGCCGGCAAATCCGGCTAAGCGTCATCGGCCAACCGAGGCATCCGCCGGCGTAAAAAGCATGGCCAAGGCAAAGCGCAACAGCCGCGCGAGCATGGCGCCGAAACCGGCCGACGTCATCGATATGTTGGTCGCTGCCAATGCGCAGGCCCTTTCGCTCCGGATCGATCCGGCGTGGCGGGCGAGCGTCAAGCATAATCTTCACGTCATCCTGACACACGCGGCGCTGGTCGATCAGTTTCCGCTGTCGGACGATATCGAGCCGGCGCCGGTGTTCCGTGCTTGAGACAACGGCGCGCGATTTCACCTGGAATACGGCCGGTGAAATCGCCGCGGCTGTCGGAGCCGGCCGCACCAGCGCGCTGAGCATCGTCGAAGCGACGCTTGCGCGGATCCGGTCGTACGACCCGCTGCTCAATTCCTTCACGGCAACGACCGAGCAGCGTGCCCTCGTTCGCGCCCAGGCCATCGATGCGGCGCTCGCGCGCGGCGAGCCAGCGCCTGCTCTCGCTGGCGTGCCGTTCGCGGTGAAAAATTTGTTTGACATTGCCGGCCTGACCACCATCGCCGGGGCGAAGATCAATCGTGACGCCAAACCCGCGATCCGCGATGCGACATTGATCGAGCGCCTCGAAGCGTCCGGCGCCATCCTGGTCGGCGCGCTGAACATGGGTGAATACGCCTACGATTTCACCGGTGAGAATGTGCACGACGGCCCTTCGCGCAACCCGCACGATCTCAACCGCATGAGCGGCGGATCGTCCGGCGGATCGGCGGCGGCGGTCGCCGGCGGTCTTGTGCCATTGGCGCTTGCTTCCGACACCAACGGCTCGATTCGCGTGCCGGCTTCGCTCTGCGGCCTGTTCGGGCTCAAGCCGACCTATGGGCGGCTCAGCTGTGGCGGCACTTTTCCATTCGTGACGAGCCTCGACCATGTTGGCGCGCTGGCGCGCTCGACGCGCGATCTCGCGCTCGCCTACGACGCCATGCAAGGTTACGACCCGCGCGACCCGGTTTCCGCCGACCGTGCGCCCGAGCCAGTGATCGACCTTCTCGACCGCGGCATTGACGGTCTTCGCATCGCCGTCGCCGGAGGATATTTCAAAGGCTTGGCGGCGGAGCCGGTCTACGCCATCGATCGCGTGGCGGTGGCGCTCGGCGCCAATCGCGACATTGAACTGCCCGAGGTCGAGAGAGCCCGCGCGGCGGCGTTCGTCATCACCGCGAGCGAGGGCGCCAGCCTCCATCTCGAGCGTTTACGCACCCGCGCCGAAGACTTCGACCCCGCCGTACGCGACCGGCTGATCGCCGGAGCCATGGTGCCCGGCTCGCTGGTGGTGAAAGCACAGAAATTCCGCCGCTGGTATCGCAGCCAGGTGCTCAAGCTGTTCGACGACGTCGATGCGATCCTGGCGCCGGCGACGCCGTGCACCGCGCCGCTGATCGGGCAACAGACTTTTATGTTCGGCGATACAGAAATGCCGGTGCGGCCCAATCTCGGTCTCTACACCCAACCGATTTCGTTCATTGGTCTCCCGGTGGTTGCCGTGCCTGTGCCACTAACCCCGTTGCCGATCGCGGTGCAGATCATTGCCGCGCCGTGGCGCGAGGATGTGGCGCTGCGCATTGCCCACGCGCTAGAAAGCCAAGGCGTCGCCGCCGCGATGCGGCCGCCGGAATTTTGATCGCAAGTTTCGGCATCGTCTGCCACCTACCTCGCCCCGCACGCTCCAGGAGGAAGCCATGGAGATTGACCTGCCCGAGGTCGTCGCCGAAGTGAAAGCCGCCTTCGATCGCTACGAGAGGGCGCTTGGCGACAACGACGTCGCGACGCTCAATGCGACATTCCGCAAAGATCCGCGCACCATCCGTTACGGTGGAACCGAGAATCTTTACGGTTACGCCGAGATCGAATCTTTTCGTGTCGCCCGCATGCCGCCCGGCGCGCGGACAATCTCAAGAACCGTGATCAGCACGTACGGCCGCGATCACGCGGTCGCTTCGACGCTATTCCATCGCGCCAGTACGCCGGGGAAGGTCGGCCGGCAGATGCAGACCTGGGTTCGTTTTCCGGAAGGCTGGCGCATCGTGGCCGCGCACGTAAGTCTTATCGACGAGCCGAAGTGAATGGCGATGTCGGCATCCGACGCCCCTATTCCAAATTGTGAATAATCTCCCCATTCTTCTGGAAACCGGCGCAACGGCAATCACAAAAGGTTGCGCGACTAAGGAGGGGTTCGTGAATATTCTTCTCGGCCTGGCGCCGTTCATCGTCTTCTTTGTATTGATGCGGCTGGTCTCGCCGCTCGCGGGCCTTGCCGCTGCGTTCGCGGTCGCGGTTCTGTTGGGTGTGCAGCAATGGCGGCGCGGCGAACAGATCAAGATTTTGGAAATCGGCACCTTGCTTCTGTTCGGCGCGCTGGTCCTCTACACGCTGATCGTGGCGCCGCATTGGTCGGTGGCGACGGTGCGATTGGTGGTCGATGGCGGTCTCTTCGCCATCGGGCTCGTCTCGCTCCTGATCGGCACGCCGTTCACGTTGCAATATGCCCGCGAGCAGGTGCCCAGGGAATACTGGGAGTCACCCCTGTTTTTCAGCACGAACCAGCGGATAACTGGGGCCTGGACGGCAGCGTTTGCGGTGATGGTCGCGGCCGACGCCGCAGCTGAATATGTCGAAGCAATCCCGCTCTGGATCGACATCGCGGCGACCATCATCGCGTTTGTCGCGGCGGTATGGTTCACGCGATGGTACCCGGCCGTGGTGCGGCGCCGCGTTGAAAACGCCGCGGCACGCCGCGATTGACGCCAGGCGCTCCCGTTTATCTGCCTGGCAGGCCACACGCGCGACCTCAAAGAGGTGAATGCACTGCTCCATGAGTTGGCGTGACAAAAGGCGTTCGCGGCGAATGTCTCTTAATGGGCCCATCAAGGATGCACACGAACAAAGCGCAATCTGAAAACAGGCGTATTGTGGTCGCGTGCTTCGGCGCTAGCACAGCAGCCTCAAAGGGAACGTTTGATTGGATCAAAGAGCTAAAACGACGACCCCAGAATAACGACCTTCGCTTCGTCAACCTCGGCGTCGGCGGCGACCTTGCTTATAATGCGTTTCAACGGGTGCCGAAGGTCATAGCGTGCCATCCCGACAAAGTTATAATCCTCATCGGGGGCAATGATGTTTTATCCCAGGTTTTTGAAAATGTTGGGCGCCTTTTCCGCGTCTGGAAACGACTTCCGAGTAAACCCTCCCCTGAGTGGTTCCGTGAGAACCTGCTGGCTATCGTGCGTCGTATCAAAGGGGAAACCCCTGCCAAGATCGCGTTGGTATCGGTACAGGAGATAGGGGAAGACCCGGCTTCAACAAACCCTGTTCAGCAGGAGCTGAACGAGCGTGTCGAGCAATACAACCAAATCATCAAGGAAATATCCCGGAAGGAAATGACCGGCTATATCCCTTTGTACGAAGCGCTCCATCAGCAAATAATGGCCTCGCCCGGTCGCGCTTTCACAAATTTCAGCTTTTTGTCATTTTACCGAGACTACGTCCTTCGCGAATTGATCCTGGGTCACAGCTTCGATGAAATCGCGCGGATGAACGGCTACCAGTTCCATATTGATGGCGTCCACTTAAACACGCGCGGCGGTGAGGTTTTGGCCGATCTCGTGCAAGAATTTCTCGACAGATGAATGCAGACTGCAAAAGAAAAAAAGCGACGACGAACTGGGGCCGCTCGTCGGCAACTGCGTCCGGTATTATTGCTGCATTTCGCTGGTACGCAGCAATACGTCGGCTATCGGGGGGCATAACGGGCTCTGGCAAACTGTCCGTCCAGCAGATCTTATATTTCACGGCCTAGCCGCGTCGGCGGCACGTCGCCAATAGAAGCTATTTGCTGGCGCCAAAGCCTTCCGATTGCCATGTGTTCGTGAGCAGGTGCGCGCCCGTCTGCATGAATCTCTGCGCGTCGTCCACAAGATGCCTGGTATCTTCGGTCATCATCTCGAACCGCCGACTGCCCCACTCCTGACACGCGGTCATTGCATCCGGGATCGAACTTGCTGCCGTCAACTTCGATGCGAATTCAGAGGTCAGAGTTGCCTCGGCCTGAAGGCGGTCGAGCCATTGTTGGTTCGAACTCTTGGAATTTTCCGACTAGCTCTTTCTGTGCCTTGGCAAATTCGTCCATACCTTTTTTTACTGTCGCGGCGAAGTCTCCGGAAACTACGTTAAATAGCGGGAAATTTCCGGTTCGTTCGTTGTCGCTCTGCTTTTGTGCCACAACATCCTCCTGTCCATTTTCTAAATGTATTTAGCATTTCACGGCTGGGCGCTCCCTTGATCCAAATCAATGTCGGGTGCGAAACAGCGAGCCTATTTAAGTTCGTCATTTTTCCGTGAAAGGATGTGTCATGACCGAACCGACCAAACTCGCTGTAAAAACTGAAAAAGGTCCCGCTCCCGCGCCGCAGATGTGGCGGCCATTCGAGAATCTTCGCCGCGAAGTAGATCGACTGATCGATGACTTCGACGGCGGTTTTTGGCGCGCCCCGTTCCGCCAGATCGAGACCGCGTTTGGCAAAATGCCCGCTGTCGACTTCACCGAGACCGACAAGGCCTACGAGGTTACCGCGGAATTGCCCGGCATGGACGAAAAGAACATCGAAGTGAAGCTCGGCAACGATACCTTGACGATCAAGGGCGAGAAGCGCGACGAGAAAGAAGAAACGAAGAAGGACTACTACATGCGCGAGCGCAGCTTCGGCTCATTCCAGCGCACCATCACCGTGCCCGACGGCGTCGATACCGACAAAGTTGAAGCCAGCTTTAAAAAGGGCCTCCTGACGGTAACTTTGCCCAAGAGTGCAGAAGCGCAAAAAGCGGAAAAGAAGATCACCGTCAAAGCCGCCTAATTGCTTCGTTGCACGGCCCCGGATTATTTCCGGGTCCGGGACCGTGCTTGGCGCTCCGCATTCACCGAATAAGTTTTCATGAAATATAGCTCGATTGCCGCTCTCGCCATCGTCGCAGGGATGCTTCCGGCATTTGCCGAGGACACCGTGCCCTATGCATACCGGCCGCCGACCGCGGGCGACACTTACGTGCCTACCCTCGGCGACATTATGGGGGCAACTCAATTGCGCCATTTCAAGCTTTCGTACGCAGGCAAGCTAGGCAATTGGGAGCTCGCAAGCTACGAACTGGGCCAGATTGAGGACAGTCTCACTAATGCAGCGCGGCTCTATCAAAACATTCCCATCGAGAAGATCAGTATGATCGACGAGCCTTTGGTTGCGCTATCCAGCGCCATTAAGGCCAAAAGCGGCGCGCGCTTCGCCAGCGCTTTCACCTCCCTCACCGCTGCCTGCAACAGCTGTCACGAGGCAGCCCATGTGGGTTTTATCACCATACAGGTTCCGACGGCGTCTCCATTCAGCAACCAATCATTCATGCCGAAGACAAAATGACTGCCACCAATCTCTGCGGTCGAAATTTCTGCGACGGCGGTCTTCGCCCGCAGGCAGGTATGAATTAGTGGCATGGAGCACCGCGATTAGACATGGATGTTCTTCTTCCCCGGTTTGTTCGCGTCGGGATCGTCCCGTTGCGGTGACTAAAACATAGAAAGAAAACGATGTGCTTCTCGGCCCCAGCGAGTTTCGTCACGGCCGGGATAACGGGCGCCATTGGAATAGTTGCTCTGACCCGCGTCAGTGCGCGGCGAGAAGCGCCGCTGGCGGCCACGCCTCTTCTCTTTGCCCTCCAGCAGAGCATCGAGGGACTATTATGGCTCAACCTTCCACTGGCACCGGATGGATCGCTGTCAACGATGTTGACATTCCTTTACCTGTTTTTCGCGGAAGCATTCTGGCCGTTGTACGTACCAATCGCAGTATGGCTGATCGAGCCAAGTGAGCGTCGCAGGCTTTTGATGGTCGTCTGCTTGGGCGTCGGAGCGGGAGTTGGCACTTATTTGCTCTGGGGGATTTTTAGACAACCGCATCTCGCGACAATCTTGGGTGGTCACATCGTCTATGGGACGGGATATCGACAGCCGGATTCTGTCGGGGTTGCTTATCTCGCCGCGACTGGCCTCCCCCTCTTGTTGTCATCGCAGCGCACCGTGGTCGTCCTTGGTGCAATCGTTCTCGCAGGCTTGGTTGTGGCCTATGCGTTCTATTGGGAAGCATTCGTTTCGGTGTGGTGCTTCTTCGCGGCGGCGGCGAGTATTGTGATCCTGTGCCATTTCGAATGGTTGCGCCGCAGCAGTCTGCGGCAGCAGGTCGGCAGTTGACCCTGTTGATGTAGATCAATGCTGGAACTGTCAGAAAACCACTTGTTAGTGGCAACGTAATGCAAATGCCTTGGTCCAAGCTGACCGATACTCGTCGGGAACCGGTAGGGCATGATCGATGGACGAGCTTTCTAAAGGCGAATTTTCAAGACTGCGCAGGGAGATGGTTGAAACGGCCATTCACGCGCGGGGTGTTCGCTCCGAGCTTGTTCTCGATGCGGTGCGCAGCGTTCCTCGCGAATCTTTTCTGTCGGAGCGGCTTCGCGAGTTTGCTTATGAAGACACGGCCTTGCCGATTGAAGAGGGCCAGACAATTTCGCAGCCCTATATCGTCGCCCTTATGACCGAGGCATTGATGCTTCGCGGCGGCGAGAAGGTCCTCGAAATCGGTACTGGTTCGGGCTACGCGGCGGCAGTCCTTTCCGAAATTGCTGCAGATGTCTACACCGTCGAGCGTCATGGCCCGTTGGCCGAGAAGGCCGCCGCGACGCTGGCCGATCTTGGCTACGGCAATGTCCATGTTCTGCACGGCGACGGGACCCGCGGTTGGCCGGCGCACGCGCCCTTTGATGCAATCATTGTGGCCGCCGGCGGCCCAACGATTCCGGAATCTCTAAAACACCAACTCAAAATCGGCGGCCGGCTGGTGATCCCCGTAGGTGCGGATCAGCGCGCTCAAGAACTTGTACGGGTGACACGAATTGCGCAGAACGAATATCGGAGCGAGGACCTCGCCGATGTGCGCTTCGTTCCGCTGCTTGGCGAGGAAGGGTGGGCACCCGAACAGGCGGAGCCGGCCCGCAGTCACTATGTGCGGCCGACGAGCGATGTCGGCGAAGAAAAGCTCGTCAAAAAGATCGCCGATGCGGCGGAGCCGTTCGCTTCGATCGACACTGCCGATCTCGGCCCGCTGCTGCAACGGATCGGCGCTGCGCGTGTCGTCCTGCTCGGCGAGGCAACCCACGGCACTTCGGAATTTTACCGGATGCGCGAGCGCATCTCCCGCGAATTGATTATCAAGAAGGGGTTCCGCTTCATCGCCATCG
The DNA here is from genome assembly GCA_963727325.1 of uncultured Alphaproteobacteria bacterium. GTDB lineage: Bacteria > Pseudomonadota > Alphaproteobacteria > Rhizobiales > Xanthobacteraceae > BOG-931. The sequence goes on from CAVSFV010000033.1 coordinate 25,145, forward strand.
AAGGCGACTGGCCGGATGCTGCGCGCGTCGATCATTATGTGCGGCATCTCGAATATCCTGCCGCCGAATGGACGGCGTTCGCGCGCTTCCCAACCTGGATGTGGCGCAACAATGAAGTGCGTGACTTCGTCAACTGGCTGCGCGAGCACAATGCAGCGAGCAAGCCCGCGGCGCGGGTGGCGTTTCATGGTCTCGATCTTTATAGCCTGTATGTGTCGATCCGCGCGGTGCTGAATTATCTCGACGAGATCGATCCCGACGCCGCCACGGTTGCGCGTGAGCGGTACGGCTGTCTGACGCCGTGGCAGGGCGACCCCGCGACCTATGGGCAAGCCGCGCTGGTCGGCGCCTACAGAACCTGCGAGCCGAATGTGGTCAGCGCACTCAAGGATCTGCTGGCGAAGCGTCTCGCCTATGTCGGGCATGACGGCGAACGCTATTTCGACGCGGTACAGAATGCGCGCCTCGTCACCAACGCCGAGCGCTATTATCGGGTTATGTATTATGGTTCGCGCGCGTCGTGGAATCTTCGTGACGAACACATGTTCACGACGCTGAAGAACCTCCTGGCGTTTTACGGGCCCGACAGCAAGGCGATCGTGTGGGCGCACAATTCCCACGTCGGCGATGCGGCGGCGACCGAAATGGCCTCGCGCGGCGAGCACAATATCGGTCACTTGTGCCGCCAGGAATTCGGCAGCAGCGCCTATCTGGTTGGCTTTGGCACCAACAGCGGCACCGTGGCGGCGGCATCCGATTGGGATGGGCCGATGGAAATCAAGAAGGTCCAGCCGGCGCTGCCGAAGAGTTATGAGCGCCTGTGCCATGCCACCAGGCAGCCCCGTTTTATGTTGGGTTTGCGTAATCGCGCCGAGCTGACTGGTCCGCAGGGCTTGAGCAAACCGCAGCTTGAGCGGGCGATCGGTGTCATCTACCGGCCGGAAACCGAACGCGCCAGTCATTATTTTCAGGCGATCCTGCCGCAGCAATTCGACGAATACATCTGGTTTGATGAAACCCGCGCGGTCACACCGTTCGATACCGCGGAGCTTGCCGGATTGCCCGATACCTATCCGTTCGGGGTGTGAGCGCCGCCAGGGAGTATTGCTGTGACCGCTCGCAAGGACGTCGGTTACGTTCTTGACAAGTTGAACTGGATGCGCGCGGAGCGCATCTGGCCTAACGGGCTTCGCTACTTATGGACCGATGCGTTCGGCGTCGTGCTGCTGGTTTCGCTTTTTGCGGCACTGGGCGAACGGCGGTTCCTTGACGAAGCTGAGTGGGTCGTGTCCGAGGTCGACCGGGTGCTCGGCCGCCCGCGTGGCATTCGCATCGGCGAGGCGCCGGACCGGGACGGCCAATATTTTCACTATCTGGCGATGTGGCTGTACGCGCTCTCGGTGCTCGCCCGCCATGTGCCGGACTATCGGCGCAAGGGCATCGATCTGGTGCGCCAGATTCACCTGGCTTTTGTCATGCCGGGCCGCGGCGTTGTCTGGAAGATGAAGGAGGATTTGAGCGCGCCCTATCCGGGCTTCGGCCTCGGCGCGCTCGATGCCTTCGACGGCTACATCTCCTATCGATGCCTTGATGAGCGCGCCTTGGCTCACGAGATCGCCGATATGCGCGCGCTCATCGACACCACCGTGGCGGGTCTCCGCATCACCCAGGACCTTGGCCTCGGCATGATGCTATGGCTGACGCACTTCTTTCCGGCCGAGCATTGGGCCGCGGCGCAGCGGCAACGCAGCCTCGCCATGCTCGATCTGATGTGGCGTGAAGACGGCTATTTCTGCCGCGAGCCCGATCTCCCTTACGTCAAGTTCGCCTTCACCAATTACGGCGTTTCGGTCGGCCTGCAATCCGTGCAGGCGATGACCGAACGGGTGTCGCGGCTGAACAGCTTTTTTGATCATTACCGGTCGGGCGACGAATATGATCGCGAGGCCATCACCCACGTCATGGCCTGCAGCTCCCATTTTCCCGGCTACTTAATCAGTCGATTTCCTGTTTGAAACCAGATCAGCGCGCCGCCGACGCTCAGCGACCCTTAACGGATATGAGCGGCCCATTTTTTTAAGTCCATCATGTGCTAAGCTAAATTCGCTGGCCCGCATTTGTCATTGTTTCCGCCTGCCTACGTTTGAATACCGGGCATGGAAATGCGCGCAGGGCTGGTGCTATTCGCTGTTGGCTGGCATCCTCAACTCAGCCGGGGAACCAGACGCGGTAAAAGCGCGCCATCCGCCAAAGCTTGAAATATCGCGCGCGCCGGCAATCGCCTCGGCCTCCACCAAAAATCCTTTGACGCCGCGCTCATCTTTGAGTTCGAGCGTGCCGATCGAAAGCGGCGGCGGCACCGCCGCGACGAAGCGGCCGAAGGCGCTTTCCGATAACGCCCAGACTTCCACCTCGATACTGGCGCCAGCGCCGTTTTTGACTCGCAACAAACCGGGCTTCGCCGGCTTTGTGCCGGACAACGCGTAGAGCCGGTAATGCGGCGCGGTTGCCGTGCGCTCAAGCAAGCGGCCGCCGGCCGCGCGCAGTTCGCTGTTGAGCGGCATGCCGGAGAGATGCGCGCCGACCACAGCGATCGCCACCTCCGCCTCCGCCGGTGCCGCGGGCGTCGGCGCCAGCGGCGGCTGCGGCTTGTTCAGGGCGCCGAGCGGTAAACCGCTGGCGTGGTGGAATTCGCGGCCGATCGCCGCCAACGCCGCCTCCTCGCCGGCGGGCGCCAGTAACGTCACACCGAATGGGATGCCATCGGGCCGCATGCTCGCCGGCACGGCAAGGCCGCACATGTCGAGCAAATTGACGAAGTTGGTGTAAGTGCCGAGCCGGCTATTGAGCCCGATTGGATCGGCAAGCACCTGCTCGACCGTATAGATCGTCGGCGCCGTCGGCAGCAACATCGCATCGATCGCACGGAAGGTGTGATCGCGAACGCCCCGCAACTGCTCAAGCTGATAAAAGGCGGCGAACGCCTCCGCGGCAGTGCCGTGCGCTCCGGCGAGCAAGACCTGCCGCGTAACCGGATGGAGCGATTCCGGCGAAGAGGCAATGAGCGCGCGCACCGTCAGGTAACGCTCCGCAACCCATGGCCCTTCGTAGAGGAGCCGCGCTGCCGCATAGAACGGCTCGATGTCGAACTCGACGATTTTCGCGCCGAGCTCCGCGAATTTTTCCAGAGCCGCCCGATAGGCCGCTTCCGAGGCGCGATCGCCAAAGAACAAGCGGTGCCCCGGCATCGGCACGCCGAGCCTGACACCGCTCGGCATCGGCCCGACCGCGCGCACTGGCCGTGCACGTGAGAAAAATCGGCTGCATCGGGGCCGGCCACCACGTTCAGCGTCGCCATCGCGTCATCGACTGTCAGTGCGAAGATGGAAACACAGTCGAGCGTACGGCACGCCGGCACCACGCCCGCCGCGGAAACGAGACCGCGGCTTGGCTTCAATCCGACGATGTTGTTGAAACCGGCCGGCACGCGGCCCGACCCGGCGGTGTCGGTGCCGAGCGCGAGCGGCGTCAATCCGGCGGCGACCGCGATCGCGGAGCCCGTGCTTGATCCACCCGGGATAAGTTTGTCGTCAAACAGATTACGGCAAATGCCGTACGGCGTGCGCACGCCGACAAGGCCGGTGGCGAATTGATCGAGATTGGTCTTGCCAATAATGAGTGCGCCGGCCTGGCGCAGCCGCGCCACGCAAGTGGCGTCCCGGCTCGGGCGATAGCTGTAAGCCGGGCACGCTGCGGTCGTCGGCAGACCCTCGACGTCGATATTGTCTTTGACCGCGACCGGAATACCGAAAAGCGGAAGCGTCTTGTCGCCAGTCTGTACGAGCGCGCGCGCCTCGGCGATCACCTCGGCTTCATCGCGCAGCGCGATGAAAATCGCCGGATCGCCGTGGGCGCGGATGCGCGCAAAACTCCGCGCGACCATGTCCTCCGGGGCAGCGGTTCCGTCGCGATAAGCGTTAAGGATTTCAGCGGCCGTCTCGGCCAAAGGAAGCTCCGTTTGAGCACCGCGGGAACCGCGTCTTGCCCCTCCTTTTGTGACAAATCGGGCCGGTTCTGCAAGTCACACCGGGTTGCGCGGGGCGGTTGGGCCGCCTATATTCCGTGCGCTTTTCCAGTCATCGTTGATGACTTTAGTGGCTTCGCCCTAACGGGCGGGCGGAGCGCAAAGGAGATTTGCTCATGGCTGTCGCCCCCTTGATGCCGAAAGCAACAGCAGTGTGGCTGGTCGAGAACACCGCTTTGTCGTTCGACCAGATCGCGGATTTCTGCAAGCTGCATCCGCTGGAGGTGAAAGCCATCGCCGATGGCGACGCCGCGCAAGGCATCAAAGGGTCGGACCCGATCTTGACCGGGCAACTGACCCGCGAAGAGATAGCCGAAGCGGAGGCCCATCCCGACCAACGCCTGCACATTGCCGAACCCAAAGTTCGCCTCCCCGAAGCGCCGCACAAGAAGGGCCCGCGCTATACGCCGGTGTCACGTCGCCAGGATCGGCCAAACGCCATCCTCTGGCTGGTGCGCAACCATCCGGAGCTGAAGGACAGCCAGATCATGCGGCTGGTCGGGACCACCAAATCGACCATCCAGGCGATCCGCGATCGGACCCACTGGAATTCGGCGAACCTGACACCGCTCGACCCGGTGACACTCGGCCTTTGCTCGCAGATCGATCTCGATCTCGAAGTTCAGCGCGCCGCGAAGGAGAAGCCGGCGCCAGCCGAGACGCAGGGCGCAACGCTGCTGCCGGCGTCGGTTACCACGGCACCCAGGGAAGAGCCCGAGCCGGCGCCTGCCGTCGCGGCCGCTGCCGCGAAGAAGTCAGAGGATCTCAACGTCGAGGCCGTGTTCGCCAAACTCAAGCAACTCGGCGGCAAAAGCGAGTAACTAAGCCCGGTTGTTATTTCTGCGCATCGGCGTAGGGATAGATCATGTCGCCGGTCTTGTATGCCGGCGGCCACAACACCGGCTCGACCTTGCCGTCGGCGAACTGTTCGAAATCATTCGGCGCCACGTTCTGAAATTGCGTGAACATGGTTCGCCCCTGGGTCCATTCGCCGTCGGCGCCGTATTGAACTTCGCCGACTACGGTTTCAAATTTGTGGCTGTGGATGTAGGCGCCGAGCTTGTCGGCGTCGAGGCTGTTGGCTCCTTCCACCGCCTGCGCCAGCACCTGTCCGGCGGCATAGCCGAACGGCACAAAACCGTAACCCAGCGGATCGATTTTCTCACCGGCAGCAATTGCGCGGTAGCGCTTGAGCACATCGGCGACGCCCGGGAAATTGAAGGTCGGCGCCGGCACGAAGCTTTGCATGATAACGAGGCCGTCAAGAATCGGACCAAGCTGGGTCTTGATCGGCGTGATCAACAATCCGATCATGGTGCCGCCGAACATTTTTGGCTTCAACCCGATCTCGTGCGCAGCCCGGACGATGCCGACCGTGTCCGGCGGATACGCGGCGACGAACACGATGTCGGGATTTGCGGCCTGAATGGCACGGACGGTCGGCGCAAAGTCCGTGGTCGCCGGCGGATAGTTCCTGTCGTAAATGATCTTGAAACCGCCGGCCGTGGCGTTCTCGCGCGCGCCGTCTGCCGAGGTGCGCGCGAACTCGGCGTCGCCCGACAGCATCGCGACCGTCTGCGGCCTCGGATTTTGCGCCGCGGCAAGAGCGAAAAAGCCCTTGGTAAACGCACTCACTCCGTCCGGTCCGGTCGACAGCATCGAGAAATATTTCGGGTAGTTGAAGTGCCGGTTGACGCTCACTGCCATCATGCTGATGGTGAGCTTCTTGTTTTCAACAATAACCGGCATCGCCGCCGCGGCCATATTGGTGGCGTACGGCCCGAGCAGCAAATCGACTTTGTCGACGTTGATGAGCTTGTTGTAGATACCCGGCACGTTCGATGGATTGCTTTGATCGTCGTAGACAACGAGTTCGACCGGGCGGCCGAGGAGGCCGCCCTTGGTGTTGACGTCGTCGCGCCACAGCTGAAGCGCAAGCAAAAGCTGTTTGCCGTTCTGCGCTACCCCGCCGGTCATCGCCAGGCTGAGGCCGACCTTGATCGGTTCAGCCGCCGAAGCGGGCGTCTGCGCCACGAGCAGCAAACCCGTGACAGCTGCAACAGCCGCACGCCAAATGGCTCGCATGGACGCTCTCCCGGATTCGCGCTCCCCGCCAGGCGGGAAGACCTTTTACTGCATCATCTCGTCGCCCGGCATCACGCCCCACAGATTAGAAGCCGATGGGTCTTTCTCCCACACCTTGGGCCGCTGCGGATTGTCGCGGTGCCAGGGCCGCGGCTCGAAATAGCCGAGCTCTTCGTTCATGCGGTCGAGCTCGGCGAAAGTCTCGGTGATGAGACCGTTCGGCGCACGATGATAGGCAAAGAGATTGTGCCCGATGCCGTGGCGGCCCGGTCCCCACAGGAGCTTGTAGCCCTTGAGGCTCAGGAAGTCGCAGGCATCATGCATGTGGCCCCAATCGCGCAGCTCGAATGCAGTGTGGAAGTGACGATTCGAACCGGTCTGCATCAGGTTGATGGTGTGATGGTCGGGGCCGCAACGCAAGAATGAGAAAAAATCGCCCATCCAGTCGGATTCGCGAAAGCCCAGCACGTCGCAATAAAATTTGGTGACGTGCTTCACGTCAGTGACATGGAAAGCAACGTGGCCAAGCTTAAACGGCACAATGCCCTTTTGTTGGAATTTCTGGTGCGAAAAGGCGTCGCGCTTGAACACTTCCATGGTCGTGCCCTTCGGATCGGCGAACGTCACCATGTCGGAGATCGAGGGCTCCGGATCCTTCTTTCGCGTTGTCTTGACGCCGTGCGCGGCGACCTGCTTCTCGAACTCGCCGAGATCGGCGTCGGTTGCGATCTGGAAGGCGAGACGCACGCACTGGGCTTTTGGGCCACGCTCCAGCACAACTGAATGGTGGTCGACGGTGGAAGCCAGATACGCCTTGTCCTTCTCCTTGGCGACGACCGTAAGCCCGATAATGTCGGTGTAGTACTCGATCTGCTGGTCGAGATCGGGCGTTTCGTAACTGGCGTGAGCAATCTTGCTGACCCGGATCATGCTAACTCTCCTTTGTTAGTTTGCGAGGCCCGGCGGGCCCTTTGGTGTTGTTTGACTCTCGCGGCAGCGAGCTGATCACGTCGATCATCGCGGCGCCGTCGCAGTCGGCAAGCCCCATCGCCACGAAGCGATCGAACAGTTCAGCGGTGCGATCAAGCAGCGGCGTCGCCACGCCGAATTCGTCGGCAAAATGCCCGATCATGTCGACGTAGTGCTGCAGCCCCGGTATGGTCCCCTGCGGCGGCTTGAAACGGCGCTCCGCCATCCACGGCGCGCGGATGCCGAACTGGGTCGAGCCGCCGCTGCCGGTCGCGATCGCTTTGATCATCAAGGGCACGTCAACGCCGGCTTTAAGGCCGAGCGCCATGGCTTCGGCCGTCGCGGCGATGTTGATCGCCACCAGCAGATTGTTGATGAGCTTGACGCGGCTCGCGGCGCCGAACGCGCCGAAATAAATGCAGGAATCGGCAAAGCCGGCCACCACCGGCTCGACCTTCTTGCACGCTTGTTCGTCGCCGGCGAGATAAACCACGGCCTTGCGCGCCGAAACCATGCCCGGCGTGCCGGAGACTTCGCCGTCGATGAAAACGGCGCCCTTGTGCGCCAGCGGCTCGATCTGCCGCGCTTTGACGGGAACCGGATAGGAACCGAGTTCGACCACGATCTGGCCCGGTCGAGCCGATTGCACGAGTCCCGCCGGGCCCTGCACGGCCTCTTCGAGCGCCTCATCCGACGGCAGGCATGAAAACACCACGTCAGCCTGCGCGCCGACTTCGGCCGCTGACCGGGCGGGGACGCCACCGATCTTCTCGAACTCGGCAAGCGAACTGCGCCGATAGCCGACGACGCGATACCCGCTCTTGATGAGGTTTTGGGAGATCGGCATTCCGATCTTGCCGACCCCGACAAAGCCAACCGTCTCCATTCCCCAACGTCCTTTTACGCCACTTCTACCGATTGATCGGAGAGATTGACTCGCAGTCCCAGCGTCCCCTCCATGACCGTCCATTCCTTGAGCTCGAAGGTCCGCAGCCCATTTTTGACGAACGGGTCCATTTCCGCCAGCGCGCGTGCTTCCTCCATGCTTGAGGTTCGCAAAATAGTTAACCCGGCGCCGGTCGGCGGCCCGGCGCCGTCGGCCAGCGGTCCTGAAGCAAACAAGAGGCCGCGTTTTTCCAGCCCGATCATGTATTCGAGATGCTCCGGCAAAAGCGGCTTCAATTTTTCAGGTGTCGGCGAGGCCTTCGAGAGGACGGCATAAAATTTTCGCCGCAACATTTTCTGCGTGAGCTGGGCGACGCGCTCATCCACGTTCATTATGTGCCGGTCCTCCCTGGGAGACATCTTGTCTGTATGGTCCGCTGTTCCAGCGCGATCTGTCAACATTTGTCGTACGAGTCAACCTGCGGTTCAACGCGGCTGCGCCCGCCACTCTCTCGGATCATCAGGCCGCGCGGCCGGTATATTGCCCGTCCAGGTAAATCAGGGGATCCACGTCGCCGTTCATTGATACTGGAAACAATGCGACCCATGAAGACCGTGTGTGTGCCGTAGTCCAGCGCTTTATCTTTCCGGCAAACGATCGCAGCCTGCGCATCGATGAGTAACGGTGCCGCGGCGCGGGTGTCCCAGTCGCCGACGTTGAACCGGCCTTCGGGGCTCGCGCCGCCGCTGCACAACCGCGAAATATCGATTTGCGCGCGGCAGAGGACATTGATTGCGAAATCGCTCGCGCGATTGAGCGCCCTGTGAAACGCCGCCGATCGGTTGACACACACCAGCATGGAAGGCGGCTCCATGCTGAGCGCACTGACCGAGGTCGCCGTCATCGCATAGTTTCGTCCGTCGTGGCGGCATGTCACGACGCACACCGAACTTGCCAAACGCCGCAACGCGAGCTTCGCGTCGACGATCAGTTGCTCGCCTTGACGACTATTGACCAAGTCCGCCACTCGCCGAAGACGTGCCGCGAAGTTGAGTGTCGGTCATCCTCGGAAATCTCAGTAGAGACCGACCGGATCGAGGCCGAGCTTTTGCTGACCGTACATCGCAGCGATCGCCTCCCAGTCGAGGCTGAGATGCAATGCAGCCGCGTTGACATCGCGCCAGAAACGCTGCAACGGCGCCGCGAGGTCGCTGCCGGCCGCGCCTTCCTTCGCAAACAGATCGTTGACCACCGCGACCGACTGCTTGGCGGCAAAGCCCTGATTACGGCGTATGGCGACGCGCTCACCGATCTCCAGCGGGATGCCGCGCCGGACTTTATCTTCAGCGGCGGTGACGCTGGATAGCAGCAGCGCAAGCGCCGACTCGATCGTGGCTGACGCGGCGCCGATCTTGTTCTGGACCATGGGCGAGTTCGCCATCGGAACGACCATACCGGGCTTCGCTGCCCGCACTTTGGTCTGCGCCAGGTGGATAAAGGCATCGAGCGCGCCTTGGGCCATGCCGAGTATCGGCGCCACAAGGGCGGTCGGACCGAACGTGGTGAAGCCGAACCGGCTCATGTTGTTATTGTCGATGCTCCGTTCCTGGAACCGTCCCGGCAACAATGTCGGCAAAGCGCATCATCCGGTGATCGGGAACAAAGACCGGCTTCTCAATGCGCACGGTCTTACTGCCGGTGCCCTGCAGGCCGCTGGTAAACCAGGTGTCCTGATCCACCACCGTGTCGGCCATCGGCACAAGGCACCACATCACGTCGGGCGGGCCCTTGGCATTCTGCAAAAGCGCGCCCAGCATGATCCATTGGCTGTTCTCGCAATTGCTTGCGTATGGCCAGGTGCCGGCAAGCTTGATGCCGCCCGGCACGATCTCGACCTCTTTGCTTGGATTGTAGGACCCGGCGACGAGATTGTCGGGATCGCTCCAAACGTCATTCTGCCCTTCGAGCGGAAAAAACGATGTCATCCACTGATAACACATCGCCAGCGAGCCGCACCAACCGGTGCTGCCGCAAACCGAGCCGAGCTCGAACGCGATTTGCGCCAATTCGGTCAGGCCATATTCGAAACCGCCGAACCTGGCCGGCCGCACCAGCTTGGTAAGCTCAGCATCGCGCAACAGGTCCATGGTTTTTTTTGACACCCGCCGATTGGTCTCGGTATCGCGTGCGCCGTCGCGGAAGGTGGGTTTGAGCTCGCGAACCCGATCGAGCAACACCGGAGAACTCGGTTCGTCGTCTGCTTGGGCGCAAAAGGCACAGTCTTGGCGAGCTGCACGCTTTCCTCCATCGGTTGTCTTGATCGTTAGCGGGACGGTTGCACCCGACCCCGATGTTGACAAATCGAGTTTTTCAACTTGAAGTATCGGCTGGGCCGATACTTCGGTGCAAGCCTCTAACGGTCTGATAACAAATGCAGAATTTCGATCTGAACCTGCTGACATCGCTCGATGCGCTGCTGGCGGAAAAGAACGTCACCCGGGCGGCGAAAAAGATACACGTCACCCAGTCAACGATGAGCGGCATCCTGCGCCGGCTACGCGATCAGTTCGACGATGAACTGCTGGTCCGCAACGGCCGCCGCTACGACCTGTCGCCGTTCGCGCAATCGCTCGCCATATCCGTGCGGCAGACAATTCTGCAAATCGACTCGACGATTTCCGCCAAACCTCTGTTCGATCCAAAAACGGACAGGCGGTGCTTTCGCATCATGGCGTCGGACTACAGCACGATGGTGTATCTGTCCGCGGTGTTCCGGCGTATCGAGCGACAGGCGCCTCACCTCAGCTACGACATCGTGCCGATTAATTCACCGCTTGATCATGTGCGCAGCGGCACGGTTGATTTGTGCATCACCGGCAATCCCAACAGTCAGGCGGAAGCCGCCGCGGACCATTTGCTGCGCGCCGACACGCTGTTCTCGGAGGTCTATTGTTGCATCGTAGACGAAGATCATCCATTGCGCGGCGTCGTCGCCCTGGAGCGCTTGTTCGAATTTCCGCACATCATGGCGCAGTTTGCCGGCGTCACGATGCAAACCAGCGAATTGCGGATCGGCGGCGCCCGAAGCCGCAGCAACCCGGTGATGAACGTGCCAAGCTTCAATGTCATTCCGGCACTGGTTCGCGGCACACGCGCGGTCGGCGTCCTGCCGTCCCGCATGGTGGACGTAGCGCCGAGCCTGTCGGGCCTGCGCACGCTTGCCGTAGCGTTTGAAATGCCGTCGTTCACCGAGCATTTGATCTGGCATTCGCGGTTTGCCTACGATCCCGCGTTCTGCTGGCTGCGCAGCATCATGCTCGGCACGACGTAGCGGCTAGACCATCCTCACGCCGCCATCGACCATGAGATTCTGGCCAGTAATGTAGTTTGATCTTTCAGAAGCGAGAAACGTCGTTGCTCCGATCAAATCGGCCGGCGTCGACACGCGACCCAGGATCGCTTTGTTCCTGGCAAGCTCATCAACGGCGTTCGGCTCGTCTCTGTAACCGGCGTTGATAAGATCCTTGTCCAAACCATCCCAGAGCGGAGTTTTGACGAAGCCGGGACTGAAGCAGTTCACTGTAATATTGTATTTACCGAGCGCTTCGGCGCCGGCCTGAGACAGCGAGATGACGCAGGCTTTGCTTGCACAATAAATCGTGGCGATCTGCTCGCCCACTTTTCCGGCGATCGATGCGGTATTGATGATCTTGCCGCCGCTGTTTTGCGCGATCATCTGTTTTGCAGCCTCCTGCATTCCGATCAGCACCCCCATCGCATTGATACCCATAATGCGGTTGAAGTCCGCCTCGGTCGCTTCCAGAAACAAGCCGGCTTTACTGATGCCCGCATTGTTGAACATGACATCCAGCCTGCCGTAGGTGCGGACGGCCGCCTTGATCATGGCCTGAACGCTCGCTCGGTCCACCACATCGACCTGTAGCGCCGTCGCTTCACCACTGTCCTTGCGGATCGAGGCGGCGACGCGCTCGGCTGCGGCAAGATCGATGTCGGCAATGGCGACCCGCGCACCCTCGGCCGCGAGATCGCGTGCAATCGCCTCGCCGATGCCGCTGCCGGCGCCGGTTACAATGATCGATTTTTGGTCGACAAGTCCTGACAAATCTTCCTCCTCAGTTCATTTATCCCATCAATCAGTGAGCCGGCCCGCCGATCCCGGATTCCGCGAGCGCCCGCCAATACGGTTCGCGCAGTGCTTCAGCAATCGCGTCCGCTGATGACGCATCAAGCTTCGCCGAGAAGACCTCGGGGCCTATTCTCTGTGTGCCCCCGATCTCGCAAAGAATGTCCAGAAGCTCCTTGATCGGCAAACCACCCTCGCCGGGCTGCAGACGATGCAACAAGCAATCGTCATGAAGCGATCGCCCGGGCGGCGGAGAAGCTTCGGCGTCCGTTACCTGAACATATGCGATCTTGCTTCCGGGAATCGATCGCAGCAGCGCGTCGTCTCGTCCGCCCCGCATGTAATGCCAAAAGTCGAACGCGAGCCCGGTGTTTGGACGGTCGGCGATTTGAAGGATTTGCCACGACATCGCCAAGTTGGAGATGCCCCACAGGGGGATGAACTCCAATACGCAGTGTACGCCGTGCGATGACGCTCGATCGGCTAATGATGCGAAGCTTTCGGCGATTTCCGGTACCGAAGCGAGACCGGCCTGAAGTGTTCCGATCACGGTCATTGTGGAAACGCCCAATTGCTCCGCAATGCGGAAGAAATCGTCCGCCGAGTAGCCGAGAAATTCCATCCAGGCGGGATCGGATATTCCCGAACGCCAATGTGGCGCCCAGCTGGCCATCGGATCGAGGATTGGAAGGCTTATGCCCGCGTCCGCAGCCATCACCCGCATGTCTCGCGGGGAGATGCCCTTCGCCCGGTTACGATCGACGTCGAGCGGCGTCATGCTCATCTCGTTGAGACCGACCGCGGCCGTCGCCTTCAGTTGATCCTGAAAGGATAGATTGCGCACATTGCCGATCCACATCGTGTGATTTTTTGTTTCAATGCGCCGTTTTTCGCCGCCCATTGTCGTACTCACGCTTTTCAAATTTCAATCTGCGCGCCCGGGAACTCAGTCCATCACCATCCCGCCGTCGACGTGATAGGTGCCGCCGGTCAAATTCCGCCCGAAATCGGACGCGAGATAAGCGACCATATTGGCGACGTCGACGGGCTCCTGCGGCCGCTTTAGCGGCACCCAGCTGACGAAGTCGTCTTTTGCCTGATTGAAAGAAACCCCGCGTTGCGCGGCCATGTCCTCGACGAGGCCGTCATGGAGCGGAGTCATCACAATCCCCGGACAAACGGTGTTGACCGTGATGTCGAACGGAGCGAGTTCCGCGGCAAGGCCCTGCGTGAGCCCCATCACGCCAAATTTCGAAATGCAGTAGGGGATGGCGTTGGCGTAACCCTTCTTCGAGGTTACCGACCCGAGATTGATGATCCGGCCGCGGCGGCGTCCAACCATTCCGGGTACGACCGCGCGCGCGGCAAGAAATTGGCCTTTCAAATTGATATCGAGCACCCGGTCCCAGTCAGCCTCGGTTATTTCGACGAACGGCTGCCATTTCGTAACGCCGGCGTTGTTCACCAGGATGTCGATCGGGCCGAATTCTTTCTCGACGGAATCGACCAGAGCAAACGAAGACTTCCAGCTTGTCACGTCATGTTCGAAAATCTTGGCTTGGTTGCCCGCGGCAGTGATCCGCTTAATCGTGGCAGCGGCGGTTGCGGGATTGATATCGGCTACCGCGACCTTGGCGCCGGCCGCCGCGAGCACTTCTGAAATGGCAGCGCCAATTCCAAGCCCGCCACCGGTAACGATCGCCACCTTACCACGCAGATCCCACATTTTTACGATCCTTCTCCCGACGTAATCGTCTGATCAGCAGTCTTTAAGTTTGCGGGGGCTTCGAACCCGTCAGCCAAGGTCGATTTGGGAATGTCTCGCAGGACGATCGTGCACTAGGCAGCCGGTTTGACGGCCGGTTTCACACTTGTGTTTATCGCCGTCACCAATTCTTGCTCGGTCAGCGTCTCGCCATCGAGTTCCTGCGTCAGGACACCGTCGACAAAGACGATGACGCGGTCCGACACCGCTACGATTTCACCGGGATCGCTGGAATAGAACAGGACGACCCTTCCCGACCGGGCGAGACGCCGCATCAAGCGGTGCATTTCCCGTTTAGCGCCGATGTCTATCCCACGCGTTGGATCGTCGAGGATCAGCAACGACGGAGCGGCCTCGATCCACTTGGCGAAAACGATCTTCTGCTGGTTTCCACCGGACAAACCGCCAACAGGCTGCTCCATCGATCCGGCAACCACGCCGAGCTGGCGGCAGCGCTCGGCGGCGACTTTCCGGAGACGTTCGGCGCCCAGCACAAATCCATCGCGCCCGAGCGTGAGCGCCCGGACGCTGACGACGTTTTCAGCAACGCTCTGCCGCAGCATCAGGCCATATTGCTTGCGATCCGCCGGCGTGTAGGCAATTCCTGCCTTGACGGCGCCGGCGGTGCTCTTCGGCAGCGGCGTGCCGGTCGGAAGCGTCACCGTCCCCGACTTTGGTCTGGCAAGGCCGAACAGCACCGCGAACAATTCCTCAACCCCCGATCCGGTCAAGCCGGCGACACCGACGATGGCTCCCGGCTTGACTTCGAGCCGATCGATGATGAGGTCTGTTGGTCCCCTCAGATTGTTGATGCGCAACGGATCGACTTTGATCTCGGGAATCTGATCATCTGCATAGCGCTGGTCATCGGTTCGTTGAGCGCGAACCGCAGCAAACTCCGGGGACTCGCCCAGCATCGCGGCAACGACCGCCTTCAACTGTTCTGCCGCGGGCGCGATTTCCTGCGGTACCCGTCTGCCATTACGCAGAACAACCAGATTGTCGGATATCTCCAGGAGTTCCTCGAGAAAATGACTGACGTAAACGATGCCAATGCCGGCATCGCGCAAACCCCGGATAATATCGTGCAGACGTTCCACCTCGGCGGTGTGCAGAGATGACGTCGGCTCGTCGAGAATGAGGACGCGTGGATTCTGCAGGAGCGCCCGCGCAATTTCGACCAGTTGGCGATCTGCCAACGGTAGCCGATAGAGACGCTCCTTTAGTCCGACGCTGACGCCAAGCCGTTCCAGAACGTCGTGCGCGCGGCGGCCAAACGCCCGGCGCGCGTTCCAATCGCCGCCGGTCGGTGTCAGCAGAAGATTTTCCTCGACACTCAGTGCCGGGAATAGGCTCAGTTCCTGCGAGACGATGGCGATGCCCGCCTGCGCCGCATCCGTGATCGAAGTCATGGCAAGCGGGCGGCCGTCTAACTTCAATTCGCCGGAGTCTGGCGGTAACGCGCCGGCGACAATCTTCAACAGCGTCGACTTGCCGGCACCATTGGCGCCGACCAGTCCATTGACCTTGCCTTCGACGACGTCGAAATCGACTTCGCTCAGAGCGTGCACCGCGCCGAAGCGCTTGCTGATGCCTCTGGCGGAATAGATGACTGACACTGGAGCTCTCAATCGTCGGTCGGCTGATCGATCACCGCAAAGACAGAAATGGCGTGGGTACCGCCCGCAGCCGAGCGGTACCCACGGACGATCATTGCTTCGGATGCGTGTACAAATCCGGATCCGCCAGGGTCGCGGGCAAGTGATCCCGCGTCGCCTCGATCTGCGCACTGTAGAAACTGCGAAGACCGGTTTCCGGTTTCTCCCAGGCCTTTTGATAGGCCGCAATGTTGGCCTTATCGACGGTGACGTGCGGGACCTTCACCCAGCCGACGGGCAGCGGCTTGCCCTCCAGCAGAGCCTGCGCTGTGACGTAGACGGCGACATAGGCTTGCGTGAAGAAATTCGCCGGCACCGCCGCTGTGATCAGACCTTGGGCAATGTCGTCGCGGACTTCTTCCGGGGTGTCGTAAGCCACGAAGGGACGCTTGGCTTTGTCAGTGTCCAGGATTTTCGGAATATTTTCTTCACCCTCTTCGCCGGTGTCCAGATAAACCAGCGCGTTCGGCGACTTGCGGATGGCCTGATCCCACAGCGCAAAATTCTGCTGGCGATCCGGCTTCGAGTCGAACTCCGGAAGGACGTTGATTTTCGGCATCTTCTTTTTGAGGTAGCTGACTTGTCCCGCCATCCGATTTTCCAGAACCGACAGGCCGGGCACTTCGACCGCGCCGACGACGTCGCCGGTAATTTCAGCCGCCGGCTTTTTGAGGCTCTTCTCGAGCTCGGAGACAAGGATTGCGCCGCCGGTCTGTCCCATCCCGAACGCATCGGTCGCGACGAACAGCGCGTTTTTGACGTCGGGCATCGGCGGAACGTTGATCCAGACGACGTGAGCGCCTCTGGCCTGGGCGTCGAGCGCAGGCTGCGTGAACAGCGGCGGCGCGACGTTCACAACCACCAGGGCGTCCGGCTTGGTTTCCAGCTCGGCTTGGAACATCTGCACCTGCCGCTGCGGGTCGAACGTTGTCGGACCGCTGGCGCGGATGCGGACCTTGCCGCCAAGATCCTTGGCGGCGGCATTCGCGCCGGCGAGAATTTCGGTGCTCCATTCCCCGGCGGCCAACGCCTGGACGACGGATATCGTCACTTTGTCTTTTGGTGCTGCATCCGCCGGCACGATAACCGCTGGCACCATGATGACACCGCCTAACAGCGTCATTGTGGATAGCCGGAGCAAATAGCTCCCTACCGCTTTCGATTCCATATCTTTCCTCCCGTTGTTGCCCGATTGATGATTTCAGATTGTTGTAAAAGCGGGCCCGCCGCGGACACCGCCGGCTTGGTCAGACGCGTGCATCACCTTGCCCCGCTCATCTGTCACTGCGCGCGCCGGCGCTTGAGGACACGATCGAGGGCGATGGCGCCGATGATCACAACGCCGGTGACAAACTCGGAGTAGTTGAGATTGACGCCATAGAACACGAGACCGCTGTCTATGGTGGTAATGATCAGCACACCCAAAGCCGCTCCGATGATCGTACCGGAGCCGCCGGCAAGCGACGTCCCTCCGATAACCACCGCCGCAATCACTTGGAGCCCGAGGCTTCGGCCGGAAGACGTGTCGACTGCCTTGAAATAGGCGAGCGTCATGATTCCGGACAACGCCGCCAAGAAGCCGACCAGCGCGGTTGTGTAAATGCGGATGAGGCCGGTCCGTACGCCGATGAATTCCGCGGCGGCCGGATTTGAGCCGATGGCGCGAACGGTCGCGCCGAACCGCGTATGATTGAACACAAAATACAGCACAATCGCGCAAACGATCGCCGTCCACACCGATGCCGGGATTTGCAGAAAATCGCTGCCGAATATGCGGAAGAAGGGGTGATCTTTCGGCAGTCCGTAAATCGCCTTGCCGTCTGACAAGATCAGATGCAGACCGAAATAAGCCGACAATGTTCCAAGCGACACGATGATCAGCGGAACCCGCAAAAGGCTTGTGAGGATGCCGTTCACGCCGCCAAGAACGACACCGGCTGCGAGCGCGATCGATACCGCGAGCCACGTGTCGACATGATAAAACTTGATCAGCAATGCAGGCAGAGAGCCCGCTACGGCGAAAATACCCCCGACCGAAAGATCAATCTCAACCATCGCCACCAGGTAGACCATCCCAAAGGCGATGATGCCGACCAGCGCCGACTGGCGCAAAATGGTCTTCATCGAACCGAAGCTGAAAAAATCGGGATACGGTATGCCGATGGCAAGAAGCATCAGCAGAAACACGACAATGAGCCCGGTATCTTCCGACAAGCGCCATCGAAAGCCGGGCACGTAACGGCCGATCAACGTCACCTTGGGGTCATGAGCGGCATTCGAAGCTGTCATGACAATGTCCAAGCTGAAACCTGGCAGATCGTGGGACTCAGAGTCGTAACCATTTCCTAGAAGGTTTGCGCTTTGATGTTCGCGAACATGCCCTGCACGTTCGGATCAAGGTAGATAATCTCGGTAACTGTTCCCGGATCGTCGCTAGTTTCGAAATATCCGAACTTGGTTCCGCCAAAGGTGCCGCGCTGCACCAGGCGGTAACCGCGCGCCAGCAAGTCGGCCGTCGCGGCATCATAGTCCTCGACCGAAAAGCCGAGGTGATGCACGCCGCCTTCGGGCACGCGCTCCAGAAATTCCGAATATGTGCTTTTCCCGGCCACCGGCTCGATGATTTCGAACTGCATGTCCCCGATGTATCCGAAAGCCATGCTGTGGTTGATGGGAGCTTGAGAGCCCCTGAACCAGCCGTTTTCAACGATGATCTCGCGCAGGACCATGAAGCGCGGCGCGCCGAGCGTGGCGTTCAAGTGCGCCAGCGCCGCGTCGAGCTTGGGCACCACGTACCCGATCTGAAAAAGTTTGCCCGGGAGGGGGCGATCAGACATGGGACGATCAGACATGGCTAGTCATCTCGCATTTTTGCAGGAAACGAAGTCGCGCCCCGCGGTTCTTGCCCGCGAAGCGCGGCCTGATTTGGCTAGAGCGGAGACGCGTCGCCGTAGATGCGAATATCGGCGATCTTGTTGCCGCGGCGGCGAAGCGTGGTGCAGAACTTGATGGCGACCAGCGTGTCGTCGAGCCGGGTGTACTGCACGATCGCTTCAGCAACCCCGACCTGGCCGTCATGCATCGACCAGGCGCCGGTCATGCTGTGCGACAGTCCCTTGATGCTTCCCCACAGGTGACCGATCGCGGCCTTGTAGCCTTCCTTCCCATGCACCGTCGGATGGTTGGCAAAGGTCAGCGTCGTGTCGTCGGTATGCTGCGCGAGTGTGCGCTCCATGTCCATCGCATCGACGGCGCGGTAGTAGTCATAAATCCACTTGGTATCGCCGAGCGCATCGGTCGGATCTTTGGGCGTGAGGTGTTCCCGGCCCTTCTCGTCGACCGTCCGCCTGACCGCAGCGAGCGTTGAAGCGACAGCGTTAAGATAAGCGGTTTCCATCGGCGCGAAGTGCGCCTTTTCCGCGTCACTGCCCTCCGGAATTCCGTCCTTCTTCAAACTGAAGGCGAAGGTCAGCGTGAGATTTCCTTTGTCGTCTTCGCCGATGATGTTTTGAATTTGCCCGAGCTCGGAGCCGCGCGTTCGTTCGAAAATCACCCGGTTTTCCGGTTCGAACGTGACTTTCTCGCGCAGCGGAATATCCTTGAGCATGATGTCGCGGATGAGCCAGCCGTCGCCCTGTTCAACGACTTCGCACTTCTTCATCTCCGGCACGTAAGGCAGAGCGTTGTTCGCCTTCATGAGCAGGCCGTTCCACACATCGTGCCGGCTCAGAAACGATTTTTTGGGTTCGTTGACGGGAACAGTTCTGCTTAACTGATACATAACGCCCTCCCTAAGTGCGCGCAGCAACATCAACAACTTGCACGCGGACCAGCAGTAGCGCTGGTTATCCAATGTATTTTTATTTTCCAAAGTTTTTAATTTGTGGATACGCCACTTGTCAAGCCGCACCAAAGCGCGGCGTCGCCTCAGCCGCGCTTGGCGACTATTCTCGGGACCCGGGACAACACCGAGACGACTTGTTCGGCTGTCGCCTGATAATGTTTTCCGAGAGCGCGGACCGCAGTCTTGACATCGCGCGAGAGCGCCGCCTCGAAGATTTGCTTGTGCTCTCGCACCGTGTCCCGCTTCAGTATTTTTTGCGGTCCAAATTTTGACCGCAGGATCCGGTGCCGTTCCGCCTGGTCAAACAAAAGGCCGGCAAGGTCCATGTGCCAGCGCGAGCCGCAGGCCGACAGCAGCGCCATGTGAAACTGGCGGTGATGGATCGCCCAGACCTCCGTTGATGGACCGGGCCCTTTGGGGATGGGGTGGCGCGATAGTGCATGAAACGCAGCTACGACCGAGGTTTCCCACGCTATATCGCCGCGCTCCATCGAGCGCGCCAACGCCTCGCCTTCAATCACCAGACGCGTCGCCATGGTATCTTCGACGTCGTAGGCGGTCAGCGGCGCAACTCTGAAACCGCGCTGTCCGACCGTGGTAACAAGCCGCTCCGAAGCGAGCCGCGTCAGGGCCTCGCGCAGCGGACTGATGCCGACATTGTATCGCTCGCGCAAATCATCCGAGCGAAGCGGCGACCCGGGTATGAAACGACCCCACAATATATCTTGCCGGAGGCGGTGATAGATCGACTCGGCGATCGTCCGTGGCGCGCCGTTATGGTCAGGCTCCAGAAGCGAGGCCTGGGCGACTGAACGTTTCATAACGGCCCTCGATCCGGCGTCGGTCCAATCTGAATATTTTGGAAATTATAGCATGCATAGGAAAAACACCATCGAAATCACATTGGACTTTCAGACCTCATTCGCCGCCGGCAAACTCCTTGCGCCGCCGCTCCAGCTCTGCCGCATAGCGGCGCAGCGCATAGGCTTCGGTGAGAAGCCCGATGACGCGCCGGTCAGCGTAGGAATCGACAACGGCAAGCGCTTCGGCCTCGGCGCGATCGAATGCCAACACCGCTTCCTTGATCGCCATGCCGGGCAGCAAAATCCCCTCGGGATACCGCAAGATGGCCTTGATCGAGCTATCGGGCGAAATCTCGGCTGCGTGGGCGTCGGCCACCAGCACCATGCCGAGGTAGCGGCCCTGGTCATCAACAGCAATAATCGCGGCCGGTGAGCCAATCGGAAAGGCTTCGCGAAAGGCGGCGACAGTCGTCGTCGCGGGCACCGTCCGCACATCGTGGCGCATCATCTTGCCGACGGTCAAATCGCGCATCCAGCCGATATCGGCTGCGCTGCGGATGGTCTCGCCGCGCAGATGGAAGCGCCAGGTCGCGAACGAATATCCGAACACTTCGCGCGTCAACTGTGAAGCGACGATCACGGCGATGAGCACCGCTGTGGTGAGCCAGAGATCGCCCGTGGTTTCGAGCGCGATGAACGTCATCGTCAGCGGACCGCCGATCACCGCAGCTGCAAGCGCGCCCATACTGATCACCGCGTAGGCATTCGCATCGAAATGCCAGGTCGGCCACAGCGCCGTCAGCGCGACCGCCAAAAGCTGGCCGCCCAGCGCGCCGATCAGGAGCGATGAGAAAAACATTCCGCCGCGAAAGCCCGAACCAAGCGAGATGATGGACGCCACGATCTTGAGCACAAAAAGCAGCGCCACGGTCGAGAGCGAAAGGCGCAGCATTCCGGCGAAGTGGAGCGCGCCGTGGCCGGACGACATCACTTGCGGCGCAACGATCGCCAACAGCCCGACCAAAAACCCGCCAATCACCGTGCGCAGCGCAATGCGCATGTTGATGCGAACAAACAAGGCTTCGCACAGTGCCACGCCGCGCATCATTAATATTCCCGCCGCGGCGCAAAGAAGACCGATAAGGCCAGCGATGACGAGATCGTGCGCGGCGATCGTCATCGGATCGGGCGCAACGAGTCCGACCTCGCCCGGCCCCAACGCATGCGCCACCAGGTAGCCGAGCAATGCCGCCACGGCGACTGGGGCCAGGCTGTTTGGCGAATAGCCGCCGATGATCAGCTCGAAGCCGTAGAAGGCGCCGGCGAGCGGCGCGCCGAACGCCCCGGCAATTCCGCCCGCAGCTCCACAGCCGACCAGGATGCGCAGATCGGCACGTCGCAGCTGGAATGCCCTGCCGATACGCGAGGCGATGCCGCCGGCCAATTGGGTGTAGCCCGCTTCGATGCCGACCGACGCACCTACCCCGCTCGACCAAACGGTCTCCACGGCAACGATAATGCTGCCGAGAAGGGACATGCGGCCGCCGTGCAGCGCGTTCGCCTCAATCGGATCGATCTCTCGCTCCGGCCGCCAGCGCACGATCAGCTGGCGGGCAATGCCGAAGACGATGCCGCCGGCGAGCGGGACCGAAATTGCCACCACCGGATCGAGCCGCAACAGTCCCGACAGCCGCACGCCGGGCTCGAGGCGAAACAAGACTTGGTGCAACAGGTCGACGCTGGCGCCCATCGCCGCCACGACCAGACCGGCAATCGCTCCAGCCAGCGCCGCCAGCGCGATCAGACTGGATTCCCTCGCCCGCACGAATGCGCGCAGACGCCGTGGTATTTCCAATCCGCTGGTCAACCTATCGATCAAGATGGAGTTACCATTGTCATAGCCGCGCCGGAGAGCCGTTATAAGGGAACGGTGCCATCCGGGCTTGTTCACACAGCAGACTTGCCCGGAGCTTAACGAGGAGCGCGCGATGCCGCATTCGACCTCGACGGTTGTTGCCGCAGCGGCCACATTCTTAATGCTTTGCGCCGGCCAGCCGGTGCCGGCCCAGACGAGCAGCACCACACTTCAAGGCAAGGCAGCGTTCGGCGATTGGCATACTGACAGCCCGGGAAAGCGCCGTCTTATCACGCCATCGGACCTGCCGGCCCCGAATCCCGCCGAGTCGGCCCGGAATCAAGTCAGAACCGTTGCGCGGATCGAGACGCAAAAGCCTAGTGTGCCGAAGGGATTTGAAGTCAATTTGTTCGCATCGGGGCTTGCATCCCCTCGCCTTCTCCGCGTCGCGCCCAACGGCGACGTGTTCGCGGCTGAGAGTAATACCGGGCGTATCATCGTTCTGCGGCCCAATGGCGAGCAAGCTTCCCAGCCGGCCGTGTTCGCTGACGGTCTTCTCGGTCCATTTGGCATCGCGTTCTATCCGCCGGGGCCAAATCCGGAATGGGTCTATGTCGGCGACACCGATTCCGTTGTCCGCTATCCTTACGGCAATGGCGACCTGCAAGCGCGCAGCCCGGCCGAGATCATCGTGCAGCGCCTTCCGGTCGGCGGTCATCGCACCCGCGACGTTGTGTTCTCGCCGGACGGCAAGATCATGTACGTCTCCGTCGGGTCCGCCTCCAACGTTGGCAACTGGATGGGCAAGTTGAGCGGGCCCGAATTGCAGAAATGGCAATCCGATCACGCGCTCGGCGCTGCCTGGGGAAATGAAACGGAGCGCGCCGACGTGCTCGCCTTCGACCCACTGGGCGAGAACAAACGCATCTTCGCTACCGGAATCCGCAATTGCGTCGGGATGGCAATCGACCCTTCGAACGGCACATTGTGGTGCTCGACAAACGAGCGCGACGCGCTCGGCGATAATCTTCCGCCGGATTACATCACCCGCGTCCGCGAGGGCGCCTTCTACGGCTGGCCCTGGTACTATATCGGAGCGAACCAAGACCCGCGGCATAAGGACGAGCGGCCTGACCTCAAGGACAAGATCACCATCCCGGACGTGCTCATCCAAGCCCATTCGGCATCGCTGGAGTTGACGTTCTACGAGGCGACGCAGTTTCCCGTGGATTATCGCGGCAACATTTTTGCTGCTGAACATGGCTCCTGGAACCGCGGCAAGCGCACCGGATACAAAGTCATTCGCGTCATCGTGAAAGACGGCGTGCCGACAGGCGAGTACGAGGATTTTGTTACCGGCTTCGTTGTCAGTGACGCCGAAGTCTGGGGTCGCCCGGTTGGCGTCGCCGTCGACAAAGACGGCGCGTTGTTGGTTTCCGAAGACGCCAGCGGCACCGTCTGGCGCATCAGCTATTCGGGCAAGGCCGCACAGGCTCACTAACCACAAGCGCGCGGCGGGAACACTTAATCGCAGCTGGGCGTTGCCGGAGGGGCGGCGCGGGAGCGATCGGGAGCGATCAAGATGAATCGGTCGGCTCCCGACGCGTTGTCTCGTTCGGGTTCGGCCGTGCAAACGGCGGCGCAGGACTCAAGCGGGCGGTCTGCGCACCAAGCTGACGAAACGGCATCTGGCCAATCGGAAACGGTCGAGACAGACATCCCGGCGCGCCTCGATGCGTTGCCGTTCGGGCGATTTCATCTGCTGGTTATCAGCGCGCTTGGCATCACCTGGATTCTTGACGGCCTCGAAGTGACGCTCGCCGGGGCGCTATCCGGCGAACTCAAAGCCGGCTCCGGCTTGAATTTGAGCGACGCCCAAATCGGCATCGCCGGCAGCTCCTATTTATGCGGCGCGGTCGCGGGCGCTTTTTTCTTTGGATGGCTCACGGACAGGCTGGGGCGTAAGAAACTGTTCTCGATCACGCTCGCGGTCTATCTCGCCGCGACTTTGGCCACAGGGCTGTCGTGGGATGCGTGGAGCTTCATTCTGTTTCGTCTGCTCACCGGCGCCGGCATCGGTGGCGAATATGCCGCGATCAATTCCGCCATCCAGGAACTGATTCCGGCCCGGCTGCGAGGCTGGACCGATCTGCTTATCAACGGCAGCTTCTGGATCGGGGCGGCGATGGGCGCCGGCGGCGCAATCGTGCTGCTCAATCCGAACGTTATCGACCCGGAATACGGATGGCGCCTCGCCTTCCTGATCGGCACGCTCATCGGACTTTTCATTCTGGTCATGCGCCATTGGGTCCCGGAGAGTCCGCGCTGGCTGATGACGCATGGCTTTTTGAAAGAGGCCGACGCAGTCGTCACTGACATCGAAAATCGCCTGGAGCCAACGGGGCGTGCGCATGCAGGCGCGTTGCCGCGCGTTCGCTTGCGCACCCGCGGTCACACGCCACTGGCCGAGGTGGCGCGCGCCCTGTTCACAACGTATCGGTCGCGCACACTGGTCGGGCTGGCGCTGATGACCGCACAGGCCTTCTTTTATAACGCGATTTTTTTCACCTACGCGCTGGTGTTGGGAAACTTTTACGGCGCCCCGGCTGGCGAGATTGGCTGGTATATCCTGCCGTTCGCCGCGGGCAACGTGCTCGGCCCCATTTTGCTCGGCCGGCTGTTCGACACCATCGGCCGCAAAACGATGATCGCGCTGACGTACGGCATATCGGGATTGCTGCTCGCCGTGACCGCATTTCTGTTCAGCCAGGACGTTCTCTCCGCACAATCCCTCACGGTCGCATGGATGATCGTGTTTTTCTTCGCCTCGGCCGCTGCGAGTTCGGCATACCTGACGGTCAGTGAGATTTTTCCTCTCGAAATGCGGGCGCTCGCCATCGCGTTCTTTTATGCGATCGGCACCGGCGTCGGCGGCGTCATCGGCCCCGTGCTGTTGGGGGCGCTCATCAGCACCGGATCGCGCGGCAGCGTCGCCGTCGGCTATTACATCGGTGCAGCGCTGATGATCGGTGCAGCCGCCGTGGAAATACTTTGGGGTGTTGCCGCCGAACGGAAATCGCTCGAGGAAGTCAGCCGGCCGTTGTCGTTTGTCGATCCGTAGCAGCATTACTTCGCCGTCGCGCCAGCGACTGCCTTGCGTACGGCGTGGCGTAACCACCGGTGACCAGAATCCTTGTCAAAGCGCGGGTGCCACGCCTGCGCGATGGCGACGGGCGGCGTCGCGACCGGCAGGTCGAAATGGCGGATTTTCAAGCCAAGGCGAATTGCGGTCACAGCGACCCGAAGCGGAACCGCCGCAACAATGTCGGAAGCCGCCGCGGTCAGCATCGCGGCGTGAAAACCGGGCACCACAAACCTGACCTGGCGCGACAGCCCCTGCGCGCTGAGCGCATCGTCGATCGGACCACGATTGAGACCGCGCCGCGACGCGCTGACGTGCGCAGCCGAAGCGAACCGCGCCGCATTCATTTTTCCTTTCAACAGCGGGTGCCCGTTGCGGACCACGGCGACAAAATGATCGTGCAACAGGGTCTGCATGCGGATTTCCGGCCCGATGCCGCCAAGGACGCCGATATCGAGGTCGATCCGCCCTTCGCGCAGCGCCATCACGTCCTCTTTGCCCTGATCGGCGAACCGCAGCGTCGCGTTCGGTGCTTCCCGCCCGGCAATGGCCAGCAGCGACGCGCCAAATACACCGGCGACATAGTCGCTGGCGCGGATCGTAAACCCGCGAACAAGCGTGCCGGGGTCGGCGACCCCCTCCGGACGCATCACCTGGCGAGCGTCCTCGATTAGGCCGCGGACGCGGCCGCGCAGTTCAAGCGCCCGCGGCGTTGGAACCATGCGTCGCCCGGCGCGCACGAGAATTTCGTCGCCAAAGGCCTGGCGGATCCGCCCGAGAGTCCGGCTCATCGCCGGCGCCGACAGGTTCATGCGTTTTGCGGCGCCGAGAACGCTGCCTTCGTTGAGCAGCGCATCAAGCGCGGTGAGGAGATTGAGGTCGATGGAATGCATTTGACGCAACTATACACTCCAATCATTGCACTGGAAATCATGACTGGGCTCGGCCAAATTCGGCGGAACGCCCCGAGAGGACACGGATGAGTTCACCGACTGCCACGGCCGCACCCACGCGCAATGCGCTTGTCGGCATTGCGCCGTTCGCGCTCATTATCTTCTGCGGGTACTTGCCGATCGGGATGCCGCTCGCATCGCTTCCGCTGCAGGTCCATGACACGCTCGGCTTCGGCACACTGACGGTTGGCGTCACGATCGGCCTGCAGTCGCTGGTGACACTCTTTACGCGTCCGATGGCCGGCGGCCTCTGCGATCGCCGCGGCGCGAAATTCAGCATGGTCGTGGGCGGCGCGACCTCGATCGCGGCAAGCGCCGTCTATCTGTGCTCGACTTTCACCGCGCTCGGCGCCTATCCGGCGCTCGGTCTTCTCCTCGTCGCCCGAATCCTCTCGGGAATTGCGGAGAGTCTATTGATGACCGGCGCGCTCGCCGGCGCCATCGGCGTCGTTGGCGTCGGGAACACCGGGAAGGTGATGGTTTGGGTCGGCATCGGAATGTATACCGCGATCGCCGCCGGTGGTCCGGTCGGCATCGAGCTGATGCCCTACCAGGGCGCGGTCGCGGGTTTCGCAGCCGTTTCCTTCGGGATGCTGGTCTTTTCGCTGCTGGCGACGGCGGGCTCGATGTTCGTCACACCCGTCGCACCGCATGGCGGCGAGCGCCTGCCGTTCATGAAAGTGGTCGGTCAAATCGCGCCGTTCGGCGCCGGCCTGTCGCTTGCGACGATAGGGTTTGGTGCGATCGGCGCTTTCGCCGCGCTCGATTTTCAGCATCAGGGCTGGGCCGGCGCCGGATTCGCTCTGACCGGCTTTGGCGTCGCATACGTGGTCACGCGGCTGACTTTGGGCGGCTGGCCGGACCGTTTTGGCGGACTTCGCGTCGCTACGTGGTCGTTGTCGATCGAGTGCCTCGGTCAGCTCCTGCTGTGGCTCGCGCCGCAGTTCGCCATCGCAATTGCCGGCACCGTGCTCAGCGGCATCGGTTACGCGCTCATCTTTCCCTCATTCGGCATCGAAGCGGTAAAGCGGGTGCCACCCGCAAGCCGCGGCGCCGCGCTCGGAGCTTATGCCGCGTGTTTCGACGTCGGCTTTGGAATAGCCGGACCTGCAACCGGACTGATGGCCGGCGCCCTTGGCTTTCCCTCGGTGTTTGCTCTCGGTGCGTTCGGTGCAGCGGCCGCAATTCTGGTTGCGTGGCGATCGAGGAGCGAAGCGCGAGCGCTGAAAATCTGATCGCGCGCGACGATCGCATAACACTCGCCTAACTATCTTCGATCGCGCGCGCGAAAAAAATCCGCACGAACACAAAAAACTCTTGCATCACCCGGCTAACGCGCTTATGTCGCGCTCGCCCAATTTCGCACGTGCCTGTGGCCGCGTGCCGGTTGGTGGGCATCCGGACAAGAGGCCGGACAGCCGCCCGGAGCAAACGCCGAGACTCTTCTCGGCGCTCGCGCTCCGAACCACTTAACCGGCAGCCGGAGGCGAAACCGGCGCACCCCGCGCTCAACGGGGGACGCGGCTTAAAGCAACGACGGAGCGGGCTTCTCTGGTCTCGTCGGCCCTCCAAAGGTCGACACCATTAGAGGCTTGTCCATCTTTGCCGGCCGTGCGGAGCGGGTGTTCCCACTCCAAGCCAAGGCAGCATCTCGGGTGCAGAGCCCGTCGCACTTGTCCGTGTCTCCACCGCACGGCATGAGCGCCGACCCTCACCCGTTGACGCCGGGCGGATTTCGCTTTTCCGCCTGAATTTCAATCCGAGCCGCAAGGCTCATTGAACCTGGGTAAGGAGAGCGCCAATGACCACGCGCATCCGTGATTTCCTGCGCGGCCGTCCCGACGAGGGCCCCTGCCTCGTCGTCGACCTCGATGTCGTCCGTGAGAACTACCTCGGCTTTGCCAAAGCACTGCCGGACACGCGCGTGTTTTACGCCGTGAAGGCAAACCCCGCGCCCGAGGTGTTGTCGCTGCTCGCCGGCCTCGGCTCCTGCTTCGACACCGCGTCGGTCCCCGAGATCGAGATGGTGCTCGCCGCCGGCGCCACGGCCGACCGCATCTCCTACGGCAACACGATCAAGAAGGAGCGCGACGTCGCGCGAGCCTATGGGCTCGGCGTGCGCCTCTTTGCCGTCGATTGCCAGGCCGAGGTGGAGAAGATCGCCCGCGCGGCGCCGGGCAGCCGGGTGTTCTGCCGCATCCTCTCCGACTGTGTCGGGGCGGAATGGCCGCTGTCGCGCAAATTCGGCTGCGAGCCGGCGATGGCGGCTGATGTGCTTGAGCACGCGCACAAACTGGGACTGGAAGCCTACGGCATCTCGTTCCACGTCGGTTCCCAGCAGCGCAACCCGCATGCCTGGGATCGGGCGCTTGCTTCGGCAGCGGCGGTGTTCCGCGACTGCGGCGAGCGCGGCATGACGTTGTCGATGGTCAATTTGGGCGGTGGGTTCCCGACCAAATACTTAAAGAACGTGCCGACGGTGAAAACCTACGGCGCCTCGATCTTCCGCGCGCTGCGGCGGCATTTCGGCAACCGTATCCCGGAGACCATCGTCGAACCGGGCCGCGGCATGGTTGGCAATGCCGGCGTGATCGAAGCCGAGGTCGTGCTCGTCTCAAAGAAGAGCGAGAACGACGACGTGCGTTGGGTCTACCTCGACATCGGCAAGTTCGGCGGCCTCGCCGAGACGATGGACGAGTCGATCCGTTATCCGATCCGCACGCCGCGCGACGGCGAACTCGGTCCTTGCGTGCTTGCAGGACCGACCTGCAACTCGGCGGACGTGATGTACGAGAAGGTGCCCTATCCGCTGCCGGTAAGCCTTGAGATTGGTGACAAAGTGCTGATCGAGGGCACCGGAGCGTACACGGCGACCTACTCGGCCGTCGCCTTCAACGGCTTCGCGCCGTTGAAGACGTTCCACATCTGAGGCTGCGACCTCCGACCTCGCCGGGAGCCGGCTTTGCCGGCTCCCTTCCCCACGCGTGAACTGATGGCGCCCGTTCGAGGGCGGGAAGGAACAATTGGCCATGGTGACAGATCCGCAACGAAACGCATGGCGACATCGCCGCGCGCGAGGACTTGCTCGACCGCGTTTGGGGCGCGTCGCGCTTTCAAAAGACTGCCGAGCGGCTGCGCGAAGGCCGCAGCCCCGCTGCAGGACTTTCGCTCATCGCCGAGCACGACGAACAGCTCGTCGGCACGGTGCGGCTTTGGCACGTCTGCGCCGGTCCGGGACGGTCGGCTTTGTTGCTCGGTCCACTCGCCGTCGATGAGGCCGAGCGTGGCTGCGGCGTCGGCGCTGCATTGATGCGGCGCGCCATGGCGGTGGCTCGCCGGCGCGGGCATCGCGCGGTGATTCTGGTCGGCGACGCACCTTATTACGGACGCTTCGGTTTCTCGGCCGAGAAGATGGGCGCGCTGTGGTTGCCGGGGCCTTGCGAGCGCCACCGGCTGCTTGGCTGCGAACTGGTGCCGGGTGCACTCGACGGCGCCCGCGGGCTGATCGGCGCAACCGGCCGCGCGGCGCCGAAACCGAGTTTCGATGCCCTCATCGCCGGCCTCGCACGCGAAGGCTCCGGCGCGCGACGCGCCGCTTAGTGTCTTCCAATTGTTAGAGGAACAATGAATATGAATGCCATGACCAAAACTGACACCGCCTGGCCGCTCCACGCAGCCTTCGACGGGCCGATCGTCATGATCGGCTTCGGCTCGATTGGCAGAGGAACATTACCGCTGCTTGAGCGGCACATCGGCTTCGACCCGAAGAAATTCGTCGTGATCGCGCCGGAGGACGAAGACCGCCGTCTGCTCGACGACAGGCATCTCCGTTTCGTCAAGGCGGCCATCACCAAAGGAAATTATCGCGACCTGCTCACGCCGCTTCTCACGGCCGGACCGGGCCGCGGCATGATCGTCAACCTCTCGGTCGATACCTCTTCGGTCGATCTGATGGCGTTCGCCAAAGACATTGACGCCTTCTACATCGACACCGTGGTCGAGCCATGGCCGGGACTTTACACCGACCGCAAGCTTTCGATTTCGCAGCGCTCGAACTACGCGCTGCGCGAAAGTCTTCTCGATCTGCGCCGGCGCCGTCCTGGCGGCATCACGGCGGTGAGCTGTTGCGGCGCCAATCCCGGAATGGTCTCGTGGTTCGTCAAGCAGGCGCTGCTCGACGTTGCCGCCGAAAGCGGCCTGAAGGTGGATGAACCCAAGACCCGCGATGACTGGGCGCGGCTGATGCGACGCGTCGGCGTCAAGGGCATTCATATCGCCGAGCGCGATACCCAGCGCGCGCGCGACCCAAAGCCGCGCGGCATGTTCGTCAACACCTGGTCGGTCGAGGGATTTTGCTCCGAAGGTTTGCAGCCGGCGGAGCTTGGCTGGGGCACGCATGAAAAGCTGATGCCGGCCAATGCGCGCCGGCACGATTTCGGCTGCGATGCCGCGATCTATCTGACCCAACCGGGCGCCGGCACGCGCGTGCGGTCCTGGACGCCGACAGCGCAGGCGCAGCACGCCTTTATGATCACGCACAACGAAGCGATCTCGATCGCAGACTATTTTACGCTGCGTGAGGACGGCAACGTCGTCTACCGGCCGACCTGCCACTACGCCTACCACCCGTGCGACGATGCGGTGTTGTCGCTGGACGAGATGGCGGGCGCGGCCTGGCAACAGCAGCCGGACTGGAAAATCCTCGATGAGCACGAAATCGTCGATGGTGTCGACGAGCTTGGCGTGCTGCTCTACGGACACGGGAAAAATGCCTATTGGTACGGGTCGCAGCTCTCCGTTGAGGAGACCCGTCGTCTTGCGCCGTATCAGAACGCGACCGGATTGCAGGTCACGTCAGCGGTGCTCGCCGGCATTGTCTGGATGCTGGAAAATCCCGATCGCGGCATCGTCGAAGCCGACGAGATGGATTTCCGCCGCTGCCTGGAAGTTCAGCGGCCGTATCTTGGACCCGTGATCGGCCGTTACACCGATTGGACGCCTCTGCACGGCCGTAACGGACTGTTCCCGGAAAGCACCGATCAGGACGACCCCTGGCAGTTCAGCAACGTGCTGGTGCGCTGATCATCCGCCGGACGAGCGGTTCATGCTCGTCCGGCCGCCTACTCGCGACTGATCGCGTTCGCGATGCGCCTGTCAGGCACGAGCCACATGATTGCGACCAAAGCGTAGATCCCGATCGATATCCAAGGGTACACAAAGGCGAGAATGATTCCTGTGAGATAAAGTATCGGCGACGCCTTGCCCTTCAGATCGCTGCCGAGCGCATTGGCGAGTATGGAGTGCTGGCCCTGTTTGCGAATGATCGCCTTTTGCAGCAGATAGTACGCGATTGCCGGCATCAACAACGAAACGCCGTAGATCGCGGTCGGCAATGGCGCCGCAAGATTCTGGCCCAGCCACGCCGTCGCCGCCGGGACGAGCGACAGCCAAAAAAGCAGGTGGGAATTGGCCCAGAGAATAAGTCCGTCGACGTGAACGACGGTATGCAGCAGGTGGTGATGATTGTTCCAGTAGATCGCCAGGTAGACGAAGCTCAGGACGTAGCCGAGCAAGCTCGGCGCCAATGTTTCCAATGAGGCCCAATCGGCTCCGTTCGGGACCTTCAGCTCCAGCACCATAATGGTGATCAGGATGGCGATGACGCCGTCACTGAACGCGGCGAGACGATCTTTTCCCAAGGCTCATATCCTGTTCAAACGATAATCAGTTGGCGTCGCTGCGACGTCGACGGCCTTACGCATTCAGCGACCAGATTGAATAATTCAGCACGCCGGCGAACGCGACCCAAAGCGCAAGTGGTACGAGGCACCAGCCCGCGACGGCGTCGAGCCGAAAAAACAATGCCACAGTTGCCAAAATCAATATCAGCTGCGGAACGATGTCGATGAGCCCAAGAACCGGACTATGTGCCGCGAAGAACAAGAACGACCAAGCCGCGTTGAGCACGAGCTGAACGAAGAACGACGTGAGAGCTAGGGTGCGCCCGGGTGTCGTGGAAGGCAGCCGAAGAACCCGCCACAGCGCGAGCGCCATCAGCGCGTACAACGCAGTCCAGACCGGCGCAAAGATCCAGTTCGGCGGATTAAAATCAGGCTTGTGGAGCGAAGCGTACCAGGGAACGAGATTGGGAAAGGTCGCGATCTGTCCGAGAATGGAGGCAGTAACGACCACCGCGACCGCGACTATAGCTAATGTCACGTCACGCGCAGTTTTGGACATGTTGCTCGCAGTCTGGGGGCAACTTCGCGATCAAAGTATCGGAACGATCCGCAACTGGGCTGCGCCTACTGCGCGGCCGTTCGCGCTTTGACGCTGTCCCACCACGGACACACGCCGGGCATGACCTCGTAATTGCCTTCCATCACCTGCACCGGCCGGCGAAAGCCGTTGGCCGCGTTCGAGAGCCGCAACGCGCGGGCCTTGGCCCGATCCTCGGCCGGCAGCCAGTTGCGGTCGTGACCCCACATGCTCGGCCCTTCCTTACGCTCGTAGGCCTGCCAGGTATCGACATCGATCAAACGCGCGCCCCAACCATACTCGACCATGAATGACGACGGCGTCTGCGAATAGAACGAGGTGATGAAATCGCTGGTATGGCGCCCAAGCGTCACCGCGACCCGGTCCTCATTCAAGGCGAGATCGTAACCCTGCCCGACGTCGTCGAAGCTGAAAAGCTCCATCATGACGTGATGGACCGCGTTCTTGCCGGACTGGACAAAGGCAAGGCTGTGATGGCGCGGATTCAGATGCAGGAAGCGCGCGATGAAAGGGTGCGAATAGTAGTCGGTCAACCGGAACCCAAGCGTATCGCGATAGAACGAGGTCATTCGCTCGATCGTGTCTGCGGTGTCGACGTTCAGCACCACGTGGCCGAGCCCGAGCGGACCAGTACGGAATCCCGAGATCGAGCGGCCCGGCTTGAAGGGTTCCGAAGTCGTTTCGGCCCCGTGAAAAATCTCCAGCCGATTGCCCTGCGGGTCGTTAAGCACGACCAGGTCTTTCACGTGCCGCTCGTCGGCGAGCGCGCGCGCCGCATGTGCGACTTTGATTCCCCCCTTTTCGAGACGCGCGGCAAGACCGTCGAGCGCTCCGGCATCCGCGACTTCCCAGCCGAAAAACCCGATACCCTCGCCGCCGTCGGCATCGACGATGATGCGTTGCTTGCGGTCGTCCATCCGGAAGGCAAGCGTCGAGCGCGATTTGTCGATCCGCTGCAAGCCGAGAAGACCCGAGCCGTAGCTCGCCCAATCGCCCAAATCCTTGGCGCGCACGCCGACGTAACCGAGAGCCTGCGGAACACTGCCTGTGACCATGGCAAACCTCATGCGCTATTTGCCATCCTTTTACACTGATGGCATGACCGTTTAAACCGCATAAAAAGGCAAATGACCCATGCTTGCGCGCTCTAAGCCGCCGTTTCGAGCCGACCACGTCGGCAGCCTCATCCGGCCCGACCCGCTCATCAAAGCGCGCGAAGCTGCGGAAAAGGGCGAGCTCGCAGCGGCTGAGCTCGAACGCATCCAGCATGATGCGATTAAAGACGTGGTGCGCCTGCAGGAGGACATCGGGTTCAAGCTCGTGACCGACGGCGAATATAACCGCACGTTCTGGCAGCGCGACTTTTTGCTGAAGTTCCAGAACGTACAGCAGGTCGCGGCCAAGCTCACGGTACGGTTTCACTCTGCGGCAGGGTCGCGCGACCACTCGCCGCCGTCATTGCAGGTGACCGGAAAACTTGCGCGGCCGGCCGGTATTTTTGTCGACGATTTCAAGTTTCTCAAATCAGTCGCCCACGCCACGCCGAAAATTACCATCCCATCGCCGACCACGATGCATTTCCGCGGCGGCCGCGAAGCGGTCGACGCCAAGGCGTACCCGCACCTGGAAGAATTCTACGCCGATCTCGCCCGCGTCTACCGCGAAGAAATCCATGACCTTGCCGCAGCCGGCTGCCGCTACTTGCAAATCGACGAGGTCAATTTCGCCTATTTGTGCGACCCCGAACTGCGGAAGCAGGTGCGCAATATCGGCGAAGACCCGGATACGCTGCCGAAGACCTACGCCCGGCTGCTCAACGAGACCATCGCCGGCCGGCCCGCCGACATGGTGGTCTGCATGCATCTGTGCCGCGGCAATTTCGCCGGCGCCTGGGTTGCCGAGGGCGGCTACGACCCGGTCGCCGAACTTCTGTTCAACGAGATCGCGGTCGACGGCTATTTCCTCGAATACGATTCGCCCCGAGCCGGGAGCTTCGCGCCGTTGCGCTTCCTGCCGAAAGGCAAGATCGCGGTACTCGGCCTGGTGACCACCAAGAGTCCGGCGCTGGAAACCAAAGACGAGTTGAAACGGCGCATCGACGAGGCGAGCCGTTACGCGCCGCTGGAGCAGCTCGCGTTATCGCCGCAATGCGGATTTTCCAGTGGCATCGGCGGCCAGACGATGACGGTAGACGATGAGACCGCGAAGCTAAAGCTCGTAGTCGATACCGCACGGGAGGTGTGGGGTTCCGCCTGATGGTTCGGCGGTGTCCCAGACACAACGGCGCCGCTGTGCAAAGTCAACGCAGGCATGGCCCGACAGAAAGCGGTATGGCGTCTCCTCTTAGCCGTGCTGTTGCGCTTCACCTCATAAAGACCGTCCACACGGTGGCTTGGGCATTTTTCGCTGGATGCATCCTGGCTTTGCCGGTATTTGCGTGGTCGGGCCGGTTTCGCGCCGTCGGCATTCTCGCGATCATCGTGCTGATCGAGATCGCGATTCTCGTAGCCAACGGATGGCGCTGCCCGCTGACCGGCGTGGCCGCTCGCTATACCGACGATCGCGCTGACAATTTCGATATCTACCTACCGCTTTGGCTTGCACGCTATAACAAGCTGATTTTTGGCTGGCTGTTCGCAGCGGCGTTGTTGTTTGCATTATCGCTGTGGCTTTGGCAGTAGCCTATCAATCTGAGTGAATGGAGAACAGCCGTGAAAGCAGCCGTCGCGGGTGATAAGGGTGCCGAAATCCGGGATCTGCCAAAGCCTGAGCCCGGCGCAAACGAGGTCGTGATCCGGGCGCGCGCCTCGAGCCTCAACCGCGCCGATCTCTTGGCGGCCTCGCGCGGCGGTGGCGCCCGCCTCGGTCTCGAATGTGCCGGCGAAGTAGAAACAGTCGGCAGCTGCGTCACCGGCGTAAAACCAGGCGACCGCGTGCTCGCTTCCGCCGCGGGCGGATTCGCGGAGTACGTCGTCACCGATGCGCGCCGCGTGCACCGGATCCCGGCCAACAACATGACCTACGAGCAAGCGGCCTGTCTGCCGGTCGCGCTGCAGACCATGCACAACGCCGTCGTCACCGCCGGACGCCTCAAGCCCGGCGACACGCTGCTGATGCAAGGCGCGAGCTCGGGCGTCGGTCTCATGGGCATGCAGATCGGCAAGCTGATGGGAGCATCGCTCGTCATCGGCACCTCGACCAACCCGCAGCGCCGCGCGCGGCTGCAGGAATTCGGCTGCGATCTCGCGCTCGATTCCAGCGACCCAAAATGGCCGCAAGAGGTCAGGAAGGCGACCGGCGACAAGGGTGTCGACGTCATTGTCGACATGATATCGGGCGGTGTCGTCAATCAGGGTCTCGAAGCCGCAGCCGTACTCGGCCGCATCGTCAATGTCGGACGCCTCGGTGGCAACAAGGGCGAGTTCAACTTCGACATCCACGCGCTCAAGCGCATCGACTATATCGGCGTAACGTTTCGCACCCGCTCGCTCGACGAAATCGGCGAGATCAATCGCTTGCTGCGCGCCGATTTATGGCCGTCAGTCGAGGCCGGCAAACTTGCGCTGCCGATCTACAAGACCTTTCTGCTGGACGACATCGCCGACGCCCTTTCGCTCATGCGCGCCAACGAGCATTTCGGGAAGATTGCGATTTCGATCTAGCGGCGCGCGAAGTTACGTCAACGCGTCGAGCAGGGTCTTGGCCTCCTTCAAATCGAGCGTATCGAAGCCTTCGGTGAACCAGCCGTAGACCGGTCTCAAGAGTTGGCGGGCCTCATCCCGCTTGCCCTGACCGCGCCAGAGCCGCGCCAGGCTCATCCCGGCGCGGAGTTCCCACGATTTTGCCTGCTGCTTGCGCGCGACCGCGAGCGCACGCTCGAAATACGCCTGCGCTTTCGCCGCGTCCGGCTGCGGCGACATCAGCGCGATCTCGCCGGCGATGCGGAGCACCTCGGCCTCGTACCAATTTTCCTTGGTCGTTTTCATCAAAGCGCTCGCCTCGTGAATGCCGCGCCAAGCCTCATCGAATTGGCCGAGGTCCGTCTGGGCTTTCGCCAGGTATGACAGCATCAACGGCACAAACAGTGTTGCTCCGACCGACCCATAAGCGGCGATTCCGGAGGAAAGCGTTTGGACTGCTTCGGACGGTTTGCCGATCAGAACAAGTCGACAGCCTTGGTACAGCATCCCACACACTTTCCAAAACAATGCGCCTTTTTCCCCCGCCAACGCGACAAGTTCATCCAAATGCGTTTTTGCCCCCGCGTAATCTCCGCAGTGGAGTTCCGTGTGGGCCACCCACATAAGAGCATACATCAGTGTGGCGGCATGCCCGATCTCGCGGGCGAGCTTGAGCACGCGGTCTACATCGGCAAGCGCAGCCTCCGGATAACCGAGGATCCACAACGTCACATGCCGCCAGGACAAGATCGTCGCACCAACGTCCTGGCCAAACCGCATTGCCAGCGAACGATGCAAGGCAGGATCATAGAGCGCGAACGCGTGATTGAAGTGCGCTAGCCCCTCCCTGAAGCCTCCGGCGAACATCAGCGAATTGCCCATGAGCCGATGTCCGATCATGCGCGGGATCGGCGCTTCCCGGCTCGTCGCAAGCGTCAGGAACTGCATCGCGAGCTCGAGAACGACATCGCCTTTGAACCCCAGAAGACTTGCGTTCCAGAAGCCGTAGAGGACGGAAAATAGCAGCAGCGGGTCGTCGGGCGGCTCTCCCGTGACTTCGGCCTGTTCGATGAGCACGCGCGCGCGCTCGACAGCCGCCTTGGTCTCTGGTGCGGCATAGCCTTTGACAAAGAAAAGTGGACTGATAAGGGCGACTTGGAGTTTAATCTGTTCACGACCCAGCGCCGGCGTCGCCGGCAACGTCCCCATCAGGTCGAGGGCGCGGGTTAGTTGGGCAATGCCTTCCGCCAGCGCCGAGCGTTCCAGCGACCGTTGTCCCGCCTTGCCCCACAACAGCGCGGCCTTTTCGGTCAGGCCGCCGTCGGTGCAGTGACGTGCCAGCAGTTCAGGCTGGTTCTCGGCAATTTCGGGGAACTCAGTTTCCAGCGTTTCCCCGATGCTGGCGTGCAGCGCTCGGCGCGGCTCGCGCAGGAGCGCACCGTAGGTCGCGTCCTGGACGAGCGCATGCTTGAACAAATAGGTCGCGTGGGGCGGGACGCCTTGCCGAAACAGCAAACCGGCGGCAACCAGACGGTCAAGCGCTGCATTGAGCTCCGCCTCCGGTTTGCGGACCACGGCAGCCAACAAGGCATGGGAGAACTCCCGGCCAATCGCCGCCCCGATCTGCGCCACCTCCTTGGCCGGACCAAGCCGATCAAGCCGTGCCATTAGAGATGCATGCAAGCTTGCAGGGACCGCGAGCGCCGGTGCCGGAATTGCAGCAGCGGTCTGTCGCGCTTCGCCCTCGCTCTCAGCCTCCAGTACCGCTTTGGTCATCTCCTCCACGAACAGCGGAATGCCGTCCGTGCGTTCGATGATGTCTTGGCGAATATTCGCGGGGAGCTGTTTGTTGCCGACCACGCAGTCGATCATGGCATCGATGTCGCGCTGGATCAGCCGATTGAGGGTGAGCGCAGTCACATGCGGCCGTCCGATCCAGGGCGGCGCGAATTCCGGCCGAAACGTCACCAGCAGCAGCACGCGAAGGGTCTGAACCCGGTCCACGGCCCGGCCGAAAACTTCCAGGCTGGTCGGGTCGGTCCAATGCGCATCCTCGAAGATCATCAGCACTGGATTTTGCTGCGTCCGCGCTTCCATCTGCGACCCGAGCGCTTCCATCGTTTTCTGCCGACGCTGCGGTGGCGTCAGTTCAAGCGCGGGATAGCGTCCGTCGTTCGGCAACGACAACAGCTCGGCAAAGAGCGCTGCGTCGTGTTTGGAGGTCGAAGTCTGAGCAAACAAGGCATCGACTTTGTCGAGCTTCGCTTGCGCCGTATCGTCATACGCGAGGCCGGCGGCGCGCTCCATCTGGCCGATGATCGGATAAAACGCGCTGTCGGTGTGCTGCGGCGAACAGAAATAGCGCAAGCGCGTGTGAGGCTCGCTGGCGAGGCGTTCCAGCAGCGCGGCCGTCAGCCGCGATTTGCCGATACCGGCCTCGCCGGAGAGCAGCACCACCTGACCTTCGCCGCTTCTTGCTCGTGCCCAGCGGCGAAGCAGAAGTTCAAATTCCTCGTCCCGCCCCACAAGGTCGGTCAGGCCGCCGGCGTGCAGCGCCTCGAAGCGACTTTCCACGGCGCGCGCCCGCAGGGCTGCGAATACCCGCACTGGCCCAGTAATCCCTTTGATCTCTCTTGCCCCGAGGTCTTGCAACTCGAACAAATTGCCAAGAAGTCTGCTTGTGCGCTCGGCGATGACCACCATGTTTGGCTCGGCAATGCCTTGCAGGCGCGCCGCCAAGTTTGGCGTCTCGCCGACGATGCCGCGCTCCTGCGCCTCGCCCGACCCGATCAAATCGCCGACCACGACCAATCCGGTGGCAATGCCGACACGGGTTTGTAGGGCGACCGGTGAACCGAGTACGTTCACCGCGGCGATCAACTCAAGACCTGTACGCACGGCCCGTTCGGCGTCGTCCTCGTGCGCTTGCGGATAACCGAAATACACGAGCACGCCGTCGCCCATATATTTCGCTACGAAACCGCCGAAGCGACGCACGGTGTCGGCGACGCACTTCTGATAGGCCGAAATGACCTCGCGCAAATCCTCCGGATCCATGCGCGTGGAGAGCGCCGTCGAGCCGACCAGGTCCGAAAACATCACGGTGACTTGCCGGCGCTCGGCGGAGCCTCGGGGCTTTGCCTCGGTCAGCGTGGGTTGGGGCGAGCCTGCCGGAGCGGCACCAGTAAACTCCGCAATTGCCGCCAGCATTTTTCGCCGATGACCGAGCGAGACGCCAAGCTCCTTGAAGTCCTGATCGGTCAAATGAGGGAGAACGGTGGTGTCGATGTCGTTTTCGGCAAAACGCTCGGCGTACTCGGACATACCGAGTTTCTTGAGCCAATCCGCAATTTCAGGCATCGCGGCCTCGCTCCCCCGATGGATGGTTTAGGGTTCGCCCGGCTTGAACGGCTCTTCCTTGCCGGGTGGCACGGTTTGCTCGGCCATCGCCAACTGCATCGCCACGGCCACATAGGTGCCGGCAACCGCCGCCAGGTCGACGACCTGCTGTTCGCCGAGAAGTTCCCTGGCGCGATTGAAGGTCTCGTCCGCGACCTGATGTTTGGTGGTCAGCTCGGTCACGAAGTCATAAACCGCGGCTTCCTGCGGCGGCATGTTTGACGGCCGCTTGTTGGCCTTGAGTTCGGTGACGATGTCCGGCGACAGGCCGGCTTTGATGGCGAGCGGCGCATGCGCGTACCACTCCACCTGCGAGCGCCACTGCCGCCCGATGATCAAGATCGCAAATTCATTCAGCTTTAATGGCACGGACGTTTCCCAGCGCAGATAGTGCAGGAGATCGAACATCCTTTGGCCGAAGACTGGGCTGCGCAACATCGGATTGTAGGGGCCGCCAAGCCCGACGCTGGAGATCTTCATGATCTGCTCGCCGAGCGGCTTCTGCTTTTCGGTGAGTTGATCCATCGTCAATTGCGGAAACCGCGGCTCTTTGCTCATGGCGTGAGATCCTATCAAAGTTCCGACGATCAGGCCGCCGGACGCTGTCGCTGCGGTGAACGCGATTATCGCCAAGCGCTTCATCATTTCCTCCCAGCTGTCGCAGAGGATGTCACCTTGACGAAAGTTTATCTGAGCAGATCGGCTGGTGCTACGCCCGCCGGAAGGTACCGGGACCAGGGCGTGAACTCATGCACCGGGTAATGCCCGCTTTTAGGGGGCAAAGATGGGGTAATCGGCCGGCAGCTTGTGGATAGCTGAAGATTTTGGGTGCTGCGCTTCAGGCTGATGGTGAAACGAGGTCCGCTGGCGGTGCTGACGAATTCTGCCTACCACTTCAAGCAGATTGGACTGGAAGCTGGACTTGCTGTCGCAATGGTTGTTCAGTGCTGTCGCCGAAGCAGGCTTGCCGGCAATCTGTGTCGAGACGCGGCACATGCGGGCAGTGTTGAAGACACAGATCAACAAGACGGACCGCAATGACGCTCGCGGCATCGCCCCAGTAACCGCCGGACATTCGTCTTTACCTCCTGGGCCCGCGAGAAGAGCTGCCACGCGAGTCTGTGCGATCAAAGAAATGCCTTCTCCTGACCCTGAACGTCGTTTGCCGCGAGACATCAACACGTCCGGAGTTAAGGGTGAAACGGACATCGCGCAGACTTGGTCATTCGGTCGATGTTGACCCCCAAACAGACATTGCCGGATTTCCCTAACGTTGAAATCCTTAGCCTCGCTATGGCGCTCGCGCCGGACCGATCTGCGGAACACGCACTGGTTTGGCCATGCCGTAGAAAACTACAACGCCTTGGCCGCCGCAGCGCGTCGACAGCGCCTCGCTAGGCGTCCCGATACAGCTATCAATGTCCTGCCAGTTGTTCGTCATCCACACGTTCCCTGCGGGATCGATGTCGATATCGACCTGCATCTGGAGACCGCCACCAACGTACCCGCCGGGCGGTGAAATCTGGTCGCCGGTCTTCATGCCGGGCGGACAGTTTTCTGTGCGTACCCCGCACAACTGCACAATAGGACTGCTCGGGGTATTGAAGTTGGAGACCCAGACGTTGTCATTACCATCTACGGCCGCTGCCCAAGGGCCAGGGAGACCATCACTTTTGAACGGCGAGCCCGGAAACTGGCTGCCGTCTGGCCGCAACAGCGTGACGCTGCCACCGAAACGACCACCCTTTTGCTCGGACATCGTCTTCGTTAGGTAGTCCGAAGCTGAGGCTACGCCTTTGAGCTTAAGGTGTACGCCCATCTCTATCAAATGGGCCATCCCCAGAAGCCCAGTGCCAAAGCGGTTGGTGACCCAAACGTTGCCGCCGCTGTCAATGGCAAGGCCGCTGTTGTTAATTCCGGTGCTGAAATTCTCGGCTTTGCTCGGATCAGACGCGGGGAAGCGCGTAACGTGGTCCACACCGCTATTGGACACCCAAATTCGGTCCTGTTGGTCGATGCCGAGATGAAATGGTGCCCTGAATGATTTGCATGGTTCAGCACTGTCCCCCTCGCAAACGATCCGGCCCTTCGTCAGATCGCCCTTGGGAAAGTAGACCAGTTGGCTCTTCTCAATACCCAACACCCAAACGTCTCCGCTCGGAGTGACGATAACGCCTTGCATCAGCCCGAGCTTGCCGTCGAACGTGATCCCCTCGGGGGGCGTCAGCGGCTTGCCGTTCTTGTCGAACACCGCAATCGCCTTGCTGCCATAAGTGGTGAACCAAGCGTTGTCATTGGCATCGACAGCCGCGCCGAAGGTGCCGCCTTCCATTCCGCCGCCAGTGAAGCCGGTAATATTCGGTGATATAGGGTGGCCGTCCGGTGCGAACTTGGTCGCGTGACCTTCCCATAGGCTATCCTGCCCCTGCCAACCGACCGTGAAGTTGTCGCCAACCCAGAGGTTGCCCTCGCTATCGAACATGGCCTTGCCGCCCGCACGATAGCCGCCACCGTCGAACTTAAGTGGCAGCACCCAAGCGGTGGGTGCCCAGTTCAGGTACGGCATGTACGGAACAGGTCGCAGGTTCTTGCCATTCGGGACCGGATAGAATTGGTCCAAAAGAGCGAAGAGCTTTTCTGGCTGGTACCAAGAATTGCGGGCAATGGACTGAGCCGCCGCCAGCGTATCGGTAGCCACTTTGCCGTTTGGAGCGGTGGCCGCCGTAAAGAGATTGTTGCAAGCATCGGCATTAACGCGCGTAGTGCAGCCCGCGAGTAGGTCGGCCAGCGTCGCAAAATTTGCCATAGTCGGCGTCTGGCCGCTGTTGAGCGGGTCTTGAATCGTGACCCCCCAGCCACCCGTTCGAAGATCAACAAAGTTCGGC
Source organism: uncultured Alphaproteobacteria bacterium (assembly GCA_963727325.1). Lineage (GTDB taxonomy): Bacteria > Pseudomonadota > Alphaproteobacteria > Rhizobiales > Xanthobacteraceae > BOG-931. Next base: position 67,576 of record CAVSFV010000033.1, read on the forward strand.
ACATTGCCAGCGGCGATGTGCAGGCCGAGCGCGTGACCCTTGATCGCGGTGCCGTCAAGAAACTGAGCGTTGGTCCACACCGACGCGACAGTAGTCAACTCGTTGATAACGACCTTGTCGGGGGGCGTATTGCCCAGCACAGTCAACAGGGCGATGGCCGGATTGTCACCGCTACCCTTGTTGATCGTGGCCACACCGCCTTTAGCAACCAAATACAGGACGGCATCGTTGCCGAGAGTCTCCTGACTGCCAATTACAAAATCTCCATTACTGCCGGTTTGTGTTTGGGCGAGTTGCTTCGGATCGCCTGCGCTTGCGGCCCATAGGGTGACGGTGGAACTTGCGAGCGGACCGCCGCCCACTTGGACTTGGCCCTCGATCCGAACGGCAGCCGCAGTCGGACCACACACCAAACCGAGCAATCCCACCATCAACAGCATCACGGCTATACGGACTTTGACAATCTTGATCACTGTCGCTCTCCGACTTGCAAAGCCAGTTCGCAGCAAGCCTAGAAGCGAACGCGCCTAATTCATAGGTAGTTCAACCGGCCCAAGCGGCTTGCCAGGCAATGTCTCTTGTTGGCCCTTTCCGTCACATAATGCGACGCAATGGAATGACTGCTTGCGGGCGCAAAGCGGACATTGACCAGCTGTAGCTGACCGACGTCGATTTATGAGTGCGCGCCCTGAGCTCCAGCGCTGCGATCGCGCGGATCGGCGATTTCGCCGCGTTTCTCGGCGAATGCGTTGATGCCGAGCGCTGCGCGAAAGTCGGCGGTCACCTCGGCTTTGTTGTCTTCAATCGGAATGCCGGTCGCGTCCGCAACGCGGTCGATGGCGTTAAAGGTCGCAGCGATCGCGGCGGCATCGACCAGGGCAGCGTCGCCCAACTTGGCGCGAATTTCGGATTGGATGGCGGCGAGCCGTTCATCGTCGCGGCCCAGCACAGCTTCGGCGAATTGAACGAGCAACGCGCCGTGCGGAATGTTGCCGTCGCCACCGGTGCCGGTGAGCAGCGTCAGATCGTAATTCTCGCCGTTTTTTCTGCTGCTCTCACGGAGCAAGACCGCATGCGAGGTGGTTCAATAAAAACATTGATTGAGGACCGAGACACGGCCCGCAATCAATTCGATCTGCGCATGCGTAATGGCCCGATATTCGTTGGCAAAGTCGCGCATCCATTTGCCGAGCAAATATTGAGTCTCGACCAGCTGGAACCAGGCGTAGGCTTCTTCCGGAACCAGCGAAAGCGCTCGCCTGATGTTGGCCAGGACGCCGCCCCAATATCTGGCGAGCACGCGTTCCTCTTCGGTGTCGAGCACACCCTCCAGATCCTTCGGGTGAATCATCGGCACCCAAGCCTCGCCGCGCTGGTGTGCGGTTCGCGGCCGCCTGCGATGCGGTTCGCCGGCGATCGGCTGCGGCAAGGGATGAAGCGGCACGCCAATCGCCCGGCAGAAGGTATCGATCGACACGATGGTCGCGACCACGCCGACAACCTCAACGTACTCGGCGTCCGACGTGCCCGAGGCGATGATCCCGTCGAACCATGTCCGCGTCAGGCGGCCCGGGTCGCTGACGATGCGATGAATTTGTTCGACGACGCGTTCCGGCAGAATACCGAGGCTGTCATGCCGGCCGCTGATCGCATAAGGCGACAGTGCTTCCTTCCGACGTTTGCACAACGCGCATTGCGGCGCATGACGGGTCTCCGCCGCAATAGCAACGCGGGTCGCGCCGTCGAACCACGTACCGGCGCGGCTGATGCGGCCCCAAGCAACATTGTGGGCGTCGACTATGTCGGCGCGAACGGCAATCGGTGCGTTGGAATAGGTAATCATCCGAGGCGAAGGGTAGAAGCCTTCGGGTAGCACGGTCAACCGCCAGCCAGCACCTTGCGTCGGGTGCGCTTATGATCCGGGTTCGGCTGCAGGGCCCGCAGCCCGGCGCTGACGAACGGGATCAGCTCGCGTAGCGCGCCTTCGACATCGTTCGATCGGCAAAGCCCGCGGGAAAGCCTTTCGATGCGCCCAGTCGCCGACATGACCTGGACCATGGCGCCGAGCAAAAACATGTAACCCCAATAGATCGATCGCGAAGGCGCCCTCGGAAGCGCCACGCGCAGGGCATTGATGAAATGCAGCGCCGTCGGATCGAGCACTTCAGTGAGGCCGATAAATTGCGGCAGCACGTCAAGCTGCGAGACCAGGCCGCCATAATAACGCCAGCCGCGGTCGCCGCCGTTCAGGCGGCGCAGGAGCGGCTCCAAAAAAGCGGTCACGATCGCTTCGATCGACGGCGACCGGACGCCGGCGTCATGTCGCGCCGCTTCCAGCGCGCGTACCCGATCGTCATGAACGACACGCGCCCGGCGCGCGATCACTTCGCGCAGCAAATTATCCTTGCTGCCGAAGTGATAGTTGACGAGCGCGAGATCGACGCCGGCGACCTCGGTGATCGTGCGCAGCGACACCCCGTCAAAGCCGGCTTCGCCGAAGCAGCGTTCCGCCGCATTGAGGATCGCGAGCCGGGTCGTGTCGCCGCGCCGGGCAACCGCCGGCCGATTGCCAACATCGCCGCGCATCGCCGGTTTGCTTCCGGCCGAAGCAGCACGCGCAATTTTTCGCGCCAACGCAGTATTGGTCTTCATGTCGTGTGAAACCTCAACAACCGGATGGACCGATCGCGGCGGGCAACCGGCATCCTTGACTCTACCAGAATTTCAACATTCAATGAAATAGAATAAAACAAACGATTAAGAACGCGCGAATGCCAACGGGAGGATCATGCAATGCGCCTTGTCACCTTTGTCGCCTCTGGTAATGAGCGCATCGGCGCGCTGATCGATGGCGACCGGCGCATTGTCGACTTTGCGGCGGCGCGGGCTGACGCTGGTCCCGCATTCGCGAGCATGCAGGCGCTGATCGAAGGCGGTCCCGCCGCGCTTGATCGGGCGCGGGACATCGTCGCAGATGCGCGGCGCACCGGCCGCGGCGCGATCGACGCCGCGTCAGTCAGATTGCTGTCGCCATTGCCGACGCCGCCGCAGATGCGCGACTTTCTGTGCTTCGAAAAGCATTTGATCCAGGCGTTTACCCGCGTGCGCCAGATGCAGGCGGCGACGGCGCCCGATCCGGAAAAAGCGCTGCGCGAACTTGAAAAACAGGGAGCTTTCAAGCCGCCGAAGATCTGGTACGAGCGGCCTAGTTTCTACAAGCCGAGCCGTTTCGCTGTCTGCGGCACCGGCCAGGAAGTGACTTGGCCCGATTATTCGAAGACGATTGATTACGAGCTTGAATTTGCCTGCGTGATCGGCACGCCCGGCCGCGACATTCCCAAAGACAAAGCCCGCGCCCACATTTTTGGTTACACCATCTTCAACGATCTATCCGCCCGCGACGAGCAAAGCCTCGAGATGTTGAGCAATCTGGGGCCGGGCAAGGGTAAGGATTTCGACAATTCAAATCCGGTCGGCCCCTGCATCGTCACGGCCGACGAGATCCCGGACCCTTACGCCCTGGAAATGATCGTCCGCGTCAATGGCGAGGAGCGCGGCCGCGGCAACACGCGCGAGATGCACTGGAAATACGAAGATTGCATCGCCTTCGTCTCGCGCGGCGAGACTGTTCGTCCGGGCGAAATGTTTTGCTCGGGCACCGTCGGTAATGGCTCCGGGCTCGAGACCGGGCGTTATGTCGAGCCCGGCGAAGTCGTCGAACTTGAAGTCGAAAAAATCGGCGTTCTGCGCAATCGTATTGTTCGTGCCTGAAATAAAAACTGGAAAACTCGGGAGGTTAATCATGCTGCAGAAAATTCGCCGTTTCGTCACCGGGCACAACGCCGCCGGCAAGGCGATCGTGATGATCGACGATCACGCGCCGAACGCCACCGAGATCAAAGGCTGGCCGGGTCTCGGCGTCACCGAACTCTGGGTGACCGACGAAATGCCGGTGAGCAACGATGGCGCGAAGGACCGCTCGTTACGGCCGATGCGTCACGACCCGACGCCGTCGGGCACCATCTTCCGCGTCGTCGAGATTCCGCCGGAGAGCGCCAGCACCAAGATCGATACCGACGCGGCCTTCGGTCATCTCGGCAGCACGAACAAGCCGAGCGCTGCGGATTCCGCGAAGCATCCGACCATGCACAAGACCGACTCGATCGACTATCTGGTAGTAATTTCGGGCTCGATGCATATGCTCATGGAAGAGGGCGAGGTCGAACTGCATGCCGGAGACTGCATCGTTCAGCGCGGCACCAATCACGCGTGGGTCAACCGGAGTGGCAAGCCCTGCCTGCTCGCGGCGGTGCTCATCGACGCCAAGGCCGCACCCTGATCGGCCAGCGCTCCGAGGCAACGGATGAACCTCGCGGGCTGGGTGGAGAAATGGGGTCGCGCCGCGCCCGATAGACCGGCGATTGCACGCGGCGAATCGACTTATTCGACTTATCGGCAATGGGCCGCGCGCTCACGCGCGCTAGCCGGCAGTCTGCGCGGCTTGTGCGAACCGGACGGGCGTGTGGCGATTGCCATGACCAACCGGCCGGAATTCCTTGAGGCGTTGTTTGCGATCTGGCACGCCGGGCTGGTCGCAGTACCGATGAACGCCAAGCTTCATAGCGAGGAATTAGGTTACATCATCGGCGATACGCAAGCGTCTCTTGTTCTGGCAAGCCCCGACCGCGCCGACGACGTCGCACCACATTGCCGCACTATCGCGACTGACAGCGCCGAGTGGCGCGGCCTTTATCAGGACGATGGCATCGGCGTGACACCGCGCGCGCCCGACGATCTGGCGTGGCTGTTTTACACCAGCGGCACCACCGGCCGCCCCAAGGGGGCGATGCTGACCCATCGCAATCTGATGGAGCAGACGCTCGCCTACTTCGCCGAGATCGAACCTGTCAGCGGCGGCGATAGTGTTCTGCACGCGGCGCCGATGTCGCACGGCTCGGGGTGTTACGGCCTGCCTTACGTCGCGATGGGCGCCAACACCATCGTGCCGGAAAGCGCGGGCTTCGATCCGGAAGAAATCGCGGCGCTCCTCCCGGTTCACGGCAATGTCAGCTTTTTCGCCGCACCGACCATGGTGAGCCGCCTGATCAATCACGCAGGCTTCGCCGCTGCCGATCATCGTGGTTTGCGCACCATTATCTACGGCGGCGCGCCCATGCATTTCGAAACGCTGTCGGGCGCGATGGATTTGCTGGGCCCGAAATTCGCGCAAATCTACGGCCAGGGCGAAGTGCCCATGACGATCACGGCCCTGACCAAAGCGATGCACGCCGACCGCTCGCGGCCGCGCTGGCGCGAGATCATGGGTTCAGTCGGTCTGCCACGAACCAATGTCGAGGTACGCGTCGCCGACAACGAGGATCGTCCGCTGCCGGTGGGCGAGATCGGCGAAGTGCTTGTCCGCGGCGAAGTGGTGATGAAGGGCTATTGGAAAAACTCGCAAGCGACTGCGGAAAGCCTGCGCGGCGGATGGCTGCACACCGGCGACATGGGCGCATTCGACGAGGAAGGTTTCCTCACGCTCAAAGACCGTTCGAAAGATCTCATTATCAGCGGCGGCAGCAACATCTATCCGCGGGAAGTCGAGGAAGTGCTGTTGCGCCATCCCGGCGTGCTCGAAGTTTCGGTCATCGGCCGGCCGCATGCCGACTGGGGTGAGGAAGTCGTCGCTTGCGTCGTTGCCCGATCCGACCAACCCGTTGCTCCGGAAGAGTTGGACAAATTGTGCTTATCCGCGATCGCGCAATTCAAACGGCCGCGCGGCTACGTCTTTCTTGAGGCGCTGCCAAAGAACAATTACGGCAAGGTGTTGAAGACCGAGTTGCGGAAGCTGCACGGCTAAATGGTGGCGCTTGCCCAATCCATCCCGATTTCGGCGGCGACCGGAATCCGGGCCGGCTGAAGCGGCTGGAATTGCGCGAGCAGTTGCATCGCCCGCAGGTCGGTAAATTCCACACGCCGCTCGCTGATGGTAACCATGCCTTCGGTGCGCAGCTTCGTCAGCATCCGGTTGAGATGCGGGACACTTAAGCCAAGCGCATCGCTCATCATCTCCTGCGTAAACGGCAGGTTGAAGGCCAATTCCTCAGCCTTTCCGACTGCGGCCAGGCGCGAATGAATCTCGAGAAGGAGATGAGCGAGTCGTTCGAACGGCGTGCGGCGTCCGATATCGATGACGCGCTCGACGCAGTTGGCCGCCTCCTGCGCCGCCAGCCAACTCAACACCAGACCGAACTTGGGCTGTCGATAGCAAAGCGCCACGAAGGCTTCGAGCGAACAAACCTGCAACGTCATGTCGGTGACGGCGATGACCGAATTTGCGGCGCGGTCGAGAAAACTACCCGGCAGGCCGACGACGTCGCCCGGCAGCACGAAGTTGACGATCTGGCGCTTGCCGTTGCGCAGCAGTTTGTAGCGGGCGGCAAAACCGTCCTTGACGAAGCAAAGTTTGCAGAATGCGTAGCCATCCATCACGAGATCGCGCCGCTTGTCGACCGTCAGCTCGTTCTCAACCACGGCACGCAGGCTCTGCAGCTCAGGAAGCGTCAGGTCGGCGAAGTTTCGAACCCGGGTCAGAAAGGGATCGTTGCGCCAAATGTCTTTGGCCGCGTGAGTGGGCCGCGCGGTGGGAACGGTCCTGACGGAGATGTTCATTTTTTTAATTTGGATCAATAAGAGCGATTAAAGCCACCCCTACTAAAGACGGTCACACTCCCGATCCGCGAATTCACGAGAACGGGAGCCCCTTATGACCACGGATAAAAAGCACTTTTCCATTCCGATTTCCCGACGTCGTCTCCTGCGGCAAGCGGTCGCAACCGGCGCTGGCATCGGCGCCCTCTCGGCCGGCGGGCCGGGCGGCTTTGACTTCGTGCGCACGGCGTTCGCAGAAGATCGCCCGGCGATCGGGACTTGGCCCGAGGGCTCGTCGGGCTCCTCCGTGACCATCGGCGCCACGGTGCCGCGCACCGGCGCCTATGCGGTTCAGGGCGAGGACGAGCTTAAAGGCATGCAGCTTGCCATCGAGCACATCAACGACGGCCATGAGCTGATCAAGAAGATCGCGCCCAAGATCACCAAGGGCGTGCTCGGCAAGGAAGTGAAGCTTGTCGTTGCCGACTCCGGCGCCAAGCCGAACAACGCCGTGCAGGAGCAACAGACCTTCATCAACGACAACAAGATTGTCGCGATGACCGGCTCGACATCCTCGGCGGTTGCGGTTGCGCTGAACAAATTCGCCGAGCGCGAGAAGATACTCTATCTGGTGGCGATTTCCGGATCCAACGACACCACCGGCAAGGACTGCGTCCGCTACAGCTTCCGCCAGTGCTTCTATGGCGAGACAGCCGCCAACGCGATCGGCCCGGTGCTGGTGAAAAATTTCGGCAAGAACAAAAAGGCGGCGTTCATGACGCCCGATTATACTTACGGTCACACCGTGACGAAATCGGTGAACGATTATCTGACCGCGCATGGCGGCTGGACCATGGTGACCAACCAGGTTTCCCCGCTCGGCACCCAAGATTTCAGCCAATACCTCACCAATATCGCCAATTCCGGCGCCGAGTTCATCGTCAACGTGAACTGGGGCCGTGACGCGGTGCTGTCGGTCCAGCAGGCCAAACAGTTCGGCCTCACGCCGAAGATGAAGATGGTGATTCCCTATCAGATCCCCTTCCTCGCCAAGGAAGTCGGTCCGGAACTCACCGAAGGTGTTTTTGCTGCAACCGACTTCTGGTGGACGCTCGAAGACAAGTACCCACTCGCCAAGATGTTCGTGGAGGCATTCCACAAAAAGTACGGGTATCGGCCCGAATGGGGCGCCGAGAACGGCTATATGCAATTCGCAATTTGGGCGCGCATGGTGTCCGAGGCTGGCACTTTCTACCCGCCGGACATCATCAAGACCTATGAAAAGGGCGAGACCTTCCCATCGATGGTGGGCGAAGTGCACTTCCGTCCCGAGGATCATCAATTGGTCCGTCCTGTCGTCATCGTCCGCGGCAAGAAGCCGAGCGACATGAAGAACAGCGAGGATTATTGGGAGGTCCTGGAAGTCGTGCCGGGCGAGCCGCTGATGCAGAAACCGGATGCGTTCGGGTGTCACCTCGGTGACTATTCATAACAATGGCGCATCGGCGCCGCATCCTGCCTTGGCAGTCTGCGGCGCCGATTTTTGGCCGCTTGGTGCGGCGTTCGACTAGCTGCTAGCCGCCGCCGATGATCTCTTGGCCTAATTTCGTATCGCAGTTTTTTAACGGCCTGGTGTTGGGAGCGTTGCTGGCGCTGATCTCATCCGGCCTGACGATCATCTATGGCACACTTGGCGTTCTAAACCTCGCGCACGGCGCTATGTTCATGCTCGGTGGTTATGCCGGCTGGGTCGCCTACACCTACACCGGGTCGTTTAGCGTTGCCGTCATTGCGGGCTCCCTGTTCGTCATGCTGGTCGGCGTGGTGATGGAGCGGGTCGTCATCCGCCACTTCTATTCCCGTCCGCATGAGGACCAACTGCTGGTCACCTTCGGTCTTGGCATTGTGTTCGTGGAGACGGTCCGCTTTTTCTTCGGCAGTCTGTCGAAGACGGTATATGCGCCGCCTGCATTGGTGGGGATCACCCCGATCGGCTTCATGCTCTACCCGACGTACCGGCTGGCACTGCTCGGCATTGTCGCCGTAGCGCTGCTCGCGCTCTACATCGTGCTCTACCGCACCCGCATCGGCATGATCGTTCGCGCCGGAATCGAGGATTCGGTGATGGTCGATTCGCTCGGTATCGACGTTTACAAAGTCTTCATGTTGGTGTTCGGCATCGGCGCCATGGCCGCAGGCTTCGCCGGCATCATTAACGCGCCGGTCGTCTCGATCGCGCCGGACGTCGGCGAAACGATCTTGGTGCAGACCTTCGTGGTCGTCGTCATCGGCGGCGTCGGGTCGTTTCCGGGGGCCATCCTGGGCGGCCTGATCGCCGGCGAAATCATCAGCATCACGTCGATGTTCAATCCCGGCTATTCCTACGTCATGCTTTTCGTGGCGATGACGCTGGTGCTGGTGCTTCGTCCGTATGGTTTGCTCGGCACCGCCGGCCGCGAATGAGCGCAGACGCTTGATGACCCGGCAAAATCTTTTCCTGATCGAAGCGTTGACGGCCATCGGGCTGATCGTCGCCCCGTTTATCCTGCCCCATCTCGGCTTTGCGCCGACGACGATGAGCCGCATCATCGTGTGGGGGCTCTTCGGTATCGGCTTTGACATCCTGTTCGGCGTTACCGGCTTGTTGTCATTCGGCCAGTCGGCGTTCTACGGCACCGGCGGCATGATCGCCGCCTATCTGCTCACCGTCGTCGGCTTTCCTTACGTCGTGACGTCGGTGACTATCGGCATGATCGCGGCGGCAATTGTCGGCTATCTGGTCGGCTTGATCGCACTGCGACGCACCGGCATCTATTTCGCGATGATCACGGTGGCGATCGCCGAAGTCTTCTATTTTGTCGAGTTCAATCCGCTCTCGGACTATACCGGCGGCGAGAACGGCCTGCCGGGCGTGCCGACGCCGATACTTCCGCTGGGCTTCACCACGATTCACTTCAACACCGATTGGTCGCTCTATACGTTCTTCGCGTTCTGGTATTTCGTCGGCATCGTGATCGCCCTGCAAATCGTCCGCTCCCCGGTCGGCGCCGTCCTCAATGCTATCCGTGATAACCCGCTGCGCGCCGCCGCCGTCGGCCACAATATCCACGGCTACAAGCTCACCGCTTTCGTCATTGCGGCGGCGTATGCCGGCTTTGCCGGTGGCCTCCTCGGCGTGCTGCAGGGCTTTATGCCGCCGGACGCGTTCACCTTCGATACTTCAGGCCAACTCGTCATGCAGACCGCGATCGGCGGCGCCGGCACGTTGTTCGGGCCGCTGCTCGGCGCTGCCGTATGGCTGTACCTGAGCGACTTCTTCCAGAACACGTTGCACTTCGGCGCGTCTTGGCGGCTGGTGCTGGGCGTCGTCTTCGTGCTGCTGGTCTGCTTCATGCGCCGCGGACTCGCCGGCGGAATCAAAGACCTTTACGAACTAGCCAGGCGACGCGGCGCGGTAGAAGTCGAACCACAAGAAGCGGCTTCGCCAGCCGACGCGACTGCAAACGTTGAGCCTCACACCGCACGGATTACGATGGCAAAAGCACAGGCGGCGGCGCCCATGCCCGCCCGCCACCGCGAGAATGAAAAATTATCGGGACCTCTTCTCGAAGTGCGCGGCCTGACCAAACGTTATGGTGGCCTCCTCGCCAACAGCGACATCAATTTCACCGTCAATAGCGGCGAACTTCGCGGCATCATCGGTCCGAACGGAGCCGGCAAAACGACTTTTTTCAAGATGCTCACCTGCGAAGTACCGCCGAGTTCCGGCACCATCGTATTCGCCGGCCGCGATATCACCGGCATGAACGTGACCGATGTGTGCCAGCGCGGCTTGACCAAGAGCTATCAGGTCAATCAGCTCTTCACCCGGCTGACGGTGCGTGAGAATCTTGTCGTCTCGGCTCTTGCCGAACTGCGCGGCAAATTCCGGCTCGATTTGCATCGGCGGCTGCCGACAATTCCCGGGCTGGCCGAACAGGTCGAGCACACGCTCGAGCTTGTTGATCTTGCCGGGCGCGCCGATGTGGCGGTTGCGGCACTCGCCTACGGTGAGAAGCGGCGTCTGGAGGTTGGTCTGGCGCTGGCGAGTTCGCCGAGTCTGCTTCTGCTCGATGAGCCGCTTGCCGGCATGAGCCCCCGCGAACGCGTCGAGATGGTGGCTCTGCTCAAATCGATCGGCCGGGGCCGCACCATGATCATCGTCGATCACGACATGGATTCGCTGTTCGAACTGGTCGAGCGCGTGACCGTACTGCAGGAAGGCCGTGTGTTGGTCGAAGGCACACCCAAGGAGATCAAAGGCAACGCGGCCGTTCAAGAAGCCTATCTCGGCGGAGTGCTCGCGGCATGAGCCTGCTCGAAGTCAGCGGACTGAACACCTATTACGGCGATTCCCACATTCTGTTCGATGTGGCGCTGAACGTCGAGCGCAACGAGGTGGTTGCACTGCTCGGCCGCAACGGTGCCGGCAAGAGCACGACGCTGAAAAGTCTGATGGGCGTGGTTATTCCGCGCGCCGGGTCAGTCGTTCTCGACGGCGTCGAAATCGCCGGAAAAAAGAGCCACGTGATCGCAAAAGCCGGCATTCAACTCGTCCACGAAGAGCGCCGCATTTTCGGCAGCTTGAATGTAGAAGAAAATCTCATTCTCGCCGGACTCACTGCACCAAATCGGTGGCCGCTTGCCCGCGTCTACGAGGTATTCCCGCGGCTCAAGGAACGACGGACCAGCCGCGGCACCGACCTGTCCGGCGGCGAGCAGCAAATGCTGGCGATCGCGCGAGCATTGATTCGCGAGCCGAAAATCCTGTTGCTCGACGAGCCGTTCGAGGGACTCGCGCCGATCATCGTGCGCGATCTGCTCACCATCTGCCGCGAGCTCGCGGAGGCGGGACAGACCATCCTGATCGTAGAACAAAACATCTCGGCCGCGATGTTGCTTGCGGATCGCGTCTACATCATCAACAACGGCCACATCGTCGAATTGCTCGCTGCCGAGGCAGTGCGCGAACGGCCCGAGGTCTTGCATCGCCATCTCGGTGTGTAATCAGCGATTAAGACACCGTGTCGAAGCATGGGGGCGATGCAATCTTAGCGTCCCCGTGAACCACCGATCTTTATCTTTTCTATATTATTACGCCATCCAACCAATATCGAATTTATACGCTGCGGCGGGGCATATTCGCTGCTGAGCACGGGCTTTGGGCTGTTCCAAGGCGACAGGCCGGCAGCGATCATGCAACGCAAGTTTGCGAAGTCCATCGTCGCTTTTGCGTCTACAGCCCTTGCGGCCGTCGCGCTGCTGGGCGGTGTGGCGCGCGCCGAAAACAGCGATGTCAGCGTTCGACGCGCGGCCGAACGAACGACTTTCAACAACGACGAAATCAAGGGCGGCTTCTTCAAAACCGCTTTTCACGGCGAACTGCAATTCGATCGCCGTGTTGATCGCATCCGCAAGTTCGATGAACCGGTCCGCATCTTCGTCGACAATCGCGGCCCGCGCGAGCGCGGCGCTGAAATCGCAACGATCGTTGCGGATATCCACGAGCGCATTGACCATCTCGATCTGGCGATCACGGGGGATCGGAAAAAAGCGAATTTCCTGGTGATGCTCGTGCCCGAGCGTGAGTTCGCGCAGACCATCCGCTCGCGCTATGGCGAGGCCGAAGCGAAGCAAATTCAACACACACTCCGCCCGCAATGTTTATCCGGAATCGGCAAGGATCGAACCTTCCGCATCCGGCGCGCCGAGGTCATTCTGCCGGTCGATGCCGGAGAATTTACGTTTTACGATTGCGCCTACGAAGAATTGTTGCAGGGGCTGGGTCTCATCAACGATGACAATTCAGTGCCCTGGACCATGTTCAACGACGAAGTCCAAATGGGCTTCTTCGACGTCTATGACCAGTATCTGGTCAATACGCTCTATGACCCGCGGATCCGGCCAGGCATGACCAAAGACCAGGTCAGCAAGCTCTTACCGGATGTTTTACCGGCGGTGCGGAGCTGGGTCGCCCATGCGCCGAAAGTCGCAAAGCCTCGCGCCGAATCAAGGTCCGACCGGCCGTGAAGCCAAAATTCGGAAAGCCAAAACCCCGCAGCGGAATGAAGCGGCGCTGATTGACTTACTGCGCCTACCCGCGCCTCAACGCTTCGAAACGGAACTCTTCGCCGAAGAGGATGAGAATTCCGTAATTCTCACATCGGCTGTTTGCACCGACGAATGACGCCAGACTTGCGCCTGCTTCACGCCATCAATCGTATAATTGTACTTCGAAGGGGCACTGGTCGCTCCGCCAGCTTGGGCGCGATCGGATACTAACGATCCGAGTGAAATGATCGACAGCATGGCCGCGATCGCGATTAAACCTCTGCACATTGGATCCTCCATCGGAATTCGAGCAACGCTTCCTCTGTACGACGACGTTTCTTGACCTCAGTATGATCCTCGTTCGTGAATTGCGCAAGAAACAAACAGCTTTGCCTAAAAGATCGGCAGACGTCATTTCGATCAATAAACGATCAGACCCAAATTGACGAATTCAATATGACGCGATGCAACAGCTGGCAAAACCACTTCCCGCAAGTCTGAAAACGGGGCTGTCGCCAGGATGAATTTGTGCGCTGCGAAGAGACGCTGGCTCGCGTCCACGCCCAGCATTAAATTGACAAGACATTGTGATGGACCGACGTTACCTGAGTTGTTGCGGTTTCGCGCCTTCTCCCGGAGCTCGGATCATGACGCTCACCGACACGGTGCGGACTGCGGCGACGCAACAGGCTCCCGCCTTGCAGGGTATGTCAGCCGGCGAGATCGTGCGGCGCATCGCCGACCGCGATCTTTCTTCGGCCGATGCCGTGGAACACTTCATTACACGGCTGAACGCCGTCAATCCGATGCTCAACGCCGTGACGGTGGAGCTGTACGACAGCGCGCGAAAGAAAGCGGGCGATGTCGACCAGGCTCTGTCGCGCGGTGAAAAATTGGGGCCGCTCGCCGGCCTCCCGGTCACGATCAAGGAGTGTTTCGACCTCGTTGGCACCGCATCGACATACGGCCTGCCTTCGCGGCGAAACGAGATTGAAGCCACTAACGATCCGCATGTCGCAGCGCTGCTTGCCGCCGGCGCCATTCCGATTGCCAAGACCAACCTGCCGCAGCTCATGATCTTCACCGAGAGCGACAACCCGCTCTACGGACGGACCAATAATCCGTGGGACCTCGAAAGGTCATGTGGCGGTAGCAGCGGCGGCGAAGGAGCGGCTATCGGGGCCGGCGCTTCACCACTCGGCCTCGGCAACGACATCGGCGGTTCGCTGCGGATCCCCGCGGCGTTCTGCGGGATTGCCTCGATCAAGCCGACCGCCGGACGCGTTCCCGATCACTGCGGGCATGGCTTGCCTACCGGCCAGCAAGGGATCACAGCCCAGGCTGGGCCGATGGCGAAGTATGTTGCCGACGTCGCGATGGGACTTCGCGTGCTGGACCGCGCGCGCGATCCGTTCGTCTCGCCCGGGCCGGAATTGGGCGATCCGGCCGTTGTCGATCTCAGCCGCTTGCGTTTTGCCGCCTTCACCGACGATGGCGAGTTTCCAGTCGCGCCTGCGGTGCGCCGCGCTGTCGCTGAGGCCACACAAATCCTGACGGCCGCGGGAGCCAAACTCGTCGCCTGGCAGCATCCCCCGCTGACCCGCGTGAACGATCTGTTTTTTGCATGCCTTTCTGCTGACAGCGCCAAGGCATTTCGCCGGCTTTTGCGCGGCAATCAGACCGACCGCCGCATTCGTCCGCTGCTTCTGACGGCCGGGTTACCGAGTGCGCTGCGCAGCGTCTTGAGTTCTGCGCTCGAAGCCATTGGGCAACGGCGCTCGGCGGCCACCATGCGGCGCTTCGCGTCTGGAAGCGCTGACGAGTATTGGCAAACAGTCGAGGCGATCGGAAGTTTCCGCCGCGAATTGCTGTGGTCGCTCGAACGGGCGGAGGACGGCCCGATCGATTTTATTGTTTGCCCCGCCTATCCGGTACCGGCGGTGCGGCACGGCGCCACCGAGATGATGCCGATGCCGGGCTCCTATATCACGCTCGCCAACGTCAGCGGTTTTCCCGCCGGAATCGTACCAGTGACGCGGGTCCGCCAGGGCGAAGAGAGCGATCGCCCGGCAAGCCGCGATCTGGTCGATCGCGTTGCCCGCGAAGCGGAGCGCGGCAGCGCCGGCCTGCCGATCGCCGTACAGGTGCTCGCACGGCCCTGGCGCGACCACATTGCGCTCGCCGCCATGGCGGCCATCGAAGCTGTCGCGCGAAAACAACCGGATTATCCGGCGCGGCCGCCATTATGAACGACGTGATAAGCCAAACACGGCCCCAAGCGGGCGCGACGATGCGCGAAATCTTCGATGCGCAACGCGCAGCGTTTTTGCGCGCGGAAACGCCATCATTGCAGGAACGGCGCGCCGATTTGACCCGGCTCAGCGGGGCGATCAGCCGCAACGTCGGCCGTCTTGCTGAAGCGATTTCCGCGGACTTCGGCAATCGCTCGCGTCACGAAACCGAGCTTGCCGAGATCGTTCCGGTGCAGTCGGCGATCCGTCACACGCTTCGCCATTTGGCGCGTTGGATGCAGCCGAAGCGGGTGTCGGTCGGGCTTGAACTGATGCCGGCCACCGCCCGCATTCTTTATCAGCCGGTTGGCGTCGTCGGCATCATCAGCCCGTGGAATTATCCGTTCAACCTCGCGATCGTGCCGCTGGTCGCAGCGCTCGCCGCCGGCAATCGCGTGATGTTGAAGCCGTCGGAGCTAACGCCGCGCACTTCGGATTTTCTGTCCGAATTTCTGACCGACCTGTTTCCGCCGGACAAGGTCGCAACCATTATCGGCGGACCGGAGAGCGGTCAGGGCTTTGCGCGGCTGCCGTTCGATCATCTGCTCTATACCGGTTCAACGACCGTTGGGCGGCTGGTGATGCAGGCCGCCGCCGAGAATTTGACGCCGGTGACGCTCGAGCTTGGCGGCAAATCGCCGTGCATCCTTGGCGAGGATGCGGCATTACCGAGCGCCGTCGAGAGCATCGTGTATGGCAAGCTCCTCAACGCCGGCCAGACGTGCATTGCGCCCGACTATGTACTGCTGCCGGAGCGCAATCTCGACGAGTTTGTCAAATTGACCGTCGACACAACGAAGAAATTCTACCCAAAGCTCGCCACCAATCCCGACTACACATCGATCATCAACGACCGGCACTATCGGCGCGTCACTCAATATGTGGCGGAAGCAAAGGCGAGCGGCGCTCGCGTGGTCGAGATCAATCCACGCGGGGAGACTCTACCGGCCGAAGCGCGGAAAATGCCGCCGACGCTGGTGATCGAGCCTGGCGAAAATCTGGCCCTCATGCGCGAGGAGATCTTCGGGCCGGTACTGCCGATCAAGACCTACCGGGACCTCGACCAGGCCATCGATTACGTCAACAGCCACCCGCGCCCACTCGCACTTTATTACTTTGGCGCTGATGCAGAGAGCCGCAACGCGGTTTTGCGCAAGACAATTTCCGGTGGCGCCTCGGTCAATACGACCCTCTTTCACTTCGTCGCTGAAAATCTGCCATTTGGCGGCATCGGCCCCTCGGGGATTGGCGCATATCACGGCGAGTTTGGATTCCAGACCTTCTCGCATCGCAAGGGCGTTTTCCTCCAGAGCCGGCTGAGCGGCGCGCGCTTTCTTTACCCGCCGTTCGGACGCATCACCAACTTGATGCTGAAATTCCTCAGGCGGGGCTGAAGCCCAAAAGGTTCTGATTGAACCGTCGCCATGCGCATCGCGCGCCTGCGCGACGCTAAAACCGTCGCAATTTTCCTATCCAACATTGCTGTAATAGACTACGCCATGCACTTCTTTCCCCTGCCCTCCCGCGAGTTTCAGCCAAAAAACCAGGCATGAGCGGTTCACCAACCTTCATTGGCAAGCACGGACTATGGAGCGACGAGCAAATTCGGCTCGCCGCGGAGGTCGCGCGGCAGGTCGAGGCCGCAGGACTGCGCTTCGTCAGGCTGGCGTGGAGCGACACCCACGGATATTCGCGGGCAAAGACGCTGACCGTGCCCGCTTTCGTCTCGGCGTTGACCAACGGCTACAACATCGGCGTCGCCACCACGACACTTGATTCCGCGGGCGCCCGCGTTTTCTCCTCGTTTACGCGCGGCGGCGGAATGGGGCTCGACGAGATGACGGGCTCGCCCAATCTCACCATCGTCGCCGACCCGGCCACCTTCCGCACGCTGCCATGGGCGAAGGGCGTCGGGTGGATTCTTGGCGATGAATATTTCAACGACGGCAGGCCGTTTCATTTCTCACCGCGCCAGTTGTTGCGCCGGGCGCTCGGCCGGCTGAACGAACACGGTTTCGCCAGCGTCATCGGGCCGGAGATCGAGTGGTATCTCTTGCGCGTTGCCGACGCGCATTTGAGCGATGACAATATCGGCAGTCCCGGCGTTCGCGGCCGCCCGATTGCGACCTGGCCGGTCGAGCCCGGTTATCACTATCACTCCGAATCCAATATGGACCTGATGCAACCCGCGTTTGATGCGCTGGGCGAAGCGTTCGAACAATTGGGGCTCGGACTGCGCTCGATCGAAAACGAGTGGGGCCCGGGTCAGGTGGAATGCACCTTTGCGCCGCGAACGGCGCTGGACGCCGCGGACAATGTTCTTTTGTTTCGCACCGCTACGCGCCAGATCTGCCGGCGTCTCGGCTACTTCGCGACGTTCATGGCCCGGCCGGCCCTCAAAGGCTTTTATTCGAGCGGATGGCATCTGCATCAATCGCTGATCGATGCGTCGACCAGGGCGAACCTGTTTGCGCCACACGAGCCTGGCGAAATTCTGTCGCCGCTCGGCCAGTCGTATCTCGCGGGGCTTTTGCAATACGCGGTGCCCGGCACCGTGTTTGCCGCCCCGACGGTGAACGGCTATCGCCGTTTCCGCCCCAACTCGCTGGCGCCAGATCGCGCGAGCTGGGCTTACGATCATCGCGGCGCCATGATCCGGGTGCTCGGCGGCCCCGGCGATCCGGCGACGCGGCTGGAAAACCGCATCGGCGAACCCGCGGCCAATCCTTATCTTTATATTCTATCGCAAATCGTCGCCGGGCTTGCCGGGATCGAAAACAAGGCGACGTTGCCGCCGCCGACCGATGAGCCCTACGCGGCTGAACGTCCGCTGTTGCCCAAGAGCCTGCCCGAAGCGTTGCACGCGCTCGACAGAGAGCCGTTGTTCCGCCACACGCTCGGCGATACGTTCATTGACTATTTCGTCAAGCTCAAGCGGAGCGAAGCCGGCAGGTATTTGCGCTCGCTGGAGGAAGACGGAACGTTTGCGCAAAGCGACGAGCCGAGCTCATGGGAGCAGAATGAGTATTTCGATTTCTTCTAAGCCCCAAGGACGCTGAAATGACGCGACGACAGATAAGGAGCACTTCATGACCGCGCTGGAGAAGATCGGATCGCCGCCGACCCGGCTCGGCAGCACGGCACTGTACGATTGGGACTATCTGGTCCAGGAAGATCGCGCGCACCGGCTGATTTACACCGATCCCGCCATTTTCGAAGCCGAGATGACGCACATCTTCGGCGGCACCTGGACTTATCTCGCGCACGAAAGCGAAATTCCGCAGCCGAACGATTTTATTACGCGGCGCATGGGCTTGCGTCCGCTGATCATCGCGCGCGACGGCGAGGGAAAAATCCGCGCACTGTATAACCGCTGCACCCATCGCGGCACGACGTTGTGCCGCTGGGAAAAAGGCAACAGCAAATCATTCCAGTGCCCCTATCACGGCTGGAATTTTCTCAACACCGGCAAATTGCGTGGCGTGCCGTGGCCGGAAGGTTATGCCGCCGACCTCCGCGACCCGAAATACAACCTCGCCCAGGTGCCGCGCGTGGAGTCCTACCGCGGCTTCATTTTCGGCACGCTCAATCTCGACGCGCTCCCTCTGGTCGAACATCTCGGCACCATCAGCACAGTCATCGACGAGTGGCTCGATCGGAATCCCGGCGGCAAAGTCGTGGTGTGTGAAGCCAACCGCTTCAGGTACAAGGGCAACTGGAAGCTCGCCTACGACAATTCGTGCGACGGCTATCACGTCGCCTATTCGCATCGCTCGTTGTTGGAGACCGAAAATCGCTTCGCCGGCGAGAATGCCAAAGGCATGGCGTATTATCGCAACTCGCCCGATACCCAGGCGATGTACATGCGCTACACCGGCCACGGCAATCACTTCAAGGACAAGCGGCCGAACCTGGAAAAACGGCCGGGCGGACTCTGGGCGATGGAGAGCGCGCATCCCGGAATGGAGCATTACGAATCCGAATTCATCAAACGCTACGGCGACCGGGCCTTTGCACTGCTCGACCTCGCCGGCTCCGAGCCCGTCAATATCAACGTGTTTCCGAACTTTTCTCTCCTCGGCAATCACATTCAGGTATTCGAGCCGGTCGGCGTCGAGGAGACGAACGCGATCTGGTACGGCACCATGATCGTCGACGAAGACGGCAAGCTTGGCGCTGATGCCACGACCGACATCAACGCGCTGCGCATGCGCACCCAGGAAGGCTTCCCAAATTTCGGCGAAGTCGACGATATCGCCAATTTCGAACAGATCCAGCGCGGCTTGATGGCGGTCGAGGACGAGTGGGTCTACATGAATCGTGGTCTCGGCATCCCCGATCGCGTCAAGACGCACCCCGACGGCTCGATCACCGCGCCGGCGACTGACGAGGCGTTCATGCGTGAACACTTCAAGGAGTGGAAGCGGCTGATGAAAGCGCACACCAACTTCGCGATCCAGCGGGAACCGTAGCATGAACGCGCCTGCACCACCGCCCGATCCGGGGCGCACCTCGTATTATGTCACTGACGCGCTCTATCGCGAATTGGTCGGGAATTTTACTGATTGGCAGGATGACGCCCGCGCCGTCACCGATGTCGCGATCCGCGACGAGTTTCGCCGGCTTTTGGAGCGCGAGGCGCGGTTGCTGGATCAGCTGAATTACGACGACTGGCTCGCCATGTACGCGCCCGAGTGCGTCTATTGGGTGCCGTCGACGCCCAACGCCGGCGACCCGCGGCGCGAGATTGCGATCATGTTTGACGACCGCCGCCGGCTCGAAGACCGCATTTATCGCATGCGCACCGGCTTTGCCTGGTCGCAGGCGCCGGCCTCACGCACGGTGCGCCTTGTTAGCAACGTGGAGGTATTTTCGACCGGCCGTGACGATGCGCGAATGCTGCGCTCGAATTTCCTGATCAGCGAGTTCTGGGGCGACGAGACCCGGCAGCTCGCCGGCTGGGCCGGTCATCGCGTGCTGCGCGGCGATGGCGGCTGGAAAATCCAGGCCAAGCAGGTGAACCTGATCGAATGCGATCAGTCGATCCGCAATCCGAGTATTATTCTGTAGCGTTTCATTCTGCCGGTGCCGATTCAGCCGGCGTCGTAGTCAGGCTGCGCGCGCTGCTCGACCGGCTTTCCCATGCGCGTCAGATTGTAAGCGCTGTTGACCAGCGCCATGTGTGAAAAGGCCTGCGGAAAGTTGCCGACAAGCCGCTTGACGCGCGGATCGTATTCTTCGCTCAACAGCCCGACGTCGTTGCGGAGCCCGATCAGCCGGGTGAACAATCGTTCGGCATCGGCATAGCGGCCCTGCAGCGTGTAGACATCGGCGAGCCAGAAGCTGCACGCTAGAAACGCGCCTTCGCCCGGCGGCAGGCCGTCGTCCGTCAGCGCCGAGTTGTAGCGCATGACGAAGCCGTCGTGCAGCAACCGTTGTTCGATCGCCTTGATGGTGGCTTCAAGGCGCGGATCGGACACCGGCAAAAAGCCGACGCTGGGCAGCAGCAGCAGGCTGGCGTCGAGCTGTTTCGAACCGAAATATTGCACGAAGGTGCCAAGCTCCTGGTTAAAACCCTTGGCACACACCTCGTCGAATATCTCCTCGCGCAATTTGCGCCATTCGTCGAGCGGGCCCTCTAGCCCAAACGTTTCCGCGCTCTTGATCGAGCGGTCGAACGCTACCCAGGCCATGACCTTGGAATGGGTGAATTGCTGGGGCGTGCCGCGGATCTCCCAAATGCCCTCATCGGGCTCTTTCCAGATCTTCTTCAAGTGTTCGAGAAACTTGAGCTGCACCTCCCAGGCCGGGTCGTTGGTTGTCAGACCAGCGCGGCGGGCCTGATGGTGCACGTCCATGATCTCGCCGAATACGTCGAGTTGAAGCTGACTATGTGCCGCGTTACCGATGCGCACGGGCGCGGAGTTTTCGTACCCAGGCAGCCACGGCGCAGTCCATTCGGTCAGCCGGCGCTCGCCGGCGATGCCGTACATGATCTGCAATTGTTCAGGGCTGCCGGCGACGGCGCGCAACAGCCAATCGCGCCACGACAGTGCCTCTTCGTAGTAACCGGCATTCATGGCGCCGAGCAAAACCAGCGTGGCATCGCGCAGCCAGCAGAAACGGTAATCCCAGTTCCGCTCACCGCCGAGCTGCTCAGGCAACGACGTCGTGGGAGCCGCAACCATGCCGCCAGTCGGCGCATAGGTCAGCGCCTTGAGCGTTATCATCGAGCGAAGGACGGCGTCCGACCACTCTCCGGCCGGTCGGCATTTCGCCGACCAGTCACGCCAGAACCTTTCGGTATCGAGCAGCGCTGTCGTTGGATCAAACGGCGCATGCAGCGGTCGGTGCGAGGGCAAATAGCTGAGAACGAAGGGGATCGTATCGTCCTTGTTGATCGTGAACTCGCCGACCGTAGTCATGTCTCTGCCGCGCAGATACACCGGCGTGCGCAAGATCACCATGTCCGGTCCGGCGATGGCGCGCAGCGCGCCATCCTCGAGCCGCGTTACCCAGGGTACAATCGCGCCAAAACCGAAACGCAGAATGAGCTCGATGCTCATCTCGAGCTTGCCACGGGTGCCAACCAGGAGACGCACGATGGTCGAATTCCTACCGTTCGGGGGCATAAAATCGATCAGCGTGGCCTCGCCATCATCAGTCTCGAAGTGCGTTTCCAGCACCAGAGTATTCGGCCGGTAACGACGTGTGACGCGGGCTTTCGCGCGCGGCGCAATCAACCATCGTCCATGTTCATGGGTGCCGAGCAGAGCCGCAAAGCACGCTTCCGAATCGAACCGCGGGCAGCAGAACCAGTCGATCGAGCCGCCGCGCGAGACGAGCGCCGCGGTGCGGCAATCGCCGATGATCGCATAGTCTTCGATGCGGGCGGCCATTGCGTTCAGGAAAACTCGACGATGACTTTAATGTCGTCAGGCCGCCGCTCGAGCGACTGCGTCCACTGCTCGACCGGCTCACGCCGCGTGATGAGGCCGTTAAGCCACGCCGTATCCGCCCGCGACAGCGCCTCACTCGCCATCTCATAATGCATTCGATTGGCGTTGACGGTGCCGAATACCGTGTTGTTGTCGAGCACCATCGTGCGATTGAGGGCGCCGACATCGATGTCGAAGTCGTGGCCTGGAGTGGTGACGCCAACCAGGCAGACGATGCCGCTTGCCGCCGTTCGCCCGAGCACATCTCGCACCACGATCGGCGCCCCGCTGCATTCCATCAGAATATCGGGTTTGAAACCGTTGAGGTTGTCGAGACTCTCGACGTGGTAGGTCGCGCCAAGCGCGTTGAGCAGCCGCCGTTTTTGCAAGCTGTCACTGTGATCGAGCACATGCACGTCGAGTCCGCGTTGCGCGCCCATCAGCGCGGCAAGAAGACCAACCGGGCCGGCGCCGGTCACCAGCAGCGACTTGGGCTTCCAGGACCGCGAGCGATGGCCGATGCGCTCGGTGTGATCCCATGCCTTGGCGACAACACTCATCGGCTCGAGCAACACTCCGGCGATCCCGAGTGCAGGGTCGACCTTGACCAGAAAGTCCGGCTCGATCCGAAAAAACTCGGAACCAAATCCGTTTCGCTCCTTGATGCCGCGCTCGGTGTAGCGGCCGTTGCGGCACATATCCCATTCGCCGACGGCACAGGCCGAACAGGGGACCGGGTCGGGCCGGCGCACAATCCCGACAACGATGTCGCCGGCTTTCACCCCGCAGCCGGCAGGCGCGTCCTCCACTTTACCGAGCGACTCGTGACCGAGCACCAGCCTTTGTGACGCCCGGCGGCGCCCAGCCGTAATGCCCGGACACAATGTCGCGATCGGTGCCACAGACGCCGAGCGCCAGCGTGCGCACCAGCACCGCGCCATCGGACGCAGGTGGAGCGGGCACGTCTTCAACGCGGGCAGAGCCGGCGACGCCCGGCGCGACGGTGAGTGCGCGCATGCTGTTATTCTTCCATGGCAATCGGTCCGGCACGTGCGACCGGTGCGCACTCTACCGGCGGGTAAGCGTGCGACCACAGAAAAAGTTCCATCTGACGGAACTAACCGCACGGCTTCGTGTTCTCGTTGCCGATCCCGAAAACTTATGCCCTTTTGGCGTCGGCTGGCAGGAGGCCAATATGCAGCCCATCGGACGCAAACGCTGGTCTATTGCCGAGGGATATATCCCCTCACAAAGCTCGTTTTCGGATCGGGCTTTGATCTCTCACGAAACGGCCTGCATTCTCAACGCCGGCGACCAGGACGCTCACGTCACGCTCACTGTGTTCTTCGCCGACCGTGAGCCAGTTGTGTATCGTGTCACTGTTCCCGCCCGCCGTACTCTGCATCTGCGCTTCAACGATCTGGAAGACCCGCGCAAGTGTTCCGCGCGATACCGATTTCTCGTCGGTCTTTGAATCCGACGTTCCGGTCATCGTTCAGCATACGCGGCTCGATTCCCGTCACGCCGAAGTCTCCCTGATGTCGACGACGGCTTACGCGGACGCCTGAACGAACGTCAGGTCTATGCCGCTCCCGGTATCTTCGATGTCTTCGTCTTTACTGAATGAATGCGGTCCCGCCCGGCCTCGTGCGCGGCGTCTTGCAAGGCATGCCGGATCTCATCGCGCTTTTCGTGGATCGAGGCGATAGCGAGACCGGTCGCTACGCCCAGGCCGACCAGCGCGGCTTCAGAAAGCTGGAGGCTCGCCTCGGTCGTCTCAGGCACCGCGTCGGTGGCGCCAAGGCTGTAGAGATGCCGGGCGTGCCCTTCGTCTCGGGCGCGCGAAACGATCAGAATGTCGGGCCGCAGCTCGCGGACATGCTCGACAATATCGTCAATGATGCGCGCGGTGTGGATGGTGATGATGACTCCCGCCGCATTGGCAAGACCACACGTTTCGAGAAAGCGCGGATCGGCCGCGTCGCCGTAATAAACGTCATGATTGTCACGGCGGTCGTGGGTCACCGTCAGAGCGTCAGAATCGATGGCAATGTAGGGAATGCCGTGCTGCTTTAAGAGTGCGCAGACCACTTTGCCGACGCGCCCATACCCGACCACGATGGCGTGCCGCTGCCCGCCGGCTGGACGGGCAGAAAGCTCGGGATCGACGGCCTTGCTCGAACTAAGCCGCGCCGCGAGGTGCCGCGCCCCGATAGAAAGCAGCGGCGTCAGCGCCATCGTGACTGAAGTCACCGCAAGTGCAAAGCTCGCCAGGCCGCGGCTCGACAAGCCCGGCAGCCGCTGCCGTGCCGATGCCGACAAAGGCAAATTCGCCTCCCGGACCGAGCAACAGACCCGTTTCGGTTGCGACCGGCCACGACAGCCGGAAGAGCTTGCCAAGCCCGGTGAGCAAAAGCGCTTTCAGCGCAATCAGGCCGACGACGCTGCCAAGCAGCAAAAGCGGTTCGCGTACCAGTTCGCGAAAATCAATGTTCATGCCGACGGTAAAGAAGAAGATACCGAGCAACAAACCTTTGAATGGCGCCACAGTGGCTTCAATCGCCTTGCGGTACTCGGTCTCCGCCAGCAGCAATCCGGCGACAAACGCGCCGAGCGCCATCGACAAGTCGGGCTTGTTCGGCAATCACGCCGGCCGCGATGATGACGAACAGCACAGCAGCGATGAAAAGTTCGGTGGAGCGTGCGGTCGCGACCACCCGAAACAACGGCCGCAGCAGCACGCGTCCGAACAGGACAATGATCATCAGCGCCATCGCCGCCTGCAGCAGCGCACTGGCGAGGCTGGCGTAAACCGAGCGGCCAGACTGGGTGGTAACGATGGAGACGAACAACAGGACCGGAATAACGGCAAGGTCTTGCGCGAGCAGAACGGAAAAGCTCGCCCGTCCTACGCCGGTGGTGAGACGCTCCTGGTTGGAAAGAAGCTCAAGCACGATCGCCGTCGACGATAGCGACAGGCTTGCTCCCAGCACGATCGCTTCGGAAGGATTCTTTCCGGCTGCAAGCGCAACGCCGGCAATCAATGCGCTGGTCAAAATGACCTGCGAACCGCCAAGCCCGATCACCAGACGGCGCATCGCCGATAGCCGCGGAAGCGTTAGCTCCAGACCGATCAGGAACAGCAGAAAGACTATTCCCAGTTCGGCGATGCCGGCGACATTCTGGGCGTCGCTGATCGTAAACCAGGAAAGTACCGGTGTTCCTTTGCCGATTGAGCCCAATCCCAACGGACCAAGAACCGCGCCGGCTGCCAGATAGCCGAGCACCGGGCTTAATCCCCAGCGCCGCACCACCGGCACCACGACGCCGGCGGTGCCGAGGACGACGAGCGCGTCGCTGTAACCGGCCATGTCGTTGGGAGAGACCACAAAACTCTCCAATTCCCTGCGGAAGCCCGGCTGTTGTACCCGGTCCATACCGATGCTGCGAACCAAGGATAACCCGCCGCAGCCGGCCCACCATTGAACCCTTCCGCTATATCCTCGTTAGGTGATTCGCGATCAGCCGCTCCCATCCAGGCGCGGCACGGGCGACAAATCATGAAGCTGTTTCAATGCCAGAATTGCGGCCAGCCGCTCTATTTCGAGAATACAAGGTGTGAGCGCTGCGGGCTGGCGCTCGGCTACTTGTCGGAGCAGGCCACGATCACGGCGCTTAAGCCTGATGGCAACGCGCCGAACGCACAGCAACAGGTCTGGCGGGCGCTCGCCGATAACGAGTCCTATCGCTATTGCGCGAACGCCGCCTACGGCGTCTGCAACTGGCTCGTGCCCGCATCGAACCCGGATGACTATTGCACCGCCTGTCGCCACAACCGGATGATTCCCGATCTTTCATTGACTGAGAACGTCGAGAAGTGGCGCGCTCTCGAGGGTGCCAAGCACCGGCTGTTTTACACGCTGCTGCAGCTGCGACTGCCGGTCGAGACTCAAATGGAAAGTCCGACCGGCCTGGCGTTTGAATTTCTCGCCGATGTCGCGCCAGCGGCATCGCCGGTTATGACCGGGCACGCCGACGGCGTGATTACCATCAATCTGGCCGAAGCCGATGATGTGGAGCGCGAAAGACGCCGGCACCAGATGGGCGAACTCTACCGCACGCTGCTCGGTCATTTTCGTCACGAGGTCGGGCATTATTACTGGGACCGGCTGATCGCAAATACTCCACAGCTCGATGAGTTTCGCCGCATCTTCGGCGACGAACGCCAAGACTATAATCAAGCACTGCAGAACTACTATGCGAATGGACCGGTCGCCGACTGGTCGGAGCACTTTATTTCGCCGTATGCAAGCTCACACCCGTGGGAAGATTTCGCTGAAACCTGGGCGCATTACCTTCACATGGTCGACACCCTGGAAACCGCGTATGTCGCGGGTCTCGCCATCAGCCCAAAGCTGCCGCAGAGCCCCGGCGCGGTATTCGATTTCCATCCGCTCAACACCGGTATGGACCGCCTCGTCGAAGCATGGCTGGCATTGACGTTTGCCGTAAATTCAATCAATCGCAGCATGGGCCTGCACGACCTTTATCCTTTCGTGCTCGGGTCCTTGGCGGTAGAAAAATTGACGTTTGTCCAGAACCGGATTCGCGCGGTATCCAGGCCCACGATGAAAAGTGGCGGAGATTCCGGGTTACGAAACGACGCCTTAGGTCGTGTACTGCGATCCCAAACCGCATAGCTGAATATTTCCTCGGCTCGCGGGCCACAGCGCTCAAACCGAACTCACGGAAATCGCCGTTCTGCCGACATCGGCTTGCCATAGTAGCCATGTCACTGCACATGTCCTCGTGCTTAATGAAAAGCCAAAACGCGCCTTGAATTTTAACCAACTGCCCCGTGTAATGGCTCGACACGGGGCAAAGAAAGTTCATTTATGAACAATTCTACAGCGGGTGGCACGACCGCCAGCACGGTGTCGTGGGTTACCGCCACGGCGATTGTCGTCGCCGACATGGTGGGCGTTGGGGTTTTCACCAGCCTCGGATTTCAAGTCACTGACATACGCTCCGGCTTCTCCCTGCTGTTGCTGTGGATCGTTGGCGGCGTCGTGGCGATATGCGGAGCGTTTTGCTACGCGGAACTGGCGACGATGTTTCCCCGCTCCAGCGGGGAGTACAATTTCCTCCGCCGCATCTATCACCCTGCGTTCGGCTTTGTGGCCGGGTGGCTGTCTGCAACCGTCGGCTTTGCCGCCCCGATCGCGCTTGCGGCGATGGCGTTCGGAATCTACTTCAAATCGATCATTCCGGGCGCGCCGCCCCTGCTGCTCGGGCTTTGCGTCACCTGGCTTGCAGCATTCGTGCATCTTGGCGGCGTTCGGTTCGGCGGCGCTTATCACAACGTCTGGACGGCCCTTAAGCTTGCCCTGATCCTCGTTTTCATCATCGCCGGTTTTGCTCTCGGCGACGTGCAATCGATTTCATTTGCTCCGAGTACGGCCGACCTGACCTATATCGCCGGCGCCCCATTCGCGATCAGCCTCGTTTTCGTGATGTATTCCTACTCGGGCTGGAATGCCGCGACCTATATCGTCGGCGAAGTGCGCGACCCCGCCCGCAATCTGCCGCGCGCGCTGTTCACCGGAACCGCGATCGTCATTGTGCTCTACGTCGCGCTCAACGCAGTCTTTCTGATTACTTCGCCGATGAAGGAATTAGCCGGTCAGATCGATGTCGCCATCATCGCCGGCAAGCATGTGTTCGGCGGCATCGGCGGCCGGATTATCGGTGCCGTAATCGCCCTTGGCCTCGTGTCCTCGATCAGCGCCATGACCTGGATCGGCCCGCGCGTGACCATGACAATGGGCGAAGACATGCCCTTGCTGCGGGTATTCTCGCGCAAGTCGAAGCGCGACGCGCCAGCCTTCGCCATCATCTTTCAGCTCGTGGTGTCGAACCTGCTGCTGCTGACCCAAAGCTTCGAAGCGGTGCTGGATTTCATTCAGTTCAGTCTGACGTTTTGTTCATTTTTCGCGGTGCTCGGCGTGATCAAAATGCGTATCACGCACCCGAATTTGGCCCGGCCCTACCGCGCCTGGGGCTATCCGGTAACACCGCTTATTTTTCTCGGCGTGACGCTTTTCATCATGTATTATCTTGTGGTCAATCGGCCGCTGCAATCTCTCGCCGGCGTCGCTATGATGTTAGCCGGACTTGCGATTTATTATGCTTCCCGCCTCTCTTCGAATGTCTCCTCCTCCGATGTTTCACAACCTGCGGCGTAGACCGATGCCTGCCATCATGCCCAAAATAATGGCGGCTGCCCTAATGGCAGTTATGTTTAGCCTCAGCGCCGCGCCAGCGCGCAGCCTGGAGTCCGCGGCAGCGAACGATACTGCGCGATTCCTGGCCGGCCTGCCGCCAGCTCCAACATCCCCGCTCGCCGCACTGACCGCGGACCCACGATGGCGGCAACACGCGAACCGCTTCGACGCACTATTTGGACGGGAGGAGAGCGCCAAGCTTTCGAGAATTCGGGCGTTTTCTCAGCAGTACCTGACTGAGAAACACGACACCATGCTTTACATGTTTAGCGGTCCGGATTTTCTTTACGCCACTACATTTTTTCCCAACGCTTCGACATACGTTTTGGCCGGCCTCGAGCAGGTTGGCGATGTACCGTCAATGACGGGCTTGTCCCATTCGACCGTCGACCAGTCGCTGCAAAGTGTTGAGGGGTCGTTGGGGACGATCCTCAATTTCAGCTTCTTCATAACCAAGAAAATGAAGACGGAGTTGTACGTCGGGCCGGTCTACGGGACGCTGCCGATCCTCTACGTATTTTTGGCGCGCACCGGCAAAACGATCGAGGACGTGAGCTTCGTTGGCCTCAATGAGGCGGGAGACGTTGTTTCACCCGGCGTCAAATCTGCCGCCAGCAAAGGGGTCAAGATCGTCTTTTCCGACGCCTCCGGTGCAAAGAAGACACTCTACTACTTCGCCACCAACCTTGCCGATGACAGCATCGGTCGAACCGGCTTTTTGCAGTTCTGCGCCAAACTCGGCCCGGCGGACAGTTTCATCAAGAGCGCTTCATACCTGCTGCAAACCGGCCGCTTCAATAAGGTGCGTAATTTCCTGCTCGAACAGAGCGCAACGGTCCTGCAGGACGACACCGGCATTCCAATCGCCTACTTCAATCCAAAGGTTTGGCGGTTCCAGGCGTTCGGCCGTTATGTCGGGCCGCTCAATATATCGGGCGCGACCTATCAGGCCCGCATGGGCGAATTGTTCCGCAACGCCATTCCGATCAATTTTGGAGTCGGATACCGGTGGCGGATCAATGAATTGAATCTTGTGCTCGCCCAAAAGGTCGCCCACGGATCCGATGACAGCGCGTTAGCGCCTCCTTTACCATCGGACCAATACCCTCATGGCAAGCTCGGATCTTCTCACAGCAAGGTCGGATCCAAGCCGCCGCCCAGGAAACAGGCGGCGGGCGAGCCGAGGACAGAGCCGAGAGGAATATGGGGCTGCGGGATTCGCGGTATCTTCTTGTTTTGTTCTGACTCTGAGACCAAAACTAGCCAGTGACGCGCCAAAATGGGGACATAGTCGTCGCCGACACTGGGCACTCGTTGGGGAACGGGGACATTGCCTACTACGGTCCGAGGACCAAAGTTGCAGGCGCTGCGCAGGCCGCCCGTTGGGCCGGTCGTGGTTGTGCGCGCCCGGCACTTTGCTTCAGAGTCCAAGGCGCGCCGGCTTGAACATCCCGCGCCGCGGATCGCTGCGGCATCAAGGCCGTTCGAGAGCCCTCGCGCTTCCCCAAAGCCCCATAGCAAGCTGCAGCGGCGAATAGCGCTGCTGCGGGGACAACTGCAGCATAAACTTCTTCACGTCTCCGCCGGCCTGTTCCTGGTTGGTTGCGCCGGCTGGTGCTGGCTTATCTACAACCACTTTGCATCGCCGGTTTTGGTCGAGCCGGCGGAAGCGGCTTATACGGTCGCGTCAAAGGCCGATACCGAACTCGGCAAATCCAATTCGTTTGGCATGTCGAGTTACGTGCGCATCGATCATCCGCCGGCCCCGATATCCAGTAATGATCTCAGCAGCGGTGAAAGTCCGGCGAAAATTGTCGCTCAGGAATGGAAGCTCTTTGCTCACCCGAAGTTGGCCGACCGCGGCGGCAGTATGCCGATAAAACACGCTGCAAAGGAGCCGCATCTCAAGCCGGCAGTCCATCTCGCTTCGCTTGAGCTCGCTCCCCCATGGGTACCTGCATTCCACGCGCCGACCGAGGCCGTGCCGTCACACATCCGCCCGCCCATTGGCGAGCAGACCGCGCTGGTGGACTTCGAAACGGCGCCATTCCCGTATCACGGCACGATGGGCGATTCGGGACGGCCGTTTCTCAATGCCGGCGAAGACGGGCGCCGCGGCCATGTCAATTTCCGCGGCCACGTGCTTTGGGAGTCGGAGACGTTCAGCGACGATCGGGTACTGCTGCACATTCCGCCGAGCTTCGACCCCACGCTTCCCGCCGTCATGGTGGTATTCTTCCACGGCCACGGCGCCAATCTCGCTCGCGACGTGCGCGATCGCCAGCAGGTCCCGGAGCAAATCACCGCGGCCGGGATGAACGCGGTGCTGGTTGCGCCGCAATTTGCTTTCAACGCCGCCGATTCGAGTGCCGGCAAATTCTGGGAGCCGAACGGCTTCAAGCGTTTCCTTGATGAAGCCGCCGTGAAGCTTGCGCGGCTTTATGGCGATCCGCGGCGCGCAGCCACGTTCGCCAAGATGCCGATCGTGATCGTCGCCTATAGCGGTGGCTTCGGACCGACGCTGTCGGTCCTGGATCGAGGCGGCGTCGGGGCGCGCGTGCGCGGCATCGTACTTCTCGATGCGCTCTATGCCGGGATCGACAAGTTTGCGGACTGGATCGCCAACAACAGGTCCGCGTTCTTCGTCAGCTCCTACACGCCCCACACGGCGCGGCACAACAGCGATCTCGAGCAGCTCTTGAGAGAACGGTCGGTGGCTTACGGTTCGGTGCTCAGAAATAGCCGCCTGCAAGGCACGGTTACCTTCCTGCCCACCGGAGATATCTCGCACCGTGATTTCGTAAACCGTGCCTGGGTCGACTATCCGATCGCGGATGTTTTGGCGAGAATGGACAACTCCAGGATCGAGACGGCCGGCGCAACGCCGCCAAGACCGTCGAGTACTCTGGCGTCAAACCGCAATTGAGACGGTTTCCGGCCGATAAATCTGAACGCTTCGTGCAGTGAAACCCGCGCCGTTCGATGGGAGTTCACACGCTCAGGTAATTGCGCAGTACCAAATCGTTGCTCTCGAGTTCAGCTGAGCTTCCGGTGAAGCAGATTTGGCCCTTGTTGATAACGTGATGACGGTCGCCGACCGCGAGCGCGGCGCGAAGATTCTGCTCGACGAGCAGGATCGCCAATCCGGAACTTTTCAGAGCGGTGATCGTCTCGATGATCGTCTGCACGATCATCGGCGCCAATCCTTCCGACGGCTCGTCGAGCAATAGGAGGCTCGGGTTCAACATGAGCGCCCGCCCGATCGAAAGCATCTGCTGTTCGCCGCCCGATAACTGAAAACCGAGATTGTGGGCGCGCGCCTGCAGGCTGGGAAACATCGTGAAGATGCGATCGAGCGTCCACGGCCCGTTAGCGGCCGAACGCGCGAATACGGTGAGGTTCTCGCGTACTGTCAAACTGGGGAAGATCCCGCGTTCCTGCGGCACAAAGCCAATTCCCAGTCGAGCCACCGCATAGGGCGGCAACGCCGAAATATCGCGGCCGCGAAAAACGATGCGGCCCGGACGCGGACGCAGGTAACCCATGACGGTCAGGATCGTGGTCGTCTTGCCCGCACCGTTACGACCGAGGAGGGAGACCACCTCGCCCTCACCGACCGACAGCGAAACGCCATGCAGAATGTGACTGTCAGCGTAGTAGGCATTGACATCGTGGAGGTCGAGCATGATCAGGCCGCGGTTCCGAGATAGACCTCGCGCACACGAGGATTGGCCTGGATCTCAGCCGGCGTGCCAGTCGCGAGAACCTCGCCGTAGCAAAGAACCGTGATGCGGTCCGCCACCGAGAACACGACGTCCATGTCATGCTCGATCATCAGGATTGCCAGCGTCCGCGGCAGGTTCGCGATCAGATCGATCATCCGTGACGTCTCGGAAGGCGACATGCCCGACGTCGGCTCGTCGAGCAGCAGCAGCTTGGGCTCGCCGGCAAGGGCGACGCCGATTTCGAGTTGCCGCTGTTCGCCATAGGAAAGACTGCGCGCCGGCCGCGCACCGTCGCCGTCGAGATGCACGAGTTGCATCAGCTCCTCGGCCCGTTCAATCAAAGGGCGGAAGCGTTCGATCGGCCAAAAGAACTGCAACGCATTGCCGCGCCGCGCCTCGACCGCGAGCCGAAGGTTTTCGATCACGCTTAAGTTCACGAACAGATTGTTGCGCTGGAATGTGCGGGCGATGCCGGCGCGGCAAATACGGTCAGGCGTCCAGCCGGTGATATCGGTCTCGTCCAGCAGGATCCGACCCGCGGTCGGCGGCAACTGACCGCCGATCTGATTGATCAGGCTGGTCTTGCCGGCCCCGTTAGGACCGATAATGACATGGCGTTCGCCCGGCTCAATACTGAGGCTTACATTGTCGGTGACGACGAGGCTGCCAAACGACCGGTAAAGCCGATCCGTGCGTAACAGACTCACGACCGGGCCTTTCCGGGGCGAAGCCCGCGCAGCGTTCCCCAGATCCCGCCGGGAAAGAACAGTACGCAGGCGATAAATACCACGCCGATAATCAGCAACCAGTGATCGCTGTAAGAACTCACGACGTTCTTCATCAGGAGAAACACACCGGCGCCGATCGCCGGTCCAATCAACGTTCCCGCGCCTCCGAGTATCGTCATAATCAGAATGTCGCCTGATGCCGTCCAGTAAACTGCATCGGGCGAAATGAAGCTGTTGAAGATGGCGTAGAGGCCGCCGGCAAATCCAGCCAGACCACCGGCGATGGTAAAGGCCAATAGCTTGTACGCGCGAGTCGGATAGCCGATCGCCAGCATGCGCGGCTCGTTTTCGCGTATGCCTACAAAGGCGTGGCCGAGCGGTGCATTGAGGAGCCGCCGCAGGCCCCAGTAGCTCAACAGAAAGAAGATCAAAGCCATAAAATACATCGGCAGTGTGTTCGACAAATCGAAGCCGAAGAAGCCGGGCTTGTCGGCGATCGCCATGCCATCCGACCCGCCAGTCAGGTCGCGCCATTTGAAGGCGACTGAGAAGATGAGCTGCGCAAACGCGAGCGTGAGCATGAGGAACGGAATTCCGGACGTGCGAATGCAGAAAAAGCCGATGACCAGCGCAGCCGAACCGGCGAACAGCACGCCGGCAACAACGCCGAGCCACGCATTGAGACCGAACAAAGCGCTGAGGATTGCGACCGCATAGGCGCCGCAGCCGAAAAACGCGGCATGCCCGAGCGACATAAGCCCGGTGAAGCCGAGCAGCAGATCAAGGCTCATGGCGAAGATGGCGAAGATATAAATCTCCGTGAGCAGCGCGCGCGGGTAGTTCGGCACCAGGAACGGAAAAATCAGCATCACCGCCAGGACCATGAGCCCGGCGATCCACGCCCGCTTTGTCGCCGGTGTGCTGGTCGTGGTGACGGAAGGCGCCGCTGAAACGCCGGAGTATTTGATGCCGAACAAGCCCTGCGGCCGCACCAGCAGTACAACCGCCATCACCAGATAGATCAGGAACATCGCCATGCTCGGCAGGTAGGCTCTGCCGAACGTATCGGCCTCGCCGATCAGCATGCTGCCGATGAAAGCGCCACGCAGGCTCCCCATGCCGCCGATGACGATGACGATAAATGCCGGGATCATGATCTCGGCGTCCATGCCGGGATAAAGACCGATGACAGGCGCGGCCGCCACGCCGCCGAGCGCGGCCAAAGCAACGCCGGCGCCAAAGACGCCGGTAA
This sequence comes from uncultured Alphaproteobacteria bacterium, assembly GCA_963727325.1. Lineage (GTDB taxonomy): Bacteria > Pseudomonadota > Alphaproteobacteria > Rhizobiales > Xanthobacteraceae > BOG-931. The sequence continues at coordinate 101,535 of CAVSFV010000033.1, forward strand.
ACAGCGCCGGGACGTTGGCGCCAAGCCCTGCCGCCATTGCCGCGTCGTCAACGCCGGCGCGCACCATGGCGCCGAGCCGACTGCGTTCAAGCACCAACCACAGCACGAGCGCCAGCGCGATTCCGAGTGCGATCAGAAATAGCCGATACGCCGAAAACACGCCGTCTCCGATCTGTATCGCCTGCTGCAGCTCAGGCGGTGCCGCCAGATTCAGGACCGTGCGGCCCCAGATCGATTGCACGGCATCAAAGAAGACAAACGTGAAGCCGAAGGTCAGCAGAACCTGATCCATGTGGCCGCGCCGGTAGAGCGGCCGCATGAACAAACGCTCCATGATTATTCCAATGACAGCCACGGCGACCGGAGCCAGCACCATCGCCAGCCAGAAACTGTGCGTCAGCTGAAAGATGCTCAGCCCGAAAAAAGCGCCGAGCATAAAAAACGAGCCGTGCGCCAGGCTGACGACGTTCATCAAACCGAAAATGAGCGACAAGCCGGCGGCCATAAGGAACAGCAGCACGCCGTACACCAGCCCGTTGAGGAGCTGGGCGAGGATCAGTTCCATGGACAATCCACCCGCGGGGTAACCGCGGCAATCAATATATCTTTTTCCCTGGATCCTGGACTTGTTTGGCGGTGTATAGAACCGTGCCGGCAGCCTTCCCGTCGGTTTCGATCACTTTGCAAATATGGATGTCTTGAATCGGGTTGTGCGTTTCCGGATCGAAACGAAACGGGCCACGCGGCGCGTCGAATTTGACCTTGACCATGGCCTCGGCCAATTTGTCTTTAGCGGTGTCGCCGTTGGTCGCCTTCAACGCCTCCGCAATTGCGACACCCGCAACGTAGCCGTAGTCGGAGAAAATGTCCGGCAGGGCGTTGAATTTCGCCTGATACGCGGCGGCGAACCGCTTGCTTTCCGGATTGTCCACAGCCGGAACATAAGTCGTGGCCGAGATCACCCCGACCATCGCCTTGCCAAGCGTATTCAGCATCAGGGAATCGATAATGGTAAAGCCGGTCAGCGGCATTTTTTGCATCAGACCATATTCGCCGTATTGCTGAATGAAGCGCACCGCGTCGGTGCCGGGAAGAAAATCGTACGTTGCCGGCGGATTGAGCGATTTGATATCAGTGAGATAGGCGCTGAAATCCGTCGTGCCCAATGGCGGAAATATCTCTTTCAGCACCTTGCCGCCCTTTTTGACATAAGAACCTTTGAACTCCGCGATCACGTCCCGGCCGCCGGCATAGTCGGAGCCTGTCAAAACGATCTCCTTGCCGAGATTGTCGTAGACCCAATCCGCCATCGGCGCGCTTAACTGGTAAGCCGAAATCGAGGTGCGAAACAGATAGGGATAGCGATCCCAGGTAATCGCGTCCGCGCCGGCACCGGAGGCGACGTAAAATGCCTTCTGCTGTTTTGCGTAATTCAGCACCGCGAGCGCCACGTTGCTCGCTTGGACGCCGACAAGCATGTCGACGTTGTCGCTTTCGACGAGCTTCTTCGCCTTTTGCAGACCGATCTGCGGATTGAACTGATCGTCTTCCTTGATCACCTCGATTTTTCGGCCGCCGACCGTCCAATTGATGCTGTCGAAGTACAGCGACATGCCGTTCAAATTGTTCTGGCCGGCATAGGCGAGGCCGCCGGTGAAGGAATTCAGAACGCCGAGGCGGATCGGCTTGGCCGCCTGGGCCAAAATGGCCGGGGCTGCAAAATTGGAGGTGAGAACCGCACCGGCGCCCGCGGTCCGGGAAATGAAAGTCCGGCGCGAAATTCCAGTGGATTTTGACATGTTTTCCTCCCTTATTTTCGCCATGCGACTGCATTCGGCAGCGCCTGTCAATGCGGCGCGGCGGCCGCGCGCGACGCAATCACGCCCCGTCCACGAGACCGAAACGGCTCCAGACCTGCCCCGCCGCCAACCCGGCCAACTCGCGGCCGCATTCACGCACGATCAACGGATGAGCGTGCAAATGCTGGGTGCCGGCATGAATGTCGCGGAAGCAGCGCTGGATCGGCCCGTCGCGTAACGCCACCCCGCCGCCAGCGCGATAAGCAAAGTTGCAGATATCCGCAACGGTCGAAGTGACGTGAACTCATCGACAGCCGGGCGAGCGTTATCTGGCGGGTGGACATGACGTCGCCGCGCGCGAGCGATGTTTCCACGTCAGCCCAGGTTTCGTAGACGAGCGCCCGCGCTGCGCGAAACTGTGCCTCGGCCGCTCCGTAATGCTCGCGGAAGCTGTCGCTGTCGCGCAGACGGCCGGTCGGCCCCGACTGCTCCCGTGCAAAGGCCGCAATCTCATCGAGCGCACGTCGTCCGACGCCGAGCGCAAAACCGGTGTGGCCGATGACGGCAAAGCCCAGGAGCCCGATCAGGTAAAGATTGCCGCCACGCTTCGGCTGCAGGACACCGGTCGGATGCGAGAATTCCTCCGGCACGAACAGGTCGGTAATCGTGTAATCGACACTGCCGGTCGCGCGCAGGCCGAGCACGTTCCAGTCGCCGGCGAGAACGGCGTGGCGGCGCGGCGTGACGAAGGCGCGGACTTCGGGCTGCCCATCCGGTCCGCGGCGCGGCACGCCATTTTCGATCACGACGGCGCCCGAATGGATGTAGTCCGCATGCTTGGTGCCGCTGCCGTAACGCCAGTTGCCGCTTAGCCGAAACCCATTGCCTTCGACGACCGCGGTACCGTTTGGACCGCCGTGGCCGGCGATAATCGGGACGGTATCGCCGCCGAAGATTTCCTTCACCGCACTTTCGCCGAGGAAGGCTGCGCCGGTTCCGATGCAAAGTTGAGCTGCCATAAATACCCAACCGGTCGAGCCATCGGCACGGCTCAACTCCTCGATCACGCGCAGCGCCGCGATCGGGTTAGCCTCAACACCGCCGAAACATTCCGGTAACATCAACGCGAAAAAATCGCCGCTGCGCAGCGCGGCTATGGTGCGATCGGTCAAGGCGCCACGTGCATCGCCGGCCGCCGCCTCGGTGCTGAGCGGATCGAATAATGAGCGCGCCTTTTCCAGGAAAGTGTCGGCCGCGTCTGCCGACGCCAAATATCCGCCGGTCATACCCGATGCCCCCGCGTTACTCTAGCCGCCGATCGCCGATGCCGCCTGCCTTTCCAGTTCGACGTCGGGTGCAGCGATCCCGAACTCGGCCTTAAGTCGCGGATAAACTTCGCGCGCGAAAGTCTTGATCCCCAGCACCGTCTCTTGATGATCGAGGAAGCCGGCCTGTCCCATCAACAAAATATGGCCAAAACCGCCGACGTAATCGTAGATCTTTCTGATCTGCTTGACGACTTGGTCCGGCGTGCCCGCCATCATCAGACCGGTTTTGACGGCGTTTTCGACAGTCGGTGCTTCGCCAAAATGGCTGAGCGGGCTCACCCTGCCGCGCAGGACGTCGACCGCGGCGCGCGTCGGAACGTAGCCCGGCGGATAGGTGAACTGCGGCACGATCTTGTTGGCGGTGATGTACCACATCAGCTTTTCCGCCCCATTGCGCGCCTCAGCTTCGCTGGGTGCGGTATAGACGAGCGCGGCGTAGGCAAGCCGATCAAGTGGAACGGTGTTGCCACGGCCGGCTTCGCGCCACCCCTTCCGGTAGGCATCGAAGACCGCGCGGGTGCCGTCGTAGCCGGTGAGGAAGGTTGCCTGCACGAAGCCGCGAGAACCCACGCGTGCCGCACCGCTCGGACTCGTGGTGCTGACCCAAATCGGCGGATGCGGTTGCTGGTACGGCCGCGGCCAGATGTTGATCATGCGGTGATGAAAGAACCGGCCTTCGTGGGTGACCGGTCCGTCATGCGCGGTCCACGCCTTGATGATGAGATCGAGCGCTTCCCAGTGCCGCTCGTTCATGCGCACCGGATTGCTGTTGGCCGCCGCGACCTCCCACGGTACGCCGCGCACGAAGCCGACTTCGACACGGCCGCGCGACAGTACATCGGCCATCGCCATTTCTTCGGCGATCCGTACCGGCTGACGCCGGTTCGCGATCGGGTTGCCGAGGATCAGGAGCCGCGCTCTTTTGGTTACGCGCGCCAAAGCGGCGAGCACCAGCGGCGCCGCCGGATCGACGCAGGTCGCCGTCTGATGATGTTCGTTGAGCATCACCTCGACGCCTTCGTCGTCGGCAATGCACCATTCATCGAGGTAGCGGTCCCACAGCGCAGCGCCCTTTTCCGGATCGTAATGCCGGTTCGGAAGCGTCACCCGGATAGAGGAATAAGTGTCGACGGGCGGCAGGTATGGGTACGCGGTCTCGCTAAAATGCCAGGCTTTCATTCCGTTTTGCTCCTCACAAACATCGTGGCCGACGTTTGTGCATGTTCAGCTATCGAGGAAAGCGAGTGCCGCGGCGGCGAACGCCTCGGGCTGTTCGAGATGCGGCACGTGGCCGGCATCCGCGATGGTCGCGACCTGTGCTTTCGGCAGCAGGCGCGCGTAGGCGCGAAGATATTCCTGCGAGATAAGACCGTCGCTGTCACCACGCAGGAACAGAGCCGGCGCGGCCACCCGATGCAACCGGTGCTTCAGCTTGGGATTATGCATGTATGGTTCCCAGGCAATCAGCGCCAAAGTCTCGCGATTGCGCACCATAACCGTCAACTCGTCATCGCTGAGCAAAGCCGGGTCGCGCACCATCTTTTTCGGATCGCGATAGATCAGCCTGTTGAGCTCGTCATCCGGCAGGGCGAAAACGTCCGGAACATCAAGCCGATCTGGTCTGCCGGTCTTGACGCCGACCGGACCGACAAACACCAGCTTGGTGAAGCGTTCGGGCGATTTGGTCGCCATTTCGGCGGCGATCCAGCCGCCCACCGAGCAACCGATCAGATCGACGGCGCGCAGATTGAGCCGGTCCATGAGCTCAAGATAGATGTGCGCAATGTCGTCGACGCTGTCGAGCCAGTCAGGAAGGGCGGATTTGCCGAAGCCGGGATGGGACGGGCAAATCAGCCGGCGTTGTCGGGCCAGAAGCGCGTTGACCGGCTGCCGCAGGTCGAACCCGCCAGCGCCATGAAGCATCAGCAGCGGCGCGCCGGTCCCGGTTTCGGTCAGCTCTAAATCGATACCTGCAACACTAATCATACCACCCGACATGTCCGCCCCTTGGACTCTCCCTGTAGAAATATTGTAACACACGTTCTTACGCGGCAGTCTTCCATGAGCGAACCGTTCTAAGAAGTGTTCGCCGCACATAACAACCATGACAAACCGGGAGGATAGAATGGACCGGCGCAGGTTTTTGGCCACGGCCGCGGCAATGCCCGCGGGTGCACTGCTTGGCAGCAAGCTCGCCCGCGCCGAGGATCACCTCAAATGGGCGGTGTTCACCCCTGACAGCGAAGTAACCTTCCGAACGGTGATGAAGCCGTTTGCGGAGACGGTCCAGCGCGAAACCAACAATGCGGTGGTGTTCGATCTGTTTCCGAACGGCGCGCTCGGACGCAACCCCGGGCAGCAGCCGCAAATGCTGCTCGACGGCGTCGCCGACCTGGCTTGGGTCGTTCAGTCCTATTCGCCCGGACGATTCCCCGACACCGAGGTATTGGAGCTTCCGGGAGTGTTCAAAGACTTGCGCGAGGCCTCACTGGTGGCAATGTCGCTTGGCAAAGGCAATGTGCTCAAAGATTACGGCGATTTCTACATCGTCGGCTTGTGGGGCACCGCGCCCTACTCCATTCACACCAATTTTCCGGTCAATTCGATCGCCGACCTCAAGGGCAAGACAATTCGCGCGTCGAGCAAAAACGAAAGTGCGGCGCTGCGTGCCTTTGGCGCGGTCCCGATCGGAATGCCTGTGACCGAAATTCCCGAAGCGATCAGCCGCGGCACCATCAGTGGCACGACGTCGCACATGTCGCCATTCTTCGATTTCGGCCTCGACAGGGTAACCAACAACCACTTCTTTATCGGGCTCGGCGTCGTTCCGCTCGCGGTTCTCATGAACAAGAAAAAATTCGACGCCCTCCCGGAAGCTTCGCGCGCAGCGATTGAACGAAATGCCGGCGATAAGATCACCAAGGTGTGGATTGAATTGATCACCGCCTACAACGCGGCCAATCTCGAGAAGCTGAAAAACAACCCGAAAAACAAGGTCGTGTTTCCGTCGAAGGAACAGCTCGACGAAGCCCAAAAGCTCTTGAACCCGGTCCGCGAGGAGTGGGTCGCGGCAAGCCCGCGGCACAAGGAGTTGAAGGCTGCACTGGACGCCGAACTCGCCAAGGTCCGAGGCGAGCAGAAGGGATAAAGCAACCGTCGGGCTTCGGCAGCGTCATCCGAAATCGCGCGGGACCTCTTTGTCTCAGCCGATCGAAGCCAAACATCGCCAGTAAGACCTTGCGCGACGCGGGTCTGTTCTGTGCATGATCGAGCCTTCGAAACTGGGTACGGCTGGAGCGGTCACGGCAATGGCGCGGATTGATCGGGCGGCCAAGTTGCTGGCGCAAGCGCTTGTTGTCCTCGGTCTCGGGGCATTGTTGTGCTTTGCCGTCATGACGATGGCAGACGGTCTGCTGCGGTTTTTCTTCGCCCGTCCGATCGATGCCGTGCGTGATGTCGGCGGGCTGGTCGCCGCTTTCGCGGTAGCCTGCTGCATTCCGGTGGCGATCGTCGAGCGCAGCAACATCACCATCCGGTTTGTTTCCAGCGTGATCGGCCCGCGCGCCGGACGAATTGCCGATGCGGCGGCCGCGGTCCTGATCGAGATCATCCTCGTGCTGATGACCTGGCAGTTCGTGCTGTTCGCCAGGCAGGCGGAGGCGACCGGTACGGCGACATGGATGCTGCGCATTCCGGCCGCGCCGGTGTGGGGCGCCGTCGCGGTCATCCTGGGGATCAGTGCGGTCCTGCAGATCGTCGTCGGCATCAACATCTTCCGCGGCGAATACTCCGGCGGGCATCAGGAAATATCCGGCTGAGGATGAGGGGGACGATTTGGCACCGGCCTTGATCGGCGCATTGGGGATCGCAGCGCTATTCGCGCTCATCCTGCTTCAGGTTCCGATCGGCTTTGCCATGATGACGGTCGGCGTCGTCGGCTTCGCCTTGCAGGGCGGCGGCTGGATACCGGCGTTTTCATTTCTCGCCCAGGAACCTTCCTACGTGCTCGCCAGCACCGATCTTGCCGCCGTGCCGCTGTTTTTGCTCATGGGCGTGTTCGCCAGCATGGCCGGCTTCTCCGAAGATGTTTACCGGGCCGCCGCGGCGTTCCTGGGCCATCGCCGCGGCGGCCTTGCCTACGCGACGATCAGCGGCTCGGCGGCATTCGGCGCCATCTGCGGTTCGAGCACCGCAACCGCCGCCACTTTCGCCAAGGTCGCACTGCCGCAAATGCTGGATCGCGGCTATTCACCGGCATTCTCGACCGGCGTAATCGCGGCTGGCGGGACGCTTAAATCGCTGATCCCGCCGTCGCTGGTGATGATCATCTATTGCGTGGTCGCGAAGACATTCATCCTCGATATGTTCGTGGCCGCCATTGTGCCCGCTTTGATCACGATCGCGCTCAACTTGATCGCCATCGGCGTCGTCGTGCGCCGCTGGCCACAGATTGCGCCGGTCAGCGCGCGGATGTCGTGGCCGGAGCGCTTCGATGCGTCTAGGCAAGCGGCGCCGTCGCTCGCGCTGCTGCTCGGGGTGTTTGTCGGCATCTATAGCGGCGTGTTCACGGTCAACGAAGCGGCCTCGGCCGCGGCTATCCTGGCGCTGCTGTTCGCGCTGGTGCGGCGGCGATTGAGCTGGCACGGGCTCGTTCGCGGCATGTATGAGGCCGGCTCGGTCACCGCGATGCTTTATCTGATCTTGATGGCCGCGCCGATCTTTACTTATTTCATCAATCTGGCGCGCGTTCCGGAGACACTGGTCCACTGGATCGACGGCCATCAATTTCCGCCGCTTGGCGTGATTTTTACGCTGACGGCCGTGTACATCCTGCTCGGAACGTTTTTCGAGGAGATGTCGTCGATCCTCATCACGCTGCCACTGGTTCTGCCGATCATCGTCAACCTCGGCTACGACCCGCTGTGGTGGGGTGTGATCTGTCTGATCCAGGTCGAAATGGCACTGATTCATCCACCGCTCGGGATCATCGTGTTCCTGTTGCACGCGATCGCGCCGAAAATTTCGATGGGAACGATCTATCGCGGCGTCGTACCCTTTCTGGTCGCCGACTTCGCCGTCTTGATTCTTTTGATCCTCGTGCCTGGGATCGTGCTCTGGTTACCGCACGCGCTGCATTGAGCTTCCTAGGCGTCGACTCCCATCAAGATGCCGCCCTCGGTCAACGAATTCGCCTGTGCCAGTGCACGGTTCCGGATCGCGCCGGCAATGCGTGCCGCGGTCGCCGCCAACGGCGGGTAAAGCTCGGCTTCGGCTTTTTCGATCGTCATTGCCGACGATATCCAGATCGACGAGATGCATCCAAGCAACCGCGTTCCGAGCCGAATCGGGACCGCAATACCCGTCGCTTTGGGATTTATTTCGCGGTCCTGGATGGCGTAGCCTTTCGCTTCGATCGCCATCAGGAGCTTGGTCAGCCGCCGCGGTTCGCGGGCCCAGCGATCCTCCGGGGCTTTCGACCGCGACAACATTTCAACGATTGCGCGCCGCTCTTTGGCGGGACAAAAGGCAAGGTAGCAACGCCCCGCGGCCGTCCGCAGCATCGGCATGCTCCGCCCGACCATACCGTGATCGATCGATAGAGTGCTGGCCTCGTGCGTCGTCTCGCGCACCAGCATGCGGCCTTCCTCGAAGGTCATCAGCGCGACCGGCCAGACCAGTTCGCGGGTGAACTCCATCATCAACGGAGCGGCTATATCAGCGATCCAATCATCCTCGACAAAGCCGTCGCTTAACGTTCGCACGCCGCGCGTGAGGCAATAGCGGTCGTGAGGGCTCGACCGCGTCACGAATCCGGCACGGCTCAGCGTTTCCAGCAGACGGTAGACCGTCGGCCGCGGCAGCTGCGTATCACGGGCAAGTTCGACGACCGAAGGGAGCTTGCGGCGATTCATGGCCGCCAACACAGCCAAACCACGCTCAAGCGATCGTACGCTCGCTCCTCGCGCTGTCTTTACGTTTTGCGGCATTCTCTGCGGTCCCGGTTGGGCGAATTGTCCACTGTGCGGACACCGAGTCAAGATTGCTGGCCGCTGCCACCGGACGGCCTTAGCGTGACTGAAAGATTGCAAGGGAGGAACTCGCCATGTCCGAAGCGGCCTTAGCGTCCCGCAGCGCCACCGCCCAGCGGGTGCCGCTGAGCATGAGTCATATTGGACTGTATGTTTACGATCTTCCAATGATGGAAGACTTCTACACCCGCGTGCTCGGCTTCACCGTCACCGACCGCGGCAAAGTCCGCGGCGCCGATATTGTGTTTACCAGCTGGGATCCAAGGGACCATCATCAGGTCGCTTTGGTCAGCGGGCGGCCGAAGGACCTGGCTTTCAATCACATCAACCAGATCTCATTCCGGGTCCCGGCGGTCGAGGATTTGCAGGCGATCTGGCGGCGCGTAAAGGACGAGCCGGGCGTCAGCGACATGCGGCCGATGGATCACGGCAACGCCTGGTCGCTTTATTTTCGCGACCCCGAAGGCAATCGGCTCGAAGTGTTCTGCGACACGCAATGGTACATCGAGCAGCCTTGCCTGGAAGATCTCGATCTGTCGCTTCCGGCTGAGCAAATCCGCGCCAAATCAGACGCGTTCTGCCGCAAGGCGCCGGGCTTTCGTCCGATTGCCGAATACCAGGCCGAACTTGCCGCCAAGATGGGTCTGAAAAAATCCTGACAACGACGTGAACCGGGTCATGGCGTTGCCGGACTTCGATGTCGGCATTATCGGCTACGGGCCGGTAGGCGCGACGCTTGCGAACCTGCTGGGACAAAGCGGCCTTAAAACCGTCGTGCTCGAGCGCGAGCCTTCAGTTTATCACCTGCCGCGGGCGGTGGCACTGGATGGCGAGGGCATGCGTCTGTTTCAGACCATGGGCCTCGCCGAAGAATTGCTGCCGCGGCTCAATGTCAGCCGCAACATTCGCCACGTCAGCGCCGACGGCAAATTGTTGCTGTTGATCGCCCGCAGCGGCATCGGCCCCGAAGGCTGGCATAACGCCTACCGCTTCTATCAGCCGGAACTCGAAACCGTTCTGCGCGATGGCGTGTCACGCTTTCCGTCGGTTGACGTCAGGCTGCGCTGCGAGGCGTTCGCGCTCGACGAGACGCGCGATCACGTCCGTATTCGTTACGAGGACCTCAAATCAGGCACCCTTTCCGACGTCACAGCCCGCTACGTCGTCGGTTGCGACGGCGCCCGCTCGACAGTCCGGCGTTTCATGGGCGCGGAGCTGCAGGACTTGCGCTCGCACGAACGCTGGATCGTGCTCGATATGATTCTCGACAAGCCGCCGGACGGCGTGCCTGAAGCCGCCGATGAAACCGGGCGCGTTATCGACGCTATCCAGTATTGCGATCCGGCACGGCCGACAACCTTCGTGCCAATGCCCGGCAAGCGCCATCGCTGGGAATTCATGCTGATGCCGCAGGACGACCCGGCGACCATCACGCGGCCGGAGGCCATTTACGAGATGCTCAAGCCATGGAGCATTGACCCGGCCAAATCGAAGATCGAACGCGCCGTGGTCTACACGTTCCACTCTGCGCTCTCGACACGGTGGCGGCGCGAGCGGCTGCTGCTTGCCGGTGACGCAGCGCACCAGATGCCGCCATTCCTCGGGCAAGGCATGTGCTCCGGCATGCGCGACGCCGCAAATTTGGCTTGGAAGCTGCGTGACGTGATTGCGGGCAACGCTCCTGACAATCTGCTCGATAGCTATGAAACCGAACGCATGGAACACGTGCGCGCATTCATCGAGCTTGCCGTCGAACTGGGCGGCGTGATTCAAACCACCGATCCTGAAAAGGCGCGCCAACGCGATCACGACCTCATCGCCAACCCGACGATGCTACGGCCTATTACGCCGCGCCTCGGCCCGGGTCTCCATGGCGACGCTCCGCCGCCCGCGGCAACGCGCGCTGCGCAGCCGCGATTGGCCGACGGCACATTGCTCGACGATCGCGTAGGCTACCGGTTTGCGGTGCTGGCAACGCGCAGTCTGGTCGACCAGTTGTCGCCGGCGATGCACTCCGAGCTCGACGGTGGCGATGTCGTTTTGATCGTCGCCGAGGGCGAAGTCGCGGCCTATCTGGCTGAGCTTAAAACCGAAGCCGTCGTCATTCGTCCGGATCGGCACATTTTGGGGATAGCCTCGACGCCGGGCGAGCTCGATGCGGTGCTTGCCCGCCGGATGCGGCGGGCCCGATCTAGTGATGTTTCAACGCGGACGCGCCAAACCGCCGCCGCCGTCTAAAACCGGGAGATTCGCCATGGCTTCGTCTCGCGTTCCGCCTAACGCCGTCGATCACGTCGGCAGCCTGAAACGCCCGCCCGAACTCGTTGCGGCGTGGCGCGAGTGGGAAGCCGGTAAGCGCCCGCCTGAAGAACTCCGCGCTGTTCAGGACCAGGCGATCCGCGAAGCGGTCGCCATGCAGGAAAGAATGGGCTTGCCGATCGTCACCGACGGCGAGTTTCGCCGCGGCGGCTGGTCCCGGGGCTTTCTCAACGCCGTCGAGGGCTTCGATTTCCGACCCTCAAAGCTCACGTTCCGCAACGACGAAGGAGTTTCGACGCCGTCGCCGGCGCCGCTCGCAACCAAGAAAGTGCGCCGCGTCCGGCCGATCGTCACCGAGGACTTCAAATTTCTGAAATCGGTGGCCAAAAATCGCGTGAAGGTGACGATGCCGACGCCATCACACATGCATTTCGGACAGTTCAAGGACGCGGTCGACCACACGGTCTATCCCAATGTCGAAGCGTACTGGGACGATATGGTCGCGGTGTTTCAGGAGGAGATCAAAGAACTCTACGCAGCCGGCTGTCGGTATCTGCAGCTTGACGAGGTGCCGTTGGCGCTTTTGTGCGACAGCAACATCCGCGCTTTGGCGAAGAGCGAAGGCGACGATCCGGACAAACTGGTTGCGCTTTATATCGACGTGCTGAACCGCGCTGTTGCCGGCCGGCCGGACGATCTGACCATCGGGATGCACCTGTGCCGCGGGAACATGGAAGGCATGTGGATGGGCGACGGCGGCTACGCTCCGATTGCCGAAGCCTTGTTTACGCGTTGCGACGTCGATGCGTTTTTGCTTGAGTATGATTCCCAGCGCGCCGGCGATTTTGCGCCGCTGCGTTATCTCCCAGACGGCAAACGCGCCTATCTGGGCATCATCAGCACGAAGAATCCGGCGCTCGAATCCGCCGACACGCTGGTGCGGCGGATCGAGGATGCCGCACGTTATGCGCCGATGGATCGGCTCGGCATTTGCCCGCAGTGCGGCTTCGCCAGTGCGGCGATGTCTAAATTTGCCGTGCTGCCGAGCAAAGTGACGACCGACATTCAAACGCTCAAGATCGAGCTTTTGGTCGAAGTCGGCCGCCGCGCGTGGGGCCACGTGTGATGGCGCTCGGGCGCGACACCAGTTTTTAGCGGCCGCTAGCGCTGAATGCGTAAAGTGCGCCGAACCTTAAAAAAACAAGTCAGAGAGTGATTCGACAATGCAACAACCCTATCGGAGCGTCTGGACCGAGCTGCTGGGTACGCCATTCCGCCAGGCATGGGTCGACGCCGGCGGCATCAAGACCCGGTTTGTTCAGGCCGGCGATCCGTCCAAACCGCCGCTTGTGATGTTGCACGGCACCGCCGGCAGCCTGGAAAACTTTGCCGCGAACATCGCCGCTCATGCCCCGTACTTTAATTGCATTGCCTTCGACGCAATCGGCTCGGGCATGAGCGACAAGCCAGACTACGATTATGAGACCGAGCATTATGTGAAACACACCACCGATTTCCTCAATGCGATGGGCGTCAGGAAGGCTTCCCTGATCGGGTTATCGCAAGGGGCGCGCGTCGCCAGCCGCTTCGCCATCGATCATCCCGACATGGTGGAAAAACTGATCCTGCTGTCCGCGACGGCGTACTTTCCCGCAAAACCGATACAAGAGGACATCAAGCGATCGAGATCCTCTGCGGTGGCGAACCCGACCTGGGAAAGCGTGCAGGAAGTCTTCAAGGGCCTGTTTCACGACCCAAGCAAGGCGTGGGACGACGTCGTGGCAACGCGTCTGGCGATCTACAGTCGCGCCGATATGAAAGCAGCCATGCCGCACATTCTGGCGCTGCTCGATCCCACCACCTACAACCGCAACCGGATACCCGACGAAGACTGGAAGCGACTGCGCGCCCCGACCCTGATCGTGGCTGCCGTCGACCACGAGGATGTGTTCCTCGACACCGCGAGAACGATCGTAAAACTCATCCCTAACGCGACCATCATCGAGATGAAACACTGCAGCCATTGGCCGCAAATGGAAGACCCCGAGACCTTTAACAGGCACAGCCTCGAGTTTTTGCGAAAGTGTTAGTCAGCTCATGAACCCACTGTCGCTGCCGGGGACACCGATGACGGCGCTTGCTGACCTGGACAGCTACGGCTTGTTCACCGCCGAAGCCGTTCAAAACCCCTATCCGTATTACAAGGCACTGCGCGAGCGGGAGCCGGTGCATTGGTCGGAACGGGCCAAGGCCTGGTACTTCACCCGGTACCGCGATGTCTTCGAACTGCAAGACCGGCCGGACTTGAGCGTCGATCGCATCGAAACGCTTTACTCGTATCTCCCGCACACCAACCGCGAGCGCTTCAGCGATATCGTCGAGCACTACCACCGCTGGCTGCTCTATCGCGACGACGCTTATCATGACCGGCTGAAGGCACTGTTCCTGAAAGCAATGACGCCGCGCGCCGTCGAGCGCTTGCGGCCGATGCTGCAACGCCGCGTCGATAAGCTGCTCGACGAATTGCAAGCCCGCAAAACGTTCGACGCCTATCTCGATTTTGCGGCGCGAATCCCGACCCAGGTCATGCTCGATCTGCTGGGTCTACCGGACACCGATGAAAAGCTGATGCGGCATTGGAGCGACCGCTGCTCCAATTTCTTGTTTCAGCCGGTAGCGCCTGACAAGGACGCGATGGCGCAGGAGCAGCGCGAGATTCTCGACGCCCAGCAAACCTATTTCATGCCGCGAATTGAGGAGCGTCGACACAACCCCGGCGAGGACATGATCTCGGCGATGGCGCGGGCCGATGTCAAAGGTGAGCGATTGACCGACCTGGAAATACTAGCAACCTGCAACATGATGGCGACCGCCGGCGGCGGCACTTCACGGAGCGCCATCGCCATGTCGCTGTGGTGGCTGCACCAATTTCCCGATCAACTCGCCAAGCTCAAGACCGAGCCAGACCTGATCGACCTCGCCGCCGAAGAGTTCCTGCGCTACGACGCACCGACCCAGCGCGGCATCCGGACCGCGCGCGAAGACTTTGAGATCGGCGGCAAGCAAATCCGCAAGGGCCAGATTCTCCATATCATGATCGGCGCCGCGAACCGCGATCCTGACCAGTTTGCCGACCCGGACCGGATCGACATTACGCGTAACCCCAACCGCCATGTCACACTTGGCCATGGCGTGCATTACTGTCTCGGAGCGGCGCTGGCGCGGCTTGAACTGCGGGTTGCTGTCGCAAGCTTCCTGGCGCGGTTTCCGGACTACCGCCTGGCCAGCGAAAAGATCATTTACATGGATCGTACCGCGAGCCGGCGTCCGACCAGCGTACCGGTATATGCGCGAGGCTGATCGATTCAGCCCCACGCAAAACTGCACTTGGCCGCCGAATTCTCAGCCGCAAATCCAGACGTAGCCGATGGGGGACATTCTCCAGCAGCTGCCGACACCGTAGGCCCACCAGCGACCGCCATACCAACGCCGGCCCGTGCCGTACCAAACACCGCCGTAATAGCGTCCGCCGATGCGATGCCCGCCGACTCCGACGCGCACGCCGCCGCCGTGCACACCAACACGAGCGCCGCCATGCACACCAACATGCACGTTAACGTGCGTTCCGCCGCGCGCTACGTGCCCGCCATGACCACCGTGCCCAGCGTGACCGCCGCCATGACCGCCGTGGCCGCCGCCATGACCACCACCGTGACCACCGCCGCCATGACCCTTCGCTTCGGCCGACGTCGTCGCGCCTAACATCACGACCGACGCACCGACCGTCGCGATGCTATAGATCCCGGCAATTGCGCCAACCGCCAACACGCTCGTCAACAACCTACTCGCTCTCATCACACGTCCTCTCTGGAATTGATCGGGTTACAAAGCCTTGAGCGAATACGCCCGGGAGCAGAGTTATCTCGCGCCATCGCTCAAACATTGTCGCCCCTTAACTGCTGACAGATGATGCTCCCATTCCGCATTTAGTGATGTGATGCGCGGCACAACCGATCGGTTTTCGTTTCGGAATTTCTGCGCCGGCCTTACGCGCCGCTGACACTGCAGGCGAAACGGGAGACGTGTCAAACAATGCCTCGGCGGCAAGTCCGCACCGAGTTCCCACCCTCACTTGGAAGATAAAAACTCGCTTTGGCGCAAACCGTGGAACCGAGAGGCCTGATCTTTTGATCGCATCGCATCATTCGAGAGACGGAATCCGTCAGCATAGCTGACCTTTTTGCCGCAGAAATCATGGCGAAGCGCGATGGCCGACCGAACTTGGGAAGGGCATCAATGCCTAAACCTTCCCATTTACAAACTCGACACATCAATCCTTGGGCGGGTTGCCCGCGAAGGCAGGTGTCACTACCGATGAGCAGGGCCGCACTGCCGGTCGCTGCTCGTTGATTAAAAGTCGGCGGTTTGACGAAGGAACTGTCAAACCTTGCAAGAGAGGCGTCAGCGCTGAACCTTCAGATTCTCAGCCGACGTTTTGCCCTTGTTTGCGACTTCTTCGTATTCGACGACTTGCCCCTCATTCAGACTGCTGAGGCCAGCCTTCTCAACCGCCGAAATATGGACAAACACGTCCCTTCCGCCGCCACCTTGCGGTTGGATAAATCCGTAACCCTTTTGCGAATTGAACCACTTCACGGTGCCCTTAGCCATTCCTGATCTCCAATGCGAATACTAAAGGATAGCCCCTCTGCCCGGTCTTTCCAATGGCCTTCGACATCAACCGGCAATCACAACGTCTTTTGTTTCGCTCCGCATTCTTTGCACGTGTACGGCACTCGAAGCTGTCCCGGCGCTGCCGAGACGCGATTTGGCGCTCCGCATTTTCCGCATTTGGCCTCTATACGAGTTTGGCCCTGCTTAACGGTGACTGTTTTCCGCTCTAACGCCTCTTTCACCAGACGTTCGGTCTCATCGCGCATCGCTTGTTTTGACATTTCGGATTTTCCGGTTTTCCGCATCTAGGAGCTACTTGCCGACGATGACCTTCGCAAGAACGTTTTTAGATTCGCCCTAAATTTTCGGTGAGCGCGCCATGGAGGATCGAGCGGTTCAAACCAGTCCCGCAATCCTACTGCCGGCGATCGATAAAACGCGGCGCTTTCAGGCTGCGCTCGAATTCCGCCGCCAGGCTGCCGCGATCGAGGACTTGCACCGCCGGTGAAATCTCAAAGGTGTTTTTCACCGCATCAGCGACCCTGGCGCATGCCGTCGGCGGATCGGTTGTCCCCTTGATTTCGATCAGCACGCGCAAATTCTCCCGATCGGTTGCGGATTCCGTTTCCAGCACGGCCTGAAAATCCAGCACATCCGCATTTCGGAACATCATATCCTCAAATTCCGCGTGATTTACGTTGACGCCGCGCATTTTGAAGAAGCCGGTAGTACGGTTGGCATGCCTGATGATGGGAAACAGCTCTGCGAACGGGCCGGTCCCGGCCGAGCGTGAGGCGAAGCTGACCAGATCGCCGGAGTTCCAGCGCAGGAACGGCGTGGCGTGATTGGTCCACAGCGGCGTGACGCAGAGGGTGCCGACCTCTCCTTCAGGGAGCGTCCGGCCAGTCTCCGGATCAACCACCTCGATGACGTACATATCGGTCCAAATATGGATGCCGTCATGAGCGGAGTTCTCGGCGCCCATCAAGCCGGCCTCGCTCATGCCAAACACGTCGTAAACTTCCGCCCCCCACAGGCGCGAAAGCTTCTCGCGTTTGGCGGCCGACAAGGTTTCCGCCGAACAGACCAGCTTGCGGACCGAGGAAGCTGCCAGGTCGATGCCCTTCGTTTCGGCCAGGTTGGCGAGATGCAGGGCAAAACTGCTCATACCGATGAAGACGGTCGGACGGAGCGTCTGGATCAGCTCGAGCTGCGCGGCTGACGGATAAGCATTACCGGCGCCGACCCAGATCATTCCAACGCCGAACATTCGCGCGCTGCGCGCCCACACCTGACCGGCGGGATGAACGCCGAGCGGAAACGAGATATGGCACAAATCACCAGGGCCAATACCGATGCACGGGAACGAGCGCCCCCACGACAGCTCGGCGTAGCGTAAATCCTCCGCCGTGCGAGGATAGAATACCGGTTGGCCGGTCGACCCCCCTGACCGCCAATATTCCGCGATCTGATCGCCGGGCACCGCGCAGAACGCCTCAAGCATCTCGGTATGCGACAGCCGTCGTAACGTGTCCTTGTCGAGGATCGGAATCTTTTGCCATTCGTTGGGATCGTCCAGCGCTTCCCCGTCAATGCCCGCGAGCCGGTCGCGATACCACGGCACGGTCTTGGCGAGCGCAAACGCCTTCTTCTTCCGCTCGCTCTGAATCCGCTCGATCTCGCGACGAGAGGCCGGAAGCGGCAGGGGAAGGTTCATGGGATGCAAGCTTCCGCTTGGCTCAAGCGCCGTCGGCCTTAAAGCTATTGATTGACCGCTGCCGCCGGCGATCCGACCCCAGCTCATGGATTTTGATGGTACATTTCCCTAATATTCCGATCAATTGGTTGCGCACGCGAGACTTTGGCCTCGATGGCGGCATCACGCGACAAGAACGTCTCGCGCGCTGAACGGACAAAGGAAATGGCAGCATGAAGATTGTGGTCGTTGGCGGCGGGCCCGGCGGCCTCTATTTCGCATTGCTGATGAAAAAGCGATACCCCCAACACGACATCGCGGTTTACGAGCGCAACCAGCCGGACGACACTTTCGGATTCGGCGTCGTATTCTCGGATGAGACGCTCGACAATCTCATGGATTACGACGCGCCGTCCTACCGGGCTATCACCCGCGAATTCTCCTATTGGGACGAGATTGATTTTCACTTCCACGGCGAGACCGTGCGCTCGACCGGGCACGGCTTCTGCGGCACTGAACGCCGGACCCTGCTGATGGTCCTACACGCGCGCTGTCGCGAACTCGGCGTGAAACTTCATTTCGGGCGGGAAGTTACCGACCTCGACGACTTCAAGGATGCGGACTTGATCGTCGCGGCGGACGGCATCAACAGCTTCATCCGCGAGCGCTATAAGGAGCATTTCCAGCCGGAGATCGAGCTGCGGCGCAACCATTTCATCTGGCTCGGCACCAGTGCACCGACACCGGCTTTTTCCTTTCACTTCGCGACCAACGAATTCGGCATCTGGGACCTGTGTACGTATCAGTACAAGCAAAACATGTGCACCTGGGTGATCGAAGCACCCGATGCGACCTGGGCCAAGGCAGAGCCGGTAATCGGTGAATGGAGCGAACAGGAGACCGTCGCCTATCTCGAGAAGATGTGGGCGCATCTTCTTAAAGGCCACAAGCTCGTCGGCAATCGTTCGTATTGGCGGCGCTTTCCGGTCATCCGCAACAAGAACTGGTCCTACAAAAACATCGTTCTTCTCGGCGACGCGCTGCACACCGCGCATTTTTCGATCGGCTCCGGAACCAAGCTCGCCATGGAGGATGCGATCAATCTTTACAATGCCTTCGATGCAGCGGCTTCGGTGAAGGACGCGCTCGCGCGCTTTCAAGGTTCGCGGCTTGAGGACGTCGAGAAGACGCAATACGCCGCCAACATCAGCGCGCTGTGGACCGAGAACCCGGCGCGCTATTGGGGTATGGACCCGATCCAGGCGTGTTTCAGCATGCTCTCGCGCGCCAAGGCTGTGACGTATGAAAACCTGCGCATGCGCGATCCGCAATTCGTCGACAAAGTTCAAAGTTGGTTTGCGAACAAGGTGCGCGCTGAAGGCTTCGACCTGCCGGTCGACAATCCACCACCGCCGATGTTCACGCCCTTTAAGATCGGCGAGATGACAGTCACCAACCGGGTCGTGGTCTCTCCGATGAACATGTATTCGGCGGATCCCGGCGCTATCCCGGGCGATTTTCATCTCGTCCATCTCGGTCACTTCGGTATGGGTGGGGCGGGTCTGGTGTTCGCCGAAATGACGGCGGTTTCAGAGTTGGGACGTATCACGCCGGGATGTCCCGGGATCTACACCGACGAACAAGTCGCGGCCTGGAAACGGATCAGCGACTTCATTCACCGCCAGAGTCACGCTAAATTCTGCCTTCAACTCGGTCATTCCGGCCGCAAAGGTTCGACCCGTCTCGGCTGGGAAGGGATGGATCATCCCTTGCCGGACGGCAACTGGGAACTCGTCGCAGCCTCGCCGCTGGCGTTTCACGAGTTCATGCACGTGCCGCGCGAGATCACGCGCGACGACATGAACCGGGTTCGCGATGATTATGCACGCGCCGCGGCAAATGCAGACAAAGCGGACTTCGACATGGTCGAGCTGCATTGCGGGCACGGCTATTTGCTGTCCGGATTCATTTCGCCGCTCAGCAATGAACGCCGCGACGAGTACGGCGGGAGCCTCGAAAACCGTATGCGCTTCCCGTTGGAGGTTTTCGGCACCGTGCGGGCACATTGGCCGAAGCACAAGCCACTGTCCGTACGCATCTCGGCAACCGACTGGACTCCGCATGGGCTCACGCCCGAGGACGGCTTAAAGGTTGCCGCGATGTTCAGGAGCCATGGAGCGGACATCATTGACGTATCGGCGGGCATGACCTCGCGCTGGGCGAACCCGGTCTATGGCCGCATGTTCCAGACGCCGTTTTCCGAGATGATCCGCAATGAAGTTGGGGTGCCGACAATCGCTGTCGGCAACATCACGACGGCGGACCAGGTCAACACCATCGTCGCGGCTGGGCGCGCCGATCTCTGCGCCTTGGCGCGGCCGCATCTGACCAATCCTCATTTTACCCTCGTTGCTTCCGCCGAGTATGGATACGAACAGCAATTTTGGCCGCTCCCTTACCTCGCCGGTAAGGATCAGGCGTTCCGTCTCTATCAGCGTCAACAAGCGGAATTGCAGGCCCTGCGCTTGGCAGCCAAGCCGTCGAGCCATGATCAGCGCCGGGAATTAAAGCAAGCTGCGGAATAGGGCGAGGATGGCGCGGCGAAGGTTTCGCCGGACGTCGTGGCCTCCGCCTGCTGATGGCAAGGGCCGTTGCCGCAAACTCTGCTAGGTGCGTTCTGGGTCCGAGCGCATCACTCTGAAATAATGTTCGGCGTACTGGTAGTAGTTTTCTGCTGCGACCGTGTTGCCGCTCTGGGTTTCAGCACGGGCGAGTGCCAGATAGCGTTCATAGTTTCGTTGCGCGTTTTGCGGATTCTTGGGCTCGGGACGAGGACCACTCGGTACCCACCGCCTTGAACGCCCCGCGGATGAAGCCGGCGGTCTGGGTTGGCGTGCGTTCATGATCGTATTTGGGCCATTTTGATGGCTCACTCCTTGGTCGTTGCAGGAAACGCTCAATGCGAAACGATCGCAATTTCCGGGGCCCGATTAGCTCCGTTGTCGCAGCTGATGTCTGCTGACTATGCACAACATGAATCAATAAGGCATTCGCCATACCACAAAAGGCGTGAATCCTATTGTTCTTTATCGCCAGGGCACTCATATAGGCTTAGCTGCGCTGACTTTTTCGAAGAACTGCCTCAACGGAGACGTGCTCGAGCCTTCGTTTCGCCAATTAGCAAGCATGGTGGTCTATCGGCACGACTTCAAAGATCGACGTCGGTTTGCACCGCGAGTGCTGTCGGCGGCCTCGTGTTGCACATCCTGCGCCGGCAGCTTCGGCGTCTCGCTGCTGATCTTGAGCAACGTAACCGCCACTCCGGGTAAACATTTCGGCCTGGGATCCTTCGTCAACGGCATCGCCGGCTCACCGTCGAACAGTGGAATTTCATGGCAAGCAAGATCAAGGCACCACCGCAAAAAGAAGAGCTTCTGGAGAAGGGAGCGCCAGAGACCCCGTTGCTTGATCTTCTGGATGCGGGTGTCAAGAAGTTCATGCGTAGCGCCAAAAAGCGCGGCTTCGTCACTCACGAACAGATCAATGCGTTGCTGGCTGCGGAGGAGATCAAGTCCGACCAAATCGAAGACATCCTGGCAAAGTTCAGCGAGATGGGCATCAACGTGGTTGATACCCTCGAGGCCGCCGAGCCGGACGATGAACCAGGAACGCGCGAAGAGCCGGAGGAGGACGAGGAAGACGAGAGCGAGACTGAACTGGTCGAGGTCCGGCAACAGCCGGTTGCGGCCAAGTCAGCGGCTAAGGTGCCCGCTGAGCGCAGCGCCGACCCCGTGCGCATGTACCTCCGCGAAATGGGCTCGCTGGAACTCCTTTCGCGCGAAGGCGAGATCGCCATCGCCAAGCGCATCGAGGCCGGCCGCGAAGCGATGATCGCGGGGCTTTGCGAAAGCCCACTCACCTTTCAGGCCATCATCATCTGGCGGGACGAACTTAATGAGGGCAAGGCGGCCCTGCGCGATATCATCGACCTTGAAGCCACCTATGCGGGCCCTGACGCCAAAGCCATGCCGGAACCGGCGCCTGGCCCAGACGGTCAGCTAATCGCGAGCGGCGCAGTCTCAACTCAACCAGGACTACCGCCGCAGATCAAAGCGCCGGCCACTGTGCCAGCGACCGCCATCCCGTTTCGGCCAGCCGGAGAGACGGCCGCGGACGGGACCATCAGCGAGAACGACCTCGATGAAGAGGATCTGGAGAATTGGCTCTCTGTCACCGCCATCGAGGCCGAGCTCAAGCCCAAGGTGATCGAGACCTTTGACACTGTTGCCGGCGCTTACCAGAGGTTGCGGCGCCTGCAAGAACAAGACATCCAATTTCAGCTCACGAACCAGTCGCTGTCCCGGGCCCAGGAGCGCAAGTATAAAAAGCTGAGGGACGAGATCATCGCCGAGGTGAAATCGCTGAGGCTGAATCAAGCGCGTATCGACGCACTGGTCGAACAACTCTATGACATCAACAAGCGTCTCGTCGGCCACGAAGGCCGCCTGATGCGGCTCGCAGAAAGCCACGGCGTTTCACGCGCCGAATTCCTCAAGGCCTACCTGGGTTCGGAACTGGACCCGCTCTGGCTCAATCGCGTGTCGAAGCTCTCCGCCACCGGCTGGAAGAACTTCGTCGGCAAGGATGCAAGCAAGATCAACTCGCACCGCCGGGAGATCCACACACTTGCCGGTGAAACGGGGCTTGAGATCGGCGAGTTTCGCAAAATCGTTCACATGGTGCAGGAGGGCGATCGCGAGGCGCGCCAAGCCAAGAAAGAAATGGTGGAGGCCAACCTTCGCCTCGTCATTTCGATCGCAAAAAAATACACCAACCGCGGCCTGCAATTTCTCGACCTGATCCAGGAGGGCAATATCGGCCTGATGAAAGCGGTGGACAAATTCGAATATCGCCGCGGTTACAAGTTTGCCACCTATGCGACCTGGTGGATCCGTCAGGCGGTCAGCCGTTCGCTCGCCGACCAGTCGCGTACCATCCGTGTACCGGTGCACATGATCGAGAGCGTCAACAAGATCGTGAGGACCAGCCGGCAGATGCTCAGCGTTCTCGGCCGTGAGCCTACGCCGGAAGAACTCGCCGAGAAACTCCACATGCCGCTCGAAAAGGTTCGCAAGACCTTGAAGATCGCCAAGGAGCCGCTTTCGCTTGAGACACCGATCGGCACCGAGGACGATACCCAGCTTGGCGACCTGATCGAGGACAAGAACGCCATCCTGCCAATCGACGCCGCGATCCAGTCGAACCTGCGCGAAACCACGACTCGCATGCTGGCCTCGCTGACGCCGCGCGAGGAGCGCATCATACGCATGCGCTTTGGCCTCGGCATGAACAGCGACCACACGCTGGAAGAAGTCGGCAAACAGTTCCTGGTGACACGCGAGCGCATTCGGCAGATCGAGGCCAAGGCGCTGCGCAAGCTCAAGCACCCCAGCCGATCAAGGGAGCTCCGAGGCTTCCTTGATGGCTGAAGCGCGGGAGAGCCAGCGCGACTGGCCACACCGCTATCGTTCAACGATGGCCGAAGTATCTGAAAACGAAGCAAGCAGGCAGCAAACGGCAAAAGCCAGAGCCGCGGATCGCATGAATTGTTGGTAGCGGAGGACGGATTTGAACCGCCGACACGCGGATTATGATTCCGCTGCTCTAACCAACTGAGCTACTCCGCCGAACCGTCAAATTTTTGCGAGCCAGTCGGGGCGACATTTAGGCTAGTTCTCGATCGTTTCCAAGAGGCAAATCTCGAGCGGATTTAAGCCTGCGCCGCGCCTGCTGCCGCCACGACCGGATCATTCGCAAGGCCACCCAGCCGGCTGAAGCGGATCATCGAGAAATGTCCGAGCGGCGGCATCGGCCGCCGCTCGACAATACGCACGCCGCCGTGTCGCGCGGCCCATTGCGCCAGGCGCTCCCAGCGAAATTCCGGCCGCCATCCGAGCCGCCGCGCGAGTGGCGCGAACCCTCGTTCGAACGACGAGCGCCAACCGCCGTCGGCACCCAGGTGATTGACCAGAATGATCTCGCCGCCCGGCTTCACGACGCGCACAAACTCGTCGAGCGTCGCCTCGGGATTTGGCACCGCCGTAATGACGTATTGGGCGACCACGACATCAAATACGCCGTCGCGGAAGCCGAGATGCTGCGCATCCATCACCGCGAGCCCGTCAACGTTGGTCAGCCGGTGCTCCGCAGCGCGCGCCTTGGCTTTGCGGAGCATCGGCACCGAAAGATCGATACCGGTGAGCCGATTGGTCCGCGAATAATCGGGCAACGACAAGCCGGTGCCGACGCCGACTTCCAGGATGTGGCCGCCGGTGCGCTCGGCGGCCGCGATCGAAGCCTTACGGCCGCGATCGAATACCGCGCCAAACACCAGATCGTAGACCGGCGCCCAGCGAGCGTAGGCTTTGGCGACTGTTACTTTGTCGAGTTCCGCCGCCATCACACCTGCCGCCACAGCGCTCCGGCCGCGCGATCATCAATGCGCCGCGGCCAGATCCGCCCGAAGCGCATCCTTCACCCGCGGCGCCGCAACCGTGCTGGCGATAATGCCACCGCCCAGAACGCGCGCTTGACCCTCCGGAGCGTCGTAGAACGCGCAAGCCTGACCGGGCGACACACCGTCTTCGCTCGCGATCAACTCAACATCGATGCCGCCGTCAGGGCGCTCGCGCAGCCACGCGGGTTGAGGCGGCCGCGTCGAGCGAACTTTTACAAAAACCTCAGGATGGCTTTGCAGCGTCTGTTGGATCGTCCCGTCTCCAAGCCAATTGATGTCGCGCAACCGAATCCGGCTGGTGCGCAATGCGTCGCGCGGCCCCACCACGACACGGCGCGAGGCTGCGTCGAGACGCACGACATAAAGCGGCGCACCGGTCGCAACGCCGAGCCCGCGCCGCTGGCCGACGGTGAAATGAATGATCCCGTCATGCCGGCCGATGACGCGTCCATCGAGATCGACGATTTCACCCGGCGCGGCGGCTCCCGGCCGAAGCCGCTCGATCACATCGGCATAGTGTCCGCTCGGCACAAAGCAGATGTCCTGGCTGTCCTCCTTGTCGGCGACCGACAAACCGAAGCGCCGCGCCAGCTCCCGCGTCTCTGCCTTGGTCTGTTCGCCAAGCGGGAAGCGCAGCAGATCAAGCTGAGCGGCCGTGGTCGCGGACAGAAAATAGCTTTGATCGCGCTCGGCCTCACGCGCGCGATAGAGCGCGCGGCCCCCGCCCGGCAACGCGCGAGAGGCTACATAATGGCCGGTGGCGAGAACCTGGGCCCCGAGTTCGCGGGCAGTGCCCAGAAGATCGCGAAATTTGATGGACTGGTTACATTCGAGACACGGTACGGGCGTCTCGCCGGCAACGTAACTCTCCGCAAAGCGGTCGATCACCGACTCCTTGAAGCGGCTCTCATAATCGAGCACGTAGTGGGGAATGCCGATGCGTTCGGCGACCGCGCGCGCGTCATGAATATCGCGGCCGGCACAACAGGCGCCCTTGCGATGGGTTGCTGCGCCGTGGTCGTAGAGTTGTAGCGTGATCCCCACCACGTCATAGCCGGCATCGGCCAAGAGCGCCGCCGTCACCGACGAGTCGACCCCACCCGACATGGCGACGACCACGCGCGTGGCGGACGGCTCACCTTCGATGTCGAGACTGTTCAGCATGGCCACGCGGCCGGCTCCTTCCATGCGACGCTCCAAGTGCCTCGCGACTTGCCATTATTATAGACGCGGATTGGCTGCTCTGCCACGGTGACCAACAGCCCGATGGCCTGCTTTCCAAGGTGCCACGACGATTTCAGTGCAGCGTTGCGGTTTGACTTTGATCCGGTCGCCATGCGACGTTCACTGAAGTCTCGTATTCGTCGCTCGCAAAAGCTTGAATGATCAAGAGAATTGGGGCCGCTGCTGCCGTTTGCGGGCTACCCCTGTGGTGGGAATAAGTAGTGCCTGCGATTGCCACGTTTCGGGACCTCATTTCGCGCCTCGACAGTGACCATCACCTGCGGCGGATCACCCGCCCGGTCGATCCCAAGTTCGAATTGATCGCGGTGACACGGCTGGTGCAGAAGGCCGGCAACGAACCGCTCCTGTTCGAAAATGTGGTCGGCTCCGGCCAGCCGGTTGCCAGTAACATCCTGGGACGACGCCAGTCGCTGGCCGACGCTCTGGGTCACGACGCGGGCTCGCTTGTTCCGTGGCTCATGAACCAGACCGGCGCGATGCCGCCTGAGGTCGTCAACGCCGCGCCTGTGCAGGAGGTGGTCGTCACCAGGGATATCGATGTCGGGCGCGAGATCCCGCAAGTGGTCCACTCCGAGCGCGACGCTGGGGCCTATATCAGCGCCGGGGTCTGCATCAGCGCCAATCCGGACGACGGCGTTATCAACGCGTCGTGGAACCGCATCCAGATCGTCGGCGATAATCACGCGCGCATCCGCATGATGCCGCCGCAACATCTCGGTCAATATCAAGCGCTCGCGGAACAGCGCAAGGCGGCGCTGCCGGTCGCCGTCGCGATCGGCGCGCCGCCAAGTCTGATGTTGAGCGCAGCTTCGAAGATTCCGTACGAGGCCGACGAATATGAAGCGGCCGGCACCTGGGCAGGCTCACCTCTGCGCGTCACCAAAGGCGTCACGGTGCCACTGCTCGTGCCCGCTGACGCGGAAATGATTATTGAGGGTTTCGTACCGCCCAACGTCCGGGAGGAGGAAGGGCCGTTCGGCGAATTCACTGACGCCTACGCCGAGCGCGCGCCCAATCACGTGCTTCACGTAACCGCCGTGACCCGGCGCAAGGACGCCATCTATCACGTCATCCTGGCCGGGGGGACGGAGGACCGGGTGCTGCTTGGCGTTCCGCTGCAGGTGGAAGTGTATCGTCGCATCGTCAACCTTGCGCGCATTCGCGACGTTGCGACGCCCGGGCATATTTTTGGTTGTGTCATCAGCCTCGAAAAGCATTCGGATGCGGAAGTTCAAGCCGTCCTTAAGGCGGCTCTAGAGGCGCATCCTTGGATGAAGCTCGTTGTGGTCGTCGATGCCGACGTTAATCCGCACGACGACGAAGAGGTGTTGTGGGCTCTGCATACGCGGTTTCGGCCTGACACCGGCTTACTGTACCTGCCGGGCGTCCCGAGCTTTCAGCGGGCGGACGTCCGCGCCGTTCATCGTGGCAAGATGGGCTTCGACGCGACCGCACCGATGGAGATGCAGGCGGTTTTCAAGCGCCGTCGCTTCCCCGGTTCGGAGAACATTCGCCTGTCTGACTATTTCTCCACCGATCCCGCCGAAAAACTGCGTCCGGAATAATTTTGCCGATAAATTTGCCCGCCCAAGCGCGATGTGTGCCCATTGCGTAGGCGCGCCTTGCCTATTGTTCAATTCGCCCGGGATCAATTCCTGACTACTCACACGATGGTCGTGTTGTTACAGTTTGCAGTGGGGTTTGTTCACTTCCGGCCGGTTGCCGCCGATTATCTCTGGGACGGATCGACTGATGATTGATTCTGAACGCAGCGTTGTTCGCAAAGCGGTTTGGCGATTGTTGCCATTCAGCATGCTTTTGTTCGCCGTCGCAGCCATCGACCGGACTAATGTCGGTTTTGCCGCGTTACAGATGAATGCGGCGCTGGGTTTCTCCAGCACTGTATTTGGTTTCGGCGCCGGCGTGTTTTTCATCGGCTACGCTCTGTTCGAGATTCCCAGCAACCTTGTCCTGGTGAGGACGGGCGCACGCACCTGGATCGCCCGCATTATGATCACGTGGGGGGTGATCGTCGTCGCCACGGCCTGGACCGGCGGGGAACGCTCTTTCTACGTTCTTCGTTTCTTGCTGGGCGTCGCCGAGGCCGGCTTCGTGCCCGGCATGATCTATTATTTGAACGGCTGGGTCCCTCGCGAAAGTCGGGCCAGCTGTTTTTCCGTTTTCCTGTTCGGCCCGGTCCTCGCTGCCATCGTCGGCGGCCCGCTGGGCGGCGCGCTCCTGACATTGAACGGCTTATGGGGACTGGCCGGCTGGCAACTCCTCCTCATCCTGGAAGGCATCCCGGCAATCGTGCTGGGTTTCATTACCCTTGCCGTGCTCACCGAGCGTCCCGAGGTGGCCGGGTGGTTGAACGCAGATGAAAAGTCCACTCTGACCGGCCTGATCGCCCGCCAGGACATGGAGCACGGCGGAGAGCGCGCGCACAGTTTGGGTGAAGCTCTTAAGACTGCCAGCGTCTGGCAGCTCACCGCCTTCGTGTTCTTTATGCAGATCGCAAACTACGGCGTGATGCTGTGGATGCCGCTGATCCTTCGTGGCTTCGGACAGATCACTCCGTTTCAAATCGGACTGCTCTCGTCAGGCCCCTATATCCTCGCCGCGCTTGGCATGTTTGCGTGGGGCCGGCATTCCGATGCGACACACGAGCGGAAGTGGCACCTTGCCCTCTCGATTCTCGTCGGCGCCGCGGGGCTCGCCCTCAGCGCTGTCATCTCCAACAATGTCCTCGCCTATGCGGGGCTTTGCCTTGCTGCGATCGGGATCAGCTCGACCTTCGGCGTGTTTTGGGCGCTGCCGGGCGATTACCTGCGTGGCACGGCAGCCGCCGGCGGCCTGGCTTTCATTAATAGCGTCGGTCTGCTTGGGGGGTTCGTCGGCCCTTATGTCGTCGGCTTCGTTCGCGATCGGTCTTCAGGTTTTACCACGGCATTGCTTGTCCTTGCCGCATCGGCGGTGGTTTCGTGCCTTTGCGCGGCGTTCCTGCACACGACACCGCGGACCTCGCCCATCGCAGCGGCAAAATTGTCCGCCGCGGAATGAGATTTGCGGCAAACCAGGCCGGGATCTGTTGCGTCCCGCATTACGCATTGTCTTAGGGGTCGAGCCCTATCGGCAAAACTTGCCTGGTGGGCGCAGAGGCTGCCGTATGCCAACGGCACCAGCTTTTCTTATCTATTTGAATTTAAAAGACTTTATTGGCGCGCCGCCGTGGCCCGGTGGTTGCAAGCAGGTGCTCGGGTCATCTCGACGGCAGGGGTTCCGCAGTGCCGAGTACAATTTCAGACGTCGGTGCCACGCTCTCGGCCGCTTCGCCGCAGTGGCAGCAGGGGCCGAGCCAAGCGCAGCAAACCGACGGTCAGCCGTTCGCGGCCTTGCTCGACGCCACAACTGCCGCGCCAACTCCGCCGACGAACCCATCAAACCCGCCAAACCCGCCGCCGCAACCCGCCAGCCAACCGCCGGCGTCCACAACGGGGACGTCTCAGAGCGCCGGTCCTTTCGCTCCGACCTCGACAAGCAACACGGCTGCGGGGTCCAACTCAAATTCCGCGAGTGCGACCCAAAATGCACAGCCCGCATTCAAGACCGGATCAAACGCCAGCACTGGCTCCAATACCCCAACGGGCACCAAAAGCGGCAATCCCAAAACAAACGCCAGCTCGCACTCCAATGCTCAGGCCGCAACAGGCAGTAACGCTGCGCCTCAGTCCGCACCAAAGGTCCCGCCGACTGTAACCAAGGAAAGCAGTGGGCAAGGCCAAGCTCCTGCTCCTGCGACCACTACGGCCGCGACGGACACCGCCAACACGGTCGTGACGACCGCTGCCACTACAAATGATGCCGCCTCGGCAACCACCAGAAGTGATGCCGGCTCGGCAACCACTAAAAGTGACGCCGCCTCGGCAACCACTACAAGTGATGCCGCCTCGGCAACCACCACAAGTGATGCCGTCTCGGCAACGAAAACATCATCGAGCGGTGGCAAAGCTGCAAACGGTGGCAAAACTGCAAACGATGGCAAGGCTGATGACAGCAAAGCCAGCTCTGCGACCGATGACGGCGCCACCGCTCCTGCCACGCCGGCGGCCGGGCAAGTGCAGGCGGCCGCCAATCCAACTCAGCCGGTGGCAGCGGCGATCGCCATCAACACTTCGGAAAACACTGCACCGGCGGCGGCGAGTGCCTCTCCCGCAAGCCTGACTGTCGGCGAACAAACCAAAGCGCGCGGAAAACTCGCCGCTGCGACCGCGGCCGCGAACCAGGATTCGTCCGCGACCCAAGATATCGCCGATACCGCTGCCGCCAAGGGAGCACCGTCGACCACACAGGCCGACAACACGGCAAGCACCACTGCGGGCTCGGACGCGACCAAAGAACAAGCCGCCGAAACCCGTTCCTCGCAACAGACATCTACACAAGCGACGAGCGCCGCGACCACACCGGGACAGACCGCCGCATCAGCGCCCGCGAATTCCGACCATGCGGCAGCGCAGGCCGCACAGCCCGCCCCGGCCCCGACATCTGCAACCACCGCCGGCGCACCGGCTGCTCAGGGCCCAGAAGTCGCCAAGGCTGGCGGCATCGACGGTTTGCCGAATTTCGGCTTTTCCGCATCGGCTGCGGTGGCATCGTCAACGACCGCAGCGGCCGATCCTTCGAGCGCCGCTTCCAGCAGCGGCGTCACAATCGCCGGCCTCGCAGTCGCCATCTCCTCCCGCGCGCAGGCAGGCTCCAACCAATTCGATATCAGCCTGTCTCCTCCCGAACTTGGCCGCATCGACGTGCAGCTGAGCGTCGACAGCAACGGCCAGGCCACGACACACATGACCGTCGATCGCCCGGAGACGCTGCAATTGCTGCAAAGCCAGCAACCGCAGTTGCAGCACGCGCTCGAACAGGCGGGGCTGACGACGGCCGATGGCGGCGGCCTTCAGTTCTCTCTGCGCGATCAATCTTTCACCGGGCAGAACAACGGCTCCGGCTCACAGTCGGCGCCCGCCCAGCTTGTCATTCCCGAACCACAACTCGCCCCCATCGCCGCAACGCAGGCTTACACGCGTATGGGCCTGGGTAGCGGGATCGACATCCGGGTTTGAACGGCATTCGCACAACAAAGGACCAGGGTCATGAGCATCCTCTCTACCGCAGTCAATTCCGCCGCTAACTCGGTCAATTCCGCTGCAACAACGGCGGCAACGTCGGCGGCGTCCCAGATTGGGACCACTGCTTCAAATGCATTGTCCTCGCTAACCGGCACAACGCCCAGCACAACATCGTCCGGCTCGACTTCCTCCACCTCACCCACCGGATCGCAGACGATTGCCGGCAACTTCAATACTTTTCTTCAGCTCCTGACCACGCAGCTGCAAAACCAGGATCCGCTGTCCCCGCTCGACACCACCCAGTTCACCCAACAACTTGTCGAGTTCGCGTCGGTCGAGCAGCAGGTCAACATGAACTCCAACCTGCAAACGCTGATCGCGATGCAGCAGACCTCAGAGGCAACGTCGGCGCTTCAGCTTGTCGGCAACACCGTCACGGTGAACGGCAACGCTGCGGCGCTCTCCAACGCGACGAACAGCCCCGCGACCTGGAGCATCAACGCCTCCGCTCCGGCCACCGGCACAGTCACGATCACCAGTTCAGCGGGAACCACGGCCTACACCGGAACGATAGCGCTCAATGCCGGGTCGCAGAGCTACACCTGGAACGGCGTAGGCAACAGCGGCCAAACCTGGCCGGACGGCACCTACACCATGTCAGTCAGCGCAACCAGCGCCAACGGTCAGGCTGTTACGACGACCACGCAGGTGCAGGGCGTCGTCACCGCTGTCAACATCAACCAGAACCCGCCGACGCTCACGGTCAGTGGACAAAATGTGCCGATCAGCCAGATCCAGTCACTCAGCAACGGCACGCTGAGCAGTCTCAGCAGCGGCATCAGCAATCTCAACACCAGTATCGGCAGCCTGATCCAGAAACTGTAAGCGGCCTTGTGATGTGATGGCGCACGCCGCGCGGCCGTCGCTGCCTGTGTGCGCCCCTCTTGCGGGAGCGCGCATTGCCGGTTCCGGAAGCCGCGGCAAATTGTGCGTTTGCTTAGGTAAATTTTAAGTCGCGATGGGTAAGGTTCAGGCCTGTTGTGTTGAGTTCGCGAGAGAGTTCCTATGACCGAACCCCATCGCCCGAGGGTGAAGTATGTCATCGGGCCGGACGGTTCGCCCCTGACGATAGCCGATCTTCCGGCACCGGGAACGAAGCGTTGGGTGATTCGCCGCAAGGCTGAAGTCGTCGCTGCAGTGCGCGGCGGACTTCTTTCGCTGGAAGAAGCGTGCAGCCGCTACACGCTGACCGTCGAAGAATTTCTCTCCTGGCAATACTCGATCGACCAGCACGGCCTCGCCGGCTTACGCACGACGCGCATCCAGCAGTACCGTCAGTAAGGTCCAGTTAATCCGCCTTACGGATCTGTGAACGCGGGCATTGTGCCGGCGTTTTGATTCGCGCGCGTTCCGGTGACGCAACGCTAAGTTTATACGCGCTCAATTGGTTCCTATTAACTCGCTGCTAACCATCAACCGGGCAAATCTTGCCGGGTGAGACGCGTGTAGCGTCGCTCGCCGGAGATCAAGCGCGGTGCAAGGTCTGCTTGAGTTTGTCAAAACGATTGGCGCAACACGCATTGCCGCCATGGGCGCCGTCACGATCGCGCTCGTCGGCTTTTTCGCCTTCCTCATCTTGCGGGTGACGGCACCGCAGATGACGCCGCTCTTCACCGACCTCAACTACGATGACTCCGCCGCCATCGTGAAGGAGCTCGAACGGCAAGGGGTTCCCTACGAGCTGCGCAACGACGGCAACATCGTCATGGTCCCGAATGATCGCGTCGCCCGGTTGCGCATGGCGCTTGCCGGCAATGGCCTGCCCAAGGGCGGCGGCGTCGGTTACGAGATTTTCGACAAATCGGACGTCCTCGGCACGACGAGCTTCGTGCAGAACGTCAATAATCTGCGCGCCCTGGAGGGCGAACTGTCGCGCACCATTCGCGCCCTTGACCGGGTCCAGGCGGCGCGCGTCCACCTCGTGATGCCGGAACGGCCCCTGTTCTCACGCGACAAGGTCGAGCCGTCAGCTTCCATCGTGCTGAAGGTCCGCGGTTCGCTCGAGCCGCAGCAGGTCCGGGCTATCCGTCACCTGGTGGCTTCCGCCGTCAACGGGCTGAAGCCGCAGCGGGTTTCGATCGTCGATGAGGCCGGCCATCTCTTGGCTGACGGTGCCAGCGACGATGTCAACGGTGGAGAAGTGACCGCCGATGAACGGCAAATGGCGTTCCAGAAGCGGTTGCGCGACCAGATTGAAACGATCGTCTCCTCCGTCGTGGGCCCCGGGCGTGCCCACGTCGAAGTGAGCGCCGATTTCGACTTCAACCGCATCACGCAGACGTCGGACAAATACGATCCCGACGGCCGCGTTGTTCGTTCGAGCCAGACCCGCGAAGAAAGCACGGCGAGTAACGACAAAAGCGAAAACCAGGTGAGCGTCGGCAACGAGATCCCCGGCGGCGGCAATCAACAGCGCCAGCAGCCGGCGGCTCCCGAGGGCAATGCTACGCCGCGCGACCAAAGCAAGAAAACCGAGGAAATCGTCAACTACGAGATTTCCAAGACGACCAAGACTGAGGTGATCGAGGGCGGCCACGTCAGTCGCATTTCGGCTGCAGTCCTTGTCGACGGCACCTACAGCAAGAACGAGAAGGGCGAAGTCACCTACCAGCCGCGCAGCAAGGAAGAAATCGAGCAGATAACCGCGCTGGTGCGCACGGCGATCGGCTTCGACCAGAAGCGCGGCGACCAGGTAGAGGTCGTCAATCTGCGCTTTGCCGAAATGCCGTCCAATCCGATTAACGAGCCCACCGGCTGGCTTGCGGCGCTGCGGTTCACCAAAGACGACATCATGCGCGCGATCGAAATGGCGGTCATGGGTCTGCTGGGTCTGGTCGTGCTGCTGATGGTCGTGCGTCCGCTCGTCCGCCGCATGCTTACGCCGGAGGAGCGAACGCCGCTGGCGCTGCCCGCGCAGGGGTTCGGTGGTGGCCATGATGCAAACCCGGCAAACACCGGCGCAGCCGCGGAGACACCGAAGCCAGAGCCGAGCAAGACCGCCAAGATGATCGACATCGCTCAGGTTCAGGGCCAAGTGCACGCGCAATCGGTGCAGAAGGTCGGCGAACTTGCCGACAAGAATCCAAACGAAGCCGTCTCCATCATACGCCAGTGGATGAACGATAACGCCGCAGCCTGATCGATTGAGCCATGCCCTCCAACTATGAACACCACGAGACCGGCCAACGGGAGCTCACCAGCCCCCTGAGCAGCCTAGGCACCCAGGCCGGCGCAGCACCCGGGAAACGAAAGCTCACCGGCCCGCAGCGTGCGGCCGTGCTCATGCTCGCGCTCGGCGAACATTTCGGCGCCAAGATCTGGAGCCTGCTCGACGACGATGAATTGCGCGAAATTTCGATCGTGATGTCCACGATCGGCATCATCGAAGCCGAACAGGTCGAGAATCTGCTGCTTGACTTTGTGTCACGCATGTCCGCCTCGGGCGCCCTGATGGGCACCTATGACGCGACCGAGCGTCTGCTCCAGCAATACCTGCCGCCGGAGCGCGTCGGAAACATCATGGACGAAATACGCGGTCCCGCCGGCCGCAACATGTGGGAGAAGCTCTCCAATGTTCAGGAGGAAGTGCTCGCCAACTATTTGAAAAACGAATACCCGCAGACGGTCGCCGTCGTACTTTCGAAGATCGGACCGGACCACGCGGCGCGCGTGCTCGCGATCTTGCCAGAGGAGCTGTCGCTCGACGTCGTCAACCGCATGCTGCGCATGGAGGCGGTGCAGAAAGAGGTACTGGAACGTGTCGAAACGACGCTGCGCACGGAGTTCATGTCGAACCTCTCGCAAACCCGCCGGCGCGATGCCCACGAGGTGATGGCCGAGATTTTCAACAATTTCGATCGGCAAACCGAGACCCGGTTTTTGACTGCACTCGAAGAAGACAACCGCGAGAGCGCCGAGCGCATCAAGACGTTGATGTTTACGTTCGACGATCTGATGAAACTCGACCCGGCTTCGGCGCAAACGCTGATGCGCCACGTCGAAAAGGACAAGCTCGCGATCGCACTCAAGGGCGCGGCCGAGCCGGTGCGCCAGTTCTTCCTGTCCAACATGTCGACGCGTGCCGCCAAGATGCTGGCGGACGATATGACCGCCATGGGACCGGTGCGACTGCGCGAAGTCGACGATGCCCAAGTGCTTCTGGTGAATCTCGCCAAGGATCTGGCGGCCAAAGGCGAGATCGTCATCTCCAAGACGCGTGGCGAAGAAGAACTGATTTACTGAGAACCAACAATGAGCGCGCCAGCCAAATTTATGTTCGATGTCGACTTCGCGGCCGGTCCCCAGCGCGCGCCGACAATCACGCTGGACGAGCACCAAGTGAAGCTTGCCGAAACGGAAACCGCCGCACATCGCAGAGGTTATGCCGAAGCGCAACACGACGCTTCCGTCGCTGCCGGCCGCCGGATCGCCGAATCCCTCGAGCGGGTCGCCGCCAGCCTTGGCCAAGCCACGGGTGCGCTGCAGACCGTTGAAGCGCGGCTCGAAAGTGAAGCCGTCGAGGTCGCGGTGGCGGTGGCCCGCAAGCTCGCCTCGGCGTTGATAGCGCGCGAGCCGTTCGCCGAAATCGCCGCGCTCGCGAAGTCTTGCTTCCGCGAGCTGGTGGCTTCGCCGCACATCGTGGTGCGGGTCAACGACGCCCTCTATGCCGAAGCGCATCAGAAACTTGACGATATTGCCCGGGCGCACGGCTTCGAAGGCCGCCTGGTCGTGCTCGGCGACCCCAGCGTCGCCGTGGGCGACTGCAAGATCGAATGGGCCGACGGCGGTATCAACCGCGATCAGGCAGCGACTGATGCGGCGATCGGCGAGGCCGTTGCGCGTTACGTGAGCGCGCGGCGCGGTCTGGCCGAAGGCACGCGAAATACTCAGGAGGTGCGACCGTGAGCGAAGAAGGCAAGGTACCATTGCCCAATCTCGAAGATCGCGTTCCGGAAACCGATGTGCAGCTGGCGCCGGAACCGGAGGGATCGACGACACGCATCGCCGGCGATCTCGAAGCGGTATTCGACGTTCCGGTCCAGGTCTCCGCGGTGCTCGGACGGGCGCGAATGGAAATCAACGATCTGCTCAAGCTCGGCCCCGGTACGGTGCTCGAACTTGACCGAAAGGTCGGTGAAGCGATCGACATCTACGTCAACAACCGCCTGGTCGCTCGCGGCGAAGTGGTTCTGGTCGAAGAAAAGCTCGGCGTGACGATGACGGAAATCATCAAGGCGGAACGGTCGTGATGCAGCCGGCGGATAACGAAGAAGGAATGATACGATGCGGCTTCTGATCGTCGGCACGCTCAACGGCCAGCTCACGACCGCTACCAAGCTCGCGATGGACAAGGGCGCAACGGTCACACATGCGACCGACATCGCCCAGGCGCTCGCCGTCCTTCGATCCGGCCGCGGCGCCGATCTCCTGATGGTCGATGTCGCCATCGCCATTCGCGATCTGGTCACCGCACTCGAAGCCGAGCACATCCATGCCCCGATCGTTGCCTGCGGCACCGCCACCGATGCACGTGCAGCGGTCGCGGCGATTCACGCCGGCGCCAAAGAATACATTCCACTGCCGCCCGATCCGGAATTGATCGCCGCCGTTCTCGCGGCCGTCGCCGACGACCGGCGCGAACTGATCTACCGCGATGAAGCGATGGCACGGGTTGTCAAACTGGCGCTGCAAGTAGCGCCGAGCGACGCTTCCATACTGATCACCGGCGAGTCCGGCACCGGCAAGGAAGTCCTTGCGCGCTACGTGCACGCGCGCTCGAGCCGGGCAAAAAAGCCTTTCATCAGCGTGAATTGCGCCGCCATTCCGGAGACTTTGCTCGAATCCGAACTGTTCGGCCATGAAAAAGGAGCCTTCACCGGCGCGGTTGCGCGCCGCGTCGGCAAGTTCGAGGAGGCCAACGGCGGCACACTGCTGCTCGATGAGATTTCCGAGATGGACGTGCGGCTACAAGCAAAGTTGTTACGCGCAATTCAAGAGCGCGTCATTGATCGCGTCGGCGGCACCCGGCCGGTGCCCATCGACATCCGGATTCTCGCGACCTCCAACCGCAATCTCGCCGAAGCGGTCCGCGAAAATTCCTTCCGTGAAGATTTGCTGTTCCGCCTCAACGTCGTCAATCTGAAAATCCCGCCGCTGCGCGAGCGGCCGGCCGACGTGATCGAGCTGGCGCAATATTTCGTCAGGAAATACGCCGCCGTGAACGGTGTGCCGGTGCGGACGTTGTCGCAGGAAGCCCGCCGCACGCTAACCGTCAATTATTGGCCCGGCAACGTACGCGAGCTCGAGAACACCATGCATCGGGCGGTGTTGATGGCGACCGGAGCCGAGATAGGGCCGGAAGCGATCCTCGCTCCCGACGGCGGCCGCCTCGACCAGCAACGCACCCCGCCCTCGGTCGCGCATGCCGCGCTGGCCGCCGAGCAAGTGTCACGCGCTCTGGTCGGCCGCACCGTTGCCGAGGTCGAGCGCGATCTCATTCTCGAGACGCTCAAGCATTGTCTCGGCAACCGTACTCACGCCGCTAACGTGCTCGGCATTTCGATCCGCACGCTGCGTAACAAACTCAACGAATATGCGGCCGACGGTTCGCCAGTGCCACCGCCCGGCGGCGGCGAACCGCGCGTGGCGGCGTAACGCGTTATTCGGCGGGGGACTCGCATCGCCACGTTACGTGAAAGCCGATCTGTTCAACCCGATATAGACGGCAAAGCCGACGGCGATAGCTGTTCCC
Organism: uncultured Alphaproteobacteria bacterium; assembly: GCA_963727325.1. Taxonomy (GTDB): domain Bacteria; phylum Pseudomonadota; class Alphaproteobacteria; order Rhizobiales; family Xanthobacteraceae; genus BOG-931. Next base: position 139,016 of record CAVSFV010000033.1, read on the forward strand.
GCCGCCATCGCAATGGCTTGCCTGATCGATGTTACGGGGTAAAGCCCCGCGACGATCATTAGAATTCGACCGGCAACAATAACCATCAGGAATAAGACGGCGGTCAAAGCCGCCCGCCGCCTCATCGAAAGAGTAAGAAAGCCGGCCAGGGCATAAAGGGCACCAAGGGCAGCACCGATAAACGCGGCGAGCTCGCCGGGAGCGGTGTGCAGGCCAAAAAAATTACGAGTGAACGCGGTCGCCACTTCGGCGCAGCCGAAAATGATCATCAGCGACGCGACGACAATGATGCCTCGCGGACGTCTACGATCCATCGGTTCCGGCAAAAGGTGCGCTCATTCCTTCGCCGCTTCAAAGCGCCTCAATGATCACCGTCTCTACCTCGCCGGCGCCGTTGCGCCGGAACTCGGCGGCTTTTTTGTACTCGTCCGAAGTGAAGCACGCTACGCCCTGCTCGAAGGTCGGAAACTCGATCACCACAAACCGTTGAAACTTTTCGGGGCCTTCCATGATCTGGAAACGGCCGCCGCGCGCCAACGGCTTGCCGCCATGCTTGGCGAGAATCGCCGGCACCTGATCGGCATATTTTTTGTATTCGACCGGATCGTTGACCTTCGCGCGAGCTACCCAATAAGCCGGCATTGATGCTTTCTCCGTTTCCAAGATGCGTGATGCCCGCGAACCAGCGCGCGGGCATCAAATGTCGTCGATTGAGCTGGCTACTATATCACTCCGCCGCGCGACGCGCGGCCACGATCTGATCCGCGGTTCGCCCCGTGAGTTCGGCCATGTGGTCGAACTTGAACGTGAAGGTTCCGGCGCCGGCGGTCGCTGAACGAATCTCAACAATCAGATCGCCGATCTCCGCCTCCGGCATCCTGGCGCGCACCACGTCCCAGCCCTCCCAACCTTCACGGGTGTCGAAGCCGAGGATTTGGCCACGCCGCCCGGACATCAGCGCGTTGATTTTCGCGGTGGCGTCGTTCGGGCAGACAATCTCGACGAGATCGATTGGCTCGAGCAGCACCGGCTGACATTGCGGTAGACCCTCGATGATACCGATACGGCCGGCAGTGCGGAACGCCATGTCGGACGAGTCGACGGTGTGATAGGAGCCGTCGACAAGCGACACGTGCAGGTCAACCACGGGGAAACCGAGCGGACCGTGCTTGAGCGCGTCGACGATACCTTCCTCGACCGAAGGGATGTAATTGCGCGGCACCACGCCGCCGGTGATTTTGTCTTCAAAGGAAAAGCCCGCGCCACGCGGCATCGGCTTGATGTCGATCACGACGTCGCCGTACTGACCGTGGCCGCCGGATTGCTTCTTGTGACGGCCGCGCTGGGTGACGCTTTTGCGGATGGTCTCGCGGTAACCAACGCTCGGCTGGCGCCGCTCGATGGCAACGCCATAACGGTCGCCGAGCCGCTCGGTCGTGACGCGCAAGTGCATCTCGCCCTGGCCCCACAACACCACTTCGTGGGTCTCGGGATTGTGCACGACGATGACGGACGGGTCTTCCTCGGCAAGCTTGTTCAGCGCCTGGCCGAGCTTGACGTCGTCTTTCCGTTCCTTCGCCGAAATCGCGATCGCCAGCACCGGCGGATAGGGCTCGATCCTGGCGACAGCGGGATGGGCTTGCTTGCCAGCTGTCAGCGTATCGCCGGTTTTGGCCTTATCGAGTTTGGCGAAAGCGACGGTCTCGCCCAGTGTCGCCGGCCCGCGCTTCTCGCTCGATTGGCCGACGAGCTTGAAGACGCCGGCGACGCGGCCGGCTTCTTCATTGGGTGTCAGGAATGTGATGCCGTCACCCGCTTGCCCCGCGAGCATGCGCGCAATCGACATCCGGCCGCCGTGGGTGCTGTTCTGGGTTTTGAGCACATAGGCGATGGCGTCGGAGCCACCCTTTATGCCGAGGCGCTTTGCGGTCTCGGCAATGCCAGGCGACTCATGGCGCAGCGCCTTTAGCAGTCGCAATACGCCGTTGGCGCGGCTTGCAGTCCCCATCAGCACCGGGCAGACGAGACCGTCGCGCAGTTCGCGCGTGAGGTCGTCGAAAACCTTGTCGCGTGGCGGCTGGATGTCTTCGAGCAACTGCTCCATCAGTTCGTCGTCATGGTCGGCGAGCGTTTCCAGCATGGAAAAGCGCGCCGTCTTCTCGCGGTCCGCGATATCGCCTTCGAGCGCGACGACCTCGGAAGCAGCGTGCTCCTTGTAGACGAAGGCCCGCTCCAGCGCGAGATCGACAAAGCCGGAAATAAGATCGCCGGAGAAGGTCGGGATCTGACGCAAGACCAGCTTGGTGCGCGACGCCGGCTGCAGCAGCGTGAGCACGTCATGGACGCCGGCGCTGCCTTTGTCGATCTTGTTGAGGAAAAGAATGCGTGGAATTTTTTGGTCTTCCAGCTCGCGCAGAATGAGTTGCAACTGCGGTATCTTCTTTTCATCCAATTCGCAGACGACCACGGCGACGTCGACCGCCGGCAGCACGGCCCGCATATCGTGGACGAACTCCACTGAGCCCGGGCAATCAAGAAATGTGTAACTGTCGCCCATGAAGTTCGCCGTCGCGACCGTGAGTTCAACGCTCATGCGGTGATGACGCGCTTCGTGGCTGCTATCGCCGATGGTGTTGCCGGCCTCGACCGTACCCTGGCGCGGAATGACTCCGGTCCGGGCGAGGATAGCCTCAAGCAATGTGGTCTTGCCGCTCTGAAAAGGGCCGACCAGCGCGACGCAGCGGGGGCCTGCTGCACGCGCGGCATTTCCGTTTGCTGCCATGACCGCCTCCCAGTGCTGATCCGTCGTTAGATCGCGGATCGCACACGCCATCGTTTCAGGCGTTGGCGGGGCCGGTCAAGGGGCGCGACATTGCGCCCGGTCAAAGGCGCGACCGTACGCACCTCCGGTGGCAGTCTGCCGTGACTAGCGGATTAGCGCCTACCTTACCGCACCGGGTGCAGTTCCAGCGCGCCTATGCCTCCAGCGATATCGAGACCAATCTGGCCTTGCACCGACAACGGCTGCAGGGCGACCGTGTGGCGTGATCCGCCGACAAGCACGTTTGCGCCAAGTCCCGCGGCCACCGACACTTCCGCCGTGGCTCCGGCGTAGGTTCCGGCGAGCATTCCAGCGTAGCGACTGGTGTCGGAAAACACCGCCCAAACGATTACGCCGCCGGTGGTGACGCCGATATCGACACCGACCGTAGTCATCGTGCCGGTATAGGCTTCTTCGGGTTCGCCGGGCGCGCCCTTGAGAATGCAGTTCACATTCTTCTGCGACCCGACAATCAAGCCAATACTGGCTGACAGCGAGCAGGTCAGCGTGCCGACCTGGACTTGCCGTGGTTGCGCAACCGATGGCCCTCCCGCAAGCGCGAACGACACGGCCGCGACAAGGGCCGCTGCAAACAAGTTGCGAAACATATCGATTCTCCCCCGGCCGGCCCGATGCGGCCCTCAGCGGCGGATTGTAGGCGAGAATGACACCGCCGTCTTGTCATTCCGGAGGACGCGCAGGCGTGAACACCGATGGTAACGGCAACTATTTCAGATTTCCGCAAAAACGCTGAATGCGCGTACAAGCTTCTTCAAGCGCGCTCGTCGCTGTGGCGTAGGAGATGCGGAACGCTGGGCCAACGCCGAACGGGGTGCCCTGCACAACCGCAACACCTTCTGCCTCCAGCAGCTCAGTGACGAAATCCTCGTCCGTCGCCAGCTTTTTGCCGGTCGGCGCCGTCTTGCCGATCGTACCCGCACAGGACGGGTAAACGTAAAACGCGCCTTCCGGCTTGGGACAGCGGATACCGTTCGCCTGATTAAGCATCGAGACACAGAGATCGCGCCGTTCTTTGAAGATCTTATTGTGCTTCGGAATGAAGTCCTGCGGACCGTCGAGCCCTTCGACCGCCGCCCATTGCGCCACCGCAGTCGGATTCGACGTCGATTGCGACTGAATAGCGGCCATTGCCTTGATCAACGGCTCCGGTCCGCCGGCGTAGCCGATGCGCCAACCAGTCATGCAATACGCCTTGGACATGCCGTTCACCGTCAAGGTGCGCTCGTAGAGCCGAGGCTCAAGCTGCGCCGGCGAGAAGAATTTGAAGTCGTCGTAGACCAGGTGCTCGTACATGTCGTCGGACATGACGTGGACGTGCGGGTAACGCACCAACACATCCGTCACCGCCTTGAGTTCGGCGCGTGCATAGGCCGCGCCGGTCGGGTTCGACGGTGAATTGAAGATGATCCATTTGGTCTTCGGCGTGATCGCCCGCTCGAGTGCTTCAGGCTTCATCTTGAAGCCCGATTCCATCGTGGTCACGACCTCGACCGGCTCGCCGCCGGCGAGCAGAACCATGTCAGGATAGCTCACCCAATAAGGCGCCGGGATAATGACCTCGTCGCCCGGGTTAATGGTGGCCATGAGAGCGTTGTAGAGCACCTGCTTGCCACCGGTGCCGACGCTGATCTGCGACGGCTTGTAGGTGAGCTCGTTCTCGCGCTTGAACTTGCGCGCGATCGCGGCCTTGAGCTCGGGAATGCCGTCAACCGCCGTATATTTTGACGCCTTGCCATCGCGGATCGCCTTGATGGCCGCCTCTTTGATGTTTTCCGGCGTGTCGAAATCGGGCTCACCGGCACCGAGGCCGATGACGTCGCGGCCGGCCGCCTTGAGCGCGCGCGCTTTATCCGTCACCGCGATGGTGGCTGATGGCTTGATGCGCGCGAGTCGGTCCGCAAGGAATGCCATTGCAAATCTCCGTAAGGCGCGTGTTTCCTAAAGCGCCAATGGTGCCCAGGCAAGGGCACGCTTCAAACCGGCGCTCAATTCTCCGTTAAGGCTCCGCTGGCCTAATGCGGTCGCCAGTCCATCCGCACAAGGAGCCGTCATGGATCGGGCACGCGAGCTTCTGCGCAGCGGCGCCTGGTTGACGCGCGAGCGGATCCGGCTCATCGCGGCTGCCGTCCTGATCGCCTCTGCGTCAGGCTTTCTTTATCTGGTCGTGACCGCGCATGGGCTCATTGATCTGCAGGGCCGGCCGCTGGGAACGGACTTCTCCGATGTCTACGCCGCCGGCACCTACGTGCTTGACGGCAACCCCGAAGCGCCATTCGATCTCGCCCGCCAACATGCGCGCGAGCAACAAATTTTCGGCGACGCGACGCCGTTCTACGGCTGGCACTATCCGCCATTTTTTCTGTTCGTAGCGGCGGCGCTCGCTATCATGCCTTACGGGATCGCGCTCGCGGTCTGGCAGGCCGTCACGCTTGGCCTTTATCTCCTGACGATCCACGCGATTCTTGGAACCCCGGCCCGGCCGGTCTCGGCAACAGACCGCCCAGTTTTAGGGGGAGAAAATCCGCTCTCTGATCCGCTCTGGTTCCTGCTTGCGCTCGGCTTCCCCGCGGTTCTCGTCAATATCGGTCACGGGCAGAACGGATTCCTCACCGCTGCTTTGCTCGGCGCCGCGTTGGTGCAACTTGACCGTCGGCCGGTGTTAGCGGGGATTTTGTTTGGTTTTCTTGCGTACAAGCCGCAATTCGGCCTGCTCATCCCCATCGTGCTGGCCGCGAGCGGCCGGTGGCGCGCTTTCGGAGCTGCGGCGGCCGCGGTCGCACTGCTCGCGCTCGCCACGACGTTGGCGTTCGGTCCTCACGTCTGGCAGGCGTTCCTTGATTCGACCCGCTTCAGCCGCGTCGTAGCGCTCGAACAAGGCGACACCGGCTGGTACAAGATTCAGAGCCTGTTCGCCTGGGCGCGGATGTGGGGAGCGAACATCCCGGCCGCCTATGCGCTTCAAGGGGCCCTGATTGCAGCGCTCAGCGCGGCGCTGATCTGGCAGTGGCGCAGTGCGGCCTCTTACCCGCTCAAAGCCGCCGGCCTTTGCCTCGCCGCCATCCTCGCGACACCCTACACGTTCGATTACGACATGATGGTACTGGCGCCAGCCATGGCTTTTATGGCTGCAGACGAATATGCGCGGGGTTTGGGCCCGTGGGAGAAGTCCGCGCTCGCGGCGCTCTGGCTGGTACCATTGGTCGCGCGAACAATAGCGCATGTGACACTGATCCCAGTCGGCGTTCCAATAATGCTCGCCATTTTCGTTCTGTTGTTGCGGCGCAGCACGCTTCAGCTCACCTTTCCGATGGCTTCTTCCGGCGCATTTATTCTAAAATAGCGCGCAGCCGGTGCGACGGATGGCGCGGCCACGACATCGCCGCGTTCAAGCAATATGTCTGCGAAAGACGATTGAGCCGCGCGGAAGGTTGGGGAGCGATCATGTTCACGCTCTATTCGATGCAGCGTTCGGGAAACAGCTACAAGGCGCGGCTCGCGCTGGCGCAACTCAACATTCCCTATCGGCTGGTCGAGATCGATATTCTCAAGGGCGAGAGCCACACGCCGGAATTCCTGACCAAGAATCCCAATGGCCAGGTCCCTCTTCTGGAAGTCGCACCCGGCCGATTTCTTGCCGAGTCCAATGCCATCCTCTGGTACATCGCCGGTGGCTCGCCGCTCGCGCCTGACGACCGCATCGAGCGGGCTGAGACGTTGCAGTGGATGTTCTTCGAGCAGCACAGTCTGGAGCCCAATCTGGGAGCAGCGTATTTCTGGCTTACGCTGGTCAAGGGCGGACGAGACCTGCAGCAACACGCGTTTGAAGATTGGATGGAGGAAGGTCATCGCGCGCTCGGCGTCATGGAAAATCACATCGCGTTGCACGATTTCTTCGCCGCCGATCGCTACACCATCGCCGACATTGCGCTGTACGCCTACACGCACGTAGCGCATCTCTGCGATTTCGATCTCAGCCCCTTTCCCGCAGTTCGTGGCTGGCTCGCGCGCGTCGCCGCCGAACCCGATCACGTCCCGATGGACTTCAATCCGGCTAGTGTCGTCCCCGCCACTGCGGGGGCGTGAGAGGGTCAAGGTCCGCGAACGACGAAATATGCCCGCAGAGTGATCGCGTTAACGATTGCTTAACCATATTTCACGGAATCGCCTTTGTTCTTCAATGCCAATGCCCAAATCCGGCCGGACCGACGCCGGGTTCAATTGCGATTGTGGCGGCAACTGATTCGAAGGATAACGACTATGGCACTACTAACCGGCAGCCCCGGATTTGCGCCGCCGAAATCTGGCCAGACGCGAACCAGGCGGTGCGCGGCCGCGCTCAATATGATTGCAACCGGCACATTGACTGTTTCACTCATCATCGCCGCAACCGCTGTTTCGATCGGCGAACGATCGTTCGGGCGCAGTCGTATCGCCGGACCAGGCTCAGACACCGCTCAGATACTCCTGCGGCAATAATCCTTCATCCCCGTTTGTTTTTCGTGCGCCGGCGGAGCGATCGCAAGGCTGGTTGCGACAGCGTCTTTACTAACCGATAGGATCGGGAGTGATGATCGGCGCGTTGCGCATTCGAGCGATTGCGCGCCAAGAGCGCTGACCGCGATCCAATGAATGATCAGTTCGCCCCAACGCAGACCGACGCTCCGGCGCGCCACCGCGCGATGACCACCCGGTTGTTGGTATTTTTCGCGCTGGTCTATGTCGTTGAAGGCGTAGGTCAGGTCAGCGGGCTAATCGCGCAGCCGCTCAGTTATTTTTTAAAGGAAGTGCATGGCTGGACGCCGCTGCAGGTCACGGCCTATCTCGCCATTTTCAATTTTCCGTGGATCATCAAGCCGGTCTACGGCGCGTTCTCAGACTTCCTGCCGTTGTTTGGTTATCGCCGCAAAAGCTACCTGCTGGCGGCGAATATCTGCGCGATCGCCGGATTTTTATGGATCACGCAACTCGCTGTACCAGGCCAGCTGGTATGGGCGCTGCAGCTGACAGCCTATGCCATGGCGATATCGAGCACGGTGTGCGGCGCGGTCCTGGTCGAGAACGGACAAAGGCTCGGCGAGAGCGGCCGGTTCGTGAACCAGCAGTGGCTGTGGTTCAACTTGGCCGCGATGATCGCCGCGATTGGCGGCGGCCAACTGGCCCAACATCTGTCGCCGACGTCCGCGCTGCACGCCGCCGCGGCGGTTGTCGCCGTTGCGCCGTTAGCCGCATTGTTCGGAACGCTGTTTTTAATTTCGGAGCGCAAGACGCGCGTGGACGTCGCAGCGCTGCGCGAGACGTTCGGCGGCGTAGCGGCCGCGTTCAAAAAGCGCGAGCTTTGGATCCTCGGGATTTTTCTCTTTCTCTACTACTTCAGCCCCGGTTTGAGCACGCCGCTCTACTACGTGATGACCGACAACCTTAAATTTTCCCAAGGCTACATTGGCATCCTTGGATCGATCGCGTCCGCCGGCTGGATCGTGGGCGCGCTGTTTTATCACCGCCTGTTCGATGCCATTTCGACCAAGCGCTTCCTGCAGCTGAGCATTGCGCTCGGCACTCTGACCACGGCGGCCTATCTGCTGCTCTTCGATCAGGTCTCCGCCGCGATCATAAGTTTTTGCAGCGGCTTCGCTGCCATGCTTGCGACCGTAGCAACAGTTACGCTCGCCGCCGATTACTGTCCGCAACGATCGGAAGGCTTCAGCTTTGCGGTGATGATGTCCATCATCAACCTCGCGACTGCATCCGCCGACATTGTGGGTTCGTTTTTCTTCCAGCATCTATTCCATCACCACCTTCCGCCGCTGGTGCTGGTATCGGCGGCATTCACCGCGTTCGCGTTCGTGCTCGTGCCGCTCCTGCGTCTGGGTGACAAACGGCAGGGGCAAATGGTTGGCGCGATCCCGGTGGGCGGACCGGAGACCGGCCGTGTCGTGCGCGGGGTCATTGGCGATTAATTGCGCGAAAACATCTCATGCAGCCATTTGATCGAAATCAAGGTTCGCCGCGTACCAATCGGGTCGATTGATCCATGCTTGCGGCAAGGCTCGGAAACGCGCATGCTGCGGGTAGCGGCGCGGATACGGGGGTACCGCGCCGCTTTTTATTTGCCTTGCAGTCCTCCGCCCCACTGCGCAGCGTCAATTCCGCGCGCTCTCGGCCGATTGATGGCGGCCCGGAATTTGCATGGAAATGGCTTATTCTCACCGCAAATAACGGTCCGTTCCGCGTACCAGCATGTCGATCATCGTCGGGCTCCATCACTCAACACGTTATGACTATGACCGGCCGATCAATCTCGGCCCGCAGATCGTGCGGTTGCGGCCGGCGCCGCACTGCCGCACCCATATTCCGAGTTATTCGCTGACGGTGAAGCCGAGCCAGCATTTCGTAAACTGGCAGCAGGATCCGCACGGCAATTGGCTGGCCCGCTTCGTCTTCCCGGAGAGGACGCAGGAATTTTCCATCACCGTCGACCTCATTGCCGACATGACGGTGATCAATCCGTTCGACTTTTTCGTCGAGCCCTATGCGGAACAGTGGCCGTTTGCATTCCCCGACGACCTGCGCGAGGACCTCGCCGCTTTTACCGAGCCGGAACCGGCGGGGCCGCTTCTACAAGAGTTGGTTCAATCGATCTCGCGCGAGAAGCGCAATACGGTCGATTTTTTGGTCGAACTCAATCAACGCCTGCAGCGGATGGTCCGTTATCTCATTCGCCTCGAGCCCGGCGTGCAGACGCCCGAAGAGACTCTTAACTCCGCCGCAGGGTCCTGCCGCGACAGCGCATGGCTCATGGTGCAGCTCCTTCGCCACATCGGTCTGCCGGCGCGTTTCGTGTCCGGTTATCTCATTCAATTGCGGCCGGATATCAAACCGCTGGAAGGTGCGGCTGGCGCCGCTCACGACTTCACCGACCTGCACGCCTGGACCGAGGTTTATCTGCCGGGTGCCGGCTGGGTCGGACTCGATCCCACCTCGGGACTGCTCTGCGGCGAAGGCCATCTGCCGGTCGCCGCAACCCCGCATTTTCGCTCTGCCGCACCGCTCAGCGGGCTCGTTGAACCAAGCGAAGTCCGTTTCTCGTTCGACATGAACGTCACGCGCATCGCCGAACAGCCGCGCGTAACTGCGCCGTTTTCCGAAGAAGCCTGGGTTGCGCTCGATGCACTGGGTGACAAGGTCGACGCGGACCTCATAGCGCACGATGTCCGCCTGACCATGGGTGGCGAACCAACCTTCGTGTCGGTTGACGATTACCAGGCGGCGGAATGGAACACCGCCGCAGTCGGGCCGATGAAACGCGTGCGCGCCGACGAGCTAATTCGGCGTTTGCGCGAGCGTTTCGCACCAGGCGGCCTGCTGCACTACGGCCAAGGCAAATGGTACCCGGGCGAACCGCTGCCGCGCTGGGCATTCGCGCTCTACTGGCGCCGCGACGGCGTGCCGATCTGGCGCGATGAGAATCTGATCGCCCGCGAGGCGGTAGATCACAAGCCGACCCCCGACGATTCACAGCGCTTCGCCGAGGGGATTGCCGCGCGCGTTGGAATCACGGCGGACTACGTCCAACCCGCCTACGAGGACCCGGCCGACCGGATGCTCAAGCAAGGCCTGATCCCGGAGAACATTGATCCGAGCGATCCCAAGATCGACGATCCTCGCGAGCGCGCCCGCATTCTGAGCCTGTTCGATAATTATGCCGGCAAGCCCGCCGGATATGTGCTGCCGCTGCAGCGCTGGACCGCACAAGCAAAACCGGGCTGGCTGAGCGAAGTGTGGCAAACGCGGCGTGGGCGGTTATTTCTGATGCCAGGAGACTCGTCGCTCGGATTTCGCCTGCCACTGCAATCGTTGCCCGATGTCGACCCGGTGGATTATCCGCATCTTGTACCGGCCGACCCTTTCGCTGAGCGTACGCCGCTACCCGATCCGCGCGTCACTCATCCAATCGGCGCCAAGGTCTTCCAGGCTGCACATGGCGAAGAACCTTCGCCACCGCTCGCCCCGGAGACTTTGGCCGTACAGCAAGCGCCGGCAAGAAGCACCGCGAAAACCGGCGCCGCCAGGCCGGTGCGCACCGCTCTCACCGTCGAAGTCCGTGACGGCCGCTTGTGTGTGTTCATACCGCCGGTCGAGACACTCGCCGACTATCTCGAACTGCTCGCGGTCGTCGAGACGACGGCGGCCGACCTCGCACTGCCGGTGCATGTCGAAGGCTATGAGCCGCCGCCCGATCCGCGGCTTGCCGTCATCAAGGTGACGCCGGACCCCGGTGTGATCGAGGTCAACATCCACCCGTCGGCAGCCTGGCGGGAAGCGGTGAAGATCACGAAAGGCCTTTATGAGGAGGCGCATCTTTCGCGGCTCGGCGCCGACAAGTTCATGATCGACGGCCGGCATAGCGGCACGGGCGGCGGCAATCATGTGGTACTCGGCGGACGTACTCCCGCCGACAGTCCGTTCCTGCGGCGACCCGATTTGCTCAAAAGCCTGGTGCTGTACTGGAACCGGCGGCCGTCGCTGTCTTATTTCTTTTCCGGCCTGTTTGTCGGGCCGACGAGCCAGGCGCCGCGGATCGACGAAGCGCGCCAGGACATGCTCTACGAACTGGAAATCGCGCTCGGCAAAGTGCCCGCGCCTGACGGCGTGAACAAAGTGCCGCCGTGGCTGGTCGATCGGCTGTTCCGCAACATCCTGGTCGATGTCACCGGCAACACCCACCGCACCGAGATCTGCATCGACAAACTGTTTTCACCCGACGGCCCGACCGGCCGTCTCGGTTTGGTGGAATTCCGATCGTTCGAGATGCCGCCCGACGCGCGCATGAGTCTCTGCTCAACAATTGTTGTTACGCGCGCTGATTGCCTGGTTCTGGCGCTCTCCGCTCGACGGCAAGCCGGTGCGCTGGGGCACAGCGTTGCACGACCGTTACATGCTCGAACATTTTGTCTGGAACGATTTTCTCGAAGTGCTGGAGGACCTGGAGCGCGCCGGGTACGTATTCGATCCCGCGTGGTTCGAAGCGCAGCGGCAGTTTCGTTTTCCGGTCTGCGGCTCGGTGCGGCACGCTGGCGTGCGGCTTGAACTGCGCCAGGCCATCGAGCCCTGGTATGTCCTGGGCGAGGAAGGCGTTGCCGGCCGGACCGCGCGCCTCGTTGATTCCTCGATCGAGCGGCTGCAGGTCAGAGTCGAGGGCCTGAACGCGGACCGCCATGTGGTGACCTGCAATGGCGCCCGCGTGCCGCTGACATCAACCGGCCGCAGCGGCGAATACGTAGCCGGCGTCCGCTTCAAGGCCTGGGATCTGGCGTCGGGCCTGCATCCGACCATTGGCGTCCAGGCGCCGTTGACGTTTGACATCGTCGATACCTGGAGCCGGCGGTCGCTCGGCGGCTGCGTCTACCATGTCGCCCATCCCGGCGGACGCAATTACGAGACCTATCCGGTTAACTCGTATGAGGCCGAGGCGCGCCGCCGCGCGCGTTTTGAAGAGATCGGTCACACCGGCGGCCCGATCGATGTTCCAGCACTCGAAATCTCGCTCGAATATCCGACGACGCTAGATCTGCGGCGCCCGGTCTAACCAAAATTGCCGATGTCACTCAAACTCGACACGCTTGTCGAAAAAGACACCGCAAGCCTCGCCCAATTCGTTGCGGGTTACCGGCCGCTGCCCGGGATTTTCGATGAGATGATGGATGGCGACGGGCGCGTGCGCGAGCACTGGCAGCCCTTCCTCACCATGCTGGCCGGACTCGGCGCCGACCAAATCAATCGGCGTTTCGCCGCAGCCGACCGTTATCTGCGCGGCTCAGGCGTTTTCTATCGCGTGTACGAAGATGCCGCCGGCATCGAACGCCCGTGGCCGCTCAGCCATGTGCCGCTCATCATCGAACCTGGCGAATGGAAGCACCTCGAAGCCGGCCTGATCCAGCGCGCCGAGCTCCTCGAAGCGGTGCTCGCTGATGCCTATGGTCCGGCGCTGCTCAGCCGCGATGGCCGCTTGCCCGCCGCGCTGATCGCGGGAAATCCTGAATTCTTGCGTCCGATGGTCGGCGTGCCGCCGCCAGGCGGCGCGCACTTGCGCTTTTACGCCGTTGATGTCGGCCGCGGCGCCGACGGCCGCTGGTGGGCGCTGGGCGATCGTGCGCAGGCGCCCTCGGGCGCCGGTTACGCCATCGAGAACCGGCTCGCGCTGTCGCGGGCCATCCCCGACATTTATCGCACCACGCGCGTCGAGCGCGTCGCGCCGTTCTTTCAGGCGCTGCAGGCCGAACTTTTGGCGCTCAGCAAGCAGGACGATCCGCAAATTTGTTTGCTCACGCCGGGGCCGCTGAGCGAAACCTATTTCGAGCATGCCTACCTCGCGCGCTATCTCGGGCTGCTGCTGGTCGAGGGCGAGGACCTGACCGTCCGCGGCGATGGCGTTTTCGTCCGGACCGTTTCCGGCTTGCGGCGCACCGAAGTCCTGCTGCGGCGAATCGATGCCGACTTTGCCGACCCGCTCGAACTCAATGCCGCTTCTCGCCTCGGCGTTCCGGGACTGTTGCAGGCCGTCCGCGACGGCAAAATCGTCATCGTCAACGCGCTGGGCGCCGGCTTGGTGGAAGCGCGGGCCATGCTGGCGTTCCTGCCGGCGCTGGCGCCGAACGTACTCGGCGCCGATCTGGCGATACCGAATGTCGCCACCTGGTGGCTCGGTCGCGCCGACATGCGCGAGGAAATGATCGAGAACCTCGATCGCATGGTGATCGCATCAGCGTTTGAGTCTCAGACTGACGGCAGCAGCAACCACGAAGTGCTGGGCGCAAAACTCGACGACGCGCAACGCCAGGCTCTGATCCGTTCGATCCGCGATCGCGGCGTGGACTATGTGGCGCAGGAAGCGGTGACACTTTCAAGCATGCCGGTGTGGCGCGATGGCCATTTGCAGCCGCGTCCTTTCACGCTGCGACTGTTCCTCGCCAAGATCGGCGAGCGCTGGCAGGTGATGCCCGCCGGATTTGTGCGTATCGCCGACAGCGCCGACGCGCGTGCGGTGAGTTTGCAACGCGGCGCCGCAACCGCCGACGCTTGGGTACTCGCGCGCGGCCCGGTCGCTGAAACCACGCTGCTGCCGTCGCCGGAGCGCATTCAGGTCCAGCGGGCGACCGGCCTGTTGCCAAGTCGCGCCGCCGATAATCTGTTCTGGGTTGGGCGTTACGTCGAACGCGCCGAAGCAACGCTGCGGCTGGTGCGCGCCATGATCAACCGCGCCGCCGAGGCCGACGAAACCGCTGCGCCGGTGATCGCGGGCATCGTGTCGTTGCTTGAGGCCTGGGACGCGGCGCCAAAACAGACGTCGGCAGCGTCGGCCGGCTTCATCAGTCGCGCTGTCCTGACCCGCTCAGACTTAAGCGGATCGCTGCCTGCTCTGGCCGGCGCCGCGCGGTCGGCAGCTTCCGTCATCCGCGATCGCTTCTCGCCGGATGCCTGGCGGGCACTCAACGATCTCGCCACCATGATCACGACGCCGCTGCCCATCGGTCCCGCGGAAACCGCCATCATCGAGCGCGTCGAAGCGGCTCTTCGGATCATTTCATCGCTCTCGGGGTTGGCGCAAGAGAACATGACGCAGCTCGCCGGCTGGCGCTTTCTCGAACTCGGCCGCCGTATCGAGCGCGCCATCCTGACCGGCCGGCTGGTGCGCTGCTTCGCGCTTGCCGGCGCGCCGGATGGTGGCCTTGAATTGCTGCTGGAACTGGCCGACAGCCAAATCACCTACCGGCAACGCTACGTGATGGTCGCGGCGCGCGCGCCGGTGATCGATCTTGTCATGCTCGATCCGAACAACCCGCGTTCGGTTGCGTTTCAGCTCGACCGCATCGAGACGCACCTGTCCGCGTTGCCGGGACGAAGCGCGACCGGCCGCCTGTCGCCCGTGCAGCAGATCGTCGCCTCGATGGCAACGCGATTGAGAACCGCCGAAGCCGCCGCCGTCGACGAGGACCTCATTGTCGATTTCGAGCAATCGCTGATGAAGCTTTCCGATGCGATCAGCGCGTCCTATCTGAGCAACAACGAACGCTCCGAAACCGTCTGGGAGGCGCTGGCGTGATCTATGACGTGCGCCAGACGACGACATGCGCTTATGCTTCGCCGGTCGCGCATGCACGCCACGTTCTGCGCCTGACTCCGATCCCCCGCCCCGGCCAACGTGTGCATCTCGCCGCGTTGCAGATCATGCCCGAACCCGTGCTCCGGCGGGAAGGGCAGGATTTTTTTGGCAATCGCCTGACCTGGATCGAAATCGAAGAGCCGCACCGGCTGCTTACGGTGAAACTTGCGGCGCGTGTCGCCGTCGACGCTGCAGCCGAACTCGATGCGCCGGCAACACCCGCCTGGGAGGCAGTCCGCGAGGACGGGTTCGCCGCGAGCGACATCGGACCATACTCGCCGGCGCACTTCCTGTTTCCGAGCCGCATGGTCTCACTTGATCCGGAAATCCGTGATTATACCTCCGAGAGTTTCCCGGCCGGACGGCCGGTGCTCGAGGCCGCCATCGAACTAATGAATCGTCTCAAAGCCGACATCACTTACGAAATCGGGGCGACCACCGTCACGACCACACCGCCGATGTCGTTTGCACTGCGGCGCGGCGTTTGTCAGGACTTCGCCCACATCATGATCTCCGGCTTGCGCGGCATCGGCTTGCCCGCCGCTTATGTGAGCGGCTATCTGCGGACGATGCCGCGAACCGACCCCACGCGATTGCAGGGCGCCGACGCAATGCACGCATGGGTCTTGGTCTGGTGCGGCGCTGAAACCGGCTGGATCGGGCTCGATCCAACCAACGCTGTCATTGCCTCCGACCAGCATGTGGTTTTGGCGGTCGGCCGCGATTATACCGACGTCGCGCCGATGGACGGGGTCATTGTTGGTTCGGGTGGGCAACAAATCGATGTGGCCGTGAACGTCACGCCGGCCGGATAAACGAGCCGCGAAGCGGGGAGCACAAAGCATGCGTGCCTATCAACTGCCGAAAGGCGGCGCCGGGATCGACGCGCTCACGTTGGTCGATCGGCCGATGCCGAAACCGCTATACCGGCAAGTGTTGGTCAAAGTCGCCGCGTGTTCGCTCAATTTCCGCGACTACGGCATCGTCCGCGGCAGCTACCGCATGCCTGTGCGCGAAAATGTGATTCCGCTATCCGATGGCGCCGGCGAAGTCGTCGAGACCGGCCCGGGCGTCACCCGCGTAAAACCCGGCGACAAGGTGGCCGGCTGCTTCTTCCAGCGCTGGCCGGCCGGCGAGCCGGATCCGCATGTGCACGCATCTGCGCTCGGCGGCAGCCTTGACGGCATGCTCACCGAATATGTGGTGCTGGAGGAGAACGGTGTCGTCAAAATTCCGCAGCATCTATCCGTGGAAGAGGCTGCGACCCTGCCGTGCGCGGCGGTGACGGCATGGCATGCGATGATCCTGCACGCCGGACTGATCGCCGGCCAGACCGTGTTGTTGCAGGGCACCGGCGGCGTTTCGATCTTCGGGTTGCAATTCGCGCACGTGATGGGAATCGTGCCGATCATCACGTCGTCGAGCGATCAGAAACTCGCTCACGCCAAAGCGCTCGGCGCCGCTTGCGGCATCAACTATAAGACCACGCCGGAATGGGACAAAGAGGCCATCGCTTTTAACGGCGGCCGCGGGGTCGATCACGTGCTGGAAGTCGGCGGCGCAAATACGCTTACCCGCTCGTTCGGCGCCATCCGGGTCGGCGGCAAAATCAGCATCATCGGCGGGTTGAGCGGTGGAGCGACCGAGCTCAATCCCGGTTTGATCTTCTCCAAACGCGCCAATGTGCAGGGCATCTCCGTGGGCTCAACGGAGTCGTTCGAGCAGATGAACGCCGCAATCTCGGCCACGAAGCTGAAGCCGGTGATCGACCGCGTATTCGGCTTCGATGAAGTCAAAACCGCCTTCCATCATATGGGGGCGGGAGCGCATTTCGGCAAAATCGTCATCCGGGTCGCGTAACAGGCGGTGCCGCCAATCGTTATTGCGCGACCATCCGCGTCGGCGGAAATGCGACCTCAATGAGCGTGCCGGCATTTGGCGCGCTCTTGATGCTGAAATGGGCGCGGTTGGCCTCTGCCAGCGCCTTGGTCAGCGGCAAGCCGAGACCGGTCCCGCCCGAGCCCCAGGTACCGGCGGTGGCCGTCTGGCGAAACGGTTCGAGCGCGGCCTCGACGTCCTTTTCGCTCATGCCGACGCCGGTATCGCGCACGCGCAGCACCGCCTCGCCGTTGTCGGCGCATGCGGTCGATACGATCACCTGGCCACCTGGGCCGGTGAACTTGATCGAATTCGACAGGAGGTTGAGCACGATTTGGCGCAGTGACCGCTCATCAGCCACGACCTGGGGCAATCCCGGCGTGAGCGAAGTGCGGATGATGATCCGCGCGCGGCTCGCCTGCGGCTGCATGATCCCGACGCATTGCTGCGTGAGCTCGTTGAGGCTGACGTTGCCGAAGCTGAGAGTGAGCTGGCCACTCTCGATTTTGGAGAGGTCGAGAAGGTCGTTCAACAGCGCAACGATGTGCATGCCGGCCGCGTGCACATCGTTGAGATAGTCGCGGTAGCGCTCGTTGCCGATCGGGCCGAAGCGCTCCGCCATAATCACTTCAGTGAAGCCGACAATGGCATTAAGCGGCGTGCGAATCTCGTGACTGACTTTACCGACGAACTCCGCTTTCGCCGCCGCCGCTCTTTGCGCTTCACGCGTGGCGGCCCGCAACTGGTCCTCGCTTTTCTTGGCGGCTTCGAGCTTGCTGGCAAGGTCGCGGATTTCGGCCTCGGCGAGGCGCAGTGAAAGCGCGCTCGCCTGCTGGTCGGCGATTTCGCGGTCGGTCAGAATGAGAGTGAGCGCTGAAGCATCTTCCCAGGGAACCTCGAACAACCGCGCCTCGATCTCGCGGCGTTCCCCGTTGAATGTCGCAAGCGATAGCTTGCTCGGGGCTCCGCCAACCGAAAGCGTGCCGGCGTCGGTTTCGGCGACAAGGCCTTTCAACCACCCGGCCGCCGTTAATGCTCCCAAACTCTGATAGCCGGTCAATTCAAGGAAACGACGATTGGCGTAAAGAACCGAGTCGTTTCGGTAGAACAGCACGCCGAGCGGAAGGCGGTCGAGCAACACCGGCTCGAAGGCGGGCGCGGCTTGCCGTTGAACTTCGATCTCTGACCTTCGCTCCTGGTCAGAAGCTTGCACTTTGGCAGCATCCACCTCGGCGACAACAGGACTTTCCGCCGCTTGTTGCACCGTTGCACTCACAAGCGCCGAGCTGACTTCGGCAGCTGCAGGAGCAGCATCAGCAAGTTCAGGTGCAATCGGTTCCGCATTTGGCGGTGTCAGCGAGGTCTCGGCAGATTCAGCCGGAACTCCCGCCGCCGGCAGAGTGTTCGCCGATGCTGTCGGCAACCGAATGGTCCCGCCCGCCCTGCAAACGAGCCGTCAGCTCCTGAGCCAATTCACGGAAAGCCCGACGCTCCACGGGGCTCAGACTGGGCGTTTTCGGTTCGGACATCCCTGGTCGAAACAGCACAACATTGGCGGCGGGTGCGGCGCCCAGCGGCGGGCGCTGCGGCGGTCGCACACCCTGCGCTTCTTCTGCGGATGGCGATGGGGACACCGCGGCTTTGGTGTCAGCGGCCGTCGCCTCTACCGGACCTGGATGAGCCAGAGCGCCACCGTTGCTGGTAGCGGGCGGTTCGGGCCGCGCCATGAAGCCGATCGGGCGCTCGCGGCGCGCGTGGGCGAGTTCGTTGATGCGAGCGATGTCGCGACAGACGCCGAAACCCCGGTAGCCGCGAAAGTGCCGCTCGCGATCGAACACCGGCAGTCCCGACAGTTCGACCGCAAGTCGCGTGTCGCCATCGTCAACTGGCCAGGAGACGGTGATGCCGCTCCAGGTTTCGCGCGTGGCCACGGCACGCGCCACCTGCTGGTCCGGATCGAGCTTCAGTTCCGCGGCGATCTCGCTCCACAACCGGCCGAACGCGGCCGTGGTTTGCGGCCCAGTCAATTCGATGAACTCGTCCGAACCCACGACGAAGCGCCCATCGGCGTCCATTTGCCAGACGAAGCGCAACGGATGACGCCGCTCTACAACTGGCTCCGCCGGCGAAGGACTGCTTACCGGGCTCGATTCTGATTCTAATTCCGACTCTGATGGCGTGGCGGCAGAAGCTTTTGGCTCAGCCGCCGGCGGAAGTACTGGCGGCTGGGTACGCATCAGTCCCAACTCCGGCTCTGGCGTCGGTGCCGGCTCTACTCGCGGTGAAGCACTCTCCACGGCGCTAACGCTGCTCAATTCATCGCCGAACGTCGCCAGCAGGACAGCCGACGCGCCGCTACCGAGGCGCCGCAGGGTAACGGGGCCATGATTTGTTGTTGCGTCAGCGCCGCCAGCCGCAAGGGCTTGAGCGGCGGTCGCGGTCAGCCCAAACGCGGACAACGTTGGGGTTCCGGCAAATCGCTTCTGCGCCTCCGCAGTGGCGGCGAGCAGCGTGCCATCCGGTGCGAACGCCGCCTGCGCCTCGGATTGGTCTGAGAACAGACGCTTGACCCTCTCGCCAAGCGGCAGCGCTGGTCCCGCGGGCTCGTTGGCGACGACCAGTACCGCCGGCGAGCCGTTGGGCAACGAGAAACGCGAGCAGACGCACGTAAGCGTGTGACCAAAGCTGGCGCCGAAGCCCCGCAGTCTTTCAAGTCGTGCTTGCCCGGTCGATGGCAGCGTTTCAGCGAGGCGGACAATTGCCACGGCCGCGGGTTGTTTTGCCTCGAAGCGCCGACCGGTGAGTGCGGTGGTATTCGCAGCGCCGAAGATCGCCGCGCCGACCGCATTGGCCCAGAGAATCCGGGAGCCGTCGGCACTCCACAGCCACGCAGGCGATGGGCTCGTCGCGTGATCGACGAACTGAGCCCAGAGTCGCGGGTCGCGCGACAGGGCAAATTCTGACTCCGCGATCGGCATGCGACAGACTCATCGCCGTAAAGAGATTGTTAATAATGCGGGCCGCCCGCGTCGTCCATCGCGGGCCCTCGACTCCCATTGAACAAGGTAGGATAACCTTAATCACGCCATGGACTTCCGTGGACTTGGCCCCGGGCGAGAAGACCGGGTGCAGACCAAAGGTTAATTGGCTTAGGATGACGGTTTAGGACGACGATTGTCGGGCGAGGAGTTTGAGGATGGCCAAGGAACCGTTCGAAGAATTTGCAATGCCCAATGAGGTTCGCGCTTTCGTCGAGCAAAGCGTTTCCCAGGCGAGGACGGCCTTCGATGGTATCGTCCAGGCGGCCAACCAAGCGGTTGCGCAGTGGCAGGGGCAGGCCGAGGCGGCGCGCGCCGGCGCCAGCGAAATCGCACACAAATCGATGGGTTATGTCGAGCAGAACATGGCGTCGACTTTCGAGTTTGCTCAAAAGCTGATGCAGGCCAAGGATCCAACCGAGGTCGTCCGGCTGCAGTCTGAGTACCTTGCAAACCAAATGAAAACGCTGTCGACCCAGGCGCAAGATCTTGGACAAAGTGCTGCCAAAATAGTCATGGATTCTGCGAAACCTAAAAAGCCGTGAGACCGCGAAGGCTCGCTGCTAAATAAATTAACAATATCAGATATTTAATGAAATTTTGTGCAATGCAATATAGTCTATTGCAATGCATCAAATTGCCTGCTATATACGCCCAGTGGAAGACCCGGGCTTGAGTAGTGCTGCGTTCTGCCGCGGGCTCGATGAAATGAAATGTGATGGCTCGCGAGATGGGCGGCGAGCCCAGGAGCATTCTCCAGGTAAACGGCCCAAAGACTCCAACGAGCAAGGACGAGTGTCATGGCAGAAGCTGCAACTACTGCCCCCAAAGCAAAGCCCGCCAAACCGGCAATGGCTGCGTTTGAAATGCCGAAGTTCGAGATGCCCAAGTTCGACATGCCGAAGGTAGAGATGCCTGCGGCTTTCCGCGAAATGGCGGAACGCGGTGTCGCTCAGGCCAAAGATACCTACGAGAAAATGAAGGCCGCCGCCGAAGAGGCGACCGACGTTCTCGAGACCACCTATTCGACCGCCACCAAGGGCGCCTCCGACTATGGCCTCAAGGTCATTGAAGCCGCCCGCGCCAACACCAATGCCGCGTTCGATTTTGCCGGCGAGGTCATGGCGGCAAAGACGCTGGCGGAAGTCGTCGAACTGACCAACGCGCACGCCCGCAAGCAGTTCGAGTCGCTGACGCAGCAGGGCAAGGAACTCGGTGCACTGGCACAGAAGGTTGCGACCGAGACCGCCGAGCCGATCAAGAGCGGAATGAACAAGGCCTTTACGAAGGTCGCCTGATCGACCTTCGATCGCGCTTTCGATTACCCCCGGTCGCATGACGGGGAAAAGCCCGGGCTTGACCCGGGCTTTTGCTTATCTGCGCTTGCTTATCGGCTTGCCAAAACGGGACGTTCCCCCTAGCTTTCGCGCACTTACCGACCGCGCGTGCAGCTGTAGCTCAGTTGGTTAGAGCGCCTGACTGTGGATCAGGAGGTCGGTGGTTCGAGTCCACCCAGCTGTACCAGTTTTATCTTCCACAAAGGTCGCGGCCGCTCTGCCCCTTCATGCTTGTGGTCAGCCCGCGGCGATTCATTCACGCAACAATTCACGCCCGCTTTACCTTAACGCCACCGGGCGACGCGACGGCGAGGCAACCTTAGCTATTCTCGCCTATCAGGCGCCGATGCGCCTCCATCCATCGCTTAAATGCCCGTGAACCGCGCGACGACATTGACGGCGTTCAGGAACGCACCCGCGCTGCCGGACTTAAGCCGCGCGGCAGCAGCGCCAAGCGTTGAGCGCCTGCGCGAAACGCCGGCGAAACTGAATTTCCACATCTACGGCGATTTGACCGCAATCGAGAGCGATTGGCGGCGCTTCGAGCGAAAAGCCGATTGCACCGCGTTCCAGACTTTCGATTGGCTCTCGGCGTGGCATCGAAATATCGGGCTGCGCCAGGGCGTCCACCTGGCGATCATCGTCGGCCGCTACAGCGACGATGAAATCGCTTTCATCATGCCGTTCTGCGTAGAGCCGGAACGGCTGGCACGACGGTTATGCTGGCTCGGACAGAAGCTGAGCGACTACAACGGACCGCTGCTGGCGCCCGACTTCTCGCAACGCGTCCCGCGCGAAAGCTTTCTCGCTCTCTGGCGGGAGCTGAAGGCGCAGATGCAATGCGATCCGCTGTTGCGTTATGACTGGATCGAGTTTGAGAAGATGCCGGAAACGATCGGCACTCAAATCAATCCATTCACCTTTCTCCGGGTCGCACTGAATGCCAGCGGCGCACATCTGACGCATCTCGCCGATGACTGGGAAAAATTCTACACCGCCAAGCGCTCGTCCGCGACACGCCGCCGCGACCGCGCCAAGCGCCGGCATATGTCAGAATTCGGCGAGGTCCGCTTCGTGACCGCAGCCGGGCGCGGACGATACCCGGCGCACGCTCGAAACGCTGCTCGAACAAAAAAGCCGGTCGCTCGCGCGCCGGGGAATTGCCAACATCTTTGCCCCGCCCGGACACCGCGAGTTTTTTCTCGACCTCGCATCAAATCCGCAAAGCCGGCATCTGTTTCACATCAGCCGAATTGATGTTGGCAAATCGTGCGCGGCTGCGAACTTCGGCATCATGTTCGGCGATCGCTACTACCACGTGGTCGCCAGTTACGACGACGGCGATATCGCGCACTACGGACCTGGCGCGCTTCATTTGCGCGAACTCATGGCTGAAGCGATCAGAATGAGGCTGAAACGCTTCGATTTCACGATCGGCGACGAGCCGTACAAACTGGAATGGTCCGATACCACTCTCAACTTGTACGACTTCGCGGCCGCCGCGACTTGGCGTGGCTTACCCGCGCGAACCGCTTCAGCGGTGCGACGCCGGATTAAACGCTTCATCAAACAAACCCCATGGGCATGGCGCTTGGCTTCTCGTGCGCGGTCCGCGATGGGCCCGCTGTCGCGGCCGAAATTCCTGTCTCGATCACATGCCCACGAAGCAGCCCGTTTACGCGGCGCGGCGACTACACAAGCGGTCGCCTGCGTCATGGGTGATATGGATCTATTGCGGCCGCTGGTCCTGGCCGGCGTTCCTTGCGCCGTCGTGACGCGGCCGGGTGTCCCCTCGCTCTACTCCCGATACGCACAATCTCATCTGGTCTGGGATGATTATTCGAAGGACACCGAGGTCCTGGTCGACGCGTTGGTGCGCTTCGGCAAGGCGCAGCCCGAGCGCCCGGTTCTGTTCTATGAAGAAGACAGCCAAATTCTTCTGATCTCGCGGTTTCGCGAACGCTTGAAAGAGGCTTTCCGCTTCGTCATTGCCGAAGCCAAGCTCGTCGACGATCTTCTCGATAAAGGACGCTTTCAGCTCCTCGCGGAGCGCCATGGTTTCGCGGTGCCGGTGGGACGGCGTTTCGACCCCGCGAGCCCTCGAAGCTGAGAATCTCGGGCTTGCGTTCCCGCTGATCGTTAAGCCGCTGACCCGGCTCAAGCTCTGGACCGACACTTTCGGACTGAACAAGGCCATTAACGTCGAAAACGCTGAGGCGTTGCGAAGCTTGTGGCCGCAATTGCGCACAATTGGCCTCAAACTTTTGGCTCAGGAATTCATCCCCGGCGGAGAAGGCCGGATCGAAAGCTACCACTGCTACGTGGATCAACGCGGCGAAATTGCCGGCGAATTCACCGGTCGAAAGATCCGCACTTATCCGGTGTGTTACGGCCACACCAGTGCGCTGGAGATCACCGATGCCGACGATGTGCGCCAAAATGGACGCGCTGTCGTTGAGGCACTGGCGCTCACCGGAGTGGCCAAACTCGACTTCAAGCGCGACCCGCGCGGCAATCTGCGTCTTTTGGAAATCAATCCTCGCTTCAATCTGTGGCATCACGCCGGAGCCGTTGCCGGCGTGAACATTCCGGCGCTGGTTTACGCCGACTTGGTCGGCATCCCGCGACCACCGGCCGCGCAAACCCGCGCCGGCGTCCGCTGGTGCCGGATGTGGAAGGATCTCCCGGCCGCGCGCTCCGCCGGGATGCCGCTGAGAGCGTGGCTGCCCTGGGCGTTCACCTGCGAAGCCAAGTCGACTTTGTCGTGGGACGATCCGATGCCGTTTTTGCGATCGACACTGCATCGCGCGGCCGGCCATTACCTCGGACGCGAGCAAGCAGGCGCCTGGCACCGGCAGAATTGTGGCTGAGTCTGGCGTCGGGCCGTATTGGCTGACACCGCGCTTCTTCCCACGGCACCGCGGGACGCGCTAAACAATGATGGTGCGCCGTCCGACATTGCCATCCGGCGCGCGGCGCAACCGTTGAACACCGTGATGAACACCAATTCGTTCTGGCCGGACCTGCCGCTGACGGCGTGGTCCGATACCTGCGAGACCCTGCATCGCTGGACGCAGGTCGCAGGCAAGGTGCGGCTCAAGTCGACCCCGCTGGTCAATCATTGGTGGAATGTGACGTTCCATCTGAATTCGCGCGGCCTGGTCGCACCGGCGAATATTTATAATGGGCGCAGCTTCGATATTGTCTTCGACTTCGTCGATCATCTCCTTCGTGTTGCGACCAGCGACGGCAGGGTCGAAAGCTTCGCGCTTGCGCCGATGTCGGTTGCCGATTTCTATGCGGAGTTCATGGCGCGTTTGCGCCGCCTCGACATCGACATCCACATCTGGACGATGCCCAGCGAAATCGAAAATGCGGTGCCGTTCGAACAGGATCGCGCGCACGCCCAATACGATCCGGAATATGTGTCGCGCTTTCAACGAATCGTCGTTCAGAGCGCCCGCGTGATGAACGAATTCCGCGCCCGCTTTATCGGCAAAGTCAGCCCGGTGCATTTCTTCTGGGGCAGTTTCGATCTCGCGGTCACGCGGTTTTCCGGCCGCACCGCACCACCGCCTCGAAGCGTCACGCCGAACGTCGCCGGCTGGGTCATGGCGGAAGCGTATTCGCACGAGGTTTCGAGCTGCGGTTTTTGGCCGGGCAACGGCGGTTACGGCCGCGCTGCATTCTATGTCTACGCTTACCCGGAGCCGTCGGGTTACGGCGACACGCAATTGCGGACGCCAGAGGCTTTCTACGATAAAAACCTGGGCCAATTCATTTTGCCGTACGACGTTGTTAGACAGTCGCGCGATCCCGATGCGCTATTGCTCGGTTTTCTGCAAGAAACCTACGAGGCCGCGGCTAACCTTGCCGACTGGGATCGCAAAAGCCTCGAACGCGGGGCTGCGCGCCAATAATTTTGGGGTGGATCGGCAACCGTTATGCGCATCGGCATCCGCCTCGCGATTTCCAGTCTGGTGCTGGCGTCGATCATCGTCAGCGCGATCGGCGTGCACCTGTTGTGGTGGCGAACCGCTGAGGCGAACAGCCGCGCGCTGGCGACGACGATCGACGAGCAGATCGTCTCGGCGGTGCAGAAAGAACTCAACACCATCACGACCCAGGCTACGGCCGCGCACACCGCGATTCGCACTCTGTTCGTGCAGAATGTGCTCGGCGCGCGCGAAGCCGACAAACGCGAATTCGTCTTTCTGTCGCAGCTGCAATCGCAGCCAAGCATTTCGTGGGTCGCATTCGGGTTTCCGAACGGAGATTTCTTCGCAGCGCACAAGCTCGGCGATCTGAGCCTGGAAATGATGGAGATCGCGCGCGTCGACGGCGTGATCAAACGGCGCGTCGACGCTTATCAGGTGGTCGTTGGCGACATTCAATTCGAGAAACGCCGGTTCGAAGACACCAACTACGTTGTTACCGATCAGGAATGGTACCGCAAAGCCATCAAGAACGACGATCCGGCATGGTTCGAAGTCTCTGACCTGCCGGTGGGGTTGCGTCCATCGATCGTCTATGCCGGCCCGATCGACGTCTACCAAAAGCGGCAGGGCGTGCTTGCGGTCATCATCGAAAACACCCGGCTCGCACAATTCCTCTCGCAACTCTCCGTCGGCAAGACCGGCGCGGCTTTCATCCTGGGCCGCGACGGGACCGTTATCGCCGGCCCCGACCCCGATGCCGACGAACTCAAAATGCAGCGCTCGAATCAGCCATTGCTGCCGATCGCCCAAGGGGCGATGAAGGCGGCCGGCAGTTCGTACAGCAGCACCGGCAAGGTGGCGCACCCCATGCGTTTCGTCGCCGATGCGAACGCCTACGCGGTAACTTTAACACCGCTCGATTTTCCGGGCTGGACGCTTGCGACCGTCATTCCGGAAGCGGAGTTTTTAGGGCCGATCGAAACGACGATCCGTTATTTGGTCATCGGCCTGGCGCTTCTCATTGTTGTTGCCGGCATTTTTTCAGCATGGCTGGCCCGACGGATCATTGCAGGCCCTTTAATTACGGTGGTTGACGAGATCAAACACGTCGAGCGCTTTGAGCTCGACCAGGTGCGCCGACATCCATCGCGCGTTGCCGAACTCGAGAACCTGTCGAACGCGATTGCCGATATGGCGGGCGGCCTTGCCGCCTTTCGCAAGTACATACCTGCGGATCTGGTAAGGATGCTGCTGCGCGAGGGCGTCGAGCCGCGACCCGGCGGCTCAGTACGGACCCTCACGGTGATGTTCACCGATATTGCCGGCTTTACCGGCCTGTCCGAGCGGCTCGGCGACCAGATCATCCCGCTGTTGTCCGGCTACCTCGATGTCATGTCGCGCGAGGTGAACTCCCATGGCGGTACAATCGACAAATTTATCGGCGACGCGGTGATGGCGTTCTGGGGCGCACCGATGACCAACGCCGATCACGCCGTCGACGCGTGCCGTGCGGCACTGGCCTGCCAGCGGTCGCTTCAAGCGTCCGGGCTGACCGACGACGGCGGCCGGCCGCTCAAAGCACGGATTGGCGTCAATTCCGGCGATATGCTGGTCGGCAACATCGGATCCGAGTTCCGCCTCAACTACACCGTCATCGGTGATGCCGTGAATGTCGCGAGCCGCCTTGAGGGCGCCAACAAGGAGTACGGCACCGATATCATCATCGGCGAAGAAACGCGGCGGTTGGCGGGAGATCGTATCCACGTCCGCGAGCTTGATCGGCTCATGGTGTACGGCCGCGCCGGCGGCCTCGCCATCTATGAATTGCTCGACGTCGCCGAACACGGAGCCGGGCCGCCTGGTTGGGTTGCACTCTACGACTCTGGTCTGGCGGCCTACCGCGCGGGCGATTTTGCCGGCGGCATGATTTTCTTCCAGAAGCTTTTGGCCGAGCGGCCGTCTGACCCACCGGCTCGCATCATGCTCGAACGATGCAAACAATTTGCCGCCTGCCCCCCGGGAAAGGAGTGGGAAGCGACGAACGCGATGAAAGTGAAGTAAAGACGCAACCGGTTATTATCCCGCCCTTCACTTTTGCCGCGAACCGGGCGACACAATTGTGCTATGAAATAGGCGTTTCCTCGGCTTCGACAGCCGAAGTTTCGGAAGGGATCGCCCGTGAATACAAAAAACATGACTGCAAAAAGCGCGCTGGCCGCCGCTATCGCCAGTTCCTTTGCCACGGCGCTCGCCATAATCGCCACGCCGGCACATTCAGCTCCGAAGCCGCCGCAACCGACGATGGACAAATGCTTCGGCATCGCTTTGAAGGGCGACAATGACTGCGCCGCCGGCCCTGGCACCACATGCGCGGGCACGGCCGCTGCCGATTACCAGAGCAATGCCTGGAAGTACGTGCCGAAGGGAACGTGTGCGACCGTGGTGACCCCTAAGGGTAAAGGCTCGCTTGAGCCGAACAAATCCGACCCGTCATAGACGTTCCGTGTCTGACGCTTCGCACTTGCCAGCGCGCGCCGGCGTCGGCTTCAAGCCTCAGCATTTTCGCGACATCATCGCAGCACCGCAACCGATCGGTTTCTTCGAGGTTCACGCCGAGAATTACATGGGCGCGGGAGGACCGCCGCATGCGCGGCTCGGCGTCTTGCGCGAGCGCTACGCGCTCTCGATCCACGGCGTCGGGCTTTCGATCGGCTCAATGCAGCCGCTCGACCGCGCTCATCTCGCGCGCCTCAAAATCCTCTGCGATCGCTATCAGCCGGAAAGCTTTTCCGAACACCTCGCCTGGTCGTCGCACGACGGCGTCTATCTCAACGATCTCCTGCCGTTGCCATACACCGCGGAAACTTTGGCCCGCTTGGTGGAGCATATCGACGAGGTGCAGACAACGCTGGGGCGAACAATGTTGCTCGAAAATCCGTCCCGCTACGTGCGCCTTGCTGAAAGCACAATGCCGGAGGTCGAGTTCCTCGCCGACGTATCGAGCCGGACCGGGTGTGGGTTATTGCTTGACGTCAACAACGTTTTCGTTTCGGCCAAGAACAGCGGCGCAACGCCACTGTCGTATCTGGATTCGTTTCCATTCGATCGGGTTCGGGAGATCCACCTCGGCGGACATCATGAGGAAACCGATGAGGCCGGAGCGCCGCTGCTGATCGATGATCATGGTTCGCCGGTCGCGAACGCTGTCTGGATGCTTTATAAACACGTCATCAATCGGGTCGGCCCGATCGCAACTTTGATCGAATGGGATAACGACATTCCGGACTGGCCGACATTACGCGACCAGGCCGCGGTGGCCGGCAAGATCCTGACCGCGGCGTCGCGAGCGTCGGCCGCGTGACCGCGAACGTACCCGCGTCGTTCGAAGGTTGTTTTGCGCGCGCACTGCTTGACCCGTTGGAGCCGGTCCCTCGCAGCATCACCACCGAACGCGCCGGATCGCCGACGCGGCGCTTTGCAATCCACCGCAACAATGTGGTCGTGAGCCTGATCAAAACGCTGCGGGCGCGGTTTCCCGTGGTCGAGCGAATTGTCGGCGCAGAGTTTTTCGTCATGATGGCGCGGGCTTTCGTTGCGAAGAGACCGCCGCGCACGCCGATCCTGACGACTTATGGCGATGAGTTTCCCGACTTCATTGCTGCATTCGAGCCGGCGCGCCAGGTCGCTTATCTCGCCGATGTCGCGCGCCTCGAAGCTGCGCGCTCCCGCGCCTATCACGCAGCCGATGCCGTGCCGGCCGACCCAAGCGCTTTTGCTGTGCTCGATCCCGAGACTGTAAGTGAAATACGGGTCACACTGCACCCTTCCGCCGAAATCGTTCGGTCGCCACATCCGATTGTCACCATCTGGGCGATGAATTCGGGCGAGCACGAGCTTGCCGCAATCGAGGATTGGCGCGGTGAAGACGCGCTGGTGGTGCGCCCGCATCTCGAAGTGGAGGTGCGCTTGTTGCCGCCGGCAGGCGCTATGTTTCTGCTTGCGCTAGGCTCGGGGCGTACGATCCGCGAAGCGGCAGAGGCTGGATTTGCCGATCACCCCGAATTTGATCTCAGTCGCAGTCTGGCCGGACTGATGGGGTCGGGCGTCGCGGTCGAGATCGTCGCGCCGTAGCGGCGTTAGCCCTTGCCGGGTTTCCGACCGACGCCGTTCGCCCCGCTCGGCCGCCTTCGATTTCGCGCCGCACCAGCGCCGCGCCCTCGGCCATGGCCTTAATCTTGGCGAAGGCGACCACACGCGGCAGGTATTTCATGCCGCAATCCGGCGCTACGACGATGCGCTCCGCAGGCGCAAAAGGCAGAGCGCGACGGATCCGGTCGGCAACGGTCTGCGGCGTCTCCACATTCATGTCGGCGAGATCAATGACGCCAAGAATGATCGTCTTCGACGGCAACGCTTGCAAGACTTTCAGATCGAGTTTGGGCTGGGCCGATTCGATCGATATTTGTTGCGCCTTGCAGTTTTCCAGTTCCGCGAGGAATGAATATCCTGAAGGCTTGCCTCGCACCAGCGCGGCGTAGCCGAAGCACAGATGCACCGCGACCGTGCCGGTCACGCCTTGCAGCGCCCGATCGAGAGCCTTGAGGCCGTAGCGCCGCGCGTCATCCGGGTGCTGCTGCATCCACGGCTCGTCGAGCTGCACGATATCGGCGCCAGCAGCGAACAGATCGGCGATCTCGGCGTTGACGGCGGCGGCATAGTCCATCGCCATTGCTTCAGCGTCACCGTAGAACTCATCTTGAGCCTGCTTACTCATCGTAAACGGTCCCGGCAGGGTCGCTTTAATCGTGCGGTCGGTGTTGGCGCGCAGCACTTTGAGGTCACGCACCTCGACCGGGCGCGTCCGCCGAATCGGAGCGACTACGCGCGGCACCGGAATCGGCTGTCCGGTCCGGTTGATCGTTGTGCCGGGATTGTCGGCGTCGATACCTTCGAGCGCCGTGGCAAAACGGTTTGAATAGCTTTCGCGCCGCTGCTCGCCGTCGGTGATGATATCCAGCCCGGCACGCTCCTGATCGCGGATCGCGAGGATCGTGGCGTCGTCCTGCGCGGCTTCAAGTCTACCGGGGGCGACCAGCCAAAGATCGTCGGCGCGTGCCCGCGGCACCTGCTTTGAAAGCTTGCCGCGGTCGATGAGCCATTCCGGCTGCGGATAGGAGCCGACGAGCGAAGTCGGTAGCAGCATAGGTCCTCTGAAATTCCCTCGCGAGGCTACTTCGCCTTCGCATAAGGGTAAATCAGGTCGCCGGTTCTCTGGTCGGCTGGACTGAGCACGGTCTGATTACTCATGCCTCGCCACGTTTCGAGGTTCGCGGCGTCGGTGATGTCGTGATACTGCACCTGCAGCGATCGTGAGCCGACCCATTCGCCATATTGTCCGAACCTGATGTTGTCGGCCATGATGGTTGTGAACGCATGGGTATGCATGTATTCGGCCAACTTTTCATCGTTGAGCGTCTTGGCGCCTTCGACCGCTTCCCCCAGCAACTGGAAATAGGCGTAGCCCCAACCGCCCAGATAATATCCCAGCGGATCGATGCCTTCGGCCTTGGCGCGCTCCTGATAGATTTTGAAGAAGGCGGCGGCCGGCGCCATTAGTTTCGGCGACGGCACCCAGGTCTCGTAATTCACCACACCATTGAGCTTGGTCTTGAGCTTTTCCTTGAACACGGTCGATTGCAGTCCGACCATGGCGCCGCCAAGCATCTTCGGCGTGAAATTGAGCTCATTCGCCGACTGCAGGATGCCAACAGAGCTCAACGGATAGGAACAAACAACAACAAGATCGGCATTAGCGGCCTGCACCGCGCGGATAACCGGCGAGAAGTCAGTCGTGCCCGGCGGGAAAGTTTTGTCGTAGATAATGTTGAAGCCGTAGATTTTCGAGTTTTCACGAGCGCCCTCGCAGGCGTTGCGAGCGAACTCGGCATCCTCGGCGACGAGCGCAACCGTTTGCGGCTTTGGCTTTTGCTCGGCAGCGGCCTGAAAGTAGCCGTCCGTGAACGATCTGCTTGGATTCTGGCCAGCCGAAATCATCGAGAAGTAGCGCGAATAGTGAAACTCGTGATTGCCATCGAGCGCGAACAGGCCGATCAAAACCTTGCCTTTCTGCATAACGACGGGAATCGCCGGCGCCACCAGATTGGTTCCATAAGGTCCGTTGAGAAGGTCGACCTTGTCGACGTCGAGAAGCTTCGTGTAGATGCCGGGTATATTCGCGGCATTGGACTGATCGTCGTAATTGACGAACTCGACCTTGCGGCCAAGCAATCCGCCCTTGGCGTTGATTTCCTCCTGCCAGATTTTGGCCCCGAGCAGCGCCTGTTTGCCGTTCGGCGCCAGCGGACCGGTGAGCGCAAGTGAAAAACCGATCTTGATTGGCTGGTTGCTCTGCGCGGAAACCGGAGCGGGCGTGAGAGCAAAACCGGCAGCGGCAACGATGGCCGCGATCGCGGTGGCAACAAACTCCCGTCCTAAACGATGAGCCATAATTTCCTCCCCATTTTTTCTGTTTACGCCGGCCTGCTTCGCGACGACGTGACAGTGTTGCACCTACAATGCACCGCTTCAAAGCGCATGAAAAGACCAGAGGGCCCGACCGTAAACGCGGGAATAGAATCAAACGGGGCGCGAACCAAAGGTCACGCCCCGCAATGGAGTGCTGATGAGACTTAGAGGGAGCTATTTCGCTTTTTCGTAGGGGTAGATGAGGTCGCCCGTTTTCTGCTCGGCCGGGCTCACGACAGTCTGATAGCCCATGCCGCGCCAGGTCTCCAGGTTCGCAGCATCAGTGATACCGTGATACTGCACCTGCAGCATGCCGGACTTGGTCCACTCGCCATTCTTTCCGAACCTGATGTTGCCCATGATGGTATGGAACTCATGGCTGCGCAGGTAGTCGGCGAGCTGCTCGTCCTTGACGCTTTTCGCGCCATTAATCGCCTCGCCGATCAACTGGAAGTCGGCATACCCCCACCCCCCAAGATAATAACCAAGCGGATCGACGCCGGCGGTCTTGGCGCGCTCTTGGTATTTCTCAAAGAATGCTTTGGCCGGGGCCATCAACTTCGGCGAAGGGACCCAGGTTTCATAGTTGACGATGCCATTGAGCTTGGATTTGAGCCTGTCCTTGAACACGGTTGCTTGCAGACCGACCATAGCGCCGCCGAACATCTTCGGTTTGAGCCCGAGTTCATTCGCGGATTGCACGAGACCAACTGAGCTCAGCGGATACGAACACGCGACGACGAGGTCGGCGTTGGCAGCCTGCAACGCGCGGATGACCGGCGAGAAGTCGGTCGTGCCCGGCGGGAAGGTCTTGTCATAGATGATCTTGAAACCGTAGGTCTTGACGTTTTCGCGAGCGCCATCGCATGCGTTGCGCGCGAACTCAGCGTCCTCAGACACCAGCGCCACCGTTTGCGGCTTGGGTTTCTGCGCGGCCGCCGCCTGGAAGTACCCTTCGGTAAACGCTTCCCGCGGCTTTTCGCCGGTGGGCAGCATCGAGAAGTATCGCGGGTAGTGAAATTCGGCATTTATATCGAGCGCAAAAAAGCCGACGAACACTTTGTTCTTTTGCATGACAACCGGCATGGCCGGCGCGTTCAGGTTGGTCCCATAAGGGCCCATCACAATGTCGACTTTGTCTACATCGAGCAGCTTCGTGTAAATGCCGGGAACGTTCGCCGGATTGGATTGGTCGTCGTAATGAACCAATTCGATCTTTCGGCCGAGCAGCCCGCCCTTGGCGTTGACTTCCTCTTGCCAGATCTCTGCGCCAAGCAGCGCCTGTTTGCCGTTCGGCGCCAGCGGACCGGTGAGTGCCATACTGAAGCCGATTTTGATCGGCTCGCCGCTCTGCGCGGTCGCGATGCCGGGCGCCAGAGCAATTCCGGCGGCTAACACCACCGCCCCAATTCCTCCGGCAACATCGCGTCTTGTCACGCGATCATTGCGATAACCCATGGCCTTTCCTCCTGAGTAGCTTTTTCGATTTTTACGTACCCTGGCGGGCCGCCCGTTTTCGGGCTTTGCGCGACAGTGTCGCGCAGGACAATGCCCTGCTTCCGGGGTCATGAAAAGGGCGCAAACGGGGGAGCGTGGCAATCTGCCCCGGCTAAGTCAGGCGTTGCAAGCCTAACGGCTTAACACTAGCGGCGTGCCCGTTTGTTGAGCATTGCGCATTTGCATTTCGCTTCGCATCGCAAGCCGCTACAATTAACTTCCTGGACGAGACAGGCGCGGGCATACGCACCAAACATGCAGGCACTCTCTGTTAACGGAAATCATTACGAGGTCGACGTGGAGCCCGACACACCCTTACTGTGGGTGCTGCGCGATACGATCGGGCTCACCGGCACGAAATACGGCTGCGGCATTGCCCAGTGCGGCGCTTGCACCGTGCACATCGATGGCGTCGCCGCGCGCTCTTGTCAGATTCAGGTCGGCAGCCTGGGCGGCAAAAAGGTGACCACGGTCGAGGCCCTGGCGCAGAATGGCGAACTCCACCCGCTGCAAAAAGCGTGGGTGGAACACGACGTGCCACAATGCGGCTACTGTCAGAGCGGTATGCTGATGACGGCCGCTGCCCTGCTGACGCAAAAGCCCAAGCCGACAGATGCCGACATCGACGCAGCGCTCACGAATATCTGCCGCTGCGGAACCTATCAGCGCATTCGCGCCGCGATCCATGCGGCGGCGAGCGAGTCC
Organism: uncultured Alphaproteobacteria bacterium; assembly: GCA_963727325.1. Lineage (GTDB taxonomy): Bacteria > Pseudomonadota > Alphaproteobacteria > Rhizobiales > Xanthobacteraceae > BOG-931. Next base: position 172,936 of record CAVSFV010000033.1, read on the forward strand.
TAGCAACTGCGAGTTATAGCGACTGCATGAAGTCTGTACGCGCCGCCGCAACTATTCTGTTTCTGATCTGCGCCGGCATGGTGCTCGTTCCGGCCACGGTGCCGGCCGCTGAGCAAGTCGACCTTCTGCTGATATTGGCGGCCGATGTGTCGCGCAGTGTCGATAGCGCGAAATTCCAGCTGCAACGCGAGGGTTATGCCGCCGCGATCTCCGATCCGCGCGTGCTCGACGCCATTCGCTCAGGCCGCAATAGCCGCATCGGGTTATCCTTCGTCGAATGGTCCGGCGTCGGCGCACAGCGGGTCGTGATCGATTGGGCGACGATCGGCGACGCAGTATCGGCAAAAGGCTTCGGCGATCGGCTACTGGAGGCGCCGCGCTCGTTCGCGGATCGCACTTCGATTTCCGGGGCAATCGAATTCTCGATGGCGCAGTTTGCCCGCGCGCCTTATGACGCGCCGCGCCGGACCATCGACATCTCCGGCGATGGCACCAACAATGCCGGCCGCGACGTGGTTTCGGCACGTGATGAAGCGCTGGCGCAGGGGGTAATTATCAACGGCCTCGTCATCCTCAGCGAAACGCCTCTGGCATGGAATCCGGACCACACCAATCCGCCTGGCGGCCTCGACAATTATTATCGCAACAATGTCGTGGGCGGTCCGGGCGCCTTTGTGCAGGTGGCGCAAGATTTCAATTCGTTCGGCCAAGCCATCGTCAAGAAGATGATCGCGGAAGTCGCGAATGTGCCAACAAGCCAAAGGCTTCGTACTTCGCAGCGATAACCAAATCGCAGTCGTCAACTGCCTATGGCGGTTCGCGGCGCGTTCCGGCATTGATTGCCCACGACCGGCGCGGTTTTGCCCTTATAAAGCAACTGTTTGGACGCAGCCCCGGCCACGAAAGCGACACAGATGCCAGGCAGGATTGCAGCTTAGCCGTCAAACCGTATTATTCGGCCACTTAACCGAACCACTCGGAACACACCTCCCGTGACCGCAGCTACTGGCTTGAAGCGCCTTGCGATTGCCGTTGCTGCCGTGATCGCGGCAGTTTTCGTAACATTGGTAGGTCTGTCCTTTCTCATTCCGGCTGCCTCGGTCCGGGACGCAGTTGCTCGGGAGATCCACGCCGTCACCGGGCTCGACCCGGTGCTGCGCGGCAGCGTCTCGGTGTCGCTCTTCCCTTCCGGGACGGTAAGTTTCCACGATGTTTTGCTCGGCGACGACCGTACCGGTCAGCCAGCCGTGCTCGCTGAAGAGCTGACCGCTCACCTGCGCTATTTCCCGCTGCTCGCGGGTCGAATCGAAATCGCGGACGTAACGCTGGTGCGGCCTGCCATCACAGTGACTTTCCAGCCAAACGGCCAGTCAAATTGGTCGGGCTTAACCCAATCGCTGGCACACGCGCTCGAGCCCAATCCCAGCCGCATAACATCGTTCTCAGAGATCGGCATTCGTGACGGCGTCGTCCTCGTCCACAGTTTTCGCGGCGGGAAGGAAACCACCGACCGCCTCGAAGGCGTGGAATTCCAGCTCGCTTGGCCGTCGATTTCTCGCAGTTTCGGCGCCAACGGCCATTTTGTCTGGCACGAAGAGCCGGTCGAAGCGAGCCTGACGCTGAGCGACTTTCTCGCCGCACTCAATGGCGATCGTTCGGGCGTCAAGCTTCGCCTGACTGGGGCGCCGCTAAAGGTCGCTTTCGACGGTTCGGCGAGCGACCAGCCGACGTTGAAGGTCGACGGAACGCTGAGCGTGGAATCTGCCTCGCTGCGTGACGCGCTGCGTTGGGCGCACACGGGCGAGCTTCCATTCGGCGGCTTCGGGCGCTTCGCGTTGCGGGCACAAAGCAGCCTCGCCGCCGGGGTCGCTTCGCTATCCGGAGTCAACGTCGAACTTGACGGCAACAGTGCGGAAGGCGTGATGACGCTGTCGGCTGATCAGCGCACGGTCCAGGGCACACTCGCGGCCGACGCGCTTGATCTAACGCCATACGTGTCCGGCATTCACATCCTGGCGGCGAACGAACGCGCGTGGGATCATCTGCCCATTGCGCTTGACGGCATGGCCGACTTTGACCTCGATCTTCGCGTTTCGGCCGCCACCGTCAAAATAGCAAGCGCGCAATTGGGGCGAACGGCCGCCGCCGCCACGGTGCGCAACGGCAAGCTCGATGTGGCCATTGGAGAAGCACAAGCCTTCGGCGGCATCGCCAAGGGCTCGCTTGGGCTCGCCAATACCGCCGGCGGCGTTGCCGTGACCTCGCACGTGCAGTTTGTCGACGTCGATCTCGAAAGCTGCCTTGACCAGATATTCGGCATTCGCAAGCTCGAGGGCCGAGGCAACATGACACTCAATGTCGAGGGTTTCGGCGCGTCCGTTTTGGCGGTGACCAATACGCTCCACGGCACCGCGAATCTCACCGCCCACAACGGTGCAGTCGCCGGGATCAATGTCGAGCAATTGTTGCGCCGGCTTGAGCGCAGGCCGCTGTCTGGCAACGGAGACTTCCGCACTGGCCGCACGCCTTTCGACAAGTTCGCCCTCGGCCTCAAAATCGAGCAAGGCCAGGTGTCGGTCGACGACATGCGCCTGGACGGGCCGTCGGTGCGCCTCGCAGTCAATGGCCAAGTCTCGGTTCCCACCCGCGATCTTGACCTCAAGGGCGTAGCCACACTCGTTTCCAGCGCCGACCGCCAACCAGTTCGATTTGCCGTTCGTCGTCCAGGGCCAGTGGGACGATCCGATCATGCTGCCGGACGCGCAAAGTCTGATCCGCCGTTCCGGCGCCGCCGCCCCGCTCCTCGACGCCATCAAGACTCACAACGCCGGCGCCGCCGTGCGCTCGGTGATCGACAAGCTGCTCGCCTCTCCAAACGGCTCGGCGCCTTCGGCAGCTAAAAATCGAGATTAAATTTTTTGCGGTTTGAGATGCGCGATTGATCAGGTCACGCTTGCACCTCTGCCGCCGGTGACCTTGGCAAGCAGCGAAGCGGCAATCACCGCGACGCCAACAACCGCCACCATGATACTACAAACGGCGTTCATCTCCGGCTTCACGCCGAGGCGTACCTCCGAATAGATCCGGATCGGCAGCGTCGTCGCGCCTGGACCGGTGGTGAAGCTCGCGATCACCAAATCGTCGAGCGACAGCGCGAATGCGAGCATCCAGGCGGCAGCGATGGCCGGCAAAATCAACGGGAAGGTCACGGACGTAAAGGTGCGCAGAGGTGTGGCTCCCAAATCCATCGCCGCCTCCTCGAGGCTCAAATCGAAATCGACAAGCCGCGACTGTACGATGACGGTCACAAAGCACATCGCCATCGTGGTGTGGGCAATGGCGACGGTCCAAAAGCCGCGGTTGACCGCGACGGCTACGAAAAGCAAGAGCAGCGACAAACCTGTGATCACTTCCGGCATGACCAGCGGCGCGTAGATCATTGCAGCAAACGGAAGCCGGCCGCGAAAACGTCCGAAGCGCACCAGCGCCAGCGCGGCAAGCGTTCCCAGGATGGTCGCAGCGCTGGCCGAAACGAGTGCCAGGCGGAAGCTGATGAAGGCCGCTTCGAGGAGCGGTGCATCGTTGAAGAGTTCGGTGTACCAATGGGTCGACCAACCGCCCCAGACCGTCACAAGACGGGAGGCGTTGAAAGAATAGATCACCAAAATCGCGATCGGCAGATAGAGGAAGCCGATCCCGACCAGAACGGCTCCGAGGTTGAAAGCGGAAAGCCTCCGCATCTTCAATCGCGCTCCACTGCGCGCATCGCTTGGTTCTGGTAAACCACGATCGGCGTCACCAGCAGGCAAACGAGCACAACCGCGACCGCGGAGGCCGCAGGCCAGTCCTTGTTGCCAAAAAATTCCATCCAGATGGTCTGCCCGATCATCGGCGATTGCGAACCGCCGAGCAGATCGGGAATGACGAACTCGCCAACAATAGGGATGAAGCACAGAAGCACGCCGGCAATGACTCCGGACATCGACAGGGGCAGCGTCACCAGCCAGAAAACCTTCCAGCGCGGGGCGCCAAGATCGGCGGCCGCTTCCAGCAACGACTCGTCCAGCTTCTCCAGCGTGGCGTAGAGCGGCAAGACCATGAACGGCAGGTAGGAATAGACGATCCCGATATAGACGGCGGTGTCGGTTGAGAGCCACACCGGCGGCTCCCGGACAAGCGAAAGCGCCATCAGGACCTCATTGAGCGGCCCGTCGCGCTGCAAGATGTTCATCCACGCATAGATGCGGATGAGCAGCGATGTCCAGAACGGCAGCACGGTGAGGACGACAAGGATCGCTTGCCATCGCCGCGGCGTCCGCGCGATCCCGTAAGCAATCGGAAAGCCGACGGCAAGGAGGATAAGCGTGGAGATCGCGGCAATCTCCAGGCTCTTGACGTAAGACAAGAGATAAAGCGGATCGGAGCCGAGCAGTACATAATTGTCGAATGACAGCCCCGTGAAGAAGGCGATGAGGCCGTTCCAGCCGGCCGCAAAGTCGAGCACCGGCGTATAGGGCGGCTGGGCGATCGCCGTCTGCGACAGGCTGATCTTGAGCACGATCAGAAAAGGCAACAGAAAAAACGCGAGCAACCAAATGTACGGAATGCGCACGATAAGCTTGTGCGCGAGAGAGGCCCCCTGCTTCGAGCTCATGACGCTGTTTCGCCCCTCATCGCGTCAGCAGCATTGCATTCTCCGGGGGCCAGGTCAGCCAAACGTCCTCACCGGAGGTCCACGCATGCGCGGCGCGGCCACCCACGTTGGCGATCGCCGCCTTCATTACGGAGCCGTCGCGAAGCCGCAGCTTATAGATTGAGGTATCCCCGAGATAACCGATATCGACGATCGTGCCGGCGACGCCACCGTCCGCGCCCGGCAATGGCGGCTCGCGGGTGATGCGGACCTTCTCAGGCCGCACGGCCACCCACACGGTCGCGCCGGGCGCGACGTCCGCCTTCGCGGCCACGCGCAGATTGCCTGCCGCCGTCCCCTCGACACTGAAACCATCGGCCCCGAGGCGGCCCTCAAACACATTGACATCGCCGATGAAGTCGGCGACCCAGCGTGAGTTCGGCTGCTCATAGATCGCAGCGGGCGGCGCGACCTGCATCAGCTGGCCGCTATCCATCACGGCGATGCGGTCGGCGACTGTCATTGCTTCGCTCTGGTCGTGGGTGACGATGATGAACGTGAGCCCAAGCTTGCGCTGCAGTTCCATTAATTCGAATTGAGTTTCGCCGCGCAATTTCTTGTCGAGCGCCGCCATCGGCTCATCGAGCAGCAAGACGCGCGGACGCTTGACCAGCGAGCGTGCCAGCGCCACGCGCTGGCGCTGTCCGCCGGACAGCTCGTGCGGCTTGCGGCCGGCGAAGCGTTCGAGTTTGACCAGATCGAGCATGTCGGCAACGCGGCGCGAGATTTCTTCCTTGGTCAAACCCTCCTGCTTGAGGCCAAAGGTGATGTTGGCCTCCACGGTAAGGTGTGGAAACAGCGCGTAGCTTTGGAACATCATGTTGACCGGCCGCCGGTAAGGCGGCACCGGAGCGAGATCGATCCCGTCAAGAAGCATGCGGCCCGCGTTCGGCCGCTCGAAACCCGCAATCAGGCGCAACAACGTGGTCTTGCCGCAGCCCGAGGGGCCGAGCAGAGCAAAGAACTCGCCGTCATAAATATCCAGCGACAGATGATCGACGACCGCTACGGCGCCGAACCGCTTGGTCAAAGTTTCTATGCGCAGCACCGGGCGGAGTTTGGGATCGGTCCACGGCGCAAAATCTCGCTTTGATGCAAAGCTCTGCATGTCCCCAAACAGCCGCAGCAGCTGGAAAACTGCAAGAGATTTTGTGGGTTGTTAAGCAGATCGAGAAGTCGCAGCGGCCGGTTCTTTCCCGCCAGCGTTCGCTCGCCGCCGTCAGTCCGCTACCGGATCGGCAAGCGATGTAAGCAGGTCGGCGTCGTCGCCGCCTTCGACGGCCAGCTTGCGCGGCTCCGGACCGTAATAGTCGCCGAGCTGCACCAAAGGCCGCGGCTGCGTGACGATCGAAACCAGCCGGTCATAGATCGACTTCGCCGAAACCGGCTTAACCAGATACTCGTTGACGCCAAGCTTCACGGCTTCAACCACGCGCCAGCGCTCACCGTGCCCGCTGAGCATGATGATCGGCACGTCCGGAACGGGAAAAACGCCGGGCGAACGCACGATGCGCACGAGTTCGGCGCCGCTCAACAGCGGCATCTCCCAGTCGAGGATTACAACGTCGGGACCCACGGTGCGAATCGTGTCGAGCGCAGAAATTCCGTCGGACGCCTCGTAGATGTCCTTGATGCCGCAATTGACCAAGAGATTGCGGACCGTCTTGCGCATGTACTGGTTATCATCGACGACCAGAATGCAGAGCCCGGCAATCAGGTCCCCAATCTCTTTCTTGGACATTTTTGAATCAGAGGACATCGCTGACTGCCTCGGCGGTCTTGCGGCGAAGAGCCGGCGCCGGATGCATCAAATCACGGGGCGTCTTGCGGGTTGGTAAAAGCATCCCCGGCCCTTAGTACAGCCTGGGTATTGATGTGCCGCACTTCTCCGACGTGGTGAGCGTTCCGTTAATACGGCGCGCTATCTCCGCTGATGCGCGCCGCGTCAGCTTTGCGGCTGCGCCATGAAACGTTCGAGCGCGTTTCGTTCAGTTTCTGAAAAATGCAGGCCAAGCTTGGAGCGGCGCCATAGCACGTCGTCGGCCGTCCGCGCCCATTCCCTGGTCATCAGATAACGCACCTCCGCGGCGGTGAGATCGGCGCCGAAACAGATACCGAGATCGTCGAGCGTCGTAGCGGCTTTGAGTACGTTTGCAACGCGCGTGCCGTAGGCAGCGACGAGGCGGCGTGCATGATCATCCGTCAGAAACGGCCATTGCCGCTGCGTGCGCGCAATCAACGCCGCAGCGCCGTCATAAACGAAATCGCCGCCCGGCAATGAACTCTTCGCGGTCCAGGGCCGCGAACGCGGAAAAAAATGCGACAGCCGGTCAAGCGCGTCCTCCGCGAGGCGCCGGTAGGTGGTGAGCTTGCCGCCATAGACCGTCAGCAGCGGCGCCCGACCAACGCTTTTGTCGAGGATAAGCGCGTAGTCGCGCCCAATATCCTGCGGCTTGCGCGCGCCGTCGTCGTAGAGCGAACGCACGCCCGCATAGGCCCACACTACGTCCGCAGCCCCAATCGCCGAGCGGAAATATTCATTGATGACACCGCAGAGGTAATCGATCTCCTCTTTCGATGGCGCGACCGCCGCCGGATCGCCGGAAAAACTCTGATCGGTCGTGCCGATCAGCGTGTAATCGCGCTGAAACGGAATCGCGAACACGACCCTGCCGTCGGCCGCCTGTAAGATGTAGGCGCGGTCATGATCGTAGAGGCGGCGCACCACGATATGGCTGCCTTTGTCGAGCCGTAGACGCCTTGACGACGGCTGTTGCAGCACCGTCTCCGCTACCGTCTCTACCCAGGCGCCCGCTGCGTTGACCAGCACCCGGGCGGTCACGACATCACGCACGCCGCGCGCGTTGAGACTGAGCCGCCATTCGTCGCCACGCTCGGCGCGCGCGCAAAGCGTTCGGGTGCGGATCGTTGCCCCGCGTTCGGCGGCGTCGATCGCATTGACCACGACGAGGCGCGCATCGTCGGCAAAGCAATCGGAATATTCGTAGCCATAATGGAAGCAGCGCTTGAGCGGCTGGCCGACTTCGCCAGTGGCAAGATCGACCGGATTCGTGCCTGGTAAGATCGCCCTATGACCGATCAGGTCATAAACAAACAGACCGAGCCGCAACACAATCGGTGAGCGGCTCGCCGCATCAAGCGGCAACACAAAGCGCAGCGGGCGAATGAGATGCGGCGCCATCCGCAACAACACCTCGCGTTCGCTGAGCGCGGCGCGCACCAGCCGCAGCGCGCCATGTTCCAGATAGCGCAGACCCCCGTGGATCAGCTTTGAGGACGCTGACGAAGTCCCCGAGGCCAGGTCGTTCTGCTCACAAAGCAGGACTTTCAAACCGCGACCGGCGGCATCGCGAGCGATGCCGACGCCGTTGATGCCGCCACCGATGATGGCAAGATCGAAATCGGCCACTGATTCTCCCCTAACGGCACAGTAGCAAATCCGCCGTTCTGTTGATCGCCGACGCGATGGTTCTTGTCTTGATCCGCGGATCGACGATGATGCCGACCCGGGCACACTTCAGGGAGCGGCGCTATGGATTTTCGCAATCGGCACATCGTGATCACCGGCGGTGCCGGCGCGTTAGGCACCGCCGTGGTCGAAGCGCTCATCGCAGGCGGCGCGATGTGCCATGTACCGTGCATGGACGAAGCCGAGGCAAAGCGTTTCCGCCTGCGCGACCACAAGCAGGTCGCACTGACAATCACCGGCAACCTCGCCGATGAGAAAGGCGTTAGCCGGCTCTACGATGGCGCCGGGCCGCTCTGGGCTTCGATCCACATCGCCGGCGGTTTTGCCGCCGGACCGCTGCGAGAAGCAAGCGTTGCGACGCTACGACAGCAGATCGACATGAACTTCGTCAGCTGCCTGTTGTGCTGTCGGGCCGCGATCAACGCCATGATCACCACCGAGGGCGGGCGCATCGTCAATGTCGCCGCCCGGCCCGGCCTCGAATGGCGAACGGGCGCCGGGATGGCGGCCTACGCCGCGAGCAAGGCCGCCGTGGCTGCGTTGACCGCAGCGCTTGCCGAGGAGGTGGTGAAGGACGGCATTCTCGTCAACGCCATCGCGCCGTCGACCATGGACACACCGGCCAATCGAGCCGCTATGCCCAAAGCCGATTACAGCCTATGGCCGAAGGTCGAAGAAGTAGCAGCAACGATTTTGTTTCTCGCTTCTCCGGAAAACCGCGTCACCCGCGGCGGCGTCGTGCCGGTGTACGGCAAATCTTAGCAACGATCACCCTCAAGCCGGCGATGAGCGGTTTGAGTTGCTAATATCCGGGCCACAAACCGGGCGTCGCCAGTTCGAGCACGTGCCCGTCCGGATCGTGGAAGTAAATGCTCTCACCGCCGCGCGGCCATTTGATGCGGCCTTCGATTGCGATGTTGGCGTCCGCAAACCGCTCTTCCCACGCGGCAAGTTCATCAGCGGCGATTGAGAAGGCCATATGCACGGGCCCATGACCGTCATGTGGCGGGAGCGTGCCGCCGGGTAGTTGCACGGCCTCCAGCGAACCGCCGCGCAAGAACAAGAGCAGCACGCCGCGACCGCCAACGTCGTAAGCGCACAGCCGCTGATCGCGGAAGATGCTGTTGAGCCCGAGTATCTGCTCGTAGAACGGACAAGCGCGTTCGAACGTGTCGACGTACAGCGAAGTTTCCAGAACGCCGAGCAGGTTGGGCATAACAGCACCTATTTCGTCATTCCGGGGCCGAGCGAAGCGAGGAGCCCGGAATCCCATTGGCATAACGCCTGGATTATGGATTCCGGACCCGCCGCTGTGCGGCGATCCGGAATGACCAGAACGAGATTTACCCCGAAACCGCGACAATTTCGCGCGCCGGCGAGCGCACCAGCCGGGTCACGCCGGTCGAGGCGACGATCGCATGCTGCTGCGCATAAGCCTCGTGGTTTTGCTCGATGTAATCGAGATCATAGAGGTAATTGACCATGAGGCCGTATGATTGCTCGAGCGCCCGCTCCGACGTATCGGCGATCCAGTTGAGCCGCTGCAGCCGCGCGCCATTGCCGAGATGGAAGCGAGCGACGGCGTCCAGCGGCAAGCCGCGGCGATTGCGCGCCCGCACGTAATACCAGGCGGCAGCGCGCATGATCGGCTCGCCGATGATCTCGACCAGCTCGAGCGTCGAGCCACCACTTGGGCCGGTCAAGCCCTGCGAGCGCTTCGCGATCATCCTCGGTGAGCGCAAGTGAAGCTTCGTTAGCGCGTTCGCGCTTGAGCCACTCGGCGAAATTCGGCGACGGCGACAGCGTGACGAAGGTCGAGATGCGCGGCCATTCGCGGCGGACTTCCTCCACCACCTGCTTGATCAGGAAGTGGCCGAACGTCACCCCGGCCAGTCCGCGCTGGCAATTGGTGATGGAGTAGAACACCGCCGTGGCGGCGCGCTCCGGATCGACCAGCTCGCGCTTGTCGGACAGGATCGGCGCGATCGCATCCGGTATTTCACGAGTGAGCGCCACCTCGACAAAGATCAGTGGTTCGTCGACCAGCGCCGGATGAAAGAACGCATAGCAGCGCCGGTCCGGCAGATCGATGCGCCGCCTTAAATCCTCCCAATCGCGAATCTCGTGCACCGCTTCATAGCGGATGATCTTTTCCAGAATCGAAGCCGACGTCGACCAGTCGATGCGGCGGAGGACCAAAAAGCCGCGATTGAACCAGGATGAAAACAGATGGACGAAATCGTTATCGATGACCGCGAGATCGTCGCGATGGTCCATGGCATCCATGAGCTGTTCGCGCATGCGCACCAGCGCGGCGGTGCCGCCGGGTGCAAGATTGAGCCGGCGAAAAAGCTCGAGCCGGCGCGGCTCGCTGGCGCGATGCAGCTCCGCCGCGTCATCGGCGGATTGCGACAGCCGCCAGGCGGCGGTCGCCGCCTCGATACGTGAATTGTCGTAGCCAAAGGTGCGCGCCAGCGACTCAAAAAACGCAATGCGCGGTCCGGTCGTCAGGGCTGCATAATCGGCCAGAATTTCGTTGGCGAGCGCCACACCAGAGGCCTCGCCCCGGCCGGAAAGGAGCGCCTCGCACAGATCGATCAGGCCATCCAGCCGCCCCCGCGTCGGCTCACGGCGCTCCCGCCGGATCAGGGCGCGGCTGCGATCGGCGATGCTTTGCAGCATATCGCTGAAGAAAGAGGCGTTCACCGCAACCATCGGTCGATCAATCAGTCCGCGCCGGCAGAAACAGAATTAATGATCGCAGGCGGCGATGACAAGTTAGCGAAACATCCAGGTTAGCGAAACCGGTGGCCGGTAGACAAACGCGCGCCGCTTTGTCAGTTAACCGCCGCGGCGCGACCGCCGCAAAGCGGGAGGAATTGTTCATGTCGGGTCCTTTGGCCGGTCTGCGCGTCCTGGAGCTTGCTCGCATCCTGGCCGGTCCTTGGGCCGGGCAAATCCTTGCCGATCTGGGCGCTGACGTGATCAAGGTCGAGCGCAAAGGCGCCGGCGATGACACCCGCTCCTGGGGCCCGCCGTTTGTTCCCGCCGCCGACGGCACTCATCTCGGCGCCGCCTATTTTCATGGCACCAACCGCGGCAAGCGCTCCATCGAGCTCGATTTCGAGAGCGAAGAGGGCCGCCGGATCGTCAAAAAACTTGCCGCGCGTTCCGACGTGCTGATCGAGAATTTCAAGGTCGGCGGGCTCGCCAAGTTCGGCCTCGACTACAAGAGCCTCGCGCCGGAAATGCCGCGGCTGATTTATTGCTCGGTGACCGGCTTCGGCCAAGACGGACCTTACGCCAGCCGGCCCGGCTACGACCTCATGGCGCAAGGCATGGGCGGCTTCATGGATCTCACCGGAAATGCCGACGGCGAGCCGCTGCGCGCCGGCGTGCCGGTGTCCGACATTTTTACCGGCGTGTATTCGGCGGTCGGCATTCTTGCGGCGTTGGCGCGGCGTGAGAAAACCGGCCGTGGCGGCTACGTCGATACCGCGCTGGTCAACTCGACCGTCGCCGTCCTTTCCAACCAGGCGCTCAATTATCTGGTCTCCGGCAAGGTGCCCCACCGTATGGGCAACGCGCACGCCAACATCACGCCCTATCAGGTGTTTCCGGTCGCCGACGGCCACATCATCATCGCCAGCGGCAATGACGGCCAGTTTGCCAAGCTGTGTGGCGTGCTGGGCGAACCGGACCTCCCCAAGAACCCGGACTACATCGATAACAAAGCCCGGCTCGCGCATCGCGCCGAACTGATCGGTCGTCTCTGCGCCGCCACGGCGCGCATTCCAGGCGCCGTGCTTCTTGAAAAGCTCGAAGCGGTCGGCGTGCCCGCCGGCCCGATCAACGATCTCGCGCAAGTATTCGCCGACCCGCAGGTGATCCATCGCGGCATGAAGATCGAGCGGCCGAGCGCGGCCGCCAAGGGCGGGAAGATTCCGGGCGTGCGCACGCCAATCGTGCTCGATGGCGCACGGATGGCGGCGGAGCGTCCCTCGCCGCGGCTCGGCGAGCACACGACCGAAATTTTGCGTGAGATCGGCGAGGGATGACGCAACGGGCGCGCATCGGGAGACGGACACGCTTCTCCAGGATCGACGGCAATACGCACACCATCACTTCTGCGCCCGACAAAAATCCCGTCGATGGCCGCGAAGGCCGCACGATTTTTGGATTGGGAGAAAATCCGCGCTCAGTGACGACACGTCCCGCTCCTCGAAACTCAGCGGATAAACAAACTCATTCCCGCGATGCATAAACGCGGGGCGGTGATGCAAATCCGCATCGGCCTGCCTGATCTGTTCTTGATCTATGTCAAGGAAAGACCACGCACGGTGTCAGCTAAATACCCAACAACAGTCGACAAGCAGCACGCGGACGCAACTCGCGCTCGTTGATTGAGTTCTGATGACTTCACCTAACGCTGCGAAAGACTGGGGAAAGACGGGGGACGGGAATTGCTGCAACTGAAGGTCGATCGGATCGAAGCGGCAACTGCGCGTATTCGCCGGATCGTACTCTCATCGGCAAACGGTGACGGACTGCCAGCCTTCACGCCGGGAGCTCATATCGACATCGAGCTGCCGAATGAAGAGACCCGATCTTATTCTCTGCTCAATGACTGCGCGGAGACAGATTATTACGTCGTTGGCGTGTTGCGCGAGCCCGACAGCCTCGGCGGTTCGGTTTATCTGCACGACCGGCTTGCAGTCGGGGACGTCCTCCAGGCCGCGCCGCCAAGCAACGACTTTCCGCTCTACGAGGCCGGTGAAACCAATATCTTGATCGCCGGCGGGATCGGCATCACGCCGATCATGTCGATGGCGGCACGCCTTGCCAAGGTTGGCCGAGATTATACCTTGCACTATTGCGCGCGCGCCGCGGAAGACGCAGCGTTTCTCGATGAATTGCGTGCACGGCACGGCGATCACCTCAAGACCCACTTCGACGGCGGCGATCCTGCACGAGGCCTCGATTTAAAGGCGCTGTTGCACAACCGGCGGCCGGGCGCCCACGTCTACGTTTGCGGCCCGATCGGACTCATTCGCGGCACCCTCGCCGCAACCGCCGACTGGCCGGAAGGCACGGTGCACTACGAATTGTTCAAGGGCAGTGCCGCCGATCTGACGTCCGAACACAGTGATCAGCCCTTCGACATCGTTTTGAAGAAAGCCGGCAAGACTTTCACCGTACCCGCCGACAAAAGCATCCTCGCCGTCCTCAAAGCGCAGGGTTTCAAGGTCAAAACGCTCTGCACGAGCGGCCGCTGCGGCACCTGTCGGGTCAGGTTTTTGTCCGGCAAGGTCGATCATCGCGACGAGGTGCTCGACGACGATGAAAAACAGAATTTCCTCCAAGTGTGCGTATCGCGCGCCATGCCGGGCGAGACGCTCGTGCTCGATCTGTAACGACAACAGCCAGGGAGATCAGCGATGAATATGCAATTTAAGCCGGGCGGCAACTCACCTTGCGTCAAAACGCGATCGATCATTTGCGGCGCGCTGGTGACGACGGATTTGAAGCGCGCGCGCCGTATGCACGAAGAGGCATTCGACATGGAATGCGTCGAGCCCTCCGAAGGGCTTATGTATGTGCGCGAGAAGGGACATCGGCCCGGCGCTGCCAAACACGACAAGCCCTACTGGGTGCTGGAGGTTCGTCAGGCCGCCAATGTCGAGGTGCCGCAGGAAATGCTCAACCATTGGGGCTTCGAGGCGCCGAGCCAGGCCGCGGTGGACGACGCCTACCAGAAGCTCAACGCCAACAAGGTGGAATACGGCATTACGCGGGTGCAGAAGCCGGCCTTTCGCAATGGCTCATATGCGCTCTATTGCGTGGACAAGGATTCCAACTGGTGGGAAGTCGAGTATCGCACCCCTGAACTCGTCTACACCGCGCTGCGCGAAAAAGGCGACCAGTTTGCCGATTGATCCGACCCAGGGAGACAAGCAATGTCAACAGCCGCACCGCTTATCAGCAATGAACTCTTTTCGCACGGCACCTATGAGTGCAGCGACATGGGCGTCACCAGAAGATTTTTGACCGACTTTCTCGGCCTCGACATCGTTCGACCGTTGCCGGAAGCGCAATATATGTGGAAGGGTGGACCGTGGTCCGTCATCTGCGTTCGCGTCGAGGACGGCGATGCCAAAGAACAAGGCACGCAAAATCATTTTAAACTGTCTGTGGCTACGGACGCCGAGGTCGACGCCGCCCATGCGGCAGCGCTCGCGCACAAAGACGAATTCGGCATCAAGCGCATCCTCGACATCGGCACCTCGGACGGGCATCGCGCGTTCAAGCTGCTTGACCTCAACAACACCTGGTGGGAGATCACCACGGTTTCGCAGGCCTATTTCGACGACTTGTTCGCCAAAGGCGACGCGAAGCACTGACAAGCTTGCTCGGCAAGCCGGATCAATCCGCCACAGAAACGTCGAGAAGGCGGCTGACGATGTCATTGACTTCATTGAAGGTGGTCAAAAACTTGCCCCGCGAAAAACCGCGCGCTTGAAAGCCGGCCTTCGTTGAATTTGACGGGGCGCCGTGGCGCCTCACGACCTTGACACCGATCGCAGCGAGCGGCGCTCGGAGTGAAGCCGCAATCTGATCGGCGGTTAAGCCAAGTTTGGCGGCTTGCGGCACATCGTCAAACACGAGGTAGCGTGGCGAGACCATAGCGGGTGACCGTCTCCTGCTCCAGACAGTCGCGAAGCGAACAGAGCCATTCACCAGACATAATGATGCAAAGTGAAAACGTCTGTCGCAATTTAAACATCGCAGACAGCTTCCATTATGCAGACGCAATTCGCTGTCCGAATTTGTACTGCGCAGTTTTTCAATTGAGCGTACCGGTGATTCTGTGATCAGCAGCGACGGCGCCGGCGTCTGAGAAACCGGCAGCGCTCACGCCCAGACAGGAGCCCACCATGGCTCGGGGCCTTTTTCTTTCTTATGTTGATTTCGATCAGCGTTCGCCGTTGCGCGTTTCGGCATTGGGCCTAGGCCGGGCAAACAGCGCCGCCGAGCCGAGAATACGAACATGCTGTCCCGCAAACTGACAAATCAGGAATTGGAGGTGTTGGGCCATGTGGCTCAAGGGAGAACGTCCGGGCAGATCGCGGAATTGTTGGGCATTACCCACCGAACGGCGGAGATCCACACTCACGTCATTGCCGGGAAATTTGGCGTCGCCGGCATGCCACAGGCGGTTGCCATCGCCGTTCGTGATGGCATAATCAAGCCCTGAGGCGATGGGCGCCGTGGCTTTCCGGGATTCTTGATCCAGCGCCGCGCGGGTATCAGCCTTTTGGGGCGCTGGGTTGATGCCGCGATATTTTTTTGATCTTCGCTTTCCCGACCGAACTGACGAGGATTCAGCGGGGACCGTTTTGTCGAATGACGGGGCGGCTCTCATCTACGCCAACCGCATCATCGGAGAACTGAAGGAGGCGGGCGGTTACGATGAGCCCGGCCTCGTGATCATCATCCGAAAAGACGGCAGCGCGACCGAAACCTTGCTGCCGTTCTGATCTGGCCGCAGCAAGTTCGTGAAATCGAAGGGTAGTGATATTTGTACACTGCCTCGGAGTCCGATGTCGAAGTACTACCGAATGCCTCTTACTCGGTAGCGCGCCGGCTGCTTCGACGCGAGCGTCTTCGCACCGGCGACCGCTCCGAGGAGGACCGGTCGGCCAGCAGCACGGTCAATAGCGAGGAATGAACTTCGAGGCTGCCGTTGTAAGCGATGAAGCCAAGAGTACGGAATTTGTTCATAAAGAAATTGACGTGCGATCGGGTCGTGCCGACCATTTCAGCCAGCATCACCTGATTGACGCCTCTGACAATCGGTTCCGGCCTGCCTTCCTGACCGAAATTGGCCAACAACAGCAGCACCCGCGCCAGCCGCTTCTCGGTCGAATTGAAGAGATGATCGATCAGATCCTCTTCCATACGGGCGCTTCGGGCTAAAATATGCGCGACAAACATATCTGAAAATGAGGGCTCGTCGTGAAGCAAGCGCATCATCTCGACCTTTTCGACCCGCATCGTCTCGCATTCCGTCATGGCGGTCATGGTCGACAAGCGTAGCGGCTGTCCGATCAGGCATCCTTCGCCGAAAAATTGGTCTGCCTTAAGGACTGCGACAACGGCTTCCTTGCCGAGGTCGGAAAAGACGGTGATTTTGATCTTGCCCCTTCTGATGTAGAAGACGGCATCTGCATCATCGCCTTGCGTATAAACTATTTCGCGCGGTGGATATGTTGAGATGATCCGCCCTTTGGCGGTTGTCTCGAGAAACCGCGCAGGGAGGAACCCCGACGATTTCCTTACACTATAGGTCAGCGATCCCATCGGCGGCCATGCGTACGGTGTCGTACAGACTAAAGCACGAGCACCGCAACCCGGATGTGCCAAAGTGAACATCAATTGGAGTTTATTCGCTTCTAGCGACTGAGCCCGCGCGCGTCTGCGGCCTCGGCCGATTGGAACAAGGCCGCCACTTACGGAACAAGTGAAAGCAGCTAAAAAGAAAGAGCCCCGGTGGGTCGGGGCTCTTTACGCGGACGCATACATCACACCGGCGGATGCCAGGACCGGACGGTCTTGGCCGGGCCAGGATGCTCGGGGCACACTCGCTCCGGGGTCGGGAGGAACATCCCAGCGTTGCTCAAACTGGACGGATGCTCATCACGCGTCAGTGCCCTTTTGCACACCAATCGTCTAAAAATGTACACCCTGTGTACGAATTCGTACAGGGCAACGGATTGCGCCTGTGGAGTGAGCTTCGGTATCCCGCTTCGCTGCAGACAGAGCAAAAATTGACCCTTTTGATTGCAGCAGAAAAGCGCGTTCTGCCGCGGCCGGATCGGCCCAATTCGAAGCCGGAATCAATCAGGCCGACTATTCTTGCGGCCTCGTTCCTCAGACGATCCAGCCCATTCGGCTACGCAGCGATCGAGATCTTTGAGATTGTTGTGCATCTGCTCAAGGGCAAATCCAAGGGCGAAGAAGCTTTCTGCCGCGTCGCTGGAGAGACTTCGCGTCAGACCATCCCTCCGCAGAGCAGAGAGCTCGGTGTCATAACCAGCAAGTGCCGTTTCCACGGCACCGAGCGACGGGGGCAAGCGAGCCGCCCGCAACGCGGCGCCGCTCGCGCGCAAGTAATCGGCCAAGGCTGCGCCGACGTGTCGCAGCGGCGTTTCGAGGCGCGTCTTCAAGTTTTCAGGCAGCGGATTGGTTGCCGCTCGGCCAATCATCACCAGGTCATGGCGCAATCGCAGCAGCGTGCGCAACAGCGGCCCGGTGTCAGGGCCTTCGGCGAGGCGCGTCGATCGCTCGTGCTCGGCCTCGCTCCCCGTCGCATACAATTGCTGCAAGGCCTGACCAATGCCGTCCTGAATACGATGGAGCGAATTTACGTCGAGACCAACCGTCAATCCCGCCAGCAGCTGGCCAAGAATGCGCGCCATCTCATCAAGCGTGCGCGCCGCCGCCACGGCGACCAGCCGATGGGCGTTGGCCGGCAGCAGCAGAAACGACACAACGAGACCGGTGACGCCGCCGAGCGCCACCTCAATGACGCGATCAAGCGCCGAAGCGATCGGACTGACATGAGTCATGATCGGTATCAGCAGCACAATGATGGCGGTGACCGGCGCAGTGGAAAATCTGGGGTTTATCGCGGCGATGAAAGCGAGCGGGGCCATGGCAAGGGCGAGAACCAACAGCAGCGCGATTTCGCTCTCGTGCGGAATCAGTACAGCGATGGCGCCGCCGTAGATGGCGCCGCCGAGCGTCCCCAAAAGGTAATCGACCGTTGCTTTCAACGACCGGCCGACGCTCATCTGCGTCACGATGATGGCCGTCAGGACCGCCCACAACGGCAAGGGAAGCTGCAACAATTGCGCGAGCGCGAGAGCGACGAGGGCGGCAATCGTCACCCGGAGCGAAAGCGCCAACTGCGCCCGGCGGTAACGCACGAAGGCGCGTAGTCTGGTCCAAAGTCTTTTAGTGCCCCTCACGCTCCACAGCCCCGGTGCGGCGAATCTGGGTCAGAAGGTAATACTTTCTTCTGCCAATCAAAAATTACCTCAACGACAGGCGTCATTGGGCTGTCACTATAAAAACTGCGGGCACGCCGATTGCAGCGTCTCAAACCTAAAGCCGGCTCGGCAGATACTTTCCGCTCACTCCCGTTCGATTGTTTTATTTTTTGTGACCGGCAACCTCACGAGCGGATATCATTTCATTCGTCGTTTAACCCTTCTGGCCGCCTGCGCGTGCCAACAGGTATGCTTGCGAAGCGCGGACTTCGGCCTCGACGCGCGCCGTATCGACGCCGACGAGACGGCCGTCCCGCTTCATCACGTTGCCAGCCACGATGACCGTGTCGACATTGGCCGGGTTCATGCCCTGCACCACGGCGCCGATCGGATCGTTGATTGGCATCACATTGAAGCGGTCGGTGCGCAACAGGATGATGTCGGCCTGCTTGCCAGGTTCCAGACTGCCGATTTTGTCGCCGAGGCCATTCGTGCGCGCGCCCTCGATCGTGGCGAACTCGAGCACCTGGCGCGAAGTCAGAAGCGGCGGCACCTCGGATTCTCCTCGCGCCATGCGATCGAAGACCATGCCGCGCTGAACCGCCATGGCGGTGCGCATCTGCGTGAAAAAATCGCCAGGCAGCGAGGTCTCGACGTCGACGCTGAGGCTCGGCTTGATGCCATGCTCCAGCGCCGCCTGCGTCGCTGGAACGCCATGACCCATGTACATCTCGACCAGCGGCGAAACCGACACCGTGCCGCCGGAATCCGCGATCATCTTCCACTCGGTTTCGGAGAGGAAGTTGCAGTGGATATAGGTCGCGGGAATGTTGAGAGCTCCGGCGCGGCCCAGCGGTTCCAGCTTGCCGATCGAGGCGCGCCCAACTCCCAGATGGGTGCTGACGCGGACCCCGACCTCTCGTGCGATCTGCCATTCGCGCAGCGCCACCTCTTCGGTGCCGAAGTTCGGACCGGAAGCGGCCAACGCCAGAGTTAAGAGCTGATCGTCGGTGGCAAAATATTGCGTACGCAAACGCCTCAAATCCTGAGGGTAACTGTGCGAATTGTCGTTCCACCAACGCTTGCCGGCGATTTGGGCGCCGCCATAGCCGAACACCGCGCGGATGCCGCTGTCGCGCAGGGCCTGGATTGCCGCATCGGTGTGTTGCGGCGTGTTCTGGATGTGAGACCAATCCAAGACGGTCGTCACGCCGGCATCGAGCGCGCCAAGCGCGGACACCAGGTTGCCGGCGTGGACGTCCTGCGGGCGAAACAAGGGGCCGAAGCGGCCCAGAATGATCTTGAGGTAGTCGCCCAGCGTACCGTCGGGCAGCGCGTTGCGCAGCACGCCTTCCCAGAGGTGCCGATGCGTGTCGACGAAGCCGGGCATCACGATGGTGTTGGAGGCGTCGATCACTTGCGCATCGGTCGCGGCCAGATCGGTTCCGACGGCCGCGATCCGGGAACCATCGATCAGAACGTCGCCCTTCGGCAACTCGCCGAAAGCAGGATGCATGGTGAGGACTGTTCCGCCCTTGAGCAGAATCCGGCGGCTTCCGGAAGCAGCTCCCGTGTCGGCCGCGTTCGCGGCCGCAGCGAATGACGGCGCTGCGCTGAAAGCCGAAGCCAACGCTCCCACCATGGTGCTGGCTAGCAACATCCGCCGCGACATCATGCTCGGGCCGGGTGAAGGCGAGCACGTGCAGCCGCCGCGGTGAATGTTACAGCCGCGCCGTCCGCGACCCGTGTTGGACAGACTATCGCTCATCCAATACCCCCCTATTTTGTGCTCGATGTGCTTACGCATCTTGTACGAGTTCTGCGCAGGCAGAAACTTTCTGCTTGCTCACATTCGGCTGTTTTCAGTTTTTTGAGAAGCGCCGATATTATGCCGTCGTCGGGAGCCGATAGGTCCGCTTGGCGGCGTTGAAGAACAATTCGGCCTTGTCGGCGGCGCTGTAGCCTGCGGCGAGCTTCTTGAACGCGTTCCACATCACGCCGTAGCTGTAATAGCGCTTGTCGACCGGGAAATTGCTTTCGAACATCGCGCGCTGCGGACCGAACGCCTCGATGCACGTTTCGACGTAGGGCCGCCAGACACTGACCAGATCGTCCGACGACGGCGGCACCGGCAACTTCTCGAAACCGAAGCCAAGGAAATGCATGCCCAGGCCGCCGAGCTTGACGACGACATTCTGGCACTTGGCGAGGTCTCGGATATTGCGCTGCCAATCCTTGAAGACTTCCTCGCGTCTGCCGGCATAGACGCCGATGCCGAGCGGACAACCAATGTGATTGAGCACAATCAGGGTATCGGAAAAGGTACGCGCGAGGTCCGTGAGTTCGGGAATTTGGGTGTGATAAAGAAGCGCGTCGAAGGAAAGCTTGTAGCGCGCAAGCCGCGCAAAGCCGGAGCGGAACTTAGAGTTCCAGCAGCAGACCCTTCGGAAAATCCATCGGCGTCGATTTGATCGATTTGTCGGCATCCCAGACCGAACAGTACCGAATGCCCTTGAAGCGCTCGCCAGCGGCGCGCAAATGCGCCTCAAGCACGGCGTCGACCTCGGCCCCCATGAAGAGGTTGGCAAAGCTGACGATGCCGGCACAGATCCGCGCCGGGCCGTAAAGACCGCTGGCGCTCATCGCCGCTATGCCGTTGACGAATTCGCTCTCGCCGATCGGCGCGAAATTCGGGTCGCCGTCGGCGCGATACATCGAATCGCACTGCACGAACACGGTGGCGCGGATGTTGTGGCCGCCGGCCTCGATGTCGCCCTTGATATCCTGGAGCAGATAGCGCGCGCCGCCGCGCTCCCACAGATGATGATGCGGATCGATGATCGGCACGCCCAAATCGATCGGTTCTTCGCGGCGTTTGGCGAGCCAATCCTCCCTGACGTCAAACAGGACTTTCTTTTCAGTCTCGGTCTCGCCGATCTTTACGCCCAGCACCTGCATGACTGCAGCTCCCCCCGTAAAAACATAAAGTTCTTGTTGGTCTCGCGCATGCGCGCGCAACGGCTTGAACTTAAGCCGCTGGCGCTAAGCGATCCAGGCTTATCCGGCGATTCCGGCCGCCGCCGGCGCGACGTACCGGCCTGCCGGCTTTGCCAGGAGCCCGCCCCGCCGCCTTGAACGCCGCTAACAGCGCGCGCTGCAGCGCAGCAAGATCGTAGGGTTTCCGCAGCACTTCGAAGCCCTCGCGCACCGCGTCCTGTGCGCTCGAACTATAGCCGGTCGTCAACAGCACCACGATGCGCGGCAGGCGTGAGCGCAAGAGCTTCGCCAGATCGAGCCCGTTCAGACCGCCGGGCATCAAAATGTCGGAGAACACCAGATCGATATCGTCTTCGCGTTCGATGCGCTCGAGGCCGTCTTGTGCGCTCATCGCCTCCTTCACCTTAAAGCCGAGATCGGTGAAGTAGCCGCGCGCAACCTCAAGCACTTCGGCATTGTCTTCGACCAGCAACACTGTGCCGGCCGGCAACCCTGCCGCGATGGTGGGTGACGGTTCCGGCAACTGTTCCAGCATTTCGAAGCAGCGCGGCAAGAACAGCGTGATGGCCGTACCGCGCTTGCTGCTGCTGGCGATGCTAGCAGTGCCACCCGATTGTTTGGCGAACCCGTAGACCTGAGACAGCCCCAAGCCGGTGCCTTTGCCGACATCTTTGGTGGTGAAAAACGGTTCGAAGACCCGCGGCAGCACATCCGGCGGGATGCCCTCCCCGGTGTCCGCGATTCTGATGGCGACGAACTCGCCGCTCAAGCCGTCCTCGGTCGCGTTACCGCGCAGTACGATGGGCTTGGTCGTGATGGTCAATGTGCCGCCTGACGGCATCGCGTCGCGCGCATTAACGGCGAGGTTGAGCAATGCAAGTTCGAGCTCGCTCGGATCTACTTTGACCAGGCATGAGCGCTTGGAGGGAACCACGCGGATATCGATATCGCCGCGCAGCGAACGGCTGAGCATTTCCTTAAGCTCCGGCAGCCAGGCGGCCAGATCGATGACGCTCGGCTGCAGCGTCTGCCGCCGCGAGAATGACAACAATTGCCGGGTCAGACTTTCGCCGCGCTGGGTGGCGGTGGTGATGGCGTCCAGGAGCCGCACCTGCTTGTCGCCGATGACATCCCGCCGCAGCCGGTGGACGCTGCCGCTAACGATCATCAGCAAATTGTTGAAGTCGTGAGCGACGCCGCCGGTCAATTGGCCGATTGCTTCGAGCCGCTGCGCCTGCCGTAGCGCGCCCTCCGCCACTTCGCGGCGGCCGGCCTCTTCATAAAGCCGCCGTGTGCGGCGCAGCGCCACCCAGAGCACGGCGAAGATCAGAAGCGTGGCCGGCAGGCCGAAGATCAAATGCACCGCCATGCTCGACAACCACTCGGTGCGCAGCGCCGCAGTGGTCACCCCGGCGAGCGCGTAGACCGGGAATCCCGGAAGCTTGCGAAAGCCGAAGCGCCGGGAAATGCCATCGATGTCCGAATTGGCGGTGTAGAGGCCGTGGTCGATGCCCTGGGCGATCGTGCTTCGGAATGTGCTTGCCGGACTAAGCCACCGCGAGCGATCGGCCAGCGCCGGAAAGCGGGCAAGGTATGCGCCGTCTTCGCGGATCAGGGCATAGAAGCTGCCCGGCGTCCGGCCGATCAGTTGATAAAAGTCCTCGAAATAAAGCGGCCGCACCGCAACGGCAATGACGCCATTGAATGGACCGTCGGGCGATTCCAGGCGATGCGACAGAACAAAGAAATCGCCGCCCATGCCGGGCAGCCCTGGCTCGCGCACATCACTGACATAAGTTCCAGGATCTTCATCGCGCTGAACCCGGAAATAATTGCGGTCGCTGAAGCCCCTGTCGGCGGGCACGGCAGCGAGCGCGCTCGACACCAACGGCCAGCCGTGACGATCGAGTATCGTAATACCCTGCAGCTGCGGCATCGTTGCGACGATGCCGGCGAGGCGTTCGTGCAACCGCGGCTGATCGACGCGAATGTCGTCGTCGGACATGCCGCGCGCGATCTCGTTGACTTCGGCGAAGGTCCGATCGACCGTTTGCAGAACCTTGAGCGCTTGCTCCTGCATCACGTCGAGCGAACGAACAATACGCTCGTCGGCGACGCCGTGAATGTCGCGGTAGCCGATCCAGCAGGCGTAAGCGAACATCGCCGCCGGCAAGACCACCGCGGCGACCATCATCGATTGCAGCAAGCGAGTGGCCGAGTCCCGTGCGCTGCTCATCAACTGCCAAGCCCCGGGTGGTTGAGCCAAACTCCGGCGATTTAGCGGTATCGGAGTGTTCCACAGTTTGACGGGATGAACGAGGCATGAATTTGCCGCGCGCGATTGCAATTTCGTGAGGGCATTGCCACGCCGAGGCCCGAAAACGGCCGTATTTACGGTCCGGTGAGGCGGGCGCGCTTGGTCTTATCCGTCTCCGCATTGCTCTGGCACCCGCGGCTGGATGCCGATTTGGCGCACCGCTGGCTGCTCGGGTACGTTCGGGGGGTTTGCGCGGAGCACCTCGTTCTGTCGCATCAGCCCGCTTGATGGCGACTGGCCGGCGCGGCGCTCACTCCGGCTTGAAGTTCATCGCCACGCCGTTGATGCAATAGCGCAGATGCGTCGGCGGCGGCCCGTCGTCGAAGACGTGACCGAGATGACTGCCGCAGCGGCTGCAATGCACCTCGATGCGGACCATGCCGTAGCTGTCGTCGCTCGAGGTTTCGACCGCGCCCGGCTCCGGATCGTTGAAGCTCGGCCAGCCGGTGCCGCTCTCGAACTTCTTTTTGGAAGCGAACAGTTCTTGCCCGCAGCCGGCGCAGTAAAATGTACCGGCACGCTTCTCGTAATTCAGCGCACAACTTCCCGGCGCCTCGGTGCCATGCGCGCGCATGACGCGGAACTGTTCCGGCGTCAAAATCTTGCGCCATTCCGCGTCGGTGTGGGTGACCGGATATCGTTTGGTGTCCGCTACCGTCTTGGTGTCCATAGCTGCGCCGCCTGTTCGCTGATGATCGTCACATCAGCACGGTGAAATAATGACGATGATACGCTCGTGCCAAGCGTCACACACCAGAGGTCCAAGCAAATCACTGTGAATTTTTGCGATATTCTCGTCATGCGGCGACGCCCGCCGGCAGAAAATCGACCAGTCTGGGAGCATCGGGCGAGACCATCGAACTAGTTTATGGGCGGACAGTGCGCGCCGGCGTGTTGAGCATCAGTGCCACCGCCCAACATGAGGCCTGCCGATCACGCCCGCGGCTTAAGCCCCGCCAGCCGGAATGGGAACCCGTCACGGCAGCTTGTCGAAACCCTCGCCGAAGCCCTTCAAGCTCATCGGGAAGCCGATGCCTTCCTCCGGCGTCTGGAAAATGATGAAGGTCGAGGTCTGGCCGTTGCGCAACTGATCGATCAGCTTGTCGTCCATGACCACCTCGGCTACGCAGCCGTTCGGCAGGCAGCGCACGAAGCCGGCACGGCCGACATCGTTGTTGTCGATCTTCAGGCCCAGACCCGACGGCAGCAACACGCCGAGCGGGGCGACCACCCGCATCAGCCGGCTCTTCTGGTCGGTGGTCTTGAGCACGATCACGGTCAGTCCGACGTTCGGCCGGTCCTCCGCCGTGACGCTTTGCATCAGCGCGCATTGCTCGCTCTGCGCCCCCGGCGGCGTGTCGCAGCGGATTTGCCAATCGCCATGAACCGCGCGGACGGCGCCTTGCGCGTGCGCTTGGCTCACCCCCGCCGAGAGCAACAGCGTTGCGATAGCGGCGCCGCCGAACGCCGTGGCCATTGGCCGCAGCGCGCGTTCGACAATGCGAAAGGCCATGATCGTCTTCCCTTGCCTGCCCTCGGCCGCACCGCCCCGCTGCCGGCCTCGTCATTCGGCACGAATCAGTGAGCCCGCGCCGGTTGCCGCGCGGGCCTGCCTACATGGCGAGCCTACGCTGTCAAGGTCGATGGAAACCAAGCCATTGTGGCCGCGCGAAGGAAGCGAAATTGCCACGCCCGGTGGCCTTCGGATGCGCTGCGGATAGACCCGCGCGGATGATGAAGAGTGCATTGCGGTACAGCGCGATTTGTGGTTTGAGGGGTTTGACCCCCGCCGATGCCCGTCAAGGACCAGACCGTGGCACAAACCAGTCGGCAGCAGGCAGCGTCGGGCCGGCGCCGTCGCGCTGCAGACACGCATTTCTTGCATGTTTCGGATCGCGCGGCGCCGCTTGGCGAAGCCCGATAACGAGACGCGACTGAACGAGACCTGACTGAAGGACGAGGAGCCGAGAAGCAGATGCCGCAGTTCTCACGCCTGAGTGCCATCGCGTTGACCCTGGGCGCCGTCCTGGCGAGCGTGGGATCAGCGCTCGCCGGTGTCGGCCAGCCCTCGCCGTGGCAGCTTGGCCTGCAGGAAGCCTCCTCCCCCGTCATGGTCGACATTGTGTGGTTTCACGACTTCCTGCTCTGGATCATCAGCGCCATTGCCCTGTTCATTCTGGTTCTGCTGGCGATCGTGGTGCTGCGTTTCAATGCGCGCGCCAATCCGACGCCGTCCCGCACCACGCACAATTCGCTGCTTGAAGTCGCCTGGACTATCGTACCGGTCGTCATCCTTGTGGCGATTGCGGTTCCCTCGTTCCGGCTCCTGTTTCTGGAGCTCGACGAGCCGACCGCGGACCTGACCGTGAAGGCTACCGGGAAGCAATGGTTCTGGAGCTACAGTTATCCGGATAACGGCGACTTCGAGTTCGACTCGCTGCTGGTGGCCGATAAGGACCTCAAGCCCGGCCAGCCGCGGCTCCTCACCGTCGACAATGAATTGGTCGTGCCGGTTAATAAGGTCGTCCATGTGCTGGTCACCGGCGCCGACGTCATCCACTCCTTCGCGGTGCCGTCGTTCGGCATCAAGATCGACGCGGTTCCGGGCCGTCTCAACGACACCTGGTTCAAGGCGACGAGCGAGGGCCTGTTTCACGGCCAGTGCTCCGAGCTGTGCGGCAAGGACCACGCCTTCATGCCGATCACGGTCAAGGTCGTGAGCGAGACCGAGTTCAACGACTGGGTCGCCAAGGAGAAGAAGAGCGCCGGTCTCGACCGCGCGCCGCCAACCGCACTCGCGGCGAGCGGCGCACCGCCGCGATAGACTCACGCGATAACTCAAAAGCCAAAAACACGCGCCAACGCAGGACCTGACAATGGACACGATGACACACGCGGCACACGGCGATGACAGCGGACACGCCATTCCGCACGGCTGGCGCCGTTTCGTCTATTCGACGAACCATAAGGACATCGGCACGATGTACCTGGTGTTCGCGCTGATCGCCGGTGTGATCGGCGGCATTTTCTCGATCCTGATCCGGATCGAATTGATGTATCCCGGATTGCAGATCTTCCACGAGACGCATTACTTCGACGTCATCGTGACCGCGCACGGTCTGATCATGATCTTCTTCATGGTCATGCCGGCGATGATTGGCGGCTTCGGCAACTGGATGGTCCCGCTGATGATCGGCGCGCCGGACATGGCGTTTCCGCGCATGAACAACATTTCGTTCTGGCTGTTGCCCGCTTCGTTCGCTCTGCTCGTGGCGTCGATGTTCTTCGAGGGCGAGCCGGGCGCCAACGGCGCCGGGACCGGGTGGACGATCTATGCGCCGTTGTCGACCTACGGCCATCCCGGCCCGGCGATGGATTTCGTCATTCTGTCGATCCATCTCGCCGGCGCGTCGTCGATCCTGGGCGCCATCAACTTCATCACCACGATCTTCAACATGCGCGCCCCCGGCATGACCATGCACAAAATGCCGTTGTTCGTGTGGTCAATTCTGGTAACGGTGTTTCTGCTGTTGCTGGCGCTGCCGGTTCTTGCCGGCGCCATCACCATGCTGCTGACCGACCGCAACTTCGGGACCACCTTCTTCGATCCGCATGGCGGCGGCGATCCGCTGTTGTTCCAGCATCTGTTCTGGTTCTTCGGCCATCCGGAAGTTTACATTCTTATCCTTCCGGGCTTCGGCATGGTCAGCCAGATCGTGGCGACGTTCTCGCGTAAGCCGGTGTTCGGTTATCTCGGCATGGCTTACGCGATGGTGGCGATCGGCGGCATCGGCTTCGTCGTCTGGGCGCACCACATGTACACCGTCGGCATGTCGGCGAGCGTGCAAGCCTACTTCATCGCCGCGACGATGGTGATCGCAGTGCCGACCGGGGTGAAGATTTTCTCCTGGATCGCCACGATGTGGGGCGGCTCGATCGACTTCAAGACGCCGATGCTATGGGCGATGGGATTCATCTTCCTGTTCACCATCGGCGGCGTCACCGGCGTGGTGCTCGCCAATGCCGGCGTCGACCGCGTGTTGCAGGACACCTATTACGTCGTCGCCCACTTCCACTACGTGCTGTCGCTCGGCGCGGTGTTCGCCATCTTCGGCGGCTGGTACTACTGGTTCCCCAAGATGACCGGCTACATGTACAGCGAGTTCGTCGGCAAGTTGCACTTCTGGCTGACCTTCATCGGCGTCAATCTGGTGTTTTTCCCACAGCACTTTCTTGGCCTCGCCGGCATGCCGCGCCGCATTGCCGATTATCCCGACGCGTTCGCCGACTGGAATTTCGTCTCTTCGATCGGCTCGTACATTTCCGGTCTCGGCGCGCTGGTATTCCTGTTCGGGCTGATCCAGGCCTTCATGCGCAAGGAGCGCGCCGCGGGCAACCCATGGGGCGCTGGCGCGACGACGCTCGAATGGACGTTGCCGTCGCCGCCGCCGTTCCATCAATTTGACACGCTGCCCTTGATCCGATGAGCCTCACCGTCTCGCGCGTCGAGCCCAGCATCGCGGGTGTCGGCGATTATCTGGAACTGATGAAGCCGCGGGTGATGTCGCTCGCGGTGTTCACGGCGCTTGTCGGCCTCTTGATCGCGCCGATCCATCTGCATCCGGTTATTGCGTTCACCGCGCTTATCTGCATCGCGGTGGGCGCCGGTGCCGCCGGCGCGCTCAACATGTGGTACGACGCCGACATCGATGCGCTGATGGAGCGAACCTCGGCTAGGCCAGTGCCTGCCGGGCGTGTCGCACCGGGCGAAGCGCTCGCGTTCGGCGTCACGCTCGCGGTCGGCTCGGTGGTCGTGCTCGGCCTCCTGGTCAACGTGATCGCAGCCGCCCTGCTCGCGTTATCGATCAGTTTCTATGTCTTCATCTATACCATGTGGCTGAAGCGCTCGACGCCGCAGAACATCGTCATCGGTGGCGCCGCCGGCGCGTTGCCGCCAATGATCGGCTGGGCAGCGGCGACCGGCAGCATCGGGATCGAGCCTACGCTCCTATTCCTCATCATCTTCTTCTGGACGCCGCCACACTTCTGGGCGCTGTCGCTGTTCCGTTCCGGGGATTATGCACGCGCCGGCGTGCCGATGTTACCTGTGGTCGCCGGCGAGCCGGCGACGCGACTCCAGATTTTCCTATATGCGCTCGTTCTGGCCCCGCTGGGCGCCGCGCCGTGGTTTCTCGGCTATGCCGGTGCGGTTTATGGCGTTGTCGCGGTCGCCGCCGGCGCCGCCATCGTCGCGCTGGCGTTTCGGCTTCGCGCTGAACGGAGCGGCTATGCCGCCAGCAAGCAGATGTTCGCCTTCTCGATCCTTTATTTGTTCCTGCTGTTTGCCATGCTGCTGGTCGATCGGGTTTCCGCAGAACTGATCGGCCGGTTCGCCGCATGATGACGGGCGCAGTTATGAATGAAGAGACGCCGGAACCCGGCATCAGATTGACGGAACAGCAATTGCGCGCCCGGCGCGCCCGCTCGATCGCGATCGCGGTCTCGCTTGGCGTGCTGGTGGTGCTGTTCTACATCGTGACGCTGGTGAAAGGACCGGGAGTGCTGGTCCGTCCGCTATGAACAAACAGGCGATGAGCACTGAAACACCGCAGACGTCGCCGAAGCTCCGCCGCGACGTGATCGTCGCGTTCTGCTGCGGCGGACTGGTGGCGTCGATGGTTGGGCTGTCGTTCGCAGCGGTGCCGTTCTATTCATGGTTTTGCCGCACCACCGGCTACGGCGGCACAACCCAGGTGGCCAAGGCCGCGCCGGCGCAAACTTCCGACCGGACTATCACGGTGCGCTTCGACTCCAATGTCGCCGCCGGCCTGCCGTGGCGATTCGATCCCGAACGCAGAACCATTGACGTCAAGCTTGGCCAAGTCGTCACGGTCTACTATGCCGTCACCAACGAGGCCGCACGCGTTACCGCGGGGCAGGCTGGTTACAACGTCAGTCCGTCGACCACCGGCGCCTACTTCGAGAAGATCAACTGTTTCTGTTTCACCGAACAGACCATGAAGCCGGGTGAGAAGCGCGACATGGCGGTGGTGTTTTACGTGGATCCGAAGCTCGCCGACGATGCCGAGCTGGATAGTGTCAAACTCATCACGCTCTCCTATACCTTCTATCCGGTGCGCGTGCCGGATCAGGCGGCGGCGGAGGGGGAAACACCGGCAAAGTCCGGCCGTATCTAGAGGCAACAAAGCGGCGCGGCCCTTCTTCGGGTCGCGCCAACGTGGAGAAGACGACGATGGCCGATGCCGCACACGCCAAACCGCACCACGACTACCACCTGGTCAATCCCAGTCCGTGGCCGGCGGTGGGCGCCACTTCGGCATTCATCACCGCCTTCGGGCTGATCTTGTGGATGCATCATATCGTCGCTTACGCACCGATTATTCTCGGCGTCGGTGGCATCGGCGTCGCCTATACCATGATCGGCTGGTGGCGTGACGTCATCTACGAAGCCGAAGTCGAGCATGACCACACCCGCGTGGTGCAGATCTCGCACCGCTACGGGATGATCCTGTTCATCGCTTCTGAAGTCATGTTCTTCGTCGCCTGGTTCTGGGCTTACTTCAACACCGCCCTGTTCCCGGCGGAGCTGAAAGACGTGGCGCGGACCGCGTTCCTCGGCGGCGTGTGGCCGCCAAAAGACATTCACACTTTTGATCCGTGGCACTTGCCGCTTCTGAACACGCTGATCCTGCTCACCTCCGGTACGACGGTGACCTGGGCGCATCACGCGCTGCTCGAGAACAACCGCAAGGGGCTGATCTGGGGCCTCATCTGCACCATCGCGCTCGGCCTGACCTTCAGCTGCGTGCAGGCTTACGAGTACGCGCATGCCGCGTTCCACTATTCGGGCAACATCTATGGCGCCACGTTCTTCATGGCCACCGGATTTCATGGCGCGCACGTCATCATCGGCTCAATCTTCCTGATCGTCTGCCTGTTCCGCGCGATCGCCGGCCAATTCACGCCGACCCAACACCTCGGCTTTGAATTCGCGGCCTGGTACTGGCACTTCGTCGACGTAGTGTGGCTGTTTCTGTTCGCCTGTATCTACGTCTGGGGCTCCGGCGTACCGTTGCCGGAATAGCGCCGCAGGTAACGATTCGTCCGCACATTCCCGCCTAAGCGGGAATAAAAAGCGGAAGATTAAAGACTGAGTTCCCCGCTGAAGCGGGGAAGAGCGGCCGGGCGAAAGCAAACCGGCCGGAAAGCGCCTATGACCGAAAAGACGATCGACACGCTACCAGGATCGGTCCTCGCCGGATTGCTGTGCGCCTGTCCGCGTTGCGGCAAGGGCAAGCTGTTCAGCGGATTTTTGACCTTGCGGCCGCGCTGCGAGGTTTGCGGCCTTGACTACGGCTTCGCCGATGCCGGCGACGGGCCCGCCGTCTTCATTATCCTCTTTGCCGGCTTCGTCGTCGTCGTCGCCGCACTGATCACCGAGGTTGTCTACCGACCGCCGTTCTGGGTGCACGCAGCGCTGTGGCTGCCGCTCATTCTCATTGTCACGCTTGGTCCGCTGCGGTCGATGAAAGGACTTCTGATCGCCCTGCAATACCATCACAAGGCCGCTGAGAGCCGCTTCGGCGCCGGCGAACCGTGAGCGCGCCAACAGTAACGAAAATAAAAGCGCGGCGTTCGTGGCGGAGCCTGCTGGTTCCGGCGGTGCTCGCCTTCGCCGTTCTGGTTGCACTCGGCACCTGGCAAATCCAGCGCAAAGCCTGGAAAGAACAATTGATCGCGACGCTGACCGAGCGGCTGCAAGCGCCACCGATACCGTTGCCACCTTCCGCGACCTGGCCGGCCCTCGATCAGGCTGACAACGAATACCGGCGCGTGGCATTCAAAGCCGAGTTCGAGACCGCCAAAGAGGCGCTCATCTTCGCGGCCGCATCCGCCTTTCGCCCGGACGTAAAAGGTCAGGGCTTTTGGATATTCACCCCAGCCCGGCTTGTCGACGGCCGTGTCGTCGTCGTGAACCGCGGCTTTGCGCCGGTTTCGGAGGCAAAGGCGCTGCCGAGCCGGCCGAACCCGGGGATCGTCGAGATCGCAGGGACAATACGTTGGCCGGAAGCATCGCATTGGTTCACGCCCAAGGCCAACCCGGCTGAAAACCTTTGGTTCGTTCGCGACCCGGCACAAATCGCAGCCGTGAAGGGCTGGGGCCCCGTTGCTCCGTTCTATGTGGAACAGGAATCGCCGGTGCC
This sequence comes from uncultured Alphaproteobacteria bacterium, assembly GCA_963727325.1. GTDB lineage: Bacteria > Pseudomonadota > Alphaproteobacteria > Rhizobiales > Xanthobacteraceae > BOG-931. The sequence continues at coordinate 204,710 of CAVSFV010000033.1, forward strand.
GCCTGGGGGATGGCCGCAGCCCGGCAAGCTCGTCCCAAGCCTGCCGGACAACCACCTGCAATACGCCGTGACCTGGTACGGCCTGGCGCTCGTCCTAGCCGTCTTCTTCGTCGTCTGGGTGGTAAAATCCCGCGGCGAGGCCGGCGTGGCGGGTCGGGCCGACGGCAGGACGCGGCCTTAATAACGACCTTTCGTCTTCCTTGTGAAACACACTACCCTTCTATAATTGTGGCCTTGGTCCGGGACGGGCGGCGGCGTGCTTCCTGTAGAAAATATCTCGGAAAATCAATCAATTAAGCGCGTTTCGAGCGGCTCGGGACGTCAAAGGAAGCTGTCGGTTGCGTTATATCTCGACCAGGGGCGAGGCCCCGGCACTTGGATTTGCCGAAGCGATGCTCGCGGGCCTTGCCCGCGACGGCGGTCTTTATGTGCCGGAAACCTGGCCGCAGCTCGATCAGGCATCCATCCTTGGCTTCGCCGGCCGGCCGTATGCTGAAGTCGCGGTGGAGGTAATCCGGCCGTTTACCGGCGATTCGATCCACGACGCCGATCTCGCCCGGATGGCGCGCGAAGCCTACGGCAGTTTCCGCCATCCCGCGGTCGCACCGCTCACCCAACTCGGCGTCAACACCTTCGCACTGGAACTGTTTCACGGCCCGACGCTCGCGTTCAAAGACATTGCGATGCAATTGCTGGCGCGGCTGATGGATCACGCACTGGCCGCACGCGGCGAGCGGCGGACCATCGTGGTCGCTACCTCGGGCGACACCGGCGGCGCCGCCGTCGAAGCCTTTCGCGATCGCAGTCAGGTTGACTTGATCGTGCTGTTTCCGCAGGGACGGATTTCCGCCGTCCAGCGGCGGATGATGACGACGGCAGCGGCCGCCAATATCCATACGATCGCCATCGACGGCACCTTCGACGATTGCCAGGCCATCGTGAAAGGCTTGTTCAATCATTCCGCTTTTCGCGACCGGGTGCGTCTGTCCGGCGTCAACTCGATCAACTGGGCACGCATCGTCGCGCAGGCGGTCTATTATTTCACCGCCGCAGTGGCGCTCGGCGCGCCCCATCGCAAAGTCGCGTTCACCGTTCCGACCGGAAATTTTGGCGACATCTATGCCGGCTATGTCGCGCAGCGCATGGGATTGCCGATCGAACGGCTGGTGATCGCCACCAACGTCAACGACATCCTGGCGCGGACGCTTGCCACTGGAACTTATGAACCGCGCGACGTGGTCCCGACGACGTCGCCGTCGATGGATATCCAGGTGGCGTCCAACTTCGAACGCTTGCTGTTCGATGCATATGACCGCGACAGCAACACCGTACGCGCGCTGATGGGATCGCTCGCGCAATCGCGGCGGTTCACTCTGTCGGCGCGGGCGTTGTCACAGATTTGCGCACTGTTTACGGCCGATCGCGCCGGCGAGGAAGAAGTCGCCGCGACCATGCGTACGGTCAAGCGTGAGACCGGCAATTTCGTCGACCCGCACACTGCGGTCGGCATTGCGGTTGCCGAAAAGGAGCCGCGCAATCCCACCGTACCGATGGTGGTGCTGGCGACCGCCCATCCGGCCAAATTTCCCGAGGCAGTCGAAGCGGTCTGCGGTCAGCGGCCGCCACTGCCGGAATGGCTTTCAGATCTTAGTCAACGGCCGGAGCGCGTCACGGTGCTGCCGGCGGATCAGTCTGCGGTCGAGCGTTTTGTCCTCACGACAAGTCGTGCCGCACAGGAAGGAGCGGCGGCATGAGCGTAGCGGTGACGACCTTGAAATCAGGCATCAATGTGGTGACTGATACGATGCCGCATCTCGAGACCGCTTCGCTGGGGGTATGGGTCAATACCGGCAGCCGCAGTGAACGGCACGACGAACACGGTATCTCGCATTTCCTCGAACACATGGCGTTCAAAGGCACGCGGCGACGCACGGCGCGGCAGATCGCCGAGGAAATCGAGGCCGTCGGCGGCGACCTCAACGCGGCAACGAGCGCCGAGAGCACCGCCTATTACGCGCGCGTGCTCAAGGCCGACGTGCCGCTCGCGCTCGACGTACTGGCCGACATTCTCTCCGAACCGGCCTTCGCCCGCGACGAACTCACGCTCGAGCAGAACGTCATCGTCCAGGAGATCGGCGCCGTCGCGGATACGCCTGACGATCTTATTTTCGAGCATTTGCAGGCCATCGCGTTTCCTGACCAACCGCTCGGCCGCTCGATACTCGGAACGGCGAAGACCGTGCGTTCATTCGACGGTTCTAAATTGCGCAACTACCTCACCCGGCATTATCGCGGCCCTGATATTGTGATCGCGGCCGCTGGCGCGGTCGATCATGCAGCCGTTGTCGCCGAGGCGGAAAAGCACTTCGCGAGCTTCAACGGACCCGCCGGCCCTTCGCCAAGTCAGGCGCGGTTTGGCGGCGGCGCTCATGTCGAGAAGCGCGAGCTTGAACAGGTCCACATCGCTCTCGCGCTTCCCGGCGTGCCCCAGACTGACCCGTCGCTGTACAGCCTGCAGACCTTCAGCAACATTCTCGGCGGCGGCATGTCGTCCCGGCTGTTCCAGGAGGCGCGCGAAAAGCGCGGTCTTTGCTACTCGATCTATTCGTTTCACGCGCCCTACTCCGATGTCGGCATGTTCGGGCTTTATGCTGGCACCGACGCGGCCGACACCTCGGAGCTGATGCGGCTTATTGTCGAAGAGATAGCCAAAGCCGCTGATACGATCTCCGAAGCGGAGATTGCTCGTTCCAAGGCGCAGATGAAAGCCGGACTGCTGATGGCGCTGGAAAGCTCGGGTGAGCGAATCGGACAACTGGCGCGGCAGATGATGGTATGGGGCCGGCCGATCCCGCTCCACGAAGTGGTGCAGAAGGTCGAGGCGGTGACCGTCGAGAGCGCACGCGCAGCCGGGCGCGCTCTAATCGCGCGGGGCAAGCCCGCGATAGCAGTGTTGGGACTGGGGTCAGGGCTTGAAAGCGCGGCGGCCATCGCCGAGACTCTGACCCGCCGGGCCGCATGATGCCACGATGGCCTTCTTCCGCACCATCAACTTCGCCGAGCCGCTGCCGTCCATCGTCGGCGAGGGTGTCGTCCTGCGCATGGCACAAGTCACCGACTATGGCGACTGGGCAGCCCTGCGGGAGCAAAGTCGCGAGTTTCTGACACCGTGGGAGCCAACCTGGCCGGCCGACGATTTGAGCCGGAGCGCCTTTCGCCGCCGAATCAGGCGCTATGCCGAAGATCTCCGAACCGACCAGGGTTATGCCTTCCTGATCTTCCGCAGTTCCGACAACGTCCTGGTTGGCGGATTGACCCTCGCCAACATCCGCCGCGGCGTGGCGCAAGCCGGCAGCCTCGGCTACTGGATGGGCCAGCCGTTCGTGCGTCATGGCTACATGACCGCGGCCGTGCGCGCCCTCATCCCGTTCGCCTTTGCCACGCTGCGGCTGCATCGGCTGGAAGCGGCTTGTATCCCGACCAACAATGGCTCGATCCGGCTGTTGGAAAACACCGGCTTTGTGCGCGAGGGCTATGCGCGGGAATACCTCTGCATCAACGGCATCTGGCAGGATCACCTGCTTTACGCGCGGTTGAAAGATTCGAAACCTTAGGCACGCAAAGTCTTGACCGGACGCGGAGCGAAAATCAGTCTTAACCACCCAGTCGACACCCGCCTTGGGATGGCCACGGTTCGCTTGATATAACAAAGGCATCGGTGGGTGTTGGCAAAGAGTGTCGGGGGAATGCCGGGGACTAACCGTCGATCGCCATGGCACACCCGCGCTTTGATCGCGGGCTCGCTTTTGTTTGGCCTTTTCTCGGGTGGATGCTCCAGCGGCGGAGGTCTTGGCCTGCCCAACGCCGCGCCCGCAGAGAGGCCGAACGGTTTCAAGGGATCGGGTTCAATATCCGACTTCTTCACCGGCACGTCGGCAAAGGATCGGCAAGCCGCTACCGGCGGGCAGCCCGATATCAACTGCCCGCACGTTGAAGTCCGCCAGGGCGCGTCCACGCTGACCATCGGCGGGGACGGAAACAAGTCGGCGATGGCCCTGAAGTATCAGGGTGAATTTACGCGCGAAGCACGCGATTGCGCTGTGGTCGGCGGCAATCTGGTGATGCGGATCGGTGTCCAAGGACGGGTCATCGTCGGACCCCTTGGCGGACCTGGCCAGGTCGACGTGCCGCTGCGCATAGCCATCGTGCAGGAAACACCGGGAGGAGCGCGGCCGATCGCGACCAAGTTTATTCGCATTCCAGTCGCGGTTGGCGGCAATGAGGGTGGACTGTTCACGCACGTTGAGGAGGGCATGAGTTTTCCACTGCCGACGCCGATGTCATACCTCGACGATTACGTTGCCTATGTCGGCTTCGACCCGCTATCTGCCCAAGCACAGGACAAGCCAAAAGAACGTCCGGCACCGCGGGCTCGCAGCAAGCCCAAGCGTGAGCCGTCGGCCAGCGCGAACTGACCGGATTGCTTTTTACTTCCGGCTCCCCGCTTCGTTGGCGCCGGACTGACGATTACCATCCTCGCAGTTCGTTGACAGCGCTCTTCAAGTCGCGCAGGTCGACGATCACGGTGCGAGCACCGGCAGCCAGCAGGTCACGGGCGACCCTGTCCTCAGGATTGCCGCGTCCGAGGAAGCCGATCGGTTTCATGCCCGCCGCCTTAGCCGCAGCAACGCCGACGACCGAATCCTCAACGACAATGCACTCCGCCGGGTCGGCCTGAAGGCGCTCGGCCGCGAGCAGGAAAAGGTCGGGCGCAGGTTTTCCTTTGCTGACGAAATCCGCCGAGAACAGCCGCAGCTCGAAAAACCTCAGAAGATCGGCGACTTCCAGGCTCAAGCGGATGCGATCGAGCGCGGATGATGATGCCACGGCCTTTGGCCCGCGGATCCAGGTCAGCGCGTGGGCGGCATGCGGAACGGCGCGCAATTCGGTGCGCAAACGCTCGCGCATCGCCGCCGCAACTGTCGTCGCGAAATCTGACGGCAGCTTCACTTTTGTGGCGGCTTCAACGACGGCGCAAACGTCCGCAAGTCGGCGCCCGTGAAACCGGCGCAACAGAATATCTGCGGTCACGGTCACGCCGGCCTGCCCGAACGCCTCGGCCAGCACGGCGTTGGCAATCGGCTCGCTGTCAACAAGCACGCCATTGCAATCGAAGATGATCACAGGACCCTCCGATGCACCGGCCATAATGGAATTGGCCGTCGTGCCGTCCTGATCGAATCACCCGAAGCAACATACGCCGCGGCGAAGACAAGCAAAGACTGGCAACGCCCTACTCCCAAGATTATTCACAAAAGTGTCGCCTGCCGGCGCAACCGGCGCCAGCGACGGCTCATCAGTGGGTCGAGGGGGTATTCCAAAGTTGGGTCGCGCCCGACTGGGCGGACCGGCAGAGCTCAGTTGAACTTCGTTTTCACATCCTCGATGCCGCGGGCAAGCAAGTCCGCGGCGACGCTGCCCTTGCTTGCGGCAGTGAGAATTTTCTCGGCGGCAGCCACCGCCGTATCGGCGGCCGCGGCGCGGACATCGGCAAGCGCCTGTGCCTCGGCTTGCGCGATCTTGGCCTCCGCCATCTTGGTCCGGCGCACGACGAAATCTTCCATCCTCGCCTTGGCCTCGACAGTTAGTCGCTCCGCCTCGGCCTTGGCGCCGGCGATAATGGACGCGGCTTCGGTTTCGGCGTCGCGTCCCTTGCGCTCGAATTCAGCCAGCACGGCTTGGGCCTCCTGCCGCAGCCGCACCGCTTCATCGAGCTCCGATTTGATCCGGGCTTGCCGCGCGTCGATGCCGTCAATCACCCGGCGGTGCGCCCCCAAGTAAACCAGCAGGCCGAGGAAGATGACGAAGGCGATGGCAACCCAGGTTTCGGCTTCAGGCATGGCGGACCTATCGCTTGCTGACGTCGCTCACGGCGGCGGCGACGTCTTGCGCATTCGGCGCGGTTCCGATCAGCCGCTCGACAATGGCCGCGGCGGTTTCCGTAGCGATGGCGCCGACGTTCTGCATCGCGGCTGAACGCGTCCCGGCAATCGACTGCTCAGCGGCAGCAAGCTTGTCGTGGAGCTGCGCCTCAAGCCGTTTATTGGCCGCGGCAGCTTCGGCCGCCTGCTGTTCGCGTGTCTCACCGGCAATCGCCTGCGCGCGGCCGCGGGCATCGGCGAGTTGCTTCTGGTAGGCGGCGCTGGCCGCTTCCGATTGCTCCTTGAACCGATTGGCCGCCGCAAGATCATCGGAGATCCGTTTGCTCCGCTCGGCGAAAATCGAGCCGATGCGCGGCAGCGCAATCCGCGACATCAGCGCATAGAGCAAGAGGAAGGTCAGCACCAACCACAGCAGCTGCGAGGGAAAATGCTGCGACTGGAACGGTGGAAAGGCGTGATCTTCCGCGGGCGCCTCGGTATGGGCAGTCGGCTCGGCCATGCGGACGTCAGAGCCCGAACAGCAGCAGAAGCGCGATCAACAGCGAGAAAATGCCAAGCGCTTCGGTGATGGCAAACCCGAAAATCAGATTGCCGAACTGACCTTGCGCCGCCGAGGGATTGCGCAGTGCCGCGGCCAGATAATTACCGAAGATGATGCCCACGCCGACGCCGGCGCCGCCCATGCCGATGCAGGCAATACCCGCGCCAATGTATTTTGCGGCAGTCGGATCCATAACAAAGCTCCTTTTCGAGGTTACCGGTCAGGGCCGTTAGTGGCCCGGGTGTATCGCATCGTTGAGATAGATGCAGGTGAGAATGGCGAATACGTAGGCCTGCAGGAACGCGACCAGAAACTCCAGCGCGGTGAGCATGATGACGAGGATCAGCGGCAGCGCCGCGCCGAACCAGCCGGCGACGCCGAAACCCGCGAGCATGATGATGAAGCCGGCGAAAACCTGAAGCGTGATGTGGCCGGCGAGCATGTTGGCGAATAACCGGACGCTGTGGGAGATCGGCCGCGACACGAACGAGAGCACTTCAATGACCACGATCGCCGGCAAGATGTAGATCGGAACGCCCTTGGGCACGAACAGCTTGAGGAAACCAAGCCCGTTCCGCCAAAACCCGTAGATAACGACGATGAAGAAGACCGCGAGCGCCAGCGTCGCCGTGACGATCAGCTGGCTCGTCACCGTGAAGGAATAGGGAATGAGTCCGATGATGTTGGCGAACAGGACGAACATGAACAGTGTAAACACAAAGGGAAAGAACTTCATTCCCTCGGTGCCGGCCGAGCTGCGCACAGTATTGGCGACAAATTCATAAGACATTTCCGCCACCGACTGCAGCCGGCCCGGAATCAATGCGCGCGGTGTCGCAATCAACAGTGCCGAAACCAACAGAACGATGATCAGCATGAACACCGCGGAGTTGGTGAAATAGATCTGATGACCGCCGATGGAAAACAACGGCGCAATATTGTGAATCTGGAACTGGTGGATCGGATCAACCGTCATGATCGCATCACCGCCGCGCGCAAACTAGCCGTCACTGTTTCCGGTCTCCCGAGGCACCGTTACCGGGTGTTGGCCCGGGGACGACTCCGGCGGAGCGCATCACATTGAGCACGCCCGCGACGAAGCCGAGCAAAAGAAATACGATAAACCCCCAAGGCGAGATGCCGAGCAACCGGTCGATCAGCCAACCGAGGCCGGCGCCGACCAGCACGCCTCCAACGAGTTCGCTCGAGAGCCGGAAGCCCCTGGCGTAGCCCGATGCAGTCGCGGCCCGATCTCCACCAGGACCATCCGAAGACTTAGGCCCTGCACGCCCGCGTGCCTGGCCTAGACCTTCGCCGAGACGCTGGAGTCTCGCGGAGAGGGCGGCTTCATCGTTGTGCGCCTGCTCGTGGTTGCCATTCTCGCGCGTGCCGTCGCTCATCTTTCGACACTCGCGGCTTGCCGACAATCGAGACAGGCCCGCCCCCTGAAGCCGCGCGGACCTTACTGATTGGGTTCCGCCAAGTCAAGAAACGGTCGTTATTGCTAACACCCTGTAAAATCAGGAGATATGCCCCGCTTCTGATACGACGTTGCGCTCGATTGTGCAGCGCGAAGCGATTGCCGCTAAAATGGCCCGTCGAATAGTATGCGGATCGGAGCGGAGCCATAAATATCGCCGCCGTTTCATTTCGCCAGCGAGGAAATTATGACCAGCACGGTCTTCGCCAGCGTCATCACGTTTTGTTTGATCGCGCCTGCGTTGGCGGATAACGCGATGCCGGACAACGACGGCGGGCGTTACACGTTTAACAAAGTGGCGGAAGGTTTTTTGCGCCTGGACACGCAGACCGGTGAAGTTTCGGTATGCAGCCAGCGTACTGTCGGCTGGGCGTGCCAGGCGGTGCCGGAGGATCGGGCCGTGCTGGAGAACGAGATCGCGCGGCTGCGAAAGGAAAACGCCGTACTCAAAAGGGACTTGCTTGCGCGCGGCCTGCCGCTGCCGTCAGGGGCAATGCCCGAGCCGCCGATGATGCCCGACCGCAACCGCTTGCCGGATGCGGGTAGCAATCCCGATGTCGACCGCATGGTGGCCCTGGTCGGCAGGATGTGGCATCAGCTGGTCGATGCGATCGTTCGCGCGCAAAAGCAAGTATTGAACAAGAGCTGAGGGCAGGTGCGCGCCACCCTTTCCGCGGTCCGCACGACACGTGCGGAATCCATCGCTACCGCGGTCCTTGCGATCGAGACACCGGGCGAAGGGTTCTTTGAGATTACCGGCGAGGTCGGGCGATTTCTGAAGGACAGCAAGGCGTGCGACGGCGGTCTCACGCTTTTTCTCCGTCATACCTCCGCCTCGCTCGTCATCCAGGAAAACGCCGACCCCGACGTGCGGCGCGATCTTCTCACCGCACTCAACCGCATGGCGCCGGCCGACGCCGGATGGATCCACGAGGTCGAGGGTCCAGACGATATGCCCGCCCATATCAAATCCATGGTCAACGGCGTTTCGCTGCACATTCCGGTCGCTGGCGGAGCGCTCGACCTCGGCACCTGGCAGGGTGTTTATATCGCTGAACATCGCCATCGCCCGCACCGGCGTGAAGTGACGCTGCAGTTCATCGGCTCGGTCGCCGCCTAATTAGATCAGCCGAAACAGCCGATGAAACCGGCGCGGATGGTCTCAAAGAAAACCGTCGTGCCGTAGTGGGCCCAAAGCCAGCCCATGCCCGCGAGCACACATGCAATCGCGGCCGCTACCACAATGAGCGGCCGCGCTGTCGAGCGTGAGCCGACGCTTTCAGGCATTGGCGATCATTAAGCCGGCGCCACCACCGCGCGCACAACAGGTTTCTCGACGATCGGCATGTTGATCAGGGCCGACAGAACCCCGAACAGGATCGCAAGCCACCAAACTATGTCGTACGAGCCGGTGCGGTCGAACACGATGCCGCCGAGCCAGGCGCCAAGGAAGCCCCCGATTTGATGGCTGAGGAAGGCAAAGCCGCCAAGCGTCGCCAGCCAGCGCGTTCCGAACATGACGGCGATGATGCCGTTGGTCGGAGGCACGGTCGACAGCCACATCAGACCCATGGTGGCGCCGAACACGATGCAGGTCACCGGCGTGATCGGAAGTGAAATGAACGCGAAGATGGCAGCGGCACGGACGAAATAAATGAACGAGAGCAGATAGCGTTTCGGCATGCGGTCGCCGAGCCAGCCGGACGAGATCGAACCGATGATGTTAAAGAGCCCGATCGTCGCCAGCGTCCAGCCGCCTACGGTAGCCGACAGACCACGATCGACCAGATACGACGGCAAATGCACGGTAATGAAGGCAAGCTGGAATCCGCAGGTAAAGAAGCCCAGCACCAGCATGATATACGATCGATGCGCGAAAGCTTCGCCGAGCGCGTGGAGCAATGATTGTTGCGCGGCTCCTTTGCTCCCGTCCGTCTTCGGCGTCGCCAGCCCCAGCGATAGCGGCAGTACGAGGAGCATGCATGCGGCGAAGATGGTCAGCGTTTGTTGCCAGCCGAAATTGTCCATCAGCGCGACGGCGACAGGCGAATAGAGAAATTGGCCGAACGAGCCCGCGGCGGTACCAAAGCCGAAAGCGACCGAACGCCGTTCCGGAGGCAATAGTTTCGCGAACGCCGCCAGAATGACCATGAACGAAGTGCCGGACAGGCCGAAGCCGACCAATACGCCGGCCGAAAGATCGAGCAGCGGGGCGCTGCTTGCGTGCGCCATCAGCGCGAGACCCGCGGCATACATCAGCCCGCCAACGCAGAACACCCGAGCGGCGCCGAAGCGATCGGCGATCATGCCGGCGAGCGGCTGGCCGATTCCCCAAAGCAGATTCTGTAATGCCAGCGCGAAGGCGAAAACGTCGCGGCCCCAGTGATTGGCGGCCGACATCGGCGCCAGAAAAAAGCCCAGCGAGGAACGCGGCCCAAAGGACATCAGCGAAATCAGGCAGCCGAAGCCGATAATGAGCATCGGCGTGCGCCACGTGCTGCCGAAGCCGACGGATCGGTCGGAGGCGAGCCGATGATTGATGCTGGTCATTTTCATTCCCGGATCAAAACGACGTGCTGCAACCACATCATACGACCGCCGCCCGGCCACGCTGAATGAAAACTTCTAATCTCACGAATAGTTTTTCTTTCGCTAATTAGACCATAAAAGCGGCGCCCCGCCATTTCGACGGGGCGCCGCTCAAGCCTCAGCCGATTATGGCAAACAAGAGCAATCGAAGATCATCGGAAGATTTGCCGAATGACAGCACCGATCGGTGGCGGGCCATAGACCCGATGCACCGGGGCGTGCACGACTTCGGGCTCCGGCCCGGCCTCATCCTCGCCCTCCCCGATCGGACCGATCGCTTCGAACTTCGCCTTCTGTTCGTCGGACATGGTTCCGTAGAAGTCGTTGAGCGCCGCACTCACGGTCTTGACCGACGCGAGCATGGCGTCGAGCCGCTTATGGACCGCGGCGAGCCGCCCCGGCGGTGTGATCGCGGACTCTGCTCCGCACGAGGCTTTGAGCAAATCCGCGGCTGCCTGAGTGTCGGTGTTCTGCAACGCGACCAGACTGGTCCGTTCCGGATCGGTCAGGTGCACCGCTTTGTCAATCTCGGCCGCTGGCAATTCCATCCCGCTGAGTTGCGAAGGACCGCAGTTCTTAGCCAAGTCATCGGCCGGTTCCGGGGGCGGACCTGGACGCACGGCATTGGCCAGCGCGTTCACCTTCGCCTTCTGCTCGTCATTGAGAAGCCCGTAGAATTTCTCCAACGGCGGCTGCACGATCTCAACCGCGGCGATCATGCCCTCGATCCGCCGTTGCATGGCTGCCATCCGGCCGGGCGCCGTCATCGCCATTTCGGCTGGGCAGGCAATTTTGATGTCCTGTGTCGCTTTCGTCACGGCAAGCGCGAGATCATCAAGCGCGGCAGCCTGTTCGTCGGTCGGATGTATGGCATCACGAAATTGGTCCAGCGGCATGCTGGCGACATCGCCGACGTCTTCGCCGCAGGTGAGAGCCAGCTGGTCCGGCGCCGCGTAATAGGCGAACGGCCAAGCTAGCCAGAACAAAGGATTACGAAACGCGCCGGCGAACCCTGCATGCACTTTGCCGCCGTGACCGGCGTGTCCGCCCTTGCCGCCATGGCCGCCCTTGGCTTCATGACCGCCGCCATGGCTACCGCCGCCGTGGCTCGAGTGCGAACCGCCACCGTGGCTGCCGCCGCCGTGACTGCCGCCTCCGTGACTGCCGCCACCACCGTGGCTCCCACCACTTTTGCTGGCGGCGTATGTCGCGGTTGCCAGCACAGTAGACAGTGCAAAGACAGCGATCCCTAGTTTAGTCGACATTTCTCAGCTCCCCGATCAGCGACAAACAGTGCGTCTTTCCAGCATGCCCGCAAGATTGCCTCGATGCAGAGGCGGGTTCCGCTTCTGCAACTATCGCATCCCGTGGATACGTTGTTGGCTTCATATCGCAATGGGGCAATAAAAGGCGTGACGCCGATCACACTCGCGCTTCGGCCCGGGCATTAACCGGCAGATTAATGGTGAAAGTCGAGCCCTTGCCGAGTTCTGATTCCACTGCGATGCGGCCGCCGTGCATTTCGACGATGCGCTTGGAGATCGCAAGGCCCAACCCGGTTCCGCCTTTTTGCTTGGTCAGCGTATTGTCAACTTGCTGGAACTCTTCGAAGATCTTCACCTGATCGGCGGCGGCGATGCCCGGCCCGCTGTCACGCACCGCCAAATGGAACGATCCGTCGGCGAGCGAAGCTTCGATCGCGACTTCGCCTTTGTCGGTGAATTTAATCGCATTGCCCACCAGATTGAGCAACACCTGTGAGAGTCGGCGCTCGTCGCCATGCCCAGCCGGCAAGCTCGGCGCTATCTTGGTCGTCAGTGCAAGATCCTTCTTCGCCGCCAGCGGTTCGACGGCTGCGTAGACGCCGTACACGAGGTTCGCGAGCGAATACTCGGACAGCGACAGCGACAGCTGACCGGCTTCGATCTTCGACAGATCGAGAACATCGTTGATCAGCCCGAGCAGGTGCTTACCGTTGGTCTGCACCCGCTCCAGTACACCGCGCGCCTTTTCCGGCACCTCGCCGTAGATCTCGTCGAGGATCAGTTCGGTGTAGCCGAGGATGGCGTTGAGCGGCGTGCGCAGCTCGTGGCTCATATTGGCGAGGAACTGGGATTTATGCCGGCTCGCGACTTCGAGTTCACGGCCCTTATCCTCGATCTCATGGAACAGCCGCGCGTTCTGGATCGCCAGCGCCGACTGCGCCGCAAAGGTTTTCATCAGTTCGACGGTGTTCTGCGGGAAAGCGCCGGGAGCGCGCCGACGCACCACCAATAGACCGACGATATCTTCGCCGCGATACAAGGGCGCCGTCATTCGTGCGCGGTAGCCGGCGCGCAGCGTGATTGCGTTGATCGGGTTAGGGGCGTCGCTCCGCAAATCGGCGATTTGGAGCGGCTCGCGCTGCGCCAACACCGCGGTGACGGCCGCCTCATCAAGTCCAATATGCCGCTGCGATAGCGCATCAATCAGTTCCTGATCCATGCCGTAGGTGGCGCGCAATTGAAACTCGCGTTGGGCCTCGTCGAATACGTAGATCGCGCCGGCTTCGGTGCCGGAGAGCTGGACGGCCTTGCCGACGATGGTCTGAAGCACGGTTTGCAGATCGAGCGTCGAATTGACCGCCTGGCTGATCTCGCCGAGAGCCCGCAGCTCCTCGACCAATTGCCCAAGCTCGTCTGTCCGCTCGCGCAGCGCGGTCAGCAGCCGCGCGTTCTCAATGGCGATAACGGCCTGGGCAGCAAAGCCGGAAACGAGTTCCATTTGCTTGTCGGTAAAGGGACGAACCTCTCCTCGGTACAAAGTGAACGATCCGATCAGCTCGTTCTCCTTGAGCATCGGCACGCTCAGACACGTCCGGGCCCCGCCGAGATCTACGGCGCCGACCGCGCCCGGATCGCTTCGATCGAGATAGCCGGGCGTTTTTGCAGCATCGACAACCTGAACCGCGGCCTTGGTCTCCAACATCTCGGCGATAAGCTGATTGCGCGCAATTGGCAGCGCTGCGTTCCGGCGCGCCTCGGCCAATGCGGGCGGCGTATTGTGCGAAGCGAGCATGTGTAAGGCTTCACCGTCCCAGCGATAAATGTTGCCGAACTTGGCCTCGCAAATACGAACGGCGTTTTCCAACATGGCGGCAAACACCGGCTCAAGATCGCCGGGCGAACTCGAGATGACGCTCAGCACCTCCGCGGTCGCCGTCTGCTGCGCCAGTGACTCGCGCAATTCGGTGAGGAGCCGCGCGTTCTCGATGGCGATGACCGCCTGCGCGGCAAAGTTCTTCACCAGTTCGATCTGTTTGTCGGTGAACGGTTCCACACGCTGGCGCGACAGTCCGAACGCACCGATAGCCTCGCCATCCCGAAGCAGCGGTACACTAAGGATTGTCCTTATGAAGCCTTCATGCGCGGCTTGCCGGCCGGCATGTTCATTATCCGCGGCAATGTCGGATATCTGGACCGGTCGGCGTTCCGCGAGGGATCGGCCGATGGCCGTCCCGCGGCCGGGCCCATATGATATCGACTGGATCAGCTTCGTCATCTCCGTCGACATCGCTGAGACCGCGACGCTTCGATAGTCATCGCCAACTGGAAGCACGAGATGTCCTGCGTCCGCCTCACATAATCGCCGTGCCTTATCCACCATCGTCTCGAACACAGGCTGAAGGTCGCCGCGTGAGGCGTTGATCACGCCGAGCACGTCGGCGGTTGCGGTCTGCTGCGCCAGCGATTCGGTGAGTTCGTGGGTGCGCAGCTCGACTTTGCGCTCCAGGCCGGCATACGATTCCTGCAGCCGGCCGGCCATATCGTTGAACTGATCGGCCAGCGCCTCGACCTCGTCACCGGTCTTGATCGCAATGCGTTGGGAAAGATCTCCCGAACCGATGCGCGCTGCGCCGGCGCGCAGCGCCTGGATCGGCACCACCATGCGCCGGGCAAGAAACATCCCGGCGATGAAGGCTAGCGCCAGTGCGCCGAGCAGGACCAAACCGGTCCGTTCGATCGAAGCGTACAGCGGTGCATAGGCCTCCTCGATCGGCGTTTCGACGAACACCAGCCAGCCGAGCGGCGCGACCGTGGCGTAGGCCGTGAGCACCTTTTGACCTTGAATGTCGATTGCTTCCTGCACCTGCTCGGCGGAGCTGTTAGCGCCTGCAGCGCGCGCGCTGCGCACCTGGGCCAGCTGCGACATATCCGTATTGCGCAGCACCAGACTGATGTCGGGATGAGCAATCAGGCGGCCTTGGGCATCAACCACATAGGCGCGCGCGTGGCCGACGGATTTGATCTGCGCCAGCACGTCTTCGATGAGTTTCAGGTTGACCTGCGCGATGCTGACGCCGGCGTCGCGCCGTGTGCCGGCGAGCGACAGTGTCATATACGGCTCGGATTCGCGGCGGAAATAAACCGGGCCGTAATAGACTTTGTGCGCGACAGCTTCGGTGAATGCCGGCTCTTTCGAGACATCGGCGTTGCTGCCGACGACGTCCATAGCGAGCCGCGATACTCGCAATTGCTCGTGGCCGGTGGCGTCGATCTCAGCGAGCTCGGTGATGGCGGGCACTTGGCGCAACAGCCGCAGCGCATCAAAGCGCCGCTGTTCCAGCGTGCCGGCAGACCAAGGGAGCTGTGTGGTCCAGCCGACCTGGCTTTCGATCTCCTGGATGAATTGTCCGATCTTGCCAGCGGCGGCCTGTGCCTGTTCGCGCTGGATCCGCACCAGCGAGGTTTTTTGCTCCTGATAGGAGAACCACACCTCGAACGCGCCATTGGCGATCAGCGCAAGGCTGACCACGGCGACGAACAGGGCGATATATTTGAAAAACAGCCGGCTGCGCAAAATCGACGCGCTGGCCGCCGAAGCGGCAGCTCCGTCGCCAGCCGCCGGCTTCTGCATCGGTTCACTGCGATGGTCAGTGGGCGCTCTCATGCGGGCGTTATTCTATCACCTCGTCGGCGCGGGCGGCGAGCTGCGGCGGCACTTCAAGTCCAAGAGCTTTGGCGGTTTTGAGATTGATCACGAATTCAATTCTGGTGGCTTGATCGACAGGCAGGTCGGACGGCTTTTCGCCCTTCAAAATCCTGCCGACATACATTGCCGCGCGCCGAAATCCGTCGCCGATGTCGGCTCCGTAACTCATAAGGCCACCCTCGGCAGCAAACTCACGATTGAAAAACAAAGCGGGCATGCGATCGCGCAGGGTCAAAGCCACGATTTCCGAAATCTGGCTGGCCAAATACGGATCGCCGCCAATGAGCAGCGCGCCAGCCTGTCTTTCGCGCATCGTTGTGAACGCTGCAGCAATATCGTCGGGATTGGAGGCGGGAAGAACAAGGAGTTGCACTCCGAGAACGCGCGCGGCCTCCTGTGCGCTGACGAGCTGCGGCTGCGCCTCAAAGCTCGCGTGATTCACCAGCATTCCAACAGTCGAAGCCTTGGGAACGACTTCATGGAGCAGGCTCAGCCCCTTGCCAACAAGCACGGACGCGAAAAAGGTGATGCCTGTAACATTTCCGCCCGGCCGATTCAGGCTCTCGACATAACCGGCTTGCACCGGGTCATCACCGGCGGTGAAAACAATCGGAATCGTCTTGGTTGCCGCCTTCGCGGCAAGAATGGCATTACCGCCTCCCGTAGCAATGATCGCCGACACTTCGTGACCGACAAGATCATTCGCTAGTACCGGCAACCGATCCGGATGGTTTTCCGCAAAACGAAATTCTATGGTCACATTTCGGCCGTCGACGTAGCCTGCTTCGTTCAACCCGCGACGGAATGCGTCAGCCAAGTAACGTAAGTCGTTCGATCCTACGCCGGAAAGAAACCCGATCACCGGCAGCTTTCGCTGTTGCGCGGACGCGGCGCGTGGCCATGCGGCTGCTGCACCGCCGACGAGCGCAATGAAATCGCGCCGCCTCATTCGATCACCTCGTCGGCAAGCGCGAGCACATTGTTCGGCACCGTGAAGTTCATCGCTTTGGCGGTTTTCAGGTTGATCACAAACAAATAACGCGTCGGAATCTCGAACGGCAGATCGGCGGGCTTGGCGCCTTGAAAAATGCGGGCTGCCAGCGCTGCGGCACGGTCGAACGATTCGGCGGCGTCCGCGCCGTAAGACATCAGGCCGCCAGCGCGGGCCATGAAGTCCTGCTCATAGATCGCCGGCAGGCGGTGGGCCGCGGCGTAGTCGAACACACGCTTGCGATTAAGAAGTGTGAGCGAATCGGTGACCATCAGAATAGCGTCCGGCGCCGACTGATCCATCGCCGCGAACGCCTCGTTGAAATCGTCTGGCTGACGCACGCCCAGCGGCATCACCGTGATATCGATATCCCGCGCGGCTTTCGCCGAAGCGTCATAACGCTGGGTCATGCCGAGGTCGTCCTTATTCCACAGCATGGCGACCCGGCGAAGCTGCGGCGACATTGCTTTCAACAGCCCAAGGCGTTTGGTGGAGAGCGCCGCCACGTCGTCGGATATTCCAGTGACGTTGCCGCCCGGCCGTGCCCAGCTTGCGACGAGTCCGGTCACAACCGGATCACCAATGCCGCCGCCGATCACGGTGGGCACGCCCGAGGCCTTGGCGGCCGCAGCGGACGGGTAGCCGATGGTCACGACCACGTCGACGCCGGCGGCTTTTAATTCCCGCATCAGATTCGCCAGCTGACTCACGTTGCCTGCGGCGCCGCGAGCCTCGTAAGCGAGATTCTGTCCGAGCGTATAACCCCGCTTCGTAAGTCCGGCGATGAGGATTGCCCCAGGCCCCTCGGTGGGCGCAATCGGCGGCCCGATGGTCAGCGTGCCGAGACGGTAGGTCTTTGCGTTCGTCTGCCCGGCGGCGCCACACGGCGCGGCAATCGCGGCTCCGGCAAGCAAACGCACGAAATCACGGCGTCTCATGGATGAACTCCCAGCTCACCGGCCTCGCTCAATCGTCTCGACGGCCCGGGCAGTGCGCGACGGCGGGACGCTCGGCCCGTTGCGCGCTGGCACTCTTGAGTTAACAATTGAAGTATAACACAACCCGGAACGAGAACGGGTGCCGATTCCGAAGGGTCACGCAGTGGACGACGCCCGGCGGTCGGCGGTAAGTTGTGCATGCGTGTCCCCAACACGTGATCGGCTGGGTCATTCCGTTGAGTGAGGCGCAATCCCACAATTTGTTGATCGCCGACGATCATCCGTTGTTTCGCGGCGCACTGCGCGAAGCCGTAACCGGACTGTTTGATCGCGCCGAAATTGCCGAAGCCGGCACCTTCGAAGAAGTCAGCGAAGTTCTCGATCGCGGCGGCGACATCGATCTGATCCTGCTCGATCTGTCGATGCCCGGCGTGCGCGGCTTTTCCGGCCTGATGTATCTGCGCGCGCAATATCCAAGCCTGCCGATCGTCGTGGTCTCGGCCAACGACGACCCCGCCGTGATCCGGCGCTGTATGGAATTCGGCGCCTCGGGCTTCATCCCCAAGACGCTCGGCATCGAAGCGCTGCGGGCGGCGATCGCGCGGGTGCTGCAAGGCGAAGTGTGGACGCCGCCCGACGTTGATCTCACGCGCCAGTCCGACGCAGAAACGGCAGCATTGATCGCGCGGCTGTCGACGCTGACACCGCAGCAGGTGCGCGTGCTGATGATGCTGTCGGGAGGATTGCTCAACAAGCAGATTGCCTATGAGCTCGGCGTGTCGGAGGCGACCGTCAAGGCGCACGTCTCCGCGATCCTGCAAAAGCTCGGCGTCGAGAGCCGCACCCAGGCCGTGATCGCTGCGGGCAAAATCGAAGCCGGCCAATGGCCGCAGCCGCCGGCGCGGGAAAGTTGATCATCCGAGCGCTTTTGGGGGCGCAATTCACAACCTAAATCTGAGCGGAGGATAAGTCGACGCGCCTTCGCCCAGACCGAAGGCCCCCGCCGCGGCGCTGATTTATGTGGCGGGCAGATGCGGCGGCTAAGCCGCACTCTCCAGCGCTGCGATTTCATACGTTGCGCCGAAATCGAGCTCAGCTGCCGTCGCCGGCCGTTTGAACAAATAACCCTGCATCGAGGTCACGCCGGCCGTTTTCAGGTAGCGATATTGTTCGACGGTCTCGACGCCCTCGGCAGTTGTCTCCATCTTCAGCCCCTTGGCGAGATGGAGCGTCGCCGAGATAATCGCAGCACTGTCAAACCGTTTGGTCAGCTCCCGCGTGAATGACTTGTCGATTTTTATCTTGTCGAACGGAAACATCGTCAGATGGCTGAGCGACGAATAGCCGGTGCCGAAATCGTCAAGCGCCACGGAGATGCCAAGGCTCTTGATCTGCTCCAGGGCCCCTAAACACTCCGAGGCCAATTCGATGAGAGCGGTTTCAGTAATCTCGAGTTCCAGCCGCTGGGGCGACAGACCCGACCGAGCCAGAGCTTCCGTTACGATCGTAATCAGGTTCGCCTTTTTGAACTGCGTGGGAGATAGATTGACCGCGACCTTGACACCGGCTGGCCACTTGGCCGCCTCGCGGCACGCGGCGTCCAGTACCCACTCGGTGATCGGAGCGATCAGTCCAGTTTCCTCTGCCAGCGGAATGAATTCATCCGGCAGAACCGTGCCCCTGGACGGATGACGCCATCGGACCAGCGCCTCTACACAACATATTCTGTGTGACCTGGTGTCGATGATCGGCTGATAACAGAGCTGCAACTCGTCGCTCTCGACAGCGCGTCGCAGTTCGCTTTCGATCTTTTGACGCGAACTGACCAATTCTCCCATTTCCTTATCAAAGATGCTGTAGGTGTTCCGGCCGTCAGATTTCGCGCGGTAAAGCGCCAGATCTGCCATCTTCAACAGTGTATCGGAATCGCTGCCATGCTCCGGCGCCAGCGCAATTCCAATGCTCGCCCCAATATGAATTTCGTGTCCCTCAACATCAAACGGCGCCCGAAGCGTCTCAATGATGCGCGCTGCAAGAGCCTTGGCGGCATCGTGCGGATTGAGTTCTCCATCCTGAATGATTGCAAACTCGTCGCCGCCCAAGCGGGCGAGCGCGTCGGTTTCTCTCAGCAATCCCTTCAGCCGCAGCGCCACGCCGCGCAATAGGGCATCGCCCGCCGGATGACCGAGGGTGTCGTTGACGCTTTTAAACCGATCAAGGTCCAGCAGCAAAACGGCAAACGAATCACCGCGCCGCCGCTGTCGTGCGGCAGCTTCTCCGATCCTCTCCAGCAGAGTGCCGCGATTGGCCAGTCCGGTCAGCGCATCGTGGTGCGCCATGAACACGATCTGCTGTTCGGATTTTCTGCGATCGGTGATGTCGTCGATGACAACGACAATGTAGCGCGCCGCGCCATCCCGGTCGCGCACCACGATCCGTTTGGTGTTGAATATCCGGGATCCGTGGTCGGGCCTTTCGATCTCAACATCCAGAATTTTGGCGCCAACTCGGTCTTCCACCGACTCGAGATCAAATCTCTCCATTCGGGCCGCTTCTTCAGGCGGGAAAAAATCGAAAACCGTTTTGCCCGGCAAATTCGCGGGCTGCGATCCCACGATTGCGGCATAGGCCTTGTTCGCCAGAACAAATTTTCTGGTCTTGGCGTCCTTCACCAGCACCGCCACGGGGATATTATCGACGATCGAATCGAGAAACGTTTTTGTCTCTTCGAGTTTCCGCTCGCCGCGCCGCTGCTCGGTGATGTCCTCAAACGTCGCAACCACGCCACCGCCCGTCATCGGCTGCTGGCAAACCCGGATCAAGCGCCCATTTTCGTCGGCGTCGATCCGTACATAGCCGGCGCGTGTTCGCGGTCGGGCCGGGACGACGGCATTCGATTGCGGGTCGATTTCAACGCCGTCAACCTGGCGAAATCCGCTGCTCAGACCGTATGCCACGATGTCCCGGCGCGGGGTTCCGGCCGCCAGCAACTCCGGCGGCAATCGGTAGAGGCGTCCGTAAAGCGAATTGCAAACAACCAGACGATTGTCCGCGTCAAACATACAAAGACCCTGCGACATGTTGTTGATGGCCACATCGAATTTAAGATTGGCCTCTTCGAGTTCTTGCGAACGTTTGGCGACGGCATTCTCGGAGAGGATCAGCCTCCGCACCTGCAGAAATAAAATTCGCAACAAAATTCCGAGCGACAGGATAGCGATGGCAGCGCCGCCGGCAATCGTGAACGCGCGGCTCTTCCATCTCTGCAACGCCGCTGCTTCAGACGAAGCGACGTTGATGACGAGCGGCAAGTTTCTCAACGGCTGGATCGCAACGAGGCGCGGTATCCCGTCAAACACGCCCGGCGAGCGGTAGTAGCCACCGCCCTTCTCGAGTTCTTTATACCACGGCGAGGATGGCGGCAGCTTTTCTCCAGCTCGGCTATCCCCTGGAAAGCGGACGAGAACCGTACCGTCGGACCGAAGAATGAGTAACGCCGTATCGTGCAGCAGCGTGATCGACCTCGCTACGGAACGGAAGTAGTCGAGATTGACCGCCACAAGGATCATGCCAAGAAATTCGCCGTGGACGCCGTTGATGCGCTTACTGAAACCGTCAACTGGAACTCGCGTTACCAAATTCTGCGCGGGGGCGCTGACGAAGAGTTCGTTGTCATTGCTGGTCAGTGCGTGCTTGAAGCACTCAGCCAAAATCTCAGGCGAAACCGAGCCTGCACCGACCGCATTGATGGTCGCGCCGCTGGCATCGGTAATGACTATGGCGTCCGATTGCGTTAATCGCGACAGGCGCTCGACCAGGCGTTCGCGCATCTGGTTATTGCCGGCTACGCGCTGAAAATCCTCCGGCGTGGGCCCCGCCTGTGCGAGCTGCTCCTTCAACTCGTCCATAGTCAATTCGATCGATTGGACCGAGCTGGTCATTTGTTCCGCAAGGATGATTGCGATGTTGCGGGCGCCGATATTGACGTCGGCGAGGGTGTCGGAACGCAGCGTCCAAATAGCGAAGCCGCTTGCGAGCGCTCCCAAAAACATCACAGCGCTGACAAGAGAGAACAATGTGCGGTATTTTCGATTGGTCGCCCGCAATCGCACCAAATCTGCTCCTGGAATGCTCCGGCAGCATGTCGCGGACGGATTGAAAGCGGATTAAATGAACGCCCCGGATCGTTTCACCTCGGCGTTCAAGGTATTGATCCAGATTAATTTCGAGCCGGTCGCGTCGCGCCCGCCGCTGCTCTTGAGGCCGCTGTTTGCTAAGCGGCCTTCCGGTTTAACCGATTGATAACGAAGATTTCGACGGCGCGATTGCCGCACCACATCCGAAGGCGGCGACGGTGCGCCCGCCCGGCATCCACACCGAAGCAGTATCGCTGCATGGCTATATTGTTGAAATGTTCACTCCGCGGCGACGCGCTGCACGCGCCATTGTGTGATGAGCGCGCGCAGCGACGCGGGCTTCACCGGCTTGTTGAGGATCTGCACGCCCGCGGCGCGAGCCTCTTCGCGGACATGCAGAGAACGATCGGCCGTGACCAAGATGGCGCCGAGGCCGTGGCCGTAACGGCGGCGCAGTTGTATGATCGCGCCGAGGCCGTTGCCGCCATCGAGGTGATAGTCGACCAATAGCCCATCCGGCTCCAGACCGCTGCCTTCGACTGCCGCCAGCGCTTCGGCGAGATCCACCGCCTTGAGTACATGGCACCCCCAACCGCCAAGCAGCGTCTGCATGCCGTCGAGGATGCTGCGCTCATTATCGATGCAGAGGACGATGGTCCCGGCAAGTTGTCCGATTGCGGCTTTGGGAATGGTGTGCGGAACCGGCGCGGCGATGGCGGCAGTGGTCCGCGGCACTTCGACTGAAAACCGCGAACCGCGATTGACGTTGGATTTGAGCGCCAGCTCGCAATCGAGCACGCGCGCGATGCGCTCGACAATCGAGAGGCCGAGACCGACACCGCGCGCGACCCGTGCACCCTGATCGAGTCGGTGAAATTCCTTGAACACCGCGCGGCGTTTGGCGTGCGGAATGCCGATGCCGGTGTCGTAGACTTCGACGCGGAGCCGCGCACCGCGGCGCCGGCATCCGACCAGCACGCTGCCCTTGGGTGTGTATTTGATCGCGTTGGACACGAGGTTCTGCAGCAGCCGCCGCAACAAGCGCCGGTCGGAACGCACCGCCAGCGAGCAGGGCATGAAGATGAGATCGAGCCCCTTCTCGCGCGCCAACGGCGCGAATTCCACTTCGAGACGTTGCAGCAATTCGCTGATACGGAAATCGGTCATCTCCGGCTTCATGGCGCCGGTGTCGAGCCGCGAAATGTCGAGCAGGGCCGTGAATATTTCTTCGACCGCCTCCAGCGAGGCGTCGATATTCTGCACCAGGCTGCCGTCCGCGCTGTCCTCTTGCCGTTCGATCAGGCTGGTTACGTAAAGCCGCGCGGCGTTCAGCGGCTGCAAGATGTCGTGGCTCGCGGCGGCGATGAAGCGCGTCTTCGAGACGTTGGCGTCGTCAGCTTCCGCTTTGGCTCGTTCAAGCTCGGCATTAAGCCGCGTCAGCTCGCCGGTGCGTTCGCGGACCCTGAGCTCAAGCGTGGCGTTGGCGCGCTCCAGCGCCTCCGCGGCCGTCACGCTCGGCGTGATATCGGTGAAAGTCGTAACGAGGCCGCCATCGGGCATGCGGTCGGCGCGGACTTCGATCACCAGTCCGCGCTCGCTAATGCGTTCGAGAAACGGCTCGGCTTCAGAGGTGTATTTGGCAACGCGTTGCGTGACCTGATCTTCGAGGTCGCGCACGCCGCTGGCGCCTTCTTGGGCGATATGGCGAAGGATCTCGTCGAGCGCGATGCCGAATCGGGTGAGCGAATGCGGTAGGTCGAAGATTTCGCCGAACTGCCGGTTCCAGCAGACCAGCGCGAGGTCCTTGTCGAACACGGCGATCCCCTGACGCACGTGATCGAGCGCGGTCTGCAAAATTTCGCGATTGTAATGAATAGCGGTATTGGCGTCGTCGAGCAGTTTGAGCGCCGCCTTGGTCGATACCGTCCGCTTGCGCAAGAGAAGCGATAACACGAGCCGCGACGACGCTGCCCCGATCGCGGAGGCGAGCAAATATTCGCCATATTGCAGAAGCTGAAAGTCAGCCTCGATCTGGGGCGCCAGGCTGACCCGGCGCGAGGCGGCGAAGCTTGCAAATGATTCACGGGTCCGCTCCTCGCCCAGATAGCGGGCGATCGTGGCGATCAGTTCTTCGGTCGTGACCGATGCGCGCCGGAGCCGGAAACTCGGCGCCATCGGCGCCAACGATGACGGGACAAACACGTCGGCTTGCACCCGCTCGATCGCGGTCGGTCTGCGGGCAAAAGAGCAACCGACATAAAGGAGCAATGTTGGCGAGCAGGCTGAGAACGACGCCGTGAACGAGTGGCGGCAGATCGAGACCAAACGACGCCTGCGGCCGCAGCCAGGCTAGGCCGAACGGCCCATCGTTGAGAATGTCGCCGACCGTACCCGCTTCCGAGATACTCGGCAGCAGGAGCGTGTAGGCCCAGACCAGAATGCCGGCGGTCATTCCGGCGATCGCGCCGGGCGCTGTGCCGCGCCGCCAAACCAGCCCACCGAAAAAGGCCGGCATCAGCTGGGTAACGGCGGCAAACGAAAGCAATCCGATTGAAGCCAGCTGCGCCGGTCCAGCCGATCGATAATAAATGTAGGCAAGAAACAGAATGGCGAAAATCGCGATCCGGCGCACGGTCAGGAGTTGCGCACCGGCGTTGCCGGGCCCGCCGGAGCTGGCCGCGCGCCGCTTGAGAACCATCGGCATCACAATGTCGTTCGACACCATGATCGCAAGCGCAACCAATTCGACGATCACCATGGCGGTGGCGGCCGACAGCCCACCGACAAAAGCAATCAGCGCGAACAGCTCAGAATGCGCCTTCAGCGGCAACGCCAGAACGAACATATCGGCATCGACGCCGCCGGCGGGAAACGCCAACAGTCCCGCCATGGCGATCGGCATCACGAACAAATTGATGAGGACGAGATAGGCCGGAAACAGCCACGCCGCGCGGCGAACTTCAGCCTCGCTGTGGTTCTCGACCACGGCGACGTGAAATTGGCGCGGCAGCAAGACAATCGCAAACAGCGACAGCACGGTGGTGGCAAGGAACGTCGTCGCCGGCGGCACGCGGGTGAGCACGGCAGCCGTCTGCGGCTGCTGCAGCGCGTCCGCGAACAGCACGAGCGGCCCGGGGTACATCACGAAAGTGACAAAGATGCCGACGGCCAGAAAGGCGACGAGTTTGATGACCGACTCGGTCGCGACCGCCAGCATCAGCCCGTCCTGATGTTCGGTGGCGTCGATATGGCGGGTGCCGAACAACACCGCGAACGCGGCCATCAACAGCGCGACGAACAGAGCGATGTCGCCCAACAGCGGCTCCGCCGCGCCGTTTCCGCCCGAAACGGCCGCCAGAATGGTGCCGACCGACGCCGACACCGCTTTAAGCTGGAGCGCGATGTAAGGGATCATGCCGACGATGGCGATCAGCGCCACCGTCGCCGCAACCGCCTGGCTCTTGCCGTAACGCGCCGCGATGAAGTCGGCGATGGAGGTGATGTTCTGGCCCTTGGCGAGCCGGATGATGCGAATGATCAGCGGATAGGCAAGCCCGACCATCAGGACCGGGCCGATATAAATGGTAAGAAATTCAATACCGGTGTGCGCGGCGACGCCGACGGAGCCGAAGAACGTCCATGACGTGCAGTAGATCGCCAGCGACAACGGATATATCAAAAGCCGGGCGCGGCTGCCACGCGTGAGTTGATGCCGACGATCGCCATAGCTCGCAACCAAGAACAAAAAGCCGATATAGGCGAGCGCAATAACGACGACGACCCAGCCTTGCAGCATGGCGTTTCCTTGGCCGGTTTCTCGGCCGGTTCTTTGGCCGATCCCTTAGTCGATCGCGGGCCTTTGCAGCCTCAGATGCGCTTGATTTTGCCCTAAACATCATAGTTTGGCTGGGCTGTCCATTGGGCGGGCCAAGGCCCGCGGCGCCAGCACCGCGCCATGCGCGAGGCACATTGTTTGGCTGCGGCAACGTCATTTGACGGCGTTGCCGTCAGTCGGCATTGATGCCGAGCCGATGTGGCCTGCCCTTCCTCCCCTCCGCGCGCTGATCGAGCCCGCCGAAACGCTTCTGATCGCGGCCGCCGGCGGGCTGATATTTACCTTGTTGGGTTTTCCCGCAGGCCTCGTATCCGGTTCGGTTCTCGCGGTCACCGTCGCCGCTTTGTTCGGGCGCCCGGTCAAGGTGCCGGTCGGGCTGGCGCGCGTCTGCTACGTCATCGTTGGCATTCTGCTCGGTGCTGTGGTGACGCCACAAACCGTCAAAGGCTTCACCACCTATCCTGCGAGTGTCGCGATTCTCATGGTGGCTTCAGTGGTGATGATCGGAGCCACCATGACCTATCTGCGCGTTGTGCATCGCTGGGATCCGCTGTCGGCGCTGATGGGTGCAAGCCCGGGATCGTTGATCCAGGTGATCGCGCTCTCGACCGAGCTTGGGGCGGACCTGCGCGCCGTCGCGATCGTGCAGACCATGCGCGTATTGCTTCTGACCATCGGCATTCCCGGCGGACTCGCGCTGTTCGGGCTGGTGGCTCCGGCGATACCCGTCGCCCGCGGTCCGGCGGGCCTGTCTTCGTTACCGGAAATGTTGGTCGTCGTCGCCGTGTCGGTCGCGGCCGGAATTGCGATGGCACGGATCAGATTTCCGGGTGGGCTTCTGTTTGGCGCGATGGCCGGATCAGCCATCCTGCACGGCACCGGTCTCGCCCAAGCCGTGCTGCCGTGGTGGATCGGGAGCGCTTCGGTCGTGGTGCTCGGCGCGGTGGTCGGTTCGCGTTTCGCGAACACCTCGCCGCGGTTGATCGTCAGTTATCTCGGTGCGGCGTTCGGCTCGTTTGCCGTCTCGCTCTCGATCGCCACTATGTTCGCGCTGATCGCGGCGCATTTCTTTCCGTTCCCGACCGCGAACGTCGTCGTTGCTTTCTCACCGGGCGCACAGGATACGATGATGGTGCTGGCGCTCGCACTCCATCTCGATCCGGTCTATGTCGGCGCGCACCACGTGGCCCGGTTTTTGGTTGTCACCTTCACGATCGCGATTGCTGCGCGGCGCATCGTGAAGAAGAAAAACTAGGGCCGATGTTACTGCGCCCTCTGCCCTTGCGGGAGAGGGCGCGGCCGCGTCGCTTGCAAGTTACTCGGCGGCGAGTGCGCGCTCTTTGAACGGCAGCCCGAGCTTGTGCCAGACGTCGACCAACGCCTCGGCCAGATCATCGATCAGGCCGTCGTCGTGATAAGGACTCGGCGTGATGCGCAGCCGCTCCTTGCCTTTCGGCACCGTCGGGTAGTTGATCGGCTGAATGTAAATGCCGTGCTCGCTAAGAAGGAGATCGCTCGCCTCCTTGCACAGCTCGGGATCGCCGACGAATACTGGCACGATGTGCGTGGGGCTTGTCATCACCGGCAGCGCCGCTGCGGCGAGTACCGCCTTGGTTCGGGCGGCGCGATCCTGATGGCGATCACGCTCCCATTGTGAAGTCTTCAGATGCCGGATCGCGGCGGTTGCCGCCGCGCAGACCGACGGCGGCAGTGCGGTGGTGAAAATGAACCCCGGCGCATAAGAGCGCACCGTATCGATAATGGCGGCCGAGCCGGCGATATAGCCGCCGAGACAGCCGAACGCTTTCGCCAGCGTGCCCTCGATGACGTCGATGCGGCTGGCGGCGCCATCGCGCTCGCTGATACCGCCCCCGCGCGGGCCGTACATGCCGACCGCATGAACCTCATCGATGTATGTCATGGCGCCGTAGCGCTCTGCGAGATCGCAAATGCGATTGACCGGCGCGACATCGCCGTCCATCGAATAGAGGCTCTCGAACACGATCAGCTTCGGCCGGTCCGGATCGGCGGCGGCCAACAGCTCTTCGAGATGCGCCAGATCGTTGTGGCGGAAGACGTGCTTCTCGCAGTGCGCCTGGCGCACGCCCTCGATCATCGAATTGTGGTTCAGGGCATCTGAAAGAATGAGACAGTTCGGCATCACCTTTGCGAGCGTGGAAATGCCGGTTTCGTTGGAGACGTAGCCCGAGGTGAAAACCAGCGCCGCTTCCTTGCGGTGCAGATCGGCGAGCTCGCGTTCGAGTTCGACCAGAGGATGATTGTTGCCGGCAATGTTGCGGGTGCCGCCGGCGCCGGTCCCCATCCGCGTCGCGGTCTCGACCATCGCGCCGATCACTTTCGGGTGCTGGCCCATGCCGAGATAATCGTTCGAGCACCAGATCACGACATTCTTCGCACCGCCCGGCGCGTGCCAGACCGCATGCGGAAAGCGGCCAGCAATTCGCTCAAGGTCCGCGAAGACCCGATAGCGCCGCTCGTCATGCAGGCGGGCGAGCGCGTCGGTAAAAAAGCTACTGTAATCCATGAATTTCCCGCCTTCCGGGACGGCCGCAGGCTCTTTTAGAGTGATTCCAGCATAGTTGTCGAGGCGCTTATCGGCGTAAAATCGTCGCGTTGCCTTGCGGTAGATCAAGTCTCGCGCCAGCTGGTGAACAATCCATTTAGCAACAGCGCTTCGGATAACGAAGCTTCGCGGCCCCCTTCCTCTTGGGCCTGACCGGCCAAATATGTAGGCGGCGCGCTCATGCCGTCGGTCCGCGCATGGCAGGCGCGCCTGGCGGGAGGCCGGACATGAAAGTTGGGATCCTCGGATCGGGCGATGTCGCGAAAGCTCTCGCCGGCGGTTTCATCAAGCACGGGCATCAGGTTATGCTCGGCACCCGCGACACTGGAAAATTGAAGGACTTCGTCGCGCAGAACAAAGGCGCGCAGACCGGCAGCTTTGCCGACGCCGCGAAGTTCGGCGAACTCGTCGTGCTTGCGGTCAAAGGCACGGTCGCGCTCGACGCGCTCAAGGCTGCCGGCGCCGCCAACATGACCGGTAAGCCGGTGATCGACGCCACCAACCCGATCGCCGACGCGCCGCCTGCGAACGGCGTGCTGAAGTTTTTCACCAACCTCGATCAATCGCTGATGGAAAAGCTGCAGGCCGCGATGCCCGAGGTGCATTTCGTCAAGGCGTTCAATTCCGTCGGCAACGCGGCGATGATCAATCCGAAATTTCCCGGCGGCAAGCCGACCATGTTCATTTGCGGCAACGACGAGAAAGCCAAAGCAACCGTACGCGGCATCTGCGACCAATTCGGCTGGGAGATCGCCGACATGGGCAAAGCCGAAGCGGCGCGGGCGATCGAGCCGCTATGCATGTTGTGGTGCATTCCGGGCTTTATCCGCAACGACTGGTTCCACGCCTTCAAACTGCTGCAGCCCTGAGCGGCGATCAACGCCCGCCTCGCGGCGCGCCGAGCCTTCGCTTTGTTCCTCAACGTCGGTGGCCGGGACGAGTCTGATGGCCGGGACGAGTTTAATGAGCCGATCGAAGCACGCTGAGATGCCGAATGGGACGACCGGGCGCGATCGCTTGCGCCGCCGCAACGATGGCATTCGAGTCAATGCCGTAGTGCTGGTAGAGTTGCGGGATGGAGCCGGTCTGGCCGAAATGCTCTACGCCGAGAGGGCGCACACGGTGACCGTTGACCGCGCCCAGCCAGGCAAGCGTTGCAGGATGGCCATCCAGCACCGACACGATGCTACAATTGGCGGGAAGGTCTGCGAACAATCGCTCAATGTGCGAACGCGCATGAACGAGACCACGCTCCCGGGCACGCAATGCCGCGGTCCAACCGGCGTTGAGCCGATCGGCCGAGGTAACGGCGAGGAGACCGACGTCGCGGCGATCCTCCGCCATCAGCCCGACCGCCTGGATCGCCTCGGGTGCGACCGCCCCGGTGTAGGCGACGACCACCTGGCAGTTCGGCCCAGGTTCGCGTAACCAATACGCGCCGTCGACGACCGCCTGCCTGAGCTCCGGGGTCATTGTTCGCTTGATTTGCTCGATGGGCCGGGTGGAGAGGCGCAGATAGACCGAGCCACCGGTCTCGTCACGCAACCAGTTGCGTTCGGAGGCGTCGCCGTCGCCGTCTTTCTGGATGTAGTCGAGGGCAAAGGCCAGGATGACCGCAAGCTCGTCGACAAAGGCAGGCTCAAACGCAGCGAGGCCGTCCTGCGCCAGGCCGATCAGCGGCTCCGCGATCGACTGGTGCGCGCCCCCCTCGGGCGCCAGTGACAATCCAGACGGCGTTGCCACCACGATGAACCGAGCGTCCTGGTAGCAGGCGTAATTGAGCGCATCGAGGCCGCGCGCGATAAACGGATCATACAGCGTGCCAATCGGGAGCAACCGCTCGCCGTTGATCGAATGCGAGAGGCCAAGCGCCGACAAAAGGATGAAGAGGTTCATTTCGGCGATGCCGAGCTCGATGTGTTGACCCTTCGGTGAGAATTCCCAGTTGAAGGTCGATGGAATGCGCTCGCTCTTGAATGTGTCGGCCATATTTTCGCGCGCGAACAGCCGCCGGCGGTTGACCCACGGTCCAAGATTGGTTGAGACGGTGACATCGGGCGAGGTGGTGACGATGTGCTCGGCGAGCGCAGATGTCTCGCGCGCCAGTTCGTTGAGCAGCGCTCCGAAGCCGAATTGTGTCGACATCTCCGACTGGATGGTGACTTTAAGCTGATCCGGCACCGGATATTGCGGGGCGTCGAGACGGCGAGGAATGCCGCCTGCGGCAAACGGCACGCGATCTAGAAATGTCCGTACCTGCTGCGGCGCGCGAAGGCCTTCATACGGATCCCATTCGTGTCCGGTGCGAATATTCATCGCCTGGCGAAATGTTTCCATCTGCGCCGGAGTCATCAGGCCGGCGTGATTGTCCTTGTGACCAGCGATCGGAAGCCCGAAGCCTTTCACGGTGTAAGCGATGAAGCAGGTCGGCCGGTCGTGATCGATCTTGTCGAAGGCATCGACGATCGAGGGAAGATCATGGCCGCCGAGATTGTTCATCAACCGCGCAAGCTCGTCGTCCGACCGGGATGCGATCAGACTGGTCACGGCGCCTTGATCACCGATTTCGTCCATCAGCCGCTTGCGCCATGCAGCTCCCCCCTGGAAAACCAGCGCCGAGTAGAGCTGGTTCGGGCAACGGTCGATCCATTGTCGCAGCGTTTCGCCACCGGGCTCCTGGAATGCCGCCTGCTGTAGCGAGCCGTATTTCAGGATCACCACATCCCAGCCGAAATTCCTGAACATCTGTTCGTAGCGTTCCCACAACCCCTCGCGCACGACGGCATCGAGACTCTGCCGGTTGTAGTCGATGATCCACCAACAATTGCGCAGTCCGTGCTTCCAGCCCTCCAGCATCGCCTCGAAGACGTTGCCTTCGTCGAGCTCAGCGTCGCCGATCAGCGCGATCATCCGGCCTTCCGGCCGGTCCAGACCCCAGCCGTGGGTGCGCACGTAGTCCTGCACGAGCGACGAGAACAAAGTCTGCGCTACGCCCAACCCGACCGAGCCAGTCGAAAAATCGACATCGTCGGTATCCTTGGTGCGGGAGGGATAGCTCTGCGCCCCCTTATAGCCGCGGAAGTTTTCGAGTTTTTCCCGCGTCTGCTTGCCCAAGAGATATTGGATGGCGTGAAAGCAAGGCGAGGCGTGCGGCTTCACAGCGACACGGTCCTGCGGACGCAACGCCCGGAAATAGAGCGCGGTCATGATCGTCGCGAGCGAAGCGGAGGAGGCCTGGTGGCCGCCAACTTTCAGTCCGTCGACGTTCTCGCGCAGGTGGTTGGCATTGTGGATCGTCCAGCTCGCCAGCCACAGAACTTTGCGTTCAAGTTCGCCGAGGATGGCCAGATCGTCATTGGAGATTTTGCCGCTCATCGGAGATCCCGCCGCGTCGCCCATCGCGTTGCATTATCGGCCGGGACGAGGGGCAGCGGCTGCCAATTTTGACCCTGATGATGGACCAGAAAGACTGAATATGCCAATTTGATCCAACTAAAGGGTTCATTATGCCAACGCATCAGCTCGACGATCTGGATCGCAAAATCCTCCAGCACCTGCAGGCGGACGGCCGCATGAGTCTGGCCGATCTGGCCGGCAAGATCGGCTTGTCGCCCTCGCCATGCTTGCGTCGGGTCCGCATGCTGGAACGTCGCGGCGTGATCGCGCGGTATGTCGCGGTGCTGGATCAACGCGCCGTCGGCCTTCCGGTCAGCGTGTTCGTGTCGATCAAATTGGAAAAGCAGCGACAGGAATTTTTGGATCGTTTCGCCAAGGCGATCGAGCGCTGGCCCGAAGTCCTGGAATGCTACCTCATGACCGGGCCGCGCGACTATTGGCTGCGTGTCGTCGTTCCGGATCTGGATGCCTACGAGCGGTTCGTGAAGCAGAAGCTCACGCGGCTGGAAGGCATTGCATCGATCGAGTCGAGCTTTGCGTTGGAGCAAGTCAAATACACCAACGTTCTGCCGGTGACTTAAAGCGATTCCCTCCGGCGCCGATACAACGGCAGCAGGACCGCCGGGTTGATAGCGGTGGCCGAAACGATTGCTGGTGCTGCCGGTCAGGATTGAACTGACGACCTCTCCCTTACCAAGGGAGTGCTCTACCACTGAGCTACGGCAGCGAAAGCCTTATTTTATAGGCATTTCTTCGCAGTTAGCACTGTCACCAAACGCGGTCACCAATTTGTATGCGGGTCGTTTTATATGCGGGTCGTCGCAAAAAGGAAACCCGGCGTGCGCGACGGTTCATGCATCGGCTCCGCTGGCCTTAGCTGCCCCTTGGGCGGCTGGCTGTTTTGGCACGGCTCGTTACCGAGTCTTGACCCACTCGGGCTGAATGTCGATCTCCAGCGACGGATCGCGTATCCACTTGTGATAAGCTTCGCAGTTGATGATCTGATTGGCCTTCGACGTAACGTCGGTCGTGCCTGATGCCGATATTCGGGCACGCGGCGCGGCTCGCTGTTCATGGTGGCGGCAGCGAAGCACCGATGGGATCAGGCACGGCGTCCGTTTTCAGGGCGAGGCGGACATGGACCCATCGGACACAGGAGCAGCTCTCGTGGAGCAGCCAACATCAAAGCCGACGCTTCGCTCAAGGGCCAATAGGGTCAAGGAGTCCCGATGCAAGAACTTGATCGTCGTTATTGAGCTTCCCGACGACATAAGAAACATTGGCACCATCATTCGAAACGTAAACGCGCTGGGCGCCGAAAAAGCTTACGTTATCACAGATCGTAAATTGTTACCCGATGAATGGCAGGAAATGCGTAATAAGCCGAAGCTTAACGCCGTATCCGCCTCGGCGATCAAATGGAGTTTTGTCAGAACGTTTAAGGATACTGATAGCTGCATGGATCACTTGGAGAAAAACGGGTTTATTTCGTTTGTTACGTCACCTCACGTCAAAGAGCTGAGAAACGTAGTGCTACATGAGCACGATTACACGCCTTATAAAAAGCTTGCGATCTGGTTTGGAAACGAAGGAATGGGCATCAGTCAGACCGCTCTCGAAAGGAGTGATCTCTGCATTAACATCCCAATGTGCGGAATTATCGAAAGCCTAAATTTAGGCACGTCGTCTGGTATAGTGCTCTATGAGATTACGAAGCAGCGCCGTGCATTTCAGTTTAACCTGAAAAAGAAGATTGCTGCGAAAAGAGCCGCAGCGGCCAGAACGCCGCCAGCGTAGCGAGTTCCGGGCGGCGTTTCGGTCCTCCAATTGGCCCGTCGCTTCATCGCGCATTTCGGTCGTTTTCGGAGCGAAGCGGACGTTGAGCCGCAAATCGCCGCGCGGATTTTTACCGCTCTCGCTGTTCTAACGGTGACCGTATATCTGCGCGCATTTACGCCTATCTTTAATGATTGCTTGGCGCCGTCAAGATCACAACGCCGCTCACCATGCCGCACTTGTCTTGAAGGATGGCGATGGCGTCGGCGCGTTGCGCGTCCGTGCTTCCTTGCGCCTTGAAAAATTCATCAAGGCCGGTCGGAATGTTGATTGCGGTTGTCATTTTATGCGCTCCCAAGTGTTGCGGACATGCAACCGCATCGGCTATCAGCACGCGGCGCTTGACGCCTTGGCGATAGACCGGCAACAAATCTTGTTTGATTGCGTCGGCGATCACGTCCGGCCGGATGCCCAAGCAATCCGCGAGCTTCGCCGGGCTTAGAGCAATCGGAAAAATAGCGTTGCGCCGCTCGCGCATGTTGCACGCTCCAAATTTTTGAGGGGGGTTTTTCAGCTCCGGCGAAGGCATCACGCCCGCGCCGCCGGTCATCCGGCGTGTGCAAAGATCGCGCGAACGGAGGTGAATATCAACCCGCGTTATGCACCCGCGTGGCGAATGGCGTCAAACAACTCTGCCGTAACAGTTTCCGAGTTGTTCGGCGCGCTCGCGAGCGGCTTAGCTGGAATTTAGCGACCGGTGCGAGCCGCGTGCGGTTCATCGCAGTGACGCTCGCTAATACCGCGCAAAAATCCGAGCAATGGAAGAACGGGATTTGATCTGCTCGACACGGTGCAACTCACGATCACGCTGTTACTGCTGGTCACTTCCGAAAATCAGAGGCGGCCGTCACCTCACCGACGCCCGATCAATCGAGCGGCGCGCACCGGGTCACAGAACCGCCAATAATGCCCGCACGTGCTCTCGCTGTTTACACGGCCTGCGCGAGCGACGCGCTGCGAGGAACTGCTAGGCGCATTTGATGTTGGGCACAAATCATTCATGTAGCACGCGGGACAATCAGGATTTTGCACCCTGCACCAATTCCTGCCGATTTCCCAACTCGGCAAATCCATTATGCCAGGAAAAACGGGATGAAGTGCCCGCGCTTTGTAGATGACCTGCTCGACCGTTGCTTCGGCTGGACAAAGACCAAGGCGACCAAAGACGCGGCGCACCTGTCGATCAGCGGAAATATCAATCGAGAAATGGTCCGCAAATTCTATCTTGAAGTCCCTTGCTAGGATGTTTGCCCCCATCGTCGCGATTTTTGGGCCGACACCGTCAAACTCAAGAAAGCGATATACAACCTCCGCACTTGATGGCGTCCCGTCCCAAATACGGGCGGCATTGCCGGTATAATGATCGGCGATCCGCTGAACACCCGCATGAAATAAGCCGCTCATCGTGTCTACAAAGCGGTGGAGGGGTTCGGGATGAGCCATTAGATTGTACACCTCCTTTCGTGATAGTCGTGCGAGACGTTCCATCGAGAAGCCGCCGAGCCTTTCCGAAATTCGGTAGGGTATTATCCACGCCCTCTCGGCCGTAATCTGCCGATCCATAATGCAAGCAAGAACAAAGGCGTGAGGATTTGCAGCAAGGTCGTTCAGCAGGCTGTCGGCAGCGTGAAGTTTGGTGAATTGAATTAGCTGCTCCTTTGGCGCATGGAATAAGGCTTCCCCACGCTCGATCAGCTTGTCTCGTATTGCAATTTTATTCACGACTTTCCCCGAAGTGTCTTCGCTCGCCTTGTCAATTCTCGCAGGCGTCCCGGCTGAAAGAACATCGACACCCCCTTTAGCGGGCGACACACTTCGTGCCCTGCCGTTTTCGAGCAACGGGATCAAATACCGACAATAATTTTCACCTGCCGTGATGACGATTGGCTCAGACGCTGCAATTTTATTTTGCAAATCAATCGACACTCTACGCGCCCAAACCTTCTTTTCTTCAACGGATGCTCCATTCAAAGTTTTTTATATGGCTCGATGCGTTGGTCTGGTCGGACTAAGCCGTACTGGGCAGAGAGAATGAACCATTGTTTCGACAGTGCCTCCGCAAACTCACGCTGTGCGTAGAATAACGTCGAGCAATAAAGGTCCTTAGCAACGCAGGGATATGGTCGCTTGGATTTTACGCATGAGATTAAGACAACCGGCCGGGCGTTGCCGAAAATCCAATCACGCAGAGGCATCTTTTCATTCCAAAGAGACGCCGAACTGATCCCGCAAAAAGTCAATTGTTTTGGGATCGCGAAGTTTGGCGACTATGTTCGGGACCGCGAATATTCCATCGAACCGTTTAGCGTCGGCAACCGGAACCGTCTTGATCCAATCCACGCTGACGGCGTGCTCCGCTCGCCCCGCATCCTCTCCTGCCCGCGCCATCCCCGGCTGAGCCAATTTTTGTTCTAGCAGCGGCCCAGTCTCGGTCATGAAATCGCTGGCGATCACGGACGGAGCTTTGACGATCCCATATCCCACGTACCCCTTACCCGGCACATAGGCGACAATTCGATCCCCCGGATGCAAGCGACCAAGAGGACCGGAATATTTTTGGCCCCCTCCCGCCGCGACGAAACCATAGCGTTGCATGTCCTCCCATGATCGGTGCGGACCTTCGCCAGCGTTGACGTACCAGAGGCCAGACCATGGACCCTTAGCCTTGGTTTCCGAACGCTCGACGACTTCGGACTGGTCGAGCAGCCAGTCGGTCGCGAGCAGCGTTTTGCCGTCATCCTCAAAGACCGTAAAGAACGCCGTATTGATCGCAATGTCATAAGTCTCTGAGAGATAGCGCACGATCCGCTGAGACGAAGGATAAACTTGCTCGCGATGATAACCATTGTGTGGCTCTCATTGAGGGTTTCCGGTAGAGCCGTGTCGAACCGCTCGCGGAATGCAACTTCAAGGTCCTTCTTTAGATGTTTGACGGCAATCTCGTGAACCTCTCGCGTGGAAAGCGTCACAATCCAGCTTGCGTAGTCGAGTGCTTGGGCGATGACTTCGCGCGGGGTACGGTCACGCTTTAATTCCAAGATCGAAAGGTTGCCTTCCTCGTCGATGCCTAGCAAGTCGATGCGGCCACGATCAGGCGCGACAACTTCACGGCCGATTATTAGCAAATCAAGTCCCAAAATTTCGGGGCGTTCAGCGATCCAATTTTGGATCATGTTCTCGTTGGCAAGTTTCGCCGATGCGACCTGTACGGGGGCGTCATTGGACAGCTTGTACAGCCAAGTCATTTCCGCCCGCTCCGCTCATTTCCCGCTGCGGAGTGCATCACTCGCGCAAGGCGCGGTCAATGGGTTCGGCAACCGCCTTGGTTCGTGAGTTCGGACGCGATACAGTTGCACCAGGGACGGGCCGGGCAAACCTAATGGAGTCTTTGCTCATTTTCGCGGATCGTGGTGGCCGTTAAATTGGCGGACCCGATTACATTGTTTCTCGCTGCGTGGATCGCCGGCACTGCGACCTTGCCTCGCATGGCGAGCTATCGCTGGCTTATAATCTTTGCGGGCGCGGCCGTGATGGTTGCATTATTCGCAACCTTGCAATGGCGTCTCTCGATTTGGGAGGGCCAGCTATTTCGATTTGCGTGGATCGAAACCTCCGTCGCCAGTGTAATTCAAATTGTGCTTCTTAGTTTGGCGTTCGGAGCATGGCACAAGCGGCGGGCGCGGAAAGCGTCCGACACCATACAAAAGAGTAGTGGCGGCGGCGAACCGAAACAACAAGGTGGCAGCGCAGCAGAGCCCTCAGTTCCACCCGTTCTGTATTTCAAAAATAATCGCGGCGCATTCGAGTACATTTGCGAGTACGGGCGTCATGATCCTATCGGTGAGGGCTGCTTACGCGTAGCGATTGTCGATCCTGATGATATGCGGCGAGGCAAGGATGGATTTCAATTCGTGTGGGTCCGCGTAGCCGATCCGGGAGGAAGCTTTCTTGCGCGAGCCGTGACCGCAGCCCCGAACGTCCCGCCGCTAAGGGGCGGCGAACTTGTAAAGTGGTTTGCTGTGAAGTCGGAACCTCGACTTGCCAGCGTTGATCGACTGTCCAACGATCCGCGTGCTTGGTGGCAGGCGTGGATCGTAGACGTACTCGCCCCCGAACTGATCGTGGCTACGGGAACGTTCCGAACTGAGGTTGATTACCGCGAATTTGCCCCATTGCCAGATGCGCGATGACCGTGAATACAAACGCGCCGTAATTGTGACCAGTGCCGACCCTACCACTGGTTTCGCCAGTCACCCGTGGCGTACCATAACGTGCATGTATGCCTTACGGCGGTCCTCTGCAAATTGGAGGTGCCAATTGCCAAATACCGGCCCGAAAACTGTCGCCAATGGCTGTCGCCACTGTCGCCAAAATGTCATCTAACTTATTGATTTTACTAGATAGCACCCCTTACCAAGGGAGTGCTCTACCACTGAGCTACGGCAGCGGCCGTGTCGGCCGAGTGCGGCGGAATGCGCGGGCGCGGTTAGCCCGGCAACGACGGCGCAGTATTAAAGCTCCGAGGCGAGCTTATCCAGCCCCATGACGTGGGCGAGGTTGCGCACCTCGTGCTTCTGCTCTTCGCTAAAGCTCATGATCAGCGGGACGGCCGCGGATTTGAGGCCCTGAACCTCGACGCTGTCGGGATCGGCCGAGGCCAGTTGCGCGGCGCTTGCCGGTGCGCCGGGCCGGTGCGCGTCGCGCGCACGCGCGTAGGCGACATTGCGCAGGGCCGCCTCGACCGCCGGCCACATGCCTTCCTGATCGGTTGTCAGATGCAGGCGCCGCTTGATGCTCGCGATTTGCGCGTCGTTGAGCAGGAAACCGGGACGGTTGGCGGGATAAGATTCGGTGTCAGCCGCCGCTTGTCTGGCCGGTTTTGGCTCGGCCCGCGGGCGCGGCACCGCGGCTACTCGGGCCGAAGGCGGGGCGACGACCGCTCGCGGGCTCGGCAGCTCTGCCGGAGCGTGGGACGCCGGCCGCTGTGCCGGCACCGCCACCATCGGCTCGGGATTTAACAAGCCCAGTTGCGCGGCTCCAATGACCGGAGCGCTGGTCGCGCCGATCGAGCCGGTCACGGCGTCGGAGGTCGTTGCCGCAGGCGCAACCGCGTCGGCCTCCGCGATTGTTGTCTCGTCTTTCGGCTCGGGGAAGCGCAACGCGACATTTTGCGAGGCCGAGACACCCAACGACTGCCAGGTGCTGGCGTGGTGATCGCCGAGCAGGAAACCGATCAGACCAGCAACAAGAACCCAGAACCACCGGCTACGCGCTGGCGCCATTTCACGCCGCATCGAAAACGCCCCGTCCCTTTACCAACACCTTTCCCAGTGGTTGCAAAGGAAGCTTAATTTATGACTAACGCGGGGAATTTTGCCGGCAGATCAACGGCCTCCGGTCAGCGCTGGAACAACACCGGCAAGTCAAGCAAAAGGCCCGGCATCGCTGCCGGGCCTTGATCCGTTACGCCGCCTGAATCAGCGACGAGAGCCTTAAGCTGCCTCTTCCTCGACAACGGCCTCTTCGTCCGCCGCCTCGGGCTTGGGACCACGGTGCGGCCCCTTGGCCAGCGCAGCCTCGATCTCCTTGATCGCTTCAGTCTCGGTAAGACGCTGCACAGCAGCGACTTCACGCGACAGCCGATCGATCGCGGCCTCGTAGAGCTGACGCTCGGAGTAGGACTGCTCCGGCTGCAACTCCGACCGATAGAGGTCGCGGACGACCTCGGCGATGGCGACGATGTCGCCCGAATTGATCTTGGCCTCGTATTCCTGGGCCCGGCGCGACCACATGGTCCGCTTGATCCGGGCGCGGCCCTTCAGCGTCTCAAGCGCCCGCTTGACCATCGGGGTCTCGGCAAGCTTGCGCATGCCGACGGAAGCGATTTTCGACGTCGGCACCCGCAGCGTCATTTTGTCTTTGACGAAGTTGATGACGAAAAGTTCAAGGCGCACGCCGGCAACTTCTTGCTCTTCGATCGACACGATCTGGCCAACGCCGTGGGCCGGATAGACGATGAATTCGCTGGTCTTGAAGCCTTGCCGCTGCGTAGTCTTCTTCGCATTCATTCCCAAAGTTGCTCCTTCCGCCTCGGGCTTGCGCCGAGGGGCGGGTTTTGCCACGCTTACCCGGCTCCGGGCCGGACGCCGCGTGGACTGTGATGGCCTGCGGCTTGCGCCGGAGGTGGGTTTTCTTGCCTTCCGGCTCATGCCGGCCACGCTCTTCTTTGAACGACGATGACGAGTTTTCTCTGCCACTGCTCTCGCGTGGGTCTCACGCCTCTTTTGACGATTCCTCGAAAACGCCCCGGAAAAATATGCTCCCAAGAAGCGGGAGCGGCATATCGGGGGTGTTATTCATTATGTGATGCTTCTATAACACATTTCCAGCCAAAATCAAAGCGTTAACGCGTTGCAAAACGGTCGCATCCACGAAACAGTTAAGACGCCAATTTACGGTTGAAATCAGTCACCTGTCCCCGGATTTGGGGAAAAATACTTATCATATTTATCGGCTACGCCTTCCCAATCCTTGGCGTCAGCCGGCGGCTCCTTCTTCGCGGTGATGTTGGGCCAGGCTTTGGCGAAATCCGCGTTGATCCCCAGCCATTTTTCCACGCCGGGCTCGGTGTCGGGCTTGATCGCGTCGACCGGGCACTCCGGTTCACAGACACCGCAATCGATGCACTCGTCGGGGTGGATGACCAACATGTTCTCGCCTTCGTAGAAGCAATCCACGGGGCAAACCTCGACGCAGTCCATGTATTTGCATTTGATGCAATTGTCGTTGACGATGTAGGTCATCCGCTCACTCTAAGCCGGTTTTGGGAGCAGTTGCTCCTAGCGCATGGCTGATGACCACGCAAGTTGGCGGCCCAGCGGCCGGCGCGCCATGCGGTCGGTCACTTATGTCAATTCGTCGTAGAGGGCCTGACCGGTTTGCGCAGGCCCTCTGCGTTTCGCAAATCCCCTGACTTTGACGACACGCACGTTGTAATCCAGTGCGACGGTGATGACGTCGCCGGTTCGGACCAGGCGGCTTGGATTATCGATACGGGCACCGTTGATTCGCACGTGCCCGGCGCCGGCGAGTGCTGCAGCGGCGCTGCGCGTGCGCACCAGCCGGGCATGCCACAGCCACCGGTCAATGCGCTGACGCTCCAGGTCGCCAACCACTTTAGCGACGGCCTTTGGCCTCGGCTTCGAGTTGCGCTTTCAGAGCGGCGAGTTTGGCGAACGGCGAATTCGGATCCGGCGCCTTCTCACGTCGCTCATGCCGTTCGTATCGCGCCGGCGGCGCAGCCGACCTTTCCTGTTCGCGGCGCGGCCGATCGAATCGTTGCTCGCCGCCACCTTGCCGACGGCGCTGGTGGCGCGCGTGGCGGCCGGGTTTGTGAGGCTCCGCTGCCGCTGCCGCCGGTTGCGGAGTCGGCTCGGCAGACGCCGGTTCGGAAGCGCCATTGGTCGCGGCGGCCGGGTGCGCGGAAACGCCTTGCGTCTGTTCGATCGGGCCCGGTGGCACATGCTTGCGCGCGTCGCGCTGTCGAAACCGCGGACGCTCGCGGCGCCGCTCAGGGCGGCCGGGTCGCCACACCTCGATCAACTCTGGCTCGGCGATTACAGCAATCTCCGCAGACCCCTCGGTTGAGGCTTCGGTCGCAAGTGAATCGGGTGCGGGCGGCGGCGCGACAGTTTCCTCTTGGCTGGAAACAACGTCGCTCGCGGCAACTTCGTCGGGAGCGGTTTCGACAATTGCTTCGGTTTCCGGATTAAGCGTGTCCGCCGGCGCGACCGGAATTTCGGTCGCCTCAGCGACAGCCGGAATTTCCGTTGCCGACGGCAACTCGGACGGCGACGGATCAACGGCGGAATCAGCTGAAAGTGCATCCGCGACCGCCACCGACGCGGGATCAGCTGAAAGCGCGTCTGTGGCTTCTGCCGTGACCGTTATTGCTGTTTCAGAGGCGGGCGGCGGCTCAGGCGGTTTCGGCCGCTTCTCCATGCGATAACCGAGCGAGCGCAGGATCGACGCAAAATCTTCACCTGCAGCGCCGGTCAGCGAGGTCATCGTATTGACCACTGTGAAACCGCCGCCGGCGATCGCGCCCGGCGGCTTTTGCCCTGTGGCGCCTTCGCGCCAGGCGAGCGCGGGACGGATCAGATCGGCAAGGCGTTCGAGAATATCGACACGAACAGCGCGCTCACCGCAGACGCGATAGCCGGCCACAGGATACAGGGCGGCGTCGATCTCTTTGTTGATCGGGATCGAAGTGCGGCCGCTGCCGGCAAGATGCAGCAAATCTTCAAAGCCTTTGCTTTGCGGCCCGTCATGGGACAGCGCCCAGAGTTGCGTCGCCAGCGCCCGTGGCGCAGGCTTCAGCAGCAGCGGAAGATAGATGTTGTGGGCGCCGAACCGCACGCCGTATTTGCGCAGACTTGCCCGTTCAGGCTGCTCCAATCCTTTGACCTCTTCCGCGACCCGCGACCGGTCAAGCACACCGAGCGCTTCGACCAATTGAAAGGCTACGCCGCGTGCAATACCGCCGATGTCGGCGGCCGCCGAGAGCTCGAACAACGAACCGAGCAGCTTGGTAATATGAGATTTCACGAAGGCTTCGAGCCGCGCCTCAACGGCTTCGCGCGGTGCGCCGGCAAGATGTTCATCGGCGATGACGCGCACACGCGGCCGCAAGGCTTCTTCGCCGGCGACGAGTTTGCCGACAGCCGCGCCGGTCCAGCGAATGGCGCCATCGGAGGCCAGCACAAATTGTTGGTCCGGCGCCTCGGCAAGCCGCGCGGCCCGCACAGCGATCTCGCCGGCCAGCGCCTTCTGCGCCGCGTTTTGCAACGCTTTGGCTTCCGATCCACCCGACGACGCGTCCGGCACGAAGACGAAGCCGTCGAGGCGTCCAATGGTGTGCCCTTCGACCACGACCTCGCCGGTCTTGCTCATTTCCGGCTCAAGGTCGCCGTTCTCACGCAGCCGGCGCATCAACACGCTGGTGCGCCGATCGATGAAACGCTCAGTGAGCCGCTCGTGCAGCGCGTCGGAGAGTTTGTCCTCAACGCCGCGGGTGACGTCCTGCCAGTGCTCCGGATCGGCGAGCCAGTCGGGCCGGTTGGCCGCGAAGGTCCAGGTCCTGATATGGGCGATGCGGTTCGACAGCGTGTCGATATCCCCATCAATCCGGTCCGCCAGCGATATCTGCTTGGCAAACCAGTCGGTCGGAATTTTTCCCTCGCGCTTAAGAAAGCCGTAGAGCGAAACAACAAGCTCGGCGTGGGTTGCCGGCGCAATCTTGCGATAGTCGGGAACCTGGCAGACTTCCCAAAGCCGCTCGACGTCCTCGCTGGTCCCGATCAATTGCCGCACCTCGTCGTCGCGCGCGGCATGATCGAGCACGAGAATATCTTCCGCGACCGGTGCGCGCGTCATGGTGTTTTCAGTCGGCGCCGCCGCCAGCGAAGCCTGCAATGCGCCAACGGAGGAGAAGTCGAGATCGGTGTTGCGCCACTGCACGATCTTCACCGGCTCGAAATTGTGCAACTCAAGCGCCTGCGCCAGTTCAGCCTCGAACGGCGGACAACGGCCGGTGGTGCCAAAGGTGCCGTCGCGGGTGGCGCGCCCTGCGCGGCCTGCGATCTGAGCAAGCTCGGCCGGGTTCAATTTGCGGAACTGATAACCGTCAAACTTGCGGTCCGAGGCAAATGAGATGTGATCGACGTCGAGATTAAGTCCCATGCCGATGGCGTCGGTCGCCACCAGATAGTCGACTTCGCCGGCCTGGTAGAGTGCGACCTGGGCGTTGCGCGTGCGCGGCGACAGCGAACCCAGCACGACCGCGGCGCCGCCGCGCTGACGGCGGATCAATTCCGCAATGGCGTAAACTTCATCTGCCGAGAAGGCGACGATCGCGGAACGGCGTGGCAATCGCGTCAGCTTCTTCTCACCAGCGAAGCTCAGCTGCGACAGCCGCGGCCGGCTGACGATGCTGACACCTGGCAGCAGCCGTTCGATAATCGGCCGCATCGTGGCTGCGCCGAGTACCAGCGTCTCCTCGCGCCCGCGCCGGTGCAGGATGCGGTCGGTGAAGACATGCCCGCGCTCAAAGTCGGCGGCGAGCTGAATTTCGTCGACGGCAAGGAACGCCACATCGAGGTCGGACGGCATCGCCTCGACGGTCGAGACCCAGAAGCGCGGATTGGGCGGTTTGATTTTTTCCTCGCCGGTCACGAGCGCGACCGCATCCGCTCCGACCCGCTCAACCGCCTTGTTGTAAACTTCGCGGGCCAACAGCCGCAGCGGCAAGCCAATCAGGCCGGACGAATGCGCCAGCATTCGCTCGATGGCGAGATGGGTCTTGCCGGTATTAGTCGGACCGAGCACAGCGGTGACGCCGGCGCCGCGCGCGCGCAAATCACGATTGATGGCAGGCGAAAATGAAATCGGCATTGCATTCCCGGAGTGCCGCGCAGCCGCGGCGGTTGCATCTGTACCACAACAACACGACGGGAAAGCCCCTGTGCTGGTCGGGATAGCTCTGTGATTAAGGTGTGGAACGAGTCTGGAACAAATCGCGGCCGAATCGGCAACTCCCGGTGCGTTCGACTTCGTTCACTGCGACATATGGCGCTACCGCGGTTCCACGACACAAGATGGGGTGTTTGGAGGGCGTTTTCGACATCATTTTCTGAACGAAAAAGTTAACGTCAGTGGCTGACAGAGCTTCTCAAAGAGTCAAGAGCTTATGGCCTGTGGATAATGGGGACGCCGCATAACGCATCAAGCCGCGTGAGATTTTCCTTCTGGCCATGCACGGCGGGCTTCACCCGCAACAATGTTTACCTCACGCTGGCCGCGGCACGTGACGGTTGGGCGGCCGAGATGAATTGCGTCGCCTGCACGACCCCGGCGCCAACCGGCGTCGGCAGCGAGAAGCGGAACGGCACCAGGACCCGCGTGCCAACGATCGGCGCGAGCCAAACTTCGGCATCGCGCAACTCCGCAAGGTATTTGATGGCGAAACGATTGGGCACGTAGCCGGAGATCGGCGTGAAGTAG
Source organism: uncultured Alphaproteobacteria bacterium (assembly GCA_963727325.1). Taxonomy (GTDB): domain Bacteria; phylum Pseudomonadota; class Alphaproteobacteria; order Rhizobiales; family Xanthobacteraceae; genus BOG-931. Next base: position 249,010 of record CAVSFV010000033.1, read on the forward strand.
ATCGCGCAGACCACAACAGGGCCCTGATAGCCCTTTTCAGCCTTGACGACGTCCATGCGCTTGAATTCGCTGCGCAGGTCGAACCGCATGCGGCCGTCGAACACCGACACTTTACGGCCGCAGGCCTGCGGCGATAGCGGATCGCCGGTGCCGTTCACCGGGTCGAGCGTTGAGGTCATCGGGTCCAGTACGTTGCGGCGGTCGCCGTCGGTCACCGGAATGCGGTCGTTGCTGGGCCCGACCGGAGGATCGACGCTGTAATCCTTAACATTGCCGCCTGCGAACGACATGCGTACATCATCGACCCGTTCACGGTTGGTGATGGTGGACGTATAGCTCGACGGCGTTGGCTGCCCGGCAGCAACGGTACCCTGCACGGTGCTTGCGCCGGTGCCGTGACCGAACAAGCGCAAAATGCCCACCGTACCTCCGCTCGCCGACGCGCTGAACTGGTCCTCGGCAATCTCAATGACCCAATTGCCCCGGCCGATCGGAATGCCGGAAAGGGTCGCGGTATATTCGGCTTCGAGCCGTCCTTGAGCCGCGGCGACATGGCCGGCGTCCGCCATTAATGCCGCCATCGTAATGATCAAACACCCCACGGCGATGGCGGTGCGGACTGTGGTCCAGGTGGACCGGCTTGATGGAAAAGACACGGCGATGACGGATCCCTCGGAGCCGCGGAGGAAGCTTAACGGCGAGCCCGGCCACAACGCAGATGCCGTATCAGCCACCGCAAGCCATAGCGCAAGCACCGAGCCTTGTTTTGTCGGAGAATGCGTCGTTTCTGTGGTTTTTACCCTGGTTTGGGCCGGGTGCCGCCCCCATGCCCGCCCGCACCGCGCTTGACGCTTTTCAGCACCCTGACTATAGGTCCGCAACCTTTTCTCCCTACATGTTGAGGGCTCGGCGCCGACGGCGTCGCGGACGACTGACAGGAATTCTGCCATGGCATGGCGCTGCGAACTAACCGGCAAGACACGCCAGATCGGCAATCGGGTGAGCCACTCGAACCGCAAGACCAAGCGGCGGTTTCTGCCGAACCTGCTCAATGTCACGCTGATGTCGGATTCGCTTGGCCGGTCGGTGCGCCTGCGGATTTCGGCTAACGCACTCAAGAGCGTCGATCACCGCGGCGGCCTCGACGCTTTCCTGTTGGCAGCGAGAGAGGGCGAGCTTTCGGCACGGGCGCTCGAACTTAAGCGCCAAGTCGCCAAGAAGCGCACCGCCGTGGCGGCCTAGGGCGCCTGTTCTCGACTCTCAATATTTTGGAACTTCCGTCATCCCCACCACGATGGGGAACGAAATTATGCTTGCGCGCGGCGGCGCCTGACCGGACGTGGAGCGCGTTCTTCGGCCGGCGGTTCGTCAAACAGCTCGGCGAGCTTCTCGGTCATGACGCCGCCGAGTTCCTCAGCGTCAACAATCGTCACGGCGCGGCGATAGTAGCGCGTGACGTCGTGGCCGATACCGATGGCGATCAACTGGACCGGTGAGCGTGTTTCGATATCCTCGATCACCCACCGCAAGTGACGTTCGAGATAATTGCCCGGGTTGACCGACAGCGTGGAGTCGTCGACCGGCGCGCCGTCGGAGATCATCATCAGAATTTTGCGCGTCTCCGGCCGCCCGAGCAGGCGCTTGTGCGCCCAGTCCAGCGCCTCGCCGTCGATGTTCTCCTTCAGCAGTCCCTCGCGCATCATCAAGCCGAGATTCTTGCGCGCGCGCCGCCACGGCGCGTCTGCCGCCTTGTAGATGATGTGGCGCAGATCGTTGAGCCGCCCCGGGTTGGCCGGTTTGCCCTGGGCCAGCCACGCTTCGCGTGATTGGCCGCCTTTCCAGGCCCGCGTGGTGAAGCCCAAAATCTCGACTTTGACACCACAGCGTTCCAGCGTGCGCGCCAGAATATCGGCACAGGTCGCCGCGACCGTGATCGGTCGCCCGCGCATTGAGCCGGAATTATCGAGCAGCAGCGTCACGACGGTATCGCGGAAGTCGGTGTCCTTCTCGCGCTTGAACGACAACGGATGCATCGGGTCGACAATGACGCGCGACAACCGCGCCGGATCGAGCAGACCCTCTTCCAGGTCGAATTCCCATGCCCGGTTCTGCTGCGCGAGCAGGAGCCGCTGCAGCCGGTTGGCGAGCCTCGCCACGACGCCTTGCAGATGCGACAATTGCTTGTCGAGATAGCCGCGGAGCCGGTCGAGTTCCTCCGGATCGCAGAGATTCTCGGCACCCACGATTTCGTCGAATTTGCTCGTGAAAGGACGATAATCGGGACCACGCGGTTCGTTGCGGTTGTGCCGCGGCCGCCACGGTTCGGCGGCGGTCTCGGAATCGCCCATCTCGGCGTCGTCGGCCATGTCCGACGCCGGCGCATCGACGGACTCGGCGGCGGTGTCGGGCAATTCATCGGCGGAACTCTCGGCCTCTTCGAGGCTCATCCGCTCGCTGTCTGCGCTCTCGGCCGCCTCGCCGTCCTGACCCGATTCCTCGCTGCGGTCCTGCTGATCGCCGTCCTCGCCCTCCTCCTCGTCGGATTCGCTTGAGCGCTCCTCGCCCATATCCAGGCAATCGAGCAGATCGTGCACAATGTCGCCGAAACGGCGCTGATCGGTGAGGACGCGTTCCAGCCGATCAAGATTACGGCCGGCACGCTCCTCGATCAGCGGCCGCCAAAGTTCAACGACTTTACGCGCGGTTGGCGGCGGCGTTTCCCCGGTCAGCCGTTCACGCACGATCATGGCAACGGCGTCTTCGATCGGCGCGTCGGCGCGGTCGGTAATCTCGTCGTATTTGCCACGATGAAAGCGGTCGTCGAGCATAGCGGCGAGATTCTTCTTCACACCTCCCATGCGCCGCGATCCGATCGCCTCGACGCGAGCTTGTTCGACCGCTTCAAATACCGCGCGCGCCTGCTGGCCGCCCGGGACGAGCTTGCGATGCACGGCCGGGTCGTGACAGGCGAGCCGCAGCGCGATCGAGTCGGCATGACCGCGCACGATGGCCGCTTCCCGCTCATTGAGCCGCCGCGGCGGTTCCGGCAGCCGTACCTTGTTGGCGGTAAGCCCGGGGCGCTCGGCAGCGAAGGCAACCTCAATATCACCCTTGCCGGCGATCGCGCGTACGCAAACCCCGACCGCGCGCTTGAACGGCTCGGTCGGCGCCTCCTTGGCCGGAGTCTTTGGTTTGATGTTGGAGGTCATCGGTGGTGTGTCGTTTGTTACCTTAGCGTGGAGGTGTCAGTCCGGCCCAGCCATAGATTTCGCTGGTGAGTGCCTCCACCAGATCGGGACGATCAACGCCGGCAAGATCGTCGCGCACCGGAAAGCCGGCCGACATGACGCAAAAAGCCAGCAGGTGATACGACGAACGAAATTTCTTCAGCTCCTGCGGCTCGATGATGACGGTCTGGCCCGGAATGACCGGCGTTATTTCGTCCCGCTGATAGATCACATCGAAGCCTGAGAGCCGCCAAACCTGGTGGCGGCGTTCGGCGCGAAACAAAAAATGAGTGTAGCTCGAAAATATGACGGCGACCCCTCTCACCTTGGAGGGAATATCGATGACGCCGCCGAGCTGCGCGATAGCGCGATCCCCCGCCAGCGTAACCAGAACCGGGCCGAGGCGGTGTGTCGCTTTGATGTTGCGAGCCGCCATATCTTTCGAACGCCGTACAAATTCCGGCCCGCTGGCATTGATCCAGCTTAATCGCACCACCGAGTCTTCGTGATAGCAGTCGTGCATTTGCTCCCACAATCCGAGATCGCGGCTCAATCGTTCGCGCACGATCAATTGCGAGACCGCGGAAACATCCGCGGCGTCAAGAACCGCTTGGTCCTGGGCCGAGGTCTGGAGTGCGACATTCGAGGTCATATTTTTCCCTCCGCCCGGCGCGGGAAGAGGCGACTGTCAGGAGAGCGCGACGTTGACGGCGGACTCCGGGAGTTCTTGCCCAAAGCACCGCTGATAAAATTCCGCCACCAGCGGCCGTTCGAGTTCGTCGCATTTGTTGACGAAAGTCAGCCGGAACGCGAAGCCGACATCGCCGAAAATCTCGGCATTCTCAGCCCAGATGATCACCGTTCGCGGGCTCATGACGGTCGAGATATCGCCGTTCATGAACGCGTTACGGGTGAGATCGGCCACACGCACCATCTTGCCCACGATGTCGCGGCCCGGATCGGTGCGATAGTGCTTCGCCTTGGAGAGCACGATATCGACCTCGTTATCGTGCGGCAGATAATTAAGCGTGGTGACGATCGACCAGCGGTCCATCTGGCCCTGGTTGATCTGCTGAGTGCCATGATAGAGGCCGGAGGTATCGCCGAGTCCCACCGTGTTGGCGGTTGCGAACAGACGAAATGCCGGGTGCGGCTTGATCACCTTGTTCTGGTCCAACAGCGTCAATCGCCCGGACGATTCCAGCACGCGCTGAATCACGAACATCACGTCAGGACGGCCGGCGTCGTATTCGTCAAAGCAGAGCGCCACGTTGTTCTGCAACGCCCACGGCAGAATGCCGTCGCGGAATTCCGTGACCTGCATGCCGTCGCGGATCACGATCGCGTCCTTGCCGATGAGATCGACGCGGCTGATATGGCTGTCGAGGTTGACGCGCACACACGGCCAGTTGAGCCGCGCCGCGACCTGCTCGACATGCGTCGATTTGCCGGTACCGTGGTAGCCGGTGACGATGACCCGGCGGTTCCGGGCAAAGCCCGCGAGAATAGCGAGCGTCGTTGGCTTATCGAACCGGTAGTCGGGATCTACGTCCGGAACGTGCTCGTCCGGCTCGGAATAGGCCGGCACCTCCAGGTCGCTGTCGATACCGAACAATTGCCGGATCGAGACCTTCATGTCCGGCAAGCCGGGTTCCGTTTCTGTTGCGAGACTCATTGCACCTCCGTGACCCCGGAACGCCCGAGTGTCCCGATTAGCCGCGATCGGCCTTCTCTGGCGGTCGGATGTCGCGCCAAACTTAGCAGAAGCCCATAAGGCCGCGAAAGCCGCTATCCACCGGTCAGCAGAAGCCCGCTGACTTCAGGTAATTGTAGGCTTGGATGATCTCCCGAAGCCGGTCCTCGGATGTACGGTCACCACCATTGGCGTCGGGATGATGCCGCTTTACCAATACCTTGAACTTGCTCTTGATATCGGCTCGCTTGGCATCGGCTTCAAGGCCGAGCGTATCGAGGGCGCGGCGTTGAGCGTTGAGAATTTTGCGGCCCTCGGCCGACGGTCGCGCATGCCCGGCAGCGTTGCCGCCGGCCGCACCGAATAAGCTGAACGGATCCTCGGCCGCCCATCCGTCGCCGCGAACATCCGCAGAGCCGCGACGGCCGCTCCGCCGGCGGCCACTGACACCCCCGACCGAGCCCATTTTCCATGTTGGACGATGGCCGGTCAGGTCTTCCTTCTGATATTTGGCAACCGCGTCGTCGCTCATGCCGGCGAAGAAATTGTAGGAATTGTTGTATTCGCGAACGTGATCGAGGCAAAAGCGCCAATATTCACTCGCACGCAACCGGCCTTTCGGCGCGCGGTGCGTCGCCGGCGCGCTGCAGTCCGGCCATTGGCATCCGGGCAGCTCGGTGCGCTGGCGGCGGTCCCGGTCCGGCTTGACCCTAATCCGATCGAACAGTGGCGAGTCGTTACTCATCGTTTCAATTATGAGGGTGCGTTGATGGCACCTTCAAGACTTGACAGGCAACAAAACCCGAAATGCCGGCATTGACCCACATCGCACGCTCGCTATTTGTCGCTCATGCAAACACGCGACCTTATCACAGAGAAGTTGCGCAGGGCTTTCGCACCCGAAAGCCTTAACGTCGAGGACGAATCACATCGCCATCAGGGCCACGCCGGACATCGGCCGGGCGGCGAGACGCATTTCCGTCTCTATATCGTGTCCGAGGCGTTTCGCGGAAAGAGCCGGCTCGAACGTCATCGCATGATCAACACGACGCTTGCGGGCGAGCTTGCCGGCGGCGTGCATGCGCTCGCCATCCATGCGGCGGCGCCTGGGGAAAATCTGTGACGCGCTAACTCGCCTTCGCAGTGGGCATTTTACGCGCGAGCGGCGTAACGCGCAGCGCCGTGATCCGGTTGCGAGTTTTGCGCAAAACCTGAAAGCGGAAGCCGTGGAAGGTAAAGCTCTGTCCGGGCTCAGGGATCGAACGCGATTCGTGGATCACCACGCCTGCGATCGTCGTCGCCTCGTCATCGGGAATATTCCAGTCCATCGCGCGGTTGAGGTCGCGCACCGGCACCGCACCATCGACGTTCACTGAGCCATCCGGCAGCATGCGCACGCCCGGGACCGCGATGTCGTGCTCGTCGCTAATGTCGCCGACAATCTCCTCGACGATGTCCTCCAACGTCACCAGGCCCTCGAGCTCACCGTATTCGTCAACGACGAGCGCGAACGGGGTCTTGCGGTGGCGAAACGCCTTAAGCTGCTCGTAGAGCGGTGTGGTGTCGGGTACGAACCAAGCCGGCTTGATCAGCGCCGGAATATTGACCTTGGCGGCGTCACCGCCGGCAGCGTGCAGGGCGCGCAACACCTCTTTGGCATGCAAGACGCCGATGACGTTATCCGGCGAATCGCGCCACAGCGGCAGCCGCGTGACGCCGGCAGCCAAAACCGCATCAATCAGTTCCCGCGGCGGCTCGTCGACGTCGAGCATGACCATCTTGGTGCGATGGATCATCACATCGGAGACGGTCAGCTCACGCAGATCGAGCAGGCCGCCCATCATGTCGCGGTCGAGCTTTTCCACGATGCCGGCGCGGTGCATCAGATCGACCGCGCCGCGCAACTCCTCGCGCGGTGAAAGGATCGAGTGGATCTTGCCGAGCGGCATGCCGACGCCGCGCAACATGAGCCGGACCAGCCATTCGACCGCTTTCAGAATGGGCAAAAAAATCACGACCGTCCGCTCGATCGGTTGTGCAACAGCAAGGGCCATGCGATCCGGAGCGTTGAAGGCGGCAGTCTTCGGCAGCACCTCGCAAAGAACGAAGATCAGCACCGTCATGACGATGGTCGCGTAGATCACGCCGGCATGGCCGAACAGCGTCAGCAACAGGCCGGTTGCCAGGGTCGAGGCGGCGATATTGGTGACGTTATTGGCGAGCAATACCGCTCCGAGAAAACGCTCGCGGGTTCCCAACAGGCGATTGACGATGGTGGCGTCAAAATTGCCCTGTTTCTCCAGCCGCATCATGGCCGCACGCGACGACGCGGTCAGCGCGGTCTCGCTGGCCGAATAGAACGCCGAAATCAGGAGGCAGATCACAACTGCCGCAACGGTCAACCAATCGTAAATCGTCATTGCCCGGCGAGCTTCTCGCTGAGAAACGCGTGCACATCGTGTCGATCGACGCCGGTTTCAACAAACGCGGCGCCGATCCCGCGCACCAGAATGAATGTAAGCATGCCGCGCTTCACTTTCTTGTCCTGCGCGATCAAATCCAGCAGCCGATCGATGGAAGGCCACCCTCCTGGAATGTCTTTGGGTCGGGTTGGCAGCCCGACCTCCGCCAGATGACGGACCGCGCGCTCGGCCTCGGCTGCGCCAATTAGTCCAAGCCGCGCCGAAAAGCCGAAGGCGAGCGCTGTGCCGGCGGCGACTGCCTCGCCGTGAAGCAGCCGATCGGAAAACCCACATGCCGCTTCCAGCGCGTGGCCGAAGGTGTGGCCGAGATTGAGCAACGCCCGGTCGCCGGTTTCGCGTTCGTCGCGGGCGACGATCGCGGCCTTGGCGCGGCAGCTCACGGCGATGGCATGCTCCCGGGCGGGACCGCCTTTGAAGACGTCGCGCCAATTCGCCTCCAGCCAGGAGAAGAAAGCAGCGTCACCAAGCAGCCCGTATTTGGCGATCTCGGCATAACCGGCACGAAATTCCCGCGCCGACAAGGTATCGAGAGCGGCGGTGTCGGCGAGCACCAGGATTGGCTGATAAAACGCACCGATCAGATTCTTGCCGTGGGCGGAATTGATTGCGGTCTTGCCGCCGACGGACGAATCGACCTGCGCCAGCAGCGAGGTCGGCACTTGCACGTAATCGATGCCGCGCCGCACCGCGGACGCCGCGAAACCGGCAAGATCGCCGATGACGCCGCCGCCAAGCGCGATCACAAGATCGCCACGCTCGATGCGCGCCGCGATGATCGCTTCGCAGACTTGCTCAAATCCGTGAAAACTTTTGGAGCCCTCGCCTACCGGAACGATGATGCGGCTCGCCGGCACACCGGCAGCAACAAGCGAGGTTTCGACGGTTGCAAGATGATGACGCGCGACATTGTCGTCGGTGACGATTGCGGCCTTCGCACCCGGGCGCAGCGCCGCAATGCGCGCGCCGAGCGACGCGATCAGCCCGCGCCCGATGACGATGTCATAGCTTCGGTCGCCCAGCGCGACTTTGACGGTCGTTGGATCATTGCGAAGCGGCGCCGTCATGGACCAGCCTTTCGCTCGGGCGGCCGCTCCCTATTCAACCACGCGGCGAGCGCCGCCATGATGTCGGCAACGATGGAATCGTGCGCGACTTCGCGTGACTGCACAATAAGGTCGGCTTGCGCATAGACCGGCTCCCGCTCGGTGAGGAGCACGCGCAGCGTCTCTTCCGGATCGGCGGTCTGCAATAATGGGCGATCGTTTCGGCGCTTGTTGATCCGGCGCAACAGCACGTCAAGTTCGGCCTTCAGCCAGACCGAGATGCCTTTGACGCGGATCAGGTCACGCGTATTCGGATTCATGTATGCGCCGCCGCCGGCTGCGAGGATCTGCGGGCCGCTCTCGAGCAACCGCGCGATGACGCGCGCCTCACCGCTGCGGAAGTACGCCTCGCCCTTATGGGCAAAAATATCGGCAATGCTCATACCAGCGGCTTTTTCGATTTCCACATCGGCATCAACAAACGGGATCGCCAGGCGGGCGGCCAATCGGCGGCCGACCGACGATTTACCGACGCCCATCATTCCGACCAGCACAACCGAACGCGACCCCAGGCGGGCTACGATCTCAGCCGGCGAGACGGCCGTATTGATGTCATTTTGTAAAGCAATATCAGTCATATATCGTTAAAGCCGCGAGCCGGAAGCCCAATCTATCGGCCCGAGGCTGAAATATCCGGATAGTGTTCCGAATACCTTGTCGGCCCCGGCCGAACATGATCGTACTCGGTCCGGTTCGCCGGCACCAATGGGGATGAGCGCGAGCACTCAATGCCGAGCCTGCTGCGGTTCCTCACCATCGTTGCCATTCTCGGCGGGGTCATCTTCGGCGGGCTTTATTCGCTGGCATATTTCGTACAGCCGAAACAGCGGGAAATCACGGTTTCAATCCCGCCAGACCGCTTCTTCAAGAACCGCTGAGGCCATGATTATGGTTCGCAGGACGGTTTCAGAAAAGGCGCGGAAGGCGAAGCCTTCCGACGAGCGGCTGATTTCGCTGTTTCTCGATATGCTGGCAGCCGAGCGCGGCGCCGGGAAGAACACGCTCGATGCCTACGGCCGCGACCTCGCGGATTTTACCTCCCATCTCGGCCGAGCCGGCGGCTCGGTTGCAAACGCAGCGACCGACGATCTGCGGGCTTATCTCGGCGATCTCGCCGGGCGCGGTTTGCGTCCAACCACGGTGGCGCGGCGCCTCTCGGCGATCCGCCAGCTTTATCGGTTCCTCTACGCGGAGGGTCGGCGCAAAGACGACCCCGCCGCTGTACTCGAGGGCCCAAAACGCACCCGCCCGCTGCCGAAAACGCTCACGCTTGCCGAAGTTGATCGGCTATTAGGCGTGGCTGGGCAAACCGATCCGGCGGCGCCGTTGTCGGCGCGGCTGCGCGCCGCCCGGCTCGCCTGTCTTGTCGAGCTTCTCTACGCCACCGGCCTGCGCGTTTCCGAACTTGTGTCGCTGCCGGCTTCAGCCGCACGACGCGATGCTCGGGTCATTGTTGTGCGCGGCAAGGGCAACAAGGAACGGCTGGTGCCGCTCAACAATGCCGCCAAGCGCGCGACCGCCGACTACCTCGCGCTTCTGACCGAAGCGCGCGGCGAAGATGGTATCAGCGGCGCATCGAAATGGCTGTTCCCGTCGTTCGGTGATTCCGGTCATCTGACCCGCCAGCATTTCGCGCGCGATCTCAAGGCGCTGGCAGCCGCCGCCGGATTACGGGCGGCGCAGCTAAGCCCGCATGTGCTGCGCCACGCCTTCGCCAGCCACCTTCTGCACAATGGCGCGGACCTGCGCGTGGTGCAGACGCTGCTCGGCCACGCCGATATTTCCACAACCCAGATTTATACCCACGTACTCGAAGAACGGCTGAAAAGCCTCGTCCGCGATTTGCATCCATTAACGGACATAAATACTTGATGGGCTAGGAACTGCTGGTCTCGCCCTTTTGAGAAGAAGCAGGACGGAGCTGTCCAACAGGTAAAGTGGATCGCTTCAACCCAAGCACGACAATTAAAGTTGGAACCAATTTGTAATGCGCTCTTATCTCGACTTCGAAAAGCCGGTGGCCGAACTTGAAGCCAAGATCGAGGAAATGCGCGCGCTGCAGAACGGCGGCGAGGCCATTGCCATCGGTGAAGAGATCAATCGCATTGAAGGCAAGGCGACGCAGACGCTCAAGGAAATCTATGCCGAGCTGACGCCGTGGCAGAAGACGCAAGTGGCGCGTCATCCGCAGCGGCCGCATTGCGCTGATTACATTGCCCAGCTGATCGCGGATTTTACGCCGCTCGCCGGCGACCGAACGTTTGGCGAGGACGCGGCAATCGTCGGCGGCTTCGGCCGTTTCCGTGGCGAGAGCGTCTGCGTGATCGGCCACGAGAAAGGCTCCGACACCGAGAGCCGGCTCAAGCACAATTTTGGCATGGCGCGCCCGGAAGGTTATCGCAAAGCGGTGCGTCTGATGGACATGGCGGACCACTTTGAAATCCCGGTGATCGCCTTGATCGACACCGCCGGTGCGTATCCCGGCATTGGCGCCGAGGAGCGCGGCCAAGCCGAGGCGATCGCACGCTCAACGGAGGTTTGCCTGCGCATCGGCGTGCCTAATGTCGCGACCATCATTGGCGAGGGCGGCTCGGGTGGAGCGATCGCTGTCGCCACCGCCAATCGCGTCATTATGCTGGAGCACGCCATCTACAGCGTGATTTCACCTGAAGGCGCCGCTTCGATCCTCTGGCGTGATGCCTCCAAGGCCCAGGACGCGGCCTCCAATATGAAGATCACCGCGCAAGATCTGCTTCGGCTTGGCGTCGTCGACACCGTGGTGCCCGAACCGACCGGCGGCGCGCATCGCGACCCACCTGCCATGATCGCCGCCGCCGGAGCGGCCATCGCCGAAGCGCTGACCGAACTGCAGGGGCTCGACCCTGCAACGATTGTCCGACTTCGGCGCGAGAAGTTCATGGCAATTGGCCGTACGCTTAGCTGACACAAGAGGGTTCCGAGCAAGGGGCTCCGGCCCAAGCTTTCTGCCACAATCGCGCCGCGATCGTTTCCCCCGGAAGCGCGTAGCGCCACAGGATGCATAAATTCTCGCCATCACCTGTCAAATTTGCAAAAAATTTACCATTGATTCAGCCTCGGCGTAGTCCATTCCATCGCCAGATGTTCGCTCGGCTTGCGCGGGCGGTCTGGTAAGGATAACCATTGGTTCTATGATGGCACGGGACGGTTCCATCAGTCGGGGAGTAGCGATTTGATCCGCGCCAGGTTGGTCCGCGCGCTCACGGCGTCGGCGGTGCTCGCCGCGACGTTGGCGCTTGCGGGCTGCTACAGCGAGGACGGGTACCAGCTCCCCACCCGCGCCATGAAAGAGCTGTCGCCGCAGACCTTGGCCCTGCTCGAACAGAAGCACATGCCGAAGGATTCACCGATCCTCGTCCGGCTCTTCAAGGAGGAATCGGAACTCGAAGTCTGGAAGCAGGACACCACGGGACGCTTCCAGATTCTGAAGGTCTATCCGATCTGCCGCTGGTCGGGTGATCTCGGACCGAAGGTTCACGAGGGCGACCGCCAGGCGCCCGAGGGCTTTTACGCGATCACGCCCGACCTGATGAATCCCAATTCCAATTACTACCTCGCGATCAATACCGGATTCCCCAACGCCTATGACAAAGCCAACGGGCGAACCGGCGCGCTCCTGATGATCCACGGCGATTGTTCATCGCGTGGCTGCTATGCCATGACCGACGAACAGATCGGCGAAATCTATTCGCTGGGGCGCGAAGCCTTCCTCGGCGGCCAGCATGCTTTCCAGATTCAAGCCTACCCGTTCCGGATGACGCCGCTCAACATGGCGCGGCATCGCACCAATCCGAACATGGCGTTCTGGAAGATGCTCAAGGAGGGCAACGATCACTTTGAGGCGACGCACCTTGAGCCCAAGATCGACGTCTGCAACCGACATTACGTGTTCGATGCGCAGCAGCCGCCTGAACTCCAAGAAATCGCTGGTGTTCAGCCCGACCGGTCCCTGTCCCACCTATACGATCGCGCCGGAAGTCGCGAGCCTGTCGTTTCAGAAAGAGCAGAAGGACGACGCTCAGTACGCTCAGTTTGTCAGAAACAATACGCCGACCGCGCCGATCAGAACCGGCCTCGATGGCGGCATGAACCGGGTGTTCCTGGCGCAGGTCGGCGGCAATATCCCGCCGGCGAGAAAGCCTCCGCCCTTGCCAACCCAGCCGCCGCCCGTTGCTTTCGACAATGGCAGCGATCAACCCACAATCACCAGCGGGTTGCTCGGCAGCCTGTTCGGATCGACGGCCGCCGCCGATCCGGCGCAAGTCGCAGATGCGCAAACGGCGCCTCGCAGTGAAGCAAACAGCGGCACCGGCTTCTTCAACGGCCTGTTCGCTTCGAAAGCTCAGGAGCCGGTCGTCGCGGCACCACCGCCGGTGACAACCGCGACGGTCGAGCCGCCAAAACCAAGAGCCGTTCCACGCTATGAGACCGCGGCCTTAAAGCCGAAGGCTGAGCCGCATAGCGTCGAACCGCGCAAGACCGAACCCCACGAGACCGAGCCCCAACAGAGCGCAACTACGATTGCGACCACAGCGGCCGCGGCACCAAAACCGAAGCCCGCTTCGCAGCAACAAGAGGCCAACGCAGCTGCGCCGCCGGCAGCGACGGCAAGCCTGATGAACGGCGCTCAAGCCGTGGTGCCGTCGGGCAACTTCAATAGCCGCTGGAGCGGATTGCAGTAGTCCAGGAAGCTGCAATCAGCCGTCAGCGGCCATCAGCCGTCAGTAATCGGATCGCCTTCGGATCAGTGATTACTGACTGTCGATACCGGCTAAGCGTATCGCCCGTGGCAATGCTTGAATTTTTTGCCTGAGCCGCACGGGCAGACCTCGTTGCGGCCGACTTTCCCCCAACTGGTCGGGTCATTGGGATTGCGTTCCGCCGTGGACGCGTTGCGCGGCATTGCCGTCGCCGCGGCGGCAGTAGCGCCGCCGCCGATGCCGTGGCGCGCCAGCGTTTGGGCGCCAGCCATCGCCAGAGCCATTTCGTCCTCGCCGGTGGTCGGATCGATCTTGTGCGCTTCCATCGGAGGCAACGGCAACATCTGCTGGTCCGGCGGCGGCGTATCCATGACCTCGACCCGCATCAGCTGTGCCGTCACGGCCTCGCGCAAGTGCTGGCTCATCGCCTCGAACAGGCTGAACGCTTCCGCCTTGTACTCGTTGAGCGGGTCGCGCTGGGCGTAACCACGCAGCCCAACGACCTGGCGCAGATGGTCGAGCATGACCAGGTGCTCGCGCCACAGATGATCGAGCGTCTGCAGCAGGATCGACTTTTCGATGTAGCGGATGATCTCGGAGCCCCATCGCGCCACCTTCGCCGCCATGTGCTCGTCGGCCCGTCGCTCGACGCGGGCGAAGATCTCTTCGTCAGCGATGCCTTCTTCCTTGGCCCATTCATCGACCGGCAGATCGAGGCCGAGAACGCGCTTGAGCTCTTCCTTCAGTCCCGCCGTATCCCATTGCTCCGGATAGGCGTTCTCGGGAACATGCTTGGCGACCAGATCGTCGATCGAGCTGTGGCGCATGTCGGCGACGATTTCCACCGTGGCCTGATCGTTCATCCATTCGACGCGCTGGTCGAAAATCACCTTGCGCTGATCGTTCATCACGTTGTCGAATTTGAGGATGTTCTTGCGGATGTCGAAGTTGCGCGCCTCGACTTTCTGCTGCGCCTTCTCCAGCGCTTTGTTAATCCACGGATGAACGATGGCCTCGTTCTCTTTCAGGCCAAGCCTGGTCAACATGCCGTCGAGCTTGTCGGTGCCGAAGATGCGCATCAGGTCATCTTCGAGCGACAGAAAGAACTTGGAGTGGCCGGGATCGCCCTGGCGTCCGGAGCGGCCACGTAATTGATTGTCGATGCGCCGGCTTTCATGCCGTTCGGTGCCGAGCACGAAGAGGCCGCCGGCGGCCAGCGCCTTTTCCTTCAAGCGGGCGACCTCTAAACGGATCTCGGCCGCGCGCGGCGACTTATCGCGGGTTTGCCAGTCATCGACATCGGCCAGTTCCTGGCGAATGCGCATGTCGGCATTGCCGCCGAGCTGAATGTCGGTGCCGCGGCCGGCCATGTTGGTGGCGATGGTGATGGCGCCTGGCACGCCGGCCTGGGCGATGATCGAGGCTTCCTGCTCGTGATAGCGTGCGTTCAGGACGGCAAACACCTTGGCTCGGGCGGCGCCCTCGTCTCCGGAATAAAGCGGGGCAAACGCATTCGGATCGGAAAAGTCGTGCTGCTCCCAGCCGTGCTTGCGCAGCATCTCGGCGAGTTGCTCGGACTTCTCGATCGAGGTGGTGCCGACCAGTACCGGCTGTCCGCGCGACTTGCACTCCTCAATCAAGGTCAGGATGGCGCGGAATTTCTCGGTCGCCGTGCGATAAACCTCGTCGTCGTCGTCGATGCGGACCATCGGCATATTGGTCGGGATTTCGAGGACTTCGAGATTGTAGATGTCGAGGAACTCGTCCGCTTCGGTCGCCGCCGTTCCGGTCATGCCCGCAAGCTTGTCGTACATGCGGAAGTAATTCTGGAAGGTGATGGACGCGAGCGTCTGGTTCTCCGGCTGAATCGGCTGCCGTTCCTTAGCTTCGAGCGCCTGATGGAGCCCCTCCGAATAGCGCCGCCCCGGCATCATGCGGCCGGTGAACTCGTCGATGATGACGACTTCGCCGTTGCGGACGATATAGTCCTTGTCGCGCTGGAACAGCTTGTGCGCGCGCAGTGCCTGATTGACGTGATGCACGACCGAGACGTTCTCAACGTCATAAAGTGAATCGGACTTGAGCACGCCGGCGGTGCGGAGCGCCTGCTCCATCTTCTCCATGCCGACTTCGGTCAGCGTGACGGTTCGCTGCTTTTCGTCGACCTCGTAATCGCCCTTGTCCAGGTTCGGAATGTACGTGTCGATGGTGTTGTAGAAGTCGGAGCGATCGTCGAGCGGACCCGAAATAATCAGCGGCGTGCGCGCTTCGTCGATCAGGATCGAGTTCAACCTCGTCGACGATGGCGTAGGTATGACCGCGTTGCACCATTTCTTCGACACGGTACTTCATGTTGTCGCGCAGATAGTCGAAGCCCAGTTCATTATTGGTGCCGTACGTGACGTCGCACGCGTATTCCTTCTTGCGCTGCTCATCGTCGAGCCCGTGCACGATGACGCCGATCGTCAAGCCCAGGAATTTGTAGATCTGCCCCATCCATTCCGCGTCGCGCTTGGCGAGGTAGTCGTTGACCGTGACGACGTGAACGCCGCGGCCCGCCAGCGCGTTGAGATAAACCGGAAGCGTGGCAACGAGCGTCTTGCCTTCGCCGGTCTTCATCTCGGAGATTTTGCCCTCGTGCAGAACCATGCCGCCGATGAGCTGAACGTCGAAGTGGCGCTGCCCCAGCGCACGCTTACCCGCCTCGCGCACAGTGGCGAATGCCGGGATCAGAATGTCGTCGAGGGAGGCCCCCCCGGCCAGTTGCTTTTTGAATTCATCAGTCCGGGCACGCAGCGCCTCGTCGGAGAGCTGCGACAGTTCGCCTTCCAGCGCATTGATCGCGTCGACACGCGCCCGATAGGTGCGGACGCGCCGGTCGTTAGCCGAACCGAACAGCTTGCGGGCGACGGCGCCAATCATCGCGTCAACGTCCTTTCAATCTCGGAGTGCCCCATAGGATCTGGCTCATCGCCACTGACGCTTGTCCAACCAGCGGAAAATGCGGCGTTATTCGGGCTTCTGCAAGGCGGCACGGAGCGCGTGAATACTGCAGGAGACATAGGAGGGGGTGGGTTTTCTGTCAATGCGACGAGGTCTTCACGCGGTCGTTAGGACACGCGCCGAATCTGTCGTTGCCAAGGGCAGCCGATTCGGCGAGTGTCCGCGCCGGTAATCTGCGCTCTTAGACCGGCGATTGCCCATTTACCCAAAGGATCGCGTTCCATGGCCTTCACTCGCCTATCCGTTCGTTGCACGTTCGGCGCGTTTATGATTGCTGTGTTTCTATTCGCGCCGATTGGCGGCTCCTTCGCGCAGGACAGCGATCCGGTGGTCGCCCGGGTCAACGGCGTCGATATCCACCAAAGCGACGTCGCGTTTGCCGAAGAGGAGATCGGCGGCAACATGCCGAAGATGGCCCCGGAGCAGAAGCGCGAATACCTCATCAATTATTTGGTCGACGTCATCGTCCTGTCCCAAGCAGCCGAACAGCAAAAGCTTGCCGATCGCCCCGAAGTGAAGCATCGGCTTGCCTTCGATCGGAACCGCTTGTTGATGGAGTCGCTGCTGCAGGATACCGGCCGCGCCGCCCTGTCCGATACGGCCGAACATCAGGTCTATGACGAGGCCATCAAACAGGTAAAGAACGAGGAGGAAGTGCACGCGCGCCATATTCTCGTTCCCACCGAAGACGAAGCCAAAGAAATTCTCGCGCAGCTGAAGGGCGGCGCGGATTTCGCCACGCTCGCCAAGGAGAAATCGAAAGATCCGGGCGCTGCCGAAGGCGGCGATCTCGGCTACTTCACCAAGGACCAGATGGTGCCCGAATTCGCCGCCGTGGCTTTCAAGCTCGACCAGGGCCAGCTCTCCGACCCGGTGAAGACACAATACGGCTGGCACATCATCAAGGTCGAAGATAAGCGGACCAAGCCGACGCCCACCTTCGATCAGGTGAAAAGCCAGATCGAAACTTACGTCGCTCACCGCGCTCAAGCACAGATGGTCGAAAAGCTGCGCAGCGCCGCCAATGTCGAGCGCCTCGACAAGCCCATGGAGCCGAACACTTCGCTCAATCCGGCCGCGCCCTCAAAGAAGTAGTCAACCCGGCGCCGCGCCGTTATGACCGTCATCCTTCGAGGCTCGCTCTGCTCGCACCTGAGGATGGCGGAACATGGCTTCTCTAATCTCCCCTCTTGCTCCCGCTGCTTTTCCTGAAATGCCGCAGGTCGCCGGCGTGCGACTGGCGACGGCGGCGGCGGGCATTCGTTATCCCGGACGCACCGACGTCCTGCTGGCTTTGTTCGATCCCGGCACCGTGGTCTCCGGTGTTTTCACGCGCTCGAAATGTCCGTCGGCTGCAGTCGACTGGTGCCGCGACCGGATCAAGAGCGGTCGCGCCGGCGCACTCGTCGTCAACTCCGGCAATGCCAATGCCTTCACCGGCAAATCGGGTCGCGTGGCCACCAAGCTGACCGCGGAGCTCACCGCGGCGGTCGCGCATTGCAAGCCTGGTGATGTGTTCCTCGCTTCGACCGGCGTCATCGGCGAGCCCCTTGATGCGACGAAATTCGCTGCCGTGATGGATCGCCTGGTCGCCGATGCCGCACCGGGCCATTGGCCCGAGGCGGCCAAGGCGATCATGACCACCGATACCTTCCCCAAAGGCGCGGCCGCCGTGGTGCGGATGGGCTCGCACGCGGTGACGATCTGCGGCATCGCCAAGGGCGCCGGCATGATCGCGCCGGATATGGGGACGATGCTGTCCTTCGTTTTTACCGACGCACCGCTGGCGCCCAACGTGCTCAAAGCCCTGCTGAGGGACGGCGTCACCGACACGTTCAATGCCGTGACGATCGACGGCGATACTTCGACCTCCGACACGCTGCTTGCCTTCGCCACCGGCGCCGCCGAAGCGTATGGCGTGGCGAAGATCACGCGCCTGTCCGACCCGCGGCTGCCGGCGTTCCGCAAAGGTTTCAATGCAGTGCTGGCCGATCTTGCCGAGCAGGTCGCCCGCGACGGTGAAGGTGCGCGCAAGCTGGTCGAAATCCTGATCGAGGGCGCGGTGTCGAAAAAATCGGCGCGCCGCATTGCGCTGTCGATCGCCAACTCGCCGCTGGTCAAGACTGCGATTGCGGGCGAGGACGCCAATTGGGGCCGCGTCGTTATGGCGGTGGGCAAGGCCGGCGAGCCGGCCAACCGCGATCGGCTTTCGATCTGGTTCAACGGCATTCGCGTCGCGCACAAGGGCGCCCGCGATCCGGGCTACGACGAAGCTGCGGTCTCCGCAGCGATGAAAAAGCCCGAGATCACGCTCAAGGTGGGGCTAGGCCTTGGTAAGGGCCGCGACCGCGTGCTCACGTGCGACCTCACCAAGGAATACGTGGCCATCAACGGCGATTACCGCTCCTGAGCGCATCCCGCGGATTGCCTGAGGCACGGCGGGTCGGCATCAGGCTTTAACGCGTCTTAACCATTGCGGCAAAAGCAGTGAAAGTACTTTCAGTGTTGAAGCGCGCCTTTACCTTACGTCGCCAGATTGGGCTTCGGCCGTGAGCGTCAAACTCGTGCTTGTCACCGCCTGTGCCCTGATCGATGCCGACGGACGCGTGCTCCTCGCCCAGCGCCCGGAAGGCAAATCGATGGCGGGGCTCTGGGAGTTTCCCGGCGGCAAGATCGAGGCTGGCGAGCGGCCCGAAAATAGCCTGATCCGCGAGCTCAAGGAGGAACTGGGAATCGTCGTCAAGGAGGAGTGCCTCGCACCGCTAACATTCGCGAGCCACCTCTATCCGGACTTCCACTTGCTGATGCCGCTCTATGTCTGCCGCCGCTGGGAAGGAATCGTCACCGGGCGGGAGGCGCAGAATCTGAAATGGGTAAGGCCGCATGATCTGCGCAACTATCCGATGCCGCCTGCCGACGAACCGCTGATCCCGCACCTGCTGATGCTGCTGTGATGCAAAACGAAGAGAAACCGTTCATGTTCAACTCCTCAAGTCGTACCATCCGCATTGCGCTCCATCGCTTCATCAACGACGAACGCGGAGCAACCGCTATTGAATACGCGCTGATCGCTTCGGGCGTTTCCGTCGCCATTGTTGGTATCGTCGGCGGCCTCGGCTCGAACGTGAAGAACATGTTCAGCAGCGTCTCCAGCGCGCTGAAATAAGCCGCCTCGTTCCGCTACTGCCCCGCCTTTTCTCCCGTCGATATTTCGCGCGTGCCGAGCGCGTCGGCGAGCCGGACTTTGGCCGAGCCGGGCCGTAATGGTTGCTGCTGGCTCGGATGCGGCGCCCACCCCGAGAGCCACACGATCTCGAAGGTCGCGCGCACGCGGCCGTCAGGATCGCTGAAGCGCTCGCCGTAAATCTCCGCCATCCGCATTAGCGTCGCGCGCCTAAGCGGCACGCGGCGGCGATCGATCAACACGTTGGTCGCGCCCATCCGCCGCAAATCGTGCATCAGCGCAAAAACCAAATCGTAGCGCACGGTGACACGATCGATATCGGCAACCGGGAGCGCAAATCCCGCGCGTTGCAATAGCGCGCCGAGATCGCGCAAATCGGCGAATGGAGCGACGTGGGGCGAAGCGCCGCCTTCGACCTCGCTTTCAGCAACGGCGAAGGATTGGCGCAGTTCAGTCAGCGTCTCACCGCCGATCAGCGCGGCGAGGAACAAACCGTCGGGCTTTAACGCGCGGCCGATCTGCACAAGCGTGCCCGGCAGATCGTCGACAAACTGTAAGACCAGCGCCGAAACCACAAGATCGAACACGGCATCGCCAAAGGGCAAAGCCTCTTCGTCGGCGAGCACAAACGGCCGCGCCGGCGCGCCGCCAGGAGGCCACACCGCCTCCGCCGCGACAATCGTGTCGACGGAGCCTAGTCCGCGGAGCGCGCGACGCACGCCGTCGCCCGGCGTGCCAAGATCGAGCGCCAACGCGAACCGCCGCAGCACGGCGCCAAGGCGATCACCGAGATCGGCCGCGACGCGATCAAGCAAAAACGTTGCCGGCGCCATCGTCGCCGCACGCCGGCGGCGGACGCGAAGCAGCTGGCGATCAAAAATCGGTGGGCTGTCAGATTTCGCGCCGTCGGTCATAAGCTGACTGTCTCACGTCTCGCCGCAGGTGTCCTAAAGATGCGCCCTGACGAGGGCATCGCAAAGGTGGTGCCCGGCAAGCTGTTCTGCCGATGACAATTCCATCTGCGGGCGATAGCGTCACGCTATGGGAGATGGAACCGTAGAAATTACAAGCACGGCCGCCGCGCCGCGGCTCAAACGCATGGCTGAAACGACGCGCGCGTTCCTTCGCGCAGCGCTCGATCTGGCTCTGCCGCGGCTGTGTGCCGCCTGCCGGGCTCCGGTCGAAGGCCAAGGCCTGTGCCCAACCTGCTGGTCGAAGCTTTCATTCATCAGCCGGCCCTATTGCGAGCGTCTCGGAATTCCGTTCGTCTATGATCCGGGGCCGGGCATCCTTTCGATGGAAGCGATCGCCGACCCGCCGGCCTACAACCGCGCCCGTGCCGCGGTGCGCTTTGACGAAGTCTCGCGCGCCTTGGTCCATGCGTTGAAATACGGCGACCGTCTCGACCTTGCGCCGATGATGGGCCGCTGGCTCGGCCATGCCGGCCGCGAGCTTCTCGCCGACGCCGACGCTCTCGTTCCGGTGCCGCTGCATTGGCGGCGGAATTGGGCGCGGCGTTTCAACCAATCCGCCATGCTGGCGGCCGCGGTTTCCGCCACCAGCGGCGTGCCCATCGCCGCCGGCGCGCTGAAGCGCGTCAAGCCGACCGTCCAGCAAGTTGGGCTGAGCCGGTCCGAGCGCGCCGCCAACGTTCAGGGCGCTTTCCGCGTACCCCCGGAACGGAAGGCGGCTGTCACCGGCCGCCGGCTTGTTCTGGTCGACGACGTATTGACGTCCGGTGCCACCGTCGAGGGCTGCGCGCGGGCACTCCTGCGTGCCGGGGCCGCCAACGTCGACGTGCTGGTCTTCGCCAGGGTTGCCGACCCGGTCCGAACATCCATATAAAGACTTGCCAGCTATGGAGATTTAGTAGACTTAACGCGCCGTTATGACTTCTGTTGAAATCTACACTCAGAAATACTGTCCCTACTGCACGTGGGCGAAGGAACTGCTTTCGCGCAAAGGCGCAGACTTCCGCGAGATCGACGTCACGGGAAATGCGCAGATGCGGCGCGAAATGTTTGAGCGTACCAACGGTCGCACCTCGGTGCCGCAGATTTTCATCGGCGCAACCTATGTCGGCGGCTGCGACGATCTCTACGCGCTCGATGACGCCGGCAAGCTCGATCCGCTGCTCGGACCGAACGACAGCCGGTCGCAAACAGAAAGCCAGCCGGCATGAGCGCTGCCTCGCCTTCCACATTCAAAGTCGGCCTCGTTCAAATGCGATCGGGCGTCGATCCGGAGCAAAACCTCGCAACCGCGCTCGTTGCGATCGAAGAAGCGAAACGGGCCGGCGCTGCCTATGTGCTGACGCCGGAAATGACCAACATCATGGAGATTAAGCGCGAGCGCCTGTTCGCCACGATCACCGATGAAGAAAGCGACCCGACGCTTGCGGCGCTGCGCCAGGCCGCGCGCCGGCTTTCGATGTACGTTCATATCGGCTCGCTCGCCATCAAGGCCTCGCCCGAACGGGCGGCGAACCGCTCGTTTCTGATCGACCCGCGCGGTGACGTGATCGCACGCTACGACAAGATCCATATGTTCGACGTCGATCTGGCGAACGGCGAGAGCTATCGCGAATCGCGCAATTATCGCGCCGGCGAACTCGCCGTGGTCGCCGATCTGCCGTGGGGCAGGCTCGGCGTCACGGTCTGTTACGATTTGCGCTTCCCGGCGCTCTATCGCGCGCTCGCGGAAGCCGGCGCCTCGTTCTTTTCAATTCCTTCCGCTTTCACGCAGCAGACCGGCGAGGCGCACTGGCATGTGTTGATGCGCGCGCGCGCGATCGAGAACGGCTCGTTCGTCTTTGCCGCCGCACAGGGCGGCAAGCACGCGAATGGGCGTGAGACGTTCGGTCATTCGCTGATCGTCGATCCTTGGGGTCGTATTCTTGCCGAGGGTGGAACCGATCCTGGCCTGATCCTCGCCGAGGTCGATCCGGCGCAGGTCGCGGACGCGCGATCCCGGATTCCCTCACTGCTTCACGGCCGACGTTTCGAATTGATTGAGCCGATGGCGGAGCCGGCTCACCTGCACGCGGTTCGAGAGCCGGTATGATCCGTTACGCGCTCAACTGCGAGCAGGGCCACACGTTCGAAAGCTGGTTCCAAAACTCCGCTGCCTACGACAAACAGGCTAAGCGCGGTCTGGTCGCGTGCCCGATCTGCGGCTCCGCCAAAGTGGAAAAAGCAATCATGGCGCCGCGGTTGTCCCGCTCCGACGCCGAGGCATCGCCAGCCGTACCGATGCCGGTTCCGCAATTGCCAGTTCCCCAGCTGCCAGTTCCTGTACCGGCCAGCGCGCCGCTCGCCGTCATGTCGCCACCTGAGCGCGAGTTGCGAAAAAAACTGAAAGAGCTGCGCGAACACATCACCAAGAACGCCGACTATGTCGGCGCGCGGTTCCCCGAGCAGGCGCGCAAAATCCACTACGGCGAGATCGAGCACCGCTCGATCTACGGCGAAGCTTCGCCGGATGAAGCCAAGGAATTGCACGAAGAGGGCATCGAGTTTCACCCGCTGCCGATTTTGCCCGACGAGTTTAATTAGGCGCCCAGTTACAGACAGCCCGGTGAATGTCTTGTCCGGATGCGTCGCCCATCCCCGTCGATGGGAGCGAAGCGGACCATAACCAGACTAAATACGCGAGCTGCGCCTCCGCTGCGCATGCTATGCGAGTTCTGTCCCGGATCATCCAACCCACGCCGCGCGAATGATGACGATCATAACTCCGGAAACGATAACGAAACTCCTGTCGCAAGCTGCCGCGTCGCCGCGTAAACGGACGAACCTCAATCTTCATACCGAGCCAGCCGACCCGACCAACCGGTTCTTGAATGCCGGATTGTCGGGAACCTACGTGCAGCCGCACCGCCATCGTGCAGGGAAGTGGGAACTGGTGACCGCTATCCAGGGGCGGCTCGACTTCGTCATTTTCACCTCAAACGGAATTGTCAAAGAGCGCATCGCTCTCAGTCCCGGGGGCACGAGTCTCGCCGAGATTCCTGGCGGCGTCTGGCACAGCGTCGTTTTTCACGCGCCGGCGGCCGTGGCGCTGGAGGTGAAACCTGGACCTTATGAACCGCAACTCGACAAGGAGTTCGCCGGCTGGGCGCCGCCCGAAGGTGATCCGGCGGCGGCCGCGTTTGCAAGATGGCTTGAAATCGCTGCCCCGGGGGACAAGGCAGAGCGCGGCGGCCCTGGCCGCTAATAGACGTGATCAGAGATTATGAAACGATCGCATATAATGAAGTTTGCCGCCGGAACCCGCGCGGTTTGTATCAAGCACGCCGCACGATCGTGTCCGCGAGACTTCAGAGGGTTTGCTGATTGGCTACAGGCCTTCAGCACTGCACCTTGGCAAGACTTGCAGGCCGAACGCTCAGTGCGCAAGTGCGGGACAGGCGCCGTCGGCCAGCGGCCGGAAGACCTTATCGCCGGGGATCGTCGCCACGAGCTTCAAAAGGTCCCACTCGCCCTTTGATTCGGAGGGCGACTTGACCTGCACTAGATAGACGTCGTGCACCATGCGGCCGTCGGGCCGTAGTTTCCCGTTGGGAGTAAACGCGTCGTCGATCTTGGTCTCCCGCATTTTGGCGATGACGGTTTTCGGATCGTCTGAATTGGTTGCTTGTACCGCCCTGAGATAACTGCGCACGACCGAGTAAGTGCCGACCTGGAAGCTTCCGGGAGCGGTGTTGCGGCGTTTCAGAAACTTGGCGAAGAACGCCTTCGCCGCATCGTCGCGATCCGGCAGCCACACCGAAACGAACATCATGCCCTGCGCCTGCTCCAAACTCGCAGCACGGATGGTGGTAAGCGAGTCGAGCCCAAACGGCACTACCTTCCGTTTTTGAGCGATGCCGAATTCACGCGCGCTTTTCACTGCATTGATGGTGTCGTCACCGCCATTGGCAAGTGCCACTACCTCGGCGCCCGACGCCTGCGCCTGCACCATGTAAGAGGAATAGTCGGTGGTGCCGAGCGGATGCCGCACCGAGCCCAAAACCTTGCCGCCGTTCTTTTCGATGGCCAGGGTCGTGCCGTCCTGCAGAGCCCGGCCGAAAGTGTAGTCGACGGTGATGAAGAACCAGGTCTTGCCGAGCTGCGGCAAGGCTTGGCCGATGGAAGCACCAAGCTGATAGGTATCGTAAACCCAATGCACCAAATTATCGGGCGCACACGCTTTGCCGGTAAAATCGGCGGAGCCTGCGCTGGTCAGCAAGACGGCTTTGTTGGCGGCTTTGGCAACCTCCAGCGTGGCGAACGCAACGCCCGAGTTGACGAGATCGGTGACTGCATCGACGCCTTCAAGATCGAACCAGCGTCGCGCAATGGCCGCGCCGATGTCGGGCTTGTTTTGGTGATCGGCCGAGATGATCTCAATCGGCACACCGTTAATTTTGTAATCGAACTCTTCTGCAGCGATCTTGGCGGCTTCGACCGAGCCCAGGCCGGCGCCCGCCTCGTAGGGCCCGGATAGATCGGTAAGCACGCCGATCTTGACCTTACCGCCGGACATCTCGGCATGGGCGGCGGCGGGAACAACAAGCAAGAACGCAACGGCACCGTAGGCGGCAAAGCGCATGTGTTTCTCCCCAGGTCGGTGTTTCGCGCGAGATGCTTTTACGATCTGTCGCGAATTATTCGCGCGTCTGTGGCGCGTTCGAGCTTATGAATATCGGCTGTTTTAGTGACCTAATGTCAAGACGAAAACGGCTGTCGGCACAATCCGAAGTCGGCTGACGCAGATCACGGCCACCAACGTGACCATCGACGGCACGACCACAGACGGCCTGGGCATCACGCTCGACGGCGGCGGCAAGTATCAAGGCCTCTATGTTTATTCTGACACTGCCGTCATTGAAAACCTCAGTTTGAACCACACCGCCGCCCACATGGCCCGCCAAT
Organism: uncultured Alphaproteobacteria bacterium; assembly: GCA_963727325.1. GTDB lineage: Bacteria > Pseudomonadota > Alphaproteobacteria > Rhizobiales > Xanthobacteraceae > BOG-931. The sequence continues at coordinate 274,357 of CAVSFV010000033.1, forward strand.
CGTGTTGCTAGGAGTGAGCACACCCATGCAAGCTGCATTTGCAGCACTGTGAGTGCGGACCTGGACACGGCCTTCATCCCCACTCAAGATCGCGCACCAGAAAATTCCGCTATCTGGGGAGAAGCACCATGGCTCGGATCTTTGCGCTGCTCATCCTTGTCGCCGCGGTCACCGGCGCAGCCGCCGGCGAGCGTTTTCCGATTCTGCAGCCCGATCAGATGAACGTCGACCAGAAGAAGCTGCTTGAGGCGCTGCTCGCCGGCCCCCGCGGCGGCGGCAACACCAACCCTGAGGCGGTACAAAAGATGCTGCGCGGCGGCCCCTTCAATGCGTGGCTGCGCAGCCCCGATCTCGGCAACCGATTGCAGAACGTCGGCGAATACATTCGCTACAGAACTTCGCTGCCGCTGCGCCTCAACGAGTTCGCGATCTTGATCACCGCGCGCGAATGGACCTCGCCATACGAATGGTACGCACACTATCCGCTCGCCATGAAGGCGGGCCTGGAGGCGAAGGTCGCCGACGAACTGGCGCTGGGCAAGCGGCCGTCGGCCATGAGCGACGACGAAGTCGCGGTTTACGAGTTTTGCACCCAGCTTCACCGCACCCGGAAGGTCGACGACGCAACGTTCAATCGCGCGCTTGCGCTGTTCGGCGAGCGGGGTGTGGTCGATCTGATCGGTGTGAGCGGCTACTATACCGCTGTCTCGATGACGCTCAATGTCGCGCAGGTGATGCCGCCGGAAGGCGCGCCGCTGCCGTTCAAGTAGCAACGGCGCACAGCGGAATGAGCCGGCTTATCGGGGTTTTCCGCTACTGACCTGGCTCACCGGTGTTGACGCCCGGCGAAGGGCCGGGCGAAGCGTCGCCGCCCCGTAAACCGCGATGGCAGCGTCTTTGGCGCGCTTAGGCCCGCTGGGATTCGCGGTTTAGTTCCGGCGTCGAGGCTGCTTCCAGCGCGTCGTCGAAATTCCGCAAACCGGTGCGCGGCGCGTTGACCAGCACCGCCATGTTGCCGGGCTTGTGCCTGTTGGTGCGCATCAATTCGTGGGCGTAGGGAATTTTCGTCCAAGGGAATACGTCGCTCATGCACGGATCGATGCGGCGGTCGATGACGAACCGGTTGGCGGCGCTCGCTTGTTTGAGATGCGCGAAGTGCGAGCCCTGCACCCGTTTCTGCCGCATCCAGACATAGCGCGCATCGAAGGTGATGTTGTAGCCGGAGGTGCCGGCGCAAAACACCACCATGCCGCCGCGCTTTACGACCAGGCAGGAGACTGGAAAAGTCGCCTCGCCCGGATGCTCGAACACGATGTCGACGTCGCGCTTGCCGGTGATGTCCCAGATCGCTTTGCCGAAGCGGCGCGCTTCTTTTACCCAGGCGTCGTATTCCGGCGTGCCCACTTTGGGCATCGCGCCCCAGCACTTGAACTCGCTACGGTTGATCACGCCCTTGGCGCCGAGATTGAACACATACTCGGACTTTGATGGATCGGAAACGATACCGATGGCGTTGGCGCCCGAGGCGGCGACGAGTTGCACGCCAAACACGCCAAGCCCGCCGGACGCGCCCCACACCAAAACGTTGTCGCCCGGCTTGAGTATGTGCGGCGGATGGCCGAACAGCATGCGATAGGCGGTGGCGAGCGTGAGCGTATAGCAGGCCGCTTCTTCCCAGGTCAGATGCGCGGGCTTCACCATCAACTGGCGCGACTGCACGCGGCAGAATTGCGCGAACGAGCCGTCCGGTGTTTCGTAGCCCCAGATGCGCTGCGACGGCGACAACAGCGGATCGCCGCCATTGCAGTCTTCATCGTCGCCGTCGTCCTGATTGCAGTGAACGATCACTTCGTCGCCGACTTTCCAGCGCTTGACCTTGGAGCCGACGGCCCACACCACGCCGGACGCATCGGAGCCGGCGATGTGGAAAGGATTTTTGTGCCCGTCGAGCGGCGAAACCGGAATCCCGAGGCCCGCCCATACGCCGTTGTAGTTGACGCCGCCGGCCATGACGTAGACCAGTACTTCGTCGTCGGCGATCGGCCAGGTCGGCAGCACTTCCTGCTGCATCGCCTGCTCCGGCGGACCGTGACGCTCCTTGCGGATCGCCCAGGCGTGCATGTTTGCTGGAACGTGACCGAGCGGCGGCACTTCGCCGATGTCATAGAGATCCTTGAGAGGTGCAGCCGACGGTTTCCTCTGTGCGACGGCCATGATGTGCTCCGGTCAAACTCGCTGAATTTCTCAGCCGGCACAGTCTGCCGCAGTTGATGTTGCAGCGCAACAACCACTTGAAAGAGCATCTGCTGTCAACCGGCCCCAAGGGCGCTAAGATCGCAGGCGCAGGAACGCTACAGGGAAGCTCAAAGGGGTAATTTATGGGTCTGGAAAGCATCATTATTTGGCTGATCGTCGGCGCGATTGCCGGCTGGCTTGCGGGTATGGTCGTCAAGGGCAGCGGTTATGGCCTGATCGGCGACATCATTGTCGGCATCATCGGCGCTGTCATCGCCGGCTGGCTCTTACCCCGGCTTGGCATTTTTATCGGCGGCGGCTTTATCGCGGCGATCATCGACGCCTTCATCGGCGCGGTGATCTTGCTGATCATTCTGCGCCTGGTCAGGCGGTAGCGCCGCAAAGCGCGGAACCTCCATTTAAGGGTTCCTCAAGGCGGCCGGGCCTAGCTTCGCCGCGACCTTATTGAAGGCGCGGCGTATGGCTGTTTATGAAATGTCCTCGGCGCACGGCGCCGGCGGTCGGCTGGCGCGGCCGGTGGAGCTTATTTGCTTTGCGCTTGTGGTGGCGCACGCGACCTATCTCGCCACCGCGTACCTGCAGGGCATCTGGCTGGTCGCGCCCGATGGCAGCGGCGTGCCGTCAGATTTCGTCAATGTGTGGGCCGCCGGGCGCATGGTGCTCGCCGGCAACGCCGTTTCGGTCTACGACTGGCCGGCGCATAAGCTCGTTGAAGAGAGCGCCATCGGCCACAGCTTCGCCGGCTATTTCGGCTGGCACTATCCGCCGACATTTTTGTTCGTTGCAGCAGTGTTGTCGCTGCTGCCTTACGCGATCGCCTACGTGATCTGGGTGTTCGCCACTTTCCCGGCCTACCTTCTCGCCGTCCGCGTCATTATCGGCGACCGCATCGGTTATTTGCTCGCCGCCGCATTCCCCGCTGTGCTGTCGAATTTCGTCGTCGGGCAGAATGGCTTTCTCACCGCCGGTCTTGTCGGCGGCGCGCTTGTGCTGTTGGAGCGCCGGCCGGTTTGGGCGGGCGTGCTGCTCGGGCTGCTCACCTACAAGCCGCACCTCGGCCTGCTGTTTCCGATCGCACTGGTCGCGGGCGGCTACTGGCGGGCATTTTTCGCCGCCGCGATTGTTGCCACCCTGATGGTCGCGGCGTCGTTGATCGCGTTCGGCGCCGACGCGTGGCACGCGTTCTTTGGCAATATCGGGCACACCTCGCAGGCGTTCCTGTCCGAAGGCTGGGCGGATTTTAGCAAACTGCAAACCGCATTCGGACTGACCCGCACGCTCGGCGGCAGCGAGATACTGGCGTGGTCCGTGCAAACCGCGGTCGCACTCGCGGCCGCAGCAGCGGTCGCGCTGTTGTGGCGAAGCCGCGCTCCCTACGAGATCAAGGCCGCGGCACTCGGCGTCGGCGCCATGCTGGCGACGCCGTACCTTTATACATACGACCTCGTGGTGCTGGCAGTACCGCTTGCCTTTCTGTTCCGGCTCGGCCGCGCGCGCGGATTTTTGGCGCATGAGCTGGCCGGCATTGGGCTCGCCTGCCTGCTGATCCTGATTTTCCCGTTCGTAAAAGCGCCGGTCGGCTTCGCCGCCGTGCTCGTGGTCGCCGCGCTGATCGGGCACCGCGCGCTTCTCCGCGAAAGCACTGCGCTGAGCGCCGCTGCATGAGCGGACACGCTATTGCCCACGCCGAGCTTGCTGCTGCGTCCAAGCCGCCGGCCACACGCCTCGTCGCTCTGATCGGCCTGATGCTGGCGCTTGCCTATCTCGTGCTCTTGAGCGGAGCGTATCTTGACGGCAACCTCCTCACCGACAAGCAGGGCCGGCCGATCCCGAACGACTTCGTCAACGTCTATGCCGCCGGACTGCTCACCCACGACGGCGCTCCGGCCGCGGCTTACGACTGGACGCAGCACAAGGGCGCCGAAGAGCGCGCCGTCGGCTACGCCTTTGCGAATTATTATGGCTGGCACTATCCGCCGACGTTTTTGTTCGCGGCCGCAGTACTCGCGATGCTCCCTTATGTCACGGCGCTGGTGATCTGGCTCGCGGCAACGCTCGCGGCTTATGCGGCAACGCTTGCGGGCATTCTCGGGGGACGCGCCGGCGTCTTCATCGCGCTCGGATTTCCGGCCGCGCTCTGGAACATCACCGCCGGCCAAAACGGATTTCTCACTGCGGCGCTGATCGGCGGCACACTCGGATTGCTGGAGCGGCGGCCTGCGCTCGCTGGAATTTGCCTCGGGCTACTGTCCTACAAACCGCAGTTCGGTTTGCTGTTTCCGATCGTGCTGATCGCGGATCGGCGCTGGCTTACGGTTGCGACAGCGGCCTCGACCGCGGCGGCCTTCGCCGCCCTGTCTTGGCTCGCGTTCGGCACTGCGTCCTGGGAAGCGTTCGTGCAGGCAACGCCGATGACAAGCCGGATCATCCTTGGCGAAGGCGGCACGGAATTTGAGCGGCTGCAAAGCGTGTTCGGGTTCGTGCGCGCCCATGGCGGCGGCGAAGCGCTGGCCTGGACCGCTCAGGCAAGCGCCGCGATTGCGGCGGCCGCCGGTCTCGTCGTGTTGTGGCGAAGCCGCGCCGCGTACGAGCTAAAAGCCGCGGCGCTTGCCGCGGGCGCGCTCCTCGCCACGCCCTACGTCTTTATCTACGACTTCGCCGCCCTCGCCGTTGCGGTCGCGTTCCTGCTGCGTTTCGCGCTCAAGAATGGCTTCACCGCGAGCGAGATCGTCGCGCTGCCGTTTGCCGGCGCGCTGATACTCACTTACCCCTATGTGAAAACCCAGCTCGGCCTCGCCGCGGCGCTGATCGTGATCGCCTTGGTGGCGCAGCGTGCGCTCACTACCGCTTCACCCCACTATACGACGCTATAGCGAGCGCCTTCCCGCACACTATTGAGGCGCATCAGAAAATATTTGAGGACGAATTGCCCCTCGCGCGCGAGCAGCGGACCGCCGCATACGGTGCAAGCAAGTTCGCTGTCCTCGGAGTTTGCGTCCGCTTCAACGCGAAGCAGCGTGTACGGCGTGCCGCATTTGGGACAATCGAAGCGTGACGTCGGAGATGTAGCCATGCATGACATTCTATATGAGCCAGTAACACAAACGTATGACATTCCGGCATTGCAGCTTTGAGCAGGATCAAAGCTCAGTGGGACTTGCAGTGTGACCCGGACTTGCGTGTGACTTGGAAGTATGACTTCGAGGCGAGTTCGAGCGCGGATAGCGCAAACACCATAGCCGCTATCGGAAGAAGCTGATAGCTCGGCGGAACGAACGGGGAGAGGCTTTATGTCGCTAACATCGCGGGCGCTAAGCTTGACATACGCCTTGACAGCCTCGCTGCTCATTTTGGCAGCAACGCCGGTGCGTGCCGACGAACCGATCAAAATCGGATTGGGCATGTCGCTGACCGGCAAACTCGCCGCCAACGGCAAAATGGCGTTGCTCGGAATGCAAATCTGGGAAGATGACACCAATGCGCGCGGCGGGTTGCTTGGCCGTCCGGTCAAGCTCGTTTATTACGACGATCAGAGCGATCCGGCGCATGTGCCCGGCATCTACACCAAACTGCTCGACATCGACAAAGTCGACCTGATCGTTTCCGGCTATGCCTCGACCCAGATCGCAGCCGCCATGCCGATCGCGATCGAGCGAAAGAAGCTCCTGATCGGTCTGTCCGGCACCGCCATCAACGAGGAATTCCACTATCCGATGTATTTCGCCATGGTGCCGAATGGGCCGTCGACCAAACCCGCGTTCACCCACGGCTTCTTTAAGGTCGCGGAAGCGCAAAATCCCAAAGCCGCAGACCATCGCGCTCGCCTACGCCGACGCCGAGTTCGGCCACAACACCTGCGAGGGTGCGCGCGCCAACGCCAAGGCTTCCGGGTTCAGGATCGTCTATGACAAGAACTATCCACCGGCGACGGTTGATTTCTCGCCGATCGTGCGTGCGATCCAGGCGGCCAATCCGGATCTTCTGGTGGTGTGCTCCTATCCGCTCGATACCGTCGGCATCATCAAGGCGGTGCACGAAATCGGCTACAAGCCGAAAATGTGGGGCGGCGCCATGGTCGGCCTGCAATCGACCGCGCTGAAAGTTCAGCTTGGGCCGCTGCTCAACGGCATCGTCAATTTCGAGACCTGGCTGCCGGTCGGCCCGCTGAAATCGCCGGCCGCCGTGGAATTCCTCGGCAAATACCAGGAGCGCGCCAAGGCCGCGGGCGCCGACGCGATGGCCTATTTTCCGGTGATGGCCTACGCCGACCTGCAAGTGCTCGGCGACGCCATCACTGCCACCAAGAGCCTCAAGGACAACGCGCTCGCCGCTTACATGCACAAGGCAACCTTCAACACCGTGGTCGGCGATCTCCGGTTCGGAGAAGATGGCGAATGGGCCGAGGAGCGCATGCTCGCGGCACAATTCCAGAACATCAAGAGCAACAGCGCCGATGAATTCCGCAATCTGAAAACCGAAATCGTCGTCTATCCACCGAACCTCAAAAGCGGCGAGGTCATCTATCCATATGAGAAAGCGTTGGGGAATTAGCGCGTGGCCGTGAGTTCGTTCGAGCGGCGGGCGTTTTTTTATCTTCCCCGCGAAGCATGGGGAGGGAAGATGAATCGTCCAACAGCCGCGATTTTATTGTTCGGCACCGCGCTCGGCATCAACGCCCTCACCGGGTGCAGCAGCGACACCGCACCGCCAACCGAGCCGACGTTCTACCGGGACCTGTCAAAGCCTGACACCACGCTCGACCCCGCCGCGGCGGCCTCGATGATCTCCGGCTACCGCAGCAACAACGGCCTCGGCCCGGTCACCGTCGATCCCGAACTGATGCGGATGGCGACCGAGCAAGCGCACGTGATGGCCGCCCACGACAAAATGGATCACGATATCGGCCGTCCGTTCCAGGAACGGATTCGCAATTCGCCGCTCAAGAACAGCGTCGCGGTCGAGAATATTTCCGCGGGCTATCACACGCTGGCCGAGGCGTTTTCAGGCTGGCGCGATTCACCGCCGCACCGCGCCAATATGCTCAACCACGGCGTCACCCGCATGGGCATCGCCGCCGTCCTGGCGCCGAACTCGAAGTACAAGGTGTTCTGGGCGCTCATTCTCGCCGGGCCAGGGCCGCGTGGATAGCGCCCGTAGCCCGGATTTAGTTGCAGAATACCGGACCCATCAATGCAAGCCGGTGTAGCCGTGAGTTTCCAGCACTTCGATGATGCCATTCACGATCAGGCCGACGCCGATTGCTGAAACGAAAAAGCCGACGATACGTGTCGTGGCGTCGATCCCCATGACACCCAATTTCTCCGAAAGCTTGCCGGCATAAGCCAGGCACAGATAGGTCACCAGCATCGTCGCCACGATTGCCGCCACGATGGCGGCAAATGACCTCAGCTCGGTCGGGGAATGTTGCACGGTCGAAGTCATTCCGAGGATTGTCGCGATCGCACCGGGACCGCACATCAACGGCAACGCCAACGGCACGAAAGCGATACTTTCGTTCGTCGCCGTGCCTTCCGGAATCATTCCACTTCCCGATCGGGAAGACCCGAACAGCTCAAATCCGATCTTCATCAGAATGATGCCGCCGACGATGCGCACCATGCTAAGAGGCACGCCAAAAAGGCGCAGGAGGAGTGTTCCAAAGACCAGGAAGAACAGACACAGCAGGAGCGCGTACAGGCTTGACTTCCGTGCCACTCTTTTGTGGGTGCCCTCGTCCTCGCCCTCCAGCAGTTTGAGATAGACCGGCAAAACTTCGAACGGGTTTATGATGGCGAGTAAAGTTGTGAACGTTCCGACAAACAGCGACAGTTCACGTGCCATCTCGCCCTGCTTCGATGTGGGTTCGCGCTTGAGTTTATGGTTTGAGTCGGGGACGAAAGTCTACCGAAGCTGATGCTTTCTCCAATCCTCCCCTGTACGGCACCGCATACACATTGATCCAAATCAAGGCAGCCGAAGTACAGCGCAGTGGCTTAAGTATTGCTACACCCACGCGTGTTAGCGGTCAGGTTACGTAACCGAGAACCGCAGTTCTTGAATGAACAGGCTTCTGATAGTGACCAACTCGACGCCGAAGGCCGAAGCCCTTCGGCTTCGATTGGCACCTGTTTTTGAACTCCAATTCATCAATCCGAGCCAAATGCCGGATACGAGGCCGGACGAAAACCTGCTGATCGACATCGATCTGCACAACGACCTTCTTTTTCTCGAAGTCAGAAACTGGCTGACGCACAGGAGCCGACGTCAAGACCTGGTTTTCATGGTCGATGAAATCTCACTGATCGACAGGGTACGGTCGTCAGAGCTCAACGCCACCGCGATCTGTCTCCGACCAGCCAGCCGCAAAGCCCTCCTCAACGCCTTGCTGGGCGACTTCGATGCGCTCCTGCTCGATCCCTCGCGCCCGCCTGTCAGAAGCTATCCAGGCGTTGGACCGGCGCTCGATGCACTGGCGAACATCTTTGCATCATCCCGTTTCGGGACGGCTCTGAATTTGCCTGAAATATGCAACGCGAACGATATCATACTGGAACATACCCGCACACGCGGGCTCAGCATCTGGCTCAACCACGTGCGCAAGCACCATAGCCAAACCTATCAACATTCACTTTTGGTCGTTGGAGTGACGGCGGCATTTTGCCAAAAGCTCGGATTTTCGACCTCGGACCAAGGGCGCATGGTGCTCGGAGCGATGTTCCACGATATCGGGAAGGTCCAGATACCGGTTTCGGTGCTGGAAAAGCCGGGCAGCCTCGACGACGATGAGACGTCACTGATGCGCAAACATCCGGAGCACGGATTCGAGGCGCTGCGGTCGGATCCGGGAATTCAAAAAGACACGCTCGACATGGTTCTTCATCATCATGAGCTTCTCGATGGCAGCGGATATCCGCATCGGCTGCCGTCCAAAGATATCGGCGATGCGGTTCGCATCCTGACCATTTGCGATATTTTCAGCGCCCTGATTGAAAGACGTTCCTACCGGGACCCCATGACGTGCGAGGCGGCCTTCGAGGTCATGCTTAAAATGGGATCTAAACTTGATGGCGATCTGCTGGCGGAATTCAGGTTCGCGTCGCACGTCCCTCTAGCCGCATAGCACCCTTCGCTCGCCGCCGACCCAAAAGGGACTAGAAGATCGCGGGTCTTGCTGCAGGTTCACGAGCCGCGTCTCCGGCAACCCTCCACTAACATGGTATAAGCATTCAGGTTGCTTGGGACACCGCCGACACAGGTTTGTTAGCGCCAGCGTAAGTAGCGGCACCTACATTTTAGGCGCGCACGCACCGTCTCGGGTCCATCACCAAGCGCGTACTGGCACAATGCGTTAACCGGGGCGGTGCGTGTGGAATTGCCGCCCGATCACACCGGCACCCCACTTTAAACGGTCGGTATCTCGCAAAATCCTCAAAAACGCGCCGGCTTGGGCCGTATGAAAAACTATCTATTGGTGTACAAAATTGAACACGCAATGCTGAGGCGAATCGGTATGTTGGCGGGCTCGGCTATAGGCGTTTTGCGAGGTGACGGAGCGTTTCTACGCAGTTATGTTGGCGATTCCAGACTTCGATGGTGGCCTTGCCGAGGTTCTTCGGCTTATCGAAGAGAAATTTGGGGTTGGAACATTCGTCTGGAACATCCACCCCGAGGTCATTCGCTGGTCGGACGGCATGTTCGCGCTGTTCGGCTTGGCGCCGGGTAGCGTCGCGCCATCATTTCAACTGATCCAGGCTATAACGCACCCCCAAGACCGCCGCTCACCCGGTGCACTAAACAATGCCATCAGTAATGGCCTGTCGCTGGATCGAGAATTCCGGGTGGTTTTGCCGAGCGGCTGCGTTCGCTGGCTGGCATTTCGATCGCAGACGATCTTGGGAGCGACCGGCAAGCCGGAAAAGATTTTCGGCGCCTGTCTCGATATCACCGAACGCCACAAAGCGCTTGCCGACGCGGAGCTTGAAGAGCGCCGCAGGGCGGCGCTGATCGAGGTAGCTGGAGGGCTCGCATGGCTTGCGAGCCCTGACGGTCGTGTCATGGACATTCAAAACTGGGGGACGCAGCGGGGACCTGACGTTAGTCCCTGGGGGAACGGCTGGCTGGATTGGGTCCATCCCGAAGATCGCGACCGCGTCCATACGGCGTGGAAAGATGCGGTAGCCGAAAAGAAAAGGTACTTTAGCGAACACCGAGTCCGGAGTGCAGACGGTACCTATCATCTGAACCGATCCCGGGCTGTTCCTTTGATGGACAATGGCGGCAACGTTCTCGAATGGGTCGGAAACACTTTCGACGTCGAAGAGCAAACGACGGGCAGCACGGCGAAAGACGAAGCACGCCCGTTAACGGGAGCACAAATCAGGGGGGCACGCGGCATCCTCAAATGGTCGCTCCGCGATCTGGCGGAAGCGGCGGGTGTATCTCCCGCCGTTCTGCGCCGCTTGGAGGAGTTTGACGGTCCGGCCTCGTCGCCCGGTGACATTATCGAGAGCATCCACCGGGCCTTGAGTGAAGGTGGCGTCGAGTTCCTTCATGCTGCCGATGGCAAGTCTGCAATCCGGCTGCGATGATCTGGACCCGCCAAAGTCACCGGCGAGCAAAAAATGCGGGTTGTTGAATTGTTATAGAAGCGCCGTAGCAAAATTTGCAAAAACGCAGCGGCTATTGGTTGAAGTTATGCGATAACGCCGCAAATTTTGCGGGTCAATTATTGCAAACCCGAAAAATCTCTTAATCTGCAGTCAATGGGCCTATGCCAGGATAGCAACATTGAGGCAGTGCCCCCGATGCCTCTGATAGCAAGAGGCACTGCCAATGTTGCTGAACGAAGTCAATCAATCCACCATCAGCGGCACCATCGGTGAGGCGCCACGTCCTGGCGCCGTTTCGTCCCCCTGCGACAATTGTCGCCTCCGCACCAAGAATATCTGCGGCTCGGTGTTCAATGATGAACCCGGACGAGATCGCATACGAAGGAAATATCGCACCAGCCCAGCGCGGCGCAACATTTACCGCGCCGGCGAAAAGAGCGACGGCGTGCTCGTGATTTGCGAGGGGTGGGCCGTCCGATTTGTGCAGCTGGCAAATGGAAAACGCCAGATCCTTTCGGTCATGCTGCCGGGCGATCTGGCCAGCCCGCCGCATTTGCTCGAACGCAGCTTCGCTTTCTCAATTCAGGCGGTGACGAGGGTTACGTATTGTTATTTCTCCTTGGAAGAAATCCGCAACCGAATTCAAAGCAGCGCCTCGCTGCTTGACGCATGGATTGAGCAGGTTTCCGCCGAGCAAAGCCGCAGCGACAAGCAATTGGTCGATCTCGGTCAGCGCGCCGCGCAAGAGCGCATCGTCTCCCTCGTCCTGCGCGTCATGTTGCGCGCTGAAGCACGCGACGCGCTGCAAGACGATGACTTCGAATTTCCCCTGAACCAGCAACAAATTGCAGATTGTACCGGACTTACACCCGTTCACGTTTGCCGCATTCTGGGCGCACTGCGAAACAATGGCGTATGCGACGTCAAGAATGGCCACGTCAAAGTATTGGATCGGGCCGAGCTGATGCGAATGGGTCCACTACACTAGCAGGCGCCAAACACTGGAACGCAGCCCCTCGCTGACCCAGGCAGACACGGTATCCCGTTCAATGAAAGCGACCTCGATCGCGCGACGCCAGCCCGGCAGGCATGCGCCTCTGAAAGGCCGCGACAGCGGCACGCGCGTCTGCGGCGCCGACGAGCGCGACCAATTGCTGCTCGCCGCGGTCGAATTCTCCGGCGACGCAATCATCACCAAAACATCCGATGGCGTGATCACAAGCTGGAATCCGGCGGCCGAAAGACTATTCGGGCATACGGCACAGGAAGCGATTGGTCAGCCGATCCAAATCATCATCCCCCGCGAGAAATATGACGAAGAACGGCGGATTCTTCGGCAACTCAATTCCGGCCTCCATATAAACCACTATGAAACGGTCCGGCTGACCAAGGACGGACGTCGATTAGACATATCATTGAGTGTATCGCCCGTGCGGTCGCGTTCCGGCCTGTTGCTCGGAGCGACAAAAATAGCGCGGGACATAACGAAAGATCGGAAAGAGGCCGCAGAAAAAAGCCGGCTGCTGGAGATTTTGAGCAATACGTTCAGCAGCATGGGCGAGGCTGTGGTGGTTGCAAACAAAGACGGCACGATCATTCAAGCCAATCAGGCCGCGACGGCGATGTTGGGTATTTCGGCCGGTCAATCATTGTTTGATCGCAGTCGGACCCTTAGCGTTTGTTCGTTCGACGGAGAGCCGATCCCGTTGGCCAATCTGCCGCTACGTCGCGTTCTCCGCGGCGAAAAGATCGAGAACTGTGCGGTCGAGATCCGCGGCAAGGATTTCGAGAAACCGCTTGCCATCGTCGTGAGCGGAAATCCGCTTCGCGACGAGCGGGGGAACGTGGTCGGCGGCATTGCGGTCGGTCGCGATGTGACCGCCACGCTCGAAACGGAGCGGCAGCTTCGCCAGGCGCAAAAGCTTGAGGTCGTCGGTCAATTGACCGGCGGCATCGCTCACGACTTCAACAACATCCTGACGGTCGTAACCGGCACGATGGAAATGCTTGCCGAAGGCGTGGCCGACCGGCCCGATCTCGCCGAGATTGTAAGGATGATTGATGAAGCCGCAAGCCGCGGCGCCGATCTGACGCATCGCCTGCTCGCCTTCGCACGCAAGCAAGCGCTGCAACCTGCGGCCACCGACGTAAGCGCCCTGGTCTTCAACACGGCGAAACTGCTGAGGCCGACACTTGGTGCGAACATCTGCATCGAGACGATTCTCACCGATGATGCGGCCGTGGCTTTCGTCGATTCAGCTCAACTGTCGACGGCACTGTTGAATCTCGCGTTGAATTCAAGAGACGCGATGCCCAATGGCGGCAAGTTGACGTTCGAGATTTCAAATGTGGCGCTCGACGGCATCAGCGACGCAGCGCATCCGGACGCGCAATCAAAAGAGTTCGTAGCCATTGGCGTTAGCGATTGTGGGGCCGGCATTCCTGCGGAACTCCAAGACAGGGTCTTTGAGCCGTTCTTTACGACCAAAGGGCCCGGCCAAGGCAGTGGCCTCGGACTCAGCATGGTGTACGGCTTCGTCAAGCAATCCGGCGGTCACGTTAAAATTCGGAGCGAAGTGGGCCACGGCACGACGGTGACGATTTGCCTGCCGCGACATTGCGAGACGGGCCTGCCGGTTGCAAAACCCGAGGACGCACCGGCGATGAAAGGTTCTGAAACTGTTCTCGCAGTCGAAGACGATCGTCTTGTGTTGCGGCAAGTGAGCCGGCAGCTACGCAGTTTGGGATACAAAGTGCTGGGCGCGCGAAATGCCACAGAGGCGCTGGCTCTCGTCAGAACAAACGCCGACATCGACGTCATTTTTACCGACGTGCTGATGCCCGGCGCGATGAACGGGCGGCAGCTTGCCCGCGAGGCGACCCGCTTGCGCCCCGATATCAAATTCGTTTTTACGTCCGGCTATGCCGAGGACGCGATTATTCTTCACGGCCGGCTTGATCCTGACGTGCTGTTGTTGACCAAGCCCTATCGGAAAACGGACTTGGCGCGTGTCATTCGTCGGGCTTTGAAGTCAGAGCCCGCCGACCGATCGGCGACCTACAATCCACCTGGCGCAAACAAACTCGATCATCCCGACGACTGTGGCGGCGGCTACGCGGCTGCCCAAGAACATTCGGTGTCAACATGCAAGCAATGAACGTCCTTGAAGACGACGCTGCCGATGTTTTGAGCGCCGAGGCGGGCGGCCGACACGAAATCGCAGGATCGGCTCACAAGCCAGACGAAATCTTCGTTGTCGACGACGATCCGGCAATCCGCGCCCTTCTGACCATGTTGCTTTCGCGGCAAAGATTTAATGTTACGGGCTTCGCAGAAGGTGGCAGCCTGCTGATGGCGTTACGAACGAAGTGTCCGCTTTGCATTCTTCTTGATGTCCATATTCCCGGCAAATCAGGTCTCGACATCTTAAAAGAAATAAAGAATCGTGAGCTCAACGTCCCGGTGTTCATCATCTCGGGGCACGGCGATATTTCTATGGCGGTAGATGCGATCAAAAATGGGGCGCTCGACTTTTTTGAAAAACCCTTCCGCGGTCCGGACATCGTCGCCCGCATGCGCGACGGGATACTTGCCAAAACCAAACGAAGCCAGACAACCGAAAGTGCATCTTACTTTTTTCCAGGTCGCCCGGCGTTAACGCGACGGGAACAGGCGGTCCTTTCGCGGCTCGTGGCGGGCTTGACCAACAAACTCGCCGGGCAAGAACTTGGCATCAGCCATCGTACCATTGAAATACACAGAGCTCGGATTGCGCAGAAGGTCGGCGCGAAGAATTCGGCCGACCTCGTCAGAATTGCGCTGACCGAAAACCGGGCCCGGGATGCGGATGGGAACGCTAATTTTCACGTCAAATAACTGACCAAGCTTTACGCTGCGACGTCTCTCAGACCGGGACTTTGCTACCCAGACAGGTCTTCTTCGCATAGTTCAACATCGCTTCGACCAGTACGGCATCGGTTGGAATCGACATGAAAATGTATTGCGTGTCCTTCCTCAGATAGTCCTGTGCCCGCGGCGTCCCCGCTTGGGACATGCCGATCCGTCACCCAACCGATTTAAGGCGAGGAACTTCCGCTGAATCCGCCGGCAAAAAAACGCGGCGTCGACATCGACTCGCACGCTTACGGAGGTAAAAGGCCGAAGCCCTACCTGGCGGCACTTTGGCTGGCGTTGCGAACCTTCCAGAAGCGCAGTGTCCTGGCCGCATTCTCTGCAGAGACATCCAGGAAACTGGCCTTGGCTTGCGCAAGATCTTTTTCTGAAATCGAATGATGCGCAAAGCGGTTTTGCAATATTGCACTGACCGTCGGCCATTTCAGGCCGGCGGCCTTGCACGCGATCAGCAGGCCTTCGCTGCGGGGACTCTTCATCAACGCAATGGATATGTCCAAAGGCGCCGTACACAACACCGCCAGAGCCGCTGTGACTTCCTCGTACCGGTGCGAGTTGGCCAGTTCCACAACCATCGCTTCGTTCAATTTGCCGCGCTTTTGCATTTCGAGGATACTGGCCTCGGCGGATGCAAAGTCGCGTGGCGCGATGATTTCACGGGTTACGGCCGTTGAAGCTTCGGTGAGTACGCTTTGAACTCTCGCCAGAACATCGGGCGAGGCGTGCGAAAGAAGCCGGCTCCGTACCGCCTCGGTCGCTCGCAGCAACAATTCGCGCAACAGCTTGATCGGCAAATCGAGCCGCATGCCGAGTTTTTCAGTAAGACTTTCGTCGCTCTCGGCATGGTGCGCCAGCGCCGCAAAGCCGTTCGCGGAAAAACGCGCACCGGCATTGGTGGCGAGCGCACTGGCCACGTTCCGGTCCCCGCGGTCCAGCAAGACGTCGGTGACCGGTTCGCTTAGACTTGAACGGCCGGAAATGGATAACAGATGCCCTTGGCCCTTGGTCTGTGCGATTTCAACCAGGTCATCCGTTGTCAGACGCTGCGATTGCGCCAACACCGGTCCTGCGACAGCGATGTCATCATGACGCGCAAGCTGCCGCACGACATCGGTCGGCGCATTGTCAACCGGCGCCAATCGTCCGCTGAGTTCAATCAGTGCCCGCGACTCGATCCGGGAAATCAAGTGCCCAAGAACGTCGTCAAACACCTTGATTTGCGTTTCATTGAGCCGGTCTGCATCACCCAAAAACAGATCGGTGACCCGCCTGAGGGTTTCCAAACGTTTCTCGCTCGACCCGCTTTTTAGCGCGCCTTCAAGCTCGGCAATGACTGAATGGGATGTGCTCACTTCAACGCCGTTCCGATATGGGCAGGAGGTTGTCGATCAGGCTTGCTAACGGCCTCAGCGCGCCGGTTTGCTTCGCTCTGCCACAACCGACGCCGTCGAAACCTTGCGTGTCGAACGGTACGGCAAATCGGTTAACAAAGGACACGCGAAACGGCAGGGCAGCGCTTTCTGTGGTTGTAGAATGCTAACCGCGCCGAGAAAGAAAGGGACGCGTGCCCGCAAAGAGAATGAGCGGTCGTCAAGGAGCTGCGGCTTTGCCTATCCCGACTTGTGAACGTTAACCAGCGTCCGATGAAACTCTTGCGCTTGAACGATATCGATACGATGTGCGTTAATATTCCTCGGGTACAGACAGTGTCGTTCTGACCATCCCATCGGGTGAAGCCATGCGTTCTGGTGTGTTGCTCGGAGCCTCGCTCATCGCCGGGGCCTTCGCGATCGTGTCGGCCCGGCCCGCGGCAGCCGAAATCGTGATCCGGGTCGACAAGGAAACCCAGACCATGACAGTCACGGTCGACCGCCATGTCATGTATGTCTGGCCGGTTTCGACCGGGATGGCGGGTCGCGACACCCCAAGCGGGACCTTCCAGCCCAACCGCATGGACGCCGACCACCACTCGCAAGAGTGGGACAACGCGCCGATGCCGTACACCATATTCTTCGACATGCATGGCCACGCCGTGCACGGCTTTGCCAGCATCACCCACCTCGGCAATCCGGCATCGCACGGTTGCGTGCGGCTGGCGCCGCAGAACGCCTCCATCCTGTTCGATCTGGTGAAGATGGAGAAGATGCATGACACGACCGTCATCGTCACCGGCCAGACACCGTCACTGCAGAGTCTCGCCGCGCTGCGGCGCCATGACATGATCGCGGCGAACGCACCGCTGACGCGGGAATCCCTGACCCATCGCAGCAGCGATCAGGCGCAACCTTACGGCGCCCAGACCAACGCCTCCATCAAGGAAGCAGCGGCGTACCAGCTGCCGCAGACTGATGCATTTGAAAAGCTGATACCGACGCCGACGTTTGCCATGTCCGGCGCGCGCTGGACCCGGCGCCCCACCGCCGCGCAACTGGCGGCGTATGTTGTGCCTGCACCGCCGGCCGAGCCGAAGCCGCTGCCGCACGCGGGCGACCGCCAACAGCACGACGCCGCGGCTGTGGACCGCCGCCGCGGCGCTACTGAAATGCGGACCGCCGTCAACGAACAACCGCCAGCCCGTCTCGAATCACTGCAAGCAGAGGCCAAACAGACACCCGTCGCCAGCGAACTGCCGCTGCCGCATGCGGCCGAGGAACAACAACACCGGCCGGCCAATAACGGACGCCGGCAGGCCGCTGCCGAGCTTGAGACCGCGCTCAATGAACAGCCGGCCGGGGGCGAACCGCTCAATCCGCGCGCGCTACAATCACCAGCCGCCAGCGAAACGCCGCTGCAGCATGCCGCCGAGGACCAGCCACACCGTCCGGCGACGAACGGACACCGGCAAGCCGCTGCCAAGCTGGACACCGCGGTCAATGAACAACCGGCCGAAGGCGAACCGCTCGAGAGGCAGACGCCGGAAGCCTTGGCTGGCAGCGAGCCGCCGCCTCAGACGTACAACCGGCTGCAGTCCTACGCGATGCCGCCGGTGCTGCCGCGGTCGGAGCGGCTGCCCACGGGTTACCGGCAGCAACAACAGCCTCGGGCTTACGCTCAAACGTATGTCTACCGCCAGGCCGGCGGCTACGGGCCGCAATATTATTATGTGCTGCCGCCGACCGATGGACGGCACGTCTATTATTATGTGCAGCCGGGCTACGGCTACGCACAGCCGGTTTATGCGCAGCCGCAATACTATCAGCTATACGGGCAATATTAGGCCCCCGCTTGATTTGAAGGGCTGGCTTCGCGTCCGAGCCTCTTGCGAGGCCGGCGGGCTTGTTGCGTTGCAACAAAATTCGCGTCACAGTGCTTGCCAGTTGCGCGTGCCAACGAACGCGTGAAGAACGGTTGGGAGACCGATGGGCGAAGAGCTGCGCCAGGCCGAACCGTCAGGGGCTAAACCATCAAGCGCCGTACCATCCGGCGCCAAAATCAATCCGGCGCAAAACCCTGGATTTTCCGGACCTATGCCGGTCACTCGACCGCCAAGGCGTCGAACGAACTCTACCGCAAGAATCTGGGCAAGGGGCAGACCGGCCTCTCGGTCGCCTTCGATCTGCCGACGCAGACCGGCTACGACAGCGATCACCCGCTCGCCAAAGGCGAAGTCGGCAAGGTCGGCGTGCCGATCTCGCACATCGGCGACATGCGCGTCCTGTTCAAAGACATCCCGCTCGGCGCGATGAACACGTCGATGACCATCAACGCCACCGCGGCGTGGCTGTTGGCGCTTTATGTCGCGCTGGCTGACGAGCAAAATGTTCCGCGCGCCAAACTGACCGGCACGACACAGAACGACATCATTAAGGAATATCTGTCGCGCGGCACCTACGTGTTTCCGCCGGCGCCGTCGATGCGGCTCACCAAGGACGTGATCCTGTTCACGACCAAGGAGATGCCGAAATGGAATCCGATGAATGTCTGCTCGTATCATTTGCAGGAAGCGGGTGCGACTCCGGAGCAGGAACTGGCCTTCGCACTCGCCACCGCAATGGGCGTGCTTGATGCGGTCAAGGCGTCCGGCGAATGCGCGCCGGAGGAATTCGGCGAGGTGGTCGGGCGCATCTCGTTCTTCGTCAATGCGGGACTGCGCTTCATCACCGAAGTCTGCAAGATGCGCGCCTTTACCGAGTTGTGGGATGAGATCACGCGCGAGCGCTACGGCGTGACCGACCCCAAGCAGCGGCTGTTCCGCTACGGCGTGCAGGTCAATTCGCTCGGCCTGACCGAGCAGCAGCCGGAGAACAACGTCGCGCGCATCCTGATCGAGATGCTTGCGGTGACGCTGTCGAAAAACGCCCGCGCCCGCGCGGTGCAGCTGCCGGCCTGGAACGAGGCGCTCGGCCTGCCGCGGCCCTGGGACCAGCAATGGTCGCTGCGCATGCAGCAGATCCTTGCCTACGAGACCGACCTGCTCGAATACGGCGACGTGTTCGACGGCTCGCCGGCGATCGCCGCCAAGGTCGCGGCGCTGAAGAAAGCGGCCAAGGAAGAGCTGAAACAGATCGAGGAGATGGGCGGCACGGTCGCCGCGGTCGAGTCGGGATATCTGAAGCAGCAACTCGTCGAGTTCGAATTCGCGCCGCGTCGAGGCAATCGAGCGCGGCGAGCAGATCGTGGTTGGCGTCAACCGCTTCACCGAGACGGAAGCCTCGCCGCTCGCCGACGCCGCCGAGGCGGTGTTGACCGTTTCCGCGGAAGCCGAAGCCGGGCAGATCGCGCGGCTTGCGGCCTGGCGGGCCGCGCGCGACAGCAAAGCGGTCGCCGCAGCGCTCGATGCGCTGCGCAAGGCCGCCAAGAGCGGCGCCAACATCATGCCGCCGTCGATCGCCTGCGCCAAAGCCGGCGTCACCACCGGCGAATGGGGCTTTGCGCTGCGCTCGGCGTTCGGTGAGTACCGCGCGCCGACCGGGGTCGGGACCGCCATGCGCAACGACGCCGAAGGCCTCGACGACATCCGCGCCGAAGTTGACCGCGTATCCAAGAAACTCGGCCGACGGCTGAAATTTCTGGTCGGCAAACCCGGTCTCGACGGCCACTCCAACGGCGCCGAGCAGATCGCCGCCCGAGCCCGCGATGCCGGCATGGACGTGGTCTACGACGGCATCCGGCTGACTGCGGAAGCGATCGCTGCAGCGGCAGCGGAGAAGGGCGTGCATGTGGTCGGGCTGTCAATCCTGTCGGGCTCGCACCTGCCGCTGGTGCGGGACGTGATCGCGCACATGAAGGAGGCCGGGATTGACGATGTGCCGGTCGTGGTCGGCGGCATCATTCCGAAAGAGGACGCAAGTGCCCTGAAAAGCGCCGGCGTCGCCGCCGTCTATACGCCCAAGGATTTCGAGCTGAACCGCATCATGTCCGACCTCGTACGCATCGTCGAAAGCACGGCGGCGAAGGCGTAACAACTATTCCGCAGCTGGCGCCAATGTCACCGCCGATCCTGGCGCATTGTCCGTAGCGAGTTGGCGAAGCTCCGCCACGATGTCGCGATTCATCGTTGCTTCGAGGTCGCGCAGAATCCGGTAAAGCTCGATGCCGTCCATGATGCGGTGGTCGTAGAAGATCTGAATTTGCGCTTCGCCGTTGGGCTCGACCAGACCGAAATAGAGCATGAATGAGGTCGGCATCGCCGATTGGGTGATGGTGCCGCCGGTCGGAAACGGATTGATCCCGGCGGTGCCGATATAGCGCGCCCGCAGCGGGCCGGACCAATAGAGCGCCAGGCTCCAGATCAGCCGGCGCACCAAGACTGGCGGACGGGAGAAGCGGATGAGGCGACGGAAGCTGCCGACGTTTTCGACCGGAACTTTACGGAGATTGCGCAACGCGTTGTCGAGTTCCGTCAAAGAAATTTTGTCGGGCGCGGCGAACTGCTCGAAGAACAGCGCCGCCGCACCGCGCCACGCCCGCTCGATGACCACGGTGAGGACACTGTCCGGATGCAAATAGAGCCGCGCCCAGGGGAAAGGCAGATACGCCGTGCGCAATTCGGCCCGGCGCTGGCCAACGAGTGCGAGCGCCTTCATCCAGATCGCGGTCCAGCCAATCGCCGGTTGTGCAGCCGCACGCGCCGCGACCAGAGGAGCGATGTTGATCCGCCACGCATAACCCATGACGTGCGATTTCTTGCCGAAATGCACGAGATCGTTCATCCAGCGCCGGTGCAACGGCACCGGGCGGTAACGTCGCTCAGAACTCATCATTGACTCGCGTTGCCGTTCAAGCGGACGAGATTGTAGGTTATCGGTGAGGCAAGATCACCTCCTGATCGAGCACTTCGTTGGGCGGCTTGTTCGCGTCCTCGCCGGCGCATAAAAGCCTCGGGAACCGGAGAAGAAGAGGTGAGCAGAGAAGCTGTGCTGCGCCGGCTTGAGCCGATTTTTCGCAGCGTTATTGATCCCGATCTGACTTTGACCGAAGAGCTCGATGCATCGAAGGTGCCGCTCTGGGATTCGCTAAAGCACATTATTCTCGTGGTCGAGATCGAGATGCAGCTTGGCGTCACGCTCACGACCGACGAGCTCGCCAATCTGCAGAACGTGAGCGAGCTGGTGACGCTGTTACAGGAACGGGGCGTACGCGTATGAAGCGCAGGCTTTGCGCATGAGCGCCGATGGCGGAGTGCTTGAGCCGCTTGTCGCGCGTTATGCCGCGGCGCACACGTTGCAGCAGCTCGACGCCTGCGCACGCGCTTATGAGCAAGCCGGCGTACCGAAATCCGCCTCGTGGCCGAAAATCCGGCTGGCGCTGACCGGCAACTACTCGACGCAATTTCTCGGCCGCAGCTTCCCCGTTGCGCTCGCCGCGCGGGAGCTTGCCGCCGAGCTTTACGAGAGCCCTTACAATCAATGGCGTGCGGAATTGCTTGACGGCACTTCACCGCTCTATGCTTTTTCGCCAACCCACGTGATGGTCGCGCTCACCTCGATCGAATTTGCCTATGGCGCGCTGCGCAGTGCCGGATGCCGTTGTGGAAACCGTCACCGCCGCGATCAAGGCGGCGCTGAAGGCAAGCGATGCGAATATTCTCATAACTTTGCCCGAACCGCTTGCGGACGAAATCTCGGACAATGGCGTCGCTTATGCCTGGCGACGCGCGGTGAATGAGGGTTTGCGCGCGGCGCTGGTGACGCCGCGTGTGACACTGATTGACGTTGAGCCGCTGATCCGTGCCGTCGGCGCTGGCGCCTGGTTCGACGATCGCTTCTACGACAGCGCCAAGCTGCCATTCCATCCGGATCGCACGCCGGCTGTGCTCGGCGTCCTGGCCGATGCGGTCGTCGGCACTGTCGCGCCGCGCTGCAAGCTCGTGATCGTCGATCTCGACGACACGCTGTGGGGCGGGCGCGTCGGCGACGACGGCTATGACGGTGTCGATCTCGACCCCGCCGGCAAGGGCCGTCATTTTCTGAGGCTGCAGGCGTTTCTGAAAGGGCTGCACGACAAAGGGATCGTGCTCGCGCTTGCGAGCAAAAACGAGCCCGCCGCCGTTCATGAGGTGTTTGTCAAGCGCCCCGAGATGATGCTGCGTCTCGATGATTTCGCCGCGGCCGAAATCCATTGGGAGCCGAAATCGTCAAGCGTGGCGCGCATCCTCGATCGCCTGCGGCTTTCGACGGCGGGCGTTGTGTTTCTGGACGACAATGCAGTCGAGCGCGCCGAAGTGCGGCGGCGCTTTCCCGACATCGCGGTACCGGAACTGCCCGTAGATCCCGCGCAACGTGTCCCGATGCTTGAGCGCACCGGATTGTTTGACCATCGGCTCGCCACGCGCGAATCTCGCGAGCGAAATCGCATGTACGCGGAGAATACCGCCCGCGAAGAAGCGCAACGCGACGCCAGCGATTATCAGGACTTCTTGCGCGGGTTAAAAATGGTCATGGAAGGATCGGCACTTGAGGAAGCGCGCGAACGGGTCATCGAGCTGATCAGCAAGACCAATCAATTCAACCTGACGACCCGCCGTTACAATTGGAGCGAGTTGGCGAACGTCGTGAAGAATGGTTTCGGCCGCTCGTATCGGCTCAAAGACCGGTTCGGCGACAACGGCATCATCAGCGTGGTCGCCGTCACGCGCGAGCAACATGGCGACGCGCGTATCGATCTCTGGCTGATGTCCTGCCGGGTTCTGGGCCGCAAGGTCGAGGAGGCCATTCTGGCGGACGTGATTGCACGCGCACGCGCGCTGGGCGCGCGGCGGCTTGTCGGCGAGTACTGTCCGACCCCGAAGAACGGGCTGGTACGAGAGCTTTATCCACGCCTTGGATTTCAGGAAATTGGCCGCAAGGGTGACAGCGCGCTCTACGCGTTGCCAATCGACGATGCGCGTATCGGAAAAGACGTGGAATTTATTGAATGGTCGGAACAACGTTCGCCCGCGGCCGCTGTGGTTGGATGACGGCGCTTCGTTTCAAGCCCGCGGCAAGATTGTGGCGAGCGCCTCACTAATCGCGCTCGGACTCAGCGGCTTGCGCAGATAAGCGTCCATGCCGGCTGCGTGCGCCGCTTGTTCGTCGCCCGTTTCCGTACGGCCCGATATGCCGACGATCGGAATGCGAGCCGCAGCACCGTCAAGCGCGCGGATGCGGCGCGTCGCCTCTAGCCCGTCGATGCCGGGAAGTGTCACGTCCATCAGCACGGCGTCGTAGATACGATTCAACGCCGCAATCGCTTCTTCCCCGGAGCCAACGAAATCCGCGCGGTGCCGAAGTTCAGTGAGAATGGTGTTGAGGATGACCCGGCCATAGGGATTGTCCTCGACGCACAGGATCGCAAGCGATCGCGGCGGCGATGTTGTTGCAGGTTTAAGCGTGTCTGCCGCTATCGTGTCGGGCGCGACGGCGACGACGACCGAAAGAGTGAATTTCGAACCGTGACCATGTTTGCTGGTAACGGTGAGATCGCCGCCCATCAGCTTGGCGAGCACTTTGACAACGGCAAGCCCGAGCCCGGCTCCGCCATAGCGGCGCGCGATATCCGCATTGGCCTGCACGAACGGACGAAACAGCCGCTTGATCTCGGCCGGTTTAAGACCAATGCCGTTGTCGGTGACGGTGAAAGTCAGGCGGACGTGCCCGCGTGCCGCGCGCGCGCTGCGCACATCGAGCCGTACCGCGCCGCGTTCGCTGAACTTCACCGCATTGTCGATGAGATTTTCAAGCGCCGCCCGCAGTCGCACGGTGTCGCCGACAAGCCTCTGCGGCAAAGTCTCGGCGACCGTCACTGCGGTGGTGAGGCCTTTGGTCTCCGCGCGGGCGGCCAGCGATTCGGCTAAATCCTCGATGAAACGCCGCGGCTGGAAAGTTTCCTGTTGCAACTTCAGCGCCGTCGTATCGGCTTTGGCAGCGTCGATCATCAATGTGGTGAGCGCGGCCAAGTGCTTGGCGCTGCTCCTGATGCTTAAGGCCCAGCGTCGCTCCCGTTCACCGAGATTGGAGCTGGCCAGCAACTCCCCGAGGGCGAGGATCCCAGTGAGCGCGGTGCGAATATCGTGCGCATAAGCCGCCAGAGCGGCGTCAAGCCCACGCGTCGTCGGCGCCCGCAGCACGCGCCTTCGCTGGCGGCTACCGGCCGGTTTGCCGCTGGACTTTTTCGACTTCAATCGCGCCATGGCAGCCCCCTGCCGCCAGAACTCAGCATGGCACGGCGCGGAATCAAACAAAACAACACCGCAACTGATTTTCAGCGTCCAAGCCCTACCATGCGCCTGATATCCACCGCTGTGGCCCCGCCGGCGCGCAATTCGCGCAAGCTGGTCGCCGAGGTCGATTTCGACAGCTTGCGGCCGGCTGCATCAACGACGAGGCGGTGGTGGTAATAGACCGGCTCGGGCAGGCCGAGCAGCGCCTGCAACAGGCGGTGAATGGCGGTCGCCCAAAACAAATCCTGCCCGCGCACCACGTCGGTTACGCCCTGCAAGGCGTCGTCAATCACGACTGCAAGGTGATAGCTGGTCGGCGCTTCCTTGCGCGCCAGGATGACGTCGCCCCACGTTTGCGGTGTCGCCGTTACCCGGCCGGATTGCCCTTGCGGGCCTTCGCCGGTCTCGGTCCACGTCAGGACGCCGGCGCGGGCCACTGCCTCATCCATGGCAAGCCGCAGCGCGAACGGCTCACCGTCGCGAAGCCGGCGTTCGCGTTCGGCCCGCGACAGCTTGCGACCCCGGCCAGGATAGAGCGGTACGCCATCGGGATCGCGCGGCCAGGAGCCCTGCCGTTCACGCTCGGCGACCAGCGCGTTGATCTCGCTTCGGCTCTCGAAACTCGGAAAAATGAGCCCGTCGTTTTCGAGCTTGGAGAGCGCGGCTTGATAATCGTCAAAATGCTCGCTCTGCCGCCGAACATTCGCTTCCCAAACAACGCCGAGCCAGGAGAGATCCTCGTAGATCGCCGACTCGTATTCCGGCCGGCAGCGCGCCACGTCAATGTCTTCCATGCGCAGAAGGAGCCGTCCCCCGGACTCACGCGCCAAGTCGTGATTGAGCAGCGCCGAGAAAGCGTGTCCCAGATGCAGATAGCCGTTCGGGCTCGGCGCAAAACGAAAGATACGCGTGTACATCGACAGTTCGGTTAAAGGCCGGGCCGGGTTGACACTGGAGCCAGTCACTCAAACAAGTAGGCCATTGTGAGGTCGATCCGGAAAGTAGCCCGACCCAATGGCCCATTCACGTATCCATACCGAGGCCGATCTGGACGCTGCGCTGGCGGCACTCGGCAAAGCCGATCCGCGGTTTGTCCCGCTTATCGCTGAAGTCCGGGAGACCGCCGTTGCGCCGGCGATCCGATGGGTATGCAGGCCTCGCCGCGATCATCGTGGCACAGCAGCTTTCAACCGCCAGCGCCAACGCCATCTGGGGACGGCTCGCCGCAGCGTTCGATCCGCTCGATCCGGACGCGATCCTGCGGGCGCGCCCGGCACGGCTGGCAAGGCTCGGACTATCTGCGCCGAAAATCCGCGCGCTGAAGGAAATCGCCCGCGCCATAAAACGCGGCGACCTCGCTCTTGCAGCGCTTGGTGAGCTCGCTGCCGAGGAGGCGCACGCCGCGCTCACCGCCGTGCATGGCATCGGCCCCTGGACGGCGGATATTTATCTGCTGTCGTGCCTCGGCCACGCCGATGCCTGGCCGGCGGGCGATCTCGCGCTACAGGAAGCGGCCAGAGTCGCGTTTGCGCTGCCGGCACGGCCGACTGCGAAGGAGATGCTGGCATTGGCCGAGTTATGGCGGCCTTGGCGTGCCGTCGCGGCACGAATCTTGTGGACGTATTATCGGTTCGCTGTCGCAGCCGCCAAGTCATCAACCCGGGCCAATCCGCGCAAGCGTAAAGCGCGGCGTCCGCGATGAACGCGTAACGAACGAAACGTCCCTTCATCACAGCTTCTGCGATACGCCCACATAGAAGCCGCGGCGGGCGCCAAATTGCGGAGCGAAGACACCGATGCCGGTGCCGTCGCGCAGCTCGTAAATCTTATCGAACAGGTTGACGATGTCGAAACGTAACGTCATCGGCTTGGCATCCGGCGACCAGGTCACTTCGCGCGACACTCCCGCGTTCACCACGACGTAGGGCGGGTTGCTGTCCTCGTTGGCAAAACCGGATCGAAGGCCGCTCCCATAGATCAGATCCGTCGTGAACAGATTGCCGTACCAGCGATATGACACGCCGGCCGAACCGGTCATGAGCTGCATATCGTCGGTGTAATGCCAGTTGGTGAGCAAATAATTGTAGGTCAAAGCGTCAATAAGATACTGGTTTGATTCTACGTCTATCGCTCTGGTTATATTGTAGGAGAAATTTGCGTATGCCTTGAAGTCACCGTTCACGTACTTGGCCTTGACTTCGCCGCCTTCGCTGTAGCCGCGCGCGTAGTTGAACTGCGTCAACACCACGGCTTGGCCGAATTGGCCATCGTCGATCATATCGCGCGCGTCCTTGTAATAGCCATCGACCCCCATCGTGAGACCCGGCAGCACCGTCTTGTCGACGCCGACGTCGTAGTAGTTCGAACGCTCCGGCAGCACCGGATTGTTGAGCGGAACCTCCGGCTGATTGGTGGTGTTGGTGAACAGCGCGATATTCGATGAGTACGCCTGGGCCTGATAGGGCGGTGTGAAGTAGCGTGCATAGCCGGCATGGAAAGTGATATCGGCAAACGGCTTGTAAACCAGCGCGACGCGCGGACTAAGCTGGTTGGCGTCGACGTACTGATACAACTGATCAAAGCGCAGCCCCGCATTCAGCGTAAGTTCACGGGTTATCTTCCATTCATCCTGGATGTAGGTCCCGATATTCCAACCAAGCTTCGAGTTTGGATCGTCGATCGCGAACGGCGTAGGCGAAATGTCGCCGCTAACGGGGTTGACCGGCAGGACCGTCGAAATGTTGTTGACGTTGGTTTGCTCTTCGGTCACGGCAAAACCGGTTCGCAGCGTGTGCCGGGCGTCCACGACATAGGACATATCGAACTGAGTGCCGTTGAGCAGGCTCTCGCGCGTTACGTTGGACGCCACGTCGTTGAACACCAAGTCGCCGTAGACGTCGGGAACGAAGTTGACTTTAGCGTAACGCGAGAAAATCGCGAATTGTGCGTCGCCGTCGGTGCCCTTCTTCTGCAGCGCCGCGATGTTGGCAACGTAGGTGTCGAATTCGTTCTCATTGAGCGACAACGAATTGTAGTTCGCCGGACCGAAATTGCCGAGCGGGACTTGAGCGGGATTGTTCGGTATCTGGAACGCGCCGTAGGAGGCGGCGGAGATCAGACTGAACCGCGTCGATTCGTCGATCAGCGTCGACGAGTAGCCGAAGAATTTGCCCTGCTGGGTATAGTCGTGGTTGGCGTTGGGACTGGACGTGGGATTTTCCAGCCCGAGAGCATTCCAATTGCCGCGGGCGCTGACAAAATATTCACTATTGCCGAAGCTGCCGCCATAGTCGAAGCTCGGCGTGAAGGTCTGGCGGCTGCCGCCGTAAAGACTGATTTCGCCGCCGGGCACGGCAAAGCTTCTGGCCGTGATGTCGAGAACGCCGGCGGTGCGGAGCCCGTACTGAGCCGGCAGTGTGCCGGTGAGTAGCGCCAAGCTGCCAATGAAATTGGTGTCGAGCACAGGGCCAAGCGACGACACCCCCTCGGGAATTATAATCCCGTTGATGCGATACGCGACGTTGGCATATTCGTTTCTGACGTGGAAATCGGGATTGGAAACGGCTGAGTCGTAAGACACGCCGGGCATTTGCAGAATGACCTTGTCGATCGGGGTGTTATCGCCCTGCGGCAGGGCCACGATTGCATCACGGCTGATCGTGTAAGACGTTGCGCCAATCTTCGGCAGCAGGTTGTCCCGCGCCTGATCCATTCCCTGCATCTTGGCGTCGAGCGCCTTCTGCGCAGCGGTCGGGGCGTCGGCTTGCGGCGCGGTCCGCTGTGCCGCTTGTGCACTTGGCTTTGGCTTGGGCTTCGGTCTGGGCTTCGACGCCGATACAACGATTGACGGAAGCTGCACCTCACCGTTCGCCGGCATTTGCGCTGGCGTCAGCTCCAAGGCCGGCTGCGATTCAGCAGGCGTCGGGCCTGACGACTGCGCGTTTGCAGCGACTGCTGCTCCAAGATTGAAGACAATCACTCCACTGATGACTGGACGGTGGAGGCGGATGGAACACAAGCATGCGCTGACTGAAAGTCGCAACATTGCACCAAGTAATTTAGAACCGCTCGAAAGTATAAACCCGCCGTCGCGTTTGAATTTTCAGTTCAACCGCGGCAAGGCAACAATCACAATTGTTGCAGTACTGTCGATTGTTTTGTTTTTAAATTGAAACAGTTCAAAACTGCGGCGGGAGAATCGCTAAGTAACTGCCGTGAGCTGCTCTAGCCGTTTCGCAGCTTTATTGCCGTTGGACCTGCACGGTCACGTGGGATAGCGCGCGAAATCGCCGGAGCAGCGATTGATAATAGTCCGGCCCGCGCGGGCGCTCCGTCGCCACCGATACGATCGCGCCCAAGTGGCCCGGTCCCAGCCGCCATAAATGCAAATCGGTCAGACGATCGCCATCGGTCTCGATCATCGCGCGCATGCGCTCCGCCATGCCGCGATCAGGATTCATGTCGAGCAAAATGGCGCCGGTGTCGCGAATGAGGGTATACGACCAGACGGCGATGACGATGGCGCCGACCAAACCGACCACCGGATCCATCCATGCCAAGCCCAGGAATCGTCCAAGCAAGAGCCCGACAATGACCAGTACTGAAACTCCCGCATCCGCCAACACGTGGACGACGGCGGATCGCATATTGTTGTCGCGCTCCGCTGCGCCATGCGCATGCTCGTGCTCCTGGAAATCGATCGAGTGAACTTCGCCGCCGCGATCGAGCGTGATGCGGGCGGTGAACGCATGGGGCTCCGGAATTTCGTCCACCGACTCCAGATACCCTGCCCGCGCGACCATCGCGAAGGATTGGCGGGCCCCGTCCGGGCGTATGGTCTCGATGCTGATGCCTTCCGCGGCGGACATACTCCCCTGAAAAGACAGCCTGAAGCGCGGGGGCACGCCTTCCTCGAAGATTTCAAGGGTCAGTGGGCCGGCACTGGTTTGCAGGGAATGGGCCTGGTCATGCTCGTGATCGTGGCGTGCCGGCGAAGCGCCGTGGCCGTGATGATGGCTGTGGCTATGGTCGGGGTGAAGGTCGCCACCGCTGAGCAGGAGCACGCTAGCGACATTGACAATCAGTCCCAGCGCCGCGATCGGAATGGCTTCGTTGAAGTCGATCGGAACCGGCCAGATCAGCCGCGTAACCGCCTCGTAGCCGATGAGGATTGCGATCATCGCCAGCACGATAGCGCTGGTGAATCCCGCCAGATCGCCAAGCTTGCCGGTGCCGAAACTGAAGCGGTCATCCTCGGCGTGCCGGCGCGCATAATTGTAGGCCAGCGCAGCGAGCAGAAGCGCACTCGCGTGCGTCGACATATGCAGGCCGTCCGCGACCAGCGCGATCGAGCCGAAAATGAGGCCGCCAACGATTTCGACGATCATCATGAAGGTGCAGAGCGCGATCACCATCCAGGTGCGGCGCTCGTTCCGCTCATGGCCTTCGCCGAGAAAAACGTGAGAGTGAGTGCCCGGTACGGTGTCGGCCATAGCCAGCCTCCTATTGCGGTGCGGCCGGGTTTATTTCAAATACGCGCGCACAACCTCGATCAGATCATCCGCCCCTTCGGCGCGCTTGTTAGGCCCAAGCGCCGGCGCGATCACGTGGCAGCGGACGTGCTCCTCGATGACTTCCGCCATGAGGCCGTTCACGGCACCGCGGACAGAGGCGAGCACTTGCAGAACATCGGCGCAACCGACCTCGGCTTCAAGAGCGCGTTCGACGGCTTCGACCTGCCCGCGAATGCGCCGCACGCGGGCCAGTAGTTTGGATTTCTCGCGAATCGTATGAGTCATCGAATTCACTTTGGCAAAATACTATAGAGGGGTATGGTATATTTGTCGAGGAACGGCGATGACCGAGTGGCGGGCAATTCTCGGGCTGATGGCCACCCTGTTGTTTGTTCGCAGGGAACGCACGGGCCGAGGAAAAAGAACCCTCTGCGGTCGTTGAAATAGGCGGCGCGGGCGAATGGGGCCTCCGCGATGGCGGCTCTAGTTTCGGTCCTTCGGCAGCCGTCGAGTTCACCCCTCTCAAGAACTGGCTGGAAATCGAAGCGGGCATTGCGCCCCTGTTTGGCGGCGGTCATGCGGAGTGGAACACCGATGTTCTGTTCAAAAAGCCGTTCACGTTGTCAGATACCGTTGAATTGATGATCGGTGTGGGACCGGAATGGATTTACACAGCCGGCGGTGCGGGGAAAATTGGCGGCGACGCGGCGCTCGATTTCCAGTTCTGGCCGTGGCCTGAACGAAAATTCGGTTGGTTTCTGGAACCGAGCTACAGCTATTCTTTCAGTGGCGGCCATGAGCAATCGATTGGCGTGAGCGTGGGGTTGCTCATTGCACTTCCATAAGCCGTGAGGATTTAGTTCATGATTTTTTCCCGACTATTTCAAATCTGTTCTAATTCTAAAACATATGAATTGACGTTGCCGTCGCCGCAATGTTTGGTCTGACGACCAAGCGAAAGGCGCATGCAAATGTGCAAACTTTTTCGAGTCGCTTTCTCCCTCAAGGTTGACACATAGTTTAATCTGTAGCATTGGCTACATATTGATGTGTAGGCTTAATAGATAAGACGAGCGCGGGCGCACGCCGGCCATCGCGACGAGGGATTTTTCACAGGCCGTGGGGTGGGGTTGAGGTGGGAAAGTTTCTCCTGGCGGCTGTCATCGGCGTTGCGCTGGCAACCGCGGAGAAAGCGCTCGCGGCCGACGATGTCATGCTGACGAAGACTGCGCCGGCCTCGTCAAATGGTTGGGCCGCCGATAATTGGACCGGATTCTACGTCGGCGGGCACGTCGCCGGTAGTCAGGGTCGGGGGACCAGCACGCTGTCCGATCCCAATCCCTTTAGTGTTGGCGATTCGTTCGGCAGCCTCTATGGCGGAGTGCAGGCCGGCTACAATTACGTTTTTCCGTCCCGACTGCTTCTCGGTGCCGAAGCCGATATTACGTTCCCGAATTTTCAAACGTACGCGGATGGCTTGATTTTTACCGGGGGCACGGCGCAAGGCACGACCGTGACCGACCAGATCGATTACATCGCCACGCTGCGGGGACGTTTCGGTTATGCATTCGATCACTGGCTGATCTATGCGACCGGTGGATTTGCCTGGTCGCAGGCGCGCTTCGGCGAGACCAATGCCAGCGGCGATGAGGACCTAATTCTCCTCACGCGCACCGGCTGGACGCTCGGTCTCGGCGCCGAGGTCGCAATTGCGCCGGACTGGACGGTGCGGATCGAATATCTGTACGACCGCTTCGGCGCCGCTGCCGGTGTCTTTCCATCGGGCACCGGTTACCAGTCAGTCTTCGACATAGACACGCTGCGGGTCGGGCTCAATTACAAGCTCGGCGTATCAGACGCCGACATAACCGCGCGTAGCAGCGATCTATGGCCGATCGCACGCGGCAATTGGAATATCCACGGGCAGTTCACGGCCATCGAACAGGGCTATCCGGCCTTCCACTCACCGTATGAAGGTGCGAACAGCCTCTCCGGCGGCAGCCAAGCGCAGAATACGGAGAGCGCCACCGCGTTTATCGGCTACCGCCCAGCGGATGGCACCGAAATCTACATCAACCCGGAACTAACCCAGGGCGCTGGTCTTAGCACCACTCACGGCATCGCGGCCTTCCCAAGTTTTGAAGCGCAAAAGGCAAATTTCCCGATGCCACGCATAGACATGGCACGCGTGTATGTTCAGCAAACCTTCGGCCTCGGCGGCGAACAGGAGACCATCGACGACGGTCCCAACCAAATCGCCGGGACGAAGGACATTTCGCGGATCACCGTGATCGCCGGCAGGTTCGCGGTGACGGACTTCTTCGACAACAACGCCTACGCCCACGACGGGCGAACCCAATTCTTCAACTGGAATATCGATTGCTGCGGCTCCTACGACTGGACCATGGACCAGATCAGCTATACCTGGGGCGCCATGGCCGAACTGAACCAGAAATTCTGGGCTGTTCGGGGCGGCTACTTCCTGGTTCCCGTCGTATCAAACTCCGACGATTTCGACATGAATTTTCCGGACGGCGAATATATCGGCGAACTCGAACTGCGCTATTCACTGTTCTCACAGCCGGGCAAATTGCGGCTCATGGCATGGGCCAACCGCGCCAATATGGGCAGCTATACTGCGGCCCTTGCTGAGCCGATCACAACGCCAAATTATCCAGACATCACACTAGTGCGCCAAGTGCGAACCAATTACGGCTTCGACGCCAATCTCGAGCAGGCGATCACTGCCGATCTCGGCGTGTTCTCGCGCGCAACTTGGAGCCCGGGTCTCGATGAAATCATCGCCTGGACCGATTGCGATCAAAGCCTTTCCGCCGGTGCCGTGCTCAAGGGCACTTCCTGGGGTCGCCCGAACGATACGATCGGAATGGGAGGAGTGTTGGAAGGGCTCTCGGCCGAGGCGCGCGCCTATTTCGCCGCCGGCGGCCTCGGCATCTTGATTGGCGATGGTGCGCTCAACTACCGGCCCGAGAAAGTGCTGGAGAGCTATTACTCATATAGTCTCAACAAGTGGGCGTCTTTCACCTTCGATTATCAGTTCGTCGGCGATCCCGGATATAACGCCGACCGCGGACCGGTCCACATCTTTTCCGGCCGGCTGCACGCGCAGTTCTGACCGCGCACTTCCTAGACCAGTGATGTGGCCGTCACGACACGTCTCGCCGTTTCCGGCGATCGGACGCAGCGGA
Source organism: uncultured Alphaproteobacteria bacterium (assembly GCA_963727325.1). GTDB lineage: Bacteria > Pseudomonadota > Alphaproteobacteria > Rhizobiales > Xanthobacteraceae > BOG-931. Next base: position 307,497 of record CAVSFV010000033.1, read on the forward strand.
GCCGTCGCGCTAAGGCCATGGTTGGGCTAGGAGACTTGCGAAATTTGGCTGCGAAAAATCTGAATGTCACAATAAATCCTAAGAATGGGCTCGGGCCTAGGTGGGGTTGGGGTGAACAAGTTCGTCGCGGGGGCGGTCATTGTTGTCGTGTTCGCGACCGCGCAGCACGCGCGCGCGGCCGACGATATTATGGTGACGAAGGCCCCGACAACACCGTACAGCGCTGCCTCCGCCTATGACTGGACCGGGTTTTACGTCGGCTCTCACCTCGGCTACGCGGGCGGCAGCTCGCATTGGTCGGCAACGCAAGACGGGGCGGCCGCGCCGAGCCTTGCCGGCACTCTCGATTTTTTCAATATGTACAATGCCTTCAGGGGCACCGGCAGCGACCTGCTCGGCCTTCAGGCCGGCTACAATTATATGTTTCGCTCGCGCTTTCTCCTCGGCGCCGAGGCCGACGTGTCGTTTCCTGCCGTCCTTGGCGGCAGCCAAACGATCTCCTCCGCGCTCATCGGCCAGGCGAGCTATCAGGAGCAAGTACAAATGTCCGGCACGGTGCGCGCCCGCATCGGTTACGCGCCCGGGAACTGGCTCTTCTACGCAACCGGCGGCTTCGCCTGGAGCTACGACCAATTCACTCGCACGCAACTTGCGGGCATGCCGGTTGGCGGCACGGCGCAATCGGGCGAGGTAGAAACGTTGCTCATGGTACCGCGGGTCGGCGGCGCGGTCGGCGCCGGCATCGAACTCGCGCTGGCGCCGAGCTGGGTGGCACGGCTCGAATATCTCTACACCGATTACGGATTGCGCGGCGTCACATTTGCGGACGCAGCCCAGCGTTTCGATTCTGATCTTGCTGTCCAGGCTGTGCGGCTGGGACTCGATTACCGGTTTGGGAGCGACACCATCAATCCCGATCTCTTCACCAAAGGACCGTCCGCGCTCGACATGGGCTGGTTCGTCGTGCACGGGCAGACCACTTTCATCGAGCAATATGCCGCGCCGTTCCGCGCGCCCTATAGTGGCGTGAACAGCCTCGCTTCGAACGCCGGGCGCGAGACCTGGGATGCCACGCTCGCTGCGGGGTTCAAGCTGTGGCAGGGCGCCGCACTCTGGATCGATCCGGAGATCGACCAAGGTTTCGGGCTGAGCAACACCGAAGGGGTCGCCGGCTTTCCGAGCGGGGCCGCATTCAAAATCGGCGCCTCGGTTCCTTACCCGCGCATTCAACGGACCTTTGTCCGGCAAACAATCGATCTCGGCGGTGAAACCCAGAAAGTGGACGCCGACCTCAATCAGTTCGCCGGCTCGCAGACTGCCAATCGGCTAGTTATCACGATTGGCAAGTTCTCGGTCTCCGACGTGTTCGATACCAACAAATATGCGCAGAACCCGCGGACCGATTTTATGAACTGGGCGCTGATCGACGCCGGCACTTTCGATTATGCCGCCGACGCCTGGGGTTACACTTACGGCGCGGCGGCCGAATGGTATCAGGGAAACTGGACCCTGCGCGGCGGGCTGTTCGATCTCTCGATCGTCCCCAACAGCACGGAACTTGATCCGACATTTGGGCAATTCCAATGGATCGGCGAAATCGAGCGCCGCTACAATTTGTGGGGACATCCCGGTAAGATCGCGGTCACCGGCGTACTCAGCCGCGGCCGCATGGGCAGCTACGAGGACGCGATCGCATTGGCCGAGGTCACCGGCGGTCCCGCCGATATCGCCGCAGTGCGCGAATATCGGAGCCGCGGCGGCATCGACATGAACCTCGAGCAGGAAATCGCATCCGATCTCGGTGTCTTCATGCGCGCCGGCTGGGCCGACGGCAACATCGAGCCGTATGAATACACCGACATCGACCGGACGATCGCCGCCGGCCTCTCGCTAAAGGGCGAGCAATGGGGCCGTCCAAACGACACCGTCGGATTAGCCGGCATCGTCAACGGCATTTCGCCGGAGCACGCGGCCTTCCTCAATGACGGCGGCCTCGGCATTCTCGTCGGCGACGGACAACTGCCACATCCCGGTCTCGAGCAGATCATCGAGACCTATTACAGCTACGCTATATCCTCCTCGACGTTTCTAACGTTCGACTATCAGTTCATCGTCAACCCCGCCTACAACACCGATCGTGGGCCGGTGAACGTTTTTACGGGACGTTTCCATACCTCATTCTGACGTAGACAGGTCATTGTTCCCGCGGCTAAAGCAGAAATGGCGCGGGCCGCAGCATCATCTGTCTGTGTAAACGCCGCCGGTGCGGACCGATTTGAAAAAGGTAATCTGAATGGCCGTTGAGCTTGATGGTCCGCGGCTGTCACCGCACTCCGGGCCGCGCGCGGCAGCTTGTCGTGTTTCTTCACGGCTACGGCGCCGACGGCAACGACCTCATCGAGCTCGGCCGTGTTTGGCAGCCGCTGTTACCGCAGGCGGCATTCGTCTCGCCGCATGCACCCGAGCCATGCGGACAGGCGCCGGTCGGGCGACAATGGTTCGCGCTGACTTTCCGCGACCCCAACGAACGCTGGATTGGCGCCAACAAGGCCGCGCCGGTATTGGAGCGTTTCTTGGACGCCGAGCTTGCGCGGCACCAGTTGCCGCCTTCGGCGCTGGCGCTGGTGGGTTTCAGTCAGGGCACAATGATGGCGCTCCATGTCGGTCTGCGCCGGGCCGTGCCGCCGGCCGCGATTGTCGGCTATTCGGGCCTATTGGTGCTGCCGCCGGACGGCAATCCCGAGACGCTTGCCGCGGACATCAAGTCGCGTCCCCCGGTACTGCTGGTGCACGGCGACCAGGACGAACTCATTCCGGCGCAGGCGCTGTTTCAGGGTGTCGCAGGCGCTGGCGGCCATGGGCGTGCCGGCGGAATGGCATTTGTCGGCCGGGATCGGCCACGGCATCGACCCCGAGGGCCTCCGCCACGGCGGCGAATTCCTGGCGCGCAGTTTCGCCGGCAAACGCTGAAACGGCACAAAGCGGATGCCGGACGACGGAAGCTACGATTACGTCATTGTCGGAGCCGGTTCAGCCGGTTGCACACTGGCAAACCGGCTGACCGAGGATGGAAACACCCGCGTCCTGCTGCTTGAAGCCGGCGGCTGGGATCGTGATCCATGGATCAAGATTCCGTTCGGCTGGCCCTATCTGCTGATCAACCGCAAACACGACTGGATGTATTTCGCCGAGCCGGAGGCAACGACCGGCGGGCGTGGTCTCGAATGTGCCCGCGGCAGGATCATAGGCGGCTCGTCCTCCATCCATGCCATGAACTATGTGCGCGGTCACGCTGGCGACTACGACCGCTGGGCCGCCTCCGGCCTCAGCGGCTGGTCCTACGCCGAGGTGCTTCCTTATTTTCGCCGCCAGGAATCCTGGCAAGGCGGCGAGAGCCTTTATCGCGGCGGCGACGGCCCGCTGACGACCCAGATGGGCAGCTTTTCCGATCCGCTGGTCGAGGCCTTTGCCACCGCCGGGCGCGAAGCCGGATACGGCACGACCTCCGATTACAATGGCGCCCAACAGGAGGGCTTCGCCGTCCCGCAGATGACGATCCGCCGTGGACGCCGCTGCAGTGCTGCGGACGCTTATCTGCGCCCGGCGCTGACCCGCAAAAATTTGACGATTGCAACAAGGGCGCTGGCGACCCGTCTCATCGTTGATGGCAGCCGGGTAACGGGCATCGAATACGTAAGACGCGGCCGCCCCGCGACGGCGCGGGCCGAGCGCGAAGTGATTCTTTGCGGCGGCGTCATCAACTCGCCGCAACTCCTGATGCTTTCGGGCATCGGCGCGCCGGACGAACTGCGCCCGCTCGGCATCGACATCAAGGTCGCGTTGCCGGGCGTAGGCAAGAACCTGCAGGATCATATCTCGGCCATCATGGCGTATCAGCGCAAAGAGCCGGGGCCGGTCCATAAGGTGATGCGGTTCGACCGGATTGTGCCGGCTTTGGCCGACGCCTATCTGTTTGGCCGCGGCATCGCGACGGATTTACCGATCGGCCAGATCGCATTTCTGAAGAGCCGGCCGGACGTCGAACTGCCGGACGTGCAACTCATTTTCCATGCTGCGCCACTGACGGCGACGCCGTATTTTTCACCGTTCCGGCGTCCTTACACCGACAGCTACGGCTGCCGGGCCGCGGTGCTGCGCCCTGAAAGCCGGGGCCATCTCGAACTTGCCTCTACCGACCCGGCGAGGCCGATGCGTATCCGTCAAAACTTTCTCGCCACCGACAATGACTGGAAGACGTTGCGGAGCGGTCTGCGTATGGCTCGCGACGTCTGCAGCCAGGCGTCAATGCGCCCGTTCATGGCGCGCGAATTGGCCCCGGGGGAGCGCGCCGTCGCGGACGCCGACCTCGACGAGCATATCCGCGCCAACTCCATCACCGTTCATCATCCGATCGGCACCTGCAAAATGGGGCCTGAGGGTGACAGCATGGCGGTGGTCGATCCGGAGCTTCGGGTGTTCGGGATCGAAGGTCTCCGCGTCGTCGATGGCTCGGTCATGCCGACCCTGGTCGGCGGCAATATCAATGCGCCCATAATCATGATCGCCGAGCGCGCTGCGGACCTCATCCGCGGGCGGCGGCCTTGGGTAGCAAGTCCGCCCAGGCCGTCCTAATCCCGGCGACAAATGGGCCGGGGGAACCGAGGGGCGGACCCAAGGCGACCGGCCGCCCACCGCTACGGAAAAGTCATAACCCACGGAAAGGCTTCACAATCCTGTCACGCCTGCCTATAAACTAGCAGCCGACGCCGCAGTGCGGCATGCGAGTCGGTAGGAATGTCGTCTTGAACGCTCACGTTTCGCCATCGGGCTTTCCGGCGCTGGTCCTCAATGCGGATTTCCGTCCGCTGAGCTATTACCCGCTTTCGCTTTGGTCCTGGCAGGACGCCATCAAGGCGGTGTTCCTCGAGCGCGTGAATATCGTCGCCAACTACGATCGCGCGGTCCACAGCCCAAGCCTGGAAATGAAGCTGCCGAGCGTGGTGTCGCTTAAGACCTACGTGAAGCCATCGACGCATCCGGCCTTCACGCGCTTCAATGTGTTCCTGCGCGACCGGTTCTGCTGCCAGTATTGCGGCACGCGGGAGGATTTAACATTCGATCACCTGCTGCCGCGCTCGCGCGGCGGCAATACCACCTGGATCAACGTCGTCGCCGCCTGCTCGCCTTGCAATCTGAGGAAAGGCAATCTGACGCCGGACGAGGCCAGCATGTGGCCGTCGCAACGGCCGTTCCAGCCGTCGGTGCAGCACCTGCATCGCAACGGCCGGCTGTTCCCGCCGAACTACCTGCACGACAGCTGGCTCGATTATCTCTATTGGGATACCGAACTCGATCCGTAGGCGCGCGGGCGGGCTGATTCCCAAGCCGCCAGTCGATGATGCGCGTCGCCAAACCCACGATCGCTTCGTTCAACCATCGGCCGAATGCCGAGACACTATTTCATCGGGCATTTTTCATGATAGCGGTCCTGGTGATCCTTCAGGATCGTTGCCACCGTTTTGATCTCGTAACCGCCGTCGGCTTTCTTGACGACCTGATGCAGATAGAAATTCTGGATCGGGAAGTGGTTGTTGCCGTAGCGGTAAGGTCCGCGGACCGAAGCATAATCGGCTTTCTCCATCGCCGCGCGCAGACCGTCCTTATTGGACAGATCGCCTTTGACGGCGACGACGGCGCTGTTGATGAGATTCGCCGCATCGTAGGCTTGCGCGGCATAGAAGGCTGGATCGCGCTTATAGGCGGCGCGGAAGCTGGCGACGAACTTTTCATTCGCCGCATTGGGCAGATCGATCGCCCAGTGTCCCGCAGTCGCAACCCCGAGCGTAAATTCGCCGGCCCGATCCAATAATCGCGCGTCGATCATATAGGCGGTGTAGAGCGGGATCTGTGCCCTTTAATCCGGCTTGCGTGTATTGCGTGAGAAACTGCGTACCGGCGGCGCCCGGAAAGAAAGCAAAGATCGCTTCAGGTTTTGCCGCGCGGGCTTTGGTCAGCTCGGCAGAGAAATCGAGCTGGCTTGGCCACGGCGTGTAGTCGTCGCCGACAATCTCGCCCTTGAAGTTTGCCTTGACGCCCGCGGCCACGTCTTTGCCCGCGGCATAATTGGGGTCGATCAGGTAGAGCGTCTTGACGCCCTTCTGGTTGAGATACTCGCCGGTCGCCTGCGCCGCCTGATCGCCCTGCCAGGATGTCGAGAAGAAATACGGCGAACACTGCTCGCCCGCGATCTGCGACGGGCCGGCATTGGCGCTGATGATGAAGGTCTTTGCGTTAACCGCCGACACCAATGAGGCCAGCAACACATTGGAGAATCCGTAGCCGGTGAGAAAATCGACGTGATCGGCTTCAATCAATTTGTCGGTCTTCTGCTTGCCGACTTCCGGCTTTCCGGTGTCGTCCTCGTAAATAGCCTCGACCGGACGCCCCGCCATTTGGTGGCCGAGATTCTGCAAACCGAGATTGAAGCCATCGCGCATATCGTTGCCGATGACCGCGGCCGGGCCGCTGAACGTATTGACGAAGCCGATTTTGATGGCGTCGGCAGCCCTGGCGGGCGCTGCCACAATGCCCGCAAACGCGAGCGCGACGAGCAGGCGATTCATCGTTTCCTCCCCCGCGCGCTGGAACGAGCTTTGATCGTCTTCTTCTTGCTTTTTTTCACTGCCCGGCTTTTCTTCACTGCCCGGCTTGTTTTCTTCCGCGCTGCCCCGCCGGATTTGGCCCAAAGGCGCCGCGTCGCGATTTCGGCTCCCTCGCGCATGGCCTTGAACTTCTCCCAAACCACCGTCGGATGCACCTCGGTGGTGTACAAAGCCTGCGAGGAGAAGCCGCAATCGGCGCCGGCGATCACGTTCTCGCGTCCGACCAGCTTGGCGAAGCGCATGATGCGCTCAGCGATCAATTCCGGATGCTCGACGATATTGCTGGCGTGCGTAATGACGCCGGGGACGAGGACTTTATCTTTTGGCACTTTCACGTGCTCGAACAGATGATACTCATGCTCGTGGCGCGGATTGGCCGCCTCGAAGCTGTACGAGCCGGCCTTGATTTGCAGCACGTAATCGATGATCTCGCTGAGGGCTGCTTCGTGGATGCGCGGGCCCTCATTAATGCCGTAGCAGGTATGGAAGCGCACCCATTCGGGCGGAATGCCCTTGAGCGCCGCATTGGTGGCATCGACGTAGATTTGGGCGCGGCGCTTTTTCTCCTTGTCATCGAGGCCGAGCTCGTAAAAGAGGTCCGGCAGAAACGGATCGTCGATCTGCACCAGAATGCCGGCGTCGTAAATCGCGCGGTATTCTTCGCTCATCGCTGCGGCGAGCGCGTGAAAGTACTCCTCGTATGACTTATAGTACTCGTTGATACCGATGCCGGAAGGCGCGGTTGCGGGTAGAAAAACGTGCTCGTTGGGGACGCCCGCTGCGGCAGCCGCCGCTTTCACGTTCGCGATGTCGGTCTGTACGAGCTTATGGCCGCGGTATTTCACCGGCCCCACGCAAACGACCGGCGCGAGCGAGACGACCGTGCCGCCCATCATCGCCAGCTTGAAATACTGTTCGTAATATTCCGGAAACGCGGCGACCTCCTGTTCGAACAGCTTCACCTTGATGGTCGGGCGCGATTCGAAGCCTTCGAGCCGTTCGCGAATGTAGGTAAAGAACCCGGGCTTCGATAATTCGCCGTCCGTGATGATGTCGATGCCGCAATCAACCTGTTTGCGAACGATGTCAGCGACCGAAGCGCGCAGCGCCTGCTCAAAGGCCGCATGGTCGTAAGGTTGACCGGAATATTTTGCCTTCATCGCGTCAAGCAGACGATGCGGCCGCGGCAAACTGCCAATGTGGGTGGTCTGAATCCGGTCGGTATTCTGCTGTAGATTCACTGGGCGTCCCTCCTGTGTCGGCCTTATCGCGGCCGTTTTATTTGTTCGCGCCGGGCGGAGCTCGGCGCGACGACGGCTATGCCGCGTGCTTTTTGGCGCCAGCGAACGAAGGCGCCACCTCGACCATGAACCGCGCCATCTCGTCTTTGACCTGATTGTGCGGCTTCAAACCGACGTTGAAGTAGAGAATCACTTCGGCAAAGCCAGCCGCCTCGACCTTCTTTAAGGTCTCGATGATGCGCGCAGGCGAACCGAGGAGGACGGAATTTTCCGTCAAATCCTCGGGCCTGACTTTCTGCAGCCGCTCCACCATATCGATGAAATAGCGATAGCTCGGCGGCGCCGTCTTTGGATCGCCCGGGAACGCCGGAATCACGCACTCTTTGTAGTAGCGGATCTGGCGGGCGCGCTGCGCGTCCTCCTGGGCTTTGTTGTCGGCAAAATGCGTGAAGTAACTGCACATCAGCCGGCCGGGCTTGGTGCCAAAACGCGCACAGGATTCGTGATAGAGGTCCGCGACCTGCTTCAAGCCGCCAAAGCTCAGGGCGGCGGCAAACGGTGCAACGATCAAGCCGCAACCTAATCGCGCCGCCAGCTCGATCGACGGCTTTGAAAACGAGCCGACGTAAGTCGGAATCGGTTGCTGCACCGGCTTTGGCGTGATCCGCACGTCGTCGAACGAATAGTGTTTGCCGTGGTGCGAGATGCGTTCCTCGGACGACCACAATTGCCGCACCAGCTCAAGCCCCTCTTCGAAGATTCCCTGGTTGTCGGCGAACGACACATGGAACGGCAGATATTCGCGCTGGTCGTATCCGCGGCCGCAGGCAAAGTCGACGCGGCCATTGGAGAGAAGATCGAGCGTCGCCCATTGCTCGGCGACCCGAATGGGATGATGCAGCGGCAGCACCGTCACCGCCGGCGCGAGCCTGATGTTGGCGGTCTTGGCGGCAACATGCGTGAGCACGAGGTCAGGGCAGGACAGAACGCCGAGCGAGTTGAAGTGATGCTCGCCGATCCAGGCCGAGTGCATGCCCAGCTTGTCGGCATAGAGCGCCTCAGCGGTGATGTCGGCGACGAACTGGTTCGAGGAGCGCGGATTATTTTCGTAGTGATTGTCGCTCAGCGTGAAGTAGCCAAAATCCATGTTTCCCTCCCTGGAAGCCGGTTGGCGGCCACGTAAACTTTACGATAGTTGAAAATGCATCTGTTGTAAATGCACTCAGATGGCGAGAGATGGCATCCGCCGCCAAGACGGGTCGGCGAAGGCCGCCAGAGCCGGTTAGTCTCGACCGGCCTCCATAATGGCTTGCGCCAGCCGCTTGGGATTGGAGAAGCAAAGCTCGTGACTGCCGGGTGTCTGCACCAGCCGGAACAGCCCCAATTTCTGCGACAGCCGCGGATGCCACGGATAATGATGCGGCAACGAAGTGTCTTCAGTACAGTTGATGTACGACTTTGCGATCTGCATGTCCGCCGGATCGGTCTTGATCGATATTTTGTCGGAGAATGTTTTCTCCGGATGCGGATTGAGAATGTTGTAGGCCTTCTGCGCGGTTTCCAGGTCGGCGTCGTTGATGAAAGCTTCGCGCCAGATCGGAAACGGCAACACTACCGAGTTGTCGCCACGCTGGGCGGCGACGGCGTCAAACAACGCCACATAGGGCGGCGGCACCATATCGTTAAGGCTCTCACCGTTATTCGGGACAAAGGCGTTCCAGTAGATCAAGCGGCGGATCCTGTCAGGGACTTGATCGGCTGTGCCGGTAATGACCATGCCGCCGTAGCTGTGTCCGAGCAGGACAATGTCCTTCAAATTCTTCTCGGTGAGATAATCGACCAGCGATTTTATGGCGTCGGCCAGGCCGACACTTTTCTTGTCGCCCGGTCTGTTGCCGGCGAGCGTCGGAGTGTGCACCTCATGACCCGCGGCGCGAATCGGGGCGGCTGTGGATTCGAGCTCGGCGCCGGTGTGCCAGGCGCCGTGAACAAGTACATAGGTCGACATGCCGAAATCCTCCCTGATGCAGTCCGGTCTTTTTCGACCTTGAGCAGCGCCCCGCACATGGACCTGCGGGAAACGTGGACCGTGTGAACGGTAGTGGAGGTTACATTTATTGAAAACGCAAATGAAAAGGTGCAACAACGCGACTTGTTTGCGCCAACTCTACCGGCCTGAGGAACACGCGTGAAAAAGCCCGCCAAGCTCGATCTCGACAATTATCTGCCGTATCTGGTGAATCGCGTCGGCACCATCATTGCCGATCAGTACGGCAACGAGGCCCTGGCGCCGTATCGCCTGAGTATCCCGATGTGGCGGGTAGTCGCCGCGCTCGCCAGCAAGGGCGGCTTGCGACAGATCGATCTCGCCGACCTGACCAGCATCGAAGTGTCAACCCTGTCGCGGATCGTGACGCGTCTGGTCCGCATGGGCGTAGCGACGCGCATGCGCTCGGCGACCAGTACGCGCGAAGTCATTGTCACGCTCACGGCCAAGGGAAATGCCCAGGTTACCCGCCTCATTCCGATTGCGCGTGCCTACGAAGCAGCAGCAATTTCCGGAATTCGGGCGGATGAACTGGCAATCGTTAAACGCTGCCTGCGCCGGATATACGCCAACATGCGAAACCGGGCGGAGACGACGAATGCGCTGCCGCGGCGCAGCGGCCGGCCGCGGGTCGCCGCCGCGGAATAGGCGGCAACGCCACTCGCATTTCGCGCAAAATCTCGGTCCCGGCGATCCGTATCACATCCAAGCCGCTTAACCTCGCCGAGACTGCAGCCCTGCAGGGCTGCGCCTTGCGCCAAACTTGTGCGCCTGAATGTCGCTTTCCTTTGCGGCGCCAGTCCCCTACCTTTGCGCGCGACGCGCCCACCCTGAACCAACAAGCGCTGCAACAACCTCCATATGGGAGAGGAAATGACCGTCCAACCGGAAATTCATGTGTCGCGTGTTTTGGACGAGGGCGGTCTCAGCGCGTTTCAGATCAAGATGCTGCTGTGGACGATCCTGATCGGGGTCATCGACGGCTATGATATCGGCGCCATCGCGTTTGCCGCACCGCATCTTGTGCAGTCCTGGGGCATACCGCGGCATGCGCTTGGTCCGGTTCTGACCGCAAGCAATATCGGCGTCCTGTTCGGTTCGCAGCTGATGGGGTTCATCGGCGACCGCTATGGCCGTAAGACGGCGCTGATCGTCTCCAACGTGCTGTTCGGCGTCCTGACTTTTGCGGCGGCCTATTCGACCGATCTGACGCAGCTGTTCTGGCTGCGCTTCTTCGCCGGCTTCGGCATCGGTGGCGTCATTCCCAACCTCGTGGCGATCAACGCCGAATCGTCGCCGCGGAAGTTGCGCGCAACGCTGGCGATCATCGCCGTCGGCTGTGTCCCTATGGGCGGAGCCTGCGCAGGCTTCGTCAGCGCGGCTCTGGTTCCGCATTATGGCTGGCCGATCCTGTTTGAGGTTGGCGGCGATCGCTCCGATCATTTTTGCCATCGCCGCCACTTTCGGCCTGCCTGAATCAATCAAGTATATGGCGCTGCATGAAAGTCAGCGGCCGCGAATGGAACGATTGCTGGCCACGATCCGCCCCGATCTGAAAGTGCCGCCCAACGCCCGTTTCGTCATCGAAGACGAACAGCAGGCGCCGTCGTCCAATCCCGTCTATCTGTTCCGCAACGGGCTGTGGCTGATCACGCCGCTGGTGTGGCTGTTGTTCTCGCTCAACCTCATGGGTTACTTCTTTCTCATCAGCTGGACGCCGACGCTGTTGTCGGCCGCGCACATATCGCAGTCGACGTCGGCGCTCGCCGGCGCGGCATTTCAGGTCGGCGGCACGGTCGCTGCGCTGGTGCTGTGCTGGTGGCTGCAGCGCCACCGCTTCTTCGCCATCGCCATCATGTTCGTGCTCGCGGTGCCGGTGGTCGCTTCGATCGGCTTTGCCGGCCTGACCTCCGATGCGGCTTTGCTGGCGGCGACGTTCCTCGGCGGCTTCCTGGTTCTCGGCATCCAGGCCGGTCTCAACGTTGCCGGCGCGTTGATCTACCCGACCTCACTGCGCGCCAGCGGCTCCGGCTGGGAGCTCGGCCTCGGCCGGTTCGGCTCGATCATCGGCCCGCTCCTTGGCGCGCTGTTCGTCGGCCTGTCGGTGGAAAAGCTTTACCTCTGGTCGGCGCTTCCCTTTGCCGCCGGCGCCATCGTCAGCTTCGCCGTCCATGTTCTGAACACCGCGCGGCTCAGAGCGCATCCGGAACTCGCGAAAGCGCAATAGCGAAAACGCGCGCCGTCAGAACGGCTCGTAGCCGCGCAGCGCCGGGATCACCTTTTCGCCGAACAGGCGGATCGAGCGCAACAGCTCGGCTTCCGGCAGGTCGGCGAAATTGAACTCGCCCATGAACGTATTGAACAGGCCCGCTGCTGCGGCCGCGCGAATTTTTGCGATCACCGTGTCGGGCGAACCGATGAAAACGAGATCGTGCTTGAGCAGGTATTCGCCGTCGAACAGGTGAGCCATGATTTCAGAAGCGCCGGGCTCGCCGCGGCCAACGAACATTTTGGCGTATCGGCGCGCGCGATCGTCGAACGTTTCGCCGGGATGCGGCAGCGGCAAAAATCCCTCATAGGCACGGCTCGCGCGGAATAGCGAGCGGTCTCGATCGCCCGTTCATCGGTCTCGTCGACATAAACAACAGTGCAATAAGCAATGTTCGGCTTTTTCGGCCAGCCGGCTTGGCTCCAATCCTCCAGAAATTTGCGGTAGCGCGGCGCGGCATCGGCGCGCGGATAGACCAGGAAGTATCCGGGATTGATGGCGTTGCGCGCGCAGAATTCCAACGTCTGCGGATCGCGGCTCATCATCCACAACGGCGGATGCGGCCGCTGCGCCGGCTGCACCGAAATCTCCGCGTCGTCGGTGTGAAACTCCTGACCGTGGAACGAAAACGGCTGCGTCTCGCCGAAGGCCGCGCGCATGTAGTCGACGAATTCGAGCGTCGGCGACTTCCGTGCGCCATAGTCGAGACCGAAGGGCCGGAAGAAATGCGGATTGATGCCGGGAACGAGGCCGAGCTCCATGCGGCCGCCGAGCATCTGATCGACAATCGCGATCTCTTCGGCGAGCCGCAGCGGATGATAAAGCGGCACAATGTACCCCATCGGTCCGATGCGCAGACGCCGGGTGCGCGCGCCGGCGGCAACCGCGTACAGGCTTGGCGAAGACATCCAGCTTTCGTCGGGACGAAAATGATGCTCGACGCAAAAGGCGTGGTCGAACCCGACCTCGTCGCACACTGCAAGCTCGCGCCAGAGCTGCTCATAGCGCTGATGCGGCGTCATGCCGGGCTTCGCCCAAATGTGGGAAAAATGCGAAAACTTCATCGGATCAAAACGATCCTCCCGGAACGTTCACGTGTCATTGGGTGATGGTGCCCGTGGAGGGAATCGAACCCCCACTCCTTGCGGAACACGATTTTGAGTCGTGCGCGTCTACCAGTTCCGCCACACGGGCTTAGAGCGCCTTCTATATCGCCAGCCTTTGTCCTCGGCAAAAGAAAATCCGCCACGCACCGGCCGCCGCCGGCGGGCAAAGCGGCGCCTTGCAACAGCCTCCAAGATCAGCAAATTGCTGCGCACCGCAAGGACGCGGCAGCGAGGTGCGGATGAGCGATACCTGGATCAATCGGCTTCGCCGGGGTGAAGCCGCTGCGGTTGCATTTGCGGTCTTTGCGCTTGGCGCCGCGACCATCCTGGGCGCCTGGTATTTTCAGCTGGTGGTGAAGCTGCCGCCCTGCCCGCTCTGTCTCGAGGAACGCATTCCCTATTATGTCGTCATCCCGCTCTCGCTGGTGACGGCGATCGCTGCGCTTGTGCACGCGCCGCGCCGGCTGATTGCGATCGGCCTTCTCGCCATCATCGCCGTGATGCTCTGGAGCGCCGCGCTCGCCGCTTATCACGCCGGTGTGGAATGGCGCTTTTGGCCGGGCCCCGCCGATTGCTCGGGTCCCGTGACCGATTTCACCAAAAAGGGCGCGCTGCTTGATCAACTGCAATCGGTCCAGCTGGTGCGCTGCGACGAGGCGGCGTGGCGCCTGTTCGGCATCTCGCTCGCCGGTTACAACGTGCTGATTTCACTGGTGCTGACGGCGTTCGCGGCGTTTGGTCTGCGCGCGCGCTCAACTGTGTAGCTCACGATTTTACGAAACATGTTTGCGATCGGCGCCACTTCCGATTGTGCTTGCCTCTGGTGCGGAGGCCGATGTTCGAGTAGCTTGTCGTCTTGGTTTTGACACGACTTGCACATAGCGTTGCCACGCTCTCCGATAAGCGCGCAGAGTACGGGGAGACCATTGCTAAGAAAGACAGTGCTAAGAAAGACGGTGAGGAGAAAAACATGGGCCTCTTGGACAATTTAGGTCTTGGCGACATGCTCAAAGGCGCGATGGGTCAGGTGGAAGCTGCAGCTCTGCCGGCGCTCGTCAACGGCGTGCTGGCGAAGACCCAATATCATGACCTCAACGGCCTCGTTGCCGCCCTGCAAAGCGGCGGCCTCGGCAGCCAGGTCCAATCGTGGCTCGGTCCGGGTGCCAATCTGCCGATCACCGAAGATCAGCTCAAGGCGGTTCTCGGCAACGCGCAGGTGCAGGAATTCGCGAGCCATCTGGGACTGCCGGTCGATCAAACAATGAAACTTCTGGCGCAATATCTGCCCGACATCGTTGACAAAGCATCGCCAAACGGAACGCTGAAGCCCGCCGCGTAGTCGGGACCTCGGCGGCACCCTGTCGATTTCTCAAACTCTCATTGGGAGGAGCACATGAAGACTATCGCTATCGTTCTCACTTCGGTTTTCTGCATCGCCACCGCCGCCATGGCGGATGATAGCTGCAAAATGCAGGCAACCAGCAAGAACCTGCACGGCGCTGCGATGACGAGCTTCACGAAAAAATGCTGCAGCGATCAGGCCGCCGCCAAGAACCTCCACGGCGCAGCGGAAACGAGTTTTACCAAGAAGTGCCTGGCCGGCGGCTAACCTGACACATCCACGCGCTCCGTGCGCGTCGTTATTGACGATATCGACATAGGAGAATTGACGTCATGAAAACTGCCGTGTTGATTGCCTCCGGAGTTTTTCTAGTCAGCTTTGCCGTCACTGCCTTGCCGGCGCAGGCGCTGACATCGAAGGAGTGCAGCGCCAAATACCAGGCGGCCAAGGCCGCCGGAACGCTCGCCGGCATGAAGTGGAACGACTTCCGCAAGGCGCAATGCGGCGCCGACGCCACGGCAGCACCCCCGCCCGCGGCGCCGCCCCCGCCACCCCCCACCAAGGCAGCGGCACCGCCACCCCCCGAGAAGACTGCCGCACCTTCTCCACCGCCGGCCGCCGCGCCTGCTGGCAAAACGGGCTCACCCGGCAAACAGGCCTATCTTGCGCGCCTGCATGCCTGCTCCGCAGACTGGAAGACCCTGAAGGCGAGCGGCAAGCGTCCGGAAGGAATGAAGTGGCCGCAGTTCTGGCACGAGTGCGACCAGCGCAAGAAAGCCGAAGGAATGTAGATTGCTGACCGGGCAGATTAGTAGCAGCGGCTGGTGGGCGGTGCAGGGATCGAACCTGCGACCCCTTCCATGTCAAGGAAGTGCTCTCCCGCTGAGCTAACCGCCCGTTCCAGCACTCCGGATGTAGCGTCGCGCCTGCCGCAGGGTCAAGCCGTCGGCGCGGCTAAGGCTAAAACTTGACGCGATCGGCGCCCTTGAGCCCCAAAGTCGCTCGCGCCTCAGCCGGCGTCGCGATCTCGTAGCCAAGGTCTTCGACGATACGGCGGATTTTCGTCACCTGCTCGGCATTGCTCTTGGCGAGCTTGCCGGGGCCGATATAGAGCGAATCCTCGAGGCCGACCCGCACATTGCCGCCCATCATGGCGGCGCTGGTGCAAAAGTTCATCTGGTGTCGGCCGCCGGCGAGCACCGACCACAGATATTGATCGCCGAACAAACGGTCGGCGGTTCGCTTCATGAACGCCAGATTGTCGAGGTCCGGACCGATCCCGCCGAGGATGCCGAAGATCAACTGCAGGAAAACCGGTGGCTTGAACAGGCCGCGGTCGATGCAATGGGCGAGATTGTAAAGGTGACCGGTGTCGTAGCACTCGTGCTCGAATTTCACGCCGTGGCCTTCGCCCAGCGCCTTGTAGATCTTTTCGATGTCGCGAAACGTGTTCGGGAAAATGTAAGCATCCGAGTTGAGGAGATAGCCCTCCTCCCAATCGTACTTCCAGTTCTTGTAACGCCGCGCCATCGGATAAAGCGCGAAATTCATCGACCCCATATTGAGCGAGCACATTTCGGGCGAGAGTTGCAAAGCTGCCGACATGCGCTGTTCGACCGTCATGGTCACGGCGCCTCCGGTAGTGATGTTAACGACGGCGTCGGTCGCCTGCTTGATGCGCGGCAGAAACTGCATGAACACACTGGGGTCAGGCGACGGGCGCCCATCCTTCGGATCGCGGGCGTGCAAATGCAGGATCGCGGCACCCGCCTCGGCGGCATCAATCGCCTGGGTCGCGATCTGATCGGGCGTGATCGGCAGCGCGTCCGACATCGTAGGGGTATGAATCGAGCCGGTAATTGCACAGCTGATGATGATCTTGTTCGCCATGGTCGCGTTCTTCCCTTTTCGGCTAGCGGTTTCCGAACGATGCGTTTGCGGCCGTCCGGGCGAAATCCAGTATCTGGTCGGCGGTACGATTATTGAGGATCACGCCGCGTTCAAGCGGAAAGATCGGCCGACCGAAGCGCTCGGATTAGCCACAAAAGCACGCACATTGCGACAGGTTTTTGCCGTGTCGCCGTGGATGATGGGTTGCCCCTGCGTGGCTGGCTTGACGGATTTGATGAGAACTTGGACGATTGCGTTTCTGGAGAACGCAAGATGCGCGCAAAACACCTGCTGGTTGCAGCGGCCGTGATCCTTTCGGCGTTTAACGTCGGCGGCGCTCGCAGCGTCGAGTTGACGGCTGCAGGGCTTTGGCAATCGACCGATCCGGAGACCGGTCAACCAACCGGCTGGTTTCTGTTCAAAGATCACGACGGCGTATTTGATGGAACGATCGTCAGGATGTACTTGAAGCCGGGCGAAAGCCCGGACATCACCTGCGACAAGTGCAAAGACGACCGCCGCGACAAGCCTTGGCTCGGGCTCGACATCGTCCGCGGAATGAAACGGGAGGGCATGGACTATAAGGACGGGACCATTCTCGATCCGCGCAACGGCAATGTTTACAATGCGAAAATGACCTTGAGGCCGGACGGCCAGACTCTCGTGGTGCGCGGCTATCTCGGCATCTCATTGTTTGGCCAAGATCGAATTTGGACCCGGCTACCGGAGTCCGCCTTTAACGAGATCGACCCGCGCTTTAATCCGACACCCCCAAATCCGACACCCGCGCGCAGACCTCAGGCCTCGCCGAAGCCCGACCTAAGGCGCTGATCCGCTAGGTCGCCGAAGCATCTTGCTTAATCGGTAACACCAAGGCTCTTGCGCCGAGCGTGCGCGAGCGCCTCTTCTTCTCTCGGCTTGCCCATCAAGATCGGCTGAAACAAAGCCGCTGCAGTCATCGTCGTCAGCAACGAGATGGCTAGCAACTTGCCCATGCTGGACGTTCCCGGATCTGACGAAAAATAAAGGCTCCCGAAAGCGGTCGCCGTCGTGCAGGCGCTGAAGGTCACGGCTCTGGTAAGGACCGATTGTAGTAATCTGGTCTGCCCCTCGCGCCAGGCCATGATGTAATAAATCTTGAAGGCAACGCCGACGCCGAGCAGCAACGGCAAGGCGATAATGTTGGCGAAATTGAGCGGCATGTCGATGGCGACGCAGATTTCCAGCGTCACGACACCCGCCACCAATAACGGAATGAGTGTCAGCATCACGTCGCCGACCCGCCGCAATGTGATCCACAGCAGGACGGCGATCGACAACAGTGCGAACGCGCCGGCCTCAAGGAAAGCGGAGATGATGGTGCGGCGCGCCTCGAGAATCGAAATCGGGCCTTCCGTGGCGTTGGGCTCGATTCTCTGTACATCATGCGCAAATGTCCGCAGCGTCGCGTTGTCATTGCCGTTGCCGCTGGGGGTGACCTGAAGCCGAGCGCGACCATCCGGCGTGACCCATTGGTCGACGAGGTCGCGGGGAAGATTGTCCCGGGTCACCTCATGCGCCTTCAGGAGATTGCGCAAATCGTCGAGCGCAGTTTGCAACGGCTGGACGAACGCCGTTTCGGCGCGCTGGCGTGCTGTCTGATCGGCCTTGCCGAGCGCCGAAAGCCCGGCGGACAGGCGCCTTGCCACATCGGCGCCGGGGCCTGGCGCCGCGGCAGCGAGCTTCTCGAGGGCGTCAATTGTGGACTTGATCGACGCGATGGTTTCCGCGTCGGTCGGCGGCACACTCATCTTCGGCGGATTGAGAGCGGGATCCAGCGTCTCCGCCGCGGCTTGAATGAGCGGCAGCTTTTCCTGCTGCTGGTCGGGAATGAATGTCGAGAGTGTCGTCACTCTCGACACTTGAGGAAGCGCCCTGAGTTTGGCCGCGACTTCGTCGGCCGCCGCCAACGAAGGCTCCAGCGCCGCGATATTATTGGAGCCGCCGTTCCCGTCCTTCTCAAGCTGAAGGTAGGTCGCAACCAATTCGACGTTGCGATTGCGCAGGTTCATGGGATTGAAATCGAACCGCAGCCAATAAAGCAGCGGCGAAGCGCCGAGGATGACAAGCGCGGTCACGATGAGGATCGGGACGCGATGGCGCTCCAGAAATTCATCAACCGGCGCGAGAAAGGCATAGCCGAGCGGGTTAGGTTCGCTCCGCGGTTTGAATTGGCTCAAGAGCGCCGGCAACAAGGTAATGCTGGTCAAAAATGCGATCAGCATGCCGAACCCGGCAATCAATCCGAGTTCGGAAAGCCCTCTGTACGCCGTCGGCAGGAACGCGAGAAAACCCGCCGCCGTGGCGAGTGCCGCAAGCGTGAGCGGTGCGCCGGCACGCCGGCCGGCGTGGAGCAGCGCCTCGTGCAGACCGTCGACTTCGTGCCGCTCCGCCCGATAGCGGACGCTGAACTGGATTCCGAAATCGACGCCGAGGCCGACGAACAGCACGGCAAAATACACCGAGATCAAGTTGAGCGCGCCGACCAGCAGCAGGCCGAGCGCCGCGGTGACGGAAAGTCCGACCACAAGGCTGAGGAAAACCGCGGCAATGATGCGCCACCACCGTAACGCCATCCACAGGATAAAAAGCACGACCGCGATAGTTAGCGCTGCATTGAGCGCCGCGTTTTCCTTGATCGTCGCAAATTCGTCGTCATTCATCGGCACCGGGCCGGTCAGACGCAGGCGCGCTTGATAGGTAGAGTCGAGTTTGAGATCCGCTGCCGCTTTACGAATTGCGTCGCTCGCCTTGAGGCCCGGTTCAAGCTCGGAATAGTCGAGCACGGCCTGGATTTTCAGAAATCGCAACAGGTCGCTGGCCTTGGGTTCGTGACCTTGCACCAGCGTCAGCCAGGAAAAGGTCGCGGGTCTATTCGCATTCACCTCGTCGACCGTGGTCGCCGCGAGCTGCAGCGGCCATTGCATCTCGTCGAGTTTGAGCTTGCCGCTTTGCACGCCGAGGAGTCCGTACTGCAAGGCGCGGAGAGCACCCCGCAGACTGGGATCGGCGGCCAGCACCTGAATGAGCCGCTGTGCCTGCGTCAGCATCTTCGTCTGCTGCCCGAGCTGCTCGGTCGGCACGAACAAGAGACCGTTTTGTCCAAAGAATGAACCGCCCTGCGGCTCTTCGACTGAGCGGAAAAGATCCTTCTCCCCTGACAATTGTGCGGCAAGCGCCCCGGTAGCCGCCTGAACAAGCTCGGGTGTCGGCGCGTCAACCACGGCGATGATAGTGTCGAATTGCGGGAAAGCCTTTTCGAAGGCCAATTCCCGCTGCCGCCCCGGACTGTTGCCAGAGAGGAGCTGATTAATATCCGTCGTCATCGTGAAATGGGTAGCGGCGTACCAGGCCGACACCACCGTTATAAGAATTGCGCCCGCGATGACCCACCGCGGGTAATGGATGCAGACGGCAATCGCACGGATGACAAAAGTCGTAATCGTCTTCATGGGGTGGAGATGTGAATGGGGCGAACCGGGTTTTGCAGCGTCAAAAGATCGGTGAAACGGCGGCGTACGCTTTATATCGGTAGACTTATATGATCGGCGAGGCGCGGAAAACGGCGCGTCACTGCGGGTTCTCGAATCCCCTCGGCCACCAGCAGCGGCCCTAGATGCCCCGAAACGGCGCAAAAGTGAAATCATGGATATTTTCCTAGTCCCGGCACACCGGCCGCGGCTCTATCCGTTGCCGCCCAGGCGGTCTAGCGCTCTGGACATCAAGCATATTTGGGCTCAATGGTTGCCAAACGTGGGAACCCAATGAATGTTCGGCCCCTTGGAGCCGGCTCCGGGGTTGATAGTCACGGCATCGTGGCCAAATTGATTGTCACGGCGTTGTGGCCAAAGTAGTGGACATGGAGCACGGTGGGCGGCCCCGCCGTGATCTTGCGGCGCATGGCCGCAGTTCGATATCCGGCCGGCAGGCTATTGAGGTCTTTAATGAGGGTTATTCTCGCCCAGCCACGTGGTTTTTGTGCCGGCGTGGTCCGCGCCATCGAAATTGTCGAGCGCGCTCTGCAGAAATACGGTCCGCCGGTCTACGTGCGCCATGAAATCGTGCACAACAAGCACGTCGTTGAGAGCCTGAAGGCCAAAGGGGCTCATTTCGTCGAGGATCTTTCCGAGGTTCCGCCTCACGCCGTCACCATCTTCAGCGCGCATGGCGTCGCCAAAAGCGTTGAGGAGGAGGCTGCGGCACGCGAGCTTCCGGTCCTGAATGCGACCTGTCCGCTGGTCACCAAGGTGCACAATCAGGGCAAACGTTATGTCGCGCAGGGACGCAGGCTCATTCTCATCGGCCATGCCGGGCATCCGGAGGTCGAAGGCACGATGGGGCAAATCTCAGAGCCTGTGACTCTGGTGCAGACTGAAAATGACGTCACTTCGCTCGACATCCCGCACGACACTCCTGTCGCTTACGTCACGCAAACGACGCTGAGCGTCGACGATACCCGCGGCATCATCGCGGCGTTGCATCGCCGCTTTACCGATATCGTCGGCCCGGAAACCCGCGACATTTGTTATGCGACGCAGAATCGGCAAACCGCGGTCCGTGAGCTCTCGAAGCTGGTGGACGTTATCTTGGTGGTTGGAGCCAAGAATAGTTCCAATTCCAACCGGCTCCGCGAGATTGGTCACGAAGTTGGTACGCCCTGTTATCTGATCGCCGACGGCAGCGAGGTCGAGCCGGAATGGTTCAACGGTGCGGAGACCGTCGGCATCACGGCGGGTGCTTCAGCGCCGGAGGTATTGGTGGAAGATGTTATCGACGCGTTGCGGCGGCTCGGACCGGTCGAGGTCTCCGAGCTGACGGGCCGTCAGGAGACCATCGAGTTTCGTTTGCCGCCCGAGTTGACTGATGGCCGGGTTGCCGAGCGGGCGGCGGCAAAGGTTTAGTTTTTCATCGGGGCTTTTGGCACGTCAGAGACGAGCTTAAGACAAAACCAAGAAGGTGCGATTGTGACTGTATCACTGCGACAGAAAGTAGCCGTCGGGACTTATGTCATGAAGCAGCGGCTTGCCGGGCGCAAGCGCTACCCGCTGGTGCTGATGTTGGAGCCGCTGTTCCGTTGTAATCTCGCCTGTTTCGGTTGCGGCAAAATCGATTATCCCGATGCGATCCTGAACAAACGCCTGTCGGTGCAGGAGTGCCTCGACGCCGTCGACGAGTGCGGCGCGCCGATGGTCGCCATTCCTGGCGGCGAGCCGCTGATCCACAAGGAGATCGGCGAAATCGTCAAGGGCATCGTGGCGCGCAAGAAGTTCGTCTCGCTGTGCACGAATGCACTGCTTCTCGAAAAGAAGCTGCATTTGTTCGAGCCGTCGCCCTATTTGTTCTTTTCAGTACATCTCGACGGCCTGAAGCAGCACCACGACAAATCGGTGTGCATGGAAGGCGGTTTCGAGAGGGCCGTCGATGCCATCAAGGCCGCCAAGGCCAAAGGATTCACCGTCAACGTCAACTGTACGGTCTATGACGGTCATCCAGCCGAAGACATCGCCAAGTTCTTGGACCTCACCGAAGAGCTTGGCGTCGGCGTCTCGATTTCGCCCGGCTACGCTTACGAGCGGGCGCCGGACCAGGAGCACTTCCTCAACCGGCGCAAGACCAAGGAACTGTTCCGCAGCGTGTTTGCGCTCGGCAAGGGCAAGAAGTGGAATATCACGCACTCCACGATGTTCCTCGACTTCCTCGCCGGCAACCAGGAATTCCACTGCACGCCGTGGGGCATGCCGACGCGCAACATTTTCGGCTGGCAAAAGCCTTGCTATTTGCTGGGCGAGGGCTACGCCAAGACGTTCACCGAGTTGATGGAAACGACCGACTGGGACGCCTACGGCACCGGCCGGTACGAGAAGTGCGCTAACTGCATGGCCCATTGCGGTTACGAAGCAACCGCGACGGAAGCGATCGTGCAGCACCCGCTGCAGGCGTTGGCGCTGTCTGTTCGCGGCGTCAAGACCGAAGGACCGATGGCGCCGGAAATCGACATGTCGAACCAGCGGCCGGCAAAGTACGTCTTCGACGGTCAGGTGCAGCAGACGCTGTCGCAGATGCGCGCCAACGAAGCGCGTGAGAAAGCCGCCAAGGCCGCAGCGAAAACCTCCGCAACCGCGGCATAGCCGGGCCGCCTACATCCCGTAAGCGACGGCGCGGCTGTTGGTGCGCTTGAGATTGCGGTAGCGCGCCATAGCCCAGATCGGGAAGAACTTCGCATAGCCGTGATACCGCAGATAGAATACGCGCGGAAAACCCGTCGCGGTGTAGCGCGGCTCATTCCAGAAGCCGTCGGCGCCCTGGGTGTCGGTCAAATATTTGATGCCGCGGGTCACTGCCGGATGGTCGACCTCGCCTGCCGCCATCAAGCCGAGCACGGCCCAAGCCGTCTGTGAAGCCGTGGACGGCGCGCGCTCATAACCGCGATAGTCGAGCTTGTAACTCGACCCGTCTTCGCCCCAGCCGCCGTCGTCATTTTGGATGGCGGCAAGCCAATCCACCGCTTTGCGCATTTCCGGCGCGTCACGATCGAGGCCGACAACATTGAGCGCGCACAGTACCGACCAGGTGCCGTAGATGTAGTTCATTCCCCAGCGGCCATACCAGCTGCCTTCGGCAAGCTGGGTTCTGCGCAAGTAATCGACGCCTCGCGCTACGGCGGTGCTGTTCTCGACCGTCTCGCCGAACTGCGCCAGCATCGACAGGCAACGCGCGGTGACGTCTTCGGTCGGCGGATCGAGCAACGCGCCGTGATCGGCGAACGGAATGTTGTTGAGGTAATAGTATTCGTTGTCGGCATCGAACGCGCCCCACGCGCCGTTCTCGCTTTGCATTCCCAGGATCCATTCGCGGGCAGGCGCCAGACTGGCGTCAAAATCCTTGCAGCCGGAAAGCTTCTGCTGGCGATCCATCGCCATGGCGACCACCGCGGTGTCGTCGACGTCGGGATAATGCGGATTGGCGTACTGGAAGGCCCACCCGCCAGGTCGAAGATCGGCTCGCCGCGCGATCCAATCGCCGCGGACATCGAGGACCTGCTTTGGAACGAGCCAATCGAGGCCGCGTTTGACGTCGTCGATGACGCGCGCTCCGCCCACTTCCAAAAGCGCATGGCACACCAGCCCGGTATCCCAGATCGGCGAGACGCACGGCTGGCAGTAGGCCTCACTGTCATGGACCACCAGGAGCTTCTCGACCGATTTGCGGGCGATCGCGCGCTGCGGATGATTTTCCGGATAGCCGAGAACGTCGAACATCATCACGCTGTTCGCCATCGCCGGGAAAATTGCGCCGAGACCGTCTTCGCCATTCAACCGTTCGCCGACCCAGGCGACGGCGCATCGATCGCGCGTTGCCGCGTGCGCTTCGGAAAGTACGGCTCCGTCGCGCGCAAAACATTGTCGACGCCGTGGAAGAACCAGAACCACAAAGCTTTCTGTTGCGGAGCTTTGGGCGCCGGTCCCATGCGTTCCGGCGGTTCGAGGAACAGTTCGTCAATGCGCACGCCCTTGGCATTACGCGCGCGCGCCTTTTTCGCCATCATCACCAGCAAGGGAACGATGACGGTTCGACTCCAGTAAGAAATCTTGTCGAGATGGAATGGAAACCACTTCGGCAACAGCATGATCTCGACCGGCATCACCGGGACGGCGCGCCAGGGAATGAACCCAAACAGCGCCAGCATGATGCGGGTGAATACATTGACACGCTCGGCGCCACCGCGGGCGCGAACCGCTTCACGCGCACGCCGCATGTGATCGGCATCAACAGAATCGCCGATCATCTTCAGTGCAAAGTAGGCTTTAACCGTGGCGCTGATGTCGATGTCGGCATCGCGGAACAGCGGCCAGCCGCCATGATCGCCCTGGATGCGACGCAGATAGACCGCGATTTTGGCCTCGAGCGCCGTATCGACCGGCTCACCGAGGTAATGGCGCAACAGCACGTATTCGGCGGGAATGGTCGCGTCGGCTTCGAGTTCGAACACCCAATGACCGTCGGGACGCTGCTGCGCCAAAAGCGCCTGCGTCCCCTTTTGAATGTGCTGTTCAAGCGCGTCGTCGAACGGACGGGCGAACGTCGTTGGCTTGGTTTGTTCGACAGTATCGTTCATGCTGATTTTGCGATGAGTTCCGCCGCGCGATTGCCGGATCGGATCGCACCTTCAATGGTAGCGGGCAGGCCGGTATCTGTCCAATCGCCGGCGAGAACCAGATTGCGCCATCGCGTTGCGGCGCCGGGCCGTTTGGCGTCCTCGGCGGGCGTGGCCGCAAATGTCGCGCGGCGCTCGCGCACGATCTGCCAGGGCGGCAACGCGGCCGGTAGCCCGGTCACGCGAGCGACCTCAGCCCAAATCTTTTTCGCCAATTCTTCGCGCGGCGTATCTATCAGCCGATCGCCGGCACTGATAGTGACCGAGACCCGGCCCGGAAACGAAAAAATCCACTGCACATTGGCGTTGAGCACCCCAAGGATCGGCGGCAGTTCCGCCGGCGGCTCGATCCGGAAATGCGCATTGACGATGGAGCGGAACTCGGTTGGCACTCTAAGCCCGTCCAGCAGTGATGCAGCCGCATAGGGCGGCACCGCGAGCACGACCGCGTCGTCGGCTTTCAACGTCATCGTCTCAGCACCAAAATCGAGCGCCTCGATACGCTCGGCGGAACAACGAACGGCGCGTAGTTGATGCTCAAACTGCACCGCAGTCCCGCGCTGCCGCAACAAAGCCAGCGCCGGCTCGATCAGGGTCGTACCCAATCCCTCGCGCGCGATCAGCGGACGGCAAGCCCGGCCGCCAACGGCAAGCGTCTCGCGGACGATCGCGCTCGCGAGCCGCGCGGCTCCAAGAGGCGCATCGATGTTCAACGCCGCAAGGATCAGCGGCTCCACCAATCGTTCGTAAAGCGTTCCCTTGCAGGTGATGACTTCGCCGACCGTCTTGCCGGCGGGCGGCCAGAGCAGCCGCGCCAGCGGCAGATAATCGAGCGGGCTTGTCCCCGGCACGCGCCGGCGCGCATCGAAAATCCAAAACGGCACCGGACCGTCGTTGAAACGCAGCGTCCAGCGTTCGCCGCTCAGGAGATCGACGAAAGAGAATTCGGCCTGCTCCGGACCGGTCAGCCGATTGTCAGCGCCGATGCTGTGCAGGTAGTCCAACGCCGCGCGATTGCCGGAAAGCAGGAGATGATTGCCGTTGTCGATTGTCATGCCGACCGAAGCATCGTGATACGAACGGCAGCGGCCGCCTGCGAACGCAGTCGCCTCGTGCACGGCCACGGTTTTGCCGCGCGCCGTCAGCCGCACCGCGGCAGACAAGCCGGCAAGGCCGGCGCCGATAATGTGGACCGTTCCGCTCATCCGATCACACGAGATTACGCAACACAATGAACAGGAGTTTTGCGCGTGGCAGTCGAATCGCGGCGCGCGGCGGCGCGAAGCCGCGAGCAATCAACGACTGCAGAATAAGCCAGTAGGCTTCGCCCATGATCCGCGGCGCCCGCACGACCCGCCGCGGACTTTTTTTCATGATCGCCTTGGCGGCGGCGAACTCGGTTTTCGCCAGCGCGACAATGCTGGCGCACGCACCGGCAACCGCCGGGTTTGCGAGGACCGCGATCGGCTCCGTGACCTGGATACCCACCGCATGCAGAGCCTCACGCGGCAAATAGAGACGTCCCAGGGAGGCATCCTCATCGAGGTCGCGTAAAATGTTGGTCAGCTGGAGCGCGCGGCCGAGGTGATAGGCAAGCGCGATGCCGGCGTCATGCTCCATACCGAACACGCGCACCGAAAGACGACCGACCGCGCAGGCCACGCGGTCGCAATAGAGATCGAGTGTAGTCCGGTCCGGTGCACGGATGTCGGCGATCACATCCATCTCCATGCCGTCGATGACGGCAATGAAGTCGTCGCGCTGCAGGTCGAATGTGCGAACCGCTTGCGCCAACCCGCTAAGCTGCGGCGGCGCCGCGCCGCGATAGAGCGCGTCAATGTCGGCGCGCCAATGGGCCAGTTGCGCGCGGCGCGGCTCGCGCGGGCCAAGGTCGTCAGCAATGTCGTCGACAGCGCGGCAGAACGAATAGATTTCGAACATTGCCTCGCGCTGGGCGCGCGGCAGAATGCGCATGCCGGTATAAAACGAGCTGCGGGAGGCCCGCTCAGCCGCCGGGGTTGGCTCGCTCACTCACGCACCCCGCGGCTTTTGCGTCGCGGCGGAAGGACGCAGGCCAAGCCGCCGCGACACCGCAGACAGGATGCCAACAATCGTGAGGCCGGCGGCAGCGGGCATGGAAAGGTGCACGCGATCGCTTAAAGGATCGCGCGACATGAGCATGCGCGTGAGCCGATGAGCGATGGTATTGATAACGGAGACTTCGAGTGCAAGCCGGCGATCGTTGATCAGGAGTGGAAAGCTGTCGCTCTCGCACAGCAGCCGTTCCGTCCGCTCGGCAAGACCGTGCAGACCGGCGAGCAATGCGGCCGATGCCCGCGGCGCGCCAAGCTCTTCAATGCGCGCGCCGCACGCGGCAAATGTGTCAAGCGGAACATAGACGCGGTTGAGATTGCGGTAATCGTCCTTGCAATCCTGTAGATGGTTGATGACCTGCAACGCCGCGCACAAAGCGTCGTTGGCCGGCCAGACCGTACGGCTCTCGCCGTGCACGTCGCAGACAAAGCGCCCCACCGGCATGGCTGAGAGCGAACAATAGCTGATGAGATCGTCCCAATCGCGATAACGCAGTTTGGTCACGTCGAGCTTGAACGCGGCGAGCAGATCCTGTGCGTGGCGCGGCGAAAGGCTCCGCGCAGCAAGGGCATCGCGCAGCTGCACTGCGACAGCATCTTCATCGTTGCCGCCGACGAGTCCGGCTTCGAGACGATCGAGCAGGCCAAGTTTCTGTTCCGGCGGGAGTGAAGCGTGATCGGCGATGTCGTCGGCAGTACGGACAAAATTATAGAATGCCAGGATCACCTTGCGGTGGCGCGGGTGAATGAGGAACGACGCGACCGGAAAGTTCTCATCCCGGTCGCCCTTCCCCGAACGCATGGTACTGGCATCATTCATCGCAATTCCGAGGCGCCACTTTCGACTTTGCCTTCAAGGTTGGCTTCAGCGTTGCCAAGGTTGCCTTGGGCACGGCCCTTCCACATACCGCCACGCCCGCGGGCATGCTGATAGGCGGAATCAAGGGTGAACGCCATATAGGTTGCGGCAATTGCCGGCAACGCCAAGCCCCACAACCCGGACCTGCCATAAAACCGCAGGGTGGGCTGAAAGGCCAACGCCATCAGCGCCCATGCCGCAATGCCGAGAAAACGCGCCGAGCCCGTCGCGAAAACCACGAGGACAACAGGCGCGAGATACGTCATCGCCAAACCGAAGACGGTTCCCGCGAGCAGGAGCGGCGAATAACGAAGCTGCGCGTAGGCGGTGCGCGAGACCATGTGGCGGATATCCTCGATCGCCGGATAGGCACGGGCGCTGTGGACGCGATTGGTCAATCCGATCCAGATCGGGCCGTTCGCTTTTAGCTTCTTCGCCAGCGCGCAATCGTCGATCAACGCGTTGCGGATCGCCGCCATGCCGCCCGCCTTGGCGAGCGCTTCGCGGCGCACCAGCATGCAGCCCCCCGCCGCGGCCGCGGTGGCGCGCCGCGGGTTATTCGACCACGCGAACGGGTAGAGCATCTGGAAAAAGAAGATGAACGCCGGGATGAACATGCGTTCGGCCAGGCTCGCGCAGCGCAGCTTCGCCATCAGCGAAGTAAGCTCATAGCCGCCCGCCTGGGCGCGCGCGACGAGCGCCGTTACCGAATCCGGAGCGTGACCGATATCGGCGTCGGTCAGCAGGACATAAGAGGGCGGCTTCGGTACATCGGACGCCGCCTCGACGCCCTGCTGCTGCGCCCATACTTTCCCTGTCCACCCGGAGGGCAGCGGCCGGCCGGACAAAACCTTAAGGCGGTCCGTGGCACCGAGTGCCGCGGCGGCCCCCCGCGCTGCCTGCGCGGTATCGTCTCTACTTTGGTCGTCGACCACGATCACCGAGAATTCGCCGGCATAGTCTTGCCGGAGCAGCGCTGCGACCGTGGCCCCGATGAATTCGGCCTCATCGCGCGCCGGAATGACAGCGGTAACCGCTGGCCAAACACCCTCTCGTGCGGGCTATGTCGTCGTCTCGCTCCCTGGCCAGCCAAAACCCGCCGCGGCCGACCAGGAGATACAGCCAGATAGCCAGCACCATTGACGCTATAAGCTCGATGGTCACAGATAGTCCTTGGAACCGGGTTTGACATTCATTGATGGTAACGCTGAATCGCGCCGGCTCCGTTGCACAATTTCTGGGCTGCCCTGTAAGCAATATAGGACTGATCGGGCCAATTGGGCACGCTGGAACCCCCGGGCAATGAAACAATGAACGCGAAAAACAGCCCTTTTCTTTCACGCCTCGACGCAACTGCCAAAGAAACCGACGAGTTACTTGACCGGCTGTTATCGGCGACCCCGGCGGACGGCGAGCTCAGCCGTCCGATCCGACTGATGGAGGCCATGCGCTATTCGAGCCTTGGTGGCGGCAAGAGGTTTCGGCCCTTTCTGGTAGTGGAAAGCGCCGCGCTTTTCGATGTCGCGCGATCACAGGCGTTGATGGCCGGTGCGGCGCTCGAATGCGTGCATTGCTACTCCTTGGTGCATGACGATCTGCCCGCCATGGACAACGACGATTTAAGGCGCGGACAGCCAACGGCGCATAAGGCCTTCGACGAAGCGACCGCCATTCTTGCAGGCGATGGACTGCTTACCTTCGCCTTCGATGTTCTTTCCAGGCCACAAACGCATCCCGATCCGGCGGTTCGCATCGAGCTTGTCAGCGCGCTGGCCCGTGCGGCCGGTTTGGGGGGCATGGTCGGCGGGCAAATGCTCGATCTGGCCGCCGAAGGCCGCTTCGCCCGAAATGGACCGCAGCGGCTTGGCGAAAATGAGGTGCGCACTTTGCAGGCAATGAAGACCGGCGCCCTGTTGCGTTTCGCTTGCCAGGCCGGCGGTATGCTCGGTTCGGCGACGGCCGCGCAACGTCAGGCGCTGGAGCGGTATGGATCTGCCGTCGGCCAAGCCTTCCAAATCGCTGACGATCTGCTCGACCTCGAAGGTGACCCAGCGCTTGTCGGCAAGCAAACCGGCAAGGACGCGGTGGCGGGCAAGGCGACCATGGTCGGCGTGCTCGGAGGGACAGGCGCGAAGGCTAAGCTTCGAGAACTTGTCGCGTCGGCCGAAGAAGCGCTTGCTCCGTTCGGATCGGCTGCCGCGATCCTTATCGAAGGCGCGAATTTTGTCGCAGACCGACACGCTTAAGTCGCAGTCGCAATCGATCGCTGTGAAAGCGCAGTAGTTGGCAGCCGGTTCATTCAAAGATTAATAAAGTTCCAAACTAGGCCCAATTGAAGTTCCATTCGCGCGAACTTATGTCGGTCGAAGTCGCGCAGCCGTAGACGTTTGACGGAACCGAACGCGGCCCGGGCCTTTGTGTGGAATTCGGGACCTCAACCGCCATGACCATGCATACGCGATGGACCATCTCTGCGGCTACCGCCCTGATTTTGGCGCCGTGCTTTCTGTCGTCAGCCGTGCCATTCGGGGCGGCCACGACGGTACTGGCTCAGGGCTCGTCAGAGACCCATCCGCCTGGCCATCATCATCGGAGAACGGCGCATCCGAATCCGGTCGCATCGGTGCCAAGGCGGCAAGAAGGCTGCTTCACCTCCGGCTGCATCGAGCGACCAGCAACCGCCGCCGCGCGTCCCGTTCACCGCTGCGGAAGATGCGGTCGCGACTGTCCCCGGCATGCCCGATGCTCGTTTCTGGGCAGATTCAACGACAGATTTTATCAACGCGTTGCCGGCTCAGCCCGGCCCGTGGCTCGTTCTCTCCAGCGGTGGCGGGGACGGCGCGTTCGGCGCCGGCTTGGTCGTCGGCCTAGGCGCCGCGGGAAATCGTCCCGAATATTCGGTCGTCACCGGCGTGAGCACGGGGGCGCTGATGGCGCCCTTTATCTTTGCCGGCCAGCGCTATGATGACACGTTGCGCGGCAACTACACCAAACTTAGCGCCGCAGACGTCTTCGAGGCAGGCCGCACGTCCGAAAGTTTCGTCAATTCATGGCCGCTCAAGGAGACGATCGCCAAGGAAATCACGCCGGCGCTCCTCAACGATATCGCTGCCGAACATCGTCGTGGGCGGCGTTTATTTATCGCAACCTTCGATCTCGACGCCGAACGCCCTGTCGTCTGGAATATGGGCGCGATTGCGGCTCATGGCGGCGAGGATGGGCTTGCGCTGTTTCGGACCGTGCTGCTTGCTTCGACCGCCGTTCCAGGCGCATTCCCGCCGGTGTTGATTGACGTCGAAGCGAACGGCAAGCGCTTTGCGGAACTGCATGTCGACGGCGGCATCGGGGGACAGTTTTTCGTTGCACCCGGGCCGTTGTTGCTACCCACCAGCGACTTTCGGCTTCCAGCGACCCAACTCTACGTGGTGATCAACACCGGACTCGAAAGACAATTCCAGGTCGTCGACCGTTTCCTGCCGACGATCCTGACCCAGGCGGTCGGCGCTGCGGTGAAGATCGACACGCGACTGATGCTCGATATCGCTTACTCGGTCGCCAAACGCAGCGGGGTTGGGTTCAATGTCGCTTCCATCCCCCCGACCTTTAACGCACCAAGCAAGGGGCCCTTCGATCCCGGCTACATGGGGCCGCTGTTCCAGGCCGGATACGAACAGGGCAAAAGCGCTACGCCTTTCAGCAACGAGCCTCCTCCCTATCCAAGCGCGCCGCCGCCGCAATCGAGTCAGAATGAAAAAACCGGAGTAAATTGATGACGTACGCTCCGCGGACGATCTTGGCAGTTTTCTTTACTGCGCTACTGATCGCGATCGGGACCGTTCCGACAAAAGCCGTTTCGCGCACCGGCGCGTTCGACGGCGAATGGAGCGTGTTCGTTCAACCACTCCGCGGCGATTGCGGCGGTGCCTACCGCTACTCTGTGCGGATCGCAGGCGGCAGGGTGTTCTCTCCCGATCCGACTTTTGAGGCGCATGGAGTAGTTGCGTCGAACGGCGCGATCAGGGTAGTCGTTTCGCGGGGTGATCAGTCCGCTAGTGGCTCCGGTCGCCTACGCCACGACACGGGTAGTGGACAGTGGCGTTCTGCGAAAGGCGAGTGTTCCGGTCAATGGGCAGCGGAACGGCGGGGTGTCTGAGACGGGCGCAAACGCGCAATTCCAGCGTGATCCAGTCGTAACAGTGGAATTCGGGA
The DNA here is from genome assembly GCA_963727325.1 of uncultured Alphaproteobacteria bacterium. Taxonomy (GTDB): domain Bacteria; phylum Pseudomonadota; class Alphaproteobacteria; order Rhizobiales; family Xanthobacteraceae; genus BOG-931. The sequence continues at coordinate 339,409 of CAVSFV010000033.1, forward strand.
GTAAGTTGATGAAAGGCGTGCTGCGTTCGATCTTGGTGCTGACATTTGCCGTATTGGCTGGATTAAGCACGAGTCTCAAATCAGATGCTGCAGGCCGTACGATCTACGATGGGGATTGGAACGTCGAAATCGTCACCGTCCGCGGCGATTGCCAACAGTCGCTGCGTTACGCGGTTCGCATTGTCGATGGCCGGGTGCGATCCGGCGAAGATAGTTATCAACTCGACGGCGCGGTTAGCCCCCGCGGCGAGATCCATGTGAAGGTCGAGGAGAAGGGCCGCTCCGCAAGCGGCATCGGAAGACTGACCCACGATGCCGGCCACGGACAATGGCACACTTCCACGAACGAGTGTGCCGGCCACTGGACAGCCGCACGCCGCGGCTAGCTAGGCGAAATCTTTTGAGCGCCCCAACGAGCACACATCCGCCGGATTAGCCGGTTTTGCGTGCCGCAATGTTGGCACTCCACCAGGGACACACATCGCTGGCGCGCAAATAATTGCCGTCCATGACGTTGAGCGGAACGCGACCGCCGGCCTCGGCGACGCTGATCCGCAGATCGCGGGCCTCTTCGCGCTTGTCCGGCGGCAGCCACATCCGATCATGGCCCCACAGGCTCGGGCCGTCTTTACGCTCCTCCGGCGTCCAGCTTTCCAGATCGATGGTGCGACCGCCCCAGCCGTACTCGACCAGAAACGCCGACGGCGACCATGAATAGAATGAAGTGACGTGATCGTTGGCATGCCGGCCGAACGTGGTGCCGATCATTTCCGGCTTGCGCAGCGCCAGATCGTAGGCCTGACCAACGTCGTCGAGATAACACAGCTCGAACATCAGATGATGAATGCCGTTCTTGCCGGTCTCGATAAAAGCAATGCTGTGATGGCGCGGATTGACGTGAAAGAAATACGCCTTGAAGGGCCGGACGAAATAGTCGCTGAGCCGAAAACCGAGAATGTCGGTATAGAACGGCACGACGTCATCGATCCGTTCGGTTGTTAGGACCGCGTGTCCCATACCGAGCGGGCCGGTGCGAAAACCGGAGATCGAGCGCCCTGGCTCGAATGGTTCGGACGAAACTTCGGCGCCGTGGAACGCCTCCAGCCGGTTGCCCACCGGATCGGCAAAGACGATCAAATCCTTGACCCGCCGTTCCTCCGCCAGCGCATGCGAGCCGCGCGCAACGTTGACACCGCATTTTTCCAGATGCGCCGCCAAAGCGTTTAGCGCTGTGGCATCGGCGACTTCCCAGCCATAAAAGGACGGACCTTCGTCTTGATCGGCGTGGACGATCACCCGCTGTTTGCGATCGTCCATGCGTAAGGCAAGCGTACTGCGGCTCTTGTCCACGAGTTGCATGCCGAGGAAGCGTGTGCCGTAGGTCGACCAGTCATCAAGATTCTTGGCGCGGATCCCGACATATCCCAATGCTTCAAGGCCCATGGCGCGCTCTCCTGCCTGACGCGGGAATTTTATCACATTGGAGCTAATACGTAAATTTGCTGCTTCAAGTTGCGCACCGACGGCTCAGTCAAAGCCTTGAAACGAGCAGAAATCCTCCGCCGGAGCCCGCGGGGAGCGGAAACTATTCGCGGCGTGAGTATGATCGGCATAGCCGATAGAGACGGCGCAGAACAACATTTGCTCCGGCGGCATGCTCACGAACGGCCTGACGATATGGTGCAGGCGCGCCCAGGATTCCTGGGAGCAGGTATCGAGTCCGTAGCCGCGGGCGAGAAACATCAGCGTGTGGATATAGCCGCCGAGATCGGCCCACTGCCCTGGCCCCAGCTTGCGGTCGATGCCGATAAAGAGCGCAACCGGTGCGTTGAAGAATTGGTAGTTGCGCGTGTGCTGCTGAAATCGCCGCTCGGCGTCGTCTTGCGGAATGCCGAGCGCGCCGTAGAGCTGAACGCCATGATGCTCGCGGCGCGACTTGTAGGGGTCCCACATGGTCTTGGGGTAGACCATGTATTCCGCCTCAGTTTTGCGCGGATCGTGGGCGGCGACATAGTCGGCGACCTGCCGTTTAAGCTCATCAAGCGCCGTTCTGGTGAGTGCATACACCTGCCATGGCTGCAGATTACCGCCCGAAGCCGCGCGAGCGGCGCGCGTGATCAGTTCGCGGACAAGTCCGGGATCGACCGGCTTGTCGAGGAACCAGCGGCAGGAGAATCTCGAATCGACTGCTTCAAACACATTCATGCTTTGCATTCCAATTGGTCTCTTCGGGGTGCCCAAATACACGATATTGACAGGTCTCGCCGCCCGCTACTGACATAGCGTACCGCTCTTAATCGTGCCGCAGTGACGATGCGGCCGCAAGAAAGGGAAGGACGATGACAGTTGCCTCGGCTTTGAAGCGGCTGCGCAACTCCCTGGCCAACTCCGCCGGCACTGTCGTCTTCGGGATGGAAGACGGCACCGTCTCGATTTTCGGCCTCATCTTTGGTGTAGCCGCAACGACGACGAATACCGCGACCGTCCTTATTGCCGGGGCCTCCGGAGCTGTTGCGGCAGCCGTCTCCATGATGGCGGGCGCCTACCTCGACGTCGAGACAACGCGCGACAAGATCGATGCAAATCGCGCATTGCTGCAGGCTGATCTGACGCTCGATTCGGCCGCAGCCACGGCATCACTATCGAACCGGCTGGCCGCAGCCGGCCTGACGCCGCAGCAAACGGCGGCACTGGCCGGCGCCGTACAAAATGATCGCCAGGCTTTTGGAGGGCTGTTGCTCGCGCTGCGAGGCACGCCGGACACACCGCAGGACCCTTGGGAGCAGGCGCTATGGATGTTGCTCGCCGATTTTCTCGCTTCGGCGGTGCCGATCCTGCCCTTTGTCTTTGTTCCGATTCCACAGGCGCGGATCATCTCGGGTGCAGTGACGCTCGCCCTCCTGGTCGTGCTCGGCATCGGACGCGCCAGAATTGCAAAACGAAGCACCGGGAGGACGGTCGCTGAAACCGTTTCGATCGGCATTGCTGCCGCGCTGGCAGGCGTTATCATTGGTGTTCTGATCGACCGCGGGTTCAAGCACTAAAACTCATCGGTCGGCAAACGACGCCTGCTACCTGATCTCCCGCTGGCCCGGTCCGTCCGGGGGCGAGATAAAGGCGCGCCCCTTCGGGAATTTCTCGAAAACTGCGGCCGGCTTACCGAAATGATCGGCGAGTAAATAGGATGGATTGCTGGCGATCCATTGGGAAAGATCGATCGCCTGATAGTTCCCCGTATTCAGACCGATCAACACGCGACCGGCCCTGCTGCCGATGTTTTCGATCGAATGGCCATAACCCTGAGGGATATAGGCCACATCGCCCTTGGCCAGCGTTTCAATCCGGTAACGGCCGTGCGAGCCGAACAAGCTGACACTGAACTCGCCCTCAACGACATATTGCCACTCGTCCGCATTGGGATGCCAATGCAGTTCGCGCAGGCCGCCCGGCTCAAGATCGAGAACGACACCGGTTATGGTCTGAGAGACCGGAAAGCGGCCGGCGCCGACCCGCCATTCTCGTCCGAATTTATGAACCGAATGCGGCTGCTGAGCTAATAACCGATACTTGTGCGTTTCCGGCGCCGAATTCAGCGCACCCTGAAGAGGGGTTGCATCCTCGGGAGGGATCGTCCCGCGAACGAAATACGCTTCTTCTGCCGGAAAGCCCTCGAAGGTTGTTTCAGGCAATCCGAAGTTCTTGGCCAACAATCCTTTCGACGCGTGGCCCAGCCAGTCGGTGATGCTGAAAGTGCCGAATTCGGAAAAATATCCATTGTCGAATATCAGAATGAAATGACATGGTTGGTTGCCGAGGCAGGCGAGTGAATGGGGATAGCCGCGGGGAAAGTACCAGACGTCGCCCGGGTCGAAGTCATTGGTTTCCGAGTGTCCCAGCGGATCCAGCGTCGTGGTGCGAACGCGGCCCTCCAGAACAAAGGCCCATTCCGCCGCGGTCGCATGCCAATGCAATTCACGGGTTACGCCCGGCTCCATGCGCATCGAGACGCCGGCGATCCCCTTGGAAATCGGTAATTGTTCGACGGTTGCTTCCTTACCGGAGCTGTTGCCCATGACTTTGCCTTTGGTCCGCTCCAATGCGAACTTGAATGTCGGTAGCTCCTTGCCTGAAAGCAGTGGGTCAGGAACGTTGTTCTTGAACGGAAAATCAGTGATGTCACCGGGTTGCCACATGGCATGTCTCCTGTAAGAGCACGCGTTTACGATCAGTGGTCTGGTCGCGGCATTCCCGAAGTGAGAGCCGTAAATATCGCCGCGGTGACGAGACTGCGCGGGTTACGCCTGAAGCGCTCGCGTCGTGTCGTCGAACAATTCCTCGACTGAATAGCGCTTCGGAATAAGCTTCATTTCCAGGCAATAGCTGCTCATGAGATCAAGCGCCGTTTTGACGGCGTCGAAACCGAACGGAGCAAAGTCGATTGCGGCGGCCTTCGGCAAGCCAGCCGCTTTTTTGCTCGCCAGAAACATGCGGAATATCTCCCGCACCACATCCGGATTAGATTTCGAGAGGCTCTCCTTCACGACGACCATGTGATTGATCGGCACGGTACCGTACTTGCCGTACCAGTCTTTCCCTGCCGTTTCGACATCGGCGATGACGCTCTTCAAGCGCGGATCCGTTGGCATGTCGCCGCCAAAAATCGCGGCATCGAGCTCGCCTTCGAGCAGCATCTTGGTGATATCTTTGCCGGCCGCCGCGCGCTCTACCCCAGGCGGGTCACGATACTCGGCCACGTGGGCGTCCTCGAACGTCACCCATTTCACCTTGCCGAGATCGAGCCCGTAGTCCTTCCAAAGAATGCCGCGAATCCAAACACCTGTGGTCTGCGAGAAAGCGCGAACGCCGATGCGGCGGCCCGGCAGATCCTCGACCTTCAGCGTCCCGCGCTCAGAATTATAGAGTAGCGCGCCCTGCTGAAAGCGCGCCAGCATGGTCGCGGGCAAAAGCATCAGCGGTTTGCCGTAAGCCTTGGCCTGCAGATAGGTGACGATCGCCATCTCGCACACGTCAAACTTGAGTTCCCGCACCATCATCAGGAAGGCGCGATTGACGGGATTTACCTCGGTGAAGTTCAACGCCACCCGATCGGATTTGATGTCGCCGCTCTTCAGGGCCTTGGTATGAGGATGATTCCCGATGCAGGTGCTCAGGGTAACCAGTTTATCGATAGCATTGGCATTCATGGTGCACTCATCCGTTTGGCTTGCCTTTGATCCTAAGATCTGGCGCGGCGCGAAACCAGCCCTGCTCAGACTTGAAGAGCTTTATCGTGCCAGGACTGAATGAGATTGCGGAATAGAGTGACTAAGCTCGAACGTGCGCTTTCGCCGGGTCCGAGCCCGCGGAGGCGGCGACAGCGCCGTCGTGCGAGCCCGTCGCGAACAACCTCTGCAACGCCTGCCGTTCGATCGGCTTTTGCAGGACGGGCACGTGGCGGAAGCGATCATCCACGGTATCTGCCTCATACCCGGTGACAAAAACGAACGGGACACCGCGAGCCGATAATATATCGGCAACCGGATAGGCCATCCCGTCGCCGAGATTGATGTCGAGGATGGCGGCGTCGTACTCGGTCTCCTTCGCTGCCATGAGGGCCTCGGCCGCCCGTCCGACAGGACCGACGACGGAATGTCCGTATTCGGTGAGGAATTCCTGGATCATCATGGCGACGAGAGCTTCATCCTCGACCACCAGCACACGCCGACCGTAAGCAATCTTTGGCGGCCCCTGAGTGCTATCCGCGCCGTTTGTCTTCTTCGACGCGCCGGAAATTCCAGTGTCGTGCCGCGGGATCGATAAAGTGCACCTCATACCCTCCGGATTCCAGTCGAACGTTGTCTTGCCGCCGAGCTGACTCTCGATACTGGCGCGGATCACATTCAGGCCGAAGCTCCGGGCCGGCGGCGGAGCGATGCGCGGACCGCCGGTCTCGACCCATTGCAGGATGAGATTGTCCGGCTGCACTTGCCACGCAACGCTCACTTTGCCAGCCATCGACGATAATGCGCCATGCTTGGCGGCGTTGGTCGCCATCTCATGAAGCGCCAGCGCGAGTCCTTGCGCCATATGCGGGACTAGCGAGACTTTGGGTCCGCTGATCTTGACCTTCTCCGCCTCGCTCAGCCGATAGGGCGCCAATTCTTCCGCCACAAGCGCATCAAGATCGGCGCCGTGCCACCGCGAGTCCGAAAGAAGCGAGTGGGCGCGCGCCAGCGCCTTAATGCGGCCTTCGACAGCGGCGACGTACCCGTCGACGCTGCTTGCCCGGGTCAGCCTGACAATCGATTGCACGACGGCCAGCGCATTTCGGGCGCGATGATCGACTTCGCGCGCCAGCAAATCCTGCCGCTCCTCGGCCTCCTTACGCTTGGTGATGTCGATGGCGGTGCCAACGACGCGAACGCATTTTCCGTTGGCCTCAAAGATGCCTCGGCCCTTCGCCTCCACCCAACGAATGACTCCGTCTTCCTTTCCAACGGTGCGGTACTCGACATCGTAGAGCGCCCGCTGTTCCGGGTCGCAGGCCGCGGCATAGGCCGCGATGGTCGCTTCCCTATCATCCGGATGCAGACCGGCATAAAAGTCCGCCATGCTCACCGTGACGTCCGGCGATATGCCGAACATGGCCTTGACCAGCGGCGGCCAGAACAGCGTATCGGTCACGTTGTCAACGTCCCAAAGGCCGATCTCGGCAGCCTCGGTTGCCAGCCGCAATTGTTGTTCACTGTGGAGGAGACGAGCGGTTGAGGCTTCGAGCTCGGCGGTGCGCTCAGCGACACGTCGCTCCAGGTGCGAATTAAAGCGCTCGAGCTCCCGCGTCTTGCGATAAAGCTCGGCGAAGACCTTTACCTTGGCGCGCAACACCGCGGGAACGACCGGCACCGGCACATAATCCACAGCGCCCATCTCGTAGCCGCGCAGGCGGTCGACATCGTCCACCTGGATGGCCGAGATAAAAATGATCGCTGTGCGCTGAAAACGGGGATGGTCGCGGATCATCGCCGCGAGTTGGAAACCGTCGAGTTCCGGCATGCAAACGTCGATAAGCACGACGGCGGCATCGTTCTTGAGCAGAAATTCCAACGCCTCCCGCGCCGACGATGTCTTAACGAGGTTTTCTCCAAGATCGCGGAGAATCTCCTCGTTGGCGAGCAGTTTCGCAGGCTGGTCGTCGACCAATAGGACGTTGACTTGATCGTTCATGAGAAGGGGTGCTTAGCGATGGAGCCACATCCTCAGCGCAGATAGAAGCTGTTCGGTGTTGACGGGCTTGGCGAGATAGTCCGAGGCACCGGCCTCGAGGCATTTCTCGCGATCGCCCTTCATGGCTTTGGCCGTCAGGGCGATGATGGGAAGACGGCGATAAGCGGGATTGCCGCGAATGTTCTCGATGGTCTGGTAGCCGTCCATTTCGGGCATCATGATGTCCATGAGCACGATGGCGAGTTCCGGCGTCCGCTCGATCAGTTCGATCGCCTCACTGCCTGTGGTAGCGGTCAAGACCTGCATGCCGCGGCGCTCCAGCACGCTTGATAAAGCGAAGATGTTACGTGCGTCATCGTCCACCAGAAGCACCGTGCGGCCGACCAAATCCTCATCCGACGAATTGAGCCGCTCGAGCATGCGCTGCTTTTCAGCAGGCAGGTTGGCAAAGACCCGGTGCAGAAACAGTGCGGTCTCATCAAGCAGCCGCTCCGGCGACTCGACGCCTTTGACGACGATGCTGCGCGCCATGGTATGCAACTGCGCGTCCTCGTTGGCCGACAATTCGCGACCGGTGAACACCACAACCGGCACGTCGGCCAGTGCTTGTTCGCCGCGCATGTACTCCAGCACCTCGAAGCCGGTCATATCCGGCAGGCGCAGGTCCAGCACGACGCAATCGCAGGCTTCATGGTGCAGGATATCGAGCGCCTCCTTGCCCGTCGCGGCACTGACGATCTCGATGTCATCGTGCCCCAGCAGTTCGTGGATGCTCAACTGCTCCGCTTTATTGTCTTCAACGACAAGCAGACGTCGGCGCCGCGGCTGCGAGAAGTCCTTGATTTTAGTGAGCGCTTCGGAAATGCCCTCGCGTGTTGTTGGCTTGGTCACAAACGAGAACGCGCCGCGCGCCAATCCATGCTGGCGGTCCTCGTCCAGCGTGACGATCTGCACCGGTATGTGCCGCGTAAGCGGATTCTGTTTAAGCTGACTGAGCACATTCCAGCCCAGCATGTCGGGCAGGAACACATCGAGCGATACCGCAGTCGGCTGATACTGCTTGGCCAAATCGAGCGCGTCATCGCCGCGCAGCGCCAACAGAACCTTGAAGCCCTTATCCCGCGCCAGATCGAGGAGGATGCGCGCATAATGCGGATCGTCCTCGACGATGAGCAGGATGGCGTCGCCGGGTTGCACGTCCAGCCGATCGTCGGGAATCTGCTCCACCGCGCGTTCGACCGATACGACAGGCGCCGGGACCGCACCCATCGCCGCCGGACGAGGCACCGTGCTTGAACCGACATACTTGATCGGCAAATAAAGCGTAAAGGTCGAACCGCTGTTGGTCGCGCTGCGCAGATGGATTTCACCACCCAACAGGCTCGCAAGTTCGCGGCTGATGGCGAGACCAAGCCCCGTGCCGCCGTATTTGCGGCTGGTCGAGGCGTCCGCCTGCTGGAAGGCTTCGAAGATGATTTTCTGCTTCTCGAGCGGGATACCGATACCGGTGTCGGAAACTTCAAACGCCACCACGCCGGATGCCTGGCCGAGAACCGGATGTCCTGCGCTCCAGCCGCCGAGCGCCGCGGAGACGTTGAGCCGAACACCGCCCTGACCGGTAAATTTGAAAGCGTTCGACAGGAGGTTCTTGAGCACCTGCTGCAGGCGTTTGGAGTCGGTGCTGATGCTGCGCCCAAGGTTCGGATCGACGTGAACGTCGAACGACAGCTGACGCGTTTCTGCTTCGTGACGGAACGGCCGCGCGACCATATCCACAAGGTTCGAGAAGAATATTTCTTCCGCGTCGACGGTAACGGTGCCCGACTCGATCTTCGATAGATCCAGGATGTCACTGATGAGATTGAGAAGGTCGGTACCGGCGCCGTGGATGGTCCTGGCAAACTCGACCTGCTTGCCGGTGAGATTGCCTTCCGGATTTTCGGTCAACTGCTGGCCCAGGATTAGAATCGAGTTCAACGGTGTGCGCAGTTCGTGCGACATATTGGCCAGGAACTCGGACTTGTATTTGGAGGTCAGCGCCAGCTCGGTCGCCTTCTCTTCCAAAGCGCGGCGGGCTTGTTCGATTTCCTGATTCTTGCGCTCGACTTCGACGTTGCGTTCGGCGAGCTGCTGGGCCTTTTGCTCGAGCTGCTCGTTGGTCTGCTGCAGCTCTCGTTGCTGCGCTTGCAATTCGCCGGCGAGCTGCTGCGACTGCTTGAGCAAGCCCTCGGTCTGCATCGTCGCCTCGATCGAATTGAGCACGATGCCGATCGAGGTCGTCAATTGTTCGAGGAACATGGTCTGCAGTGCGGTAAACTCGTTGACCGAGGCCAGTTCGATCACCGCCTTGACCTGGCTCTCGAACAGCACCGGCAGCACGATGTTGTTCCGGGGCTTGACCTTGAACAAAGCCGAGCTGATCGGCACCGCGCCGTCCGGCATCTCGGTGATCAGCATGCGGCGTTTGTCGATCGCACACTGGCCGATTAGACCTTCACCCAGTCGCAGCGTCTGCGCATGGCCATTGACGCCGTCATCGGCGTAGGCCGAGAGGAGCTTCAGCTCCGGCTTCTCCTCGTTCTCCATCTGATAGATCACGCCCTGGTGGGCGCTCACCAGCGGCGTCAATTCGGAGAGCAGCAGCCGTCCGACCGTGGTCAGATCGCGCTGGCCCTGCAACATGTTGGTGAACTTCGCCAGGTTGGTCTTGAGCCAATCCTGCTCGGTGTTGCGGTCGGTGGTGAGCCGCAAATTGTCGATCATCGTGTTGATGTTGTCTTTGAGCTCGGCCACTTCGCCGCGCGCTTCGACTTGAATCGAGCGCGTCAGGTCGCCCTTGGTGACCGCGGTCGCCACTTCGGCGATGGCGCGCACCTGGGTAGTCAGGTTCGCCGCCAGGAGGTTGACGTTACCGGTGAGGTCCTTCCACGTGCCGGCCGCGCCGGGCACGTTCGCCTGTCCACCCAGGCGGCCTTCAACACCAACCTCGCGCGCCACGGTGGTGACCTGATCCGCAAAGGTCGCGAGCGTGTCGGTCATGTTGTTGATGGTTTCGGCCAAGGCCGCCACCTCGCCTTTCGATTTCACCGCGAGGTTTTGCTTGAGGTCGCCGTTGGCGACAGCGGTCACCACCTTGACGATGCCGCGTACCTGTTCGGTCAGGTTGGCGGCCATCACGTTCACGGTGTCGGTCAAATCCTTCCAGGTGCCGGCGACGCCCGGCACTTGCGCCTGGCCGCCCAGCAGACCTTCAGTGCCGACCTCACGCGCAACGCGCGTGACTTCCGAGGCAAAGCCGTTGAGCTGATCGACCATCGTATTGATGGTGTTTTTCAGCTCCAGAATTTCGCCCTTCACGTCGACGGTGATCTTGCGCGACAGGTCGCCGCGAGCCACCGCGGTCGTCACCTCGGCGATGTTGCGCACCTGTGTGGTGAGGTTCGCCGCCAACAGATTGACGTTGTCGGTCAGATCCTTCCAGGTACCGGCCACGCCCGGCACCACCGCCTGGCCGCCGAGGCGGCCGTCGGTGCCGACCTCGCGGGCCACGCGCGTCACTTCGGCTGCAAACGAGCGAAGCTGCTCGACCATGGTGTTGAGCGTTTCCTTGAGCAGCAGGATTTCGCCGCGCACGTCGACGGTGATTTTCTTTGATAGATCGCCGCCGGCGATGGCTGTCGCCACTTCGGCGATGTTGCGCACTTGCGCGGTGAGATTCGACGCCATGAAGTTGACGTTGTCGGTCAAATCTTTCCAGGTGCCGGCAACGCCCGGCACCTGCGCCTGACCGCCGAGCTTGCCTTCGGTTCCCACTTCGCGGGCGACGCGTGTGACTTCCGAAGCAAAGGCGTTGAGCTGATCGACCATCGTGTTGATGGTGTTTTTCAGCTCCAGAATCTCGCCCTTCACGTCGACGGTAATCTTGCGCGACAGGTCGCCACGGGCAACGGCGGTCGTCACCTCGGCGATGTTGCGCACCTGCGCGGTCAAATTGCCGGCCATCGAATTGACCGAGTCGGTCAGGTCCTTCCAGGTACCGGCGACGCCCGGCACGTTGGCCTGACCGCCGAGGCGGCCTTCGGTGCCGACCTCGCGGGCAACGCGCGTCACCTCGCCGGCGAAGCGGTTGAGCTGATCAACCATGGTGTTGAGCGTTTCCTTGAGCTGCAGGATTTCGCCGCGCACGTCGACGGTGATCTTCTTCGACAAGTCGCCGTTGGCGACCGCGATTGTCACTTCGACGATATTACGGACCTGCGCCGTCAGATTGCCGGCCATCGAGTTGACCGAGTCGGTCAGATCCTTCCAAGTGCCGGCCACACCCGGCACCTGCGCCTGACCGCCGAGCTTGCCTTCGGTGCCGACTTCGCGGGCGACGCGCGTCACTTCGGCGGCGAAGGCGTTGAGCTGGTCGACCATGGTGTTGAGCGTGTCTTTCAGCTCCAGGATTTCGCCGCGCACGTCGACCGTGATCTTGCGCGAGAGGTCGCCGCGCGCGACGGCGGTCGCCACCTCGGCGATGTTGCGGACCTGGCCGGTGAGGTTTGAGGCCATCGAGTTGACCGAGTCGGTCAAATCCTTCCAGGTGCCGGCGACGCCGCGCACCACCGCCTGGCCGCCGAGCTTGCCTTCGGTGCCGACCTCGCGCGCAACACGGGTCACCTCGCCGGCGAAGGCGTTGAGCTGGTCGACCATGGTGTTGATGGTGTCTTTCAGCTCCAAAATTTCGCCGCGCACGTCGACCGTGATCTTTTTCGACAGGTCGCCATTGGCGATGGCGGTCGACACTTCGGCGATGTTGCGAACCTGCGCGGTCAGATTCGACGCCATCGAGTTCACCGAGTCGGTCAAGTCCTTCCACGTGCCGGCAACGCCGGTGACGTTGGCCTGGCCGCCAAGCCGGCCCTCGGTACCAACCTCGCGGGCAACGCGCGTCACTTCGCCGGCAAATGCGTTGAGCTGGTCCACCATCGTGTTGATGGTTTCCTTCAGCTGCAGGATTTCGCCGGAGACGTTCACGGTGATTTTCTTCGACAGGTCGCCACCGGCGATGGCGGTCGCAACGTCGGCGATGTTGCGGACCTGCGCCGTGAGGTTCAGCGCCATGAAATTCACGCTGTCGGTCAGGTCTTTCCACGTGCCGGCGACACCCGGCACTTGCGCCTGACCGCCGAGCTTGCCTTCGGTGCCGACCTCGCGCGCCACGCGGGTCACTTCAGAGGCAAACGCGTTGAGCTGGTCCACCATCGTGTTGATGGTGTCTTTGAGTTCGAGAATTTCGCCGCGCACATCAACCGTGATCTTGCGTGACAGGTCACCGCGGGCCACCGCCGTGGTCACATGCGCGATGTTGCGCACCTGGTCAGTGAGGTTACCGCACATGGCGTTGACCGAGTCGGTCAAGTCCTTCCAGGTACCGGCAACGCCGGGAACGATCGCCTGACCCCCGAGCTTGCCGTCGGTGCCAACCTCGCGAGCCACGCGCGTGACTTCCGACGCGAACGAGCGCAACTGATCGACCATCGTATTGATGGCCTCTTTGAGTTGAAGAATCTCACCGCGCACGTCGACGGTAATCTTTTTTGAAAGATCGCCATTGGCCACCGCGATCGTCACCTCGGCGATATTGCGAACTTGCGCGGTCAGGTTCGAGGCCATCGAATTGACGCTCTCGGTGAGGTCTTTCCACACGCCGGTCACTTCGCGCACCTGCGCCTGGCCACCGAGCTTGCCCTCGGTACCGACCTCGCGGGCGACGCGTGTCACCTCGGACGTGAACACGTTGAGCTGTTTGATCATCGTGTTGACGATCTCAGCCGAGCGGAGAAACTCGCCCTTCAACGGCCGGCCGTCGACGTCGAGCGCGACGGTGCGCAGCAAATCGCCTTGAGCCACGGCGGCGATGGCGCGCGTCACCTCGGTCGTCGGCCAAAGGAGATCGTCGATCAGCGAATTGACCGAGGATTCCATCTCGCCCCAGGCGCCCTCGGGCAGGCCGAAGCGCACACGCTGGCGGGTCTGGCCCTCCCGGCCCACGACTTGCCCGACGCGCTCGAGCTGCTTTGCCATACGTTGATTGGCAGCGACGATTTCGTTGAAGGTATCGGCGACCTTACCCATGACGCCGACCCGGTGCCCGGCCATCCGGACCGAGAAGTCGCCGACACGCATGGCCTGGAGCGCACGCAGCAGTTCCTGCAAATCCAAAGCCTCGCTGCCGTTAAGATTCGGCGATCGGTTTTGGGCGAGCGAAGCAGCAGCAGTAGCGGCCGCAGCACCGTTTTTCTTTGTGGCACCTGCTACGTTGGAAGTGCGGGGCATTGACGTCTCCGAGTACGACCAGCGCAGCACCGCCGAACCGGGCGGCGCGCGCTACCTGACTGCGACTGCGAGCAACGGGAAAATATGAGCCGACACGGCCGCGCGCGGCAGCTTTGGCGGCGCCCAGTCCTAGGCCGTAATCTTCCCCCTCACGTGACTCCTCTTAAGCCGTAACGCGAACGCGTTCGGCACGGGAAAGTTCCGGCCGTTGCAACGGTGCGGTGAAAATTCTTCTAACGCGCCGCCGATCGTTCCTCGGCGCCCGGGCGCAACAACCGTGCACCGGAGCCCGCGCGAGCGCCGTCTTCACTTTAAATAATTGAAATGATTAATTTTTTTGGAAAAGACTAATCGTTAAACTTGCAAGATTTCAGACTTGCGGTTCAGCGCGGCCGCGCCGGCGGCAGGCGGCTACCAGGGTATTACGCAATAGACAAGCGATGGTCATAGGCCCAACCCCGCCAGGGACCGGGGTGATCGAGCCGGCAACTCCGAAGGCTTCCGCAAAGGCGACATCGCCCACAAGTTTCAATTTCCCGTCGTCAGCCGCGACCCGATTAATACCGACGTCGATGACGACGGCGCCCGGCTTGATCCAGTCACCCCGCACCATCTCCGGTTGACCGACGGCTGCGACCAAAATATCGGCTCGGCGTAAGACGGCCGAAAGGTGATGAGTTTTCGAATGAGCGATCGTCACCGTGCAACTCTCGGCCAGGAGCAGCGCCGCCATCGGCTTGCCGACAATGTTGGAGCGCCCGAGCACGACCGCTTCGGCGCCTGCCAAATCCGGCAACACGTCGCGTAACAGCAGCAGACAACCATAAGGCGTGCACGGGACCAGCGCGTCCCGTTGTCCGCCGCTCCATAGCTTGCCGACATTCTGGGCATGAAATCCGTCCACGTCTTTGCGCGGATCGATGGCGTCGATGACGCGTTGCGGATTAATATGCTTCGGCAAGGGGAGCTGCACCAAAATGCCATCGACCCTGTCGTCAGCGTTGAGCTTGGCGATCAGTCGCCAGGAGCTCGGCCTCGCTGGTCGTCGCCGGTAAGACCTCCTGGAAACTTTGGATGCCTGCGGCGGTCGCGGCTTTGCCCTTGTTGCGGACATAGACCTGGCTCGCCGGATCGTCGCCGACAAGGACGGCGCAAAGGCCGGGTGCAAACCCTGCTTCACCTTTCAGTTTTGCGGTGGCGGCGGCTACGTCCGCGACCAAACGGTCCGCGCGCGCCTTGCCGTCGATGCGTCTCGTGGCGACCATGCCCTGACCCCATTTTCTTTAATCGCCATCAATGCGTCAGACCGACGCGGCGTTTTCGCTGACTGCCTACTTTGCCAGCGCCGAATTGACGTGCGAAAATACAGAAAATCAAGTGTGATGGCGTTTAACCAGCGCCCACCATTTGCCCATTCGGGAAAGCGAAGTCAGGGAGGAAATCGTCATGAAAATCATAGGCGCAGTTGCAGCTTCGCTGCTGACATTGTGTTGGGCGGGAACATCCGTCGCCGAAACGATCAAGGTGGGCGTGGTGTTGCCGTATTCGGGTCCCAACGCCGACTTGGGCATTCAAGTCGACCGGGCGTACGACCTCTATCTCAAGCTTCACGCCAAAGACCTGGGCGATCATAAGATAGAATTGATCAAGCGCGATGAAGGGCCGGCATCGGGCGCCAATGCCAGAACCGTGGTCACCGAACTCATCACCAACGACAAGGTGAAGCTGCTCGCGGGCTTTGTGTTCTCGCCGGGAGCCATCGCCGCCGCGCCGCTCGCGACCCAGGCGAAAATACCGATGCTGATTTCGAACGCAGGGACCGCCTGGATCACGACGCTGTCGCCCTACATCGTCCGCTTCTCTTTCAGCATGTGGGATCCCGCCTATCCAATGGGCACCTACGCGGCGACCAAATACGGCTGCAAGACAGCGGCCACCGGATTCACCGACTTTCCTCCCGGCCAGGACTCGACGCTCGCGTTTAAGACAGCGTTTGAAAAGGCCGGCGGCAAAGTTGTCGACGAAGTCCGCATGGGCCCTCCCGGTCCGGTGCCCGACTTCACGCCGCTGTTTCAGCGGGTCAAGGATGAACACCCGGACTGCTTTTATGTGTTCGTTCCGTCCGGCTCGCATGCCGGCGGCGTCATGAAGACCTATGGCGACCTCGGCATGCGCCAGGCCGGTGTCCGGCTGATCGGTCCGATGGATCTCATTCCCGATTATGAACTCGCGCACATGAGCGACGCGGCGATCGGACTGGTGGTGGTGTCGAGCTACTCCGACGACCTGGACACGCCGCTCAACAAGGAGTTTGTGAAGGCGTGGCACGAAGCTTACGGGCCGGATTCCTATCCCGATTTCGAGTCCGCCGCCGGCATGGACACAATGGCGGCGATCTTCGATGTCATCAACAAGCTCAACGGCAACCTTGATGACGGCGCCAAGGTTGTCGATACGCTCAAAGGCTGGAAGCATGTCGGGCCGCGCGGCCCGATCGAGATCGATCCGCAGACGCGCGACGTGATCCAACCCGAGCGCGTCGAGGAAGTGATCAAAAAGCCGGACGGCAAACTCGGTGTCAAAATTCTGGAAACATTTCCGGCGGTGAAGGACGAATGTAAGGTCCTCAAGGTCGGACGTTGCGCTTCGGGGTCGTAGACCCGGGTCGCGCCCCAAACAGCGCATTCAGCATTTGCCGCGGCGGTCGCAAGCGGTATCCTCGCTTGCACCGCCGAAGATTGAGATCAAAGATCGCCCGTGGCTAACACCGTCGTCAGTATTCTGTTCGATGGTCTGGCCTGGGCCATGTTCCTGTTCATCATTTCTGTCGGACTTTCGGTCACGATGGGGTTGATGGGCGTCGTGAACCTGGCGCATGGCGCGTTCGCCATGGCAGGCGGCTATCTGGTGCTGACCGCAACGGCCAGCTGGGGGGTGCCGTTTCTTGCATCGCTCGTCATTACCTTTCTGGTCGTCGGCGCGGTCAGCGTCCTGTTCGAGCGGACGCTCTATGCGCAGCTCTACGGCGCCGGCGAACTCGATCAGGTGCTGTTGACCATCGGCCTCGCCTTTATGGCGATCGCGACGTACACATATTTTTACGGGCCCTTGCCGAAGGCAATCCACGTTCCCGATTACCTTGCCGGTGAGTTTCATCTCGGCGGGCGCTCGTTTCCTGCCTACCGGGTCTTTCTGATCGTTGTCGGGGCCGGACTTGTTGCCGCGCTCTGGTACGGCTTCGAGCGAACCAATATCGGCGCCAAGATTCGCGCCGCGGTCGACAACCGGCGCATGGCGCAATCGATTGGGATCAATGTCGATCGTCTTTTCACACTAACATTCGCGGTCGGCAGCGGACTTGCCGCCCTCGGTGGCGGGCTCGCCATTCAGCTTCTCGGCCTGACGCCGAGCTTCGCCATCATCTATCTTGTGTACTTTCTCCTCGTCGTCGCAGTGGGCGGCTCCGGCAGCATTTGGGGAACGCTTGCCGGAGCGCTGGTTCTGGGGATCTGCGATACCGCCGGCAAATATCTTTTTGCCGACGCCGGGAGTTTTGCCATTTATGCGGTCGCGGTGCTGATTTTGCTCATTAGGCCCGCCGGTCTCTATGGACGCGAATAACACGTCAACCTCCGTGGCCGGCAGCGACGCTGCCGCCGGGCGAAAGCGCGCCGCCGCTTTTCTGGTGCGGCGCGACCGTATTCGTATTGCCGAGGCATTGCCATGGTTGATCGCGATTGCGGCTTACTTCGGCTTCCCGAATCAAATGGTTCTGGGCAGCCAGACGCTGATCATGGTTTTGTTCGCGCTCTCGCTCGATCTCATTGTTGGCTATGCAGGGATCGTCACACTCGGGCATGCGGCGTATTTCGGCGTCGGCGCATACACAGCGGCTTTGTTGGTGACCGATCTGCACTGGAGCGAGCCGATCTCGGGGCTCGTTTGCGCCGCCGTCATCGCCGCGATTGCCGGATTCCTGTCCGGGTGGCTGTTGTTGCGTTATCGCGGCCTGGCGCTGCTAGTGCTGACGCTGTCGACTACCATCATGCTGCAGCAATTGGGCAATCTGTTCCGCGATTTTACCGGCGGCTACGACGGCATTCCCGGCATCAACATCGCGCCGCTGTTCGGGCGGTTTGATTACGATCTCTACGGCCACACTTACTACCTGTACTGCCTCGGCGTGCTGCTGGTTACGTTCTACGTCGTACGGCGGATCGTCTACTCGCCGTTCGGCCAAGCGCTGGTCGGCATCCGCGAGAACGTCGGCCGCATGCATGCGCTTGGATCGCCGGTGCACTGGCGCCTCGTTGTCGCCTACACGATTTCGGCGGGTGTCGCCGGCATCGCCGGTGCCCTGTTTGCGCACACCAACACCCTCGTCACACTCGGCGTGTTCGACTTCGACCAATCGGCCGCGGTGCTAATGATGCTCATCCTGGGCGGCGCGGGGTGGCTTTACGGCGCCTTTATCGGCGCGGTGGTTTACATGGTGCTGCAGAACGAGTTGGCGAAGCTCAGCCCGGCATTCTGGCAATTCGGCATCGGACTTATTCTGGTTGCAGTGGTCCTGTTGGCGCGGCACGGCGTGTACGGCAGGCTCACGCGCCTCGGCCGGTCGCTGCCCTGGAGCATGCAGCGATGACCGAGCCCGCCCTCGAGATCAGAAACCTGCAAAAGAACTTCGGCGCTCTGCAAGTCGCGAACAACATCAACCTCGCACTGCCACGCGGCGCCCGGCACGCTTTGATCGGGCCGAATGGCGCCGGTAAAACCACGCTCGTCAATCTGATCACCGGCAGGATCAAGGCGTCCGCCGGAGAAGTCTTGCTCGACGGCGAAGTGATTACGTCGCTGCCGCAGGCCGGCCGCACTCGGCGCGGCATCGCCCGCACGTTTCAGGTCAATCAATTGTTTCGCGGCCTCACCGTCCTGGAAAATGTCTATCTCGCGATCGCCGAACGGACCGGCGCCTGTAATCATCTCTGGCGATCCGCCGGGAAAGGAAACCTCGGTCATCGACGAGGCGCTCGACCACCTGCAATCGCTCGAACTCATAGCGGACGCATGCAAGCCGGTGCGCGAGTTGCCGTACGGACGGCAGCGGCTGGTCGAAATCGCCATCGCACTGGCGCAACGGCCGAAGCTGTTGCTGCTCGACGAGCCCGCGGCCGGCGTGCCGTCTTCGGAGAACCATCTGATCCTCGATGTGATCGAGCGGCTCGATCCGAACATCACGGTTTTGATTATCGAGCACGACATGGACGTGGTGTTCCGCTTCGCCAGCCGCATTACCGTGCTGGTCGCGGGCGAAGTGCTGACCGAAGGCACGCCGGAAGAGATAGAGGCCGACGAGCGGGTGCGCTCGGTCTATCTCGGCGAACGCCGCGAGGACGCGTGATGAGCGGCCGGGGATTTGCGCTCGAGCTCCTGGACGTGTCGGGCGGTTACGGCGAGACCGTGATCCTCGAGAAGGTGCGGCTTGAGGTTCAAGCGGGCGAAACGCTCGCGATCATTGGGCGCAACGGCGTCGGCAAGACAACGCTGCTCTCGACCGTGATGGGACACACAACACTGCACAGCGGACGCATCCGTCTGCTTGGCCGGGACATTTCGCGCATGCCGGCCTATCGCCGCGTCGCGGCAGGATTGGGCTATGTGCCGCAGGAGCGCGAGATATTTCCGTCGCTGACGCTGCGGGAAAATCTTGAGGTCGCGGCGCGGCCCGGGCCGTGGACCATGGAGGCGGTATTCGCGCTGTTTCCGAGACTTGCGGAGCGGCAGCAGAACTGGGGCGGGCAACTCTCCGGCGGCGAGCAACAAATGCTGGCGATCGGCCGCGCACTGATCGGCAACCCAGCCGTCATTCTTATGGATGAGCCGTCCGAGGGACTGGCGCCGGTCATTGTCGAGGAACTGGCGCGCGCCGTTCGGCGGCTCGCCGATGCGCAAGGGCTGACGCTGGTGCTGGTCGAGCAAAATACCCGGCTCGCGCTGGACATCTCGCCGCGTACGGTCGTGATGAACCGCGGCCGCATCACCTATGACGGGTTGAGCGAACCCTTAAAGCAGAATCGGGAAAAGCTCGATCAACTGATCGGGGTGGGGCGGCATTCGATCGCTTGACGGCTCGCACCTCGTCGGGACACTTGGCTCACGAACGCTCTGGTCCGCAGATCAGATCGATAGCCGCCGCGGCCAGCGCCCTGAGTTGTTTCCGTGATGCCCCGACGCGGGACCGCACCGCGATTGTGTGCAAGGTTGCGGTCGCGATCTGCGCCAAGGCGGAAGGGTCTGCACCTGCCGCAATCTCGCCCCGCTCGCGCGCCTCGCCGATGACCCCCGCCAGAAAAGCGTCTGTGCCGCGGATGCTTTCGTCCAGAAACTGGCGAATTGCCGGATCGACCGTCGCTTGCGCCGGCGCGGTCGAAATCGAGTAACAGCCCCGCGCATCTTCGCCGCCGGCCCGGTAAATCTCGAGTGCACCGTCATAGTAACGCGTGAGAAAGACCCGGAGCGACGGCCGATCGGCCAGCAATTCAATGGTTTTGGTGCGTGACTTCTGCTGGTAGCGCTGGAGCGTCTTGAGATAGAGGTCACCTTTGTCGCCGAATGCCGCATAAAGGCTTGGCCGGTTCATACCCGTCGCGGCGACGAGATCGTCGAGCGACGTGCCTCCATAGCCCTTCTTCCAAAACGTCGCCGCCGCGTCAGCAAGCGCACGGTCGGGATCATATTGCCGCGGGCGTCCGCGGGGGCGGGCCTCGGCCGATCGGGGTTCCGGTTGCAATTCCTGAGGTTTTGCTTTTTTTTGTACCATTTCGCAAAAAATCCTTGACCGCCTCTAATTTATGCGAGACAGTACAATAATAGAAGGGAGAGCACCCATGGACCTGTACTTTTCTCCGATGGCCTGTTCGCTGGCGAGCCGGATCGCACTTTACGAGGCGGGGGCCGCCGATGTCCGTTTCATCGAAGTCGACCCGAAGAGCAAACGCACGCTTGAGGGAGCCGATTATCGCGAAATTTACCCCCTGGGTCTCGTGCCGCTGCTGCGCCTCGACGACGGTACGATGCTGAGCGAGAACGCTGCAATTCTGCAATACATTGCGAGCCGTTACCCAGACGCAAATCTGGCGCCAACCGACGATCTTGGCCGCGCGCGCCTGCAGCAATGGCTGTGCTTCATCGGCACCGAGTTGCACAAAGCGTTATTCATTCCGCTGTTCGATAAAAATGCGCCGGAAGGGACGCGCACACACACGCTCAATCGCTACGAATCGCGCCTGAGCTACCTCGACAAGCACCTCACCGGCCGCGAATTCTTGCTCGATCGGTTCAGCATCGCCGACGCGTATCTTTATACGGTGCTCAACTGGACAACGCCGACCGGCGTTGAACTCAAGCCGTGGCCGGCGATTAAATGCTACTACGAAACGCTGCAAACGCGGCCGAGCATCGCGAGCGCCTTCATCGAGGAAATAAATCTCTACAAGGCCGAACTTGCCCGTCACAAAGTGGCGGCGTGAGGTTCGCCGGCACAGCGTTGTGCCCGTCCGAGGGCCGGGCACAACGCACCTACTCGGCCCGCTTCGCGGTGCCCTTTTTGCCGGCGGCTTCGGGGAAGACCCACATCGCCGCGACCATCAGGATGGCCACGATCATCACGAAGGTCGAGAAGTCGTGGCGAACCGGCGAGCCGCTCCAATAAGCCAGTGCTGCGGCGACGATCAGCACGGCGGCCGAGAGCATCCCTTTGACGTCGTTTGGCATGTGCAATGACGCCAGCGAACTAGTTGGCGCCGACTGGATCGGCGGCGGCTTCGCTCGGGAGCCGCGGCTTGCCGCGCAGATTCTTCTTCAGGAATCGCGTGTCGTAGCCGTTAAGCAGCGTGCCGATGAGGCCGCGGTCGAGGTCCGACGTGCCGAACAGCCAATCGGCGATCGGAAATGTCAGGTTCATGTTCACCTCCATCATCAGCCGCGCATTGTGATGCGCCGTATGATGGCGGCGCAGCGTGTTGACGAACGGGAAATGACGCACAAACCAGTTCTCATCGACGTGGCAGCAGAAGTGCATGAACTCGTAGATCAGATACATCGCGGTCGTGGTCGAAATGAACAGCCAGCCGACATTGGCGGTGAACAGGCTGCCAAGAATGACGGCGGCGGGGATCGACATCAGGATGAAAACGACGAGGGCATAAGGCGGGAATAACGTCACCCGCCAGTCTTTGTGATCGCGGAAGCGCATTTCCTCGTCGCTGAAAAACTGGTGATGATTGAGCGTGTGCCGCTCATAGATCGCCCGCAGGCCTTTGATGTTGACCGGCCTGTGCATGACGTACTTATGCACCGCCCATTCGAACAAATTGGTGAACAGGAAGGTGAACGGGACGGTCAGCCATTCGAGCGCGGTCACGGCATGGATGTGCTCGACGTAGATGTAGAAGACAGCCGCGCCCATCGCATAGATGATGACGAGGTGGACGTAGCCGTCGTACCAGCCGAGGATGCGGGAGCGATAGTCTCGCCGGAACTCGATTTGGCGCTGGCTGATCACGTTATTCCTCCGCGTCTGATATATCAGACATCTATCACGGCGGCGCGGCGGCCGCAATCCGCCGCGCCATCCGCTTTAATGGACGCCGGCCTTGCTCAGGTAGGCATCGATTTCACCGGCGGTGAGCCGCCAATCGTTGTCGAGATTGGCGATCACATCCTTCATGTATGGCCCCGAAAGCGCGATGGCGCGGTCCTTGTCGCCGAGATGGTCGAACAGGATGGCCAGCGCCAGCTGCTGCGGGCTGGTTCCCTCGTAGGTCCATTCAAAGCCGCGCTTGGTGAACTGCTTGACTTCGTAATGCTCAGGCAGCCGTCTGGCCGTCGACCGTCACGACCAGGCCGTCCATGGTGCGCTTGCCTTCGTAGATTTTCATGATTGCTCTTCGTCGTTCACGCTAGAACCGTGCCGCGGGTGAAGCTTTCGACATAGTCAATCAGCTTGTCGCTTGCTCGCGCCGCGGCCTCGCTGTCGCCGCGAGCGATCGCGCGGGCATGGTTGGCGTGCAGCCGCGCGCACAGCGGCAAGTCTGCGGTTTGCCGGTAGTGCATGTACCAGAAGCGGCGCGACAGCCCTTGCAAGAGCTTCATCGAACGCGCGGCGTAGTCGTTGTGGGCTGCTTCGATCATGAGGCCGTTGAACTCGCGGTCGAGCCGCATGAAGGCGATGTCGTCGTTGGACTTGGCGGCATGGTCCATGCCGCGCGCGATGTCCTGCATTTGCTGGCGCTGCTCGTCAGTCGCTCGCTCGGCGCCGGCGCGACTCAACAACCGTTCGAGCTCGCGGCGCACTTCCAGGACCAGGAGCTGCTGCCGCGGATTGAGGTCCGACACCAGAATGCCCTTGCGCGGCAGTATGATCACCAGCCCTTCGTTGGCCAGCCGCTGCAATGCTTCCCGCACGGGCGTTCGTCCGATGCCGAATGTTGCGGACAGCATTTGTTCGGACAAAACGTCACCGGGCTTCAGCCGCAAGGTGACGATCTGCTCCTCGATTTGTCGATAGGCTTGCTCGGTCAGGCTTTCGGCGACCGCCGCGGCAGGGCGTCCAGCTCTCGCCGACGCTTGTCGTGTAGAACGCGGACGCCGCAGAACCGCTGTTGGCGATCGTGGCACGTCAGACCTGCCTGCGCTTGGCGACCATCGTGGCAAATTTCTCGTATTCGGCTTCATTGACAGAATAAGAATGCTCGTCGTCGGGGAACGCGCCGCCCTTCACCTCTTTGATGTATTGCGCAATGCCGGCGACGGCGACTTCGGTCAGCTTGCCGTACCGCTTGGTGAATTTCGGTTTGAAGTCGGTGAACACGCCGAGCAGGTCGTAACACAACAGAATTTGCCCATCGCAACCGACGCCGGCGCCGATGCCGATGGTGGGGATGGTCAATTGTTCAGATATGAGCTTGGCGATCTTCGCCGGGACCGCCTCGAACTCGAGCATGAAGCAGCCGGCATCTTCGATCGCCAAGGCGTCCTCCAGAATCTTCATCGCCGCGTCGGCGGTGCGGCCCTGAATCTTGAAGCCGCCGAACATCGCGATGGTGTGCGGGGTGAGGCCGATATGCGAGGCGGTCGGAATACCGGCGTCGACCAGTGCCCTCAGGATATGCGCCTGCGATTTGCCGCCTTGCGGTTTGACCGCGTCGCATAATGCTTCTTGCATGAAGCGCGTTGCGTTGATGAGCGCGCGGTCCGCCGTGTGATAACTCTGATAGGGCATGCAGCCGAGCGAAAAGGTGTTAGGCGCGCCACGGCGCACCGCCTGTGCATGCATGATCATCATATCCATGGTCGCCGGAATGGTGCTGGCATGGCCATGAGCGACCATCGCCAGACTGTCGCCGACCACGGCGACGTCGACACCGGCCATTTCGGCCCATTTCGCCGACGTGTAATCCGGCACCGACATATAGACCATTTTCTCGCCGGTCTTTTTCAACTCGCGGATTTCCGTGATGGTACGCTTCTTCCGCTCGCTTTCGCGCTTTGGCGCTTCTGTGGCGCTGGTCTTGGCTTTTTGACGCTCGGCCTGTTTGCTCACCCGGCTCACCATCGTGCTGTCCCCAACTTACGGCTGCTGCGAAGGTCACTGATATATGTCTCGTATATTACATACCTTTGGCCGATCAAATCGCACAGAACGACCGTTTAGCTATCTGCCCAGAGAAGTGCGCCAAAGGGCGCTATACTTGCGCTACGCCTTTGCTCCCACCCCATTTTGTGCTAAACGACCGATTGGCGATCTACCCGTGAGCGACCCGCGTGCCTGCAATCACCGCCAGACGTCAGCCAAACCGCTGGCCGGCCCTGCTCGATGCCGCCGCGGCGCAGTTCGCCGAGCGCGGCTATCATGCCACCAGCATGCGCGACCTCGCGGCTGCGACCGCGATGACGCCGGGCGCCATCTACTTTCATGTCGCCAGCAAGCAGGCGCTGCTGCTCGCCGTGTACGAGGAAGGCGTACAGCGCCTGCTCGATCGGGTTGAAAGAGCCGCCGCGGCCGAGCGCGACCCTTGGGCGCGTCTGGAAAAAGCCATCGCCGCGCATCTTGAGTCTATTCTCGACGCCAGCGCCTACGCCCGCGTCCTCATTCGCATCCTGCCGACCGATGCGCCGGAAATTTCCGGCGAACTGAAAGAATTGCGCGACCGCTACGAAGCGCGCCTTGGCAGATATTTTTCCGCGATCACGCTGCCGCGCGAGCGCGACGCGACGATCGCGCGCCTTGCCTTGCTTGGCGCCATGAACTGGACGCCGGTTTGGTACAAAGAAGCCGGCAAGCCGGTGCAGGCGATTGCGCGCGAATTTTTGGCGCCGCTTCGCGCGCTCGCCGGCGTCAAAATCTCGCGAGGCCGCAAATGACGGCGAGCAAGTTGTCGCCCCCTGCCCGGGTCCTGGTCACTAAAATTGGGCTCGACGGCCACGATCGCGGCAGCCGCATCGTCGCCGCCTATCTGCGCGACGCCGGCATGGAAGTCATCTACACGCCGCCGTGGCAGTCGATTGCCGCGGTGGTGAAACTCGCGATGGAAGAGGACGTCGATGTCATCGGCGTCAGTTCGCTCGCGACTGACCATCTTATCGTGCCGAAACTGATGGAGGCGTTGCGCGCTGCCGGGCTGGGTCATATCGGCCTCCTCGTCGGCGGCATCGTGCCGGAGGACGAGCGCGCGGCCCTGATCGAAGCGGGCGTGAGCGCCATATTCGGACCGGGTTCCGCACGCGACGAGATCATCGAACACGTCGCCAACCTCGCCGCCCAAGTGCGCGAGATCAAAAACGCCGAGTTGAGGGAGATCGCCCAATGAGCAAAGAAGCCGTCCAGCTGACGCTTCCCGGTTTCGAGCAGGCGCAGGGCCGCTGGCGCAGCGATTATAACAACCAGATCGGCGCCGATCGCGTCGTCAGAAACCGCTCGCGGATCGAGATCAAGCCGCTGTACACGCCGCGCGACTGGAACGGTGACGGCTTTCTCGACAGCCTCGGCTTCCCCGGCCAGTACCCGTTTACCCGCGGCATTTATCCGACCATGCATCGCGGCCGCACCTGGACGCAGCGCCAGCTGATCGGACTTGGCACACCGGAGGACTATAATAAGCGGGTGCGCGTCATCCTCGACGCCGGCGCAACCGCCATCAGTCTGTTGCCGTGCAATTCCGGTTTTCGCGGCGTCGATTGCGATGAAGTCGATCCGGTGTTGCTCGGCACCTGCGGCACCGTCATTAACACCACCGACCATATGGAACGCGCGCTTGATCGCGTGCCGCTCGGCACCATCTCCGCAGCGATGAACGACCCGTCGCCATTCACGCTGCTTGCCTTCATGCTGGCCGTCGCCAAAAAGCGCGGCGTTCCCTGGACCTCGATAACCGGCACCTCGAACCAGAGCGATTATCTCTCGCACTTCATCGCCAATCACATGTTCTACCGGCTGTCGCTGCCTGGCGCGCGACGTGTCCTGCTCGATCACATCGAGTTCTGCCGCAAGCACGTGCCGGGCTGGAATCCGGTGTCGGTTGTAGGCCAGCACATGCAGCAGGCCGGCGCCACTCCAGTCGAGACCATGGCATTCACCATCTCGACGGCGCTGCAATATGCCCAAGACTGCATCGATCGCGGCATGGACATCGATGTCGTGCTCCGGCGCTTCACTTTCTTCTTCGACATCTCGATCAGCTTTTTCGAAGAAGTCGCAAAATTTCGCGCCGGCCGCCGGATCTGGGCGAAGCTGGCGCGCGAGCGTCTCGGCGCCAAAGACCCGGGCTCATGGCGTTTCAAGTTCCACGGCCAGACCTCCGGCGTCGATCTCACCGAGCAGCAGCCGCTGAACAACATCGCCCGCGTTGCAGTGCAGGCGATGGCCGGGATCATCAGCGGACTGCAATCGCTTCACACCGATGCCTACGACGAAGCGATCACCACGCCGACCGAGGAAACGGCACGTATTGCAGTCGCCACTCAGAACATCCTGCGCGAAGAGGCGCATCTGTGCGACGTCATCGATCCGCTCGGCGGCTCCTATTACGTGGAAACGCTGACCGATCAGATGGAGCATGAGATCGAGGCGCTGATCGGCAAGATCGACGAGGCCGGCGGCATGTACAAGGCCGCCGAAGCCGGCCTTATTCAATCCATGATCGGCCAATCGGCGCTGGCCTTCCAGGAGCGCGTGGAAAGCGGCGACGAGAAGGTAGTCGGGGTCAATTGCTACCAGGCCGATGATGAGTTCCGCGGCAGGCCGACGGAGCGCCCCGATCCGGAACGAATGAACGAGCATATCGCCCGTTTCAAAGCCTACAAAGAGGAGCGCAGCCAGACAGACGTGCGCCACGCGCTTGATGCGCTGGCGCGGGCCGCAAACAGCGCGCGCGAGAATGTCTACGAGCGGATCGTCGAAGCCGCCGAAGCCGGCGTCACCCACGGCGAGATCGTGAGCCTTCTCCGCCAGGAACTCGGTTTTGGGCATCCCCTCGTTGTTGTCTGAAACCGCAACAGCCCGCCAACCGCCGGCGCCCGACGACCTTATCAGCAAGCTCGTCGCCGGCGACCCGGCCGCACTCGCGAGATGCATCACGCTGATGGAAACGGGCGGCGAGACCGCCGACCTGATCCATCGGCGCATCTGCACTCTAGCCGGCCGCGCCGTGGTTATCGGGTTCACCGGTGCGCCGGGTGCGGGCAAATCGACGTTGATCGACGCCTACGTCGGCGCCGTGCGCGAGCGCGGGCAAACGGTCGCCGTCGCCGCCGTCGATCCGACCAGCCCGATATCCGGCGGCGCCATTCTCGGCGACCGGGTGCGGATGCGGCGTCACTCCGAAGATCCCGGCGTATTCATCCGCTCTGTGGCGTCGCGCGGACACCTCGGAGGCCTGTCGGAAAGCATTCACCGCATCATCGACGTGATGGATGCCGCCGGCCGCGATGTCGTCATCGTTGAAACGGTCGGAACCGGCCAGTCTGAGGTCGAGGTCGCCGAGATTGCCGACATCTGCGTCGTGGTGAACGCGCCCAATATGGGCGACGATGTGCAAGCGATGAAAGCGGGCATCCTTGAAATCGCCGATGTGCTCGTGGTCAACAAGGCCGACCTGCCGCTCGCACAACGCACCACCGATCAACTTAAAAATATGCTCAAGCTGCGTCAGGACAGGCAGGGTATCCCGGTCATCGAGACGGTGGCGACGAAAGAGACGGGCATACCGATATTGTGTGCCGCCATCGACGGCCTGATCGCGTCTCGCGTCGGAGACAAAGCGCGAAACCGCGGACGCCGCATGCGCCGGCTGATCGCACAGGCAGCCGGCCGCGCGGTTGATGAATCGATCCGCAATGCGACCGGAGGCGAGATCGACGCGATTGTGAGAGCGGCGGCAGCAGGCGACGTCGGTATTGCCGAAGCCGCGGCCCGCGCGCTTTCCTTTATTCGTCGAGAACGCTGAATCGCGGACGACGAGACAAAATTTCACGATGGCGCGATTTCGCCATACGAAAGGCTCGGGCATTCCCGAAGAGTACGCCGCCGGGTATACAGGCGGAGTTCAGCAAGCCGCGTTGGACTATGACGGGACCAGAGTTTCCAGAGGCCTCATCTCGCGACGGACAAGTCACACTGCGTATCGCCGGCGCGGTGGCCCATGTTCTTTTTGATCGGCCGTGGGCGCGCAACGCCATAACCTGGGCGATGTACGACGGGCTCGCCGCCGCCTGTGCCGAGATCAATGCAAATAGCCATGTCCGCGTCGCTGTACTCCGCGGGGCTGGCGGCAAGGCCTTTGTCGCCGGCACCGATATTGCGCAATTCCGCGACTTCACCAATGGTGACGATGGCGTAGCCTATGAAGCGCGGCTCGACGGCTTTGTCGAAGCATTGGAGCGCCTGCGTGTCCCCAGCATCGCGGTGATCGAGGGCTTCGCAGTCGGGGCCGGTCTCGCTATCGCAAATGCCTGCGACATTCGTATCGCGGTCTTCGGCGCGCGGTTCGGGATTCCGATCGCACGCACGCTGGGCAATTGTCTGTCGGCTGCCAATCTTCGCCGACTTTGTGCCACGCTGGGCGTGAGCTGGGTGAAACGAATGCTATTACTGGCCGAGATGCCGACGGCCGAGACGCTCATTCCGATCGGGTATCTGGAGGCAGTCGTCGCGCAGGAACAACTCGATGAAGAGGTGACGCGGCTGTCCAAGCGGTTGCTGGAACACGCGCCGCTCACCATGAGCGCTACAAGAGAGACATTGCGACGCCTCGCGGTCGCACCGGACGCCGACATCGCCGATCTCATCAGGCTCTGCTATGGCAGTCACGATTTCCATCGCGGCGCGGCGGCCTTCGGCACCGGGACAACGATTGACTGGGAGGGGCGGTAGCCTAGCCGACGGCGTAAGCCGCCGCGCGGCCGGCGGCGCGGCCGGAGAAAATGCAGCCGCCGAGGAACGTCCCTTCAAGCGCAGCATAGCCGTGAACACCACCGCCGCCGAAACCGGCGACTTCACCCGCTGCATAAAGCCCCGGCACTGGCTGGCCGTCCGCACCGATCACGCGGCTTTCGAGATCAGTCTGCAAACCGCCGAGGGTTTTGCGCGTCAAAATCCGCAGCCGAACCGCAATCAACGGACCGGCACTCGGGTCGAGCAGTTTATGTGGGCGCGCAGTTCGGATCAGGCGATCGCCGAGATATTTCCGCGTCGCGCGAATTGCCGTGATCTGGGCGTCTTTGCAGAACGGATTGTCGAGCTGGAGATCGCGAGCCACAATCTCATGCTCGACCTCTTTTAGATTGAGCAACGGCTCGCCGGTGAGCGCATTCATGCGTTCTACAAGCCGCGTCAGATCGCGCTCGACAACAAAATCTTCGCCCTTGTCCATGAAGGCTTTGACCGGAGCCGGAATACCCTTGCGCGCGCGCGCCAGAACCAGGCTCCATTTTTTGCCGGTCAGGTCTGGATTTTGCTCCGATCCGGATAAGGCAAATTCTTTTTGGATAATTCTCCGCGTCAGAATGAACCACGAATAGTCATAGCCCGTCGCCATGATGTGCTTGAGCGTACGAAGCGTATCGAAGCCGGGGTAGAGCGGTGCCGGCAATCGTTTGCCGCGGGCATCAAGCCAGAGCGTCGATGGTCCGGGAAGAACGCGAATGGCGTGATTGGTCCAGATCGGATTCCAGTTTTTGACGCCCTCGACGTAGTGCCACATGCGATCCGAATTGATCACGGTGCCGCCGGCGGCTTCCGTGATCGCGAGCATGCGGCCGTCGACGTGATCGGGAACACCGGTAATCATTTGTTTCGGCGCGGGCCCCAGACGCTGCGGCCAGTTCCGGCGCACCAGCGCGTGATCGCCGCCAATGCCTCCCGATGTAACGATGACCGCTTGCGCCTTCAGCGCAAAGCTGCCGACGACATTGCGCGAGCTCTTTTGCCCGCGTTCGACGTTCGACGGCTCAAGGACATCGCCGCTGACACCATCGACTACCTCGCCGGTTTTGGTCAGCGCGTTAACGCGGTGGCGAAACTTGAAACTGACCAGACCGCTTTTCGCACCCTCCTGCACGCGCTGGACAAACGGTGCGATCAGGCCGGGACCGGTGCCCCAGGTGATATGAAATCGCGGCACGGAATTGCCGTGCCCGCTGGCATTGTCGCCACCTCTCTCGGCCCAGCCGACCACCGGGAAGAACCGGATATCGCGGTCGCGCAGCCACGAGCGCTTTTCGCCCGCCGCAAACGCGACATACGCCGCCGCCCATTGGCGCGGCCAATAATCCTCACCCCGATCGAAGGCAGCCGTCCCCATCCAGTCGTTCAGCGCGAGTTCATGGGAATCGTGGATGCCCATGCGCCGCTGTTCGGGAGAATCGACCAAAAAAATCCCGCCGAACGACCAGAACGCCTGGCCGCCAAGCGACTGCTCCGGCTCCTGATCGAGAACGATGATCTTCTTTTGCGCGTCGATCAGTTCCGCCGCGGCGACCAACCCGGCAAGTCCGGCACCGACGATAATTACGTCCGCGTCAAAAGCCATCTTTCCCCCCTCTCCGCGGGCCATCCTTACCGCGAACTGGATGCCGGGGGAACGCGGTCTGAAGCTCTCGTTCGGTGTGCAATTTTACACGCCTACCTTATTGCCACCTCATTCGCTCAAGCGAACGGTGCCTGGCGCGGCTGTTATTTTTCCTGGCAGACTGCGAGAACAACGGCGGCAAGAAGAACAGTGATCAGCAATCTCGATCAGGACGCGCTTGCCAGGATGATCGGCACGACAAGGTCCCGCGTCAATTTCTTCATGAACAAATTTAGCGATCCTGGCTATATCGCATATGACGGCAACATCGTAGTACAAGATTTACTGGCGAGGATCGTGTGGGATCAGATATCAACTGCTTAAACGCGATTTCTGATCCGTAGAACTTCTGATGTTTGCATCGCCGGACCCGTTTGAAGAAGATACAAACAAACAAATAGTTATCACGAATGGCAGTATTAGCACGTACGCAAAATCCTCATCGTTTGTCCAACTTTGAACAGCGGAATCTGGCGTATTTTGTGACAATGATTTGAAGAGACTTGATTCGGCGCGGGGGTCTTTAGGCTTCGTACGAATAGTCGGCGCGGAGCCTGTCGTCCCAGCGGGGGCACTCATCGAACGCCTGTCCGCCGGCGTAGCGCCACAGCGGCGTGAGCTTCACTTTGAATGCCGCTCACGTTGAGCTGCTACTGGAGGCAATGGTGCAACCAACTCTCATACCGACCACGCACACTGCATCTGACGGTCACGCGACCGCGCCGATGGCCATCCGCGAAGTTTTTATCGTCGACGACGATTACGATATGCGCGAAGCGCTCACCGCGATGTTTCGCAGAGCCGGCTATCCCACCGCGGCTTTCACCGACGGTTTATCCTTCGTCCGGCTGGCGCGCGATCAAACGCCTGCCTGCGTTCTGATCGACCTCTGCATGCCGGGTTATTCGGGCATTGAGGTTCTCAAAGAGCTCGACGCCAGTTCCTACCCGGCGCCAGTCCTGGTCGTGTCCGGCTTGGGCGATGTTTTGACCGTAGTGCAGGCCATCAAAAACGGCGCCTTCGACTACATCGAGAAGCAGCTTGATCCCGAAACTATCGTCGCCAGGGTCGCTCATGCCATCGAGGAGTGGACCGACCAGCGGCAGCGGAGCATCTCGTCGCCGCCGCCCCTGTCCCCCGCGATTCCGGGCTACCATCAGCTCACGCGTCGCGAGCGCGAGGTACTGGCACAGATCGCCGCTGCGGCCTCCAACAAGGAAACCGCCCGAAATCTGGGGATCAGCCCGCGCACGGTCGAGATCCATCGTGGCCGTATCATGCGCAAGCTTGGCGCCAAGAACTCCGTCGATCTCATGCGCATCGTAATGCACAAGAGCGCGGCGTGATCCCGCCGACGGCGTCCCCATCCCGGAAATTTTGACCCGTAACAGCGTGCCGTCGCGGCTCGGCGTAACGGCAGCATGCGACCTGCAAGTGTTTGGTGGGCGACCGAGCGGTACTTGGCGTTCACCCGAGCCTGAGATCATTCAAAGGCTCGGCCCCCGAAATTGTACAGCGTAACACGGGGTGCCTGATGAGACTTGCAAAGCAGTTAAAGCGGCCGCTTGTCGGGCTTGCGCTCGGCTTCGTGCGTATGCTCGAGAATGAACGGCAGCCCTCCGTCGCGCCGGCGAATGGAGTCGAAGACTCAAATCCCGTCGAATTGGAGTCGCAACAGCCGGTCGATCGCGAACTGCTGTTAGGTGCGGTGCTGCAATCGTCCGTCGAGGCGATCGGGACCACAAGCCTCGATGGCACCATTGCGACGTGGAATCTGGCAGCCGAAAGGCTGTTTGGGTTTGCCGCCCAGGACGCCCTCGGAAGCAACATCAAGATCATCATTCCTCCGGAGCGCCGCGAGGAACACCAAGCCGTCTTCGACTGGGCGCTTAGCGATAAGCCTGTCGAAAACTTCGAGACCATCCGGATGGCCAAGGACGGCCGCCGGATCGAGGTCTCTGTCGACCTCTTCACCGTCAAGTCCGATTCGGGCGCGATAATCGGTGTCGCCTTCAACGCTCGCGACATCTCGGCGCAAAAATTTGCCGAGGAAAAATTCCGGCTCGCCGTCGAGTCGTGCCCCAGCGGCATGGTCATGTCCGATCGTGCCGGCCGTATCGTCATGGTCAATGCCGAAATCGAGCGACTGTTCGGCTATCGACGTGAAGAACTGATTGGCCGGCCAATTGACGTTCTCGTGCCTGAGCGACTTCGCCCCCGGCATTTTCAGCATCGATTTGAATATTCCGTGCAACCGAAGTCGCGGCGCATGGGCGAAGGCCGCAATATTTATGGCCTTCACAAGGGCGGCGCCGAAATCCCGATCGAAATCGGGCTGAACCCGATCCACTCGCGAGATGGATTGATGATCCTGAGCGTGATCGTCGACACCTCCGAGCGCAAAGAGGCGGAAGAAATGTTTCGCCACGCAGTGGAGGCCAGTCCCAGCGGCATGGTGATCGTCGATCACAGCGGCAAGATGGTGATGGTCAACACCGAGATTGAGAACATGTTCGGCTATCGGCGTGACGAACTGATAGAGCAGCCAATCGAGATTCTTGTTCCGGAACGAGTGCGTGCTCAGCACGCGCAATACCGCGAAAATTTTACCGCCGAAAATGGCCCGCGGCGCATGGATGAGCGCAGAAATCTGTTGGCTCGGCGGCGGGACGGTTCCGAATTTCCGATCGAAGTCGGGCTCAACCCAATGCGGATGGGGCAGCGTCCGATGGTGCTTGCCGTCATCGTGGATATCACCGAAAGAAAGCAACTCGAGCGCCTGAAGGACGAATTCGTTTCGACCGTCAGCCATGAGCTGCGCACGCCGCTAACATCAATCTACAGCTCTCTTGGCTTGATCATGGGAACAGCGGCCGGCACGCTGTCCGATCCGATACGTCGGCTGATTTCGATTGCACACTCGAACAGCAAGCGGCTGGTCGGGCTGGTCAACGACATTCTCGACATCGAGAAACTCGAGTTAGGCGAGGTCGCCTTCAATTTCCAACCGGTTGAGGTTCGAGCTCTGGTCGAGCAAACAATCGAAGCCAATCGAGGGTACGCCGATGCGTATCGGGTCAAGCTCCGGTTCAACGCCGCCGCTGACGGAGTGGTCCCAGCCGATCCCGACCGGCTGTCCCAGGTTCTTACCAATCTTATTTCCAACGGCATCAAATTTTCTCCACCAAACAGTGAAGTCATGGTGGCGATTGAGGCGCGCACTGACGGCATGAGGCTGTCGGTACGCGACCACGGCTCCGGCATTCCGGCGGAGTTCAAATCCCGTATTTTTGAGAAATTCGCCCAGGCAGATGCCACCAATACAAAAGAAAAAGGCGGTACTGGCCTCGGGCTGAGCATCGTGAAGCAGATCGTCGAACGTCTCGGCGGCCAAGTGGGATTTGATGACGCGCCCGACGGCGGAACGATATTTCACGTCGATCTTCCGCGATGGCGGCAACCGGCGCCCACCGCCGTGAATGGCTCCGACGTTCTGCACTTTGGCAACGGCGGGATGTCACACGACACGACAACCGACGCGGTCGGCGAAATTCCCAACGCGGTTTCGGTCGCCGAAATCGAGCGCAGAACGCAGTGATGGTCGCCACCCCGCCGTGCAGAAAATCGAGGCGTAGCCTAGGTGCCATCTGCATTCTGCGCGCAATCGGACGCGGCAAATATATCCATCCATCCAAGGTCATGTGAGTAGAACTGCTTACTCTTGAATTATACATGGGTTATACAGTATAATTAGCGTTGTTCTAAGCATATACCAATTTATATTCAGTATAGATTTACCATTTTACATGAATCCAATTTACTAGACCCGTGATTTAACTTATGAATTTGGCCGCGGAGGATTGCGCTATGTCCGTCAATAGCTTTGCCGAACGCCTGGCCCGGGTGCGACAGCGCTTCGTGTCGACGCTCGACAGCAAGATCAATGATGCCTACGCGGCGCTCGGCAGCCTGGCCAATACCGGCGCGACCACGGCTGTTGAATTGGTGGAGCGCACTTACCGCGAAATACACGGGATTGTCGGCATTGGTCCGACCGTCGGTTTTCCGGCAACCAGCCGCGCGGCGCGCGGCGCCGAAGACGTTTTGAGAGTGCCCTATCAAGACGGCCGCGGTCTCACGCCGGATGAAATTCTGCTCTTGAAGAAACGCCTCCATGCGTTGCGCGAAGCGGCGACACGTGAATTGGAGCTGTTCTACTCAGCCATAGCGGTTCCGCAGTGATGCAACGATTTCGCAAGAGCTCGTTTGTTGTCGGTTGCACCTTGGTGGCGCTCCCTTTCCTCCCAGCCCTGGAAGCAAAATCCCAAACAATACCTGCGCCGAAGCCGCGCCCGGCGCACTATCCGCCGGTTATCGCGTCATATACCAAAACAATACTTGGCGCTTGTTTGCCAAAAAGCTGAAGCTTTCTGTCTACAAGTAGTAATAATCACCATGAGACAATGAGACCGAAAAAATACATAAGTAAAAATACGGATTTAGCGCATGCGAATACTTGTAGTCGATGATTCTGAAGAGTCTCGGGACCTCACCGAGGGCGCTCTGCTGTCCGCGGGTTACGCCGATATCATCACGGCGGCGTCAGGCTGGGAAGCTCTCAAGATTTTGGATATCGGCCGCACCACCGATGAGCATCCGCCGGTAGATCTCGCGCTCCTCGACATCATCATGCATGAGATGGACGGCGTCGAAGTGTGCGCGCGCATCCGCAATGACCCGCGTTACGCCGACCTGCCGATCATCATGGTCACCTCCCTCGTCGATATGGACTCGCTTTCCAATGCATTTGTGGCCGGCGCAACGGATTATGTGACCAAGCCGCTCAACCGCATCGAGTTGGTCGCACGGGTGCGTGCGGCGCTTCGCCTGAAGCAGGAACTCGATCGTCGCCATGCACGCGAGCGCGAACTGCTGTCGTTCCTCTCGAGCTGGGGCGACCGGCGCGCCGGCATCTGGATCGATGAGACCACAGGTCTGTTCGTCGGCGAAGTCGCCGAGGCCTATCTCACCTCCGCTACCGGATCCACTGACGATGTAATTTCCGTCATCGCACTGACCATTGACCACTTCGACAATTATCGCTCGGCCAATGCAGAGGGAGCGCGGAATGCCCTGGCGCAGATCGCACGGGCAGTCCGCCGGTTAACCGCAACGATCGGGGTTGTGGCCGCGGCCTACCGGAACGGCATGATCATCGTGGTCGCACCCGATCTCGGTCTCAATTCGGCACGCGAACTTGCCGAAACCTTGCACACGACAGTTCAGCGGCTGCGGTTGCGAAATTCCGAGTTGGTCGCTTCAGACTTCGTCACCGCCAGTGTCGCCGCAGTTTCGGGACGCGCAAAACGTGACATTGATCGCATCCAACTGCTCACCCAAGCAATTTCGAGAGTCCAACAGGCCGAAACGGCCGGTGGCAATCGCGTTCTCGCGCTGAACATCGAGGGCGCGTTGCCCAAGATTGGCAGTCGAGTCACCGAAAAACTGGCGCGCAACCTGGAAGTCGGAACACAGGCCTAAAGCGCATCGCAAACCATACGGGGCGCTTGGGAGGGACAATCGCCGTGACGAAAATCGCAGCGATTGGGATCAACCGTTCTGAAACGTTGCGTCGCGTATGTACTGGGATTCTTGTCGCTGCCTGTAGTTGCCTAGGCCGGCGCCTGGACGCTTCCCGAAGGAACCGGACAGTTGCTCGTCACCTTAACCTCAAGCTTGGCGACCAACTACCTCGAAGGCAGCAATGTGCTGATGTCCGATCGTTCATGGAGCTATTCGCGCCTCAACTCCGCTACGTCGAACGGCTGCATCAGGCGTGACCGAGGGCGTGCAGATGACTGCTAACCTCGGACGCAAGTGTCATTGGATCGAACGGCTTGGAGATCACGCCTTTCGCCCCCAGCGCGATGAAGTGTTCAATCTCCCGGGCCTGCGCCCGGGCGGTCATGAAAAGAACGGGGATGGTGGAGG
Organism: uncultured Alphaproteobacteria bacterium; assembly: GCA_963727325.1. Lineage (GTDB taxonomy): Bacteria > Pseudomonadota > Alphaproteobacteria > Rhizobiales > Xanthobacteraceae > BOG-931. Next base: position 376,071 of record CAVSFV010000033.1, read on the forward strand.
TCTGCGTGCTCTTGCGCAACTGCAACAGCGTCGTCGGGCCATCCATCCCCGGCATCATGACATCAAGCAGAATGAGCGCCGGCGACCATGCGATCGCGGCGGCGACCGCTTCAGCACCGGACGAACACGCCCTAACTTCAAATTCGGGATTGAGGCCGAGCGACATGTCAACGACCTCACGGATATCGGGTTCGTCATCGACATGGAGAATTCGGATTGCGCTCATACGGTTTTTCCACTGCCAGCATGACAAGCGCGGAAAAGAGGGAACGGCCCTGAGATTGTTTGCCAGTACAGCCTTGTTGTGAGACTGACCCAGGACCGCCAGTAATTTTCGGTTTTACCGATTTTTCTGTCTCAACATGAGCAGCCTGGGCCCCTAACACTTTCGCACAAACTAATCGCGCCATCCGGATTAGTCCTTATAGGTGTTTTCGCTTATTCGACGGCGGCCCGAGAGCGTTTGCAAAGCATCAGCGGCTCCGATGAATTGGCTCTCGCACTCGGGCCGGCTTTGATGGCCGAAGGGCCATCGGCTGTACGCGTTCCAGACAAGGAGAATTAAATTGAAAGGGTGGCAAGCAACGGGTTTGAATGCGAAGCCAAGTCGCTTACCGTCTTTGTTATTCGAGTTTAACGCAATAGATTAACTAAAAACTGGTGGGCACAAAATCGAGAATCGGATGGACTAATTGCGAACAATGCATGACCGCATGCAGACGAATCGGATGGCTGGCGAAATCTAAAGCGGCGCCGACCCATCAAGAGCTCACGCACGCTGCGAACATCAGACAGCTCACGTTACGCTTGGACAGGTTCGCAAACCTGACGTCGCTTCGGCCACGAATCTCGAGGGGCACTGTGTGACAACTCCCAACATGAATCTTCGGGATCTGGTCATCCTCGTGGCCGATCAAAGTTCATATATGACGATGCTGATTCACAGCATGCTCCGCGGCTTCGGATCAAACAGGGTTCTTGAAGTTCGAAACTCACTGAGCGTTTTTCAGACGCTGGTCGGCCAAAAAGTCGACATCCTGATCTGCGACTCGCGACTTCCGCCGCACGGGGGCCTCGCGCTGACGGACACTATTCGCGGCAAGACAGACAATGAGCATCGAACGATACCGATCTTGATCATGGCAAGCGACTCCCGAGAGTCGACGATCAAGCAGGCGCGCGATGCCGGCGCCAACATGGTGATAGCCAAACCAATCTCGCCGGCGAACCTGTATGATCGACTGAGTTGGGTTGCCTTCAACCCACGCAAATTTGTCGATACCGAAAGTTATTTCGGGCCTGATCGTCGATTCAAAATCGAAGGCTTTCCGAAAGGCATTGGCCGCCGAAAAGGGGATAACGCGGCTGAAGTCGCGGCGGAAAGCGGTCCCGCCCTCGCGCAAGACGACATCGACAACTTATTCAGCGCCGTACGGACGGGAGAAGATTGATGGCGAGGGCCGGAAAGCACGACGCCGCCCGAATATTCGCCGTCGAAACACGCTTTCAAAAGCTGGCCAGACGCCCGGGCGGAATTCCTCGAGACACGGCAATCGAGCGCGCGCACGGCGGGATTGAGGAGGCCAAGCGCGACTTCGACAGCTGGCTCGACACCGAGCTGCAGGAGCTTGCGAGTTTGATCAAAAGTGCTGAACGAGGCGAAACCGACCCGGAGTGGATCGAGCGCGTCAATTCCCACAGCCGTGAATTGCGCGACGTTGCCACCATTATGCAGTTTGATCTGCTATCCTTCATCGCTAATTCGCTATGCGACGTCCTGGACGCCATACCAGCGAACAATAACAACAATATGGAATCGATCACCTGCCACATGGATGCACTCATGCTCGCGCGGCAAAAGTCCTATCGCCGCCTGAAGCCGGAGCAAGTCCCGGAATTGACAAAAGGGCTGCGTCGGATCGTCGAGCATGTCACCATTCTGCCGCCGGAAGCAGAAGAGGAGCGCTCTTAAAACACGGCCTCGTCTCCAACCTGCGGCGCCAAAGTGATCAATGACATATTCAGCTGGCGCATAAGCCGTTCCTTGAGATCCGCAACCGAAATTCCCGCGATGGCATCCTCGGCTGGATGGCCGCCGCCTTCAACCCGCAGCCAAGACTTCGCTCGATTTGCGCGCGGCCTGAGTCAGGACCTCCGCGAACACCAGAAATTCCTGTTGCAGCCGATCAAAATCCTGGAGAGTGACGATGAGGTTGCGATCGGCCTGACTTGGCCGCGTCATCACGTTTTCGGTGATAGCGGCAGTGCTTTTCTCGAAACGCAAAATCGTTTCCCGCAGTACCTCGGCCGTGGCAACAAGAAACGTACCAATTTCGGCAATAAGAGGTTGAACTGAGCACTCGATATTGACCACTGCCGTCACGACAACTTCCCCATTACCTGCTCGATTTTTTGCCGCAAAATGTCTGGAGTGAACGGCTTAATCAGATAATTGTTCGCACCGGCCTGCGCCGCCTTTACGACGAGCTCGCGATCGCCGCGCCCGGTGAGCAGAATAAACGGGATTTTGCGCGCCGCCGGATGGCCACGTACGGCTCGCAACAAAGCAAGGCCGTCCATCTCCGGCATGTTGTAATCAGAAATGATCAGATCGAGCGGCTGCAGCGACGCCGTGTCCATGGCGGAACGGCCGTTTTCAGCTTCGTGAATGTGCCTGATGCCGATCTGCTCAAGAGTAATGCGGGTCATTTGCCGCACACTGTTCTGATCGTCGACTACCAGGACCTTAAGGACTGCTGCACTTGGCATCGTTATCACTCCTCAAACACGGCCACTGATCACCCAGAGGCATCATTGCCTCAACTTCAGTTCGCGGCGGCTGCGGCTCTCGACTCTGCGATCGAAAAACGGGCAACACCGACCTGAACATTTTGCGTGCTCGCCATATCGGACAGCTTTTCAACATCCAGAATGAACGCGACCCGGCCATTACCGAGTATCGTGGCGCCGGCGATTCCCGGAACCGAGCCGTAGCTTTCTTCGATGCTCTTGACGACGACTTGCTGGTGTCCGCACAACTCGTCGACGACAATGCCGAAGTGAGTGCCTTCCCCCGCATCTGAGATCATGACGACCCGTTCCTCGGAGGCCGCCGGTGCCGAACCGATATCCAGCAAATCGCAAAGCTGAACGAGAGGCACCAGATTGCCGCGCAACCTCAGCATGCCCGGAGTGCCGATCAAATTGTGAATGTCGGCCGCTGGCGGCCGCAGGCATTCCACGATCGCCGACATCGGCATGACGTATGTCTCCTGACGCACCCGGATGACCATTCCTTCCATGACCGCAAGCGTCAGCGGCAGCGCCAACTGAATTGTCATCCCGCGCCCGCGATCCGACTTCAGCGAAATTCGGCCGCCGACATCCTGTATGTTTCGTCGGACGACATCCATTCCGACGCCACGACCGGAAATGTCCGAGATTTTTTCAGCCGTGGAAAATCCCGGCAGGAAAACCAGATTATTTATCTCATCATCGCTGAGATTGGCATCAGGGCTGACCAGCCCTCGCTCGCGCGCTTTCCTGAGCACGCGCTCGGAGTTGATCCCGGCGCCATCGTCCCTGATCTCAATAACGATACGGCTGCCGCGATGCTCCGCCGCAAGCCGTATGGTTCCTTGCTCCGACTTTCCCGCAGCTACCCGAGCAGCTGGCGATTCAATACCATGATCGATCGAGTTACGGATGATATGCGTCAACGGATCACCGAGGCGTTCGATAATCGACCTATCGACCTCGGTATTCTCGCCCACCATTTCGAGGTGGACTTTCTTAGCCGTCTTGGTCGCAAGTTCCCGGACCAACCTCGGCATCCGTTGGAACACGGCGCCCACCTGCTGCGCACGCATCGACATAACGCTGTCTTTCAGCTCGCGCGTATGGTGAATGACCTGGTCGAGCACCTGCGCAAGCTGGCCGCTGACGTTTTCCGGAAGACCATGAACGACCTGCGCAAGCATTGCCTGGGCAATGAAAAGTTCACCAACCATGTTGACGACGCGATCGATCTTTTCAAGTTCGACCCGCGTCGTCGTGGCTGCCGCGGCTGCTGGCTTCACCGACGTTGCGCGCGGCGGCGGCGCTCCGTCCCCGTGTTCGGCGGCGGCATTCATCGCCGGTTGCGCCGCGGAATTTTCCGCCGGCGGCTGGGATGCCGGAACGAGCGTCGGTTCCTCGCCCGGAAAAGGCAGCACCGCCGGCAATTGCGCCGCTTCGGCTTCACTTCTCGGGCCGGCGGTATCGGATTGCGGTTCAATCGGCCTGCCGGTGATTTCAAGCTCGCAGTCGCCGATCACAAATTCGAACACTTCATCAAGCTGCTCCCGCTTGGCCGCGGTCCGCAACGTGCCGATCCAGCCCAGGTACGGCCGATCGGCTTCGAGTTCTGCCAAGGCCGGCAGGCGGTTGGTCTCGACCACGAGGTCCAGCGTGCCGAGTTTGCGCAGCTCGCGCAGAATATAAAGTGGCTCGTTGGCATTTATCAGCAATTCCGGCTTCGGCCGGAAGGTGATGTTGTATTCAAACTCTCCGACTTCCTCAGGCGCATCCAATTCATCCACGCGCACCGGGATGAAATCCAGGCCTTCAAAATCGGCCGGCGCCGCCGCCGCGTCGCTGGCTTCAGACTGCTCGCCACTTGAATTGGCCCGCAGAATTTGCTCAAGCGACGCGCGGCATTCGGAGCCGTAATCGGGCGGAATGGCCTCGCCCGTTCGCGACATCGCGATCAGGTCGGTTAGCACATCGTTGGCCTGCAAAAGCGAATTGACAATCTCACGCGTCGCGGCCAGCTTGCCGCTGCGCATCTCGTCAAGCACTGTCTCAAAGACGTGAGCGAACTTGACGAGATCTTCAAAACCAAAAATGCCGGCACCGCCTTTGACCGAATGAACGGAGCGGAACACCGCGTTGATCGTGTCCTCGGAACCGGCGCCGTCTCGAATATCCGGGAGGCCGTTTTCAATTTGCTGAAGCGCTTCGCTACATTCGTCGAAGAATGTCTGCTTCAGCTGGTCCAGGCTGCCCATGTTCATTGCCCCTCAAAAACCATGGCGCCTTAATGAACAACCTTGTTGATTGTAGCGATCAACCGATCCGGATCGAACGGTTTGACCATCCAACCGGTCGCGCCGGCCTGCCGCGCGAGATTTTTCTTGTCTGCCTCGCTCTCGGTTGTCAGCACCAAAATCGGTATGGTTTTGTGCGCGGAATTGCTGCGCATCTGCCGGATCACTTCGTAGCCGTCCATCCTGGGCATGTTGATATCAGTAATGACGATGTCGACCTGCTCCTTACTAAGCACGTCCAGCCCGTCCTGACCGTCGACCGCTTGCAGGACCTCGAAACCGGCGTCCGCAAGCGTCAACATGAGCATGTCGCGGATGGTTTTCGAGTTGTCGATAGTGAGGATGCGTTTGGTCATTGGTTGCTCCGATGGCTCAGACTGCCCGCCGGCATCGCCGACCGGCTCCGAGGCAAGTTGCCGTTCATGCGGTTCGTTCGTATCCGGCCGACACAGTTCGGCGCAATCGAGGCCGAGATCCGCAAAGGCCCTTGCGAAAGCTGCCGATGGACGCTCGACTGCCATCTGCGTGCAACTTCTATGCGCCGCTAGAAGAATTTGGACGCATGGAAGCGTCAGAGTTTCGACTTCCGAGGCGTCGATGCGCAGTCGCGGCTCCGCCTGCAGGCGGCAGCGTATGTCGTCAAGAAAGCTGTCCGCTGCAGCTAGATCGAGCACGACCGGCAATTTCAACAGAGCTGATTCCATATCACCCAACGTTTGCACGTTCGATCATCGCTGTATTCGGTTACGCCGCATTAGCATCATCACCCGAGTGCCCGCCGCTTTTCGGCAAGACGCCTTCGCAGGCATCGAGGATCGCATCGGCCATATGCGTCAGCGAACATTGCCGCATCACCGCGCCGCGCTCAAAAGCGGCCCGCGGCATTCCGTAAATCAACGACGATTCTTCATCCTGACCTAAGGTCACGCCGCCGGCCCGGCGCAGTTCCAACAAACCTTCTGCGCCGTCCTTCCCCATACCGGTCAAAATCGCGCCGACGGCCGACTTCCCGCAAACGCCCGCAGCGGAGCGAAACAAGACATCAACCGACGGCCGATGACCGCTGACCGGGGCGCTATCCGACAGGCGGCAAAGATAACGATTGCCGACGCGAACAATCGCGAGGTGATGCGAACCCGGCGCAATGTAGACATGACCGGGCTCGATCGGATCGTCATTGGCTGCCTCTGATACCGTCATCGGGCACTGCCGATTCAGCCGTTCGGCAAATCCCGCAGTGAATTTTGGCGGCATATGCTGGGTAATAAGCGTGGGCGGGCAGTCGGCAGGCATCCCCATCAACAAGGCATTGAGCGCCTCTACTCCGCCGGTCGACGCGCCGACAAAAATGATCTTGCCTGCCCGCTGATGCGATCGCTGCTGCCGTTGCTTTGGTGGCGCTACTGCCGCCCCGCGAACGCTCATGCGCACGCGGGCGGCCGCCTTCACCTTGCGTTGCAGTTCCTCAGCCAAATCCGAAAGACCATGAGCCGGGTCAGAGGCTGGCTTGGCAATAAAGTCGACGGCACCGATTTCGAGTGCTTCGAGCGTCGTTTCGGCTCCGCCCTGTGTCAGAGTGGAAATCATGACGACCGGCATGGGCCGCAACGTCATGATTTTGCGCAAGAACGTGAGCCCGTCCATATGCGGCATCTCGACGTCAAGCGTGACGACATCGGGATTGAGCGCCTTGATACGCTCGCGCGCGATGTGCGGATCACCGGCCGTGCCGACGACCTGAATTTCCGGGTCCTCCGAAAGCAAGCTCGACAGCAATTGCCGCATCACGGCGGAATCGTCGACGATCAAAACTCGAACTGGCCCGCTCCGGTTTATCATTCGGAATCTCCAAACAGCTCGACCTCGCCCGCGGACCGCTGTTTTACCAGCCGCGTCGCGTAGGCGCCCTCTTCGCGATCGACAGCGAAACCTTCGCTGCGGCCCAGCAGTCGGCGCACCACCCGTCCGGTTGACGGGAAGTATTCAATTCGGCGCGGCAGCGTTCCACCGAGGTCTTTCGCAGCATACCGCAGTCCTTCAGCCTCCAGATATTGCAGCACAAACTCGGCGTTATCGCTGCCGACAGCGTTACTCGATTCGGTGACATTGCCGCCGCCGAACACCTTGATTTCCATCCGCTCGCGTGCACATCCGGCTTTGATCAGCTCGTTGATCAGCTTCTCCATCGCGAAATTGCCGAACCGGGTCGATTTCAGGTCACTGCCCCAGGCCCCCGACTCGTGCTGGGGAAGCATGAAATGATTCATTCCGCCGACTCCGGCCAAAGGGTCGCGAATGCAGGCCGCGACACACGAGCCGAGGACGGTCAGCAGTACTTCATCCGACTGTCTGCTGACGTGGAATTCGCCCGGGAACACCTTGACTATCCACGCGGCTGCCGCGACGTCAAAGAAGCGCCGCCCAGCGGCGGACTCGACGACACTTTCTCCAGACTGGCCATCGGGGCGTCGTAATGCGGCACCGCCGTTCACTGAATTCTCCGGTAGGTCGTGCGACCGGCGAGCTCGAGCCCCGGGTGTGACCCGATCAGCAATTCGGCATGTCCGATGTAGAGCCAACCGCCCGGTTTAAGCTGTTTTTTGAACCGATCGACCAAGTTCGTTTTGGTCGGTGTATCGAAATAAATCATCACGTTGCGGCAAAAGATGACATCGAACAGACCCTGGAATGGCCAGGATTCCATCAAGTTAAGCCGCCGAAAGGTGATCAGGGATTTAACATCCTCATCCACCATCACCTTGCCCGACTTCCCTTCACTCGTTTTCTCAAAAAGAGACCGATATTGCGCCGGAATTTCATCCAGCGCGCTTGCGGCAAACTCGCCTTGCGCCGCCCTTGTCAGGATGTCGGTATCGATATCGGTCGCAAGAATCCGGACATCATGGGAGGTGAAATCCCGAACCTCGTGATGCAAGACCACCGCGATGGTGTATGGCTCCTCGCCGCTCGAACAGCCGGCCGACCAAATCCGCAGCCGCTGTCCCGGCTTCCGGGCAGCAGCTTGAGCAAATGGAGCGGCAACGTTGCTGCGGAAATGGTCGAAGTGATGGTCTTCACGAAAGAACTTGGTGTGATTGGTCGAAATCGAATTGATGAAATTCTCGATCTCGGAGGCGTTAGCGGCGAGATAGGTGCAATAGTCGCGAAATGAGTTCAACTGCAGCGCGCGCAGGCGCCGCGACAATCGGCTGTAGATCAAATTCTGCTTGCTCTCGGCGAGAGAAATCCCCGCGTGCTCGTAGGCGAGCCGCGTGAGGGTCTGAAAGTCGTTATCCGAGAACGCAAATTCGCGAGTATTGGCAGCGACAGCGAACGGATCGCCCGATGTCGCCGCCGCACGGCGTGCTGACATCCTAGAACTCTTTCCACTCCGGATCGTTCACTGCCGTCGCGAGCGCCGATTGCATCCGGCCTACTGGCCCGCGCCGAACAGTTGCAGCCGTGCCGTTGCCGCCCCGCGGCGCAGCGGAAGACTTGCCCGCCCTGGCCTCAACCGCCCTGGGCGCCGATGCGTGCTTTTGAGCGACTGGCGATGCTTGCGCCCCGGCACCGTCGATTTGGAAGAACGCTACCCGTTCGTCCATAGCTTTTGCCTGTTGCTCAAGCGTCTTGGCCGTCGCGGCGTTCTCTTCTACCAGCGCCGAGTTCTGCTGGGTAACCTCATCCATTTGCGTCAACGCCTTGTTGACCTGCTCGATCCCGCCCGCCTGCTCGGCGCTGGCCGCCGCGATATCCGAAACGATCTCGGCAACTTTCTTGATCGATTCCACGATCTCCGTCAGCGCGGTGCCGGCTCTATTGACGAGATCGACGCCGTCTTTCACTTGGCTATTGCTGTTGGTGATCAAGTCCTTGATGTCTTTGGCAGCCTGCGACGAGCGTTGCGCCAGGCTGCGGACCTCCGACGCAACGACGGCGAAGCCGCGGCCCGCATCGCCGGCCCGCGCCGCCTCAACGGCGGCGTTGAGCGCGAGCAGGTTGGTCTGCCGTGCAATCTCGTCGATCACGCCGATAATGTCGGAGATCTTGCGCGACGATTCCTCGATCCGCGCCATCGCGTCGACGGCCTTGGCGACGACCTGGCCGCCGCGATCGGCGACATCCCGCGTAGTACCGGCTGACTGGTTGGCCTGCTGGGCGTTCTCGGCGTTCTTCTTTACCGTCGCCGAGATCTCCTCCATAGAGGCGGAGGTCTGCTCCAGGCTCGCAGCCTGTTCCTCGGTGCGCTGCGATAAATCGGTCGTGCTTGCGGAGATTTCCGCCGAAGCATTGGTGACTTCGCGCGCTGATCCTTTGATCTCACCGATGGTTGAGCCGATTTGTTCTGCCATGGTATTGGCGTCGGTCTTCAGAGTGGCGAATGAACCATGATAATCGGCAGTGATGCGCTGGGTGAGATCGCCCTCGGCGAGCCCGCTGAGCATGCGTATGAGATCGTTCAGGGCACTCTCGACGTTTTGGCACAGGCCATTCATGGCAGTGGCCAGATTGAGCATGAAGCCTTTCTTGCCTTCGAGTACGAGACGCTGTGCGAAGTCACCGGCGACAGCAGCCTTGACGACACCGTCGATCTCCGACTCGATCGCCTTCTCCGCAGTCTCATCCTTCCATTCTACTGCGGTGCCAAGACGCTTGCCGTCCTTGTCCTTTATCGGGGAAACGACCAGATGGAAATTACGACCACCGATCTTAAGATCGGTCTCAACCGGACTGGCGAGCACATCAAGAATGCGCCGCTGATGCGCCGGATTCTTGTGGAATATGTCAATATTGGCGCCGATAAGTTTGTTGCTGTCTAATGCTGGAACATCCTTGCGCATTTCGGACTCGGCGGCGCGCATCATTTCCAACATCGTATTATTCATGTAGACAATGTCGTAATGTTCGTTCGCGACCATCACGTTGGTCCGAGTTGAATCGAGTGCCGTACGCAGGCGGAGTGCTTCCCGCTCCAGTGCCCGTCCGGCGGTCAGATCCTGCCATTCAACGACGGTGCCAAGCCGTACTTTGCTTCCATCCTGGAAAATGGGTGTGACGACCAAATGAAAGATACGGCCACCGATATTGAGATCCGTCTCGATCGGGCCGCCAAGATTTTCAAGAATGCGCCGCTGATGCGCCGGATTCTTGTGGAATGTATCGATATTCGCGCCGATCAACTTCTTGCTATCGAGGGCGGGGATGTCCTTGCGCAGATCCGCCTCAGCAGCTTGCATCATCGCCTGCATGGTGTTGTTCATGTAGACGATGTTGTAGTCATCGTCCGCAATCATCACATTAGTTTTGCAGGCCTCAAGAGCCGACTGCATGCGAAGGCCGTCAAGTCCGCCCGTTTGAAGTGGCGCGCTCGCGGACGGAGGCATACGATAGAGGCAGATCGCCGCATATCCGATCGCCACAATGATGGCAATGGCAAGGCCGTCCATCGCTATCGTAAGACCTGCATAATGTGCCGCCACGGCGCCGGCCTGCAGGACCGCGCCGATAATGAGTGCTGCAATACCCTGTTTCATTTGGCCGTCGCGCCCTGTCCCGCCGGACGTCGGAACGTGAGCAATCGGAGCGGAACGATTAGTTGAGCTGTTCATGATAATTGCCCTCTACGTCGTTTTGACGGATTGTGGTTCAAACGCGGACGCTGACTAAGCGGTACCCTCGGCATCGATCTGCACGGAGAGAAGATTGGGAAGATCGATGAGCGCGATCATCGCACCTTCGGTGGTTGCCAATCCGCAGAGGAAGTTCAGACGTTGAGCCTGGGCAACCCGCGGAACGGGTTTGATTTGCGTCGCGTCGAGCGAAACGATGTCGAGAACGCGGTCGGCGAGCAAGCCGACCGGCTTCGAAGCGATTTGCACGATGATCACGATGTGCATCGGCGTCGCTTCCGTCAGCCCTTGGCCGAAGCGGCAACGCAGATCGACTATCGGCACGATCACGCCACGGAGGTTGAGCACGCCGCGAACGTATTCAGGCTGCTTCGGCAACGACGTGATCGCAGTCCAGCCCTTGATCTCGCGCACGGCCATGATGTCGACGCCGTACTGATCGTCACCGATGGCAAAACTGATGAGCTGATTAGGAGTAGTTGGAGCGTCCGAAGGGATGGCAGCGCCCAAATCCATAGGAGGGATCTGGCCGGCGTCTATTGAAGGGGAAACAGCGAGTTCACTCATGCCCCACAGCCTCTCTCTTTTAGCCCACGACCGGGACGCAGCTTGGCGATGACGCAGCTTGGCGATCGTCGAAATTCCGGTCTCGTTCGCGACGTAAACGGAAGCGAAACCGGGCGCGCATTCCTGCCCGTGCAGTCAGGCAAGTTCGCATTCACGCTCGGTAAGCTGATGATGGACGGCGGCGATGTTGCGGATATCGCCGGCGCTGCGTGCGCCGCACCGAAAGTCATTATTCCGTCCCCCATTCGCGACCGCAGTCGCCAGACCCGCATCGACGGGCGGCAACTCACTCCAAGAATTTCGCTCGACCGTTATTCCAAAAGACTTCCAAAGCAGAATTTCAAAAGCTTTCGCTTGCGACGAATACGCTAAATGTTCTTGCATAAGGATTAATACTGATGATTGTATATTTTAATATACTGTATTCATCAGGCATATTTAAGTTGATTGATAATCTATCTTGAAATCATCGGCAGCCTCGCCCGCGATGAAAAGAATGGCTGCGCTCTGATCCCGATTAAGCCGGCAACTAAACGCCGCGAAGCGCGCCGTCTCCGGCAAGCGTCCGCCCATCTTAAGTTGCATGAAATTATCGAGCAGGTATCGCGCCGGGTTGATTGCCGCGCAACGATCAAGCTTCAAACCACATGATCTAAACGGAAAAGTCGAGAATTCAATTCGCCGTCGCACTGAAGAAGAGCATCTACTTAAGGTTTAGTAAGTCCAAAATCCATCTGGATGGACGGAACATCAGTACGTCATTTGAAAACAACATTTAGTTTATTAACAGGAATTAATGGAATACTGCTTTGGCCCTGTTGTTAGTTCATCTATGCCAAAATTATATCTCGGTGGAAGTGATTCGGCGAACGGCATGTTCGTCATGGAAGGAAGGCCGGGGAGTGGTATCGTTCGGTTCGTTGGTTTTTGTTTGTTGCGCTTTTTGGGTGCAACAGGCGAGGGACTTAATAAGCGTGCTTTCTATCGCACGCGCTCGCTGAGCGCGGTCGCCTACCGGGTCTAAATCATTGGATCAGGGAGCTGGACCCTATGAACGCTCGCGTTAGGCCAGTGGCTGCCATATCCGTCGCACCGACGGCACAATCCGATTGCGCAGCCTGTGCAACGAACGAGCGCAGTATCTACCGGGCTGTCACAGCTTGGTCGCAGGTGCTGGACACTTCTTTTCAGAGTGGAGAATCGGTACATACCGTCGCCGCAAGGCAAATCATTTCCCGCGAGCATGAGCTGCATGATGTGGTGCCCGCTATTTGTGAGGGATGGGCAGCCTCTATTGTCATGCTCTCGGACGGCAGCCGGCAAATATTGTCGTTCCTGTTGCCAGGCGACATTGTCTCTGCAGCACTGTTCTTTGATGTCCGGCCATACTGTTTGGTAGAAGCCATTACCGATGTCCGCTATTGCGGCATCAAACGATCCGGATTCAGGGCGGCCCTATTCAAACATCCCGATTTATTTGAGCAATTATTGAAGGCATGGACCGAGGAAACATTAAGAGCCGACCAGCTCATCGTCGACCTCGGCCGCCGGACTGCGGACGAGCGGATTGCCCGGCTGATCCTTAATCTGGCGGCAAGGCTCGCCGAGCGCGGCATGGTCCGGTCGGAGACGATGGAAATGGATTTCCCCCTGCGCCAGCACCACATCGCTGACGCTACCGGCCTAACTCCTGTCCATGTCAGCAAAGTGCTGACCGAGTTTCGACGCAGCGGTTTGATTAACATCAGCGATCGGTCATTGACGATCCTTGACCCGGTGGGATTCCGGCGCGTCGCCCAGATGCGATAGCAACCCTCGCCGATAACGCCGGCCGCACGCTTGCGGGAATCTATGAAAATCCCGCCTTCCGAATGATGTGAAAACACGAGGACAACCTTGGCCCCACGCTTACACCGCGCCGCGAATCCGGGCATAAGTCCTACGGTCATTAGCACGGTCGCTTAGCCGTACTACCGCCGTAGCGGGTTCGTGCCTGAGATTCAGCGTTTGCCGTGTCGCCTCACTTGATCACTTTCTGCGCGCAAATTTTGAGGTGCGATGGTCGTGAATTCACCGAGCCGACTCGAAAATTTTCCTCTCATTCGCTCTCGCGATATTGAAGAAGCATTCGGTTGCGTCGCGCGCATTTTTGCCAGACCGCTTTTAGTGCCGGCAGGTGGCGCCGCAGGCTTCGACGCGACTATTAACGGTTGCCAGCTCCGAAACATGGGACTGTTTTATTTAACCTACGGCACGGCCGTTGAACTTGAGTTCCCGCCAGCCAATCTATTTTGTCAGCTATTCCCGATCGCTGGAAACGGTGAAACCACGTGTGGCGCGAGTTCATTTGGATTGAAGACCGGCGCAGGCGCTGTATTTCCACTGGGCGTTCCTCACAAATCCAATATCAGTGCCGATTACGAACACCTCGTGCTGCGAATAGACGCGCGAGCATTGACCGAAAAACTTGCCGCCATGACCGGGGCAACCATCTCGCGGCCCCTGCTCATGGAGGCACAACAAAGCGTCAAGCATCCTGCGGCACAAATGCTGCAGCAATATATTCCACTGTTGGTCGAATCCTTGAGCCGGGCGACCCCGCCCATGCCGGATTGGTGGATTGCCCAAACCGAGCAGTTGGTGATGACCCTGTTTCTGTGCGGACATCGCCATAACTACAGTCATTTGCTGGAGCAGCAGCCGCGGGACGCAGCTCCGTTACAGATCCGGCGGGCCGAGGAATACATCGAAACGCATGCGCAGCGGACAGTTACGCTGGAGGAACTCGCGGAAATCACCGGCGTCAGCGCATTCAGCCTGTTTAGTACTTTCAAGAAATATCGCGGGTACTCCCCTTCGGATTTCCTGTCGCAAGTGCGATCGAGGCGCGGAAGAGGATTGCAATGAATCGATGCGGCGGATCGAAATGCCTCACGGCGTCGTCAATCACCGATCAATTGCCGCGCCGGGCCTTACAGTACCGCTGCCGCTCGATCAGTCGGCTGTTTAAATTTATTCGTGCACAGAGCGCGGACGAGAAAGGCCGCGACTGCTCGCCACTGGCGTCCCTTGCCTCAACTTCGATCGAAATCTGGAAGGCAGGCTGAATGACATCGGTTCAACCACTTGCGCGGTTTCCGCTCGTCAGGACGACCTGCGCCGAAGAAACGCGAGCGGCGCTATCGCACACTTACGCAAAACCGGACATGGAGTTTATCGATCGCGAGCCGAAGCTTCAGGCTGTAGTCAATCTCTGTCAGCTCATCGACGTAGGCTTGGTCTACGCATCATGCGATGCCCGTCTGCGCTTTGCATATCCTGAGACTGATTTGGTTTCACAAATATTTTCAATCGGCGGGCAATGCGATGCCACGACGGCCGGCGTGTCAGTAGCAATCTGCCCGGATTGCAGCATCGTGACATCTCCGGGCGAGCCTCTGCAGATTACGAGTAGCGCTGACTACAGGCGTTTGGTTTTGACAATAAATTCCAAAGCGTTGGCAAAAAAGCTCTCCTCGATTACGGGAGGATCTTGTGGGAAAACGTTGCGTTTCTATCCCAGGCAGAACTATGCGCTTCACTCTGCGAAGGCCTTGCGCGAACATTTCTTTTTTCTGGTCAACATGCTGAATAACTCTACCGCTCCGATACCCGGCCTCGTGCAGGTGGAATTTGAGCAGGCTCTCATGGTGATGTTTCTTCAGGCCAATCATCACAATTACAGTCATCTGTTAGAGCAACCATCACCGCTCGTCGCCTCTTGGCAGGTCCGCCGCGCCGAAGCATATATCGAAGCGAACTGGAAACTGCCGATTACGCTGGAAGATCTCGCCGCCGTCAGCGGGGTGAGTGCATTCGGCCTGTTTCGTTCGTTTAAGAGAAGCCGTGGACTGTCACCGATGGAATTCGTCGGCCAGGTGCGGCTCCGCCATGCGCGGGAACTGTTGCTGCGTCCGGACGATGCTACAACCATCGCAGGGATCGCATCCACTTGCGGCTTCGCCGACGTGCGGCGCTTCGAAATTGATTATTTGCGGGCTTTCGGAGAGCCACCGTGTGCCACGCTGGGCCGCGGTAGAAGCCCGCGACCGACTTCGCATTGATGATCGAAAGCCTCGCGCGGTGCGGATTTATCGACGGCTACGCGAAGCCCGCTTCTTTACAGGAGCGGATCGGAAGCGGCGCTCCACACCTTTTGCAGGCGCCGCGCCGCGAGCGAGTGTGGGCCGCCTTGCTGCTGGCGAGCGCGATCGGGGTTGCCGGCAAAAAACTCGGTGGAGCACACCAACAACCTCGCGAACCTCGGGCCGCGCCAGTGAATAGAAAATATTCTTGCCCTCTCGGCGCGTCTCGACCAAGCCGTCGGCGCGCAGCCGCGCAAGCTGCTGCGAAATCGCCGGCTGGCGCAAGCTCAGTGCCGCCTCAATCGCCGTCACTGATTTTTCCTCTTCGATCAAGAGGCAAAGAATCAACAGCCGCGCTTCATGGGCCAAAGCCTTCAGAAATCCACTCGCCTCCTGCGCGTTCGAAATTAGTGCGTCGATGTCAAGGTCACGTTCGCCCGGGTCAACCCGGTATTGCGGCTTCATAGATATTGCCTCATGTGAAATTCAAGTCGGAGCCTATAAACCATCGGCGGACGCAAGTGCAATCGCATCATTGTTTTGATGGATTGGAGTAGCACGCAGCCGACCTGGCGCAGCCGAGGGCCAGCGTACCAGCACCCGACGGGTGACGATGCCTCAGGTGCCCGCTGCACGCCATTGCAGCTTCTCGCCGACGGCAAGCAAGGTGTGGTGTGCGAGGGGTTCGATGCCATCGAACTCCCCGGGTCTTAAGAAAGTCGCTTGATCACGAAACTGAAGATTTTCCCATCCACCTTCGACTCCATGAGGTCGTTGCCGGTTGCTCGGCAGAAGGCTTCAAAGTCCTTGACTGCGCCCGGATCGGTCGCGAGTACCTGCAGCGTACCCCCTATCGCCACATCCTTGAGCGCCTTTTTGGCGCGCAGAATGGGCAGCGGGCAATTCAGTCCTTTTGCGTCCACAAGCTGGTCGGCCATGTGCTTTCTTATCCCCTAGATGAACAGATTGATGTCACACTTCGTCGCGTTCTCGATATAGGTGGCAGCGCCGCCCAGGACTGGCCCTTCGATCATATCGTCCAGATTGTATTCGAAGAGATCCATGGTCATCTGGCAGGCAATCATCTTGACGTCGGACTCGACGGCCGCGGTGCGCAATTCCTCGATGGAGGCGACGCCTTTCTTTTTGATCAGATTCTTCATCATTGCGGTGGCCGCAGCGTCGACGCCGGGGATGGCCGAGACAAGATTGGGCATGCCGAGATGCATGCCCAGCACGGGCATCTCCATCGCGGCATTGCCGAGCGGCGAGACCTTCAGGTTCAACTTCTTCTTCAACAGCGTGAGACCGTAGAATGTGAAGAACATCGTGACATCGAGGCCCATCGCGGCCGCTGTCGTCGCGAGGATGAAGGGCGGATAAGCCCAATCCAGCGTGCCTTTGGTCACAATCATCGACATGCTTTTGGTATTGCTGTCTTTGTTCATGGCAAGATCTTTCTCTTGTTTCGCGGCCGCAGCCGCGACTTTCCTTTCAAAATCTCCAAACCACGATCACCAACACGAGGAGCGCCAAAAAGATGGTCTCGGCGACGATCAGAGCGATCGCGCGCCCGCCCACGTCCGCCATCGCCTTGAGCGACGTCTTCATTCCAAGTGCGGCGATCGCAGTCACCAAGCACCAACGCGAGATGTCTTTCATGGCGACAAGCACCGGCGCCGGAATAACGCCCAGGCTGTTGATCACCACGAGCACTGCAAAAACGACAAGGAAGCCGGGCAATTGCCGACCGGCCTTGCTGGTGTTGTGGGCGTGGAACACAAGGGAAAGCGACACCACCACCGGCAATAACATCGCCACCCGCAGCAGCTTCGTAAACGTCGCGACATTGCCGGTCTCCTCGGAGACGCTGAAACCGGCGCCAACCACCTGGGCCACGTCGTGAATCGTGCCGCCGAGGAACACCCCGATCGCGGCATGATCGAGATGGAAAAAAGCAATAATCACTGGATAGACGATCATCGCGATCGTGCTCAGCGCCGTGACGCCGATCACCGTGAAAACCGTATCGCGCTCGTGGTTTTCGCCTTTCGGCAGGACCGAGGAGATCGCGAGCGCCGCGGACGCGCCGCAGATCGCCACGGCGCCCGCGGTCAAAATGCCGAACGGCCGGCTCAATCCGACGATGCGAGCACCGAGCACACCGAACAGGATAGTAGCCGTGACCGCACCGATCACCATAATCACCGGCGTCGGGCCGAGCTTCATGATCTCGGAAATCGTTATTTGCGCGCCGAGGAGGCCGACGGCGACGCGAAGGATGCGCTTTGAGGCGAATTCAATCCCGGCGACGCACGGCCCTTCCTGTGAAAGAAAATAGAAGGCCATGCCAAGCAGCAATGCGAACAGCATCACCGGCCCGCCGTAGTGCTCGGACAAGAAGGTGGCGGCCACGGCGATGATCAAGCTCACCAGCACGCCTGGGAAATAGGTTTGCGCAGCGGCCAGCACGCCGGCGCCGCGGCTTATCAATGTCGGCTTGGCTTCTACGAGCTCACTCACTGCCGATCCGTCTTTCTGTTCACGCGCATCCGACAAAATTGTCGGCGGCCATCTTGGCTTCGTACGGCCCAGCAACCGCGGTGCCGAGAACGAGACCCGCCTTCGCGGCGGCCCAGTCCTTCGGCCGGACCTTGACCATCCAGCCTTCGCCGTAAGGGTCGGCGTTGGCGAGCTTTGGCGTTCCGGTCAGCGCGTCATTGACCTCCGCCACTTCGGCTTCGAATGCGATTTTCGCCGGCCCGACCCATTTGCCAGATTCGATGGTGGCGCAGGACTTTCCGGCCTGAACCGCACGACCCGCCTTTTTCGCCGTGAAGGCAACAAGCTGACCGGCCATCGCCGCGGCCACCGCGGTCATTCCGAGGGTCACGGTGCCGTCGGCATTTTCGCGATACCAAATGTTGTTCTCGACATCGTAGAGGAGTTCATCAGGAAGTTGGCAACCCCGGACAGTGGGCATCTCGCGCTCCTACAAGATCATACAATTTGAGTAGAATGGTTATTGGCTTCGTTCAGACGAAGCGGCCGCGCTGCGCAGCAGAACTCACCGAGCCCCGCCACCTCAAGCTTGCCGCCGATAAAGAGCATCAAATGTTTTGCCACCATCGCGCCCAGACGAAGCCGGCGCGCGGTGTCAACGTGCGCGGGATCGAGCCAAACAAGGTTGTGGTGATAGACGAGTTCGCGGCAGGTCTCGCGGCAGGCGTTGAAACTTGCATCGCCCCGCGCACCCTGGCGGTGAAGAGCCAGCAGGCGAAAGCCCTCGACCGTGCGCGTCGTTGGCGTCACGCCGCTGACCGAGAGCCAGTGCTCGACGATCATTTCCGCCAGCGCCAGGAGTTCCTCGGCAAGCGACGGGGCGGACGCGACAAGAGCACCGTCCGTCGAAGCAACAATTGCATCGAGACGTACGGCAATATCGTCGAGCGGTTTCACGGGCGCGCCGATCATCGGCCCAACCCTCGTGCCCGCAAAAACGCGGAAGATTCCGAAAAATTTTCGTTTACACCGACCTTGCGCGCCGACAACCCGAGCGCCATGCCGAGCAGCTGAGTGAAGTAGAGAATCTTCACCGAGGTCTTCCGGCCCAGCACTTTCTCGGCGCGGACCTGATGCATCTCGAGACCGGTGTGACACGTGGGACATTCGGTGGCGATCACCTCGGCGCCGCAGGCTTCGGCGGTCGTCAACAGATTGAGCACCAGCTTGGTTGAGGTGTCGCTGTCCGAGAGCGTGTGGGCGCCGCCGCAGCACGCGGTCTTGAGCGGATATTCCACATTCTCCGCACCGGCTGCAGCCAAAAGATCATCCATGAAGTGCGGCTTCGATGTCGACTCCGAGCCCGGCCCCTTGTCCTTTTCCGGAAAGATGTGGCGCGGACGCGTGTACATGCAGCCGTAGTAATTCGCGACCTTGAGACCCTTGAGCGAGTTCTTCACCCGGGCTTTCAAGCCCTCCTCGCCGATCGCTTGTTTGATCCAGTCAAGCGCATGGATGGTCTCGACCTTGCCCGCTTCGTAAGTCTTATGCCCGGCCTTGCGCGACAAGCGGTCGGTGACTTGGCGCGAGCCCGGATCGTTGGCGAGATCGTATTCAGCCTTTTTCAGATTGTGATAGCAGCCGTTGCACGGCGCCATGACTGTGTCGAAGCCCATCTTTTCGGCGATCGAGAGATTGCGGGCCGACAGATAAGTCTGCAGTTTCGGATCGACGTTCTTGACCTCCATCGCGCCGCAGCAGTTCCAGTTATCGAGCTCTGTGATTTCAAGGCCTAATGCCTTGCCAAGTTCCTTGGTGGAACGGTTGTAGGCATGGCCGGTGCCTTCCAGTGCACAGCCCGGATAGTAAGCAACATTTTTGTATTTGCCGCTCATCACTCCGCTCCCCGTGCGTCGAGGCCAAGCGCGTGGCGGTCGGCCGCGTTGCGCTCGGCGACGTATTCCTCGATCGCTGCACTTGCCGCACCCCAGCCGCGCGTACGCGGACGAAACAGCGCGGCGAGGCCGAACTTCATCAACAGACCGACCGGCAATCGCATCGCCAGCCCACGCACCAACGCAACGAGCCAGTCCTGCAGGAGCGATTGTTTGGTGCGCGCAAAAAATTGGCGCAGCACCAAGCCATCCTCGATCTTGCCGGTAGCGAACACCTGGTCCGAGAAAATTTCATCGAAGGTCATCGACGGTTTCCGCTCGGTGTGGCCCTTGAGTTCAAGCCAGTGCGCGGTCGCCTTCATCACGCCTTCGGGATTGACATCGCGCGGACAGGCGTACGTGCATTTGTTGCACGAAACGCACTGCCAGATGATGTCCTTGTCGCGCAGTAGTTCTTCTTCGAAACCCATGCGGATCAGGTAGATCCAGTAGCGCGGATTGAAATCCGAATTGAGCGCATTGACCGTGCAGGCATTGGTGCATGAACCGCATTGCCAACAGCGGTGAATGAATTCGCCGCCAGGCAGCGCCGCGATCTCTTCCTCCATCCGCTCGTTGTAATCGGTGACGGCGCGCGAGTTGATGAACGTGCTCCAGTGCCCGGAGACGTCGACGCCTTCGATCTCCAGATGCTCGTGGGTGACGAGGTTCTCGGGACGGATCAGGGATTTTTCATGAATTGGCATCGGCGTTCCCCTCGGAGCTCAGCCGCCGCGACTCGCCGAGCACATACGCCTCGCCGTCGATCAACTTGAGCCGCGTGCGGCCGGACACGGTATCGACCGCATCAAGGCCGAGCAGGCGGCGCGTATGCGCCATCGAATCCTCCCTGCCGCCGCCGCAGAAATCGGCGCGCAGGTACTGGCCGCCCTTGTCGTTGATGTAGGCGGCGTAGACATGGGCGCAGAGCAGATCGACGTAAAACGGCAGATCACGGAACACGCCGTTGTCCTGCAGAAATCCTTCCAGCTCTTCGCGCAACGTCACGAATGTTGCGAAGTCGTCGCCGGCCGGTATGCTCCCTGTGTCACCGCTGTCACCATGCCAGATCTCGCGCAGCACGCCGGTGTTGACGCGGGTGTCCCACATCCAGCGCGTCATGAGCGGGTAGCGCTCAGGCGCGGTGAAGTGCAAGACCTCGGCGGCCAGATCGCGCGACCAACGATGCTCGCGATCGGCGGGGAAATTCGTCACAAAGGCAGCGAGCCGCCGGTCAGCCGTCCCCAGGTCGGACCAGCCGTCCAGCAGCGCGATGAGATGCCCGTGCATGGCGGCGAAGCCGTTGCGGTCGAGCCAAGCACTGATGCGGCGGCGCACCGGGGTAACGAAGGCGGCGAGATCGAAAAACTCCGTTTCGGTCAGCTCGTCGACCCGGCCCTTGCCAAGCAACTCCTCGAACAACGACGCTTTGAGCGCTAGCGCGCCGACGTAGCGTTCGACGCCGCCGGTGTTCTCGGCGGCTTCCACCAAGCCTTCGAAGGCACTGCGCAGCTTCGGACCGGAGAGGTCGAGAACCGGCCGGGCTGGCGCAGGGGCCTTGGCCTTATGGGCTCCGATCGCCCACATCACTCCGCCGCCTCGCTCATCACGCCTTGCGCCAGAGTCAGCGCCGCCATCGCCGCCGACTGGCCCTGTGCGATGGAATCGTCGATCGTCTCAGGCCCAGTCGCGGCGCCGGCAACGAAGACGCCCGGGCGCGAGGTGGCTGACATGTTCGAATAGGTCGACGCCTTCTGGATATGGCCGTGCTTCTCAAGCTTCACGTCGAACACCGCGGCGAGCGTCATGTTGTCGACGTTGGGGTCCATGCCAATTGCGTGCACCACCATGTCGAAGGGAATAGTGATCGGCCGCTTCACCAGGGTGTCTTCGCCCTTCACGATCAGCCGCTTGCCGTCGGACGTCACCTCCGCAATGCGCGCCTTGATGTATTTGACCTTATGCTTCTCCTGGCTCTCCCAATAATAGAGGTCCTCGTAGAGCCCGAAGGTGCGGATATCCATGTAATAGATGTAGACGCTGCACTTCGGCAGCGCTTCGCGGATTTCCATCGCCAGGTTGGATGAAACCGTGCAGCATATTTTTGAGCACCACTCGCGACCGATCTGACGGTCGCGCGAGCCGACGCAAAGGAGGATTGCGACCCGGTCGGGCGCGCGCCCGTCCGAAGGACAGCGCACACCCTTGCCCGACGAGAACATCTGCTCGACCTGAGTGGTGGTGACCACGTCGGGATAGGTACCGAAGCCCCATTCCGGCTTGTTGATGGAATCGAAATGAGTGAAACCGGTGCACAGGATGACGGCGCTCGCGCCGACATTCGTTCCGTCGGAAAGCGTGGCGCGAAAATCGCCCGGCGCGCCGACAAAATTTTTCACCGTAACATTACGACGCACGTCGATGAGTTTGTCGGCTTCAACGCGCTTGACCATGCCGCCAATGGCGTCTTTCGCCCACTCGCCGGACGGCACCAGTTTGGCATAACCCGAAATGATCGGCGCGCCGCCGAGCCGGTCGGCCTTGTCCACCAACACCACGCTCTGGCCGGCCGCGGCCAGCGCATGCGCGGCGGATAGCCCCGAAGGCCCGCCACCGACGACGAGGACGGGCCGGCTCATTGCGTAGCTCCCGGCAGCGCGGCGACGGGCGTCGGTTTGACATAGCCTGGCCCCGACGTGATCGCGCGCTTGGGATCGTAAAGGGTCTCGATGCGGCCGGCTTTGACCTCATCGAGGTATTGCTCGAATTCGATCTTGGCTTTCTGCCAATCGATACCGAGCTTTTCCAACAGTCCCTCGAACGGCGAAGCGTGCCAGTGCAGCTGCGCCAATTTGTAAGGATGCGCGCCGAGCGCGAGTGCGGCGAACTGACAGTCCGCCAGGATCGGCAGGGCATAGACCTTGTCGACCGCCTTGCCGATCCACTGGTTCTTATCGAGCGTGGTGATGCAGCCGGTATCGTGACCGACCATCACGTCCGCTTTCGCTTCTTCCACCGCCACCTTGATCTTGCGATCGATGGCGAAGGAACGTGTGAACTCGCGCTCGCCGATGATGTGGCGAAAGCCGAAGCCGCAACAATCGTACCAGGTGGAATAATCAATCACCTGAGCACCCAGCGTCTGCATCAGGCCGGTAGAAACCGCGACGCGGTTACCGTCCATCACCGTGTCGTCGTAGATCACGTCCTCGGGCACCATCTTGTAGACGTGGCAGGCCGGATGAATGGTGGCGCGGATTTTGCTGACGTCGATCACCTGATGCTGCTTGATGCGGTCGCGCATCACGTGCAGCCATTCTGAGTAGTGGACCACTTCCTCAGGGATCAGCAGCTTGCCGTCGACTAAGCGGCCGAGCTTGCCGAGGATCTTCTTCACTTGCTCGCGCAATTCTGCCGAGTGCATCAAAAAGATGCGCATCTCCTTGTAATTGCCGAATGAAGTGCCGCAGTGAACGAGCGGATAATAGGTGCCAACCGGCAGGCCTTGGGCCTTTGCCGACATGTAGGCCTGATGGAAGTTGCGTAGGAAGACGGCGGCGAGGCTGACCACATTGCCGATGCCGGAGCCGTGGTAGTTCCAGGCCGTGCACGAGGTCTGATCGGTCTCATCAATATAGCGAACGTCGAGCTTGTTCATCAGCCACATCACGCTCGACGGATAGCCGGGGATGTTGCCGCACTGGCCGCACGACTTGTGGTGCCAGAGGTTCGTCGTCGGAATGCGTTTTTCCCAGCCGTAAAGCGTGCGCGCCGTGACCGGCTCGTGCCGCTCGTCGATCCGGTGAACGAGAATCTCGCCCTCCTTCTCGAGCTGCCACATGGCGTCGCGTACGTCGGCGACGCGATCCTTGTTGGTCAACATCGAGCGGCGATCGATCTTGGCTTCCACCCACGAAGTGGCCGCGCGCGCCTCGCTCGGCGTCAGGTTGGAGGGGCGCCAGTCAGCACCGAAGCCGGTAAAGGCGGACTGGCCGTCGTTACGCTTGTCGTCCATTGCTTCCTCCGTCGATCAGCGAGCAAGACCGTCTCATCTCACTCTGCCGCGTCCTTTTCTTCTTCCTGTTCCTCGAGCCACTCATTGTACTCTTCGCGCTTCTCGTCCATCACGTCGTTGACAACGTCGAACAGATTCTCGTCCACCATCTCGAGTTGATCGAGTACGCCGGTGGCTTCCCAGATCGTGTAAAGCTCGACCGAAGTCTTCAGATTGACCTCCCATGCCGTGTCCATGGTGTGCATGGTCGGCACTGGGATCGCCCTGCGCAGGATGTTGAGCGGAGCATCGACCTTGGTGACGTTCGGACCCCAATCTGGAAAGGCATCGCGCGTGATCATGTTGGGCGCGAGCTGATTGCCGGTGGAGATCACCTTCAGCAGCACTCTGGAGAATGGACGCAGCACGTCCTTGGCTGACTGCATTCCGTGCTTGATCGCGACCTCGCGCATGATCATGACGAGGCCGCCCGGCGAATTGCTGAACGGGCAGCGTGCGGCACAGGTGTAGCACTGGGCGCACGCCCAGATCTTTTCCTGCATCGCGTCGTAGATGCCTTCGAGATTTTCGGTCCAAAGAAGCTGTACGATCTCGCGCGGTGAGTAATCGTAGTAGTGCGCCGATGGACACGTTGCGGTGCAGATGCCGCAGTTGAGGCAGCCGTGCAACTCGTGGTCATAAAGCACATGCGAGCGGATATCGCCGAAGACCTCTTCAAGTTTTTCATAGGAAACGACAGGCGCGTTCGATACCGGATCGCCGATCTGCGCTTGTTCAGTGGTCATATCCGCCTCGCCTGCCGCCTCTAAGGCGCTGTCAGTAGGTCAGGACGCGCGCTTCATCGTCTTCCATGACCTCTTCCATGACCTTGGCGCCACCAACGATGCCTTCGCACTCGGGAATAAGGTCTCCTTCGGTCATGTCGAAAAGGTCGAGGTTGGGCGAACAGCAGTAGAATTTCACGCCGGCGTCGTGCGCATCCTTGATAAAATCGTAAACAGATTTCGGCGAGCCCGGCTTGACGAAGAGCTTCTCAGCGACGCCCTTTCTCATGAGCTGCCCGGCAGTCGCCGTGCACACAACCTCGACCTCATAGTCCATGGCCGCAGCGACCGTCGCCTGAAAAAACGGGGCGCCGAGCTCCTCGCCGTTGCGCGGATCGGTATTGACCATAATGATGATGAGTTTTTTCGCCATTATTGTCCTCTGGCGTCCTTCCTAAATGTCGCGCGGTGCGAAGCCGGCCTCATTGATCTATGTCAATGTTGACGGTCGTCAGTCCGTTCAGCATGAACTCGCAAAAGAATACATATTCCAAAACTTGAATGAATGCCATAGATAAAATAGAAAAATTTGAATATGTTCTCCGGGCTCGGCTATGCGTTAGCGAGGCGGCTTCATCAGACCGGTTGCGTCGACCACGCCGACCATGATCGCACTCAAAGCCGCCACGATTTCGCTCTGTGCGGCGCGCAATTCGACAAGCGTTTCCGCGGTATTTTCGGGCACCTCGTCAGATTCCATGATCAGATCTTCGACCATTGCCGACTTGATGCCGGGATGACCGAGAAAGCCGAAGCAATTATCGCGCAATTGAAAAAGTATCGGCTCATCGCCGGTGCCCACGGCCAGCACCTTGGCATCGCTCGGCAAAATCGGACAATCCCGCATATAGATCGCGGTCGGAAAAATTTCCGGCAAATGGCCATTGAGCGCGTCGGGGACGATGCGCCGGGCCTGGTCAAGGGCGAAGCGCAGCGGCCGCTCCTCTGCACCGGCGCCAGCTGCGGCGCTGAGTATGCAGGCCCCGACGCCGAGGCCGATGACCGGCAAACCGCGATTGAGATAGTCCCGGGTCAGGCGAAGTTCCGCACCGAGGCTCGGAATCAAATCGCCGCTGACGATGCCTTTGGGGCCGGCGCCGAGCAAAACAAGACCGTCACTATCGTCGGCATTCGGAGGAACCGATGCGCCAGGCGTAAACGGCCGGCAATAACGAAAGCGGATGTTGCGGCCTTCAAAATGATCCTCGATCAGCCCGAGATACTCGGCTTCCACATGCTGGAGGACGCACAGCGTTTTCATGCTTCGACTTGGATCCGTTGCACGGGCGACGCCAGACACACTAGCGCCGCATCCGAAAAACATATATAAGTTTCTGCATATGAAAAATTGACGAAGAAGATTCAGACGGGGAGAAAATGGCCTGGTTCGAGTTGCTGCAGGAGATCGAACCGTTCGACGAGTTGCCATTCGACCGGGCGCTCGTGGAAGCGTTGGAGGATGCGGCGCGTGGGCAACCGCTTGGCGTATTGCGGTTTTTCACCCCGACATTCCGTTCTTATGCCAACGACGAATTGAAAGGCTGCGGCAAGGCGAGCTTTCCGGCGTTCTCGATTACCGGGGGCGCCTGCGCGCTCAATTGCGATCATTGCCAGGCGAAAATCCTCGAACCCATGATCGCGGCGACGAGCCCGGCCGAGCTCGAACGCAAAGTGCGCGATCTGGTTTTACTCAAGGATCTGCGCGGCTTCCTCCTCTCGGGAGGGTCCAATCGACGCAACGAAGTGCCGTACGAGCGTTATTATCCGACGATTGAAAAGCTCAAACGTGAGTTCCCCTACCTGCGCATTGCCGCCCATTCCGCCCTGCTGGACGAGCGTGGAGCCAGGCAGATGGAGGCGGCGGGCGTCGATGTCGCCATGACGGACGTGATCGGGGCGCAGGAGACCATTCGCGACGTCTATCACCTCAACCGGCCGGTGGCCGACTTTGAGGCGACGCTTGCTGCTCTGACGGCAACGTCGATGGAGGTCGTGCCACATATTGTGATCGGGCTCCATTACGGACGATTGCTGGGCGAGGAACACGCGCTCGATATCGTGGCACGGTATCCGGTAGCCGGCCTTGTGTTGGTCGTGGTCACGCCGATCTACGCGCCACCGGAGAAGCCGTTCGTCACCGTTTCTACCGACGATGTCGCCAAAGTGTTTGTTGCCGCGCGCGGCCGCATCGCGCACGCGCCGGTGCAACTCGGCTGCATTCGCCCGCCGGGCCGGCACAAACTGATGACCGACGCCTATGCGGTGATGGCCGGATTCGACGGTATCGCCTATCCGGCCGAAGGTATCGTGGCACTCGCCGGCGCTATTGGCCGGCCAATCGAGCAAGACCACGCCTGCTGCTCGATCGCGCTTGACGGTCTCGCCGGCCGGCGCGCTTGCGCCGCATAAAGGAGCCGCATGCAAACTGAAACGCCGGACGTTGTTGTGGTCGGGCTCGGGCCCGCAGGAAGCCGCGCGGCGGCGACCGCAGCGGCCGCCGGTCTCAACGTCATCGCGCTGGAGCGGCGCCGGACCGCCGGCACACCGGTGCAATGCGCGGAATTCGTGCCGGCCTTGATTGAGCACGATATTCCCCGGGTCCATGCGGTAACGGAGCAAAAAGTCACACGCATGCTGACCTTTGCCGGCCAGGGGCCGCCCAAGGTCACCGAGCATTTTCAAGGTCTCATGATCGACCGCGCCCGATTCGACCGTATGTTGGCGCAGGAAGCGGCGCAAACCGGAGCCGAGTGCCGCTACGGCGAAACGGTTTGGTCGATCGACGCTTTCGGCACCGTTCAAACATCCGCCGGCACCCGCTTGCGTCCTCGGGTCTTGATCGGGGCGGACGGTCCGCGCTCGCAGGTCGGTGCTGCGATCCGGCAAATCAATCGCGACCTCGTCGAGACCCGCCAAGTGACCGTGCCGCTCGTCCTGCCGCATGACGCCACCGACATTTTCCTGAGCCCCGATTATCGGGGCGGCTACGCGTGGCTGTTTCCCAAGGGCGCCGTCGCCAATATCGGTCTCGGCGTTGCGGTCGAGGCCCGCGGCGTGCTCAAGCCGATGCTTGCCGCGCTTTGCGAGAAGCTCGCAAACGAGCGCCGCATTGGGACCAGGGCGTTTGCTCTGACCGGCGGCGCCATCCCGGTTGGCGGGCGTTTGCAATCTGTCGGGTTTCTGGGACGCACTGCAGTGCTCTTGGCAGGCGACGCCGCCGGTCTGACAAATCCGGTGACCGGCGCCGGCATCGCCTCGGCTGTGCAATCCGGCGCGCTGGCTGGCCGGGCGGCCGTTGATTTTCTCGGTGACTGCGCTGGAGCAATTGACGACTACGAGGAAGAACTCGGTGATATTTTCGACGCTGCGCTCAATCGCGCTTTGCGGCGGCGGAGCGACGTGCTGGCTTACTATACGAATGGCGGGCGGCCTGACGCGCGCGCACTGAGCAACGGCTGGATCGCTTCGCCGCATTATTGGGCCGCGTGAACGTCAAACCACTGACGAAGGAGGCGTGATGAGCTGTCTCGAAATGCCACGCGGTCCCATCCCGGATTTCCTCGGTGGGCCGGAGCACGAGTTCAACGACGCCGCGGCGATGCAGCCGCGCGTGCCCGGTGCGGTGCCGGCCGATGCGCGCAACGGCGCACGCGTAAAGTCGCAGGATGTGCGGCCGGAAGGCGTCTATCGGCCCAACTACAATTTCCTTACGCCGAACATGCGCTCGCCCGACTACGTGCAAATGTCGACGGCCGCGGCTATCACGCTCGGCGTGATGGGCGGCTACATGCATCGCACCGGCTGCACTCGTTGCCTGAATTTGCTGCTCACGTACCCCGAAGGCTGCCGTGCCAATTGCGCCTATTGCGGGCTCGCGCGTCATCGCGAGGGGGAGCGCAACTACGCCGACCGCAATTTCATTCGCGTCGACTGGCCTGCGGTGCCCTACGACCAGGTGATCGACATCGTCGCCGCGGGCGGTGACGGCGGGCGCTTTCACCGCATGTGCATCAGCATGATCACGCATCCGCGTTCCGACGCTGACACCCGGGTTGTGCTGCAAAAATGGGTCAACCGCATCAAGCACGTGCCGGTTTCCATTCTGTCAAATCCGACAACGATGACCCGACAGGACGTGCGGGAGCTGAAAGACATCGGCGCCGATATCTTCACCGTCGCGCTCGACGCCTGCAACCCGGAAGTTTTCGACCGGACACGCGGTTCGGGCGTGCAATCACCGCACAGCTGGGACAAATATTGGGAAATTCTCCATGCCGCCGCTGAAATTTTCGGGCCGGAGCGCTTTGGCGCTCATTTGATCGTCGGGATGGGAGAGAGCGATCACGACGTTCTGACGCAAGTGCAGAAAATCCGCGACCTCGGCGGTCACAGCCATATGTTCGCATTTTTTCCCGAGCGCGGCTCGCTCATGGACCATCTGCCGCCAGCGCCTCGCCCGCAATGGCGGCGCGTCCAGCTTGCGCGCTACCTCATCGATTATCGCAACCATCGTCTGGAACAAATGCGCTTCGATGCCACCGGCAGGCTTATCGACTTCGGGCTGCCGCAGGACGAAATCGAGACCGTGATTAAAGCCGGAACGGCCTTCCGCACCTCCGGTTGCCCGGGCAAGGAAGCTGACGATATTTCCGCGTGCGACCGGCCGTACGGGGATTCTCCGCCGCGCGACATTGCTTCCTATCCATTCAAGCTGAAGCGCGACGACATCCGCAAGGTCCGTCGGCAAATCGACATCGGCATGAGCCCCGATGGTTCGGCGCGTGGCGCAGGACAGTAGAACGATCAGACAGAAGGCACGAACATGGCGAAATCGCCGGATAAGCCGTTCCGCGTTATCTCTACCGGATTGCGTGGCGGCCGCGCCAATATCGCCTTCGATCAAGCGCTGATCGATGCACGCCGCGAAGGAAGGATTCCCGACACCATTCGCTTCCTGCGCTTTCGCCCCTCCGCGCTGATCGGCGTCCATCAATACCTGCGCCACGAAATCAAGCTGGACTATTGCGCTGCACATGGCATCGAGACCGTACGGCGGATCACCGGCGGCGGCGGGCTGTATTTCGACGAGGGGCAAATCGGCTGGGAACTGGTCTTTGATCGCGCCAGTCTGGGGGTGACGGATCTTGCCGAAACAACCCGACGCATCTGCGAAGCTGCTGCGCTTGGACTGCAAAAGCTGGGCGTGCCGGCGCGATACCGGCCGCGCAACGATATAGAAGTCGAGGGCCGCAAGATCAGCGGCACCGGCGGGTTCTTCGAAGGCAATCTCATCTTCTATCAGGGCACGTTGCTGATTGACTTCGATCCCGCCAAAATGCTCGCTTGCCTCAACGTGCCGGCGGAAAAGCTTGCCAAGCGCGGCATCGATTCGGCCGCTCAACGCATCATCACCATGCGCGAAATTCTCGGGGACGCCCTGCCCTCTTTTGAGAGTATTTATGCCGGCTTAGTCGACGGCTTTGCCGAGGGGCTGGGCATCGCGCCACAATGGGGACCGATCACGGCTTATGAAGAGGACCTGGCGGCGCGCATCTTGCGCGAGGAGATCGGCACCGACGCCTTCGTCACCATGCTCGACGCGCCGCCATCCGGCGATGCGCTGGTTAGTGCATCGCTGACTGGCCGAGGCGGCACGGTGCGTGCCGATATTCGGCTCGAGGGACCGCACAATGACCGTATACGCGAAGCGCTGTTCACCGGTGACTTCTTCATCACGCCGCCCCGCATCGTATTCGATCTCGAGGCGTCGCTGCGCGGCTTGAACATCGCCGATGTCGGACAGGCGATCGAAAGCTTCTTTGCTCGCACTTCGACTGACTTCCTAAGTCTGAGCGCCGACGATTTTCGACAGGTCATCGAGACTGCACTGCAAGAACGCAACGTCACCGCAGCCGCAAGCTGAAAATGCCGCCGGCGCGTTCACGCTTGCGGATTAGGGCATCAAATTCTAAATTCTGCATATAAAGGGAGGAACTAATGATCAGTCGTCGCACAATAGTCGCGGGCGGTGGGCTTGCCGTCGCGTCGAGCCAGACTGGAACGGTGCTCGCGGCTGTGACAACGGATTTTGCCCCGTCCGGAGCCGGCAAGCTGAAAGCGTTGGCCGAACGACTAAACAAAACCCGGCGCCGGCGCGATTTCAAATCTGTCCCGATGATCCTGACCAGTCCCGATCAATGGGACCACGAGGCCCTGGCTGAGGTCATTTCCTACGGCGGCGGACCAAAGCAGATTTGGGACCATACCGAGATCGCCGGCCCGTGGCTCAATCTGATGCGCAATTCGCTGAATGCGCAGGTCTGGTCATTCAAGAATCCGGATTTTCTCTGCGTCTCGGGTACGCACGGTTCGGCGCATCTGGCTCTTTACGATCAAGTCACATGGGACAAGTATCAGCTCGCCGCCCAGACTGGCGACAAATTCAAAACCAACACGTTGATCGAGCAGCCGAAGTCGGCTTCCGCCGATCCGGCGAACTTCGAAGATGCAGAAGGGGTGTTTTCATCGGCGGATAACGCCATCCCGACGCTGATGCGGCGCGGCGTCGTATTTCTGGCCTGCCATAATGCGATCGCCGAATTGGCCGACCGGCTGATCAAGAAGGGCATCAACCCCGACAAGCTGGCACTCGAACAGCTGACGGCAGAGCTGAGCAATCATCTGATCCCGGATGTTGTTCTCACCCCCGGCGTGGTCGCCACATTGCCGCTGCTGCAGGAAAAAGGCTTTCACTACGCCCGATAGTTCATCGAGGCGCGAAATCAATAAAAATCATAAGAGGAGATAGATGCGGTCCATATTGCGCCGTCTACTGCCCGGCTGTATTGCCGGCATTTTGCTGATCGGGCCGGGGTTCGCCGCGGAACCAGCCGACAAGGCGCCGCCGCCCATGTGCAAACAACCGCCGCGCTTCGACGAACACACTTTGCCGCCTTGGCAGGGAGAAACCAACAACGACGCGACCGACCGGGGACTCCTCTTCACGATCCCCGAGATTGACGTGCTCGCCGACTTCCACGGCGATCTGACCGATCCAAAACTAGTTCTGTTCTTCGGAGGCAATTATTTCTTCGCCACAAAGGATCTGGTGTTGGCGTTCGAGGCGTCTCACCCGGAATTCAAGGGCCGCATCTTTTGGGAGACGATCCCGCCAGGACGTTTGATCGAACAGATCGAGAAAGGCGGCCGCATCACCGTCGGTAACATGACGTGGACCGCGAAAGCCGACGTTTATTTCGGCGGATTGAAGAAAGTGCAGGAAAATATCGACAAGGGGCTCCTGGTCGGACCGCCGCTGCCCTACGTCACCAACAACCTCGCGATCATGGTGCCTAAGGGCAACCCAAAGCATATCACCGGGTTGGGCGATCTGGGCAAACCAGACATTCGCTTGGCGATGCCTAACCCTGCGTATGAAGGCATTGGGCGTCAGATCAAAACGGCATTAGCCAATGTGGGCGGCGATGCCCTGACGACGACGGTTTACGACACCAAAGTCAAGGATGGCAGCACTTATTTGACGCTCATCCACCATCGTCAGACGCCGCTGGCCATCATGCAGGGCTGCGTCGATGCGGGCGTGACGTGGCAATCCGAGGCGATGTTCCAAGAAGAGGTCGGCAATGCGATCGAACATGTCGCTATTCCCGACAAAATCAATGTCACGGCGATCTATGCCGGCGCACAGGTGAAAGGCGCGCCGCACCCGGAAGCGGCAAAGGCCTGGCTTGACTTCATCCACTCGCCCGAAGCGCTGAAAATATTCGAGCGTTACGGTTTTAAGCCCTACACGCGATGATCAAACATCGGATCGCAAAGGGAAGGATTCTTGACGGGCGCGCTGTGGTGCTGCGCCTTTATCATCCTGGCGGCGACGGCAGCGCGGGCTGAAACGGCCTCAACGGCCGATTCGGCCATGGAGCCCGGACTCTATCTCGCCCGGGCTGCGGGCTGTGCTGCTTGCCACACGGCTGCCGGCGGCGAGAGGTTCGCCGGGGGCCGCCCGCTGATGACTCCCGTCGGCCGGATTTATACCACCAACATTACACCGGACCGGGAAACCGGTATCGGTTCTTACAGCAGCGCAGATTTTTCGCGGGCGGTGCGCCAGGGCATCGCCAAGGACGGGCATCGGCTTTATCCGGCCATGCCGTTTCCGTCCTATGCCAAGATCAGCGATGCTGACATGGCGATATTGTACAATTATTTCCAGCATAGGGTCGCCGCCGTCCGACAGGCGGATCGTCCCGCTGACATTCCTTTTCCGCTGAATTTCCGTTTCCCGCTGATTGTTTGGGACGCCATGTTCCTGCACCGGGGAACGTTCCAGAGCGACCCCGCTCGCGACGCACAATGGAATCGCGGCGCTTATCTCGTGCAGGCAATCGGACATTGCGGAGCCTGCCACTCGCCGCGCGCTCTCACCCTGCAGGAAAAAGCGTTGAGCGAGCGTGACGGAACGGACTTCCTGGCCGGCGCCGTCATCGAGGGCTGGTATGCCAAGAACCTGCGCGGCGACAAAGACGGCCTGGGGCGGTGGAGCGAAGCCGACATCGTTACCTTCCTGCGGACCGGCAGCACGGATCGCACTGCCGCTTTCGGCAACATGGCCGACGTGGTGGAGCACGGCACCCAATATTTGACCGACGGCGATCTGAGCGCCATCGCCCGCTACCTGAAGTCGCTTCCGGCGCGCGCTGCCGAGCCGGTTGTCGCGGGCGGAACCCCATCGGGCTCATCTTCGGCGCCAGACAAAAGCGGCGGTGCCAGCGCCACGTACGAAGAATACTGCGTGACCTGCCACCGAACCGACGGAAGCGGCGTGACGCGCATCTTTCCGGCCTTGGCGGGTAACGACGTGGTCGATACCGCCAACGCCACTTCGCTGGTCCATGTTGTCCTGAGCGGTGGACGCAGGCCGCGCTCGGCCGCTCGTCCCAATGCATACGCCATGCCGGCTTTCACAACACTGGACGACTCCGAAGTGGCCGCGGTCGTCACTTACATTCGAACCGCTTGGGGCAACGCGGCCGGTCCCGTTACCGCCAAGCAGGTGGCAGAACTCCGGGCTAGCCTTTCCGAGTGGGAGGAAGCTCCCCCTCTGCAGCGTCAGCCGCAACCAGCCGGAACGGTTAAGTTGGCTCCGCCGCACATTGCCGATATTCCAGATGACGCCGATGGCAAACAAATCCTGCTGGGCCGGCGCCTGTTGGCCGACACCAAAAAGCTGCTGCCCAACAATGTCGGCGATGCGCTGAACTGCGACAGTTGTCATTTGAACGGCGGCAACGTCGCTTTCGCCTCGCCTTACCTCGGCGTGTCGGTCAAATACCCGCGGGACAATCCTCGTGCCGGACGGCCGGTGACGCTGGAGGAACGCGTCAACGGCTGCTTTTTGCGGTCGATGAACGGCAAGCCATTGCCGGTGGATTCCCCCGAAATGAAGGCGATGATCGCCTATTTCAACTGGCGGTCCGCCGGATTGCCGAAGAATGCCAAAGTTGACGGGGCGGGCATCGGAAAAGTCGACACCAACCTCGTGCCCGATCCGGTTCACGGCAAGGAACTCTACGAAACGAAATGCGCTGAATGTCACGGCGCCAAGGGCGAGGGCCTGAAGAACGCTCGCAATGAGTTTGTCTTTCCACCGCTCTGGGGGGACGATTCATTCAATATCGGCGCCGGAATGGCGCGAACCTACACCGCCGCCGCGTTCGTCAAGAACAACATGCCGATCGCATACGGTCTGAACGCACCGCTCGGTCAGGGCGGTGCACTGTCGGATCAGGACGCGGTGGATGTGGCTGAATATTTCAGCCATCAGCCTCGTCCCGATTTTCCCGGAAAGGTCAAGGACTGGCCGAACGGCGGCAAGCCGAAGGACGCACGATACTGATTTCTTCCTGACCTCGACCGTAGCGATAACGAAACGATCGAGCGCGCTTGCATCCGAAGATGCCTTTCAAGATTTTTGGCAAAACGCTGCTCAGGCCTCTTAGACAAAGAATGGAAAGCCCATGGGCAAAAATTGGACGCGCAGACAGCTCATCGCATCTGCAAGTCTGTCGGCAATCAGCTCAAGCATTCCGGCGGGCGCTCTCGTGGCGACCCCCGCACGGCCGGATCGGATTGCAGACGGCAAGGTCCTGACACTATTGCACTTCACCGACACGCACGCGCAACTCGAAACCCACCCCGAATATCTGCCCGGCGCGACGCCGGAGATCCAGATGATGGGGGGCTATGCGCGTCTTAAGACTGCCATCGAACGCGAGCGGGCACACTGCGAAGGGGCCTGCTTCCTGCTCGACGGAGGCGATGAGTTCCAAGGTTCGGGGCCGGCTGCGTGGTCCGAGGGGGAAGCGATCCTTGCACCTCTCAAGGCGCTGGGGATCGACGTTTTTACCCCTGGCAATTGGGAGCCGGCCTATGGTCCCGAGCGGTTCAAACAAACCATGGCGCGCCTCGATTGTCCGGTCGTTTGTTATAATTTTCACGACACGGCGACCGGCAGCCGCCTGTTTCCGGCATCGGTCACGCTTAAGCGACAGGGTGTGAAAATAGCGGTCGTCGGCGTCACCGATATTGGAGCCAGCAGACGACAACCGCCGGCGGAATTTCGCGGCATGGACACAACGCGCATGGATGGCCTGCGCGATTTTGTCAAAGAATTGCGGGCTCGCGAGCAGCCGGATGTTGTGATCGCGCTTACCCATACCGGGCTATCGATTGCCCGCGAAATTGCTCGCGAAACGCCGGAACTTGACGTGGTTCTCTCCGGCCACACTCATGAACGCACCGCTTGGCCAATTCTTGAGGGCGATGTCATCGTCATTGAGCCCGGCTGCTTTGGATCTTTTTTGGGCAGGCTCGATCTTGTCGTCAAACCCGGCGGAGGCATCGCCAGACATGATTTCCGGCTCATTCCGATCATGGCGAGCCGCTACGACGAAGATGCCGACGTAAAGGCGCTTGTCGACAAGTCGTTGGCCCCGCATCGGGCACGGATGGCAAAACCGGCTGGAAGGACTGAAACCGTCCTTATGCGTTATGACTTGTTGGAAACCACAGCCGACGATTTCATCGCCGACGCAGTGCGCGAAATCGCGAACGCCGACATAGGGTTCACCAACGGGTTTCGCTTCGGCGTGCCTGTTCCGCCGGAAGCAATCACCGAGGCCGATCTTTGGAACCTTCTGCCGATGGACGCAAGGATGAAGCGCGGCTGGGTAACCGGCAAAGAACTAAGGGACTATCTGGAAACGGAACTGGAGATGGTCTACTCGAAATCCCCATTCAAGCTCAACGGCGGATGGGGACCGCGCGCTTCTGGAATGACGATCATCTTTGATGCGCGGGCCGATTATGGACGAAGGGTCGTGTCCATGAAGATCAACGGCCGTGAAGCTGAGGAGAATGGTCGCTACACCATCGCCGGATGCGAACGGGAAGGCGAACCGTTGGACGTAATCTGCCGACATCGCGGCACGCATGATGCGCAAGTTCTGCCGCTGTCCATCCACGACGCGCTGGCGGTATATTTAGGGGTGCATCCTGTCGTTGCGCCGAAACGCGACGGTCGCGAAACGGCACTCGACCTGCCATCCGCCGTCTTCAGTCAGGATGCGGTGCTTGCCGGAGGCGATTTGAATAACGCTCCGACCACGCCCATCGGGCTTCCCCCCGGGTAACGATGCCGTGACTATTCGCGCATCGCTTCGGCCTTCCAAACCTGTGCTGGATTCACGTGACCGGAGCAGGCACCGAACCTGTATCTCACTCAAGCAAACAAACGCTCGCGCCGTTTGCACGTCCTTTCGTGCCAACAAACGGAAGTGACCAGCCGTTATGATTTCATCATAGATTATCTTTTCCATGCCTGCTGCCAAGCGGGCGGGGCTTTGGCATCAATCAGGACAAAGGCTATCCGGCAATTCCTTCCGCTGTTGTTGACCCAGGCGTGGTTCGTGCACTGCTGAACCAGAACGTCGCCACTCTTCATATGGATCTCTGAATCGTCCATCAGCATGTCGATTTCGCCATCGAGGACAATCGCGTAGTCGATGCTTTTGGTTCGATGCGTGTTGGCATGCCTCGCGTAGCCTTGCGTGGCCGGGTCGATGCCCATCGCTATAAGCACTTTGTCATGATCGACCGGCGAGGCGGCGCCTGTGTTCGACGCCGGCGGGAAATCGACAATACGAAATATTGTCCCGTTTGCGGGCGGCGGCACCCCTGTCGGGGTGTTGGCCCGATCCGCCGTTCCACCGACGTCAACGGGAAATTCATTCGTCACCCAAAGCGCGGTCACCGCGTTTCCCCCGGCGCTACGTTGCTTCGGTTTTAGTTCACCATCGTATAATGCGACCGCCTTTCCCGCTTGATCATGGCCAATCACGATCCGTCTCACCGGCTTGAATTCCACACTTTCCTCCCTTGCTGAATGCGAAATGGCCGAGCCGCCTCGCCCGGACTATTGCTGCGGAATGACTGGCAAAAGCAGATATGAAGGCCGTTTCACGTCGTGATAGATCTTGTGCAATGTTGTCCGGCTGCTCACGACGTGATTGGGGATGTATTCGGTGTTGGTCGCGCCGGCCACTCCGGTCGGCATGTCGGCACTGGCAATCTCGACGCAAATTCGGTGGCCGCGCCGGAACAGATTGGCCGTCGCCAGGATCTCGATGGCGTATTCAGTAATTTCGCCGGGCCTGACTTTCTGTTGCGCCTCGCGGGTTAGAGGGTGCCATGGCCGCCACGGTTTTGTGCGCGTTTGATCGATGGCGCGATGCGACGCCTTGAGCCACCCGCGCGTCAGCTCACGTTCGTGAAGCCCTGCGGGCAGTTCGCGTTCGCCCTCACGGCCCGTGCGCACCGATGGGTCCGGTCCAATGTCCTTCAAGGTAATGAACCAGTTGGTGTCGTCCTGGTCGATTTCCGCAAACAGGTTAAGCACCGACGGGCCCGCGATAAGAACATCAGCCGGAAGCGGATCGGTCATGTAACGCAGCCGCTGCACCGAATTGGTCTGGGTCGGTGGCATCTGCACAAACGCGTCAGGTGGAAGCTCGTCCTCGGTACTCGAAGGCGTGAACGGCGCGGTCTGCAGCCGTTCCCAAGGCTTGAGATAGAACTTTGTCCACTGCGTTTCAGGAAGCGGCCAGTCAGTGCCGGTCCGCCACTCGTTGGCTCCCATCACCCAATAGCGGACGGGAGGCTCGTTCATAATACCAGTGTCGATGTCTTTCAGCCAATGATCATACCATCGCAGGATTTCACTATGAAATGTGTGAAACGGTCGCTCGAGGTGGGCCGGTCCCGTGAACAGGAGTTTCTTCGGAGCGGTTATTTTTTCGAAATAGGATTGGGCGCCGTTGAGGTGTGTTTTGTAAGTGTAAGCGTACCAGCCGGCGCCGGTGTAAGTCGGAATCTTGATATTTTCAAAGCTTGCTTCCGCTTCCTTGACGTTCGCCTCGCTATCATAGGGGTCGATCAGGAGCTGAAAGTACGGCGGCATGTGCTGGCCTTTCTGGGTCAGCACGTTGTAGAGGTGGGGGTACATCTTATAATCCGGGTTATTCATCGCTTGCCGCCACAACGCATCCCTGTCAGGCGGCAATGCTCCCGGCTTGCCTTTCACGCCGTGAATGGCGGCGAAATGCATGACCAAATAACGAAACAGATGTACCACGCCGCCGGGATATTCCTCGCGGAAGCTACCGAGCGTTCCGTAGGCCCCGCGCGGATCGTACGGGAAGATCGCCTTCAGATGCGGCGGGTTCTGCCGAGCGACAAAAAGCTGCTCCGCGCCAAAGCCGGAGATCCCAACCATGCCGACCTTGCCATCACACCATGGCTGCTGAGCGATCCACTCGATCAGATCGTAGCTGTCCCATTGCCTCGAGCCGCCGCCGTCGGATTTGCCAATCGCCGCGTGGCGAACCGATGATGTGAACGTAACCGCGTGCGACGAAGAACTTGGTGTCGCCGGCCTCAAGCGGGCCGGCCCAGAGCGACGACCACGCCGGCTGCGGCGGCAGAGCGGCTGCGACATCCGGGCCTTGCAGATCCTTGTTGTAAATCGAGAACGCCAGCAACGCGGGAAACCGTCCTTCAACATTCGGCCGATACACATCAACGGACAGATTGATGCCGTCACGCATCGGCACCGCGACGTCCTTCTCGGCTATCATTCCGGCATGGGCCGGGGCGCGATCATAATTGACCGGCGCTCGGTCGCCTGACAGCGAAAGCAACTCGTAATCGTATGGCGTGGCACTCATTATTTGGTCCTGTCGTCGGTTTGCTCAGAGAATGTTTCAGCCTGAACGTCCAACCCGTTGCCCCTGGTCATCGACCCGTTGCGCAACTGGAACGCCTTTGCCACTTGCACCGGTAAGACCTTGAACGAGAAGATCGACCGTTGCTTCGATCACGCCCTCATCCTGCAGTTGGTCGGTGATGAGATGATAGATCGAGAAGCCATAAAGGAGATCGAGCGCAGTACCGATGTTCTCGGCGGCCAACTCGCCCCGTCGCTGCGCCCGTTCCAGGATGGTGCGCGCGAGATTGCGGCGCGGCGGCAGGAATTGGTCGCGGAGCCGTGCCATCGACTTTGCGTCGGCCTGCGATTCGGCGATCATCCCGCGAAACGCGCGGCCACAAGCCGTCGTTCGCCAAAAATGAAAAATCGATTTCAGCTGGGCCACGAGTTCCGCCCGCATCGAGCCTAGATCTGCGACGGGCATCATGGCCGCACTCTCGCGATTGTAGAGTTCCATGAAGAGCTCGGATTTGCTCTTCCACCATCGATAGATCGTCGGCTTGCCTGCCCCGCAGCGGCGCGCCACGGCGTCTATGGTGAAGCCGCCGTAACCGCGTTCATTCAGTATGGCTATGGCAGCTTCTACGATCGCCGCATGCGTGGCGCGGTTGCGTACACTGCCGGCCAGCGGCCGCGGTTTGACGCTGGATTGCTTTGGCGGTTTGCTGCATCCAACGATCTTGCTTCAGTGCGCGGCAGCCTGGGCCGGTCGCGGCCGCGTTTCGGCTTCCACCGGTGGAAATGCTTCGAACAGAAATGGCTCAGGCGCAAGCTGCGAGGGACTCCAAAAGTTCAGCGCGCCCTTCGAAACCCTCCATTCGAAGGGAAACAGATCCGGCGCGTATTGGAGATATCCGTTGGAGAATAATTCAACGCGCATGCCGCCGGGTTCACGCACGTAGGTGAAAAAGTTCTCACCGACACCATGGCGTCCCGGGCCGAATTCCAGTTCTACCCCGTTCTCCCGGTAGACTTCGCAGGCGCGCAACACGTCCTCGCGCTGGTCGAGCCAAAACGCGATGTGATTGGCTCGTCCCGGCACCCCACTGAGCTTGCCCGAACGATCGACCGCGTCCCTTATGAGTCCCAGATCGTGCGACATCGGCGTCGTAGACACGAATGCGCCGAGAACGACATTGGGAGCATGGTCGAAGCGGATCAACTCCGTGAATCGGTAGCCGAGTACGTCCCGGTACCAGTGCGCGTCGCGGAGTGTATCGTCGGTGTTGAGCGTCACGTGATCGATGCGCCTTACGGCCGCACCTCTTGGAACGTAGCGCTGCGGTCTGTTGGGAAAGATCGGCGCCAGTTCGGGGCTCGGCTGATAACGTTCGACTTCCCAGAATATTTCATGCACATGGCCGCCCGGGCCGCGATAGCGATAGGCCGGGCCCTGCCCGACATCCGCATCGCGCCAGCCTAGGCCAGCGCCCGCTTGTTCAAGCCGAGCGACGGCTTCTTTCAGTTCTTCCGGTCCTTCAGTCCGCCAGGCGCTATGCGCGACAGCGGGAGCCGGACCTTCGGTCAGCTGCAGGCTATGATAAAAAAACTCGCCCCATCCGCGCAGATAGACGGACTGGCCGGCTCGTCCCGACACTTCGAGGCCCAGGACATCGCGATAAAATCGCAGTGACTCCTCCGGCTTGGGCGTCACCACTTCGACATGAGCCAGCTGCGAGATCAGGCGGTTGACCATCGTTTCCTCCAAGAATCAAATGTCGAATTTCAGGGGCGCTCGCGCTCAATACATCCGTACTTTCGGGTCTCGCGGCAGCCCGAGCAGAAACCGCCCACGCGATTGACCGCTAAGATCGGTGCTCAGTCCAACATGCGCGGCAATGGCATGCACGTCCCGCCACGCCCGCTGGATCACGTTCTCGTCGCGCATGCCCCGCGCGCCGCTCATTTCAAACAAGGTGTCAATCGCCTTGCAGATCATGCGCACCGCATGACCGTAAGCGGCAAAGCTTCGCGTGCGGCGCGCAGCGTCTTCGGGACCGCCGTCTCGAATGGCATCGAGATTGCGTCGGAGCAGCAGCTCTGCCGCGTCGAGATCGAATTCGGTTTGGGTGACGCGCATTTGCACATGCGGCCACTCCGACACAGCTTCGCCGGTCGAAGTCGCGACTTTCTCTCGCGTCCATTTCAGCCAATCGGCAAAAGCGCCGCGGGCGATGCCCAGAGCCGGAGCCGACAGGGCGTGGGGGAACGTGCAAATCATCGCGCCGCGATAAAGCGGCCCGGTATTGGTGCGTGAGCCAGGGGTCGTCCCCTCGCGAAATTCATCCATCGACAGCGTGCGATGCGCCGGCACTTTCACGTCTTGAACCACGAGGTCGTTGCTTCCGGTCCCGCGCATGCCGACGTTGTGCCAGGTATCCTCGATTGCATACTCTTTGCGCGGAATCAGAAATTGTCTGGCGTGCGGCGGACCTTGCGGACCGAACACCATCGCCGCGACG
Source organism: uncultured Alphaproteobacteria bacterium (assembly GCA_963727325.1). Classification (GTDB taxonomy): domain Bacteria; phylum Pseudomonadota; class Alphaproteobacteria; order Rhizobiales; family Xanthobacteraceae; genus BOG-931. Next base: position 417,560 of record CAVSFV010000033.1, read on the forward strand.
ATCGCCCAGTCACTGTAGTCGACGCCGCTGACGAAGGCCCAGCGGCCAGACAATTGGTAGCCGCCGTCCGCCGGCATCGCTTTGCCGGTCGGATAGACCATGGCGGCGATATTGCGGTCCGGCGTATCGCGCCAAACGTCATGCTGCGCTTCCTCAGGAAACGCGGCGAGCCACCAATCATGGATGTTCAGGAGACTTGCGCACCAGCCGGTCGAGCCACACCCCGAGGCGATCTCGACCGCGACATCGAAGGCGGCGTCGTGGCTGATCTCATAGCCGCCCCATTTCCGCGGCTGCAGGATGCGCGTCAGCCCGGCACCGACAATCGCCTCAATCGTCTCGTTGGCGATACGCCGATCTGTTTCGACCTGATGGGCATGTTCGCGCAACATGGGCGCTAGGCCGCGAGCCCGGCGCACGACCTCCTCATGCGTAAGTGATATCGCTTCAGCGTCTATTGTTGTGACCGACATGGTTTCACTCCACGATGGGGACGGTTCGGCTCACGCCGTACCGGGCTGCAGGGCAGACGCGCGTAAGCTGCCGATCGCGACAAAACAAACGGCGCTCGCGACGAGGATGACCGCAGAGACCCAGCCGATTGCCGTAAACCCGACGAACTGTACAACGGCACCGCCCAGCGCCGGGCCGATTGCGGCGCCAAGCGTCAACATCGCGGGTGTCGAAGATGCCGCGCGCCCGCTCGGATCGAGTTTGGCGATCGTTCCGAACATGAAAGTGTGATTGAAGATCGTCATGAAGACGAGCAGACTTCCGGCCGCCGCATACGGCAGGAACAGCGGAGAATTCGAAGCCGCGACACAGATTCCCGCGTGAATGATCAGTGCCACACTGATCGCGCCAAGACGGGGCACTGCGTTTTCGAGTAAAGCTGCGACAATCGGCGCCAGCAGATTAAGGAATCCGCTGACCACCAGCATGTGGCCGATATCCGAGGCCGGAAAATCCCGCCACGCGCCGATGCGCTCGAGAAAAGCGTACGTCTGAGCTTGGCCCGCTGACAAAAGCGCGACGCCGACAAATGCAAGAATGACCGCAAGCCGGAATGGCATGGCTCCGGCAATTGTCGCCAGTTTGCGCTTTGCGCTGGCCGCGTTTTCCGGCGGTTGAGGAAAGGCGGCTGCTGCCGCAAGCGCGCCAAGGATCAGCAGGCCTCCAAGAACATAGAAAAGCGCATTGGGACTGTGCTGCACCAAATCAGGAACGATGGCGAAGAACGCAATCGAGAAGATCGCAACACCGAAATTGACGATGGCGAACAGCCGGTGCGGTCGGACGCTGCGAGAGATCGTGCCGTGCACCATCGACAGAGCTGATCCGGCCCCAATCCCGGCTACGAAATGCGCCGGCACCAGCGCTGCAAATCCATCGATCTCGATAATCGCCAAAAAAGCGAGAGCACCCACGATGAAGCCGCCGATCGCAATCGCACGTGCGGGCAGCCGATCGAAGCGCGGCGCAAGCGATACGCTCGTGACAAACACGCCGAGCATATAGGTGGTCAACAACAAACCCGCCTCCGGCGGGCTCAAATGTCGGTATTGAATCAGAACACCGACCCAAAGCGGCATGGATACGAGGTCCAGCATGCCGGCCGCATGGCCGACAAGCAGCGCACCCCTGCCGACTACTCCTTCCGTGGAAGTCGCCATTCAATCCTCCCCTCGATTTTTTTTGCGGTTCTTTGCCGCCGTCAGTTTTTAAGCGACCGAAGCGTCACGCACCTTGGTCGTCGAAACCATCTGAGGGCGAGCCGCGCTGCTAAAGATTTCAGCTGCCCAATCGGAAAAGAATTCGATTCCGAGCAGTGAATTGTCTGCCTGGCAGTGCTCCGCGCCACCCGTGCTTTTGTCGAACAGCTTGAGCTCCCTGATCGGGGCGCGGGTGGCGGCCGCTAACAATTGATGGGCGTGCTCAACCGGAATCTGGCGGTCGTTTTCGCCATGGATGATCAGGAGCGGACATTCGATCGAGTCCGCGACACCCTCGAGTTTCATGTTCGCCGTGATCTCGAGCACTTGCTCCATGCTACCCACGCCGAACACCCATTGTGCATGCTCGGCCCAGCTCGATACAGACAATGCCGTCCCCTGCCGGCGCGCGCGTGCGAGCGTTACCGCGCCGTAATCCCACTGGCCGCCCCAGCAGATGCAGGCCGCCAAACGTTTTTCGAACGCCGCCGAGCGGGCTGCATAGTAGCCACCAAGGCTTACGCCGATCACGCCGATGCGGTCGGGATCGATGTCTCGGCGCGTTTGCAGATAATCGACGCAGGGCGTCGTCGCGCGTTCGGTTTCGGGGAAGGCGTGAAGTCCGCGCAGGCGCAATGCCTCCCCAACGCCGGGATGATCGATGAACAAGACGGAAATCCCGCGCGCCGAAAGCTCAGGCCCGATGCCGAACAAAAACAGATATTCTTTCGAGACGTCGAAACCACTGAAAAAGATCAGGCATGGCCGGCGTCCTGCGCCCTTGGCCTTGTACAATAATCCCGGAAGCGAGCTCCCCTCGAACGGCACTTCGACCTGCTCGACCGGATCGCCTGACAACTCGATGCTCTTGCGCACGAGGTCGCGGGCACGGGTATAGGCGTCCGCCCGCGCGGCGTCGTACCCGCGCATCATTCGCTCGCTCATCAGCCCGTAGGCTGCAGCGCGGCGAAACTTCGAGCCGGCACTGAGTCGAAAGCCGCGCTGAAGATCCGTCTCCGCGATTGCTTCGACATTTTTGGAGAGCTGTTCCCAACTCTGCTGCCACTGAGGGAGAGTTCTGGTCTTCCGGTCCACCCGCAATGGGTTTCAACGCGCGACAGGCGGCATCAATATCCGAAAGAACGCCGCCGCATTGGAGCGCAAGCATGATCGCAAGGCTCCAAGGATAATTATCCGGAAAGTATTCGAACACTTTTCCTCCCCGGGCCAACTTCTTCTTTGCGAGAAGCGTCACCCAGATTTGTCGTTACGACGCGTAACAACAAATGCAATGGGAGTCAATGCTGCACGGGCTTCTTGGCCAAGTCGTGGACCCGGTTCACTCCGGCGGTGCTAAAGTAATCCTCGTCCGCCGGCTCGATTTACCCGTTCGAGAAATCGTACCCAGGTGACGTTCTTCCCGGTTCAACCAAGGGCGACAAGTATGACGCCTGCCGTCGCGACGACCGTCGCGCCGGCGACAAGGGCCGATGGCCGCTTTTCTGTTTTGAAAACGATGATGGCCAAGTAGGACGACAGAAATATCTCTATCGAGTTTATGATCGTAACCCGTCCGACGTCTGAATTGTTGAAAGCCACGAATTGCGAAATCTGCCCGAAGGCAAGGAGCGTTGCAGCCGCGAATTGCCACGGATCCGGCCGCAACATGAGCAAACCCACGTCGGCTCTCAGTTTTGAGCTGAACAGGCAACCGACGGCGTAATATCCAAGTGCTGCAACAGATCCCGTCAAGGCGCCGAAAAAAGGATCATGCACACCGTCAAGCCCCTGCTTGCGAACGACGTAGCTCGTCGCGTACAGCGCGGTGCAGGTCAAAGCGTAGAGATAACCGCGCTGGAGATTCGCGCCAGGAAACAAATCTTGAGCGAAGAGCTTTTGCCGAATGTCGTAATACAGCAAGGCGAAACTCGCCGCCATGAGGGCCATTCCGAGTCCCCCAACTTTCGAAATGGTCTCGCCAAGAAATACCCAGGCAAGCAAGACGGAAAAGAAGGGGGTCAACCGTCGAATTGTGGTCGCGCGAACAACGCCTGCAAGCGCGACCGACTTGAACATGGTCAGCCGTCCCCAAACGATGGCGAGTAGGCCCGACAGAGCGAACCAACCGACGGCCGCCAACATGCTTGACTTGCCGTCAGCCGCCGGCAACTTCCCCTGAAGCAACAGCGCTGCGGCTGACAGAGCGCCCGTCATGACGATCGAGAGGAGAACGCCGTTATCAGCGGATCTGTTGTGTGCGGCTTTGGCAATCGCGATATTTGCCATGGCGAAGAAAAGCGCCGAAGCAAGGGCGAAAGCGTCGCCAATCAAGACAGAACAACCCAAGCGGCGCAGACAACACTATCCATCGCGGCCAATTGTACGGATTGCAAAACCTTGCCAAGGTCGTCGGCGTCATCTGCCATCAAAGCCATGTCCGAGGCAACAGAAGGTAATAGCAACGCCATCGTCCGGTGGGATGAACAACGTCATTAGCCACGTGGCTAACGATGCGATCGCCCCCCAGCCAAACGTCGCTGGGGAGAAGATCAGCCAAGCAAGCGCGTAAGCTGCAACGACGGCAAAGGCTTCCGGGCGAGTTGCAAGCTCTCCCATTCGGGTCAGAGCACGCCGGAGCCGGACGCCAATCATACGAATCTAAGCCATCCGGTGGGCTCTATGTTCCCGCGCGCACGCAGCGCTCAAAGCGCCTACACCGAGCCTCAGTGGGTGCAGCAGAATGCCCCGCGGCACTGCTACCAAGTCATTGGTTCAATGGTGGGCGCACAAGGACTCGAACCTTGGACCCGCTGATTAAGAGTCAGCTGCTCTACCAACTGAGCTATGCGCCCTAATGCAAGAAACTGCGATAAATATGAGTTTCCTGCTGGCACCACCAGAGTTTTATTCGCCATTTGCACGTTTAGAACCACTGGCGAAAAGGGCGCCCTAGGGCGCCCGGTGGTGCTTATATCACCGTGTGAAGGCTACGCCAACGGCCACAAATCGTTTTGGGGGTGTGGCCTGGCGGCAAATAAGGCTCGCAAAGAATCAGACTAAATGTAGGCCGCTTAACTTGGCGGCCTCGTCTGCGGCGGCGCCCACGCGCGATAGAATCGCGACTGATTATTAGGGGCGTCGCCGCCAGCCGATCAAATCATAAAGCCCTTGTTGCGGTGGTCTGCTTGTCACGGCCGTTTGCATGGAGTGGCGGTTGCCCTCGGCTGGATTTATCAGCGTGAAGCAGGGCACGGCTCGAGAACTCCAACTGTACATTGTTCGGTGGCAAACTTGGCAGTTGGCATAGCTTCGTTGTTGAAAAGACAAACGAGCTGTCGTCAATTCGTATTCGGCGCGGCAATAGGGACATTTGAATATTGTCATCATTTCACCAAACGTCGTTGACCACGATTTGCGCAGGCTCGCCCGCGGCAACAACGCGGATATCGAGCAAGGCAACGCCGAACGCCAAGCTCTGATCTAATCCCGCCAATCGGATGCACGCGCATCAGGAACATGCGCCCTGAAGGATCGCGCCATCCCGATCGTGTGCCGCTTGAAGGTCCAGTGGGTCAATGGTCACCATTTCAACTGAGGATGCGTGATGAGACTGCGCCGGCACGAAAATCGTGGTCGCGATACGCCGATAGGCCGGGAAGGACAATCCTTCGATAAGTTCTTCGTCGGTCACGACCCGATAATCGCCGGCCGGCAACACCCGATCGACTCCCTTCAACAAAAACGGAAGAACGAATGTCACCGTTTTGCCGCTTGTTCGCATCGTCATGGCGTCAGCATCCTTCCCCGATCGACGCAGCTGAAATAGATCCCGGCGTCATTGCCTATTCGCCTGTTGGGCTAGACCCTCCGCGCCTTCGCCTCCCGGCGCTGTGGCGACGGCTTCTTCGTCATCCTTATGCTTGTGCAGAAATCGGGCGATTTGCCCTCTTAGGGCGGAAGTCTGCAATAGCGCACCCATGGAGCCGGCATTGTCGAAGAGTTCCCGTCGCAGCTGGGTCGGCAATGTATTCCATTGCATGATGAGTGCCGCTCCAAGACATCGCAGGATATGCTCCTCTTCGTCTGCAAGCGTGAGGCCGCCAAATTGCTCACGTTGCGCGCCGCCGAGGGTATTTTGATAATTTTCTGCGAGCCATTGCTCATTATCGGCGAGCACCGAGAAGCTGCGCTCGAGCTTTTCAAAATCGATGCTTTGTTTCGAGCCGGCGGACGATTTGGCCAAGTTACCGTACTCGGTTGCTTTCGCACGATATTGCTCGGGCTCAAACATCAGTTCTCCTTACCCGGGCGCCTCCCGGACCACGCTCGTAATGTCGGCAATCGACTGGAGATACGTGCGTTAATTGTATATGGGGACGACGAGATCAAATAGCGAGCGAGCGTCGGTTGATGCCGCAAGCGGGATGTTTGAATTTGCTTCCGAGGCGCGAGTGCCCGCAACCCCTTTAGTCCACGATAAGGGGCACTCACAGCCGGCCAGGCGCTACCTGGCAACGGCCTGCATTAGCCCGGAAATCTTTATCGTCGCGAAATTGGAGAAGGTGTCAGATATCGCGTAAGGCAAGATAATCAGATCGCGGTGGCGCATTGCGCCGCAGGTATAGACAACATTAGGCACGTAACCTTCGCGTTCGGTGGCCTCGGGCCGAACAAGCGGCTCGCGAGAACGTCCCAGTATCTTTGATGGATCCTTTTTATCCAAGAGGACCGCCCCGATTGAATATTTCCTGACCGGACCAACGCCGTGTGTCAGCAGCAGCCAGCAATCGTCCAGCTCGACGGGCGAGCCACAATTGCCAATCTGAACGAACTCCCAAGGATGTTCGGGCTGAAGGATACAACGACCGCCGTCCCACGCGTAAAGGTCGTCGGAATAGATCAAATAGAGGTTCTCGTTGTCCTGCCGGCCGATCATCGCATAGCGGCCCCCAATTTTCCGCGGAAACAGAGCCATCCCCTTATTACGGGCCGCCGATCCGCCGAGTGGCGTCATCCGGAATGACCGAAAATCTGTCGTTTCGATCAGCTCGGAGCGTATCGCTCTGCCGCTGTAGGCGGTGTAGGTTGCGTAGAACACCTTTCGTCCGCCGTCATTGAATTCGACAAATCTGGCGTCCTCGATGCCGTTTGCTTGAGCGTCGGTGATCGGGAAGATGACGCGTTCGCTCAGCTCCTCGTCATCCCGGAACGCCACTTCGAGCTCGTCGCCGTTTGGCGTCGACTTCCGGCTTCGGATCTTTGGAACCGCCGCGAGGCGCGCGGTCGGATCGACGGCGACATCGCCATCGGCAGCTACGGTGCCAGACCGGAACGTCAGCGATGAAATATGTCCCTCGCCGACGGCGCGTAGACTCAAGATAAAGCGACAGCCATCTTCCGGCGCACCGGTCTGGTCGGGGTGTCGGACGATGCTCGGGTTGAACAACGCCGATGCCTCGAATGAGTACTCATTGAGAAAATACGCACCGATCAAGCGGCGTTGCGTCTTATTCAGTTCGGCATGTGGTTCGAGCGCGTCTTCCATGTCTGCCGCGCGCGCTTCGAAAATATCGATCAGATTCCTGTGACGGCCTTCGAAGTTGTCGAGCACATCGTCCAATTGTTTTGCAGCGGCTTCAGCATTGAGCTGAAGCACCCTGGCAACGATATGATTGGCGCGAATCTTATCGGTTGGATTGAGGTCTCTGGGTTCAGTTGCGGGTTTGAACGGCCTGACGACGACCCTCGCCGGGTCCGGGCGAAGATACAAGCTTTGGCGATTCATGAATCGGAATTGAGACAATGAGACTCCCTGGCCCTGTTCGTGGTGGAATCATCCGACTAACGTCGCCGCCCATGGATTTGGACGCGAGCCTCGATCGGTCGACCGCAGTCATACGTTTGAGCTGGCGAATCTCCACAAGACTGAGGAGATACGATAGCACCGATTCGGCACCCTTGTTCTCATTACACCGATCCGGATGAAGCCCATCCGAGCAACTGCCGGTCTCCGGATCAATCAGTGGCGTCTGCAGGTCGTTTTCGCCCAGAAACCACTCGAACGCGCGAAGCGCTTCTATCGGCCACTCGGCCTCGCCATCGGCTCCCCACGCGGCAAGGCAAGCCGAAATCGTAGCTGACGCTTCGACCGCCTGCTGATCGAACGCTTCGGGCTTCTGACGTAGTCGCCCGAAGCTCTTGGTCCCAACCGGTCTAAAGTACCCCGACGACGTGGTTTGAAGCGCGTTGAGCCACCGAAGCGACCGGACGCCGACGTCGACGTAACGTGGCGTTTTGGTTGCGACTCCGGTTCGGATCAGTGCCTCGGGAAGCCGCGCATTGTCATATGCAAGCAGGTCCTCAAACCAAATCCAGTCTTTGGTTTCCGTCGCAGAAAACAAAGACATCAGCTGGTCGGCCAATAGTCCGCGAAGACGGTTGGCGAGAACATCGCCGCCAATCAGCGCGCAATATGCGTCCAGCCCCAAGAGCGTGAACGCCCAAGCACGCGGCGATGAGAATTCCTCGACGATTGGAAGCGCCGTTTTGAAAAGCGCTACGGCCCACCTGCGACGGGATGAATCAACGTCCTTCCTTGCGCATTCGCCCAGCGCCCAAAGCGTCCTGCCGTGACTATCTTCCGAGCCCTGATCTTCCAGCCATCGACGATCGTAGCTCATGAAATTCCGAAATCGGCGGGTGTCAGGATTCCATGAATGCTGGATAAACGCCGCAAAGCCGGCTGTTATTGAATTGCCCAATTGCACTTCGCCAAAATTCGCAAGCGAGCTTGAGAACAACAGCGCGCGGGCATTGTCATCAATACAATAACCGTGGGAGCGATCCGGTACTGAATAGATTGCATGTTGGAGAATGCCAGTGTCGTCGCACAGCGAAAGGAAATGCCCGATTCGAATCTCTGGTACGACGTGGGCATTTCTCACAGCGGCGATCGAATTGACGGGACGCGATATTCTGGGCCGCGCATTCTCGCGCTCTGTCTCGAAGGCGGTCACGTAGCGCTTCGCCGTTTGCATCCACGTCATCGAGCGGCTTGCCGCGTAGGCTCGCTTGCCCATCGAATGACGGCGGACGTCGTTCGTCAGCAGTCCTGCGATCTCGGCGCCTAACGCCTTGGCGTCACCGAAAGGAACCAGAACACCGCAGCCGTCGCTGAGCAGCTCCTTCGCGTGCCAATAGGGAGTGGACACTACCGCCTTTCCTAATCCAAAACTGTACGCAAGTGTGCCCGAAGTCATCTGAGCTTCATTGAGGTAGGGGGTCGCATAGACATCGCACATCGAAATGAAGTCCAGCAGCGTGGCCTGATCCACAAACTGGTTGAAAAAGACGACGTGCTTTTCGACGCCGAGGCGCCGCACGCGCGCCGTCAGACTTTCGCGATAGGCCTCGCCCTGTTGGCGCACAAGGTTTGGATGGGTCGCGCCAAGAATGACGTAAAGCGCGTTTGGGCAAGATTTGATGATTTCCGGCATGGCATCGATCATCGTCTCAATGCCTTTGTTCGGCGAAAGCAGACCGAAAGTCAGAACGATCATCCTTTCGGTGAAATCGAATTTGGCTTTGGCATGATGCGGTTCCAGGAACGGGAAATCCGGTATGCCGTGCGGGATGATCTCGATCTTTCGCGCTGGCGTATCATGAACAGCACGGAGGAATTCATAGCTCTTTTCGGACATCACAACGATTTTTGCCGAAAGTTCGATGATTTGATTCATGACCTCGTATTGGATAGCTGTCGGTTTGCCGAGTACCGTATGCAGCGTCGTAACAACCGGCATTTCGAGTCGCGACAACAGTTCAATGATGTTGCCGCCGGCGTTGCCACCAAAAATCCCGTATTCGTGCTGAAGGCAAACAAGGTCGAATCCCGCGCCATTTAAGAATTCGGCCGCCGCGACGTAATCGCTGACCGTATCGTCGTGGATCTCGAAGCGCACAGCCGGCGGATAGTCATAAGTGCAGCCCGGATCCGTCATGGCGACTACACAAGTCTCAAGATCGGGCCGCGCTGTCGAAACCGCCCGATAGAGATCATGAGTAAATGTAGCAATACCGCAACGGCGCGGGAGGAAGTTGCCGATGAACGCGACACGCTCAAGAAGTTTCATTTGATGGTTTCCAGGCGGCCGTTCTTATCGGCAGCATTTGTTTGAGCAACAGAAGTTGTCACCCGCACACGCTGCGGCTGCCTGGCGTTGATCGAGCCCGACTCCGTGAGGCGTTGCAGCAGGTGTGGAAGCGGTTCGCCTCCCGTGTACGCCACGAGGCCGACCATGCCAGCGGCGCCGGGGTGTATATCGAGGCGGTCCGATTGCACGAACAGGGCATCGCCCGTCGCGACGTCGTACGATCCGGCGACGGCACCACCGGCAAGAACGAGAAGCCAAGTCTCTCGTTCCGCTTCGAGACACCAATCGGAATTTGAAGCCAGATCAATCCGTTCAAATACAAACTGCGGGCTGCAGACGAGAAGCTTCCGTTCCGCGGTAAGCTGGCGCGGCTCCACCTGAGAGCTAGCCGGTCCGGCATCGGCCACCGCAATGGCATTTTCGACATCAAGCTCACGCTCCCGACCGTAATCAAACAGACGGAACGTAATATCGCTGCGTTGTTGGAGCTCCGCGATGACGATGCCCGCGCCAATCGCGTGAATTGTCCCCGCTGGCACGAAAATGACGTCGCCCGCTGACACAGTGCGCCACACGATTAGATCGGAAATCGAGCCATCGTGGATGGCCGCGCGCAATTGCTGCGGCGGCAGGCGTCGACTAAGGCCGAGGGCAACCTTGGCCGCCGGAGCGGCGTTCAGAACATACCAGGCTTCGGTCTTGCCCCTTGGCAGGCCTGCGGAGTGGGCGAACGTATCGTCCGGGTGGACCTGGATCGAAAGCGGTTGGCTGGTGAACAACAGTTTTATCAGGAGCGAAGGCTCCGCGGCTGCGCTATCGGATCGATCGAACCAGATCTCTCCAATCGTATCGCCGTCCTGGCACCTGTTGCTCCAAGGACGCAGATCCTCGATCCCCCAAGGCTTCGATACGGGGCGCGCACGGGCCCTTTCGATCACAATAATCCCACTTGATGTTCGGCCTGTCCAAAGTGTTTCAATCGCAGATTTCCGCGTTTGGAGACGCGTTTCGAGCTGACGCGATTGCGAGTTTCTAGGGGTGCATCGTGGTCAACAACAAAAGGCCCACGAACACAACGACTGCAGCTGCCAGCGAAACAAATGCCGCTCGCATCACATACTCAGGAAGAGCGTTGACCGTCATCTACTCCCTCAACACGGTCCCGATCGGCTCAGTCACTGGAGCGCGGCAGATTTCGGCGCAAGCAGCAGCGTAGAGCAGGCAAACACAAGGTCTGAACTTGGGTATGATTGTCCCGGGAGGGTCACCAGTTCCTTGGGGAATTCGTCGCCGCGCTTCCACGAGTTCGCTTTCGAAAGCGCCATTGTCTTTGCCTCTGCGTCGGGCAACGCGCGGAATTTGTCGGCGCATACTGGCGCCAGCGCTGCCACAACCGCCACGTCGGACCGCTCCTTCGCCATCCTATCGGCGGTACTGGGAAGCGACCAACCGCCCCAGCCAAAGCCGACAATAATCGCTACAGCCGCACCGCCAGCGCCACCTTGCAACAGACGCTTCAGCGATTCGCCTTGGAGGACTGCAGGCACTTGCATGGTATCTCCTTTCGCCCGATTTGTTTCGGGGCGGGGCCATGGACACCCTGATGCGCCCGGTTGAAATTCAATTGGCCGGCCGAACGCATCTGGATTCCATTTCGATCGCTGTCAGGTTGTTCGAGACATGCTCCACCGCTAGCGCATAACGCACCTTCGCCGGCGCTGTTGGCGTCTGCATAAACCCAAACGTAACTTCTGTAGTTATCGTGCCTGCCGACGGCACCTGCGCTGCCACCTTGGAAGAACGGAGACTTCGGTACGTCCCCGATTTACGGGCAGCTCTCGGACAAGCAAGCGCTCGCCTTTGTCTTAAAATATGGGGTTCTAAACGCAGATGACAATGGGCCCATTCAAAATATGACAGATCACTTTCGTAGTCGGCAGTTCGGCACGTGTGGACGCACAAGGCACAGAGCCTTCCGGGTCAATTACACAATGATGTCACCTTTTGGAATAAACTGCCGTGTGAACCGCTACGGTCAAGCGATGGTCGACACGCGACAAACGATCTCGCCGATCATTACGGCGCTCACGTCCGCGGAATGTTTTCGTCTTTTGGCTTCCGGGATTTGTTCCGGATTTTTGCACACGCGGGGCATTCAGCGGCTGCGTAGGAGATTACTTCGTCGATAGCAGCCATAAACTCTTCGCAGGTGCAGTTCATATCGCCGTTCATCCAGCGTGTTCTGCCAAGCGCATAAGCATTCTTGTTGGCCTCGGGGTCACCCCGATCAATCCATATGTGGTCATGAAACTTGCAGTGTTTAATAGCCCGTGCCCGAACGGCCACGGAATCAGCCTCAAGCGATAAATTGGTAATATGATTGTTCCAGCCCATTTCGGGTGCTTCCTATGCCTGCGGTCCTGTTCCGCGAAGGCGCTAGGCACGAAACGGCGCTCGCAGGACAGCGCATTCCGCAGTTCGGCCACAAGCATCACAGAGCAGAGTTCAGTGCGCCGAATTCTTCGTCGGCACGCGTTTGATCTTGCGCACGATTGCCGCGGTTCTTTTTAATCCTTCTCTGGACTTGAGCGCACTCTTTAGGCGCACATGCTTGCTCGCGGCCTTTTCACTTGCAGCTTTTTCGGCCGCAACTTTATCTGCTGCGGCCTTTTCCAAGCGTGCCTGCCTCAAACGAGCGGACTTGGCAGCGGCGACGGCCGGCGCTGCGAGATATTCATCCCACGCTCGCGCACCGTCTATTGCCCACTCCTTACGTCTATTGAGCATATCGGTCGTCGGCTTCACTGCATTCGCCTCCAAGGTGAAAATCATATCTGTTTGATACATATGGATATTAGGAACGTTCTTTGCAATCATCCGACGGGTTCCGCTTATAAGCGTACAGCGGACTCTCCGCGGACATCGGTGAATGATCGAGCTGGCCCAGTTCAGACACGCGTGGCGTAGCGCGGCGCCCCACGGTGCTTAGACGTGCTGCACATTGGTGTGCCCGCGTTGGTCCTCGTTGAGGAAAGTCCATGAGGCGACGGGAAAATCCTTTTTGTATGGCCGGCAATAATTTGCACATTCCGATGGTCTGAGACCAGCGGTCCGCGCGTCACACCGCCGGAGCATAAGGGGTTCGGAACGCGTAGCGACGGACTTTTGACGTGGCGTCAAGCGTACACCCAGGCGTTTGGTGCCGCCGCGCGAAACGCGAGACCAATCACGACGAACTCTCCCGTTCAAAGCATTTTGTTGATGCGGAAGACATTCTCCTCGGGATCGAGAAGAACGGACTGGTACCAGTTGTAGTAGGTGCGATACGGCTCCTTGACAAGGCGCGCGCCACGCTTGACGGCCAGCGGCGTCATGGCATCGACGTCGGCCTCGGAATCAACGTCGAAGTTGAGAAGAAATTTCACACCGCTCGGATTCGAATAGTCGGATAGGTTGAGCAGGTCATATGCTTCGTGGGCGTTGAATCCCAGGCAGCTCTGACCGGTACGCAGACCCACAAAAATCGGCGACCGTATCTCCGGGATCTCTTCAAAGCCGAATACATCGCGGTAGAAGCCCGAGAGTTTCACGATATCCTTGGCGAAGATGTTGACGTACGAGAGCATTGAACACCTCTTGCTGTCCGGTAGACGCCGGCGGTCCGCATTTCATGCGCAAGCGCAATCAAACCCGGCGCCGCGGCGGGTCCTGGCGACCGAGCGGTCATTGTGGCCAGGCTCGTAGGCGTTAAGCGCCTTTGCCGAAGGTCGTTTGCTTGACGAACTTGCTCCGCAAGTGATCGCCTGAACTGATCGATTCATATTTTGCGGGGTTTTCCGGCGTCGCACAGTTTGGCAGGCAGCCGACCTGTGCGTCATAATTCGGCTGGTGGAAAAACACGATCGACATGCGATCCGTGTTCTCCGCCGAGTTCGAGCGGCGGGTTGACCACCCGATGCACTGTCGAGGTCCATGTGTCGTTGGTCCATTGCTGCATCAGGTCTCCGATATTAACGATAAGGGAGTTTTCAATGACCGGCACGCTAACCCATTCGCCAACCTTGTTTTTCACCTGCAGACTGCGGTCCGAAAGCTCCTTGCGAAGGATTGTCATGCTGCCGTAGTCAGAGTGTGCGCCGGCGCGCAGCTGACCCGGAAGGGGTGGCGTAGTTTGCTTCGGGTAGCGCAGCACGCGCATCATCGAAATGTTTTTGTCGATGGTTTTGTCGAAGTAGTGCTCGTCGAGATTCAAGGAGAGCGCGAATAGCCGCATCAGGTCCGTGGCTAATGAATCCACAGCTCGAAAATATTCGGTCCAGACCGGCTTCAGCTCGGCGGGCTTAGCCGGCCAGACGTTCGGCGCGAAATGCGGGCCGGCCTCCTCATTTGTAAAGTATGGATCGCCCGGCGGTACGTCGACCGGACCGATCGACAGCGACTCCTTGATGTCAGGAGGCGTTGGCTCGTCGAGGCTGTACGACAGACCCTCGCCGCCGACGGCGCTATATCCGCGAACCTGATCGGGAGCCGGCCGGTCGGCCTTCATCTTTTCGCTTTGTGGAAGGTCAAAGAACTCCTTGGAGACATCGTAGGTCTTGCGGAGGAGTTCTTCGGGGATGCCGTGGCCGGACACGACCAGGAACCCGATGTCACGGCACGCCTGACCAATCTGCTCAGCCACGGCCGCCTTACCTTCGGGAGTTCCTTCTCGGTAGGGCGTCAGATCAATCACTGGTACTTGTAGAAGCGTCATTCGTCTGGTCTCCCCTTTAGGATAGCGGACTATGCAATAGTTGCGACGCGCGCCGGCAGATCAGGCGGCGTTCCGTCCTGCTCTGCGGCTGCGCCATTCAGCCAGAATGTCGACAGCATCGACGACGAGCCCGAGGTGTAATGACACCATTGCCAGCGCCGCATTTTCGAGATGGTCATCAGTGCCGCGCACGAGGTCTCGAGCGACGATGACCCGATAATTGTGATTGCTGGCGTCGAACGCCGTATTGAGAATACAGCAGTCCGTGAAGCCGCCGTTCAGAACGAGCGTCTCGGTACGCATGTTGCGCAGCAGAAAATCCAAATCGGTCGGATAAAATGCCGACAATCTCTTTTTCGTCTCCACGATCAGATCGTGCGCGTCGACGCGGGTGACGAACTCGGTCCAAGGCGACCCCTCGATCGCGTGCGCGTCGCTGTTGGGAATGTCGCCGACATAAAGCGGAAAAGTCCGCCGCCACGCCGAGCTGATGCCGCGGATGTCGTCTTCGCCGCCGCGGCGCAGTACGGATCTGACGTGAATGATCGGAATTCCGAGCGCCCGAGCGCTATCGTGAAAGGCGTCGATGGGGGCAACAATGTCGCGGGCCCGCGGCGCCGGACAGGGACATTGCGGCGAGGGATCAAGGTGGCCACGATGCATGTCGATCGACACGACGGCGGTTTTTCCAGGATCGAGATAATCTTCGAATAGATCGCGCGTGTCCTGAGGCTTACCGTAGACGTAGGTCCGCATAGTCTACTCCTGATGCTGTCACAGGCGCTCTTCGCGCACGTGCGGTTGTCCGAGGGCGCCAGGTTCGCTCGTGCCGCTGCGCTGTCTCAGTCCGACCCACATCATGACCGCTATCGTGGCCAGATAGGGCGTCATCATCATCAAATATTGCGGCACGCGAATGCCGGCGGCCGCGATATGCGGGATGATCGCCTCGATACACCCAAACAAGAGCGCCCCAGCAAGCGCTGGCCAGGGCGCCCACCGAGCAAAGACGACAAGCGCAACTGCGATCCAGCCACGTCCACCGGTCATTCCCGTCACCCAAATCTTCACATTGACCACGGAGATGTAACCGCCGGCCAGTCCAATGAGCGACGAGCCCAGAACGATTGCCAAAACTCGGTACCAGGAAACACTGATGCCGGCTGCATCCGCGGCGGCCGGGTTCTCGCCGACCGAGCGGATTCGCAACCCCATCATCGTCGACGACAGCCACCAATTGACGACGAAGAAAATAACAACAGTCAAATACACAACAGCGTCTTGCATGAAGAAGATCCGGCCGATTACCGGAATCTCCGAAAGCGGCCAAATCACGAGATTGCCCAGCCCGTGCACCTGCTTGTTTTGCCAATTGGTTATGGTCCCGATCAACCCGGTGAGACCCTGACAGAAAAAGACAATGGAAAGCCCGGCAATAACCTGATTGACGCGAAGAATGACAACCATACCGGCGAACACCAGCGACACGATGCTGGCGGACACCATGGCCACGACCAACGCCACCGCAGGATACCCGCCAAGCGTGAGGCAGGCGCCGATACCGGCGAGTGCGCCGACGAGCATCAATCCCTCCGCAGTTAGATTGAGGACCCCGGACCGTTCGGAGATGATCAGCCCTAATGCCGCAAGCCCGTAGGGCACGGCATTAGTCGGTGCGTTAGCCAGCCAATTGATCAGGAAGGCGGTCACGACGACTCCCTATCGAATTAAGCGGACGCGATGGCGGACGAAGAATTCCGATGATGCCACTGACATCACGATGATGGCCTCGATCATCTGAACCATGGTAAAAGGTATCTGATAAAACACTTGCAACGTCTGGCCGGTAATGAAGAGAACCGCTATTAGAAATCCAACTGCAGCGACGACAACAGGATTGTTGCGCGACAGGAATGCAATCAGTACGCCGGAAAAAACATAACCGCTTGCGTAGGACTGAGTCAGACGCCCTTCTTGGCTTGCCACATTGACGAAACCCGCAATGCCGGCGCAAGCTCCTGACAGCGCGACGGTCCATAATGTAACGGACCGGATTGGAACGCCGACGAGCTTTGCCATGTTTCTATTGGCATTAATGACGCGCATGTAGAAGCCGACGCGGCTTACATGGACGAGCCACGCCGCCACGATGACGGCAGCGATCGATACCAAAAGACCGCTGTTCACGCCAAAACCAAGGTCGCCAAGCCGTTCGAACGGCTTAAAAGGTGTGGACTGCGGAAACGCGGATCTGGCGTCCTGCCAAGCGCCGTAAAGAAGATGAAACAAAAAATACATCGCAACGTAGTTGAGCAACAACGTCGAGATGATTTCGTTGACCTTGAATTTCAGCTTCAGGACCCCCGCAAGGAGGCACCACAACGCTCCGCCGATCGCCGAAGCGCCCGCCATCAGCACAAGCCGCGTTGTCGGCGGACCGATTTGATAGATCGAAATAGCCGCGGCGAATATGCCACCAAAAAGCATTTGGCCTTCGAGGCCAAGATTCCAAAATCCGATGCGAAAGGCGATGCTGGCGGCGAGGCCGACCAGGATTAACGGGGCAGCCTGGACGAGAACGGCGTGCAGGCTTTCGGCGTTGAATACTCCGACCAACTCGCCCGCGAGCTGGATCGGCGAAATTCCGGCCACGGCTAGAACCGCTACGGAAATGCCTAGGCCAACGCCCAGCGACGCCGCGAGAAACAGCGCTTGCTTCCACCCGGACAGGCTTTGCCGAACGTCGAGGACGATTTTAAGGCGGGCAGGATGCGTAGGCGCCGGTACCCGGTTTTCGGACCTCATGACCGATACGTCATGCATGATCCACCATGGCGCGGCCAATTGCCTGGCGATCGGCGGGACGCTCGAATTCGGCAACTATACGGCCGCGTGTCATAACGCCGATCCGATCGGATAGACTCAAGACTTCGTCGAGATCCTCGCTGATCAAGACAACCGCGGCGCCGCGGTCGCGCGCCGAGAGCAACCGTTGGTGAACCGCGTTGCATGCCCGCGCATCAAGACCGCGGCTTGGACTGTGCGCGACAACAACAGACGGATGCCGGCTGAATTCACGGGCGATCACCAGCTTTTGCGCGTTGCCGCCGGACAACAAGGCCGCTTTCTGCCGGACGTTACGCGCACCCTGCACATCGAATTCTGTTATCGCTTCGGCTGTATCATGTTGCATGCCTCCCCGATTGAGGAAACCCACGGGCCCATAACGACCCGCCCCAACCTCGGCCACGGCAAAATTATCGGCGAGAGAAAGACTTCCGGCAAGGGCATAGAAGTAGCGGTCCGCCGGAATGACTCCGATGGCCGCGATTCGCGCGTTCGACATCGGAATGCGCGAAATATCGCCGAGGTTCTCGACCCAAATCTCGCCTCCCGCCGGCTCGCGCGCGCCCATCAAAGCTTCGGCAAGCTCGGATTGGCCGTTTCCACTGACGCCGGCGATCCCGTAAATTTCTCCCGCGCGAACGTAAAAGCTCGCTGCTTGAAGCGCCGCGGTTCCATCGGCCCGCGTGCACGTCAGCTCACCAACATTGAGCCGCGTTCCGCTTTTCTCGGCTTGCGCCCGTGCAGGCAAAGTCTGCGTTTCACCGACGGTGAGTTGAGTGAGTTCAGCCGCGGTGGTCGTGGTGGGATCGAGCGTCGCCACGGTCTTGCCTTGACGCATAATAGTGACGCGATCCGCGTAGCGTTTTACCTCGTTCAGCTTATGGGTGATCAAGACGACGGCCGTGCCGGTCCGCGCAAGCCTGCGTACCGTCTCAAGCAATTGCTCTGCCTCGGCATCCGTTAGAACGGCCGTTGGCTCGTCGAGGATAAGAATCTTCGCGCCGGCGACAAGAACTTTGACGATCTCGACCTGCTGCTGCTGGGCGACGTTCAGTGTGTTCACGCGGCTGTCGGGGTCGAGCACAAACCCAAGTTCAGCCGACTGCCGCTTTATCGCCGCCCGCATCTCTTTGATGCCGGATCGATAGGCGGAGCCCCCATTGGCCAACAAGATATTTTCAGCGACCGTGAAGGGCATCACCAACTTGAAATGTTGATGCACCATGCCGATGCCCCGCGCCCGCGCTTCGGAGGGGCCACTCAGCGAGAGAGGTTGGCCGTCGATCATGATTTGGCCGGCCTCTGGAGAATAGAGGCCGGCCGCGACGTTCATAAGCGAGGATTTACCCGCTCCATTCTCGCCGAGAAGAGCGTGGACCTCCCCGGCCTTGCCGGAGAATTCCGCATTATCCAGAACGACCACGCCATCAAAGGACTTCCGGATTCCCCTAAGAGCGAGGCTTGTCGTCATAGGCGCGATGGCAGAAGCTATTTCTGGGCAATCACGCCGGGAACATACCAGTCCATCTTCCATAATCCTCCGTCGTCGAGCGATTTTCCGGAGGCAAGGATCTCTTTGCCGGCAGTATCCTTCATCGGGCCGGCAAAAATTTGCTTGCCGTCGATAATGGCCTGACGTTCCGCCATGACCTTTTCGACGACGTCCTTTGGCACCGCAGCGCCACAACAAGCGATGTCGGTACCGCCCTCTTTGATGCCGGGAAACGCGCCGTAAGGGCTAGGCTGCCAATTTCCAGCTTCGATCTTCTTAAGCTCCGGGATCAGGAACTTCTCCCAGGTCCAGACCGACGAGCAAAGTGTGGCTTTCGGAGCAAATTCACGCAGATCGCGATGATGACCCGTGCCGAAGATGCCGCGCTCCTGAGCAACGACCTGCGGAGTCGGCGTGTCGACGTGTTGTCCGATCACGTCAATGCCCTGATCAGCCAGCGCTGAGGCCGCCGCACGTTCCTTGACCGGATCGTTCCAGGAACCCGTAAAGACGACGGTCGTCGTCGCCTTTGGATTCATTTTTTGAGCGCCAAGCTCATAAGCATTGATTGTCCAGTTGACCGGGCCGATCGGGTGCGCGGCGACAAAACCAAGCTTGCCGCTCTTTGACATAGCGCCCGCGACCATGCCGCAAAGATATTGGCTCTGATAGGTCCGGCCATAGAACGACTCCAAGTTAGGGCCGTTAGTGGTGCCGGACGCGTTCAGGAACGCAACTTTGGGGTACTTCTCCGACAATTCTTTGAAAGTATCGGAGTAACCGAATGCGGTTCCGATAACGATATTCGAACCGCGGCTTATGAAGGTTTCCGCAGCCGGCGTAATTTTGCCGGCAACTTCGGGAACGTTCTCGACGAAAGGAATCTTCTGGCCAAGCGCCGCTTCCATTTTGGGTCGGGCTTCATCGAACGCCTGCGTCCAACCGCCGTCGGTCTTGTCAGCAAAGTAGAGAAACGCGATTTTGGGCGGTGCCGAAAGCGTGAACCCGGCAGAATAGGCGACACTGCTGCCGAACACTCCGGCAGCAATAAGAGACGCAACAAGTTTCCAGCGCATGGTCCGGTTCCTTCTGGAGACGCCCTGCACGACTATTGCACGGCGAGATGGCAAAGTACGACTATGAGGCCTAGTCCCGAGCCTTTATGCAAATAGCGTGCCTTTTGTTTAGTCCTTTGTGGACAAAATTGTAGGCAGCACCCTCAACGCTACCGCCACCGATACTTCAAGCCTCTCGTTTGCGTTTGATCGGTCAAGCGCGGCGCGAAAAAACGGCTTTCGCCACATCGCCGACAGCTTCAACCCGGTCGCCGCAATCCGAAAAACAGACGATCCGGCAAGGGCAAGCTTCCAGCCCCTCATAGCGCCATGGAAAGGCGCCTACAAGAAACCGTTGATTTAGGACCTTCTCGACGTCTCCGCCGATATTCTCGGCATGGATCAAACCTTCCGAAAACGCGTAACTGTGGAATGGAAACATATTTTCAGTGACGATACGTCCGGATTTTTTATGGACATAGCTGAAGTCGCCAAAGAACTCTTCACAGGATTTGCCTACCTGTTTCTCGAAGCGCTTCGCTAAATCGGGACGCATCAGCCGAATTGAGGTATTCATCGCGTGGTCACCGGAGCCGCAGTCGATGCCGAACCACTTGATCTTCTTCTTGAGCATCCACTCCAGAAGTTCGATCGTGCCTCCGGGGTGCATGCAGAAGTAACGCACAAGATCTTGCTGCGGTTTTCCTTCCCAATAGCGCTGCCATCCGGTGTGAATGATAAGAATATCCCCTTCCTTCACGTCCACGGGCGCCGCTTCGATCATTGCCGGCGTTATAACGGCCCAATCGTCCATGTGCGGGGAGACGTCGACAACGGCACCCGGACCAATGAGAAAATCCAGTGAATAGGACGCCATGTCGCCCATGCCGTCGGTTCCATGCATCGCGCCGTCGATATGCGTCCCGACATGCAAAGATGAATCAATACGCTGGGTCACGATCATCTTGGTTTGCAAATTTTGCGCATAATACATTTGATTGCCGGCATACCCGACCCAACCTGGCGTATGTACGTTCATCAAATGGCTAAGGTCGACAATTTTCATCAGATAATCCTGCGATTGTAGCAACGGGGCGCCAGAGCAAGCAGCGGTGCGAGATGACTTTCGCGGGTCGGCCAGTTCGATGTTACACTGTCAAATACATGCCCGCTTTTCACAAGGCCGACCAGCTGATTTTCCCCGCACAAGTGACACAACGCGACAATGCCTTCTGGAAGCTACAATCACCCGCCACGCGTTCTGGGGATTTGATCCGGTGAAATCCGC
Organism: uncultured Alphaproteobacteria bacterium; assembly: GCA_963727325.1. GTDB lineage: Bacteria > Pseudomonadota > Alphaproteobacteria > Rhizobiales > Xanthobacteraceae > BOG-931. The sequence continues at coordinate 438,860 of CAVSFV010000033.1, forward strand.
CCCGTTTACATATCACGCCCCAAAGACCGTTGACGACGCTGTCGCGATGCTCGCCGAGTTTGGCCCGGCCGACGGTCGTATTCTGGCCGGAGGGCAAAGTCTCGTGCCCATGATGGCATTTCGCATGGCGCGGCCCGCTCACCTTATCGACATCAACCCGGTTGACGGCCTCAATCGGCTGGCGGTTGAGGAGAATGCACTCTCGATTGCAGCTTGTGTACGTCATGCGGCGTTCCATCGACCGGTCGTTGAGGGTCCGACGGGGGCACTCCTCTCGGACATCGTCTCCCATATTGCGCATTACCCGATCAGGTTAAGAGGGACATTCTGCGGTAGCCTTGCCCATGCCGACCCGGCATCGGAATGGTGCCTGACGGCGGTAACGCTCGGCTTGGAAATTGTTGCGGCGAGCCGACGGGGCCGACGTGTGATCGCGTCGGACAAATTTTTCGAAGGCATGATGACGACCGCACTCGCCGAAGACGAATTGCTGGTCGAGGCGCGCCTGCCGTTGCTTTCTCCGGACACCCGTTGCGGCTTCTACGAATTCAGCCGGCGCGCCGGCGATTACGCGCTCGCCATGGCGCTCGTTACGTTTCGGCTACAGGACGGAATCATCGTCGAGCCGCGAATTGGCATCGGCGGAGCCGAAGTCGCGGCCCCGCCGGATTTCCGAGGCGGAGGCCATTCTTTCCGGTGCCAAGCCCGGTCCGGAGACCTTCCGCATCGCGGCGGAAGCGGCCGCGGCGGCGATAGATCCAATGGAAGACGTTCACGCCGATGCCGAATTCAGACTCGATTTGGTGCGCACCGTGACGCGGCGTGCACTCGAGCGCGCGTCCGCATGAGCAAAGCAGCCAGGGGCGCGGCCGCATCGTGGGTGGGCCGTTCGATCCGTCGCGTTGAGGATCCAGCTCTCCTCACCGGCCGCGGCCGATTTACCGCAGACCTCGCAGCCGCGTATCGCGTGCGCTTTGTGCGGAGCCAAGTCGCTTCCGGCCGCATCGAAAACATTCTGATACCCGACGAAGCGATGGTGGTTACCGCAGCGGACCTCGTGGCGGTGAAGCCGATCGCTCCCGCGCTGCACAAGTTCGGATACGTTCAGGTGGCCCAACCCATCCTGGCGACTGGCGTTGTGAGGTTTGTTGGCGAGGCCATCGCGGCGGCCGTAGCTGCGAGCGAAGCGGAGGCCGAAGATATTGCCGAACGCGTGTCAGTCACGATCGGAGCGACCGCACCCGTCGTCGATGCGCAATCAGCTCTCGCGGATCGCGCGCCGCTCGTTCACGCGCAGGCGAAAAGCAACCTCGTCGTCGAAGGAAGAGTGGAGACGCCTGGTTTTGCCGCAACGCAGGCCGAAGCACATCGCCATGTCACCATCGATGTGCGCTCGCGACGGCAGAACGCAACCCCGATCGAGGGGCGCGCCGGCCACGCGGCATTCGATCCCATCTCGGGGCGCATCACGCTGACCTGCGCTACCCAGATGCCCCACCTGACGCGCACCGCTATTGCCGATCTGATTGGAATGCCGGAAAGCGATCTCCGCGTCATCGCCCCGGATGTGGGAGGCGGCTTTGGCCAGAAGATGTCGCTGGTCCCCGAATACGTCGTGCTGGTTTGGTTGGCACGCAAGCTCCGCAACTCAGTCGCCTGGACGGAGGATCGACGCGAAAATTTGATCGCATCATTCCACAGCCGCGATCAGAACATCCACCTCAACGGAGCATTCAGTGCCGATGCCAAAATTATCGCTCTGTCGGCCGAAGTCGTCGCAAACGTCGGTGCCTATTCTTGCTATCCGACCACCTGTGCCGTCGAGCCGCTCATGGCTATGGCCGAACTGCCCGGTCCATATAATGTGCGCGCCTATAGCTGCATTGCGCGGGGCGTACTGACCAATACTTGCCCCATGGCTCCCTATCGGGGCGTGTCTCGGCCGGTCATCACCATGGCGCTGGAACGCCTGATGGATGAAGCGGCAACGCAATTTGATTTGGATCCTGTCGAGATCCGGCGACGTAATTTGATCGACAAATTCCCGTTCACCTCAGCCACCGGCTTGGTATTCGACGAGGCTACGTATCGACAAACGCTTGACATGGCCGTGGCGGCGCTGGACGTCCCGGCGTTTCGCCGACGCCAACAGCTGGCTCGAGAGCAAGGCCAATATCTCGGCATTGGCTTTGCGACATTCTCGGAGCGCACGGGCTACGGTACTCCAGCCTTTGCCGCGCGCGGAATGGGCGTGACTCCCGGATGGGAGACCGTCGAGGTGGCAATGGATCCGTCTGGTTGGGTAGAGTTGCGGATAGGTGCCAGTCCACACGGGCAGGGCTTGCGTACGACGCTCTCCCAACTGATCGCCGATGAGCTTGGCCTTTCGCCCGATCGTATCCGGGTTGTTCACGGCGACACCGACCGCACACCTTATGGCTGGGGCACTTTCGCCAGTCGGTCGCTCGTGATAGCCGGGGGCGCAGCCGTCCTGGCGGCGCGGAAGGTACGCGCGAAGCTTAAGATCATCGCAAGTCGGCTGCTTGAGGCTGCGGAAGACGACATCATCATCGAGAAAGGCAAAGCACGGGTCGTCGGAACCGATCGCGCTATGCCAGTCGAAGAACTGGCGCGCGCCGCTTATCACCAGTTTCATTTATTCAAGGGAGAAATTGACCCCGGAATTTCGGAAACTGCGACATACGACCCCCCCGGCACGTTCTCAAACGCATGTCACGCCAGCATCGTCGAGGTCGACCCCGAAACCGGGCAAGTGACTATTGAAAGATTTGTCGTTGCCGAAGATGCCGGGAGACTTGTCAACCCGATGATCGTTGATGGACAAATTGTCGGCGGTGTCGCCCAGGGCATCGGTAATGCGTTGCTGGAGGAAATCGTTTACGACGATTTAGGCAACATCCTCACGGCGACTCTCGCGGACTTCCTGCCGCCGACCAGTCGCGAAATTCCGTCAATCGACCTTCTGCATCTCGAAACGCTGAGCGAAGCAACCGTTACGAGATCAAAAGGCCTCGGCGAAGGCGGCGCGATCGGCGCCCCGGCTGCGATACTGAATGCCATCAACGATGCCCTTGCGCCGTTCGGAGTCACCATCAACGAAATTCCGGCGACGCCGCAGCGTGTCCGCGCAGTACTGCGCCACGCGCAAAAGGAGCTTGCATGAGCGAGCAAAGCGACATCAACTTGACGATTAATGGGCGCGTTCACGCCATTCGCGTTGAGCCGCGCCGCACGCTCGTTGACGCCATTCGCGAGGATTGCGGACAGACGGGGACCCATATCGGCTGCGAGCACGGTGTCTGCGGCGCCTGTACCGTTCTGGTCAACGGCGAACCCGTGCGGGCATGCTTGATGTTTGCGGTTCAGGCGCACCGAAAGACAATCCGCACGGTCGAAGGGCTTGCTAACGGCGACGAACTCAATGCGCTGCAACGCGCATTCATGGAGCATCACGGCTTGCAATGCGGATTCTGTACGCCCGGTTTTTTGATGCTGATTACCGGCGTGTTTGATCGTGAGCCCGATATCAGTGACCAGGATCTCCTCGACGTGCTGTCCTCCAATCTATGTCGCTGCACAGGCTATCGAAATATTTTGAAAGCGGCTCGTTCGGCGCTCGCGGAACTGCGCATGAGCCGGAACGCGTCACGCAGGACCGAATAGGGCACTCCGGGTTTTGCCAGGCAGCAAATCAAATAAGAAGTTCGTCGGCCAGTCGCTGCCGCGCCTGGAAGATCGACCGCTGTTGATGGGCCAAGGTTGCTTCGCCGCGGATATCTCCTTCCCGGAGCAATTACATATGCGGGTCGTGCGGTCGAATTTTGCCCACGGCCGCCTGCGATCGATCGATGCCAGCGCAGCACTTGCGATAAAAGGAGTCCATGCCGTGTGGACGGCAGCGGATGTGGCCGATATTCCGCCAATCGACTTTCGGCAAGTTCGGCTCGAGGGACTTGAACCCTATCGGCAAAGACTTTTTGCAACCGATCGGGTGCGTTATGTCGGCGAACCTGTCGCAAGTATTTTTGCAGAGGACCCGTACCTCGCGGAAGACGCCGCTGACCTCGTCGTGGTGAACATCGAAGAACTTCCCGTCATTTTGCACGCAAACGAGAAGCCCGGTGAATTCGCGACCGGCCTCAGCACTGAAGCTGGCATTGTTCGCAAAGGCTACGGCGACGTTGACGCCGCCTTCCGATCCGCGGATGTCGTTGTCGCTGCAGCTCTTTCAATCGGCCGGCATTCCGGCGTCCCGCTCGAAACCCGCGGCGCGATTGCCCGTTACGATGCGGTGCGCGACGTGCTTGAGCTTCATGGCGCCGCCAAAATACCGCACTTGAACCGCGACCAGATCGCCCGCATGCTCGGGCGCTCCGCAGAGTCGGTCCATCTGTACGAAGGACACGTTGGCGGCGGTTTCGGCATTCGGGGTGAACTCTACCCGGAGGACGTACTGGTTTGCAGCGCTGCGCTTCGAATGCGGCGGCCGGTGAAGTGGATAGAAGATCGCCGCGAGCATCTCATCGCCGCTAACCACTCGCGTCAGCAAAACCATCAAGTCCGGGCTGCCGTCGATCGCGATGGCCGTGTTCTCGCAATTGAAGATGAGATATTCCACGATCAGGGCGCCTACATGCGTACCCACGCTGCAACGGTCCCTGATCTTTCCGCCGCCATGCTACCTGGCCCGTATCGAATACCGGCGTATCGAGCAGTTGCACATATCCGATTGACCAATAAAACGCCTTGCGGAACTTACCGCGCCCCCGGTCGCTTCGAGAGTACTTTCGTGCGCGAGCGACTTATGGATGCGATTGCCGCGGCTCTGGATTTGGACCGTCTCGAAATCCGGCGACGCAATCTGATCACCGCGCAAGAAATGCCCTATGCGCGTGCGCTCAACACGCTCGGTACTGAGATCGTACTCGATTCTGGCGATTATGCCGGATTGTTGAATAAGGCTTTGACTGCGGCCGAGTGGCCGCAGCTGCGCGAACAGCTCGCCGTGCGACGCGCCACCGGCGAACTCGTAGGCGCGGGCGTTGCACTCTTCGTTGAAAAAAGCGGCCTCGGCCCATTCGATCAAGTGAAGGTCGCTATCGATACCGATGGCCTCGTGGAGGTCGTAACCGGAGCAGCCTCAGTGGGCCAGGGCATGGAAACCGCGATCGCGCAGATCTGCGCAGACGCGCTCGGCGTTGATTACAGCAGCGTTCGCGTCACGCATGGCCGCACCGATCGAATCGAGCGGGGAATGGGCGCATTCGCTTCGCGCGTCACCGTAATGACGGGAGAGGCGACCCGACTCGCGGCTTCCGCCCTAAAGGCAAAAGCAATCGAGGCCGCCGCCAGACTATTGCAGACGCCCGCAGCCATGCTTGACGTCGTCGACGGAGAAGTCGTTTGCACCGACGCGGCAGGGCCTTCAATCGGCCTCGGCGCGATCGCAAGAGCACTTCAGCCTGGTTCAAATCCTGGCGACAACTTTACCACCGAGCTCTCAGCCGAGGGCTGTTTTCATAGCAACCACATGAATTACCCTTACGGCGTGCACATTGCCGTGACGCGCGTCGATCAGGATACCGGCGCCGTCGCTATCGAGCGCTATTTGGTTGCCTACGATGTTGGGAAGGCGGTGAACCCGATGCTCATCGAAGGGCAGCTCGTTGGCGGCTGCGCACAGGGCATCGGCGGGACGCTGCTGGAGGAATTTTTGTACGACGACCGCGGCGAGCCCTTGTCGGTGACGCTTGCCGACTATCTGATGCCCGGCATGCGCGACACGCCGCCGATCGAGGTCATTATTTGCGAGGACGCGCCAAGCCCGCTCAATCCGATGGGCTTGAAAGGAGCTGGAGAGGGCGGTGCTAACGCGGTAGGCGCTGCGATCGCTGCCGCTGTCGACGATGCTCTCGGCGTTCAAAACGCCATCACCGAGCTTCCGATTACCCCACAACGACTCAAGCGGATCCTGCGGTCGCGCTCGTCGCATCGTTCAGGAAATCAATAAATCCGATGCCACGATGACTCAATTTGTCCCAAGCCTTCCACCACTTCGGAAAGTCGGCGGAGAATAAACGAAGGTCAGGCTCGGCCACCACGCGACGCGATCCGGCGGTCATAGCCCCGGCCCGCGCGCGGGCCGCATTTAGGGCATTGCTTCCGCGATTCCAAGCGCAGAGAATCGGAGCGTAGGATTCGCCACCGCAAAGCGTGAACCGGCTCATGCGCATGCTGATTCTCATTGTCTTTTGGCTTGCAGCCGCGGCCGGATCGGCCGCTGCCCAGACGCCGACGGTGAATGGCGTCACCATCACCCATTTCGGCGCTTATACCGCGGCGACCAGGAGCGCCCCCGCCGAGTCCGGACAGGAATCGCCGACCGGCACCGTCGGCACCGATACCGACTGGCATTTCGACTCGGATTCGCTTGATATTGCGGGCAAGCACGGAACGCAATTCGGGCTCGAATTCCGCATCGACGGGAAGCCGCGCAACGACAGCGTAACGCTGTACCTGACGGTCATATTCCCCCCGCAAGGCATCCACAACCCGAACACCGGCACGAGGATGTATGCTGCGAAGATCGCCTTTCCCAACATGAAAATCGGTGCGCTGTGCCTTGTCGGCTATGGTTTTGACAACGATTGGGAAATCGTACCCGGCGAATGGACCGAGCAGATCTGGTATCAGGATCACATGCTGGCTGAGCGAAAATTCACCGTCGGCAAGGCGGAGTAGCCGGCGTCGGTCTGCGACCGAACCTTTTGTCGGTTGGCGTGTTATCTGGCGAATGCCGAAGCAGTCAGCAGCAGGGGCGGTAGCACTCGCACACGGCGCGTCGCGGCTGCCGGCCGTGGAAGTTGCGAGCTACAACGTCGAATTAAAAGACGACGAAGGCTTCGTCGGCGATCGCGCCAGCAAGGGCGCATTCCGAAAATTCATCGACAATTGGCGCAAGCCGATGCGCGAGATTGGCGAAGACCCCTTTGGCGACGAGCCATCGGGCAAGCTCGCGAAAAAGCAACTCGACGCACTGCTCGCCGGTGGTGATCCCGAGATGGCCGGTATCATCCAGAGCGCCATCGAATTTTTTGCGCAAGAACTCGCGGTGGTGCTGCGGCGCTTTCTCAAACTCAAAGACTGGAAGGATGCGTCGCGGATCGTCATCGGTGGCGGATTTTCCGGCAGCCGGGTCGGCGAGCTGGCGATCGGCCGCGCCTCCGTGCTGTTGAAAACCGACGGTATCAAGACCGAGATTTGCATCATCCGCAAAGATCCCGATGAAGCGGGGCTCGTCGGCGCTGTGCATCTGGCGCCGGCGTGGATGTTCGAAGCGCACGATGCGATCCTTGCCGTCGATATCGGCGGCACCAACATCCGCGCCGGTGTCGTGCAACTGAACTTGCGCGGCGCGACGGACCTGTCCAAAGCGAAAGTGTGGAAATTCGAACTTTGGCGTCATGGCGATGAAAAGCTCAATCGTGAGGAAGCCGTCGACGGCCTGATCAATATGCTGAAACGCCTGATCAAACGCGCGGAAAAAGAGGGACTTCACCTCGCCCCGTTTATCGGCATTGGTTGCCCGGGCCGGATCGATAGTGACGGATCGATCGAAGCCGGCGCACAGAACCTTCCGGGGAATTGGGAAAGCAGCCGATTCAACCTGCCTGCGAGTGTGCTGAACGCCATTCCGCGGATTGGCGATCACGAGACCACGATCCTGATGCACAACGACGCTGTCGTGCAGGGCCTGAGCGAAGCGCCGTTCATGAATGATGTTGAGTCGTGGGCCGTGTTCACCATCGGCACCGGCCTCGGCAACGCGCTGTTCGTCAATCGCGAGCAATAGCGAACTATCGGGAGACCGCATTGGTCTCCAGGAACGGCGCGCGCGGCCGCCGGGCAACCACGCCTTGTGCGGGGTCAAGCGACCGCCTAGCCTGCTCGAAAAAGCAGGATGGGGAGAGCGCCGTGCGATTTCCAATCGCTCTCGCTGCGGCCGCAATCATTGGCGGAGCGAGTGCTAGTGCTCAAGTGTCCGATGACGTCGTGAGAATCGGCGTGCTCAACGACCAGTCCGGTCTTTATGCCGATCTGGGCGGTCCGGGCTCGGTGGTCGCCGCGCGCATGGCAATTGAGGATGCCGGCGGCGCGGTGCTGGGCAGACCGGTCGATCTCGTTGTTGCCGATCATCAGAACAAGGCCGACATCGGCGCGGCGATTGCCCGCCAGTGGTTCGACGCTGAAAAAGTGGACATGGTCATCGGGTTCGACAATTCAGCCGTCGCGCTTGCTGTTGAGCAACTCGCCGCCGAGCGCAACCGGATTGCCATCGCCGGGGCAGTCGGGAGTACGGCCTTCACCGGTAAAGCATGCACCCCAACCGAAGCGTCCTGGATTTACGACAGCTACGCGCTAACGACGAGCCTCGCCCGATCAGTCGTTGCAGAGGGCCGCGACACCTGGTTCTTCCTGACCGTCGATTATGCTTTCGGCCATTCGCTCGAAGCCGATGCGACGAGCGCGGTGCTCGCCGCCGGCGGCAGAGTTCTCGGCAGCGTCCGCCATCCGCTGAACACCTCCGACTTCAGCTCTTATTTGCTGCAGGCGCAGGCGTCGGGCGCGAAGGTCGTGGCGCTCGCCAATGGCGGCGGCGACATGGTCAACGCCATCAAACAAGCCAACGAGTTCGGAATCACGCGCGGCGGTCAGAGCGTCGTCTCGCTGCTGGTGTTCATTTCCGATATTCACAGCATCGGCTTGCAAAACGCCCAGGGCCTCAAATTCGCGACCGCGTTCTACTGGGACCGCGACGAAGAGAGCCGCGCATGGTCGAAGCGCTTCTTTGCCCGGCATCAGGCGATGCCGACCCAGGCACAGGCCAGCGTCTACTCCGCCATCCGCCATTATCTTAAGGCCATCGCCGCCGCCGGCACCGACGAAGCCAAGGCGGTGATGGCCAAGATGCGGGAAATTCCGGTCAACGATTTCTACGTCAGGAACGGCCGCCTCCGTGAAGACGGCCGTCTGGTCCACGACATGTATTTTGCCCAGGTGAAGAAGCCCCGGGAATCGAAAGAACTCTGGGACGATTACAACATCCTCGGCACCATTCCCGGTGCAACCGCCTTCCGCTCGTTGGAACAAGGCGGCTGCCCGTTGGCGCGGCGCTAGCTCCTTCCCCCGGACCCGGCCTCTATCGCTAATTTCTGCGTACAGACCCTCGCGCGAGGCGGGCCTGCCTTTTGATCGAAATCAAAACGGCAGTGCCCGCAACTGCTCATTCTTACTTTAGTGCGAAAGAAAGGAAAAAGAGATGATCGATTTGAGAAATATGGTTTGCCGGCCGGCAAGCATCTTTGCATTTCTGCCAGGCTTGGTGGGGGCCGTGCTGAGTTTCGCGACTGTGTCGCATGCCCAAGACGTCTATACCTTCAAATCGGTGCTTTCCACACCAAGCGCGAGTTGGTGCATGACCGTTCCGGCCAATGATCACAACACGCATCTGGTCGTTGCAGGTTGTGACGGTCAGCCCCATCAGGCGTTCGCGTATGCTAACCAATCCGTTCTTACGGCCGGCGGATATTGCGTCGGCGGCCTCAGCGGCACGGCCAATCAGCCGCCAAGCGCCGGCGATCCGGTTGCGATGATTGACTGTAGCGGTGGTGATGACCAGGCTTGGGAGTTGCAGCCGTTCAAGGATCAGCCGGACGTGTTTGCGATCGCCAATCCGGACGGCCTGTGTGTTACCGTGGACAACACACCGGTACAGCCCAATACGACGCTCGGTCTTGCGCAATGCGCCGAGCAGCCGACGCAAGGATGGGTGCGAGGCAAAGTCGCTGCCGTGGAGGGTCAGCAGGAGTTCTATTGGTACGGCGGTCATCGCTATTGCTGGTATGACGCCGGATGGCATGGCGGCGGCTGGTATTGGTGCGGTGAAAACTTCCATCGCGGCATCGGCTGGGGCGGCCCGATTGGCTGGCACTGGTGGCACCATCGCGGTCATCCGTGGCATGTGCGGCCGTTCCCGCATCACCCGCATCGGGTCGATCTGCACAACCATGGCCGCGATCACGATCATGGCCGCGATCACGTTTTCCATAATCGAGGCCGTGTGCAGACCCCAGCGCACCTGACAGTGCATGGAACTGTCCACCACAACCCCGCCCCGAAAGGCCCGCCCCATCACAGGTAGATGCAGCCGAACCATCGACGCGGCGAAGTCGAGATCGACCTCGCCGCGTCGATATTTTTTGCTGAGGTGCAGTTGTGAGTACGCGCCTAAAAGCCGCCAACATCCGTCGAATGTAGACGACGCTCGCTGACCGCCAAGGGCTCCGTTGTACCGCGCAGCCGCCGAGCCACAAGCTTGTTCAGTGCGGCGAGATAGGCTCTAGCCGAGGCAACGAGCGTATCGGGATCGGCACCCTTCGCAGTCACCGCGCGACCGTTTTCCGACAGGCGGACCGACACTTCCGCCTGCGCGTCAGTGCCCTCGGTGACGGCGTGCACCTGATAGAGCTCAAGCACCGCCTCGTGCGGCACCATCGCCTTGACGCAGTTGAAAACCGCATCGACCGGTCCGTTGCCCTCGCACTCCTCGATCAGCGATTTGCCGTCGATGTCGAGTTTCATGGTGGCGCGCTGCGGCCCGCGGGTGCCGGCGATCACCGAGAGCGAAACAAGCTTGATGCGATCCTGCGCGGTCGCGATCTCCTCGTCGACCAGCGCCTCGATGTCCTCGTCGTAGACATGCTTCTTGCGATCGGCGAGCGCCTTGAAGCGCACGAACGCTTCTTCGAGCTGGTTGCTGCCGAGGTGATAGCCGAGCTCCTCGAGCTTATGCACGAACGCGTGACGCCCGGAATGTTTACCCATGACCAGCGAGGTCTGCTTCACGCCGACATCTTCGGGCACCATGATCTCGTAGGTCTGCGTGTGCTTGAGCATGCCGTCCTGGTGGATGCCGCTTTCATGCGCGAAAGCATTCCGCCCGACGATCGCCTTGTTGTATTGCACCGGGAATGAGGTGACCGCCGCAACGAGCTTGGACGCCCGCGTCAGCATCTTGGCGTTGACGCCGGTCCAGAACGGCATCACGTCGTTGCGCACCCGCATCGCCATCACGACTTCTTCGAGCGAAGCGTTGCCGGCGCGCTCGCCGATGCCGTTGATCGTGCACTCGATCTGCCGCGCGCCGGCGCGCACGCCGGCGAGCGAATTCGCCACCGCCATGCCGAGATCGTCATGGCAGTGCACGGAAAACCGCGCCTGATCGGAATTCGGCACGCGCTCGCGCACCATCTTGAAGAGCGCGAAATATTCCTCCGGCACCGAATAACCGACGGTGTCGGGAATGTTGATCGTGGTCGCGCCGGCCTTGATCGCAGCCTCGACGCAGCGGCAGAGAAAATCGTGCTCGGTACGGGTGCCGTCTTCGCTCGACCACTCGACATCGTCGGTATGGCCGCGCGCCCGCGTCACCTGGGCGATCACCATCTCGTAGACTTCGTGCGGCTCCTTCTGGAGCTTGTATTTCATGTGCACCGGCGAGGTGGAGAGAAAGGTATGAATGCGGCGGCGCTCGGCGGGCTTGATCGCCTCGGCGCAGCAGTCAATGTCCTTGAACGAGGCGCGCGCGAGTCCGCAGACCACGGCGTTCTTGGTGCGCTTGGCGATCTCGTGGACTGCGGCGAAGTCACCCTCCGAGGCGATCGGAAAACCGGCCTCGATGATATCGACGCCCATTTCGTCGAGCAGGGCTGCGACTTCGAGCTTTTCCTCGTGGGTCATGGTCGCGCCGGGGCATTGTTCGCCGTCGCGCAAGGTGGTGTCGAAGATAACGACGCGGTCCTTCTCGGACTGGACAGGAGTGGTCATTGGTCAGGTCCTTCTCGTCTGCGCCGGGCCCCCGCCCTACCCTCCCCCGCACGCGGGGGAGGGTAGGGTGGGGGAATTGGCGCTCTTGGGTCTGGTAGCTTTCTTGCCGACCCCTGAGTGCCCAGGCGCAAACGCCCAGCCGGCCCTCAGGGGGCGATAAGGAGCAGCAGCCCGTCGAGAACAAGGGCAGCGCCGGGGCGAGCCTTGGCGGCCCCCCGCTCGTTCGCTTTGAAATTGTTGCGAATCGACATGCGCTTCCTTCGGGCTTCAAGGTCGCGGAGAACGGTAAAGACCACATTAATCCTTGAAGACGCGGACTTGTAACGGATAGATCAGGCGTAACGCAAGGCCCTCGCTGCACAGATAGGGGTCATTGCGATACAATAAAAGAAGCGACAGGGAGGCTGACCTATGATCGTCGAATACGTCCAATTCAAATATCCGGCGGACTGGACTCGCGAACAAATTCTGGAGGATGCGCGCCCAACCGCCGTCAAATGGCGGGCCAATGAGGAACTTATCCGCAAGCACTACATTGCCGGCGAAAACGGCGCCGGCGGCGCGTTCTACATCTGGCCGTCGAAAGAAGCCGCGCAACGCGGCCATAATGCCGAGTGGCGCGCGAATATCGAGAAGCGAACCGGCTCCACGCCCGTGATCAGCTATTTCGATTTGTTGATGATCGTCGACAACGAGGCCGGCACCACGACCGAATTTCCGCCGAGTGTCACGGCGGAGGCGGCAGAGTAGTTCTTTCTGGCGTAGTGCCTCATGCAAAGCGCCCCGCCAACTGGACGGGGCGCTTTTCTGATTTCAGTAGACCGGAACGCTAGAACCTAGAAGTGCACAAAGTTGCGTATGATCGCTCCGATGGGCGGCGGGCCATAGACCCTGCGCGCGGAGACGTGCACGACCTCAGGCTCCGGATCAGCTTCAGCCTCGGCGTCGTTTTCCATGATCGGGCCGATTGCTTCAAACTTCGCCTTCTGCTCGTCGGAGAGGCGTTCCGTAGAACTCGTTGAGCGACACGCTCACGGTCTTGACGGACGCCAGCATGACATCGAGTCGCTTGTGGACCGCTGCAAGCCGCCCGGGCGGAGTGATCGCCGGTTGCGCTCCGCAGGAGGCCTTGAGCAAATCAGCGGCTGCCTGGGTGTCGGTATTCTGCAACGCCACCAGACTGCTCCGCTCCGCATCGGTCAGGTGCACGGCCCTGTCGATTTCCGCAGCCGGCAATTCCATTTCGCTCAGTTGCGAGGGACCGCAGTTCTGAGCGAGATCTTCAACCGGATTTTCAGGCAGGCCTTGACGCGCGGCATTGGCGATAGCGTTCACCCGCGCCTTCTGTTCGTCGTTGAGAAGACCGTAGAATTTCTCCAGCGGGGGCTGCACGATCTCGACCGCCGCGATCATTGCTTCGGTGCGCCGTTCCATCGCCGCCATCCGGCCAGGCGCCGTCATCGCCATTTCCGCCGGGCAGGCAATTCTGATGTCCTGCGTGGCCTTTGTTACGGCCAGCGCGAGATCGTCAAGCGCGGCGGCCTGTTCCCCGGTCGGATGGATGGCATCGCGAAACAGGTCCAGGGGCATGCCGGCGATGTCTCGAACGTCCTCGCCGCAAGTCAATGCCAGTTGATCCGGTGCTGCATAATATGCGAACGGCCAGTTCAGCCAGTACAGCGGGTTACGGAACGCACCGGCAAAGCCGGCATGCACCTTGCCACCGTGGCCGCCCTTGGCTTCGTGGCTACCTTTGCTTCCATGGCCGCCCTTTGCTTCGTGACCGCCGCCGCCATGACTGCCACCGCCATGACTTCCGCCACCGTGACTCCCACCGCCGTGACTAGCCCCGCCATGACTCCCACCGCCACCGCCGTGGCCGCCTCCACCACCGTGACCGCCACCGCCACCGCCGTGGCTGCTGGCGTACGTCGTAGTTGCCAACGCCGTTGCAAAGACAAAGACAGCAATTCCTAATTTGACCGACATCTTTTAGCTCCCTCAACCCGGTGAACCGTTCGGCGCTTTATCTGCCGAATCTTTGATATCGCAATCGGGCAACAAAAGGCGTGACGCCCATCACATTTGCGCTTGAAATAACGATGGGCGGGCTGCGGCTTGTTTGCTGCTCGCGCTAAACGGACCCGCACGTCACGGTCGCCTCGCTGGTTCTGCGGGGCATTGCGCAACAATTCGGTTCTGGCGCGCGACCTAATACGCCCAGAGCAACAAACCGACCCCGGCAACAACAAGCAGCATGCCCAGGGCTTCGCGGACAGTCGTGCGGTGACCGAAGGCAAACCGCGCGATCAGCTGCGCGAACAGCACTTCGATCAGCGCGAGCGTGCGCACGCTTGCCGCCGTCGCTAGCGCAAACGCCAGAAACCAGAACTGCGAGGCGACGGCGCCTGCCAAACCGGCGAGCAGCGACGGCTTCCAGGCGCGGACAATAGAAAGCATGACCGAGGGATTGCGCAGGCCGAGATAGAGCGACAGCAGCACCGCCTGCATGGCGATGCCGACGGCAAGCGTGAACGTCGCCGCCGCGATGTAGTCGGTCAATTCGAGACTGAGAATGCCGCCGCGAAACCCGATTGCGGAGAGCGCGAACATTCCGCCGGAAGCCAGGCCAATCAGGGTCGGCTTCACACCCCCGACCATGCCGCCCGGCTTGGTTGACATGATCACCACGCCGGCCGTCGCGATCAGGATGGCGATCATCATCGGCCAGGTCAGCATGTCGCCGAGAAAAACGAGACCGAACACGGCAACCTGAATCGGCTCTGTTTTGGTGTAGGCGATGGTGACAACGAACGAACGTTCACCCATTGCGGCCAGCATCAGTGCGGTGGCGGCGACCTGTGCGCCCGCGCCATCGATAACCCACGGCCAAAAAATCAGCCCGGGCTTTGGCAGCGTCGCGTGTGTTGCAACGAGTTCGCCGATCAGAAAAATCAGCACGAAAGGCAGACCGAACAGGAAGCGCACATGGGTCGCGCCGACGGTGCCCAGGCTTGCCGTCAGCTCGCGCTGCATCGCGTTGCGTAAGGTCTGGGCAAAAGCGGCAATGACGGTGAAGACGGCCCAGAGCCAGGGCGCGGTCATTACGCCGCTTTCTCCGCCACCACCATGTAGTTCACGTCCATATCGGCGGAGAGCTGCCAGCGGTCGGCGAACACATTATAGATCACGCCGGTCTCGGCAATGATGCGCAACCCGCCCTGTTCGATGGCGAGTTCGAGTTCGTCAGGCATGACGAACTTGTCCCATTGGTGAGTACCACGCGGCAGCCAGCGCAAGATGTATTCGGCGCCGACGATCGCCAGCGCAAAGCTTTTGGCGGTGCGGTTGAGCGTGGCGACGAACATGAGCCCGCCGGGTTTCACGGTTCCGGCCGCGAGTTCAACGAACAGCGGAACGTCGGTGACATGCTCGATCACTTCCATGGCCAGGACGACATCAAAGATTTCGCCCGCCTCAGCCAGCGCCTCCACCGATGAGTTACGATAATCCACGGCGAGGCCCGACCTTGCCGCGTGCTGCTGTGCGACCGCGATGTTGCTCTCTGACGGATCGACGCCGACGACGGCCGCCCCGAGTCGCGCCAGCGGTTCGCAAAGAATGCCGCCGCCGCAGCCGATATCGAGCACCCGCAAACCGGCGAGGCTGTCGAGCCGCAGCGGATCGTGGCCGAAATGCGCGGCAGTTCGATCGCGGATGTACGCGAGCCGTACCGGATTGAATTTGTGCAGTGCGGCCATCGGACCGCGCGGATCCCACCATTGCCGGGCAACGCGGGAGAAGCGCGCGACTTCTTCCCGGTCGATGGTGCCGGTTGCCGGGTATTCTTCTGTCATTGGTCCGTTCATGCGGTTCGCCTCTCTTTCTATGCCGCGCGGCGAAACGGCTCAATCACATTCGCGGGCGCTGGCCCACTTAACTGCGACAACGAGCGCATGTTGCGCTCGCCGTGAGCTTGCCCGAGGATGGCCGCAGATCGGCTCTGCAAAAAAAGCCGAGTGAATAGGGGAAGACGCCGAAACGGGAGGAAGGCACATGCAAACGTCCTTGTCCAAGTTCTTGCACAACTTTTCGTACGGGCTTGCCGGCTTGACGCTCATGCTAGGCGCGGTTGGTCCGGCAGGCGCGCAGGACACCATCAAGATCGGCGTTATCATGCCGTATTCCGGCCAATTCGCCGATACGGCCGCGCAGATGGACAACGCCATCAAGCTTTACATGAAGCAGCACGGCGACACCGTCGCCGGCAAGAAGATCGAACTGATCCGCAAGGACACTGGCGGTATCGCCCCCGATGTCGCCAAACGTCTTGCCCAGGAATTAGTTGTGCGCGATCACGCCGACATCCTCGCCGGGTTCGTACTTACACCGAATGCGCTGGCCGCCGCCGACGTGTCCGCGGAGGCGAAGAAATTCATGGTGGTCATGAATGCGGCGACCTCGATCATCACGCTGAAATCCCCCTACCTCGCCCGCACCTCAACGACGACGCCGCAACTCAACCAGACGCTCGGCACCTGGGCGGCCAAGCATGGGATCAAGACGGTGTACACAATGGTCTCCGACTATGGTCCCGGCATCGATGCCGAGGGCGCCTTCCAGCTCGGTTACAAGGAGGCCGGCGGCAACGTCGTCGGCTCGGTTCGTTTCCCGGTCGCCAATCCTGATTTCTCCGCCTTCGTGCAGCGCGCCAAAGACACGAACCCCGAAGGCATCTACATCTGGATTCCCGGCGGCGCACAGCCGGCGGCGATCGGGAAAGCGCTGGCCGAGCGCGGCATCGACGCGTCGAAGGTCAAGATTCTCGGCCAGGACGCGCTCGCCGGTGAGAGTGCATTGAAGGCCATGGGAGATGCGGCGCTCGGCATCATCACCAGCGGAGAATATGACTACAATCTCAATCTTCCGCTGAACCATGAGTTCGTGAAAGCCTACAATGCCGAGTTCAAGCGCAACCCCGATTTCTTCTCGATCGGCGGCTATGACGGCATGCACCTGATCTACGCGACACTGGAAAAGACCCACGGTAACACCGGCGGCGAGGCGTTGATCGCGGCCGCCAAGGGCATGAGCTGGACGAGCCCGCGCGGCCCCATGAGCATCGATCCGGAAACGCGCGATGTCGTGCAGACGGTTTATATCCGCCGCGTCGAGCGGGTGGGCAGCGAACTGCGCAACGTCGAGTTCGACAAGGTCGAAAACGTCAAGGACCCTGTGAAGGAGCGCATGAAGAAGTGATGTGACTGTACTGACGCAACACTTTCACAAAGTAAAACGCTGCGAACGCCAACGTTCGCGGCGCTTTTCTTTGCTGCTCGAGTGAGGCATTGTGACCATCAACTAAAAACACTGGAGGACATCAATGAAGCGTCTTTTTACCGCCGGTTTTATTGCTGCGGCCGCAAGCCTCACGGCGACGGCGGGGCATGCCCAAGGCACCGTAAAGATCGGCCTGATCATTTCCTATTCCGGGCAGTTTGCCGATACCGCGGCCCAGATGGACAACGGGATTAAGCTTTATGTGAAGCAACACGGCGATATGGTCGCCGGCAAGAAAATCGAGTTCGTGCGCAAGGACACCGGCGGCATCGCTCCCGACGTTGCCAAGCGGCTCGCCCAGGAACTCGTGGTCCGCGACCACGCCGACATTATCGCCGGTTTCGCGCTGACGCCTAACGCGCTCGCCGCCGGCGACGTGTCGGCGGAAGCAAAGAAATTCATGGTGGTGATGAATGCAGCAACCTCGATCATCACGACCAAATCGCCCTATATCGCCCGCACGTCGGTGACAACGCCGCAGCTCAATCAAACGCTCGGCACCTGGGCGGCCAAGCACGGCATCAAGACGGCGTACACGATGGTCTCCGACTACGGTCCCGGCATCGACGGCGAAACCGCCTTCCAGCTCGGATTCAAGGAGGCAGGCGGCGAGATCGTCGGGTCGGTTCGTTTCCCGGTCGCCAATCCAGATTTCTCCGCGTTCGTTCAGCGCGCCAAAGACATGAACCCCGACGCGATCTACATCTGGATTCCCGGCGGCGCGCAGCCGGCAGCGGTCGGCAAGGCCTTGGCCGAGCGCGGCGTTGACACCTCCAAGATCAAAGTCCTGGGCCAGGATGCGCTCGCCTTCGAAAGCGCGCTTAAGAGCATGGGCGACGCGGCGCTCGGCATCATCACCGTGGCGAACTACGACTACAATCACCAGTCCACGCTCAATAAGGAATTCGTCAAGGCCTACAATGAAGAGTTTCACCGCAATCCCGACATCTATTCGATCGGCGGCTATGACGGCATGCACCTGATCTATGAAACACTGAAAAAGACCAACGGCAACGCCGACGGCGACGCGCTGATCGCGGCCGCCAAGGGCATGAGCTGGGAGAGCCCGCGCGGCCCGATGAGCATCGATCCGCAAACGCGCGACGTTGTTCAGACCGTCTACTTTCGCAAGGTGGAGAAGGTCGGCAATGAGATTGTCAACGTCGAATTCGACAAGGCCGAGAACGTCAAGGACCCGGTAAAAGAGCGCATGAAGAAGTGATGCGACAATAGCGCACACTACGAGCCTGTCGCGCGTTTAACGCCGCAGGCCACAAAAGATGCTCGCGCCGCGAATGTTTGAATTCGCGGCGCTTTTCTTTGCCGGCCGAGTGAGGCATTCTCCGTAGCAACAAACAGCAGGGGAGGATGCGGTGAAGCGCCTTTTGTTCGCTGGCGTGCTTGCTTTCGCGCCAAGCCTTTTGGCCGACGGCCTTCATGCGCAAGATACTATCAAGATCGGTTTCGTCATGCCTTACTCGGGTCAGTTTGCCGACCCGACGGTGCAGACGGACGATGGCATCAAGCTTTATCTAAAGCAGCACGGCGACAAGCTTGCCGGCAAGAATGTCGAGATCATCCGCAAAGATGTCGGTGGCATCAACCCGCCGGTCGCCAAACGGCTGGCGCAGGAATTGGTGACTCGCGACAACGTCGATATCCTGGCCGGCTTTCAGCTAACGCCCAATGCGCTGGCCGGCGCCGATGTTTCGGCCGAGGCCAAGAAGTTCATGGTGGTGATGAATGCCGCGACCGCCATTGTCACCACCAAGTCGCCTTACATGGCGCGGGTCTCGTTCACGATACCTCAGCTCAATCAGACGCTCGGTACCTGGGCGCAACAGCATGGACTGAAGAACGCCTACATCATGGTAACCGACTACGGCCCGGGCATCGACGCCGAGGCCGCCTTTCAGAAAGGCTTTAAGCAGGCTGGTGGCGACATTGTCGGAGCGGTCCGTATGGCGGTGCAGAGCCCGGATTTCTCGGCTTATGTCCAGCGCGCCAAGGATCTCAATCCGCAAGGCATCTTCATCATGATCCCCGGCGGTGCGCAGCCGGGCGCCTTCGGCAAGGCGTTGGCTGAACGCGGCATCGACCCGCAGAAGATCGAGATTCTCGGCCAGGCGGAAGTCACCGACGAGCATGCGCTGGCCAGCATGGGTGACGTCGCCGTCGGCATCATCACCGCGGGCCACTACGACTACAATCACCGCTCGAAACTGAACGAGGAATTCGTGCAGGCCTATAGGGCGGAGTTTCACCGCAATCCCGACTTCTTTTCCGTCGGCGGCTATGACGGCATGCACCTGATCGACCTGGCGCTGCAAAAATCCGGCGGCAAAACCGATGGTGATTCGCTCATTAGCGCTGCCAAAGGGGCCAGCTGGGAAAGTCCGCGGGGCCCCATCACCATCGATCCCGAGACGCGCGACATCATTCAGACCGTCTACATCCGCAAGGTCGAGAAAGTCGATGGTCAGCTGATCAATGCGGAAATCGCCGCGATCCCGAACGTCAAGGATCCGTTCAAAGCGGCGATGAAGCAGTAAGGTCGCCGTTGGGCCGCAACCCCGCTCTCCTCCTCCCAAGGCTGATCGCGGTGGGCCGGAAATCGGTTGGCCGTCCGCCGCGCCGTCCGTTACGTTGTCCGCCAATTCATCGGGGCTGACTGGCAATGCTGCCTCCCATATTGGGCGTTCTGTTCGACGGCCTCGCTTACGGCATGCTGCTGTTCCTGCTGTCGGTCGGACAGTCGGTGACGCTCGGCATGATGAATTTCATCAACCTCGCGCATTGCAGCTTCGCGATGCTCGGCGGCTACGTCACTGTCGCCTTGATGAACCGGTACGGTGTGCCGTTCTTCGCCACCCTGCCCTGCGCATTCATCGCCGCAGCGGTAGTCAGCGTCGCGTTCGAGCAGGCGTTCTTTCGTCGCCTGTACCGTGCCGGCGAACTCGATCAGGTGCTCCTGACCATCGGCATTGTCTTCATTTCCGTGGCGGTCGCGGCCTATTTCTTCGGCACCGATCAGCAGCCGTTGCAACTGCCTGCCTATTTGCGCTCATCGCTCACCTTCATGGGCCTGCGCTTTGCCGTATACCGGCTCATTCTGCTCGGGATCGCACTGCTCATCACGATCGCGCTGGTGCTTGGGATCGAATACACCCGCTTCGGCGCACGCGTTCGCGCGGCGGTCGATAACGAACGCATGGCGCGCGGTCTCGGCATCGACGTGGATCGCACTTTTGCGATCACCTTTGCGCTCGGCAGCGGGCTCGCAGGGCTTGGCGGCGCGCTCGCCATCGAAATCATCGGGCTCGATCCCTCGTTCGCGCTGACTTACCTGATTTACGTGCTGATCGTGGTCTCGGTCGGCGGACTGGGCTCGATTTCAGGTTCGTTCGCCGCCGCCGTCGTGCTCGGCATCAGCGATGTCGCCGGCAAGTACTACATTCCCCAGCTCGGCGCATTTCTCATCTATCTGGTGATGATCACGCTGTTGATGTGGCGTCCGCTCGGCCTGTTGGGGAGACGCTGAGCGATGGCCCTCGCCGAGAAGATGACGAGTCCGCTCGTCTATTTGCGGGAGCAGACGCGGTGGCGGCCGATCGAGATCGTGTTCTGGCTGGCGACATTACTGCCCTACGTGCTGTTTCCGAATTATCTCTCGCTCGCCAGTCAGATCGCCATTACGGCGCTGTTCGCCTTGTCGCTCGATTTGATCCTCGGCTATGCCGGCATCGTCTCGCTTGGCCACGCGGCATATTTCGGCGTTGGCGCCTATACCGCGGGGCTGGTTTCCAAACACGGCTGGGGCGAGCCGTTGACGGGACTGGCGATGGCGGCGCTTGCAGCCGGCATCGTCGGCTACGCGACGAGCTTCGTCATCTGCCGGTTTCGGCATCTGGCACTCATTATGCTGACGACAGGCTTCGGGCTGTTGCTGGCGGAGCTTGCCAACAGCCTCGGCTGGTTGACCGGCGGCATGGACGGTCTGCAAGGCATCCATACCTGGAAGCTGCTGGGCGCGTTCCGGTTCGATCTGTTTGGTTACACCGCGTACAGCTATGCGCTTGCCATACTGTTTGTGTTGTTCCTGTTCTCGCGGCTGGTCATTCACTCGCCGTTCGGCCTGTCGCTGCGCGGCATTCGCGAAAATTACGTGCGCATGCCCGCGATCGGCGCGCCGAGCCGAGCGCATCTGCAAACCATTTACACCATCGCTGCCTGCATTGCCGGGATCGCGGGCGCGTTGTTGGCGCAGACCACCGAAACAGTGTCACTGGACTCGCTGGGCTTCGAGCGCTCCGCCGAAGTGGTTGTCGTACTCGTGCTCGGCGGCGCCGGCAAACTCTATGGCGGACTCGTCGGCGCCATCATCTTCATGGTCGCGCGCGACCAGTTTTCCGGGATCGAACCGCAATTTTGGTATTTCTGGATCGGCATTCTGCTGGTCGGCGTAGTGATGCTGCTGCCGAATGGCATTCTCGGCGGCCTCGCTAAGCTCACCTCGCGCTGGAGCCGACCGTGAGTTCACCGGCGCTCGCGACGCGCGGCCTCGCCAAGAGCTTCGGCTCGCTGGTGGTGGCGAACAATATCGAAATCGAGCTGCCCCAAGGCGTGCGTTACGCGCTGATCGGCCCGAACGGCGCCGGCAAGACCACGCTGATCAATCTCATCACCGGAATGCTGCGGCCCGACGCCGGCCACATCCTGCTCGACAATGCCGATATCACGGCGCTCGCGCCCGACCAGCGCGTGCGGCGAGGTCTCGTTCGCACCTATCAGATCAACTCGCTGTTTCCACATCTCACCGCGCTTAAATCGGTGACGCTCGCGGTATGCGAGCGAACCCGAGCCGCGCGCATCTGGTGGCGCCAGCTTCCCGCCTACAGCCACGAAATCGACGAAGCCTACGGCATTCTTTCGGCGCTGAATCTTGTTGCAGTCGCTAACCGCCTGACGCGAGAGCTCGCTTACGGCCAGCAGCGCCTCCTGGAAATCGCGCTCGCACTTGCGACCCGGCCGAAGGTTTTGCTGCTGGACGAGCCGGCCGCCGGCGTGCCGCGCGAGGAAAGCAAAGAACTGTTCGCCGCGATCGCTGGCCTGTCGCGCGAAATCACCGTGCTGTTCATCGAGCACGACATGGAATTGGTGTTTCGCTTTGCTTCGCGCATCATCGTGATGGTTGGCGGGCGCGTTCTGGTCGAGGGCAGCGCCGAAGAGATCGCGGCTGATCCGCGGGTACGCGCGGTGTATCTTGGCAAGGCGCTGGACATGACACCGGCGAGAGTGGCGCCGTGACCGAACCGCTGCTGGCCCTTGACAATGTGCGCGCAGGTTATGGCCCCGCGATTGTGCTCGACGGCGTTTCATTGGAGGTGGCCGAACGCGGCAGTCTGGCCGTGCTCGGCCGCAATGGCGTCGGCAAGTCGACGCTGCTTCTCACCATCATGGGATACACGCAAGTCAGTCGCGGCCGCGTCGTCTGGCAGGGCCAGGACATTACCCGCCGGCCGCCGCACCGCCGCGCCCTTGCCGGCATCGGCTGGGTCGCGCAGGAGCGCGAGATCTTTGTTTCGCTCACGGTGGAGGAAAATCTGACCGTCGCCGCCCGCGCCGGCCGCTGGGACCTCGCGGCCGTCTACGATCTGTTTCCACGTCTCGCCGAGCGCCGCAGCAATTTCGGCAATCAATTGTCCGGCGGCGAGCAGCAGATGCTGGCAATTGCGCGTGCCCTGATGACCAATCCGTCACTGCTTCTGCTCGACGAACCGCTTGAGGGACTGGCGCCGATTATCGTGGAGGAACTCTCCGCCGCGATCCGGCGCATGACCAGCGAAGGTTCCAACGCCTTCATCCTGGTGGAGCAGCACGCCGACATCGCGTTGTCGTTGACGCAAGCCGCAATCGTGATCGAGCGCGGCCGCATCATCCACAGCGGCCCCTCCGCGCCATTGCTCGCCGATCACGCGGCACTCGACCGCCTCATCGGCCTGCGGCTCGTGGAGGCGTGAGCTAATAAGCTTTCTATACCCCGCTAACAGCGGCTCATTTGCCAGAGGCGACCTTGGTGGGTCGGGCCCGGTTACGCTGCGTTCGGTTCGCTGAACCTTTTTACTTGCAGAGAAAGAGGTAAGGCTGCTCGGTCAAGCGAACGCCGCACTTCGATCATGTTTGGCGGCCGGCTATCTCAGCCCACCTTGGCCGTTCAGATCACGCACTCATACTCGACCCGCGCGCGCGGTTGGCCTTCGGCTTCGAGCGCGCCCATCATGGTTTCGAGGCGACTGATCACGTCGCGCGAATACGGCCCGACGTGAAGATACAGAGCCATCAGCGCTACGATCCAGCGTATCGAATTCGGATTGCCCGCCACGCATTGGCTCAACGTACGACGGAAAGTATCGCGCGGTTCAGGCAGGTTGGTCATGATCCGGTGCATCACGTCGACGCTGCTGAGTTTGCGCCGCGAATGGGCCACGCGGGCCTGGTGCTTGCGGTCGGAATTGTCGAGCATCTCGGACAGACGCCGGAGGCGACGATTATACGCCACCGGGTCGTAGATGCGTTCGAGGATTTTGGCGTAGTCGGCAAGCACCTCCTGCCGGGGCCGCAAGGTTTTGAAGTTGAGACCCATCGTGCACTGGTCCGCCGTCTTTAGATCCTTCCGCTCGGGATGCGGGTAGAGACGGCCTTCCTGCTCGAGCCGCCGCCCGAGTTGGGTGTGCGGCAACGCATAGAGGAGGCCAACCATGCAGACCGGGATCGCCGCCTCCTCGATCAATTCGATCATCGCGTCCGCCGCCGATTCAGTTTCGCTGTCGAAGCCGATGATGAAGCCGGCGGTCACGAAAAGACCCGACGCATAGAGCTTGTGAATGCTCTCGGGAATGCTGCGCCGTGTGTTCTGCTTCTTGCGCATCGCAATCAGCGTCGCGGTATTGGGACTCTCGATGCCGACGAAGACTCCGACGAAATTGGCCCGTTTCAGCAGCGCCAGGAGTTCGGCATCGTCGGCGAGATTGAGCGACGCCTCAGTCGTGAACTCGAAGGGATAGTCGCGCGCCTCAAGCCACTTCGCGAGCTCGGGCAGGAATGCCTTGACCGCCTTCTTGTTGCCGATGAGGTTGTCGTCGACGAAATCGACATGGCCGCGATAGCCCAGATCGTACAGTGCGTCGAGCTCCGCCAGCATCTGGGTGTTGGTCTTGGCGCGCGGCACGCGGCCGTAAAGCTCAATAATGTCGCAAAACTCGCAGGTGAACGGACAGCCGCGAGAGAATTGCACGCCAATATGGAGATAATCGTCGAATTTCAGAAGATCGAAGCGCGGGATCGGCGACTTGGTGACGTCGGTCTTAAACTTCTCCGCCTCGAATTGGCCTTCGCGCGCGCCTGCATCCCACGCCTCGACGAAACTGTCGATGATGTGCTCGGCTTCACCAATGACGCGAAAATCGGCGGCTTTATAGAGGTGTGGACACGATGTGACGCCCGGGCCGCCAACGACGACAGGCTTTCCGCGAGCGTGACAGAAATCGACGACATCGAGTGTGTCGCTCTGCTGCGGCAGCATCCCGCCGGTAAAGACCACATCGGCCCAATCAATGTCGTCGTCGGTCAATTCTTCGGTGTTGCGGTTCACCAGCCGGATCGACCAGGTGGCCGGCAATAACGCCGCAATAGTGATGAGACCGAGCGGCGGCGCCGGATATTTGGCGCCAAAGACTTCGGCGGTACGTCTGAAATTCCAGAACGTGTCGGCGTCGAATCGGGGATAGACTAAAAGCGCTCGGCAGGCCTTGGCTTCCAACGCGCGTTCCCCCCGGCCTCTTGCCACGCCCTTTCGACCGTAGGTGGAAACAACGGGCGAGTTTAGCTCTCATGGGAGCTTTTGGGCTCCGCGGCAGGTTTGCCAACAATAATCAGTCGGGCAAGTCGGGCACGATTTGGCGTCAAAGAAGCAGAGCGCCACCTCAGGGACGATTGAACGGCGCGGCGTTCGACGCGTAGGCGCTTACCGGTCGAGCGAGATTGACCGGGAAGCCGAACGTCAGGCCTGCACGCAACTCGTTCACCGGCCGGCCGTTGACCACCGCGTAACGCAGTCCGACGTCGAACGCGAGATTGTCGCGAACTTGCCAGATGGCGCCAACCAGGCCGGAGAATGTTTGCGTCTGGTCGAAAACGTTGTCGAAGTAGACCTCAACAACCGGCCGTATCGTCCATTTGATTGGTCCTTCAACAATGGCGTCAAAGAAAAGCTCGCCATGCTGGTCGGGCGTGAGGTTCGCCTCGACGTTCAGGTGGACCGTTCCCCACTCCCAGCGTTGCGAGACGATGCCGGTCCAGCTCAACCCTGCGGTGGACCCGCCACTATCCGGCAACAGTGCGCCGAACTCCGTAGCAATGCTTGGCCCGGGCAAGTTCTGCAGGACGCCCGGCTGCACCACGTATTTGAACAAGACGGCATCGGGAACGCTCAGCGGACCAACGTCGCCTTGCGGCATCGGCGCCGTACCTTGCACGACGAGCTCCCACCGTTCCGCAAACCCGTAGTTAATGACGGCATCGGAAAACGTGCTGGGGGACCCGGGATGCACAACGCCTCCCGGCTGCAACTCGACTTCGACCTCGCCGAAATCGGCGACGGCTGCGTCCGTTCCGTCGAACGGACGATAGGCCGAAGCCGGAACCGTCCATCCGAATGCGCAACTGCCGACCACAAAGGCGGCCGCAATCCGCCTCAATGGCCTCGTTTCGCTGACAGAGGCGCCGGCAGCTTGACCGTGTTTGCTTCGGCAATCGTTGCCAGCTCTTCCCACAGCTTCGTCCGAATCGGAATCCCGGATTTACGGCGCGTGGCTTCGGTACGGCCGGAACGCTCACCGGGCAACAGGATTTCGTCAAAGCCCGCTTGCCGTGGCAGTCCTTTCAGGAGTGCCACAAGCGTATCGGCGTCGTGTGTAAAATCTGCCAGCGGCCGGAAGGTCTCGACATCAATGGCAATGATCGTGCAGTTCTGCGTGCGGCGCGTGCGCTTTTCAGGTCCAAGCGCGCGCGCCTGGATCGGCGCAGCACCGAGCACGCTCGCCAGCATTTCAAACATCAAAGCGAGGCCGGATCCCTTCGGGCCGCCAAGCGGCAGCAAAACGTCGGCATGACGCGGATCGGTGGTTGGCTCGCCGTCCGAGGTCAGCACAGTACCCGGCGGCAGCGCCGTTCCGCTGGCGCGCGCCTGGATGATGGTGCCGTTCGAAATCGTGCTGGTGGCCATGTCGAGCACGATCGGGCCGTTGCCGCTCGGCACCGCAATCGCGATCGGGCTCGTGCCCATGCTGGCGACGCGCGCGCCGTGATAGGCGACAAACGCCGGGCCCGAGACCATGATGACCGCGGCGCAACCACGCTCGGCCAGCCATTGCGCATAGCGGCCGACCGCGCCGGTGTGCGTGGTCTCGCGCACCAGCCCGAAGCCGACGCCCAGAGTTCGTGCGCGCTCCGCGGCGATCGCGATCGCCTGCATCATCGCCGGCGGCCCAAAGCCAAAGCCGCCGTCGAGTACGAAGACCGCGCCACGATCTTGCACGATCCGGGGCTGCGCCTTTGGATCAATCTCGCCGCGCTCGATCAACGTCAGATAGGAAGAAAGGCGCGCGACGCCGTGCCCATCGACGCCGCGCAAATTCGCCCACACCAGCCCATCGGCGACGACTGCAGCGTCCGCCGCGTTCGCGCCCCTGGCGACGAGCACCTCGCGGATGAAGCGCGACAGCTCTTCGTGAGCAACGATAACGCTGCCGCTCACCGGAGTCTCAGCTCAGATTTGAAACATTCTTGCCGGATCATGCGCGTGCCGGGAAATAGACGTCCAGCCAATGACGCAGCAGGCTCCAAACGCGCGCTGAGTTCTCGTTGAACAAAAAATGATCGAGACCGCTGAACAGATGCAGTTCCGTAGGCTGGCCGGCGTGCTTGAACATTTCGACCGATTGTTCGGTCGGCGTCACTGAATCGTTTGCGGCGTGAATCAGCAGCAACGGGCGCGGCGCGATCTTGCCGACCACTTCCTCGGCGCGGAAATCGAACATGCTCTGCGCCGTCTCGGCCGGAAACATTTCAACCGAGTTGGCGGACAGCATCTGCACATTCTTCTTGTCCAGATTTTCGCGCACATGCGCGGGAATCGGCACGATGTCGCTGCGCGGCACCATCAGCGATTTGCCGGTGCGCGCGCGATAGGCGCGCCCTTCTTCGAGCATGTCGGTGAATTTTGCCCAGGCTTCCGGGGTCCGGTGCTGGCCGCGGAATTTGCGCTCGCCGTGACCCCAACCGCCGTTGGAAATGACCGCAGCGATCCGCGGATTGGTCCCGCCGGCATAGACTGCGACGGCGCCGCCGAAGCTCGAACCAATGACGCCGATACGGTCCGGATCGACGGCCGGATGGCGGGCGAGAAAGTTCAGCGCGTTGCCCAGATCTTCGACCTGTTCGAGACAGATGACGCGGCCGAACTCGCCTTCGCTTTTACCGCAGCCGCGCATGTCGAAGCGCAGCGTGACGTAACCGAATTCACTCAATACCCGGGTGGGCTGGATGACGCTCGGAGACTCGCAGTTACTGCCGAAACCGTGAAGCACAAGAAATGCCGGACGCCGCTCCGAGGGCTGCGAGCCTGCCGGTGTGCCCAGCACCCCATGCAGGCGCAATCCGCCGGAGGGAATGCTGACAACGTCCTCGTTCATGGCGACTGTCCTATCTGAGAAAGCAACGCGATGTCCCGACGCGGGCTGGCGCTACCCCGGCTGATCTTTTCCCATGTCGAAGGTGCGCACCCCTTCCCGCCGGTCCGGAAGCTCCAACACCTCCGGATTTGCGAGTGTGTGCCGGGCATTCCGGTAGCCGGACGCCCAGTGCTCCTCCATCGTGCGCCGGGAAAATTCAAAGTCTTTGGCGATGCCTTCGTAGGCTTTGGCGCGGTAGATCAGGTGCACGATATTGCATACTTTGTCGTTGGCCACCGTCTCGAGCAATTTGACGTCTTCGCTGTCGCGGAGCTCCGCCGGCAGCTTGCTGATAAGATTTGCGGCTGCGATGCGCAGTCTTTGCGCATGCTTGTACTGATCCGTCGCGGCACGGTTGCGGCTTGAATAGACGATTTCCTTCTGACGGATTTCCACGTCGACCACGTCCTTGGGCAGCTGGCCGCGCGCGCTCCAGAGGTCAACCTGGAACGCCAGTGTGTCCTTTCGCGGCGAGCTATCGAGCACCCATTGCAGCGGCGTGTTGGATATAAGTCCGCCATCCCAGAAATATTTTCCGTCTATTTCAGTCGGCGGAAAAGCGGGCGGTATAGAACCGCTGGCAATGACATGCTCGACCCGGATCCGATCGGTGGTGGTATCGAAATAAGCAAAGTTACCGCTGCACACGTCCACGGCACCGACGCTAAAGCGCGGATGGCCGGCGTTGATTCGATCGAAATCGACCAGGCGTTCGAGCGTGGGTTTCAAGGGGGAATTGTCATAGTAGCTGGCCGTATCGACGCTCCCGCCGGGCCAGAACAGGGCCGGCGGCATCCGCGGCACGAAAAAATTGGGCGTGCCGAAGCAGAGAATATTCCAGGCCCGCGCCAGATTGATGGCCTGATGATGAAATTCGTCCTGTAACTCGCCGGCCTTGAAATATGGAATTCCCAGAGGCGACGTCGAGACGGTCTCCCAAAACTCCCGCAATCGCGCGACGCGCTCGGCGGGCGGATTGCCCGCAATGATCGCCGAGTTGATCGCGCCGATCGAGATCCCCGCCACCCAATCCGGATGAAGATCGGCTTCCGCCAAGGCTTGATAAACGCCCGCCTGGTATGAGCCGAGCGCGCCGCCGCCCTGCAGCAGCAAGGCGACCCGCTCGAACGGCGTCCGATTTTGGCCGCGGCCAATCCTCGGACGCGGCGTCGCGCCGGACGCGGCGGGATCATTCTCGCTCATGTCATATATTCTTCGATTGCGACGCGATGGTCTGACGCCAACCTAGAGCATGATCCGAAAGGTGGAAACCGGTTTTCGGAAAGTTCAGGCAACCATGAAAAACTGGACCGTGATCCGATTCAATTGAATTGGATCAAAGTCCAGCACCGCGGGTCGGCCGCGGCCGCAAATCTTACTCCCCACGCCCACCCTTCGCCGTGTGGAATAGTCGCGGCAAGCGGGACGCGAACCTGATCGGATTTTTGTCAGACCGTACAGCGTCGAAAAACGTTGGCCAGCCTCGGCGTGGAAATCGGACTGAATGCGGCCTCGCATCCGACCGGAATCTTTGCTTGCGGTTGCGATGGCCGGGGCCCGATCGGCAATCCGAGCTGATGTGGCCTGGAAGTCTGTGACTTGGAGATCGGTGCGATGAGCGGCAGGCGGTCGCGCTTGAGCGCCCGGTTAACGCTTATTTGCTGACGTCCGGTCAGCCATAACGGCGCCGAATTTGGCGATGACGGGAACGCAACAAAGCCCGCGAGGAATGCGGCCAGCGCCACGCTTGCAAAGCGGACAAAGAGTGAAACGCGCATCGGACCATCTCCGAAACATCAATACGATCCCCCACGTCCCCGAACTCGCCAAACCAATTGCCTGACGCCACCGGAAACGTGCATGCGCCCTGCCCGGTTCCAACGATTCATTCGGGTGATTTCCAAGTCTTCGGGTGATTTGCCGGGTCGATTGACGCCGTCGCTCACAGCGGCGTGAGGCGGTCCTCGCGAAGCAAACTTTCGGTTGATCGGTCGGGAACGAAAGGGCCGCCGGTGGATTACCGTGAGGACCGGCCATACTTCCCCCCTTCCCCCCGTGCTTGGCCGGTCATCTTGGGCGCAGCCGCTGGACCGAGTCGGCTGCGCCCTTATTTTTTTGCTCAAAGCCGGGACATTTTCTTCAATCCAAAAAACGCTGATGGCCGGGACAGCGCCCGGCCATCATGCATTTCGTCCATAAAAGCTTTGATTTTTACGCGATGGCCTGCCGCTCGCGCTGCCGCGCTTTGCGTCCGAAGAACAGGGCCTGGCTCGCAACCGCGGAAACCACGGAAAGCTGGAAAGGTTTGGCGATCAGGAACGCCGGCTCCGGCCGCTTGCCGGTCAGGAACCGCTCGGGATAGGCCGTAATGAAAATCACCGGCACCTCGAATGAGTCGAGCAACTCGTTGACCGCATCGAGGCCGGAACTGCCGTCCGCGAGCTGGATATCCGCCAGAATGAGTCCTAGCGGCTTTTTGCGGGCAAGCGCGATCGCCTCGGCGTGGGTGCGCGCCACCCCGATCACCCGGTGACCAAGGCTCTCCACCAGCGCCTCGATATCCATGGCGATAAATGTCTCATCCTCGATAATCAGGACGTCGGTGGCAATTTCGGCAGCAAGCTCACGGCCGGACTCCTCAATCAAACCGCGCAAAGTCGGCAAGTCACAATCGAGGATTTGCGCCGCGTCCTCCTCGGAAAAGCCTTCGAGCGCAACCAGAAGGAAAGCCTGGCGCGGCCGAGGGGTGATCTGTGTGAGGTGCTGCTGCGGCGTGGAATTTGGCTCCACAATGTCGCTTTTTCCGTTCACCTTGACCGAATTCCAGATTTTGGTGAACAAACGATAGAGCGCAACCCGTTGATTGGGAACGGATTCCAACATTTTCGGGCTGGCGATGAGCGATTCCAGAGCGGCGGCGACGTACGCGTCGCCGGAAGCCTGACTGCCGGTCAGGGCCCGGGCATATCGGCGGAGAAAAGGCAGATGCTGTAGGACAGCTTGCGATGTCGACATGGGCACACCCTCCCGATTTCCCGATGCTAGGCCATGCAAGAACGTCAGGCGGCAAAAAAGGTTCCCTGCCATGTTCCGGCCTCGGGAACCAATAGGACGACACCGCGTTGATGCGGAAGCGACGCGACGGGGGACGCCATGCGGTTTGGCAGCGAAGGGTCGGCGACGGGGGATGACGGAAGATGAATACGGGTAAACCAGTTAACCTCGAACAGCCGGCCCCGGATCCGGACGGGCGGGAAGATCAGGTAATGGACGCGCCAGCCATTCAGCCAAAAAGAGAGGTCCGCCTCGGGCGTGAAGTACAGGCCAGGATCGGTCAGCAACTTCGCGCCATGTACGACGATGTCGTCCAGGAAGGCGTCCCGGAGCATATCAGCGACCTGGTCCGTCGGCTTAGCGAACAAGATGATGGGGCCGCATGAAGCTCGATCCTGCCATACGCGATCAAGTGCTCGCCACCGTGCCGAGCTTGCGCGCCTTCGCCATTTCGCTGTGCGGCCATGTGGATCGTGCCGACGACCTGGTGCAGGAAACGCTGTTGCGCGCGCTGGCGCATATCGATTCGTTCCAACCCGGCACCAACATGCCGGCATGGCTGTTCACCATTTTGCGCAACCTGTTCCGCTCCGAGTATCGCAAGCGCCGGCGTGAAGTGGAGGATGCCGACGGCCGTTATGCCGAAACGCTGAAATCGCATCCGGAACAGACCGGTCGTGTGGAATTCTCCGAATTCCGCGATGCCCTGTCCAAGCTCCCGTCGGACCAGCGCGAAGCATTGATCCTGGTCGGCGCGTCGGGCTTTTCTTACGAAGAGGCCGCCGGCATCTGTGGCTGCGCGGTCGGCACCATCAAGAGCCGGGTCAATCGCGCACGCACGCGTCTCGCCGATTTGCTCGCGATCGACACCATCGACGATTTCGGCCCGGATCGCGCGACGCGCGCGGTACTCGCCGGCAGCGGGCGGAATTAAGCGACAAAGACATTTGTATTGCGGCGGTCGTGCCGACCGCCGGCCTCACGCCGCAGGGGATTCTTCCTTCAAGGTTTTCTGAAAGAAGGCAATAACCTCATCCACCGCATCTCGCGTGGGTTGGCCGGGCGCGTCTATCAGGTCGTTCGTGAAAACGGAATGCGGAGCTTTTCCCTGCGCCTTCATTCCGGCGGGGTTTGCGGCGCTGTCGGGCAATTCCGTCCCTGCGAACGCGTCGCCGAAAGCTGTGCGCAAGGTCTGGAAACGCGCCGCCTTGCAAATAGTATCGCTTTCAAAACGATAGCCGCGCAGTTTCAAGCCGTCACGTGTGCGCGCCTGCACATGGGCGAGATCGGCGGGCGAGATGTCGAGCGCGGCAGCCTTGGTCGCCGGCAAGCCCGGCTGGGCCAGGACCGGAGCGAGCACGACCGGATCAAGCGCCATCGAAAGCACAAAGCCGCCGGTCAGGCACATGCCGATAGCTCCAACGCCGGGGCCGCCGCATTCCTGATGGGCAAGACGCGCGAGGGCGCGCAGCCATTCCGTCACCGGACTGGATTTATTGGTAGCGAGCAGCGTGAACTCGCGCGACACACACAGTGATAAAACGCGCCCCAACGTCATTACCTCGGCGTTGCGAGCATCGGGCGAGCCGAACAAGATCGGGGCATAGACGCGAAACCCGGCGTCGCGCGTCCACCGGCAGAACCGCGCGAGAGTCGCTGTAAAGCCGCACACCTCGTGGATGACGATGACCGCTGGACCTGTCCCTCCTGTCAGCAGAACGGGTTTAGTCTTGCCCAGTAGTGCAATGTCGCGTCTGGAGAAATCGGCTATGTCTGAGTCTAGTCCCACATTGCACCCTATCCGCGTGCTTGTTCGCACTCGGCCCCGGAATGACGCGCCGCTAGAACATCGTGTTGGTGTTGGCGGCCTGCTCGGGGATTTCCTGACGGACGTCCCAGTGTTCGACGACCTTGCCGTTCTCCAGCTTGAAAATATCCATGATGGCGTTGCCGCGGCTGCCCGGCGTCGGCACATTGTGAACGTGCAGGATCACGTAGTCGCCGTCGGCGAAGACGCGTTTAATGTCGCTGTGATAGTCGGGGAATTTTTCGCGGAGGAAAGCGAGAAATGCCTTCAGCCCCTCCGGGCCGTCAGTAGCCCGCGGATTATGCTGGACGTAGCGTGGACCAAGAAACTTTGACGCGGCCTCGAAGTTTTTCTGATTGATCGCAAGATCGTAGAACTCCACCACCGCTTTCTTGTTTGCTTCCATCTGCTGTGCGTCGGCGGCGTGGGCGGCCGGTGCGAACGCGATCAATGCAACGGTGACGAGCAGGCGAAGCATGGCGGCCTCCTGGTGTTGAGTTTCGCTTACATATGCGACGGCAGATAGAGCGCAATCGCCGGGAAGGTAATCAGGATCACCAGCCGGACAGAGATCGGTGATGATGAAGGGGATGACGCCCTTGAAGATGGTCGAGAAATCGATGTCTCCGATCACGCTCTTGATCACGAACACGATCATTCCGACCGGCGGATGAATGAGACCAAGCTCGACCGTCATGACAATGATGATACCGAACCAGATCGGATCGAACCCAAGCTCCTTGATCACCGGAAAGATGATCGGCACAGTCAGGATGACCATGGCGAGCGAGTCCATCAGGCAGCCGAGCACGATGTACATCAGCATGATCAGCGCGAGCACGCCGTAGCGGCCAATGCCAAGTCCGGTGAAGAACATGGTGACGTTCTGCGGCGTCTGCGTCACGGTCAGAAAATAGCCGAACAGCAGCGCGCCGATCAGCACGGTGAAAACCGCGGCGGCGGTGCGCGTCGCCTGCAACAGCGAACGCCGGATATCGCTTAGTCCAAGCCGACCGCGCAACACGCCGATGATCAGCGCGCCGCCGGCGCCGACGCCGCCTGCTTCGGTCGGCGTAAACAGTCCGCCATACAGCCCGCCGATCACGAAGATGAAGAGCAGCAACGTCGCCCATACGTCGCGCACGCTTTCGAGTCGCTGCCTCCAGGAGCTGCGCGGCCCGGAGGGCAAATATTTCGGCCGCGCCCAGCCGATGATGGCGACCGTCATCATATACATCGAGGCGGCGAGAATGCCGGGAAGGATGCCGGCGATAAACAGCTTGCCGATGTCCTGCTCGGTGATGATGCCGTACACCGCGAGCACCGTAGACGGCGGCAGCATGGCGCCGAGCGTGCCGCCCGCCGCAATCACGCCCGCGGCGAACGATTGCGGATAGCCGTAACGGCGCATCTCGGGGTAGGCCACCGTTGAAAACGTCGCCGCGGTTGCGACCGACGAGCCGGAGATTGCCGCAAAGCCGCCGCAAGCCGCGATGGTGGCGATGCCGAGCCCGCCGCGCCGGTGACCGAGAAACGTGTTGGCGGCGCGAAACAGCTCCTGGCTCATGCCGGAATTGGTGACGAATGCCCCCATCAAGATGAACATCGGAATGACGCCGAAGGTGTAGTCGGTCACCGTGCGCATCGAGGTATGGCCGATGATCTTCAGCGCCGCGTCGCCGTTGACCAGATAGGCAAAGCCGGAAACCCCGACGAGGCCCATCGCCATGCCGACCGGCACGCGCATCAGCATCAGGCCGAACAGGACCACAAAACCCAGGATCGCGACGGCTTCGCTGCTCACGGGATGTTACTCGACCGGTTTGATCTGATAGCGGGCGCCAAATTCGCCGGGCTGGAAGATCAGCCTGTAGGTGCGGATCGCGATCAGCAGCACGGCGGAGGCGTCGCCAAGCCAGGCGACGAAGAAGAACGGCCAGGTCGGTAGCCGCAGGTCGAACGTCAGCACATGATCCGCGCGTGGTAGTCCAGACCTTGTCGTAGAGCGTGTAGGTCTGCACCGTGACCACGAACAACAAGCACCAGCGTGGCGAACACGTCGATGAAACGCTGCAGCCGCGGCCCGACGCTGGCGTAAAGGAGATCGACGGTGATGTGGGTGCCGCGATAGCTCGTCGCCGCGATGCCCCAGAAGATCAGAATGCCGAGCAACAATCGCCCGAAATCGTAGGCGTCCGGAATCTGAACGCTGAAAAAATAACGCAGCATGACGGAGATGAAGATGTCGGCAGCGACAATGCCGACGAAGCCCGCGGCGACGAGCTCGATGAAGTCGATGAACCAGTTCATCGGGCCGCGCGCACTGTGCTGCGCGGCGTGCTCCTGATCCGATGTTGCGTCCCCAGCCGGCCCCGCCATGGTCTCGGCCCGGCCGCCTCAATAAGCCGCTTTGTACTGCGCCAGCGAAGCTTTCAATTCTTTCATCATCGTGTCGGGATCGCCGCCACGCGCCCGGACCGCGTCGGCCCATTTGCTGTGCAGGGGCTCAGCCGATTTCTTCCACTCGCCAAGTTGTTCGTCGGAGATAGTGTAGACCTCGTGCCCGGGCTCTGCTTTGAGCTTTGCGATCCCGGAGTGCTCGAAATCCACCCACGGATCATCAAACTTCCCCGCCCATTCGGTGGTGCAGTGATCGTCGATCACCTTTTGCTGTGCCGGCGACATCGACGCATAGACGCGCGGGTTCATCAGCCACTGAAACGTCACGGTGTTGGTCGGCGCGTCCAAGTGATATTTGGTGACTTTATCGACGCCGAGCAGCGGTACCGATCCCCACGGGAAATTCACCGCTTCGGCCACGCCCTTATCAAGCACGTCGCGCACTTCGGTGGCGCTGGCCTGCACATTGGTGCCCCCGAGCAGAGTGACCCAGGCGGCGACGGTGGCCTGCGAAGGCCGGATCTTCATGCCCTTGATGTCGCCCGGCACCATGATCTTTTTGGTCTTGGAATGCCAGGTCAGCGGATCGAGGATAAAAGAGAAGCAATAGTGCACGTCCTTCATCTCGGTCGCGGCATATTTGCGGTACCAGGCATCCAGCGCACGCGTGCCGCCATGGGCGTCGCCGATCAGGAAGGGTAGTTCGCCCGCACTGACGATCGGAAAGCGGCCGGGCTGATAACCCGGATTCACATACGTGAAATCGGCGATGCCGTCGCGCGCCATGTCGTAATGGTCAAACGCCTTGCCAAGCTGCTGCGACGGGAAGATTTTGTATTTGATGGTGCCGCCGGAAGCCTTTTCCACGTCGGCGGCCCATTCCTCGATCGCCTTCTGCAGAGGATGCGTCGCCGGCACCCAATGCGACAGCTTCAGCTCGAAGGTCTTGTCCTGCGCCGATGCAGCGCCGATGCCGAACGCGAGTCCAATCGCGGTCCCAAGCACCGCCAGGCCGCAAAGTCTCAGCGGGTGCGTCAGGCGCATTGCATCCTCCCATTAATCATTTAGTTGCATTCCTAACTTTTCCATTTAAACGCAAAAGCCGCCGCCTGTATAGCAGCGGCCTTAACGCACATTCACTAAAACTATTCGCGGCAGCGTAAGAGATTCTGCACGCTGATTCCGATTGTTCCCCGCTCGGCGCGCGTAGCTTTAACGCGGCCGCAGCGGCGGCCGGGTTATCGCGTCCCTGACAACGAAAGAGCCGGGCGAGCGCTTTACGCGAGCGCAACGCCAGCCGTCAGGGACGTCAGATGTCTGGTAACGTTGCGGCACACCGCTTTGCGGTTTTGCTCGTCTTTTTGCTGTCGGTTGCGGGCGGTTCGTCGGCCGCCTTCGCGCAGTATCAGGTCAACGTCAGCGTGGCCTATGCGGCAGTGCCACCGAGCCGGGTGCCGGCAGTGCCCGAACCGTTTGGTCTCGATGCGCTGCCGGTAACCGGCGGCGAAGTCTTGACCAAGTGGGCCGGCGTCGTCGCCGATATCCGCGCCGAGAGCGACATTCTGACGCGCTGCCACGATGCCGCACAGCTCTGCCCGCCCGCTGCACAAAAATTTCTCGCCGTGATTGCCGAGGGACGCGCGCACGGCGGCCGCGCCCGCATCGGCGTTATCAATCGCGCGATCAATTTCGCCATCCGGCCGACCAGCGATCTCGTCCAATGGGGTGTGGCCGATCGCTGGAGCGCACCGCTTGCGACGCTCACGACCGGCCGCGGCGATTGTGAGGATTACGCCATCGCCAAATATGTTGCGCTCACCGAAGCCGGCGTCAGCGAAGAGGACGTAAAACTGATCATCGTGCGCGATCTCGCCACCGGTGAAGATCACGCCATCGTCGCCGCGCGGCTCGACGACAAGTGGATCATGCTCGACAATCGCCGGCTCACGCTTCTTGAAGATGTCGAAATGCCGCGCGTGCTACCACTGTTTGTGCTCGGCCACGACGGCGTCAAGCAATTCGCGCCGACCGCGGTGGCAAACTCCGCCGGCGCGAAGGCACCCGCACCTTCCGCAATCGGATTTTAAAATCGCCATCCCTATCGTCATCGCGCGAGCGCAGCTCGCACGCGAGGAGGTATGGGGTCAACAATGCGCACCGAGCGAGCGCACCAATGCGATGCCCCGTCGCTCGCCGCGCTCGCCCGCCATCCAGATTGTCCAGGGTCAGCGACGGCCGAAGGCGATCATCGTGAACG
This sequence comes from uncultured Alphaproteobacteria bacterium, assembly GCA_963727325.1. GTDB lineage: Bacteria > Pseudomonadota > Alphaproteobacteria > Rhizobiales > Xanthobacteraceae > BOG-931. Next base: position 476,415 of record CAVSFV010000033.1, read on the forward strand.
GTCTAATCAAAGGCGAAAATGCGCTTCCAGTCGTTCTTCATGCTAATGACCGTCCAGCCATCCTTCTTGGCTTCGTCGTATAGCGCCTGCGTGAAGGTACCGACCTTGCTGTCGGGGAGCCCGTTCGCAGGGCCGTAGGCATATTCACGCTGCGCGTCGTCGTGCAGCACGAGCATCATCAGCCGCGCGCCGTCGCCGGCACCGGTATATTCCAGCATCTGCCGGTCGCCGCCCGAGTTGCCAAACGCGGCGCGCGGTTGACGGCCGATCATGAGATGGATGCCTTGGGGCTTGCCAGCATTGTCGTCGTTCAAGAGCAACTTGGGCTCCTTGGTCAGGAACGGCTTGCCGTCTTTAGTGTAGCCGAACTTTGTTCCGCCCATTGTTCCGACCACCTGCTCGGGCGGGATGCCGTAGATCCGTTGCGCATAAACCCGCACGAAATCCTGACCACCGCCGGTGACGATGTAGGTCTTGTAACCGCTGTCGCGCATGAATTGCAGGACTTCCTGCATCGGCTGATAGGTGAGATCGGTATAGAGTCGATCCCAGCGTGGGTGTTTTGCGGTGCCGAGCCACTTTGCGACGTCAGCCTCGAACGCATCGACCGACATCCCGGTTAGCGTTGCAGCGAGGATTTCTTCAAGAGCGGGAAGCGACAGCGCCGCAATCGCCGCTTTGTCGCCGGACATCACGGTTTTGAACGGTTGCCGATGTTTGAGTTCTGGCTTCTGCGCTAGCACCGCCGGCACCCGATCCAGACAGTAGACAACCTGAGTGTATATCGGCTTCTCGACCCAGAGCGTGCCGTCCTGATCAAAACAAACAATACGATCTTCCGCCGCAACAAATTTGGGGCTCGACTGATCCGTCGTTGCGCGCACGAAATCGATGATCGCCTGTTTCGCCGGACCGTCAGTCCACGACGCCAGCGGTACGCTCGATGCGTTTTGCGCCCGCACCGGCGTTGAAAGGAATGATCCCGCTGCGGGCAGCAAGGCCAGACCGGAAACAAAAGTGCGACGGTTCATTCCTGGCAACACGTCGTGCGATTTCATCGCCATTCTCCAGCGGCGTGGTTTCGCATCCTGTTTCAGGGCGTCAGCATGAGCGTCTTGAGTTCTTTCCGTGCCGTACCGAAAGTGCCGAGCTGATAGACCGACGCGCCGGCCGGCGAGAACGTGAACGACGGGAATGGCTCCGTCAGCATCTTGTTCAAATATCTTTCCGTTCCGACACCGATCGTCACGTGCGGATTGAACCGCTTGCCTGCGGCGATCTCGACGAAGTGGGCAACGTACTCAATCAGCGATTTTTGAATGTCGCGTCCACCTACCTTGCTGAAGAAGGCCGCCGGGGTGCCCATCCTATCGGTATAGGGCTTGACGGCGGTAATGAGTTCATCTTGCAGCCGATGCAAGTCCTCGGTCGGTTCGGCCACAATTCCGGCAAGGCCGTATGGCGGATCGGGGATGTAGTAATACTTGAACGCCTTCAGCGTCCATGCCGTGGGCTTTTCCTTGACCATAATCGCGTTCGCCGCCGCAAATATCTTGTCGAGGTCGTCCGTGCGGACAAACTGCTGCAAGATACTGACGTGCGGGTGGTGCGTCTCATCCAGCGCGAAGCCTTTGGGGAAAGACTTGAGCAGGCGGGCGTTGGCATTTTTAGCGTGCTGAACCATCGTCGCGTCGGGTTCGAGTGCGATGTCGATCGCCGTCACCGGATTTTGTTGCGCGAAGGCTCGTTGGGTAAACACGAGAGCCGGCGCTGCCGCCATGCCCGCAACCAGCGTGCGGCGATCCGTGCCGAATGATGTTGTTTTCCGTACCATTGCGCAGCTCTCCCTAATCCACGGCCGTGCTCATGAAAATCATGCCCACTAAGTCTGGATCGCTTCACCGAGCATGTCATCGGGGCCGGCCACTTCGGGCCGGCCCCGGTTGGCCCGCAACGACGCGCCTTCAATACGCCGAATCATACTTCGCAAGCTCGGCTTTGAGATCCTTCAGAGCGACATCCGGATCCTCGCCGACCTTCTTCACCGCATCGGCCCAGGTGTGAACCACGGGCCCAGCCGCGGCCTTCCATTGGGCAAGCTGTGCGTCGGTGAGCTGATAGACCTCGTGACCGGGCTCGGCCTTGAGCTTGGCGATACCGCCATGTTCAAAATCCGCCCAAGGCGCGGCGACGCGTTCAGCCCATTTCGTGTTGCAGTGGTCGTCGATCACCTTCTGCTGTGACGGCGACATCTGCGCGTAGGTCGACTTGTTGATGAGCCAAACAAAGCTCGTGGTGTAGAGCGCCGCTTCCATATGGTACTTCGTCACCTTGTCGATGCCGAACAGAATGACGGAGCCCCAGGGAAACGTCCCGGCTTCGGCGACGCCCTTTTCCAGAATGTCGCGCACTTCGGGGGCGGAGGCCTGCACGTTGGTGCCGCCGAGCGACGTCACCAGCGACGCCATGGTGGCGTGCGCCGGACGGATCTTCATGCCCTTGATGTCGTCGGGCACGACGATTTTCTTGGTGCGTGAATGAAACGAGCCGGGATCGTGCGCGAAGGCGAAGCAAAACTTGACGTCCTTCATCTCCGTCGCGGCGTATTTGCGATACCACTCATCGAGCGCTTCCGAGCCGCCCTTGGCGTTGGCGAACATGAACGGCAGGTTGGCGGCATCGAAGATCGGGAAGCGGCCCGGCTGGTAGCCCGGGCTGACATAGGTCACGTCGGCAATGCCGTCGCGCGCCATGTCATAATGGTCGAACGCTTTGCCGAGCTGTTGCGCAGGATAGACCTTGTATTTGATGGTGCCGCCGGAATCTTTCTCGATCGAGGCGCCCCAATCCTCCATCGCCTTTTGCAGCGGATGCGACGGCGGCACCCAATGCGAGAGCCTAAGCGTAAAGGACTTTTCCTCGGCTGACGCCGACGCGATTCCGAGCGCGAAGCCGAGCGCAAGACCGCACAATTGCAGGCGACTTTTGCGGCGCATGATGTCCTCCCAGCCCGGCAACGTCATTGCGTGCAAGGCGACGCAGCCGACGTCAAATCTCTCCGCCGTAAGGCCCTTGCGGATCGGCCAGCGCCTGCAGACGCAGCGCCGCGGCGTGTGCAAAGCGCAACATCACGGTCTTGCGCCGGGCGGCCGCGAGCCGGTGCTCGGGCGCCTCGCAGACGATCGCCGCGCCGAATGCATCCGCGACAATCAGACCGGCATCGGCGGGAAATATCTCGCATGGCACGTCAACGATGGTGGCGAAGAACAGCCGGTCGCAATGCAGCCGGTAGTCCATCCACTTCTGATCGGCACGGAAATCGGCGACCGAAGATTTGATCTCCACGATCAGAATTTCGCCATCGCCGCCGAGCGCGACCAGATCGGCGCGTCGGCCGGACGGCAGCGGCAGCTCGCTCACCACGCCATAGCCGAGCGCATGCAGGTAGCGCGCGGTACCGCGTGCGATGGCAAGCGCCGTCGGGGATTGCCGCCCGTCGACCGGCAATGGCGCCGGCAGCAAGTTGACGCTCATGGTCAGAATACCGGGAAGTGGCAGGCCGAATGCCCGCCTGAGTTCGAGCTTACGCATGTCACTCAACTCCGACTGCGCGACCGGCTGAGCGACCCTACAAGACGCTCATTTTGCCGCGGCCGCGCGTTCGGGGAAAGCCCCCGCAAGCGCTGCGCGCGATGCATCGAGCACGCCGCGTTCGGTGATCAGACCGGTCACCAGACGGGCGGGCGTGACGTCGAAGCCGTAATTGGCGACCGGCGTTCCCTCCGGCGCGATGCGCACGGTTTCGATGCGGCCGTCGGCGGCGCGACCGGTCACGGTTGCCACCTCGTCGCCGCTGCGCTCTTCGATCGGTATCTCGGCAACGCCGTCGGCGACGGTGAAATCGATCGTGGGCGACGGCAGCGCCACATAAAACGGAATATTGTTGTCGCGCGCGGCCAGCGCTTTCAAATAGGTGCCGATCTTGTTGCACACGTCGCCATTGGCGGTGACGCGGTCGGTCCCGACGATGACAAGATCGACCAGGCCGTGCTGCATCAGATGGCCGCCGGTGTTGTCGGCGATCAGCGTGTGCGGCACACCGTGCTGGCCGAGCTCCCAGGCGGTGAGCGAGGCGCCCTGGTTGCGCGGCCGCGTCTCGTCGGCGAAAACGTGAATCGGGATGCCGTTGTCGTACGCCAGATAAATCGGTGCGGTGGCGGTGCCGACATCGACGGCCGCGAGCCAGCCGGCGTTGCAGTGGGTCAGCACGTTGACGCGCTCGCCCGGCTTCTTTTTCGCGGCAATTGCCTCGATCAGCGGCAGACCATTACGGGCGATGCCGTTGTTGATCGCAATATCTTCTTCATTGATTTCGAACGCGCGCCGATAGGCGGCGGCAGCGCGTTCGGCGCGCGGCCGGTTGCGCACCGCGGCCATCATCTCGTCGAGCGCCCATTTGAGATTGATCGCGGTCGGCCGGGTCGCGAGCAGCGCGGCGTAAGCGCGCTCAAGCGATTCATCGGAGGCGTCAGCCCGCAGCGCCAGACAGACGCCATAAGCCGCAGTCGCCCCGATCAGCGGCGCGCCGCGAATCAGCATGGCGCGGATCGCGTGCGCAGTCTCTTCGAGCGTTGTCAGCCGTGCGGTGACGAAGCGATGCGGCAAGGCGGTCTGATCGATGATGCCCACCGACCAGCCGTCCGGCTCGAGCCAGATCGTGCGCATCGGCTTGCCGTCGACTTTCATGGGCTACTCTTCAACTTGCGGACTGATCATTTCTTAGGTCGCGCGGCTTGCCCGCGCAACGCCCTTGCCGCAAAGTCGCGCGCGCGAACAACCGGAGATGCCGATGGCCGCCGCCGATCTGGAGAGCGAGTATAGTCCCCGCAACAGCGTGCCCGACTGCGACGCGATTTTCGCGCGCTGGACCCGCGAGGCCGAGCTTTACCGCGCCGAGACGCTCAAGGCCGGCCGTGCCGAGCTCGGCCTCTCTTACGGCGACACGCCGCGGCAGATCATCGATCTGTTCTTGCCGGCGGCGGGCGACAATGCGCCGATCGTACTGTTCATCCACGGCGGATATTGGCGGGCCTTCGATCCGTCGTTCTCCAGCCAGGTGGCGCGCGGCCTCAACCAGCACGGCATTGCGGTTGCCGTCGTCGGTTATGATCTTTGTCCGATCGTCACCATCGGCGACATCATCGAGCAAATTCGCCGCGCCAGCATTTTTCTTTGGACGCGGTTCGCGAGGCCCATAATGGTGTGCGGGCATTCGGCCGGCGGCCACCTTGCCGCCGCCATGGTCGCGACCGACTGGCAGGCGCTCTATCCGAAGGCGCCAGCCGATCTCGTTCCTGCCGGCTTTGCGATTTCGGGCGTGTTCGATCTGAGGCCGCTGGTGAACTTCAGCTTAAATCAGGATTTGCGGCTCTCGGCCGAAGACGCGCGCGAGCTTTCGCCGCTGTTGTGGCCGGTCCCGCCGGGGCGCCTGCTCGACGTGACGGTCGGCGATCTCGAAAGCGGCGCGTTCAAGAGCCAGAGCCGCGCCATGGCCGACACCTGGCGGCAGGCGAAAGTGGAAACGAGCTACAAGGAATTTCCCGGCAACCACTTTACCGTGATCGACGCGCTCACCGATCCGGACAACGCGATGGTGACGCGCATCGCCGAATTGGCGCAACGGCTTAAGAGCTAGCGCGAGCGCGGCGTCTGCGGAAACAGCAGCACGCAGGCGGACGCGGCAAAAATCAACGCAAAGCCGATGATGTCGTCACGGGACAGCCGGTCGCCGACGATCAGGACGGTGGATAATACGCCGAGCACCGGAATGCCGAGAATGCCGAGTGCGGCCGTCGCCGCCGGCACCACCGGCAAAATGTCGAACCACATGGCGTAGGCGACTGCGTTTCCCATCACGCCGACAAAGGCGAGCGCCAGCAGGGCTTTGGCATCCGCCGTGCCGAAATCCAGCCGTCCATCGAATATCAGCAGGCAGGCCGTAATGACGACGAATCCGATTGCGAGCTGCCAGGCCGCGGCGCCCATCGGATCAGCGTTGATCCGCGCCCATTTCAGATAAACGGTACCGGCCGCCCAGCTGAAACCGCCACCGACCGCAAGTACGAGCCCAAGCGGAATGCCCGATACCGCCAGCGGTGCAACGATGATGGCGATACCGACAGCACAAAGGACAACCGCGACGCCCTGCAGCCGGCTCGGACGCTCGCCAAGCACCAGCCACGCCAGCAACAATGTCCAGATCGGCAAGGTGTAGGTGAGGATGGCCACCCGCGAAGTCGCGGCCAGAATTTGCGCGAACGCGGTGAAAAGACTGAAGGCCGAGATGTTGAAGAATGAAGCGACGAACACATGCAGCCAATCCCGCGCGGTCGATACACGAAGACTGCGGCGCTTGAACAGACAGATCGCAAACATAGCTGACGCACCCGATCACGGCAGTCAGGGTGCGCATGCTCAACGGCGGAATGGCATTCAGCGAGATCTTCATCATCGGCCAGGTCAGCCCCCAGATCAGGCAGAGCGTGACCAGCATCAGCCGCGAGCGGACGTCGGCGGAGCGACCGGATCTTCGCAATTGCTGTTTCTCGGCGACGGTCACGGCGCTTTCGGACCTGTCGCGCGATACCAATCGGCGATCTCGCCGCCGGTCCAGAACTTCACGTCGCTCTTGTTGCGGATGACTTCGAAAATGCGCCGAAGATATTTCAGCCGGTGCGGCACGCCCATAATGTACGGATGGATCGACAGCGCCATGATCCGCGCCGAGTGGCTTGAGTCCGCGTAAATCTGCTCGAACTGATCGAGCGCGCGATCGCGATATTCGGACGCCGAATGATGCTGGATCAGCATCATCGCCACATCATTGCATTCCTGCGTATAGGGCACGTTGAGGATCGGTTTGGTGCGGGTCTTGAGCCAAACCGGCTGATCGTCGAGCACCCAATCGGCAACGTAGTCGTAGCCTTCCTCGACCAGGAGGTCCGGCGTTTCCCAGGTTTCCGTCAGGCCCGGGCCAAGCCAGCCACGCGGCGGCTTGCCGCTGGCTTTTAAGATCGCGTCGCGGACTTTGCGGATGTCGTCGCGCTCATTCTTGACCTTCTGCATGTTGCGCTGGGTGAAGCCGTGTCCCATGAACTCCCAATCGCGTTCGACTGCCGCGCGCACGATCGGCGGATAAGCGGCAATGGCCGAGCCGTTGATGGCGAGAACCGCCTGTATCGCGAATTCATCGAACAGCTCGACGAACCGCCAGAAGCCGACCCGGTTGCCGTATTCGTGCCAGGCCCAGTTCGGCACGTCAGGCATCGGCGAACCGCCGGCGGGCGGCGTCAGCACCGTGCGCGGCATCGGCTGCACTGAAATCCCACTCTTCGATGTTGATGACGACCCACACCGCCATCCGGGCGCCGTCCGGCAACTTGAGCGGCGAGCGTTCGGCGATGGCCGAATAAGCGAAGCCGGTCGGTCGGCAGCATGCGCCGCTTCAGCGGGCTCTTTGTTCCCGATTTCTTCGGACGCGTCGTCATCGCGCAATCACCGTTTGCTCGTCAGTGTCCCAGCCGGCGGACGATGCCGCGCGGTGATCGCGCCGATGACCGTGAGCCCCACCGCGCAGAGCGCCAACGGCACGAAGGTTGTCCACGGCTTCCCGGTCACGTCCCACAGCGCGCCGCAGATGGTCGGAATGATAATCGCGCAGGTGTAGCTGATGGTGAACATGCCCGCCGCCGTGCGCGGCACATCGCTCGGCGCCACCAGCAATGCGGGCAAGGCGAGCGTCGGTGTCATGGTAAGCGCGGTAGAGATGCCGATCAGTCCGGCGCTGACGACGATCGCCACGGGAGATGGAAGAAAAATAAGTCCGAGAAAACCCGCCACCATGACCGGGCCGAACAACAGGAACGGCCAGGCGCGCCGCTGCATGCGATCGGCCATGACAATCAAAAAACCAAGCGCCAGAGATTTGCGCTCCGTTCAGCGATGCGAGCGCGAGACCCAGAACGCCGGTTTCTCCCTTGGTGGCAAGGTAGTCGCCAAGAAACGCATTGGCGCCGAAGAACGGACTGTTGTTGCAGCCGAAGGTGAGGCCGAGCAGCCAGATCAGCGGATTTTTCCAATCCGGCCACCACAATCTGCCGAGCGTGCCGATGCCGCCGCTGAATTTTGCGTCAGCGGCTGCTTGCTCCTTCGGACTGAAAAGCGAAAACACCACCACCAACGACAACGGCCGGCACCGCCCACGCGACAAAATCAAGCCGCCAGGAACCGCCGACCCAGGGCAAAACCAGCGGCAGGGTCAGGATCGGCGGCAGCGTTGCGCCGACCACCATGCCATTCGAGTAGGCGACGGTGCCGAGGCCAACGCGGCCCGGCAGCCAGTTGCGCACCAGCGTCGGCATGCCCGGTTGCATGATTGCGATGCCGAAGCCGGTCACGATCGAGGCGGCGTAAAGCGTCCAGACATCGATCGCGGCGCCACGCGCCCCTCCGGCAAATGCCGCGATGAACATGCCGAGGATCAGCGCCGGCTTGGCGCCGATGCGGGCGATCAAGAGCGATCCGGGGACGGCCGCAATGGCGAACATGGCCAGCGGCAGTCCGATCAACAGCCCGATCTGGGTCTCCGACATGTGCAGCTGTTCGTGCACCAGCGGAATCACCGGCGGCACCACCAGGAGCGTCATGCGCATGGCGACGCCGGCGAGCCACATCAGGCCGAGGAGCCTGACGAGGCGGCCGACCGGCGGGCCGACGGCGTGATTGACGGCTTGCAGCATCGCGTGACGGGATGTTCGGGACGGAAGCTTTTCGAAGCAGCACCATGCTGCAAAAAAAGGCGGCACGTCAGGGGCTTTCTTTGCATGGCACGCTTGCCATTCGCCTTGCCGCCCGCGAAGAACAAAGATAGAACAATCCCCGCTGGACCAGTGACCAACATGCCTGACCTCGCCGCGGCAGAGCGAATCCTCCGCACCACATTCGGCTTCGAAGCCTTCAGGCCGGGGCAGGACGAGATCGTCGCCTCGATCCTGGACGGCCGCGATGTGCTGGCGGTGATGCCGACCGGCAGCGGGAAATCGTTGTGCTACCAGCTTCCGGCGCTGCTGCGCGATGGCCTGACCGTCGTGGTGTCGCCGCTGATCGCGCTGATGCGCAATCAGGTGGCGCAGCTTCGTGGCTACGGCATTGCGGCCGCCGCGCTCAACTCCGCCAACGATGCCGCCGACAATTGGTCGATCCGCGATCAGATCGCGCGCGGGGAACTGCGCCTCCTCTACATCGCGCCCGAACGATTGGTGAAAACCGAAACCCTCGATCTTCTCAAACGCGGCAGAGTCGCGCTGCTCGCGGTCGACGAGGCGCATTGCATCTCGCAATGGGGCCACGACTTCCGCCCCGAATATGCAACGCTTGGCGCAGTGCAGGCGGAGCTTGGCGACGTGCAGACCGTCGCGTTCACGGCTACCGCCGATGCCGGCACGCGCACCGACATTCTCGACAAGCTTTTCAGCCGGCCGCCGGCGGTATTCGTGCATGGCTTCGACCGGCCGAATTTGCGGCTGGCGATGCAGGCCAAATCCGGCGGGCGCAAGCAAATCGCCGACTTCGTCAGCGCCCACCCGGCACAAAGCGGCATCGTCTATTGTGCCTCGCGGCGCAAGACCGAGGAGCTTGCCGAGGCGCTGCGCGAAAGCGGCGTTCGAGCACTCGCCTATCACGCCGGCATGGACCCCGCGGAACGTTCGCGCAACCAGGACACCTTCCTGCAGGACGACGGAATTGTCATGGCCGCGACCGTCGCGTTCGGCATGGGCATCGACAAGCCGGATATCCGGTTCGTCCTCCACGCCGACATGCCGGCCAATATCGAGAGCTATTACCAGGAGATCGGACGTGCCGGCCGCGACGGACTCCCGGCGGATACACTCACGCTTTACGGCATGGGCGATATCCGGCTCCGCCGCCTGCAAATCGACGAAAGCGAATCCTCCGACGAACAAAAACGCGTCGACCGCCAGCGGCTCAACGCGCTGGTCTCGCTGTGCGAGTCACCGCGCTGCCGGCGGCAGACGCTGCTCGCCTATTTCGGCGAGACGGCGGAGCCGTGCGGCAACTGCGATTTTTGCTGCGACGGCGCCGAGGTCATCGACGGCACCATCGCGGCCCAAAAGGCGCTCTCCGCCATCGTGCGCACCGGCGAGCGGTTCGGCACCGAGCATCTGACCAACGTGCTCCTGGGCCAGAACAGCGAGGCGGTCGAGAAATTCGGCCACGACATCCTGACGACCTTCGGCGTCGGCAAGGAATACGGCAAGCCGGAATGGCGTGCGATCTTCCGCCAGCTCCACGGCGCCGGCATCGTCGCGCTTGACCTCAACGGCTATGGCGGCTGGACCGTCACCGATGCCGGATGGCGCGTGCTCAGAGGCACTGAGAAGGTCACGCTGCGCAAGGACACGCTGAAACCCGCGACCAAGAAAGCCGCCCGCGCGGCAGCAAATGCGACCGCGTTGGCGAACGGCGATGAGGGCGATACAGCCCTGTTCGAAGCGCTGCGCAAACGCCGCTCAGAGCTTGCGAAGGAACAGCGGGTCGCGGCCTACGTTGTGTTCGCCGACAAGACCCTGATCGACATGGTCCGGCTCAAGCCCGCAAACGCAGGCGAGATGAGCGCCGTACACGGCGTCGGCGCGGCGAAGCTCAAGCAATACGGCAACGTGTTTCTGGAAGTCATCCGCGCCCACGCGGCGCGGGCAGCTTGAGCCAGCGGAGCTCCCAGGCGCACTCTGTAGGATGGGTTGAGCGCAGCGAAACCCATCATAAACCCATCATCTTTCGCCGAAGCCGGACAATGACTCGCCGGTTGCGTCGCCAGCCCAGTCGACCGGGTAAACGCCCAATCTGACCATGCGACGGAAGGACGAATACGGCCAGTCCTTCACACACCTGACGTGCCCGTGCTTGACGGGATTGAAATGAATATAATCGAGGTGCCGGACAAGATCCGCTTCATCGCGCAACGTATGCTCCCAATATCGTCGCTGCCAGATGCCACGCTCTCCTTTGCCGGCTCGGCTTGCTGAAATAGGTTCGCCACCCGGAAGACCGCGCGAGAAAATTGTTTTGATCAAACGCCAGCGCAGCGCAAAGTCGGCGTCGTCTTCGGGCAATGACCAGACTGTGTGCAGATGATCAGGAAGAACCACGACCGCCTCGATGCCGAACGGATGACGCCGCCGCACGTCCCTGAATGCTTGGCGGAGCAGATCGATATGCGTCGTGAGCAAGCGTAAGCGACGATCCGCAAGGTTGGCGGTAAAGAAGAACCAGCCGCCGCGGAGGAAATTGCGCCGATAATTGGTCATCTACCCAGAGTAGGCCAGCCCGGCGAGGCGATGGGTTTCGCGCCGCTCAACCCATCCTACGGGCTCTACGGGCACATGAAAAACCGGGCGAATGCAGGCCATCGGGACAGTCTCATTTTCATTGACAAATGTCCTTGTTTCCATTACAAGGTTGGACGAATCTCGCTCAGTGAAGGACGCCTTCGGCCGAGGGTACTCCTGAAGGTGGAGCGAGTGCGGTGCCTGCGGGCGGAACGATACACTCCGCTCCCGGGCGGCTTCGGGAAACTACGCCCGGCCGGCATGATGACCGGTCTGCGAGGAGCTCGCTGGACTGGGACAGGAAGGAGCGGGTAACGCCCGCTGAACAGCGCACGGTTTTTTCGAACCCGGTTGTTCGGAGCTTTCGGATCGTGCGCCCCGACCACGTCCCAGGAAGCGCGTACCTGGAGCTGAACTGCGGCGTTCGTTCGCTGCAGCCAGAACCGCGGTGGAACGCCGATAGGCGAGCGCGTGTAGCGGATTTTGTGTGCGCAGACTTGCGTACACTTGTCTGCGGTGCACGCGCGCCGCGCCCCCTCCTGTGTCCTCCCCCGCAAGCGGGGGACGATGAAGGTGGAGGCGCGGAGGTTGGATGAACACGTCTGTCGGCGTTCCGCTTCCTTTTTTCTTCGTTGTCGTCATTGCCCTTGGTAGGCGATGGGTTGAGTGAAGCGAAACCCACCGCTCAGCATGGTGGGTTACGCCGCTTCACGGCTAACCCACCCTACATTCTTACAAAACTCGGGCGCATGCGCGTCGCGGGAACGATGTCGCTTATCCGCCCCCGCTACGCGAGGCAGGTTGAGGGCGCGGAGATTCCGTCATGTTGCACCGCATGGCGCACTATGTTAGCAAACGCGCGATTTTCGTGGGGCGCGCGCGGAGCTTTCCGCAACGTCGCCGGATTTCCAAGTCCCGCTTTATTCCCAAGGGCTTAAATAAGGACTTGCATAAGGGCTTGCGCCGACGGTTTCCGCCGGTTGCGGGTCTTGCGGAAAAGCTCCAAAGAAACCCGAAACCGCGGCACGCGACTTAAGGCGAGCATCAACTTTGGCAGGCGAAGCACCCATCATCCCAACCGACGCGGGCCAGTTCGCGACCGCGCCGTTCGCAGGCACGGGCGTTGCGAACCGCTACGCGCTCGCTTTGTTCGAACTCGCCCAGGAAACCGGTGGCATCGACGCGGTCAAGGCGGATCTGGACCGCTTCGACGCGCTCGTCGCCGAGAGTTCCGACCTCGCGCGGCTGGTGCGCAGCCCGGTATTTTCCGCCGACGAGCAATTGCGGGCGCTGTCCGCGGTACTCGACCGCGCCGGAATCGGCGGACTGGCGGCCCGTTTCCTGAAGCTCGTGACGAGCAATCGCCGGCTGTTTGCGGCCGGCGATATGATCCGGGCGTACCGCAAGCTCGTCGCCCGCCATAGAGGCGAGGCCACCGCCGAGGTCACGGTGGCCGAACAGCTCAAGGACGATCATGTCGCCGCCTTGCGCGCTGCGCTCAAGGCCGTCAGCGGCAAGGACGTCGATCTGCACATCAAAGTCGATCCCGCCATCATTGGCGGGCTCGTGGTCAAGCTCGGCAGCCGTATGGTCGACAGCTCGCTGCGCACCAAGCTCAATTCGATCAGGCACGCGATGAAAGAGGCTCGATAATGGATATCCGCGCCGCGGAAATCTCCGCCATTCTCAAGGAGCAGATCAAGAATTTCGGCCAGGAAGCCGAAGTCTCCGAAGTTGGCCAGGTGCTGTCGGTCGGCGACGGCATCGCCCGCGTCTACGGCCTCGACAATGTCCAGGCCGGCGAGATGGTCGAGTTCGAAAGCGGCGTCAAAGGCATGGCGCTCAATCTCGAAGGCGACAATGTCGGCATCGTGATCTTCGGCACCGACCGCGAGATCAAGGAAGGCCAGACCGTCAAGCGCACCCGCGCCATCGTCGAGGTGCCGGTCGGCAAGGGCCTGCTTGGCCGCGTCGTCGACGCGCTCGGCGAGCCGATCGACGGCAAGGGGCCGATCAAGGCCGAAGCAAGATCGCGCGTCGACGTCAAGGCGCCCGGCATCATTCCGCGCAAATCGGTGCACGAACCGATGGCGACCGGCCTCAAAGCGATCGATGCGCTGATCCCGATCGGCCGCGGCCAACGCGAGCTGATCATCGGCGACCGCCAGACCGGCAAGACCGCGATCGCGCTCGACACCATCCTGAACCAGAAGCCGCTCAACGCGTCCAACGACGAGAAGATCAAACTCTATTGCGTCTACGTCGCGGTCGGACAGAAGCGCTCGACGGTGGCGCAGTTCGTCAAGGTTCTGGAGGAGCAGGGCGCGCTCGATTACTCGATCGTGGTCGCGGCAACCGCCTCCGATCCGGCGCCGATGCAATTTCTGGCGCCGTTCTCCGGTTGCGCCATGGGCGAATACTTCCGCGACAACGGCATGCACGCGGTCATCATTTACGACGACCTCTCCAAACAGGCCGTCGCCTACCGCCAGATGTCGCTATTGCTGCGCCGCCCGCCGGGCCGCGAAGCCTATCCGGGCGACGTGTTCTATCTGCACTCGCGGCTCCTTGAGCGCGCGGCGAAGATGAATGACGAACACAAGGCCGGTTCGCTCACCGCGCTGCCGATCATCGAAACCCAGGCCAACGACGTGTCGGCCTACATTCCGACCAACGTCATCTCGATCACCGACGGCCAGATCTTCCTCGAGACCGATTTGTTCTATCAGGGCATCCGCCCCGCGGTGAACGTCGGGCTCTCGGTGTCGCGGGTCGGCTCGGCCGCCCAGACCAAGGCGATGAAGAAGGTCGCCGGGCGCATCAAGGGTGAGTTGGCGCAATACCGCGAGATGGCGGCGTTCGCGCAGTTCGGCTCCGATCTCGATGCCACCACGCAGCGGCTCCTTAGTCGCGGCTCGCGGCTCACCGAATTGCTGAAACAGTCGCAATTCTCGCCGCTGAAGATGGAAGAGCAGGTCTGCGTGATCTATGCCGGCGTCAACGGCTATCTCGACCCGCTGCCGGTGCCGCGCATCCGCGCATTCGAGGATGGTTTGCTGGGCGCGCTGCGTCAGCAGCATCCGGAAATCCTCAACACCATCCGCACGTCCAACGATCTCGACGACGCGACAGCCGGAAAGCTGAAAGCGGCGGTCGAGAGCTTCGCCAAGACGTTCGTGTAACGAGCATGGGCAAGAAACTGACGAAGCACGCGAACCTATTCCCTCCCCCCTTGTGGGGGAGGGTTAGGGAGGGGGGTCGGGAGGTGGCTCGCGAGCGTCGATGCGCGTGCGTTATCCTCCCGACCCCCACCCCCAACCCCTCCCCACAAGGGGGAGGGGAGCGCGCATTGCCGAAAGTGTAAGTCGAACTCCATGGCCTCGCTCAAAGACCTGCGCAACCGCATCGCCGCCACCAAGGCGACGCAGAAAATCACCAAGGCCATGCAGATGGTCGCGGCGTCGAAGCTGCGCCGCGCGCAGGCGGCAGCCGAGGCGGCGCGTCCTTACGCAACGCAAATGGACAAGGTGCTCGGCAACATCGCCGCTTCGGTAGCCGGCTCGGAAAGCGCGCCGCGGCTGTTGCGCGGAACCGGCGGCACCGACCGGCATCTGCTTCTGGTCTGCACCGCCGAGCGCGGCCTGTGCGGGCCGTTTAACACCGCCATTGTGCGGCTCGCCCGCGAGCGCGCCGGTGCGCTGATGCGCGAGGGCAAGGAAGTCAAATTCTTTTGCGTCGGCCGCAAGGGCTACGACCAGTTACGCCGGCTCTATGCCGACCAGATCGTCGAGACGGTCGATTTGCGCGCGGTGCGGACGTTGCGGTTCGAGAGCGCGGAAATGATCGCGGAAAAGGTCATCTCGCGTTTCAACAATTTCGAATTCGACGTCTGTACGCTGCTCTTCTCGCGGTTCCGCTCGGTGATCGCGCAGATACCGACGGCGCAGCAGATCATTCCGCCGGTGTTCGACTGACAACGCGACCGACGCGCTTGGCGGCGCCGCCTACGAATTCGAACCCGAAGCCGAAGACATTCTGCACGACCTGTTGCCGCGCAACATCGCGGTGCAGATTTTCCGCGCGCTTCTGGAAAACTCGGCGTCGTTCTACGGCGCGCAGATGTCGGCGATGGACAACGCAACCCGCAACGCCGGCGACATGATCCGCCGGCAGACGCTCACCTACAACCGCACGCGCCAGGCGATGATCACGAAAGAGCTGATCGAGATCATTTCCGGCGCGGAAGCTCTGTAAAGAACATTGGCGCTGTAATCACTCAAGAGGGCCATGATGGCGAACTTAGTCGGACATATCACCCAGGTCATCGGCGCCGTCGTCGACGTGCATTTCGAAGGCGATCTGCCGCCGATCTTGAACGCGCTCGAAACCACCAACCAGGGCAACCGGCTGGTGCTCGAAGTGGCGCAGCAGCTCGGCGAAAATACCGTGCGCACGGTCGCAATGGACACCAGCGAAGGGCTGGTCCGCGGTCAGGAAGTGCGGGACACCGGAGCGCCGATTTCGGTGCCGGTGGGTGCGGGCCTGCTCGGACGCATCATCAATGTGATCGGCGATCCGGTGGATGAAGCAGGCCCGGTCCAAGCCGAAGGCAAGCGGGCGATCCATCAACCTGCGCCGGCCTATACCGATCAGTCGACCGAAGCCGCGATCCTGGTCACCGGCATCAAGGTGGTCGATCTGCTCGCGCCCTACGCCAAAGGCGGAAAGATCGGATTGTTTGGCGGCGCCGGCGTCGGCAAGACCGTGCTGATCATGGAGCTGATCAACAATGTCGCCAAGGCGCACGGCGGCTATTCGGTGTTCGCCGGCGTCGGCGAGCGCACCCGCGAAGGCAACGATCTCTATCACGAGATGATCGAGTCGGGCGTCAACAAGGATCCGCACAAGGGCTCGGTCGAGGGCTCCAAATGCGCGCTGGTGTACGGCCAGATGAACGAACCGCCCGGCGCCCGCTTGCGCGTCGGCCTTTCCGGGCTGACCGTCGCTGAGCATTTCCGCGATCAAGGACAGGACGTGCTGTTCTTCGTCGACAATATCTTCCGGTTCACGCAAGCGGGTTCGGAAGTCTCGGCGCTGCTCGGCCGTATTCCTTCGGCGGTCGGCTATCAGCCGACGCTGGCCACCGACATGGGCGCCTTGCAGGAGCGCATCACCACGACCACGAAGGGTTCGGTGACCTCGGTGCAGGCGATCTACGTGCCGGCCGACGATCTTACCGACCCGGCACCGGCGACGTCGTTCGCCCATCTCGACGCAACGACCGTGCTGTCGCGCGACATCGCCGCGAAGGGCATTTATCCCGCCGTCGATCCGCTCGAACTCGACCTCGCGGATGCTCTCTCCGCTGATCGTCGGCGAGGAGCATTACGCAGTCGCCCGTCAGGTGCAGCAGGTGTTGCAGCGTTACAAGGCGCTGCAGGACATCATCGCCATTCTGGGCATGGATGAGCTTTCGGAAGAGGACAAGCTGACGGTGGCGCGGGCACGCAAGATCGAACGTTTCCTGTCACAGCCGTTCCATGTCGCCGAAGTCTTCACCGGCTCGCCCGGCAAGCTCGTCGACCTGCAGGACACCATCAAAGGGTTCAAAGGCCTCGTCGAAGGCCAATACGACCATCTGCCCGAAGCCGCGTTCTACATGGTCGGAACGATCGAAGAGGCGGTCGACAAGGGCAAGAAGCTCGCGGCCGAGGCGTAACATATGGCCGCGCTGCATTTTGAGTTCGTCTCGCCGGAGAATGTGCTGTTCTCCGGCGATGTCGATCAGGTGGATTTGCCCGGCTCCGAAGGCGATATGGGCATTCTCGCCGGCCATGCGCCGATGGTCACGACATTGCGGCCAGGGATCGTGACCATCTTCCGCGGCGGGGCGCGCGAGCCGGTCGTGATCACCGGCGGCTTTGCTGAAGTGGGCCCTGCCGGTTTGACCGTGCTTGCCGATCGGGCCGGCGCGCGAGAGAGCTTCGATCTCGCCGCGCTCGCCACCGAAATAAAGGACGCGGAGGAGGATATCGCCGCTGCCGCCGACCAAGGCGAGCGCGATAAGCTCGGCCGCCATCTCGAACAGATGAAGGCGTTACAGGCGGCGCTGGCGCAGTAACGCAACAAACGACTTAAGCGAATTTCGCAAATTCCGCGACCACTCGCTCGTAGACCTTGCGCTTGAACGGCACGACCAGGGCCGGAAGATTCGGCAGTTTTTCCCAGCGCCAGTCCACGAATTCCGGCTCGTGGCCGCCAGCGGGGTGCGCGACATTGATCTCGCTTTCCGCGCCGGTAAACCGCAGCGCGAACCATTTCTGCGTCTGACCGCGGTATTTGCCGCTCCAGGCGTGGCCGGCGATCTTTGGCGGAATGTCGTAGTTGAGCCATTCGGCGATTTCGCCGAGACGTTCAACGGAACTGATGTTGGTTTCCTCGCGCAGCTCGCGCAGCGCCGCCGGCCACGGATCCTCGCCCGGATCGATGCCGCCCTGCGGCAGCTGCCACACATGCGTAGCGTCAACGTGCTCGGGACCGCCGATGCGGCGGCCAATAAAGGCGAGCCCGGCGCGATTGAGCACCATCAGGCCAGCACAGGGCCGATAGGGAAGGTCTTCGAACGAAGTCATGAGTGAGTGGAACTACTGATGATGGGTGGTGAAAAGATGAGGCGACGGCCGCAATGTATGCGCTATTTCGCCACTTCGCTATTCGCGCAGTCTGTCAGGTTTGCTTGGCTTTAGCGGCGACGGCCGTGATCGGCACCAGCAAGAGGCCGCGGCTTTCAGCCGCCCTCGCCCATTTCGCGATATGCTCGATCGACACCGGCAACGCCGACGCCACGCCGACTGCAAACGAGTGCTCGCGCGCCGCCATTTCCAGCCGGCCGAGCGCGTGGTCGATTTCACCAGGCGTCGGCACCGCATCGAGAACGACGTCGGCCTTGGCAAAGGCCAAACTGCTGCTCCCGGCAATGTGGCCAGCGACGCTCCTGGCATTGGCGCCATCGTCAACAAAGATCAGGCCGCGCTTGGCGGTTTCGCGCAGAATTGGTGCGAATGACTGCTCCGAAGCCGTGAACCGCGCGCCCATGGCGCCGACAATTCCGACGTAGCCCTGGAAACGGCTCATCAGCCAGTGCAGCCGTTCAATATTTTGCTCCGGCGTCAGTGAGGTGAGCAGCGTCTGCGGACCGGAATCGTTCTCGGGATAACCGAACGGCTCGAGCGGCACTTGCAGCAGAATTTCGTGACCTTCGCTCCGCGCGCGGGTGACCACACGTTCGACATCGGGGCCGTAAGGCATGAATGCGAGCGTCACCGCCTCCGGCATCTTGGTGATCGCTTCGTCCGTGCCGCTGGCGCTGACACCGAGACCGCTGATAATCAGCGCGACGCGCGGCGCGTCTGGCTTGCCCGGCAGTGCTTTCACCGGCCGCGCGAAGGCTTCCGAAGGCCGCGTGCCATCTGCCGCGATTTTTGGAATCGGGCCCCGTGGCGTCATCTCGACGAAGTTCTGATTGAGTGGCGGAACGCTCGCTGAATTCGCGGCGTTACCGCCGTCCGGAATGACCACCTCTTGGCGCGCCCCGGTTTTGCCGTCGATGATGGTGACGGTCTTGGTGCCCGCCGGATTGTTCTGGCCCCGCATCGAACCGTTGGCCGCAACATCATGCCCGCCGGGGGTTTGCACGCTGTGGGCAGCTTCAGGAGCCGGCGCGGCCTCGGATTTTTTAGCGGCTGTCACCGCATGAAGGTCGATTGGCAGGGCGACCACCGGCTCACCACCGAAACGATCGTCGCCGACGATTGCCCACACCGCGAATACGCCGAGGAACAGCAACAGCGCCGCGGCAATGACCTGAGAGACAGAGATAGGCAACTTGCGCCGGCGCTTGGCCGGCTGCTGGCCGAGCGGCGCGCTCAGATCATCGGCCGTCATGGCTTGGTCCGGCAAATCGTGGTCCGGCGAATCATTTGGTGAAGTCTATCACGACGGCCTAAGCGGCTGCGGCGCCGAAGGTGGAACGCAGGCAGTGTCAGAGCCACTGCTGAAAACGAAAACGGGGCGGCCCGAGGCCGCCCCGCTTACTTAGACAATAGGCCCAATCCCTTAGTTGGGAACGGCCGCTTTCGGGTTCGGCGGGAAGGCGGCGTCGCTGACCGCGCCGCGCAGCAGATCGAGTGCCTCCTTGAGCGCCTTGTCGTCCTTTTCATCCGGCGGCACGTAGGACTGCGAGCCCGACTCTTCGGTGCCTTCGGCCTTAAGATGACCGCGCAACGATGCCTCGCCCTTGGTGTCGGTCCGCGCCTTCAAGTCTTCCGGCACGTCCTGCAGCACCTCGATGTCGGGCGTGATGCCCTTGGCCTGGATAGAGCGGCCGGAGGGCGTGAAATAACGCGCAGTGGTCAGCCGCAGCGCGCCGTTGCCAGCACCGAGCGGAATGATGGTCTGCACCGAGCCCTTACCGAACGAACGCGTACCCACAAGCGTCGCGCGCTTGTGGTCCTGCAGTGCACCGGCGACGATTTCCGACGCCGAGGCTGAACCGCCGTTGATCAGCACGATCACCGGCTTGCCCTTGGTCAGATCACCCGGCCGAGCATTGAAGCGCTGGGTTTCCTCAGCATTGCGGCCGCGGGTCGAAACAATCTCGCCCTTGTCCAGGAATGAATCGGATACCGAGATCGCCTGATCGAGCAGGCCACCCGGATTGTTGCGCAGATCAACGACATAGCCTTTGATCTTGTCGGCACCGAGTTGCGAATTGAGGTCGCTGATCGCCTTCTTCAGACCATCGGTCGTCTGTTCGTTGAACTGGGTGATACGGATATAGCCGACGTCCTCGCCTTCGTTGTGCGAGCGCACGGACTTAACGCGGATCACGTCGCGCACGATCGTTACGTCGATCGGCTTGTCCTGCCCCTTACGCATGATAGTCAGTTTGATTTTGGTGTTCACCGGGCCGCGCATCTTTTCGACCGCCTGGTTGAGCGTCAGGCCCTGCACCTGCTCGTCGTCGAGCTTGGTGATGATATCGTTGGCCATGACGCCGGCCTTGGCTGCCGGAGTCTCGTCGATCGGAGCGACCACCTTCACGAGCCCGTCTTCCATCGTGACCTCGATGCCGAGGCCGCCGAATTCACCGCGGGTCTGCACCTGCATGTCGCGGAAGCTTTTGGGGTCCATGTAACTCGAATGGGGATCGAGCCCGGCCAGCATGCCGTTGATCGCCGATTCGACGAGTTTGCTGTCGTCGGGTTTCTCGACGTAATCGGCGCGGACGCGTTCGAACACGTCACCGAACAGATTAAGCTGCCGGTAAGTGTCCGACGAGGCAGCCTTGGCGCTCGACCCGACGAACGCAATGTGTGGCTGTGTCGCCAAGAGCGTGAGACCGGCACCTGCGACCGCGCCAAGGAAAATAAGGGAAGTTTTGCGCATCATCCGCGAACCTTTTCACCTTCGTTTGTTGCCCACCATGGGCTTGGATCAATGGGAGCGCCGTCTTTACGGAACTCCACATAAAGCACAGGCTGCTTGGACTTGGTCGCCGCGGCCGCGGATACCTGCGATCCGCCGCCCATCACCGCTACGGGTTCACCGGTCAGTACAAACTGGCCGAGATCGACGGAAATCCGCTCCATCCCCGCTAGTAGCACATGATACCCGCCACCGGCATTCAGGATCAAGAGTTGCCCATAGCTCCGAAACGCGCCGGCGTAAACTACCCAGCCATCGCACGGAGATGTGATCTGCGCGCCGGCATGAGTGCCGATCGTCAGGCCCTTCCGCGTTCCACCGACGCCGTCAGAGGTGCCGAATTCGCCGATTTTCACGCCGTTAACCGGCAGCCGCAGGTGTCCGCGTGTCGCAGCGAACGCGACCGCTGGGACGAGGCGGCCGGGATCCTTAAGGGCGGCCAGATCGGGGCGCGTCGCATCTTCCTCGATCGAGCGGGCCTGAGCGTGCGCCGTGCGGGTGGCGGAATCGAGGCCTGATTCGAGCTTGGCGATGAGCTCTTTGAGGGTATCGACTTGCCGGGCCAGATCGGCGGCACGCGCCCGTTCAGCCTCAAGCGCCTGTTCGGTAGCCGTTTGCTTGCTTTGCCGCTCGTCAATCAGAACATTCAGCCGCAGCTGCTCGCGGCCAAGCAAATCGAGATCGTGCGACAGGTGCTCGTTCTCGGCGACGATGGTCTTGCGCACCCCCTCAAGGTCGGTGAGATCGCCGGCCAGGGCATCAGCCTGTACCCGCATATCGGGAAGCATGGCGCCCAGCGTGATGGCGGTACGGACGGCTTGCAGCGCGTCCTCCGGCTGAACCAAAAGTGCAGGCGGCGGCTGATGCCCTACCCGCTGCAGCACGGCTAGGATCTCCACGATCACGGCGCGGCGCTCGTCGAGCGATTTGCGAATGAAAACTTCGTGCTCATCGAGCGGCTTCAAGCGCGTTCGGGTCGCGTCGATGCTGGCCTCGACCGCACGCACGCGCGCGGCGGTCTCGATGAGTTGCTGATTGAGCGCACGCCGATCATCACCAAGCGCTTCAATCTCGCGCCGCAATTTCGCTTGGCTTTCTGCCGACTCGCGCTCTTGCGTTCGCGCGGCATCAAGCTCCTGATCGCGCTGTTTGAGGGCATCGGCGTCAGTCCCGGTCGGTGCAGCAGCCGGCGCTGCCGGAAGAAACGGCACCGGAGGCTGAGGGACAGGCGGTTGAACTGAACCGGGAAGCACCTCGCTTGGTGCCATTTGCGCGAGCGCGCCGCAATTAAAGCCAAGCGGCAACGCCAAAGCCAATCCGAGCGCTAAGAGCGGATCAATCCGACGCGATCGGTGGAGAATCATGTTGTCCAAGACTAGGCGTCGCGCTCCAGAAGGCAAGATAATCACAAACATCAGACAAAGCAGGTGCGATACGACCGGAATAAGACGCAAAACCACATCACATCGTCACAAACCGGTGAGGCAACATTAAGAAGAATTCAGGTCCGGGCGATCGTTAATCTTAAGCCCGGTGATAGGGGTGGCCGGCAAGGATCGTAGCGGCGCGATAAAGCTGCTCCAACAACATGATGCGCACCAGCTGATGCGGCCAGGTGGCGGCGCCAAAGGCGAGCCGGACCCTGGCTCGCGCGACGAGACTCGGCGCAAGGCCGTCGGCGCCACCGATGATGAAGCAGACTGCTGCGCGGTCTTCCGCCCGCCATTCGCGCAGTAGCGCCGCAAGTGCCGGGCTATCGAGACTCTCGCCGCGCTGGTCGAGAATGACAATTGTCGCGCCGTCCGGAATGACATTGGCCAGCGCGATCGATTCCTCCGTACGCCGGCGCTCGACATCTTGCGCGCGGCTTTCACGAATCTCGATAACCTCGGTTTCCCGAAAGCCCAAGGGCCGACCGCTTGCCGTCACACGCTTGCAGTAAGAGGCCGCGAGCTCGCGCTCAGGTCCCTGTTTTAGGCGGCCAACTGCGGCGACAAGCAAACGCATAATGTGACACGCCCAAAAGCGAAGGCGCACAAGACCATGGCCTGTTTGCAGGCCACCACCGATTCGCCCTCACTGACGCGAGCGGGTTAGCTCGCGCGCTGCGCCGGCCGGCTGGCCAACCACATCTTTTCGATGTTGTAGAAAGCGCGAACCTCGGGACGGAAGACATGGACGATGACATCGCCCGCGTCGATCACCACCCAGTCGCAATGCGGAACGCCCTCTACCCGAACCGCAATACCTACTTTGTGCAGATCCTCTACGACCCGGTCGGCGACGGAGCCGACGTGCCGATTCGACCGGCCGGAGGCTACAACCATGTAGTCGCCGATCGATGATTTGTCCCGAAGGTCTATGGTGAGGGTGTCCTCTGCCTTCATGTCGTCGAGGCGGGAGAGGACTAAACGAAGGATCTCCTCGGCGTCAGGACGCATTCTGGAGACCGGCTCGGGCGCACGACGTTCGGCCCGAAGAGTTACAGGTGTGGACAGGGGTCCTTATCCTTTCGCTCCTTTTTGGCCCCGGCCATCGATTCCGAGGCCACGACCTAAGATAGGCACGCCGGGTTAACAGTTTCAACTCTCTTAAGTCACACGGTTGCAACAGTTCAAACCGGAGGTAATCCGCACTCACCTATCGTGCAAGGCTCGTGCCGCCCGTAGTGCCGTCGAGGAGAGGGGCGACTTGAGACCGTGCAGATAAATCCATGCCGGCGGCGTTCGTTCCGGCAGTGTCCTCGCCTCCGTCTCAGGAATACGGGCGCGCGCCAGCGCCTGACTGGCGACACCTGCCCTGGCGTACAGGCTCGGTCCAAGGCGATCGACCACAGCAATGGGCACCAGCTCCGCGATGCCGCGCCAGCGTTGCCAGCGATGGAAGCTGCGGAGATTGTCGGCGCCCATAATCCAGACGAAACGCACGCGCGGACATCGCCGGACCAGATAAGCAACCGTCTTATAGGTAAAGGCGGTGCCTAACTGGTATTCGACGTCGGTCACGTCAATGCGCGGATGATGCGCAAGCGCTTGTGCGGCGGCGACACGGTCGGCCAGCGAAGCAAGACCGCTGGTGTCTTTCAGCGGGTTGCCGGGCGTGACCAGCCACCAGACGCGATCGAGGCCGATCCGCTTCATGGCGAGCAAACAGGCCGCGCGATGCGCCGCGTGCGCAGGATCAAATGTGCCGCCGAACAGACCGATGCGCATACCGGGTGCGTTCGGCGGCAGAACTACGCGGGTTTTGGCTATTTCCGACCGTCGCCCGTTGCCGAGAGAGGGAACAGAGGCCGCCGCGCGGGGAAGCGGGAACTCACGATTCATGGCCGTCAGAAACAACCCCCTCCCCCCGTGTCATTCGCCGACCGCCCTTCGCGACGACTCGCGGCGGGGGTGACGAAATTTATGGTCGCGTCTGTCCGCTGCCATGGATGCGGTACTTGAAGCTGGTTAGCTGTTCGACCCCAACCGGGCCGCGGGCATGCAGCCTGCCCGTTGCAATGCCGATCTCGCCGCCGAAGCCGAATTCGCCACCGTCGGCAAACTGGGTCGACGCGTTGTGCAGCACAATCGCCGAATCTACCTCGCGCAAAAATTTCTCTGCTGCGGAGCGATTTTCGGTGACGATGGCATCGGTGTGATGCGAGCCAAAACGTTCAATATGAGCGATTGCCCCGTCAACGCCGTCGACGACACCAGCGGTCAGAATGGCGTCGAGGTATTCGGTGCTCCAGTCAGATTCGCTCGCCGGCTTCACGCGGGGATCGACCGATTGGACCGCCGCGTCGCCGCGAACTTCACAGCCGGCATCGATGAGCATGGTGACGAGCGGCTTGAGCAATTTCGTTGCGCCCGCGCGGTCGACGAGCAGGGTTTCCGCCGCCCCACACACCCCGGTGCGCCGCATCTTGGCATTGAGCACGATTGATTTAGCCATCGCGAGCTTGGCTGCGCCGTCGACATAAACGTGACAGATGCCTTCGAGATGAGCGAAGACCGGCACGCGCGCTTCCGTCTGCACCCGCGCGACCAGATCCTTGCCACCGCGCGGAACGATCACGTCGATCGCGCCATCAAGACCCGACAGCATCATGCCGACAGCGGCACGGTCTCGCGTCGGCACCAGCGAAATCGCGGCCGTCGGCAGTTCAGCTCCGGCAAGGCCCTCGACCAGCGCCGCGTGGATCGCCCGCACCGAGCGGAAACTTTCGGAGCCGCCGCGCAAGATAACGGCGTTACCCGCTTTCAGACAGAGAGCCGCCGCATCGGCCGTGACGTTGGGCCGGCTCTCATAAATAACGCCGACAACGCCGAGCGGCACCCGAACGCGCTCGATGCGCATTCCGTTTGGACGGCGCCAGGATGCCGTAACGGCCCCGACCGGATCCTTGAGCTTGCGGATGACGTCGAGCCCAGCGGCGATAGCTTCAATCCGCATTGCATCGAGCGTCAGCCGGTCGAGGAACGCGGCCGTTGCGCCCTTGGATTTCGCCTCGGCCACGTCCTCGGCATTGGCTGCGAGGATCGCCGCTTGCGCACTGCGGATAGCCTTCGCCATAGCGGCAAGCGCGCGATTCTTCCGCGCTGCCGATGCTAGCGCCAGCACCTGGGCAGCGAGGCGTGCTTCGCGGCCAATCTCACGCATGGTCGCGTCAAGCTTTCCGGCACTCTCCACCGCTTTGAGCGGGGCATTCATGGCCTTGATCCGTCTAACATTCGGGCACTTCCTACCATGTTCAGACAGGCCGGGCGAGGAGGCTTGGCTCCTAAGGTTGTCCACAGCGGTCCACAACCATTCGTTGGCCAGTCACAGATTCAGGGGAACCTGCCCGAATAGAGGGCGTTTCGTCCGAGCTGCACAAGGAGGGTCCCATGGGTCTGTCGACAGCACGTTCTTCCGGCAATGTGCCACGGCGCTTGCCAGTCGGCGCCACTTACGTCGTTGAGGGATATGGCGGCGGTGAGGGGAAATTGCGCGTGATTGCGCGCTACCTCCTGCTGCCTGACGGTAACCGCATCAATGTTCCGGGGGACCTTTCCCGGCGCACAGTGAGGGCTTCGCAGGCGCAAGCCGCCAGGCGACGCTCCCAATCAAAGCGATCCCGGCCGAAACAGCGCTCCCGACGGGCTTCGGAAAAATTCCCGGCTCGCCGCGGAACCGTCTGAGGATCCCGACGTTGTCGGGATAGCGCCGGGCGAAGCCCCCCAGCCCCTCACCCTCAATCACTCGGCGTCGAACCCCGGCCGCTCAAGCGGCCGGGGTTCTCTTCATTTAGGACATGCGCGTCATTCGGGATTGACGACCAAATCGTCACGGTGAACCATTTCCGCGCGGCCATCGAAGCCGAGCAAAGTCGCGATATCCGCTGACGAACGGCCCCGGATCTTCTGCGCATCCTCGACGTCATAAGCGCACAGACCGCGGCCGATTTCCGCACCGATGGGGCCGCGGATGATGACCGCATCACCGCGCGTGAAACTACCTTCAACGGCGACGACGCCCGCCGGCAGCAGACTCTTGCCCCGCCGGAGCGCAGCGACTGCGCCGGCGTCGATCACGAGCACGCCCTTTGGCTCGAGCGCGCCGGCAATCCATTTTTTCCGCGCCGTAACAGGGTTAGCCGACGTGAGAAACCACGTGCAGCGCGCACCTTCCTTGATCGCTCGCAACGGATGATCGACGCGGCCCGACGCGATGACCATATGCGTGCCGGCATTAGTGGCAATTCGGGCGGCTTCGATCTTGGTTTGCATGCCGCCGCGAGACAATTCTGATGGCGCCGCACCGGCCATCGCCTCGATCTCGGCAGTGATGCGTGGGACGCATGGCACATGCTGTGCCGACGCAGCTCTATCAGGCGGAGCGTCGTAGAGCCCGTCGACATCGGACAACAGGATCAGAAGATCGGCGCTCACCATGGTAGCGACGCGCGCAGCGAGCCGGTCGTTGTCGCCATAACGAATTTCATTCGTCGCCACCGTATCGTTCTCGTTGATCACCGGCAGTGCGCGCCACCCCAGCAGCGTATCGACGGTCGACCGCGCATTGAGATAGCGCCGCCGCTCCTCGGTATCGCCAAGCGTCACCAGCACCTGACCGGCAACAATGCCGTGCCGCGACAGCGCTTCGGCCCAGGTGCGCGCCAATGCGATCTGTCCGACCGCCGCGGCGGCCTGACTGTCCTCGAGTTTGAGCGGACCGCTGGAGAGCTTGAGAACCACGCGGCCGAGCGCGATAGCGCCGGAGGAAACCACCAGCACATCGCGTTTGTCGCGATGAAATTCGGCGAGATCCGCCACCAGCGAAGCGAGCCACGATTTTTTGAGGCCGCCGGCTTGCGCATCGACCAGGAGCGAAGAGCCGACCTTCACGACGATGCGGCGGAAGTCGGCAAGCGCAGGCGTCTTGATGGTGGGACGGACCGGAGCGGTTACCGATGTCGTCACAGCTCGGCTTCTCGTTCCAACTGCGCCTTGTTCTCCAGGCAATAATACCCGGACAACCGGCTGACCAGCTTGCGCCGCTTCCAGTCGTTGAGAATGCGGCTAACATTCTCACGCGCGATGCCGGCCATGGCGGCGATATCGCTCTGTCCGATCTTTTGCCGAATGACGATGCGGCCCGAGCCGACGTCCTGACCGAAATTTTCGGCAAGTTCGAGCAAGGTTGAGGCGACACGGCCCTTGAGCGGCAGAAAACTTCCAGCGGCGATCACCACGTCGGTTTCGCGCAAGCGCGTGGAGAGGATCGTGACCAGCGATTTGTAGACTTCCGGATTCTTTTGGGCAAAGGCGTCGAACGAACTGCGGCTGAGAAAGCTCAGTGTCGCCGCGCGGACCGCCACCACCGACGCCGAGCGCGGCCGGCCATCAATCACCGAAAGCTCGCCGACAATCGCTCCTGCTCCGAGGAACGCCAGGATGCGCTCGCTGCCAGTACGCGAAACCATCGCCACTTTGAGCAAGCCGTCTTCGATCCGATAGCAACCGTCTCCGGGGTCGCCAGAGAGAAATAGAACTTCGTCGGCGGCAAGCTTCATTGGCTTGGCGCCCGCAAACAGATCGGTCGCGAGCCGTTTCGGCAAGCCCGCCAAGAGGCTCGGTCCCGGACGGCTGACTTTTGGCGCAGATTCCATGGCCCCCTCTGCAGACAGCTATTAACCCGAGCATGCAGCAGAAATTGCGGCAATAAAAGACCGCCCGGATCTTTCGATCCGGGCGGGTCTAGTCGACCCTATCAAGGGCCGCAGGGGTGTTGGGGGACCGAGATTTCACCCCTTGGTGGTCGCCGCGAGCCCACGAGGGGGGGTCGGGGGGGATCGCGGAACCGCGCGACGACCAAGCCATTTGCTTGATCGGAAACTACTAACCTCGCCGCGAAAGCGAAGTGACCGGGATCACACAAAGTTTCTTTGTGTTTAAACGCGCGTTTGCCGTTGTTTCAGCGGCGGTTTTTTCAGCAAAGGAACCGACCGCGAGACCGACAGACGGCGCTTTGTGTCAATTCATCAGTTGCGCGGCGTGCGCACCTTAATGCCCGCGCGCTTTTCGATTGGCTGAATGATCGCGCTGATGTCGGCGTCCGGTCCGATTTCATCGCATGTTAGCTTCAGCGCCTTCGCTACGGTTGCGATCACGTCCGTTGGCACGCCCAGCGCTTCACGCTCGGCGAGAAAGAGATTGACGTCCTTCATCAGCAATCCGGCGGTGAAGCCAAGATCAAAAGTTCCCGGCAGGACAGCTTTGGCGAATTTGTCCTCGGTCGCGGTGTTGCGGCCGGTGCCGGCGTTGATCACGTCAAGCATGAGGCGCGGATCGAGCCCGGCCTTCGTTCCGGTCACCATGGCCTCCGATGTCGCCGCCATCGCGGTGGCCGACAGCACATTGTTGACAAGCTTCATCGTCTGTCCCGCTCCGGGATGTTCCCCGAGATAGAAAAGCTTGCCGATCGCCGCCAACGCTGGCTCGATTTTCGCAATTTCGGCGCGCGGGCCGGACGTCATCAGCGCGAGCGTACCGCGCTCGGCGCCAGGTACGCCGCCGCTCACCGGACAGTCGATCTGCACGATGTCGTGCTTGGCCAGAAGCTTGAAAACGCGCTCGGCCATGACCGCACCGGTGGTCGAAAGGTCGACGAAGCGGCGGATGCGTTTGCCCTCGATGACGCCGTTTGGACCGGTCGCAACCGCAAGCACAATGTCCGGCGTCGGCAGGCTCGCCATGACCGTCTCGGCGGCATCGGCGACCTCCGCCGGCGAGCGCGCGGCGACCGCGCCGATCGCGGCGAGATTGCCGATCGCTTCCTGCCGGGTGTCGTAGACGACGACATGATGCCCGGCCTCAACGAGGCGGCGCGCCATGTGCGAGCCCATATTGCCGAGACCAATGAAGCCGATGTCCATCGTTTTGCTCCGCTCGCTAACGCGCCGTGACCGGTGACGGCAGAAATTCCTCGCGGGCTTTGTCGGTATGGTCGCCGAGCGCAGGGACCGGACCATAGTGCCGCGATGCCGAGGCGTGCCGTTCTGCCGGTGCCGGATAAGAAACTGGGCCGCTCGGCGTGCCGACCGTGATACGACGCAGATGCGGATGGCGCGCAAGGCCGGCCACATCGTTGATGCGCGCGAACGCAATATCGGCGGCGGTGAGCTTTTGGATGAGTTGCTCCGCATCGAACGTGCCGGTCTTGGCGGCCACCTTGCCGTCGGTTTCCGCGCGGCGCTGTACGCGGGCCTGATTGGTGGCGAAATCCGGATCGGCGGCGAGATCAGCATCGCCCAAGACTTTTTCCGCCAGCACGCGCCATTCGCGGTCATTCTGAATGCCGATGAGAATTTGCGCGCCGTCGCGGGTCGGAAATGCTCCGTAGGGCGCGATGGCCGAATGGGTCAGTCCGACCCGCTGCGGCGGCTTACCGGCTTCCTGCTGCATCAGCGGGACCGCCATCCAGTCGGCGATCGAATCGAACATGGACAGCGAAAGCTCGGCGCCTTCGCCGGTGCGCTGCCGCGCCAGCAGCGCTTCGAGGATCGCCTCATAGGCGTTCATTCCGGTCGAGACGTCGACCACCGATACGCCGACGCGCGACGGCTCTGTCGTGCCGGTAATTGAAGCCAGGCCCGCTTCCGCTTGAATCAGCAGATCGTAGGCCTTGCGCGTGGCAAAGGGTCCGCTGTCGCCGAAGCCTGAGATTGAGCAACAAATCAGGCGTGGATAATCGCGCCGCAGCCGCGCGATCGGAAATCCGAGCTTGCCGATCGTACCCGGTTTGAGATTCTGCACGAAGATATCGGCGCGTTTGAGCATGGCTTCGAGCAGCGCCTTGTCGGCGGCTTTGCCGAGGTCGAGCACAACCGATTCCTTGCCGCGGTTGAGCCACACGAAGTAACTGCACTCACCGTGCGCAAAGCCGTCATAGTAGCGGCCGAAATCGCCCTCCGGCCGCTCGATCTTGATCACGCGCGCTCCCGCATCCGCCAAACGGCAGGTGCACATCGGCGCGGCGACGGCCTGTTCAAGCGATACGACCAGAAGGCCGGAAAGGGGCAACGTCATCTCAATACGACCGCGGCAAGCCGAGCACGTGCTCGGCGATATACGAGAGTACGAGATTGGTGGAGATCGGCGCTACCGTGTAAAGCCTGGTCTCACGAAACTTGCGCTCGATGTCGAATTCCTCGGCAAAGCCGAAGCCACCGTGAGTCTGCAGACACATATCGGCTGCCGCCCACGACGCTTCGGCGGCAAGGTGCTTGGCCATATTGGCTTCAGCGCCGCAGTCTTTGCCGGCCTCATAAAGGGCCGCAGCCTCGCGCACCATCAATTCGGCGGCGCGCATGCCGATGTACGAGCGAGCGATCGGGAATTGAACGCCCTGGTTCTGTCCGATCGGCCGGCCGAAGACCACGCGCTCCCGCGCATAGGACGCGGCCTTGTCGATGAACCACTTGGCGTCGCCGATGCACTCTGCAGCGATCAGGATACGCTCGGCATTCATGCCGGACAGAATATAGCGGAAGCCTTCGCCTTCGACGCCGACAAGATTGTCGGCGGGTATCCGCACGTTCTCGAAAAAGACCTCGGTGGTGGCGTGGTTCATCATGGTGCGGATTGGGCGAATGGTCAGGCCCTTGCCTTTCACCGCGCGCATGTCGAGCAAAAATACCGAGAGGCCGGCGGTGCGCGACTTCGCCTGCTCCCGCGGCGTGGTGCGCGCAAGCAGCAGCATGAGGTCGGAGTATTCGGCCCGCGAGGTCCAAATTTTCTGACCGTTGATGACGTAAGCGTCGGCGTCGCGCGTGGCCGTGGTGCGGAGGCTGAGCGTATCGGTGCCGGAGGTCGGCTCGGTGACCCCGAACGCTTGCAGGCGGAGTTCGCCGCGCGCGATCCCGGGCAGATAGCGTTTTTTTTGTTCGGCGTTGCCATGCCGAAGCACTGTACCCATTGTGTACATCTGCGCGTGACAGCCGGCGCCGTTGCAGCCGGCCGCCTGGATTTCCTCCATGATGGCTGTGGCTGCGGTCATGGTGAGCCCGCTGCCGCCGTACTCTTCCGGAATCAGCGCGGCGAGAAAGCCCGCATTGGTCAAGGCCGCGACGAATTCTTCCGGATAGGCGCGCTCGCGGTCGAGGCGGCGCCAATATTCGCCGGGGAAATTCGCGCACAGCGCCCGCACCGCCTCGCGGATTGGTGCGAGGTCGGCGGCTTCATTCACGACGTCACCTCGGCGCGGCCGTTGTTGATGGCGATCACATCGCGGCCGACGACACGCGCACGGAAGCTCACGATCGGGCCATCAATCCACATCTCAGTTCGAATGGTCTCACCGGGAAACACCGGTGCGGAAAACCGGCACGAGAACGACTTGAGCCGCGTCGGATCGTACCCGCACATGGTTTTCAGCAAAGCATGGCCCGACACCCCGAAGGTACCGAGCCCGTGCAGAATCGGCCGGTCGAAGCCCGCGGCTTTTGCCGCCGCGGGCTCAGCGTGCAATGGGTTGTAGTCTCCACTCAGGCGATAGATCAGCGCCATTTCCGGACGCGTGCCGAAATCACAGACCGCATCCGGCGCGCGCGACGGAATCGGATGCGGCGGCGGTGACTGTCGCGGCGGACCGCCGAAGCCGCCATCGCCGCGGCAGAAGATCGTCTGCGTCACAGTGCCGATCAACGCGCCGGAGGCCTTGTCGGTGATTTTGCGTTCGGTCAAAAGCAGCGCGCCCTTGCCTGCGCCCTTGTCGATGACTTCGACGATCCGCGTTCGGCCGATCAGCGTACCTTCGCCGACTAGCGGCCGCTCCAGTGTAAAACCCTGCTCGCCGTTGACCACCATCACCCAGTTGATGCCGCTGTCGGGGTTTCGCGCCAGCGAACCGCTGTGCGCGAGCACCGTCGCCATGGTCGGCAACACTTTCAGATTTTTCTCATAGACGAACGCGAGTTCATCCTCGTTCATCGGGTCGTGGCCCAACCCGACACCGAGCGCGTAAAGCATACAGTCCTTCGCGTCGTAGATTTGCTCCGCCGGCGCAATGTCGAGCGCCATCAGCTTGTCGTAGACAATCGTCATTTCACACCGGATCCCATGAAAAGACTTCGGGCGATCGTTCGAGCGGCGTGAACGAAGCAGCGAACGCGCTCTTGAGCTGGTCGGCGAGTTTTTGCGGCGTCCAGCCATCGGAACGATGCAGGGTGCGGATCGGCCGGTTCTGGTTGAATAGATAAATTTCGTTGTTGCGCGCCGAAAGAATCTGGCCGGTGATGCCGTCGGCTTTGTCCGACGCCAGATAGACCACCAGCGGCGCCACTTTCTCCGGTGTTACCTGGGCGGCACGGGCGACCCGCGCCTTTTCATCTTCGGTTTCGGCCGGTATCGATTGCACCATGCGGGTCCAGGCGAACGGCGACACGCAATTCGAGCGCACGTTAAAGCGCGCCATGTCGAGTGCGATGCCTCGCGACAGACCGAGAATGCCGAGCTTTGCCGCCATATAATTGGCCTGCCCGAAATTGCCGATCAGCCCGGAGGTCGAAGTCATGTGCACGTAACTGCCGGATTTCTGCTCCCGAAACTGGGTCGCGCAGGCTCGGCTCATGATGAAACTGCCGTTAAGGTGGACGCTGATCACGTCCGACCAGTCGGACCAGCTCATGCGATGAAAAATGCGGTCGCGCAGGATGCCGGCGTTGTTGACCAGAATGTCGACCCGGCCAAAAGCATCGAGCGCCGCCCGCACGATCTTGTCGCCGTTGGCCGGCTCGCTGATCGACAGCGTCGAGGCAATTGCTTTGCCGCCGGCTTTTTTTATTTCCTCAACCACGGCCTGGGCCGGCCCCGCATCGGTCCCGGCGCCTTCGAGGCTTGCACCAATGTCGCAGACCACGACGTGAGCGCCCTCCTCAGCCATCAACAGCGCAATGGCACGGCCGATGCCACGCCCGGCGCCGGTCACGATGGCGACTTTGCCTTCCACAATGCCCGGCATTTCAGCTCCCCTCCTTTCCGCCCCCGCGAAGTGGAGCGCCGCGGGGAGGATAAGACATCACCCCCAGACCTCCTTGGCGACCTCGACGATCATTCTCAGCTTCGCCCATTGTTCTTCCTCGGCAAGGGTATTGCCTTCCTCGGTTGAAGCGAAGCCGCATTGCGGCGACAGGCAGAGCTGCTCGAGATCGGCGAACTTCGCCGCTTCCTCGATGCGGCGCTTGATCGTGTCTTTGCTTTCAAGCTCGCCGGTTTTGGTCGTCACCAGGCCAAGAACGGCGAGACGACCTTTTTGCAGCCGCTTGAGCGGCTCAAAACCGCCGGCACGGGCGGAATCGTATTCCATGAAATAGCCGTGGACCTTGATGCGGTCGAACAGAACTTCCTGCATCGCATCGTAACCGCCGCTACCCATGAAGGTCGATTTGTAGTTGCCGCGGCACAGATGCATCGTTACCGTCATGTCAGGCGGAATATCCGACATCGCTTCGTTGATGAGATCGGCGTAGACGCCGGCCAAATAGTCGGGGTCGTCGCCGCGATCCCGCATCTGCTGACAATATTTCGGATCGCACAGCATGGCGATGAACACTTCATCGAGCTGAATGTAGCGGCATCCGGCGTCGGCGAATGCGCGCACGGCTTTCTTGTAGGCCTGACCGAGATCGGCGAAGAATGTATCGAGGTTCGGATAGATTGCCTTATCGATCGGCGTCGGCACCGGACGGCCATAGAGCGCCGAGGGGGCCGGAATCGTCATTTTCGGCGTCCGGCCGGTGTGGGCTTTGAGGAATTTGAAGTGCTCAAGCATCGGATGGCCGGTAAAGCCGATCTTGCCGGTGACGCGCACGCCCTCGTTGCGGGTGGTGACGGCGGCAAAAGCGATGCCGGTGCCCATCACATGCCGCTCGACGCCGTCGAGGCCCCACAGAAAATCGAGATGCCACCACGAGCGGCGGAATTCGCCGTCGGTGATCGCTTGCAGCCCGACGGCCTCCTGCTTTTTGATGATGTCCTCGATCGCGCGGTCTTCCACGAGCTTGAGCGCGTCGGCCGTGATCTCGCCCTTGGCGCGGCGCTCACGCGCTTCTCTCAAGGCGGCCGGCCGCAGCAGGCTGCCGACGTGATCAGCACGGAATGGCGGTTTGGTTCGTTGCGTCATTTTCCCCACACTTCCTCGGCGAGTTCGACAATCATGCGCAGCTTCGCCCATTGCTCGTCTTCGGTAAGGACGTTGCCTTCCTCGGTCGAGGCGAAGCCGCATTGCGGCGACAGACAAAGCTGATCGAGCGGCACGAGCTTCGCGGCCTGCTCGATGCGCCGTTTGATCTCGTCGCGGCTTTCGAGCGTTCCGGTTTTGCTGGTAACAAGACCGAGCACCACGGTTTTGTCCTTCGGCACGAACCGCAGCGGCTCGAAGCCGCCGGCGCGGTCGCTGTCGTATTCCATGAAATAGCCGTGCACATTGATGGCGTTGAACAGCACCTCGGCGACCGGCTCGTAACCGCCGCTGGCGGCAAAGCTTGATCGAAAATTGCCGCGGCAGAGATGCATGGTGATCGTCATATCGGAGGGGATATCAGCGATCGCGGCATTGATCATGCCCGCATAGATCTTCGGCAAGGTGACCGGATCCTCGCCGCGCGCCGTGATGTGCGTGCGAAGCGACGGATCACACAAATACGCGAGATTGACCTCGTCCAGCTGCAAATAGCGGCACCCGGCGTCGGCAAACGCGTGCACCACCTTGCGATAGCTCTCGCCGAGGTCGCGATAGAAGTCGTCCATCGACGGGTAGATCGTTTCCGGCACGACGTCGCGGCCGTAGCGGAAGTGCAGCGAGGACGGCGATGGGATTGTCACCTTGGCGGTCTGCCTGGTGTGCGCCTTCAAGAATTTGAAATGCTCGATCATCGGATGCGGCTTGTAACCGCCGAGCTTGCCAATCACACGCAACAGGATTGGGCGCGGTTGCGGGCCGCCGCTGGTGAACTTGATTTTGCGCTCGCCGACATAGGACTCGACGTTATCGAGCTGTTCAAGGAAGTCGTAGTTCCAGGAAATGCGCCGAAATTCGCCGTCGGTTACTGCATGCAGACCGACCGCTTCCTGCTTGCGGATGATGCCTTCGATCTCGCGATCCTCGATCTGTTTCAGCGCCTCGGCGCTGATTTCGCCGCGCGCGCGTTTCTCCCGCGCGTCTTTAAGCGCCGCCGTGCGCAGCAGACTGCCGACGTGGTCGGCGCGAAACGGCGGTTTGGTTCGTTGCATGCTTTAGCCCCACACTTCATCGGCGATCTCGACGACAAGACGAAGCTTCGCCCACTGCTCGTCTTCGGTTAGCACATTGCCTTCCTCGGTCGAGGCGAAGCCGCATTGCGGGGACAGGCAAAGCTGATCGAGCGCCACATATTTGGTGGCCGCATCGATCCGCCGTTTGATGTCGTCCTTCTTTTCCAGGGCGCCGTTCTTGGAAGTAATCAGCCCCAGCACCAGCTGCTTGTTGCCCTTCGGGAAAAATCGCAGCGGCTCGAAGCTGCCGGAGCGCTCGTCGTCGTATTCGAGGAAATAGCCATCGACATTGATTTCATTGAACAGCCGTTCGGCAAACGGATCGTAACCGCCCGAGGCGATGAAGGTGGAGCGGAAATTGCCGCGACAGGAGTGCATGGTGACGGTCATGTCGGCGGGTTTGCCTTCAAGCGCGCGGTTGATCATGCGCGCGTAGGCGGCAGGAAGCTTTTCCGGCTGATCGCCGCGCTCACGCGAGTGCGCAAGCTCGCGCTCGTCGCACATCATCGACCAGGTGGTGTCGTCGAACTGAAGATAGCGGCAGCCGGCGTCATAAAAAGCACGCACCGCCTTGCGCGAAGCGTTGGCGACATCCTCGAAAAACGGTTCAAGATCGGGATAGACCTGTTTGCTGATCGAGCTCCGGCCCGGGCGGAAATGCAGCATGTTCGGCGCCGGAATGGTCATTTTCGGCATAACGCGCGTGTGCGCCTTGACGAAGCGAAAATCGTCGAGGTGCGAATGGGTCGTGAAGTCGACCCGGCCGATCGTGCGCACACTCTCGGCCTTGGTTTTCACGCCATGAAACATGATGCCTTCGGCGACTTGATAAAGCTCGACGCCCTGCAACTCCTTGAGGAAGTCGAACTGATACCAGGAACGGCGGAACTCGCCGTCGGTGGCAAGCTTGAGCCCGATGTCCTCCTGCTTCCTGATGGCCTTTTCGATCTCGCGGTCTTCGACCGCGCGCAGCGCCTCCGCGGTCATCTCATTGCGCGCGCGCTTGGCCCGCGCCTCCTTGATCGCCGGCGGCCGTAACAGGCTGCCGACGTGGTCGGCGCGAAACGGTGGCGTAGTTCGTTGCATCCGGTCTCCTCCGGCCGGGCGCGTTATTGTTCTTGAAGTTCAAGCTGCGCGACCGCCCGCGCGATTTAGCAAGGGCCGCGCGCACGTGTAAACCCATTGCGCCCAAACCAATCCGCGCGGAAACTCATGCCTCGTCCGCGCGCAACGCAGGAGGAAACGCGATGCCCCCGGTGCTTCGGCTGTACGAAGATATTTTGGCAAACGACAGCGCCGAACTGGCGTTGCCGGCGCTGCCGCATATGATCTATGTGGTCCACGGATCGATCGCGATCGCCGACCGCACGACGCACGCCGACGAGGGTTTCGGCGGGGACAGCGCTACCCGGCTTAAAGGT
Organism: uncultured Alphaproteobacteria bacterium; assembly: GCA_963727325.1. Taxonomy (GTDB): domain Bacteria; phylum Pseudomonadota; class Alphaproteobacteria; order Rhizobiales; family Xanthobacteraceae; genus BOG-931. The sequence goes on from CAVSFV010000033.1 coordinate 513,510, forward strand.
GGTCCTGAGGGAGCCACGGTGTGGCGCTGGGAGCTTGCCGCCGACGATTCTTCGGATCAGCGCGAGCCAGCGCCTCCATCGCCTCCCGCGAAAAGCTTTCGGCGCGCCTCGACATGCTGCCGAAAGGCCCCCTCCTTCTGCGCGGCGACAGCGTCGCCTTTCCACCCGACGGCTGCGCCTATCTGCACCGGCATCAAGGGCCGGGCATCCGCTGCTTGCTGGAAGGCGGCATTCGCATCGACACGGCCGGCCACTCGACCTCTTACGGGCCGGGCGGTGCGTGGTACGAGAGTGGTCCCGAGCCGGTCTTTGCCCAAGCCGCGAACCGGCCGACGCGCTTCATCCGCGTCATGATCCTGCCGATGGCCTATTTGGCGAGAAGCTCGGTGGAATATCTTCGCGACGAAGACAAGGACAAACCGCGGTCGCAGAAATACAAAATCTACACCGACATGCCGATTGCTGCCTTAAAACAGTAGTGGTGCCGCGGACCAAAAGTGTTACCTACGTCTCCAGTATAATCTGGAACCCATGTGTCCGGAACGGACCTGGAAATAATGGTGCCGCGGAAGGGATTCGAACCCCCGACCCCCGCATTACGAATGCGGTGCTCTACCAGCTGAGCTACCGCGGCGCGCCGACGGAATGGCGTGGTAGTAATACCCAGCAGATATTAACGCAAGTAGCGAGGTCACTTCACCTCCGCCTCCGCCCGCAGCTTGAAGCGCTGGATTTTTCCGGTCGCCGTTTTCGGCAATTCAGAGCGAAATTCGAGCCAGCGGGGGTATTTGAACGGGGCGAGCCTCGCGCGGCAGTAATCCTGCAGCGCAAGTGCCAGATCGTCGCCGGCTTTTTCCGGTGCCTTCAGTACCACAAAGGCTTTTGGTTTGATCAGCGTGTCGACGTCCGGCCAGCCCACAACCGCCGCTTCGAGCACGTCGGGATGGCTCTGCAGCGCAGCCTCGACCTCAAATGGCGAGACATACATGCCCGAAACCTTGAGCATGTCGTCCCGGCGGCCGCAATAAACGAAGTAGCCGTCTTCGTCCTCGAGGTATTTGTCTCCCGAGCGCGTCCATTCGCCGAGAAACGTCGTGCGCGACTGCTCGCGATTGTTCCAGTACATGACTGCGCTGGTGGGCCCGCGCACTTGTAGTTCGCCCATCTCGCCGCGGCTTTTGATGATTCTACCGTCGTCATCAACGAGGCGGACATCGTAGCCCGGCACCGGCATGCCGGTGGTGCCGTACTTCACCTCGCCGGCGCGGTTGGAAACGAAGATGTGCAGCATTTCGGTCGAGCCGATGCCGTCGAGAATGTCGACGCCATAGCGCTCGCTCCAGCGGCGGCCGACATCGGCGGGCAGCGCTTCACCGGCCGAGACGCAACGCCGCATCTTCAGTTCGGAGCGCTCCGGCCCGGCCGTGCTGGCGAGGAAAGCGGCATAGAAGGTGGGCACCGCATAAAACACGGTGACCTGGTGTTTTTTGAGAATCTCGGCCACCGCTTCCGGCGTCGGCCGATCCGGCAACAGCACCGTGGTCGCGCCTGCCGACATTGGAAATGTGAGCGCGTTGCCGAGCCCATAAGCGAAAAACAGCTTCGCCACCGAGTAGCATACATCGCTTGCAGTGATGCCGAGAAATGGCTTGCCGTAAAGATCGTCGGTGAATTTCAGATCGGCGTGGGTGTGCACCGCGGCTTTAGGTTTGCCGGTCGAGCCCGATGTGTAGAGCCAGAAACAGATATCGTCGCATACCGTCGGCGCGGTCAGCGTCTCCGCTTTGGCGCCGGCAAGCATGTCCTCAAACCGCGGATGGCCGTGCCCGTTGACACCGGACACGACGACATGGGTGAGGTCCGCGCTCGGCCCGATCAGATCGGCGAATTTCGGAAACAACTCTTCGGACACGACCAACAACCGGGCCCGGCTGTCATCGAGCATGAAACGGTAATCTTCAGCCGTCAGCAGGGTATTGACCGGCACCGGCACGACACCCGCTTTGATGGCGCCAAGAAACGCGGTCGGCCAATCGATATCATCAAGCAAACAGATGAGGATCCGCTCCTCGCGGCGGACGCCGAGCGAACGCAACATGTGCGCGAAGCGATCGACGCGGATGGCCAGATCGCCATAGGTCCAGCCCTGGCGCCGATCGATGTAGGCGAGCTTGCCGACGCGGCCGGCATCGAGATTGCGCCCGAGGATATCGGCGGCGAAATTGTAGTCGCGCGGGACCGCCTCGGCGGACACGCGCGGCGTCAAGCTCGGCTGAGCGACATTCATCGCGACATTTCCTGGCGCCATTCCCTCCCGAGCCACCGCTTTGCCCACGGCGTGCCCACCGCAACGCATTATGCCGACTGCAAAATTCCGCGGCAAGGCAATGTCAGAGCGGCATAATTGCGCTATGAGAAGCGGCGATAACAAAACCTGCCGCCGGAGCAAGTAGCATGATTGTCAGCCGTGACCGCATCCTCACCACCCATGTCGGCAGCCTGCCGCGCAGCGAAGCGTTGAGCGAGCTTCTGGTCCGGCGCGAAGCCGGCGAAAGCTTATGATCCGGCGCAACTCGATGCCGAAATGGACAAAGCGGTTCGCCACGTGGTCGCCAAGCAGAAAGAAGCCGGCATCGACAGCGGCAACGATGGCGAACAGCAGCGTGTCGGCTTCCAGACCTACGTGCCGCAGCGCATGTCGGGCTTTGCCGGCGAATCCAAGCGCCGCCGCGGCCGCGAGTTCGAGGAGTTCCCGGAACTGGCGCAATATATCAACCGCCGCTTTCCGAACGTGAGCCGTCAGCAGAACGCGCCGCAAGCGCAGGGCGAGCTGCACTATCACGACACGTCAGCGATCGAGCACGAGATCGCGCGCTTTAAGCGCATTGCCGCCGAAGGCAAACCGTTCGCGGAAGATTTCATGACCGCGCCGTCACCCGGCATCATCGCGTCGACCATGCTCAATGCCTTTTACGATACCAACGAGGCGTACCTCGCCGCCCTCGCGCGCGAGATGAGCCACGAGTACATGGCGATCCACAAGGCCGGGCTGATCCTGCAGATCGACGCGCCCGACCTCGCCATGGACCGGACCATGTTCTATCGCGACGGGTCGGACGCGGACTTCGTCAAGGCGGTCGAGCTGCACGTCGCCATGATCAATAAGGGGATCGCCGGCATCCCGCGCGACCGCGTGCGGTTGCATATCTGCTACGGCAATTGGGAAGGCCCGCACATTCACGACATCGCGCTGGAAAAAATCCTCCCGGCGCTCTACCAGGCTCACGTCGGGGCGCTGTCGATCGAATTTTCCAATCCGCGTCACGCGCACGAATATTCCGCGCTCCAGCGCGTCCCGTTTCCCAAGGACATGATCCTGATCCCCGGCGTAGTCGAATCGACCTCAAACTTCGTCGAGCACCCGGAAGTGGTCGCGCGGCGGATCGAGGAGGCCGTGGCGGCGATCGGCGACCGCGAGCGCGTCGTCGCCTCGACCGATTGCGGTTTCGGCACTTTTACGCGGCGCGAATGGGTGATTGAGCCGGCGGTATGGCTCAAGCTCAAAGCCATCCGCGACGGCGCCGATATCGCCTCGGCGCGGCTGTGGGGACGGAAGGCCGCATGAGCAAGCTCATTCTCTATGATTTCGGGAATTCGGTTTGCTGCCAAAAGGTCCGCATCACGCTGCGCGCTAAGGGGCTGGATTGGGAAGCCGTCAGCATCGATCTGTTCAAGGCCGAGCAGTACGATCCAAAATATCTTGCACTCAATCCCAAGGGGGTCGTTCCGACACTGGTCCACGACGGCAAGCCCGTCATCGAATCAACGCTGATTTGCGAATACATCGACCAGACATTTTCCGCACGCCCCAAAGCTAATTCCCGCCGATCCGTGGCAGCAAAGCCGCATGCGGTTGTGGAGCAAAATGGTCGACGAGGGCCTTTTTGAGGGTGTCGGGGTAATCAGTTTTTCTGCGATGTTCCGCGAGCGGATGAAGACCATGCCGGATGAAATCCGCCAGGCGCGTTTTCGTAATGTCGGCGACCCTCGTCGTACCGACCGCATGAAGTCGACTTATGAGCTAGGCGTGCAGTCGCCTTTCGTGGTCCACGCGGTCGCTTCCTACGAGCACGCTTTCAAGCACCTCGAAGAGGCGCTCGCAGAAAGCGGCGGTCCATGGATCAACGGCGCTGATCCGACACTTGCCGACATTAATCTGATGCCGTTTGCAGCGCGGCTCGACTATCTCGGACTGCTTGATCTGTGGACCGGCAACCGGCGCCGGGTGCAGAACTGGTGGGCTGCGGCGCAAGCTTGGCCGAGCTTTCGGTCAGGGCTTTACGATCTCATTTCCGAAGCGGAATTCCTCGAAATGCGGACGCATGGTCCAAAAATTCGCAACGGCATCGCCTCGCATCTCGCGGCACTGCGCGAAATCCGCCACCGCTGGCCTTAACGCCGCTTAGCGTCGCCTTTTAGCCGCTGCAACCACAGGAACGACGACCGTGATCGATCTCTACACCTGGACCACGCCGAACGGCCGCAAAGCTTCCATCGCACTTGAAGAAATGGAATTACCTTATACCGCGCACGCGATCGACATCGGCAAAGACGAGCAGTTCGCGCCGGATTTTTTGAAAATCAGTCCGAACAATCGCATTCCGGCCATCGTCGATCGCGACACAGGAATGAGCCTGATGGAGTCCGGCGCCATCCTTATCTATCTCGCCGACAAGACCGGCCGGCTGATGCCGAAATCCGGCGATGCGCGCTATCGCGTCATCGAATGGCTGATGTGGCAGATGGGCGGGCCGGGCCCAATGCTCGGCCAGGTCCATCACTTCGTGAAGTACAACAAGGGCAAAGCACCGTATGCGGAAGAGCGCTACCTGAAAGAAGCGCACCGGCTTTACGGCGTGCTCGACAAGAGGCTCAAGGAGCGCGAATTCGTCGCCGATGCTTACTCGATCGCCGACATCGCGATCTGGCCGTGGATCTCGCGCTTTGAATGGCAGACGATCGATCTCAACGCTTATCCGAACGTGAAGCGCTGGTATGTCGCGATCGCCAACCGTCCCGCGGTACGACGCGGCTACAAGGTTCCGAAGGACGTCGGCGAAATCCCGATGCCGTAAGGCTGCGAAGCGCGCAACAGGAAGCTATAGTCTGCACGAAGGACCCGCGCGCGAAGCGCGCCGATGGATGAGCCAAGGAGCACGCCATGGACGAAATCACCCGCGACCCGACGACAATCCGCGCCGAGGACGTCAACCCGCGCTACAATTGGGGGCGGCATCTGCCGGTGCTCGGCACCATGGGCGTCGATTTCGAGGAACGCGTCGATTACCGGCGCATGCACCGCTACCGGCTCGGCCGTGCGCAGGCGGCACTCGAAGCCTCCGACCTCGGTGCGCTGTTATTGTTTGATGACAATAACATCCGCTACGTCACATCGACCAAGATCGGCGAATGGGCGCGCGACAAGCTCTCGCGCTGGACCCTTCTTCCGCGCGGCGGCGATCCTATTCTCTGGGATTTCGGCTCGGCGGCGGTCCATCACCGGCTCTATTCGCCGTGGCTCAAGCCGGAGAACTGCAAGGCTGGCCTCGTCGGGCTGCGCGGCACCGTCGATCCCGCCTTCGGCTTGATGAAGCATCATGCCGAGGAAATGGCATCGATCCTGAAGTCCGCCGGCGTTGCCAAGATGCCGATCGGCGTCGACATCATCGAGCCGCCGATGATGTTCGAACTGGAAAAGGCCGGCCTGAAAGTGAAGGACGGCCAGCAGATCATGCTCGAAGCGCGCGAAACGAAATCCGCCGACGAGATCGCGCTCCTCAATCGCGCCGCGGCGATGGTCGACGGCGCTTATCAGCTGATCGACGAAAAACTGAAACCCGGCGTGCGCGAAAACGACATCGTCGCGCTGGTCAACGAGTTTCTCTATCGCCACGGCTCCGACGACGTCGAAGCGATCAACGCCATCTCCGGCGAGCGCGGCAATCCGCATCCGCACAACTTCACCGACCGCATGGTCCGTCCCGGCGATCAGGTGTTCTTCGATATTCTGCAAAGCTTCATGGGTTACCGCACCTGCTACTACCGCACCTTCAACGTCGGCCGCGCAACTCCGTCGCAGCGCGATGCCTACAAACAATGCCGCGAGTGGCTCGATAAAGCGATCGAGCTGATCAAGCCGGGCGTGACGACCGACAAGGTTTGCAGCGTGTGGCCAAAGGCGCAGGAATTCGGCTTCCCCGATGAGCTGTCGGCCTTCGGCCTGCAATTCGGTCACGGCCTGGGCTTGAACCTGCATGAGCGGCCGATCATCAGTCGCGTGGTGTCGATGGATCATCCGACCGTGATCAAGGAGGGGATGGTGTTCGCGCTCGAGACCTATTGTCCGGCGAGCGATGGTTATTCAGCGGCCCGCATTGAGGAGGAGGTCGTTGTGACGGACAAAGGCCACACTGTCATCTCGCTGTTTCCGGCCGAGGAACTTCCGATTGCGGCAAAATACTGAAAGCGCGGCGATTTTTGCTGAGGTTCGTCAGTAAGGTTATTCCAATTCAGGCATTTGTGCGGCGCACAAAAAGGGTGGCTTTTGTTTCAAATTCGCGGTAGGGAGGGGCCTTCAATCAAAAAATGAGGGACCCGTCTCAGCATGAAGATGATCATCGCCGCGTGCCTGCTTGCCGGTGTTTGGACCACGAGCGCCAGCGCAATCGATCTTGCCGAATTGGCGCCATGCAAACCTGCAGCAGCCAGGATGTGTGACCATTCCGGCGGCATGACGTGGGATAGCCTGCTTCGCTGCGGCGCGACGCTCGCCGCACATAGCTGGCGCGTCAGCAGCGATTGCCGCGCGGTGCTCAAGAAGTACGGACAATTGTGATCCGCTAACGCGCAAATTTATTCTATCCTTTCCCGAGCCCCGGCCACCGCCGGGGCTTTTGCTTTTTGGGCTCGGCGTCACTGCCCCGACAGGGGTGAATGCGATGACGAAACCTGCTAATCCCTTCGCGGCCAGGATCGTTGCAAGCACACCGCCTCCAGCACGGTCGCCATCAGCCGACGAACGCTTTAAGTCACCCAAGAGGTCCCCATGTACGCCAATCTCGAACTCTATATCGACGGCCAGTGGCTCAACGGCGACGGCCGCGCCGGCGAGGACGTGATCAACCCGGCAACGGAAAAGCCGCTGGCGCGCCTGCCGCATGCCAGCAGCGCCGATCTCGACCGCGCGCTCGAAGCTGCCAAAAAAGGCTTTGCGGTCTGGCGCGCAGTGTCGGCGTATGAGCGCGCCAAGGTCATGCGTAAGGCCGCCGACCTGATGCGCGAACGGCACGAAACGATCGCCAAGATTCTCGTCCAGGAGGAAGGCAAGGCCTATCCCGAAGCGCGCGCTGAAGTGCGCACCTCCGCCGATATCATCGAGTGGTACGCGGAAGAGGGCCGCCGCGCCTACGGCCGGATCGTGCCCGGCTCGTTCAAGGGCATCCGTCAGATCGTGGTGCAGGAGCCGGTCGGTATTGTTGCTGCTTTCACGCCGTGGAACTTTCCCGCGCTGACACCGGCCCGCAAGATCGGTGGCGCACTCGCTGCGGGATGTTCGCTGATCCTGAAAGCGTCCGAGGAGACGCCCGGAACCTGCGTGGAGATGGTGCGCTGCTTTGCCGACGCAGGTTTGCCGCCCGGCGTGCTCAATCTTGTCTTCGGCGTACCGGCAAACATTTCCGAGCATCTGATCGCCAAGGATGATGTGCGGAAGATTTCTTTCACCGGCTCAATTCCGGTCGGTAAACATCTCGCCGCGCTCGCGGCCAAAGGAATGAAACGGGCCACCATGGAACTCGGCGGCCATTCACCAGTGGTGGTGTTCGCCGACGCCGATCCCGAGAAATCCGCCGATACCATCGCGGCGTACAAATATCGCAACGCCGGCCAGGTGTGCATTTCGCCGACGCGCTTCTACGTCCAGGAGCCGGTCTACAGCCGCTTCCTCGCGCGGTTCACAGACTACGCCAAGTCGCTCAAGCTCGGCGACGGCCTGGAAAAAGGCGTGGGCATGGGACCGTTGGCCAATGCCCGGCGCATCGACGCCATGGATTCGTTCGTCAACGACGCCAAAGCTCGCGGCGGCAAGATCGCCACCGGCGGCCAGCGTCGCGGCAATCAGGGCTACTTCTATGAGCCGACGGTCATCACCGACGTGCCGGACGATTGCAAGATCATGACGCAGGAGCCGTTCGGTCCGCTGGCGCCGGTGGTGACGTTCAAGACGTTTGATGAAGTGGTCGAGCGCGCCAACTCACTGCCCTTCGGGCTTGCCGCTTATGCCTTTACCGGCTCAGCGCAGACCGCCAACATGATCGGCGACGCGCTGCAGTCCGGCATGGTCGGCGTGAACTCGATCAATGTTTCCACGCCCGAAACGCCGTTCGGCGGCATCAAGGAATCCGGATATGGCAGCGAAGGCGGCCTCGAGGGATTGCAGGCCTATCTGAATACCAAGTTCATTTCGCAGGCGTGAGTTTCCCCGCCCGTGAGGCGCTCGGCGCGCAACGCCGAGCGCCGAACGACCACCGTCAAGCGCGATCGACGAGCCCGAAGTGCGGGCCGAGCTGCCGCCGCACACGGTTCATCGCCGTGCGGGCCGTGTAGGCGTCGGCGGCGATGCGCGCCATCGGCGAGAGTTGCGACGGCCGCAGTACAAGGTCGCGCATCACCGCCCAAATATTGGCGCGTCCATCAGGACGCATATTGATGAGTGCGGCCGGCGGAACCGTCCGGTGCGCCGGGTCGACGACGACGCGCGCTGCTGCAAAAGCGAGGTCATGGGTCGCGGCAACACGGGCCACCATGTGAGATTCCATGTCGACCGCGACTGCGCCCGTCGTCTTGTGAAGCTCGTGCTTCTCCGCCGGGTCGGCAATCGGCACATCAACACCGAGAATCGGCGCATGGATGGCGCCGGTAATCTTGCTCAGAAGCTTACGTGACCACGTCGCATCGGTGGCGCGGACCGTCTCTGATTCGCGGACGGCGGAAGCAACCACCCAATCGCCGGCGCGGAGATGAGAGGCAAGCCCGCCGGCAACACCGAAACTGATCATGCCGCGATAGCCCTGCCGCACGGCGGCATCGGCCACCGTCTCGAGTTCGCTGCCGGCGGTGCGGCAAACCACCAGCACGCCGGGACCTGCTGCAATTCGCGCCTCAAAGGCCAAGCCGACGAATGCGATGACGAGACGCCGGGGACTTTCGACGGCAACATCGGCGGCCTGAAAAGCCCGTTCCGAGTCGTCTACAAGTCCTTCTACAAAAGTTCCACCCGCATAATCCAATTGGGATGCCATTAGAAGCCCTGACCCCTCGTCTGTAGCCCTAAGCCCTTGCCTAGCCCAGCCTAGACGCCCCCCGTACTGCGTCCTTGCAGACGTGCTCGGCTTCGTTCCGGCAAATCACCGAGTTGCGCGAAAATCCTATCACAAAATCAAGCCATTGCCATTGTTAATGCGAGGGGCTCAATTTGGTCTTTCCACGGAACTTGCATGGCTGTTTGCTAGTGAAAATGCTTGACTCACCGCCAAATACGCACGGATCACCATGAACAGCAGTGCAAAAACTCTGATCACCGGGGCCACGGGATTAGTGGGGTCAGCCGTAGCGCGGAAGCTCATTGCCGAGGGCTTCTCGGTGCGTGCGCTGGCTAGACCCAATAGTCCGCGCTTTCACCTGGAGGGGCTCGATCTGGAATTCGCCGCCGGCGACATCCGCGATGCGGAATCGATACGGCGCGCCATGGCCGGTGTTCGCTACGTCTTTCACGTCGCGGCTGACTATCGGCTCTGGGCGCGCAACCCGAGCGAGATTTTTGCGGCCAATGTCGATGGCACCCGGATCGTCATGGAAGAGGCGAAACGCGCCGGTGTCGAGCGCATCGTCTATACCAGCAGCGTAGCGACGCTCGGCCTACGCGACGACGACAGCCCCGCGGACGAGACGGTTGCGCTGACGGCTGAACAAGGAATCGGCCCCTACAAGCGCAGCAAGATCGCAGCCGAGCGGCTGGTCGATGCGATGATTGCCAACGACGCGCTGCCTGCGGTCATCGTCAATCCCTCTACCCCAATTGGGCCCCGCGACGTTAAGCCGACGCCGACCGGGCGGATCATCGTCGAGGCGGCACGCGGGCGCGTGCCCGGATTTCTCGATACCGGTCTCAATCTCGTCCACGTTGATGACGTCGCCGAGGGCCACCTTGCCGCACTAAAACGCGGCGTGATCGGCGAGCGATACATTCTCGGTGGCGAGAACGTGTTGCTGGCCGATATGCTGGCCGAAATCTCGCACATGGTCGGCCGTCGTCCGCCGCGGCTGCGCCTCCCGCGCGCCGTCGTCATTCCCGTCGCCTATGCGGCCGAAGCGACAGCCTGGCTCACTGGACGGGATCCGTTTACGACCCGTGACGGCATCCGCATGGCCGAGCACCGTATGTTTTTCACAGCGGCCAAGGCGGAGCGCGATCTTGGCGTTCGTGCTCGCCCTTACCGCGAGGCGCTGGCGGACGCGGTTCAATGGTTCGGCGCCGCGGGGTATCTGGACAAAAAGCGGAAACGTTAGATGCTGTTGCGACGCGCAGCGTAGCGGCGGTTTAAGCAACAAAATCGGCGTAACCGCCGATCGGATATCCCGATGCACGTGCTGCGGCGATGCTCGCGCTATCGCATAGAGCAGCGAACTCCTCGGCATACTGATAGCCCGGCGCCGCTCCAAAGAATGTGTTGGTCGTCGCGGGGTGCAGATAGATTTCGACCAGACCGCCGGGCAGTCGGCCGAGAAGCGCGGCAAGTCGCTGTCGGGTCATCGCGCCCGACCACGCCAATCCAAACACAGCATCTGCGGTTACCAGTCCGCTGCGGCGGATGCGCCGCCGCAGCCAGGCGGCCCAAGGCGCCACGATGCGGCCGGCCTGGCGTTGCGTCTTTGGATCGATGTCGGCGACGATCCGCCAGGGCTCGAGCGGAACCCGCAACGCTCGCATACCGTAACGCTTTCCGATGTCGACGATCGCGGCCGCGACAACGGGATGTAGATGGAAGTGCCGATGCGTGTTGACGTGATCGAGCGGCAGCCCGGTGGCGCGGTAGGCATCGAACTGCGCGGCAATCTCTTTTTCGATTTGCCGCCGAAGCGAGGGAAGAAAGGCGATCTCCGATCCATAGACCGCGAGGTCGTTGCGCAGCCATCCGCTGTCGCCGACAAGGCCTGGAATATCGGCAGGATCGAGCGCCGGCTTGCCGTCGACCAAAACGACGTGCAATCCGACTCGCAGATCAGGCAACGTCCGCGCTCGCTTGATCGCGTCGGCTGCGGCGGGACCGGCGACCATCAAACTCGCGGCGCTGAGGATGCCGCGGCGATGCGCTTCCTCGATGGCGGCATTGACCGGCTCGCTCAGCCCGAAATCGTCCGCCGTGATGATCAGCCGATTCAGTGCGCAGGCTCCCGCCGTTCGACTTTGCCGTCAAACGCCCGGAAGCGCTTCGGCAGGGCCAGATTTCGCATCATGATCTACCGAGGTCTCCTTCGACCAACTTCCCATCGGACGCGACACGGTAGTCGGCACCGCGCCAGTAGACCTTAGCCCCGAAAAAGCTCGTCACATAGATACCGAACGCGACGAGGTCATGCACCGGGACGAGCCAATAATTTTGTCGCGGCAAGCTGAACCGCCATTCGACGCAGCCGCAGAGCAGGATACGGGAAAGCAGTACGGCGATTGCCACCATAAAGGCAGCCGAACTTCCGGACAGCAAGGCGAGCAGCGACAACGGCCAGGGATGGGTGACGATAGTGCCGGCATAAGCAAGCGGATAGATGCTCTTGATCGTACGGGCAACCCGTATCTGATGCCGAACGAGTTGACGCAAACTTCCCTCAAAGCAGTGATGCCCAACCAGGAACGGTGCCGTAACCACGTCATAGCCGGCGGAACGGACCGCAAGACCGATCGCGTGATCGTCGGCGAGCACATCGGCGAGCGCACCAAAGCCACCGATGCGATCGAGCATCGATCGGCGGATCGCGATGGTTGCGCCACAACATGGTTTCGCGAGCCCCAGGCTGACCGCAGCGATCGCTTGCGGCAGGAATTGCAGATTAATGGCCAGCGCCGAGAGCCGCGCCCACAGCGCTTCGCCCCCGATGCCATAATAGAGGCAAGTCACCAGACCGACTTCTGGCAATTCAAGAAGCGCAGTCAGCGTCCCCAAATAGCCCGGCCCGACGACAATGTCGCTATCGGAGAGCACCAGGATATCGTGCCGGGCTTTCGGCATCATGTTGATCAAATTCGAGACCTTCCGATTGACACCATGATTGCGTGGCTCGACGACAAGGTCGATGTGGTTTTCGGGTAAGCCCGCCTTCACTGTTCGCACCATGGCGGCGGCAGGCGAGTCGTGACGCTGTGTGCCGCACAAGACCTGGATCGGTGCGCGGTAGTCCTGCTGATGGAACGCGGCGAGACGCGACGGGAGGCCCGGCTCCTCATCATGCAACGGCTTGAGCACAGTTACCGGCGGCTGAACGGTGGGAGCACCCGTATCTTCGTCAGGAAACCCGAGCACGCATGCCGCCGCAGTGAGCGTCAGCAGGCAGCCGACGATGGCGATGATCAGAAAAACGTAACCGAATAACTGAGCGACCGACATCGCATGAGGAATTGTTTCGGCAATTGTCATGACTTAGACCTGCGCTCAGACTGCAAATTCATCCATTCAGCCAAATTTTCTTTCGAGGCTTCGGCGCGACATGTAGATCGGGACACGGACTCGCTTGAGCGTGTCGACGTGAAGCGCGCCCGGATTGTGCGCGAGGAGGATCATTGAAATCAGAATATTTTCGCCGAAGCGATGCAGCCGCTCGCCGAACGACAGACGTTCAGTCTCGGCGGTCGCCTCGAAGCCATAGCGCGCCATGATCCGCGCTACCTGCCCAGCCTGCGCGCTCGTGCCAGAGGGGACCTCGCCCCAGACTATGGCGACGTCGGCGAGGTCGGGCCGCGAGGCGAGAAAGCTTGCAAGTTCGCCCAGCGAGATGGCAATGGCGCGCTGTAGTTGACGCGCCCAGGCGATGGTCGCCCCGCTCTTCGGTATCGGGGGAATTTGCTCGTTCCAGAAATGCAGTCGAGCAACGCGGTGCCCCGGCTGCATCCGCGTTCCGTCACAAAGAACGAGCGATTTGACCGCGCGATCAATATCAAGGCGAAAGACGCAGGCTGGGTGGCAAGTGTATTCAAACACTTGCTGACGGCGGCGCAGCCGCCTATCGAGCAAGCCGACAGCATCTGCGAGCCAGCGCCGGCTGGGCCGCCACCCTATCGTGCGCTCCGCGGAATCCCACACCGCCATTTAGCGGGTCTCCGCCTCCTCAAACTCAACCAACAACTTTCTTTCCCGGAGAAAGTTGCCCGCTTGCCGCACAATATAACCGAACTTCCGCCCGATGCGCGAGACCCAAAGCCGCACGTGCCGGCCCCAGCCGCCTGCCTAAGCAGCCTCGTCGCCGTAGATCGTCGCCAGCGTACTTTTGACGACCAAGGCGACCGGCACTGCGAGAATGACGCCTGGAATTCCGAGCAAAATGCCGCCGGCCAGGAAACAAAAGATGATCAGCACCGGGTGCACATGCGCCGCGCGGCCCAGCACAATCGGACCGACGATCTGGTCGATCGAAAGGCGCAGAGCGGTCGCATAGGCGGCATATTCGACGATGCTGACGATGCCGGTCGCGGTGCGTAGCGACACCAGGCCCGCAAGGACCGCCGCGGCGGTTGGACCGACCACCGGGACTGTTTCCAGTATGCCGGTCAGGAGCGCCAACAACACGGCATGTTGAATGCCGAGGATAACGCCAAGACCGATATACGCCGCAACGGTGGCATAGATCACGACGCCAATCACGCCGATGAAATAGTGCATCAGCACCGGATCGAGCCGCGCCCAGATGCGCGCCGCCAACGGCCGTCGATGCGGCGGCACGATCCAGAACAGCCCGCGTGCCACCTGCCTTCCACTAACCAAAAAATAGAACAGCAGCACGATCGTCAGAAACGCGCCCATACTGGCCGCGATGCTGTAACCGGTCAGGAGTTCAATCAGATCGGTCTGTCCGACCCACTTACGCACCCGCTCCAGCACCAACTGAGCAACCTCATGTGCGTTCATCGTGTAGCCGAACAACGAAATGGGCTGCTCGCCCATGGCCTGCCGGGTAAAGTTCTCCAGCAGTCCCTGCAAATCCGCGGCAGTCGCTTGCACCTCGTCCGCGACGCGCGCGGCGGCGAGCAGGACGACGAAGACAGAGATGGCACAAAGAACCAGAAACAACGCGACCGAGAACAGCAAACGCGGCCAACGCGTCCGCCGCTCGGCCCAGTCCAAAATCGGCGTGCAGATATAGGCAACGATGCCTGCAAGTACGAACGGCAGCAAAATCAGCTTGATGAAATAAAGAAAGATCGCGAGCACGACGGCCCCGACCATGATGGCGCGGGTTTCGCCCGAGTCGAGCGGTCCGGCGACGCGGGCGCGCTCGGCGGACCGCGCCTCCTCGCTTCTCCTCCGCACAACCTTCATGAATAGATCCGGCCCTTCCAAACGACCCGCCCGGCGCGGCGGCGGCGCACGCTGTCGAGTGCCATCAGCGCACCTGCAGTGTAGCCGAGCGGAAAGATAAAACCGTACCAGAAAGGAATACGAAAATAGAACGTCGCGGCAACGTGAAGGCCGGTCGCGGCGGCTGAGGCCGCAAGCGCGAGCGACAAGGCGAACGTCGCCTCATCCACATGCTGCCACCAGCCCGCCAGATCGACCAGCGGCAAGGCCCAAGCCGCCCACGCCAAGACCATTCCGGCGACAGCCACGGCCACCGTCGCGGTCTGACCGCCCAGCGTATCAACGAGATTCTTCGTAAGCCCGGGCCACAACGTCCGCCAGCCGGTATACATGCGGGTCGACAAGAGCTGTTCGCCCCCCATGAGCAGGACCGATCGTCCGGATTGTTTGAGCATCCGGGCGAACTCGAGGTCCTCACAGATCGCCCGACAAACAGCCGCGTGGCCACCGACTGCTTCATAGGCGTTGCGCCGGACCAGCATGAACTGTCCGGTCGCTGTGACATCGTGGCCCGAGCGGGCCTGAACCTGCCGCAGGTCATGAAGGAACGACAGCAGAATGAGCCCGCAAGGCAGAATGAGCCGTTCAGCAAAGCTTCCCAGCTCCTGGCGCGGCGCCAATGAAAGAAGATCAAGCTGCTGCATCGCGGCAGCGTGCACGGCGCTCGATAATGCGCCGGCCTTGGCTTTCACGTCGGCGTCGATGAAGCACAGCCATTGGGTTTGCGGCACCGCCGCGCGCACCCCAGTCCAGCAGGCATGAGACTTGCCGGTCCAGCGCGGCGGCAGCGCTGGCGTTTGAAGCAACGAGATTTGCGGATGCCGCGCCGCCAATTCGCGGACAATTGCCGGCGTAGCGTCGGCCGAATGATCGTCGACGACCAAAATAGCAAGCCGGCTTTTCGGGTAATCCTGCGCGAGCAACGACCGCAGGCACCGCGCGATGTTGGTTTCCTCGTCTCGCGCAGGAATGACCACGGTGACGAATGGCGCTTCTTGAGCCGATGGAGGCAACACCCGGAACAGGCGGGGCAGAAGCCCGCGCTGCTTAAAGGCCCGGCCGATCAGCCACGCAATGACCGCGAGCCATGCACAGGAAAACAGAAGCTCCACAGGCCTAACGACGAATGGATCCCAGCCAAAACAGACTGGTCAATCAACTGTCGGAGGCAGATTTAAGTTCCGCCCTGTCCCACTTCTGCCAGAAGCCGGACCTTATTTCGCCGGCACCACCAACGAATAGCGCTCATCGGCGGCCAGGCATTGAGCTTCAGGGAAACCCAATTCCTTGCGCACCATGTTGGTGCCGAGCACCAGTGAGACCATCTTGTAGTAGGCGTGGCGGCGGCTCATGCCTTCGCGGCCCATACCGCAATCGGACGAAATCACCAGCCGTTCCGGCGGAATGAATTTGAGCGCGGCGCGGATTTGGGCGGCCACCTCGTCCGGGCTTTCGACCTGCAGCGTGTGATGGTCGATGACGCCGATCGCGATCTTTTTCTCGGCGATGGTCTTGCCTATCGCCTCCAGATCCATGCCGCCGGAGCTCGAAGACTCGAAAGTGATGACGTCGGCGTCGACCTTATTGTAGGTCTCAAGCGACGGCTTGTAGCTCTGCACCTTCGCGAACATCCGTTGCTGCGAGGGGTTGCCCCAGCACGAATGCGCCCACACTTCGGTCTTGGCGCGCAAGCCTTTGACGGTGCGATTGAACACTTCGACCATCAATTCCGGCGTGATCACCTTGTCCTGGATGCCGCGCGCGGCCGCAAGATGGATCTGCGGCTCCTCGATCTGAATCACCGGACAGCCGGCGTCGGCAAGCTCGTTATATTCTTCGTTGAAAGCGTCGGCGATCGCCAGCATGCGCTCGGGTACGCTTTTGTAGTAGCGGTCCTGCGAAGCGAACGCGACGATCTCCGCCGATACCGCTCCGAATTTGACCGGCCGCGTGGTCTGTCGCTGCGCGGTTTTCCATAGCGTGGTGTATTGCAGGTCGCCGCGGCCCACCGGACCGATAATGACCGGCATCACCCGCGATTCCAGATAATCGTGCAGGATATGGCCGCGCGGAAACCACAAGCCACCGCGCCCGGCCGGGGTTGGCCGTGGGTCGCCGCGTTCATATCCGCTCATATGGTGCGGCGGATAGCTGGTCCAGCTTTGGCCGCCGACATCGTCGTCGAACCGGCAATCGCCGTCCGTCACAATATCGAGACCGGCAAGCTCCTGTTCCCGCAAATAACATGTCAGCGCGTCGACATATTGCTCGCGGTAGCGGCGGCTCACCATGGCATCGAGAAACATCCGGGTGCCGAGATTTTCCGTGTACCAGCTTGGCCGCGGCAGCGAGCCGGTAATTGTCGTAGGCAACATGATGTCTTTAGTACCGCGATACATCTCAACGCCTCCCGGAACCAGCCTCACTGGCCGTTCGATTGCAGTTCATGATCGGCTCTGTCTAAGCAGCAAAAAACCCTTGCTGCAACAGCCGCGCAACAATCTCTCAAAACAACGAAGTCGAGAGATTGGGCAATCGCCCCGTTTGCCTGTCGCCGCGCGCCGTTCCCTCAATCCTCCCGCCGCAGGAGGCGATGCGAATCGCAAAAAGAGCCGTGCGCGGCGTGATGGGCGGAAGCCCTTTGACTCATTGCCGCGCCAATCAATAAACTGCGCTTTCAATCCGCGCGCCAACAAGCGGATGGTGGGAGGGAGCATGTCCGGCGTACGCAAGCTTTTCCTGGCGTTTGCGACAGGTCTCGCATGTGCAGCGATGGCGGCCGCTGCCGCCGCGGCCGAGCAAGGCGTCACAGCCGATACGATTACCATCGGAGCGTTCGGACCGATCACCGGACCGGCGGCCTATATCGGCCTCGCCGGACGTGACGGTGCGGCTATGGCGATCAAAGAGATCAACGCCGCGGGCGGCGTCAATGGCCGGAAGCTCAACATGATCTTCGAAGATGACGGTCACTCGCCCGCCAAAGCACTCGCCGCGGTGAAAAAACTCATCGACGAAGATAAGGTGTTCATGCTGTTCAACGTTGCCGGCAGCAACGGCACCATCGGCACGATCGATTACGTCAAGGAGAAGGGCATGGTCATGTTCGTCTCCTTCGCTTCGGCCCCCGGCGTGACCTGGCCGTTCGCCAAAAATCTGTTCCGCGGCGGCACCACCGAAGTGCCGCGTTACGGCGAACTCTATGCCGAATACATCGTCGACGGACTGAAGGCACAGAAGATCGGCATCCTCAGCGGCCGCGAGGAATATCCGAAGAACGAGGGCGACGCGCTCACCAAGCAATTGCAGAAATGGTACGAGATCACCCCGGTAAAGCGGGCCGAGTTCAACATCGGCGACAAGGACTTCACCCCGCAGCTCCTGGAGCTGCAGCAAGCCGATCCGCAAGTGATTGCCTTCTTTGGAAATCCGGCCGAGGCGGCGATCGCGCTGCGACAGGCAAAAGAACTTGGGCTTAGCCAGCGGTTCTTCGTCGGCACCACCATGGTCGATCAGGGGCTCCTTACTGCCGCCGGTCCCGCCGCCGAAGGCGCCAACGGCTTCGCCCTTATCCCGCTGCTGCCGGGCTCAAGTGATCCGGCGATGAAGGGGTGGCGCGCCAAGTGGAACGCTGACTATCCAAACCTTCCGGCGAGCAGGCCCAACATTTTCGACGTGCTCGCCTACGCCGACATCTATGTGGTCGCGGAAGCGATGCGGAACGCAGGCAAGGACCTCACCACGGAGCGGTTGATCGACGCTCTGGAAAACCTTCACGACTACCGGGTCGGCCCGATCGCGAGCCCGCGAAGCTTCGCCAAAAATCACCACATCGGCAATCTGCGGCTGCAGCCGATGCAGGTGAAAAATGGCGAATGGGTGCAGGTGCCATGGGAAAGCAAACGGCCCAGCGATATCCTGCAGCGTTATCATTAGTTGGGGCATCGCTGCCGCGGACGTGCAACGCCGACGGCGGCGCTTTTACGCATGAGCAGCATCACTCATGAACCGTGTCACTTATGACCTGGCGCATCGCGTTGCAGCTCGCCCTGTCCGGACTCAGCGTCGGTAGCATCTACGCCATCGTCGCGCTGTCGCTGGCGATCCCGTTCAAAGCGAGCCGCGTCTTGAACTTCGCCCAGGGCGAGCTGGTGACGCTTGGCGCCTATATCGCGCTGGTGCTGAGCACTTACGGCCTGCCCTATCCGCTGATGGTGCCGGCTACGCTCGTCATCGCCGCCGGATTCGGCATTTTGATCGAGCGGCTGTTCATTCGTCCCATCATCGGCGCGCCGGAATTTACTTTGGTCATCGCGACGTTTGCCATCGGCCTGATTATTCGCGCGCTCATTCGCATTCACTGGCAGGACAATGTCTTCTTTCTGCCCGCGCCCTACGCCGGGCCCGCGCTTGCCGTCGGACCGTTGCGCGTCAATCCGAGTTATCTGGTCATCATCGGGAGCACCGCCGCCCTGGTGACCTTATTGATACTGTTTTTTCAGCAGACCAAACTCGGCAAGGCCATGCGCGCGGTTGCCTATAATCAAACCGCGGCGCGGCTGATGGGAATCAGCGTCGGCAGAGTACTCGGATCGGCCTGGGCATTGTCCGCTGCGATCGGTGCCCTTGCCGGATTGCTGCTAGCTCCGGTCATTGGCATCAACCCTGAATTCGGGCACGTCATCGTCAAAGCACTGGTCGCGGCGGTGATAGGCGGTTTCGGCAGTCTGGGCGGCGCTGTCGTCGGAGGGCTCCTGCTTGGCATTCTTGAAACCTACGCCGGCGCACTGTTTGGCGCCGCGCTCAAGGAGATTATTCCGTTTGCCATTCTGATCGCTTTCTTGCTGATGCGGCCGCAGGGATTGTGGGGCGCGACGCGGGTCCGCGTCTAGCACGATGCGTTTAGCCCACGCCGCCATCACGATTGCAGCAGTTTCTTCGATAGCGCTGCCGCTGTTCGGCAGCAGCTATCAGGTTTATCTGGCCGAACTGATTTTGGTCAACGTCGTCGCCGCCATCGGCCTCAATCTGCTCACCGGCAATTGCGGACAGATTTCGCTCTGCCACGCCTCGCTGATGGCGATTGGCGCCTACACGACGGCTCTCCTGACGACACGGCTGGCGGTGACTTACGCGCTCGCGCTTCCGGCCGGCGTGGTCGTGACCACGGTGCTGGGCGCCAGCCTCGGCTATCCGGCGCGGCGCCTCTCCGGTCTTTATCTCGCCCTCGTGACGCTCGGCTTTCTTGAAGTGGTGTCGATCGCCATCGAGGAATTTCCCGATCTGACCGGCGGCGTTCGTGGTCTCAAACTGGCGAAGCCCGAGCTTGCCGGCTGGCCGTTGAATGGCAGCGCTCTCTACTTTTTCGTCCTTGGCGTAACGGCGCTTGCCATCGCCGCCGGCTGGAACATTCAACGGTCGCGCTACGGCCGTGCTTTCGACGCGGTTCGCCAAAGTGTCATCGTGGCACAGGCGCTGGCCATCTCGCCTGGGCGCACAAAACTTCTTGCCTTTTCGATTGCGGCTGCGTTTGCCGGCTTGGCCGGCGGGTTGTTCACCGCCGTCGTCGGCTTCATCGATCCGACCGAATTCGACATCTCGGCTTCGCTGCGCGAAATCACCTTCATCGTCGTCGGTGGCCTCGGCTCGGTTGTTGGCTCCGTGGTCGGCGCCGTGGTGTTGACGCTCCTGCCCGAGACGCTGCGCGGCGCCAGGGAATACGGCGACGTTGTTTACGGCGTCATCCTCCTCGGCGCGCTCGTTCTTGCGCCAAAAGGCATTGTCGGGAGTCTTGCGTTGCTGGTGAGGCGGCGCGACGCCAAGGGCAGTCTGACATGAGCCTGCTCAGATTGGATTCCATATCGGTCAGCTTTGGCGGCGTCGCCGCCGTGCGTGGCGTCAGCATGAGAGTCGAGCAAGGCGAAATTCGTGGCCTGATCGGCCCAAATGGCGCCGGTAAAACCTCGCTGATCAACGCGATCACCGGCATCGTCCGGCCAAACGCCGGCTCGATCATTTTCGCCGACGAGGAAGTGACCGAGCTTCCCGCCGAAATTATTTCCGCGCGCGGCATTGGAAGGACGTTCCAGCACGTTGAGTTGTTTCGCGAAAGTACGGTGCTCGACAATGTTCTCACCGGTCTCTACAGCCATCATGTTTACGGCATCAGTGCGGCCCTCGTTGGTTTTGGTCGCGCCCGGCGGGTCGAGCATGACGCGCGGGGCGAAGCGCTGGCGCTGCTGGAAGCATTCGAGCTCGGTGCACTCGCCACAGCACCTGTTCGCGACCTGCCGTTCGGCATCCAAAAGCGCGTCGATCTGGCGCGTGCGCTCGCGGTGCGGCCGCGGCTTCTGCTGCTCGACGAGCCGATATCGGGGATGAGCGAAGCCGAGGCAGATGCCGCGGTCACCACCATTCGCAAACTGGTACGCGAACGTGGTATCACCCTGTTCGTCGTCGAACACAATATGCGTGTCATGATGCGTCTTGCCGAACGCATCACCGTGATGCACCAGGGCGAAGTTCTCGCCGAGGGCGCGCCGGCCGAAATTCGGGATCATCCCGGGGTCGTTGACGCCTATTTGGGTGAGGCCGACGACCATGCTTGAGGTGCGCGACCTCGATGCCGGCTATGGCCGCGTGCGCGTGCTGCGCGGCGTGTCGCTGACCGTGCCAGCGGGCAAAATCGTCGCGCTCCTCGGCGCCAACGGCGCCGGCAAGACCACGCTGCTGCGGGCGATCTGTGGTCTTGCTTCGATTGAAGCCGGCAGTATCACTTTTGCCGGCAAAAAGACTTCCGGGCGCGCGCCTGAAGCACTGGTGCGGGATGGGCTGGTGCTGGTTCCGCAGGGGCGCCTGTTGTTCGGCGACATGACGGTGCGCGAAAATCTGGAAATGGGCGCCTTTACCGTGACCGGCCGCGAAACTTGGGATACGCAATTGTCGCGCGTCGAGGCGCTGTTTCCGATTCTGCGCGAACGCGCGCGGCAACCGGCCGGGCTCCTTTCAGGCGGCGAGCAGCAGATGTTGGCGGTCGCTCGCGCGCTGATGTCGTCGCCGCGCTGTCTTTTGCTTGACGAGCCCTCGCTCGGACTTTCGCCGAAGGCGTTCGGCACGATCATCGAAGCAATCCGCCGCATCAACACCGAGGGCATTCCGGTGCTGATTGCCGAGCAAAACGTCCGCCGGATCCTGCGCCTTGCCGACTATGTCTATGTGTTGGAAACCGGCCGCATCGAGTTTGGAGGCGAAGGCAGGCAAATGATGGACGACAAGCGCATTCGAGCGGCTTATTTGGGAATGGGGTGATAATGAAAATCATCGACATGCACTCGCACTGGGGCACCAAGCGGGGCTACGTGCTGCAAACACCAGAGGAATTGGCGCAGCAACGCGCGACCTGGCACTCCGATCCGGACTACAAAACCGAGGACGAGATGGCCGCCTATTTCCGCACCAACAATGCCCGCGTGATCCTCGATCTCGGTTTCTCGAAATTCCTGCCGCTCGATGAGATGCAGAGCCTGCACGATTACTCATTCGCCACCGAACGCGCACACCGCGACGTCATTTTGGGTCACTGGTTTCACATCGACCCCGGTATGGGTGCCGCCGGCATCAAAGAGCTGCGCCGTTGCATCGACAATCGCGTCGGTTTTGTTGGCTATGCGGTGTCCGCCTCCAAATCGCCGCCGGGAAGCGATCCGTCCTATGCTCCGTTCTACAAATTGTGCATCGAAGCCGGCATTCCGATCCTGTTCTTTGTCGGCACCACGGGCCTCGGCGCCGGTCTGCCAGGCGGCGGCGGCGTCATTCTCGACAATTGCCATCCGCGCCATCTTGATCTCGTTGCCGCGCACTATCCCGAGCTGAAAATCATGGCCGCGCGCCCGGGCTGGCCATGGCAAACCGAGACCCTCGCCGTGCTGATGCACAAGCGCAACATCTGGTACGAGTTGCACGGCTGGTCGCCGAAATATCACAGCGCCGACCTCAAGCACGACATCCCGCGGCGGCTGAAAGATCGCGTCATGTTCGGCGGCGACTATCCGCTGTTCGGCTATGAACGGCTGGTGAAAGACTGGATCGGTGAAGGCTATTCGCCGGACATGCTGGAGAAGCTGTTTCACCGCAACGCCGAAGCGTTCGCTCAGACACTGGGGCTGTCGTGGACCTGAAACTCAAGGACAAGGTCGCCATCGTCGGCGGCGCGAGCCAGGGCATCGGCTTCGGCATCGCGCGGACGCTGGCGGCCGAAGGCGTCAAGCTCGCCATCACCGCGAGACGCGAAAAGCCCTTGCGCGAAGCGGCCGAGAAAATCCGCGCCGAGACCGGCATCGAACCACTGGCGCTGCCGGCCGATTGCCGTCGCGCCGAAGATTGCGCCGCCGTTGTAACCTTGACCACCGCGCACTATGGCGGCATCGACATTCTCGTCAACAATGACGGCGCGCCGCCGCTTGGCGATCTCATAAACTTCGACGACGCGGCGTGGCATCAGGCCATCGAACGCAATCTGATGTATGTCGTGCGCATGTGCCGCGCCGCCGTACCGCACATGAAAACGCGTGGCGGCGGCAGCGTCCTTAACATCACGGCGATCTCGGCAATTCAGCCGATTCCCGGCTTTGGCTTGTCCGTAGCCACATGGGACGCCGTCATTGGCTACGCCAAGACGTTGTCACTTGAACTCGCCGCCGCGGGCATCAACGTCAACACCATTTGCCCAGGCTACATCGAAACCGAGCGGTTGCAAAAAGTTTTTGCCGCTGACGGTCAGGATCCAAACCTGATGCGCGCCAAGCTTGCGGATGAGATAGCGATGCGACGCATCGGCACCGTCGAGGATATCGCAGGCATTGTCGCCTTTCTGGTCTCGCCACGCGGCAACTACATAACCGGGACCGCGATCCAGGTTGATGGCGGCTTGTTCCGTGGCCTTCGCTGAGGGGGATGCACGATGACCTATGTGAACATGGTCAAGCCCGAACTCGCGCAGCGGTACACAGCGTCGGGCTTGTGGGCCAACAAGACTTTCTTCGCATTCATCGACGAGGCCGCCGCGGCGCACGCCGAACGCGAGGTCTTCGCCGATGCCCGGCGCCGCATCAGCTATGGCGCGCTGAAAGACGAGGTCCTGCGCTGCGCCGAACTCTATCGCCGCATCGGCATCAAGCGCGGCGATGTCGTCACCGTGCAACTGCCGAACTGGATCGAGTTCGCGGTGGCGTTCTTCGCGCTCGAGCTGATCGGCGCGATCGCCAACAAGGTCAATCCCGATTTCCGCGCACGCGAATTGGATTACATCCTCAAATTTTCCGGTAGTCGCGCTTACGTCTTTCCCCGTGAATTTCGCGGATTCGATTTTCTGTCAATGGCGAAGGGATTGCGCGCTTCGGTGCCAGGCCTTTCGCATCTGATTGTCGCCGGCGAAGCCGCGGATGGCATTAGCAGTCTCAACGAGTTGCGATCATGCCCGCCGCTCGCGCCCGAACACCGGGTCTACATGGACCCTAATGAAGTCTGCCGCATGGCCTTCACCTCGGGCACGACCGGCGATCCGAAATGCGTACTGCACAGCTTCAACACCACGATCTACGCCCCCTGGCTTCTGAACCGCGACATGGAAGTAACCGAGCGCGACGTGCTGCTCACCTATCTGCCGGTCGGGCTGAACTGGGGCTACATCACGCTGATGCAGACCATCATGGCCGGTGCCCGCGCCGTGCTGATGGAGCGGTTTTCTGCGCGCGCAGCGCTGGAGCTGATCGAGCGCGAGCGCGTCACCTACATTCCGACGGCGCCGGCGGCGATCGTATCCATGCTGGCCGACCCGGAGCTCGGCCGCTTCGATCTGTCTTCGCTGCGCGTGGTGATCACCGGCGGCGCGTCGGCCGCGATCGAGACCATTCGCGACTATCAGGCGCGCGCCAAGGGGCACCTGATCGAGCTTTACGGCATGCTGGAGACCGGCTTCCACACCTACACGCGCTTCACCGATGATCCGGAGAAGGTCAACGGCACCATCGGCCGTCTCGTCGGCGACATGGAAATCCGCATCCTCGACAGCGTCGGCAACGACGTGCCCTATGGCGAGATCGGCGAAGTCGCCGCGCGCGGGCCGTCGGTCCATCTCGGTTATCACAACAACCCGGCCGCCAATACTGCCTCGTTCACCGAGGACGGCTGGTTTCGCACCGGCGATCTCGGCCGCTTCGTTGACGCTGCGGGCAACGTTCAGCTTTCCGGGCGCAGCAAGGAGATCATCAATCGCGGCGGCAAAAAATTCTTTCCGCGCGAGGTCGAGGAAATTCTCTATACCCATCCGAACGTCATGCACGCGGCGATGGTTGGCCTGCCGGATGTGCGGCTCGGCGAGCGCAACTGTCTCTGCGTCATCCCCAAAACTGGCCGCGATTTGTCGCTCGACGAGGCGGTGACTTTCCTCAAGGGCCAGATCGCCGATTACAAACTCCCGGAAACGATCGAACACTTCGAGGAATTTCCGATGACCGGCACGGGGAAAATCCGCCGCCACGTCTTGCGCGATCAGGTGCTGGCGCGGCATAAGCCGTCTTCTTAAGAAGACTGCGCGGCCTCGACTTCCTCGATCGCCTGCGCCACCGTCATGATGCGCGCGATCGGCCGCAAGCCTTCGATCGCGGCGCGGTGCACCTCCTCGGAGAAGGCGGCGCAGCCGTCTTCGAGCACGGTGCAGGAAAACTCGCGCACGTGGGCGTCGCGAATGGTTGAGGCGACGCCACCATTGGTGACGATGCCGGCGGCATAGACCCGTTCGATGCCGCATTTGTGCAGCACCCATTCGAGCCGGCTCATGTAGAACGCCGAGTAAGCGACCTTCTCGACCGAAACATCCGCCGGTGCCAGCGTATCGACCAATTGCTGGCCCCACGAACCCGGCGCAAAGTCGCCTTTGCCGAGAAACGGCCGCAGCTTTTTCAGATGCGGCGACACGATTGGTTCGCCGCCGCGACCGGGCACCAGCGTGAACAATGTCGCGGCAACAAGACCGCCGCGTTGCCGCACTGCATCTGCGAGCGGTTTCAACCGCGCCGGTAGTGCCGCGATGGCTTCGCTGGTCTGTCCGGCGCGCGCATAGGCGCCCTGCGGGTGCAGAAAGTCATTCTGCAGATCGAGGAGAAGGAGTGCGGTGGTTTCGAGACTCATTCGCTGCGCTCGACGATGACATTGCCTAACTCGTCGACACGTCCACGCAAGCCGGGCTCGATGAAGATGGTCGCATCGGGTTGTTCCAGAATCGCCGGCGACTCAATCACCGCGCCGGCCGGAAGATCGAGCCGAGACCACACGCGCGTGGCGTGCCATATACCGGCGAACCACACCGGCCGCTCGCCGCGCTCGGCCTTTCCAATCGAACCATCCGCAGACGGCGCAAAGGCCGTCAAATCGAACGCCGGACGCCGACCGACGGCAGCGGTGCGAAGCGAGACGATCCGTACCGCAATTCCCGGAAGCAACCGGCCAAAGGCGGCGGCGTAGGCTTTGTCAAACGCCACTCTGATTGCTGCCTCACTGATGCCGGTGCTTCCATTCGCAAGCGTGACAGACAACGGCACGGCCACGGTGTGGGTCTGCCCGAGGTAGTGCATGTCGAGCTCGTACAGCACATCGATGCGCTCGACGGCGATGCCGGCAGCCGCCACCACGCCCCTCGCCTCCTCGCCCGCTGCCGCCATGCGCGCATCGAGCGCGGCGACGTCGAGGCCGTCGAGCATGAGGTTGACGGTCTGTACCTGATCGTGCCGCAGATCGGCGATGACACAGCCGAGTGCGGAAGTGACGCCCGGAAAACGCGGCACGATCGCGCATTTCAGACCGATTTCTTTGATCAGCGCACTGGCGTGCAGCGCGCCGCCGCCGCCGAACGGCATCGCGGCGAACTTTGCCGGATCGTGGCCGCGCTCGATCGAGACCAGCCGGATAGCGCCGGCCATGCGCGCATCGGCGACGCGGACAATCGCTTCGGCAGCCTCCTGCACGCCAAGCCCAAGCGGCTGGCCGACGTGCGTCAGGATCGCTTGCTTGGCCGCGTCGACATCGAGCTGCGCGAGCTTGCCGCCGATCGGCCGCGCCGCATTGATGCGGCCGAGCACGACGTGGGCATCGGTCAGCGTCGGCCGCTCATTGCCCTGGCCGTAGCAGGCCGGTCCCGGCACCGAGCCGGCGCTTTCCGGTCCAACTTGCAGCAGTCCGCCGCGATCGACCGCGGCAATCGAGCCGCCGCCGGCGCCGATGGTGGTGATCTCGATCATCGGCGTGCGGATCACCAGACCGAAGTCGACGACGGTCTGCGCCGCGAGCGACGGCATCGCGCCGGCGATCACCGACACGTCGAACGAAGTGCCACCAAGATCGCAGGTGATGACGTTATCGTAGCCGCTGGCGCGCGCGATCGCGGCAGCGGCAATCACGCCCGCCGCAGGACCAGACAATGCGGTGCGTACCGGGAGGCGGCGCGCGGTCGCCGTCGACATCACGCCGCCGTTCGACTGAACAATGTGGAACGTGCCGGCGAATTTCTGCTTCGCCAAAGCACCTTCGAGCTTGGCCAGATAGGCGCCGACAACCGGTTGGAGATACGCATTTAGCGCGGTCGTCGAGGCACGTTCAAACTCGCGGATTTCCGGGAGCACCTGATGCGACGCGGAAAGGTGCTCGTTGGGCCAGGCTTTTCGCTGCCGCGGCGAGCGCGCGGCGCTCGTTCTCGGAATTGGCGTAGGCGTTGATGAAGATGACCGCGAGCGCTTCCGCGCCGCGCTCACGGAGCACCTTCGCGGCCGCCATCACGGCGGCCTCATCGACAGGCGTGCGGACGCTCCCATCGGCGAGCGTGCGTTCGTCGACTTCAAGGCGCAGGTCGCGAGGGGCGATCGGGATGAATTCGCCCCACAAGCCCCAGGTTTGCCGCCGGTCGCGGCGGCGCATCTCCAGCACGTCCCGGAAGCCGCGGGTCGTGATCACGCCGATACGGGGGCCGCGCCGTTCCAGCAGCGTATTGGTGCCGACGGTGGTGCCATGCACGATGGCGCCGAAGCTCTCGATTGCACCGAGCGCAAGCAGACCCTGCAAAAAGCCGGCTGCTTCATCGCCGCGTTGCGATGGCACTTTGGCAACGCGGAACGCGCGTGCTGCAGCGTCGAACCAGAACAAATCCGTGAACGTGCCGCCGACGTCGACGCCGACGATGGACCCACCTTCCAAACTCATGCGCGCGCCCCGCGGCGCAATTGTCCGGTCGCCGGCGCATCGACGCTGCCATCGTCGCAAAGCGCAACGCCGTAATCGCGCGACGCCGCCTGCCGCGACACATAGCCGAGCGCCACGTCGCGGGCGACCCGCGCCGGATCGCGCGTCCGCGGATCGCCAAAGCCGCCGCCCCCCGGCGTCTCCAGCCGCACGCGCTGTCCGCGCCGGATGTGCACGTCGGTGATCTTCGACGTCAGCGGCGGCGAACGTTCACCGCCCTCGGTCGGATAAAAAAAGCGGTTGAGCGCGGCGGCCTTGCCGCCGTTGACGCCGAACGGCGGAAATTTGCCGCGTTCGCCGAGCAAAAAGACTTCGGCACCGCCCTCGGCCAGCGCCTCGACTTCGTAAATCGCACCAAGGCCGCCGCGATGAAACCCAGGGCCCGCAGAATCCGGGCGCAGCGCCCATTGCGTGAACATCACCGGATAGAGTGATTCCAGAATTTCCGTCGGCGGGATGGTCGCGGTCGAAATCGGATTGTTGCCGTGGTTGAGGCCATCGCCTTCGGGATTGCCGCCGAGACCGCCGCCGAAGAAGCAGAACATGACCCAACGCATGCCGTTACCGCGCCAGCCGGCGAGCGAGAGTGCGTTAATCGTTGCGTACGGACTGCCGTTGGCGCGTTCCGGCGCGGCCTGCGCGAAAGCGCCAAACACCGTGTCGATCACGCGCAGGATTGTTTCGGTGTAACCGCCGACCGGCTTGGGTGCCGAGACACCGAGCAGCGTAGTATCCGGAATGATGAATTCGATCGGCGCCATGCAGCCCGCATTGGCCGGAACATCAGTGAAGAGATGCTTGAGCGCGACGTAACAGCACGCGACCGCCGTCGACCGCGCGATGTTGAGTGGACCCTGGCAGGGCGGCGACGAGCGCGAAAAGTCGAGCCGCATTGCCTCACCGGCGATCGTCAAATCGAGCGCGATCCGCAGCGGCTCATCGGTGACGCCGTCATTGTCGAGGAAATCATCGTAGGAGTAGGTGCCGTCTGGCAGCGACGCGATGTTGGCGCGCATCAATGCTTCCGCACGTGCCGTGAGTGCCGCCGTGGCGGCCGAAACCGTGTCGTCGCCGTACTCGTCGAGCAGCGCGTGGACGCGCTGTTCACCAAGCCCAAGCGCATTGAGCTGGCCGTTGAGATCGCCCCAGTTTGACAGCGGGACGCGCGAATTGGCGGCAAGGATGTCGACGATATCCTGCTGAAATACGCCGCCGCTGATGAGCTTCACCGGCGGCACGCGAAAGCCTTCCTGAAAACTCTCTGTCGCCTTTGCATTGTAGTTACCAGGCACGTTACCGCCGACATCGAGCCAGTGGCCGACCGAGGCCAGCCAGGCAAACACCTTGCCGCCCCGCATCACCGGCCGCACCAACCGGAAATCGTTCAAATGGGTGCCGCCGTCATAAGGATCGTTGAACAGATAAGTGTCGCCCTCATTGAGGCCGCCGTGTTGCGCGACTTTATCGATGACAGCCTTGACCGCAAACGCCATGGCGCCGACGAAGATCGGCAGACCCGACGAACCCTGCACCAACGTCGCGCCGGTCTCGGGATGATAGAGCCCGTGGCAAGCGTCGTGCGCTTCGGCGATGATCGGGTTGAAGGCGGAGCGATAAAGCGTCGCGTCCATCTCGTCGGCGATCTGTACCAGGCGGCCATTGAGCACGGCCAACGTGACCGGATCGAGCGTCCGCGTCATCGCTTCCCCGCGGTGCGGCCCGGCTGCAACTCAATCGCCGCATAGCGGTCGCCGCGTTCCAGCATTTCCGGCGTTCCGATCAATCGGTTGAGGCCGTCGAAGTCGAACATGCGGGCGCGGAACGGCTCGGTGGTGCCGTGCGCCTTCAGCGAGCCGTAAAATTCCTCGGCCGCCTTGGCGACCGTGCGCAAAATAGCCCCGGGAAAAATCACGAAAGCAAACCCGAGCGCTTCAAGGTCGGTCGCCGGCAGCACCGGGGTCTTGCCGCCTTCCACCATGTTCACCATCAGCGGCGCAGACATGCCAAGCTGCGCGGCGATCCGGGCAAGCTCGTCGCGCTGACGCGGCGCTTCGACGAACAGCATGTCAGCGCCCGCTTCGCGATAGAGCGCGGCGCGCGCCATGGCCCGATCGAAACCCTCGACCGCGACCGCGTCGGTCCGGGCGATGATGACCGTGTCTTTTGACGCCCGCGTGTCCACTGCCGCTTTGACCTTGCCGACCATCTCCTGCGCTGAAATCAGCGACTTGTTGTCGAGGTGACCGCACCGTTTCGGAAAATCCTGATCCTCAATTTGAATTGCATTGGCACCGGCACGCTCCAGCAACCGCACCGTTCGCTCGACATTGAGCGCATTGCCGTAGCCGGTGTCGGCGTCGACGACGAGATGGGCGCCGACCCGATCGCGGATCAGCGCGACGGTTTGCACCACTTCACTCATGCTGACGAGGCCGACGTCCGGCCGCCCCAGCCGCGAATGCGAGATTCCGGCGCCGGAGACGTAAAGCGCGTCAAAACCCGCACGCTCGGCGATGAGCGCGGTGAGTGAATCGTAGATGCCCGGCGCGACCAAAATCGGCCTGTTGCGGAGGCGAGCTAACAATGATGTCTCGGTCATGCTTTGTAGTCCCAGATTTTACAGTCCCAAGTAGGCGCGTTTGAGTTTCGGATCGGCACCGATGTCGGCGGAAGGGCCCGATATGACACATTGCCCCTCGGCGAGAATATAGGCACGGCCCGCGATCTCGAGGCTCTGCACCACATTCTGCTCGACCAGCAATACGGCGACGCCGTCGCCGTGGATACGCGCGATCAGCGCAAACAATTCCTCGACCAGAATTGGGGAAAGGCCGAGCGAAGGCTCATCGAGGATCAGCAATCGCGGCTCGGCCATCAAGCCGCGCCCGATCGCGAGCATTTGCTGTTCACCGCCTGATAACGTGCCAGCGCGCTGCGTGCGCCGTTCGAATAGGCGCGGGAAAATCGCGAACACACGATCGCGGTTGGCCGGGCGCCGAGCCGCAGCGCGGCGATAGCTGCCGAGATCGAGGTTTTCCGCGACTGTCAGGTTGGGAAAAATCCGCCGGCCCTCGGGCACGTGAATGAGACCACGCGCAACAATCGCCGCCGGCTTTTCGTGTTGGATTGCAGCGCCGTCAAAGCGGATCGCTCCAGCACGCGCACGCACAATGCCCGAGATGGTGCGATTCAGCGTCGATTTGCCGACGCCGTTCGAGCCCAGCACGGCGACGATCTCGCCGTTGGCAACGCTAAGATCAATGCCGCGCAATACTTCAGTGTCGCCGTAGCCGGCGCATAAATCATGGATTTCCAGGAGCGGCGAGTCTGCGTTCCGCTCAGTGTGCATGACCAGACCTGACTTTTGCCGCTGCGCCATGGCCGAGATAAGCCTCGACCACGGCCGGATTGTCAGCCACCTGCGCCGGGCTGCCCTCGGCAATGATGCGGCCCTCCGCGAGCACGAAAACGTGCTCGGCCAAACTCATCACCGCCTGCATCACGTGCTCGATCATGACGATGGCGATGCCGCGCGCGCTCAAGGCGCGGATGACCGGAACGATGTCGCGAATCTCGGACGGGTTTAAGCCGGCGAGCACCTCGTCGAGCAGAAGAAGTGTCGGCTCGGTCGCGAGCGCCCGGGCGAGTTCCAGGCGTTTCCGTCCGGCGACGGTCAGAGTGTGCGCCGGCCGGTCAAGCATGTCGCCGAGCCCGACTTCTTCCCCCACCTTCTCGGCGACAGCAAGCGCGTCGGTGCGAGCGCGGTGGCGCAGGTATGCGCCAACCAGAATGTTGTCGCGGACCGAGAGGCCGGCGAAGGGCTGAACGATCTGAAAGGTCCGCGCGATGCCGCGCCGCGCGAGCCGATGCGGCGGCTCGCCGGTGATGTCGTCGCCGGCATAGCGAACGTGGCCGGCGCTAGGCTTGAGGAATCCGGAAATCACGGCAAACAGCGTGGTTTTGCCGGCGCCATTCGGGCCGATCAAAGCGGTGATGCGCGCCGCCGGAGCCGTCAGGGATGCCGCGTTGACCGCCAGCAAACCGCCGAAACGGCGCGATACACCTTCGACCGAGAGGAGCGCTTCAGCCACGCACAACCCCCGCGGCCTTTCGCGGCGCGCCGAAGCGGCGCGTCAGTCCCGCCCGCAGACTGGTCAGCGTCCCAACAAGCCCACGCGGCGCGAAGGCGATGACCAGCACCAACATCACGCCATAAATCATGAGATCGAGACCCGGCACATCGCCGGTCACGAGCTTCGCGCCCTCGCCGAGCAGCTTCACCACCAGCGCACCAGCCAGGGCACCGAATACGGTGCCGACGCCGCCGATAATCGGCGTCAGCAGTGCTTCGATTGAAATCCACGTGCCGTAGGCGATTGATGAATCGATGAAGAGAAAATACTGCACGTAGAAGCAGCCGGCCGCCGCCGTGATCGCAGCGGATATGACCATGGCGATAAGCTTGACCGCCGTCGCGTTGACCCCAAGCGCCATGGCGGCATCTTCGTTCTCACGCACCGCAATGAGCCAGGTCCCGAACCGCGAACGCTCGAGCCATTGGGCAATCAACAATCCAATCGCAACGAGCGCGAGGATTACATAATAGAAGACCGCGCGGCTCTGAAACTGGAACGACTGCGCGCGCAGATCGAGCTTGACGAGAAGGCCGACGCCAGCCCCGGTAATCGGGGTGACGCTGGCAAGAATGCGCAAGACCTCGGCGAAGGCGAGCGTCACCAGCGCAAAATAGGAGCTGCGCAATCCGGCGCGGAAAGCAAGCCCGCCGATAATGCCGCCGACTGCGGCGCCGGCGGCGATGCCGGCGAAAAACCCGATCCAGGCATTGACGCCATAATGCACTTGCAAAATGGCGGTCACATAGGCGCCGGTGCCGAAAAAGGCCGCGTGCCCGAAAGAATATTGCCCGCCATACCCGCCGATGATGTTCCAGCCCTGGCCGGCAAGCGCAATCATCAGAGTGACGACCAGAAAGTTGAGCACGACGTTCGAGTGCACGAACAGCGGTACGGCCGCGAATACCGCGACCACGATGACGATCGAGAGCAAGCCCCTCACGCGCTGGCTCCGAACAGACCGCGCGGACGCAGCAGCAGCACCGCGATGAAGATCAGGAAAATGCCGACTTGGCCGAGCGACTCGCCGAAGAAAAACCCGCCGAGGCTTTCGACAATGCCGATGACCAGACCGCCGATCAGCGCCCCCGGCACCGATCCCATGCCGCCAAGTACGACGACGGTGAAAGCGACCAGCACGAACGCATTGCCGGCACTTGGATTGACATAGTAGGTCGGAATGAGCAGGCATGCGGCGATCGCGACGCATGCCGTGCCGAGGCCGAACGTCATCGCGTAGATATGCGCCACGTCGATCCCGGCGAGTTCCGAGCCGAGCTTCTCCTTGGCGACGGCGCGGATCGCTTTGCCGGTGTCGGTCAGCGTCATGATTAGCCACAGCACCAGTGCGACCACGAACACCGCTACAAATGAAATCAGCCGCGAAACCGAAAGGAAGGTAAAGCCGAAATTGACGGTCCTGAACGAGTAAGCGAGATCAATGGTGCGGGTGTCAGCGCGAAACTCATAGAGCAGCGCATTCTCAATCAGTACCGCGAGACCAAGCGTCACCAAGAGCATGTTGCGGTCGTCGCCATGAGAGGCCGGACCGATGATGAAACGCTGCAAAGCGTAGCCCAGTACAAAAAAGCCGGGAGCGAGCAGAAACGCGGCGAGGTAGGGATCGATGCCGAGCTTCTGATAAGCAAAGAACGCCGCAAACAGCGCGACACTCAAGAGCGCACCATGGGCAAAATTAATAATATGAAGTACGCCGTAAATCAGCGTCAGTCCCAGCGCGACCAACGCATAGACCGCGCCGACCATCAGACCATTGAGGACCACAGTGGTGAGGATGACAGGTGAGAACACGGACGATCAAAAAGCTGCGTCATTGTCGGGAGCAAAGCGACCAAGCAACCCAGGCGTCAAGGCCGACTGGACTGCTTCGCGGCGCTTCTCACCCGGCCAGCCACTGCGGCCCGGACCCGTTGGATCGCAGTGTCTGGACACCTGCATTGCCTCACGCGGGAATTGGGAAGACCGGCTTAGCGTCAGCAAATTCAAGCGGCCGAATGACTTTGATGTCGCCGTCAAGCACCTGGGTGTTGACTGGCGCCGCACCCTGATTCTGGCCGTTAACAAATTTTGTCGGCCCATAGGGCATGATATGGCCGGAGAACGTTGAGCTTTCCAGCGCCGCAATCAGTTTGGCCCGATCGACGGACGCGGCCCGCTCCAGGGCATCGGCTGCCACGAGTACGGCGCTGTAATTCATGCAGACTTCGTAGGTGAAGAACTGTCCCTTCCCCTCGACCCTCTTCTTCAGCTCCTGCGCCTTGGCACTCTTCGGATTAAACCAATTGTTGCAGTCCATGATGTATTTGGCGGCCTCGGGAAATTCTTTGACGAACTTATATGAGGAAGCGGCGCCGCCGAGCACCGAATAGATGCCCTTCGGGCGCACGTGCTGCTCCAGGAGGGTGCGGGCGAGTAGCACATACTCATTGTAATAGTTGGCCGGAATAATGAGATCGGGATTCTCCGCCTTGATCTTGAGGACGACGTTGTTGAAGTCGCGCGTCGGAGTCGGGTGCGAGATGGTTTCCAGAATCTGGAACCCCCGCGGCGGCAATTGCGCATTCAGGAGCTTGGCAACACCGGAGCCGAATAGCGAATCCTCGTGCACGATGATCACGGTCTTTGCCGGCTTGCCGGCATCATCGTTGAGGGCCGTCAAATTCTCGAGCGCGGACTTGGCGACGATCGAGAAACTCGGGCCGAAGCGGAATGTATTCTTGAGACCGCGGGTGACGACGCTGTCGGCCACTCCGACATCGACGACGTATGGGAGATCATAGCGGGCGGCGGCCTGGGTGGCGGCAAGACAGATCGAGGACGAGTAGCCGCCCACGATGCAGGCAACGCCCGCCGCATTCATCTTTTCCACTTCCGCAACGCCGCCCTCGGGCGTCGATTGCGCATCGCCAAAAACCGGATCGATTTTGCCCAAACCCTTGATGCCGCCGGCGGCATTGATGTCCTCGACTGCCATGGTGGCGCCGAGGCGACTTTGCTGGCCCGAATAGGACAGCGCACCAGTGACGGGCTGAAGCAGCCCGATCTTCACGCCGCCGCTCTGCGCCCGCAACACCGGCGGCATCGCCAGGGTCCCTGAAGCGGCCGCCGCAGCGCCTAGCGCCGTGGTGGCAAGAAACCGGCGGCGGCTAAACGGCATTTTTTGCTTCGACATGGCTGTCCTCTCCTCGTTTTAGGTTACGGCGTCGGGTTTGCGACTTTTCTCTTTGTCAAATTCCGGTATCGGACCTTAAAGGGCTGGCATGGCCGTTCTTTCGAACGACGGGTGACCAGGACTTCATCTCCTTCGCGCCGGAACGCACCAAATCCATCTCGAACACGTAGCGGTCGGGCCGGTAAAGCGCATGCAGGTGTTCAACGGCCCTGCCCGATTGGTCGCAGACGATACGCACGAGTTCGATGAGCGGCGATCCGGCGCGTACATCGAGCGCATCTGCGACGTCAGGAGTCGCCAAGCCGGCGCTGATGCGTTGGCGGGCATGTTCGACCTTCACGCCGGCGCGCTCCAGAAGTTCAAGCAGCGGGCGTGAAGCCAGCTCCTGCTTCGTGAATGTCACGGCGACGCTCTCAGGAACATGCGTGGTCAAATAGGAAAATGGCACGCGATCGACGGCGCGCACCCGCACCGATCGTTGCAGCAGTTGATCGGCTCCGACACCCAGCGCCTCCGCAACGGCGCTTGCGCCCGCGGCCGGCACGTAGTCGAATGAAAGAAGCCTGACCGCCGTGCGCCGTCCCATATCGGCAATGTTGGCCAGCACACCGGAAATATCCGCCGCGATTGGCGCCGGGGTCGCGCGATAAATGACACGCGTACCGGCGCTGCGGCGGCGCTCGATGAAGCGTTCTCGTGCAAGCTCGCCGAGCGCGCGCCGCACGGTAACCCGCGACACGCTATAATAGTCAGCCAGTTCATGCTCGGTGGGCAGCTTGGTTCCAAAGCCAAAGGCGCCGCTGAGAATGCGGTCGCGCAGAATAAGGTAGACTTGCTTCGCTTTCGCTTCGCCGAGCCAATCGCGCAAGCTACTCTCCCGATCGGATGCCGCCCGGCAGCGGTCCCTTTACTTGGTATTCTTTAGCGTACAATATTGCCTGCAACCTCCGCAAGCCCACAGCCCGAAGCGTCTGGCATGAGCCAAGCCCAAACCCTGATCGACAAGCTGTGGTCGGCACACGAGATCACCCGGCGCGAGGACGGCGCTGCGCTGTTGTGGGTCGACCGCCATTACGTGCACGAAGGCTCGTTCCTCGCCTTCACGCAGATGAAAGAGCGCGGCGGATCGGTCGCGGAGCCCGGGCTCACCTTCGGTACGGCCGATCATTACGTGCCGACGCGGCGTGACCGCCCGATCGCCGATCCGTCGATCGCGGCTATGGTGACCGATTTCGAGGCCAATGCTGCCGCCAGTCATATCAGTAACTTCGGCCTCGGCGATCCGCGTCAGGGCATCGTGCATGTCGTCGGGCCAGAACAGGGTTTGACGCTCCCCGGACTGCTGATTGTGTGCGGCGATAGTCACACGTCTACGCACGGCGCTTTCGGCGCGTACGCCTTCGGCATCGGCGCCTCCGAGGTCGCGCATGTCCTGATGACGCAGACTATCTGGCAGAAGAAGCCGAAACGCATGCGGATCACGGTCGGCGGCAAGGCGACCGCCGGCGTTGCCGCCAAGGATATCGCGCTGGCCATTATCGCTCATATTGGCGCTGACGGCGCGCAGGGTTTCGCCATCGAGTATGCCGGGAGCGCCATTACCGCACTGTCGATGGAAGGCCGCCTGACCTTGTGCAACTTGTCGATCGAGGCCGGCGGCCGCTGCGGCATGGTGGCGCCGGACGCGACTACGTTCGCTTATCTCAAGGGCCGACCTTATGCTCCCAAGGGAGCAGCGTTTGATCGGGCGGTCCGAAGACTGGGCCACACTCGTCTCTGACAACGACGCTACCTTCGATCGCGAGGTTACGCTCGACGCCAACGTGATCGCGCCGATCGTCACCTGGGGGACAACGCCGGACGATGCGTTGCCGATCGACGGCAGTGCGCCCGACCCGGCGCGCGAGCGCGACCCGGTGCGCGCGAATTATGTGCGCGACGCTCTCGACTATATGGGCATCACGCCCGGCAAAAAGCTCACCGACATCACCATCGACCGCGTCTTCATCGGCTCCTGCACCAATTCGCGCATCGAGGATTTGCGCGCCGCGGCGGCCGTGCTTGCCGGCCGCGTCAGTAAGGTGCCGGGTCTGGTTTCGCCGGGTTCATCGCTAGTCAAGCGGCAGGCGGAAGAAGAGGGCCTCGACCGCATCTTCCGCGAAGCCGGGCTGGAGTGGGCCGACTCAGGCTGTTCCATGTGTGTCGGCATCAACGGCGACGTCGTACCGCCCGGCGAGCGCTGCGCTTCGACCACCAACCGGAATTTCCGTGGCCGGCAAGGCCCTGGTGCGCGCACGCATTTGATGTCGCCGGCGATGGTCGCGGCTGCCGCGGTCTCCGGGCACCTCGCCGACGCGAGGCCGTTGCTGGAAGGCCGGGAGCAGTAAGGACGCCACCGATGGAGAAATTTGTTCGTCTGACCGACAAGGCCTGCCCGCTGCTTTTGTCCAACGTCAACACCGACATGATCCTGCCGGCGCGGTATCTGAAGCTGCCGCGCACGCCCGAGCTCGGCGACACGCTGTTTTACGACCTGCGCCGCGACGCAAAGGGCAACAAAAGACCGGACTTCCTGCTCAATCAGCCGATGTGGCGCGACGCCAAGATTCTCATCGCCGGCCGCAACTTCGGCGGCGGCTCCTCTCGCGAGGCGGCCGTTTATGCGCTTTACGAAGCCGGCATCCGCTGCGTGATCGCATCATCCTTCGGCGACATCTTTGCGCAGAACTCGGTGAAGAATGGCCTGTTGGCCGCGGTGCTTTCCGAACCAGACGTTCAGGAACTCGGTGCGGCCATCGCCGCCGATCCGGAGCTGCCGGTTACGGTCGATCTCGCGCAACAAACGATCCTGCGCGGCAATCGCAGCTTCAGCTTCACCATCGATCCGGTCAGCCGCAATCAGTTGCTCAACGGATGGGATGACATTGACATGACGCAAAGCTACCGCGACCGGATCGCGGCGTTCAAAGCCGCCGATCACGAACGGCGGCCCTGGGCGAGGCCGCCGTCATAACGTTGCAGTTTTCGCCGCCAGAGACGCCTTCGCGGGATTAAGCTTCGATCAGCACCTTGAGCGCGCGCGTGCTGGCAGCCTTTCCAAACGTCTCATAGGCGTCGAGGATATTTTCCAATCTGAAATGATGAGTAATCAGACGCTTCGGATCGATCTTGCCGGCTTGCACTGTCTTCAGCAGCATCGGTGTCGTCACCGTGTCGACCAGCCGCGTTGTGATGGTGATGTTCTGGGACCATAGCCGCTCAAGGTGCAGGTCCGCCTTTACGCCGTGAACGCCGATGTTGGCGATGGTTCCACCCGGCGCGACGATGTCTTCGCAAACCACGAAGGTCGCTGGAATGCCGACCGCTTCGATCGCCGTATCGACGCCGCGTCCGCCGGTCATTTTCATGATCTTCTCGGCTGCCTTGCCGTCGCCGCTGTTAACGGTTGCGGTGGCGCCAAATCGCTTGGCGATCTCGAGCCGGCTGTCGTCGAGATCGACCATGATGATCTCGGCCGGTGAGTAAAACTGCGCCGTCAGCAACGCCGCAAGCCCGATCGGACCAGCGCCGATAATGGCCACCGTACCACCCGGCTGAACTTTGCCGTTGAGCACCCCGCACTCAAATCCGGTCGGCAGGATATCGCTCAACATCACCAGCGCATCTTCCTCGGCGCCTTCGGGGACGCGATAGAGGCTGGTGTCAGCGTGTGGAATGCGGACGAATTCAGCTTGCGTGCCGTCAATCTCGTTGCCGAGAATCCAGCCGCCGGTCGTGCAATGGGAGTACATTCCCCTTCGGCAATATTCGCATCGGCCGCAGGAGGAAATACACGAGATCAGAACCCGATCGCCCGGGTGGAACGTCGTGACGCCCGCGCCAACGTTTTCGACGACGCCGACGCCTTCGTGGCCGAGAATGCGCCCGGGTTTGCAGGTCGGAACATCGCCCTTGAGAATGTGCAAGTCGGTGCCGCAAATGGTTGTCTTGCTGATCCGCACAATCGCATCACTGGGCGCAACGATCTTTGGCATCGGACGATCTTCGAACGCTTTCTTGCCCGGCCCCTGATAGACCAGAGCCTTCATGGTGGTCCGAACATTCGTTGTTTTAACGGGCGCGTCGGCGACGAGCGTTGTCATGTGGTCCTCATCGGGTTTTGTTTTGGCCAGTTTTTGCGCGAAGGCTGACTGACTAAGTCCCCGCTCTTCGCTTAGCTCAAGACATAGAGCCTGTAGCGGCGCGCACGTTGATTTTTGTCAAAGTTCCACGCGTCATTCTTGGCAGTAGCGTCCAGAATACTTGCCGATCTTGACCGATTTATTTCAGCGTCTAGACGAGACCGTAGGACGCCTTGATTCAGGTCAAGACGGAATTCCAGATTTAATTGGATATTGCGATGGATTTGAAAGGCGATTTTCGATCGCAAGAGATGCTGCATGCACGCGCTGGAACACAGTCATACCCGAGAAGCGATCAGGGAGCGTCTCGCGCGTGGACCACGCAGTAATTATTTGCGCGACTGGATTTATGGCGGCATCGACGGCGCAGTGACCACGTTCGCCGTCGTCGCGGGAGTCGCCGGCGCCGACCTTGCGACTACGGTTGTACTGATTCTCGGCTTTGCCAATCTGCTGGCCGACGGCTTCGCGATGGCCGCGTCGAACTACAGCGGCACGAAGGCCGAGCGTGATGATTACGATCGTGTCCTTGGCATCGAGCGCAAACATATCGCGCTGGAACCGGATGGCGAACGTGAAGAAATCAGACAGATTTTCGCCGGCAAGGGCTTTGCCGGAGACGACCTTGAGCGCATTGTCACCGTGATCACCTCCGACCGCGTCCTTTGGACCAAAACCATGGCGGTCGAGGAATATGGCCTGTCTCCCGCGGTCAGGTCGCCCGTTCTCGCAGCGCTGAGCACCTTTACCGCATTCATCCTGTGCGGCCTGGTGCCGCTCGTCACCTATCTCTCGGCCGGCGGGCTTGCCTGGTGCGTCGTCGCAGCCGGCGCGACGTTTTTTGGCGTTGGCGCCATCAAGAGCCGATGGTCACCGGCAGCGTGGTGGCGATCCGGGCTCGAAACCTTCGTCATAGGTATGAGCGCCGCTGCCGTTGCGTTTGCGGTTGGCTTCGGCCTGAAGGCGCTCTTGCAGCTGCCCACCGTGTGAGGTGTGAAAAACTCGCGCTTGATCTGCATCAACCCGCGCATCCCGAGAATGCGCTTTGTTTGATCATTGATCATCGCCGATCGTCCAGATTTGAGCACATACCAGGGGCCGCACATGGATCTGAAGGAAGCGATTTACACCCGCCGCACCGTGCGCGAATTCACTGCCGAGCCCGTCAATGAAAGCGTTATTCGCGACCTCATCGACGCGGCCATTCAAGCGCCGAGCGCGGTCAATCAACAACCCTACTCGTTCTGCGTCGTCCGCGACCAGTCCACTCTTGCAACCATCTCCCGGGAAGCAAAGGCGTATATGGTGAGGACGACACCGGTCGGTCTCATGTCGCATCACTTCAATGAGATTTCTGAACGATGCGAAGTTCGACATTTTCTATCACGCTCCGGTGCTGATCTTGCTTTGCGCGACCGCGGAGATTCCGTGGGCGGTGGAAGATTGCGCGCTTGCGGCGGAAAACCTCATGCTGGCCGCATGCGCTGCAAAACTCGGAACCTGCTGGATCGGATTTGCCCAGTCTTGGCTGGCGACGTCTGAAGGTAAAGCACTTCTGAAACTGCCTGCGGTGTACAAGCCGGTCGCCCCGATCATTGTCGGACATCCCAAATCGACCCCTCCTCCGGTACCCAGAAAAGAGCCAGAAATCCGCTGGGTCGGCCCATAATGCGTCGGCGGCATGGTCGCTCGCACGCATATGCCAATCCCGATGAGAGAACTGCGTTTATCCAAAGTCTGCCAAATGTTGAAGCCCGGCCCAGTGGTGCTTCTGGCATCACCACCTTAGTCCCCGATCGGCTCACCGAAAGCCTCATACCAACGGACAATGCCGTCCCAGACCTCCTGCGCTGTCTCTGCGAACCAAAAAAGCTCGCGGTCCTCGCGGTCGATAACGCCCTCCTCGACGAGATAGTCGAAATCGACCGCGCGGCGCCAAAAGTGCTCTCCGACCAGGACGACCGGGATTGGCTTGATCTTGCGCGTTTGAATAAGGGTCAAAACCTCGAATAATTCATCAAGCGTGCCGTAACCGCCGGGAAAAGACACCAGCGCCTTGGCGCGAAGCATAAAATGCAGTTTGCGTAATGCAAAATAGTGAAAGCGAAAACAAAGATCAGGCGTAACGTAGGGATTGGGATATTGCTCATGCGGTAATTCAATATTCAGTCCGATTGATCTTGCGCCAACGTCGAAGGCGCCGCGGTTAGCGGCCTCCATCAATCCCGGCCCGCCTCCGGTCATCACCACGACACGCGGCCGCCCGGCGTTCGCGACCTTGCCGACGAGCCGTCCGAATTCTCGCGCCACATCATAGTAGTGGCTTTTAGCGAGGATCCGCTCGGCGGTTGCAAGCCGCACAAGAGTCTCAACGTCGTCGGGATTGGCGCGGATGGCAACCCGGAGCGCGTCAACGTTGCGGCGCGCCGCCGCCGGTTCGGAAATACGGGTGCTGCCGAACACGACGATGGTGTGGTCGATATGCTCGTCAGCCAGGATGGTGTCGGCTTTGAGATATTCAAGTTGCAGCCGCGGGCCGCGGCTTTCCGGGCGCGTGATAAAATCGGCGTCTTGATCGGCGAGACGGTAGGTCGGGCTCTCGCAAATCGCCCGGACCGACTGCGGCGCGCCCGGGTCTTCCTCAGCCGGCTTCGGCCGATGCCACGGCAGCGGCTCACGCCGCTTCTGCGGGTGTGCCGGCTTTGGCACGCCACCTGACTGATTTGAGGTCAAGGTCCCTATCCTTTCCTCCAGCAAACGGCGCGCGCCGTTACTGTTATGCCGCCTGAGCGGTGATCGAGCGGAAACGCAGGATGGCAAGAGCGAAAAACAGCCCGCCAACTCCGGTCACGAAAAGAAATTGCGGCCAGACAACGTCGATGCCGGCGCCGCGATAGAGGATCGATTGGGCGAAGGAAACGAAATGCGTTGAGGGCGACAGTTGCATGGTGTTCGCCAGCCATTGCGGCATGCTTTCGAGCGGCGTGTTGCTGCCGGACAACATGTTCATCGGTAAAAACACCAGGAAAAACAACAAGCCGAGCTGCGGCATGGATCGCGCGACCGTACCGAGAAAGATGCCAATGGCTGAGGCGAAAAACAGATAGAGCGCCACGCCGACCAGGAACAACGGGATCGATCCGGCGATCGGGATATGCAGCAGGCCGCGCACGATCAGATAAAGTGAGAGGCCGACGGCAGAGGTAATCACCAACCCGTTGGCCCAAACCTTGGACATGGCGATTTCGAACGGCGTTAACGGCATCACCAGAAGATGATCCATGGTCCCATGTTCGCGCTCGCGCACAATGGCGGCCCCGGCAAGAATAATCGCCAGCATGCTGACATTGTTGATGATGCCCATGACACTGGTAAACCACGCTGTCGTCACGTTGGGGTTGAAGACGACGCGAACGGCGAGATTAACCGGCGGCGGCGACAGCGTGCTCTCCGCCCGCGTCAGGAAGCCGGCAATCTCATTCATGATGATCTCTTGGGCGTATCCGGCGCCCAGTCCGCCCTGAACCATGACGGTCGCATCGACATCGAGTTGAATGGCGGGGTTCCGGCCACCGAGCACGTCGCGCTCGAAGTTCGGCGGGATATCCACCACGAACGTGAACTTGCCGGCGTTCATCGAGGGAACGATGTCGCGTTCAGCAATCGGCCGGGGGTGCTGGAAGTACGGAGGCAGAAATGCGCCCGCTATCCGCCGCGACAATTCGGAGTGATCCTCATCGACCAGCGCGATGGCGGCATTGTGCACTTCCTGCGAGTAGCTATTCGCTTGAGCCATGATTTGCAGCGAGAAGGCATAGACCACAAAGGCGATCAATACGTAGTCGCGCAACACGCTGCGCAATTCCTTGGTGCCAAGCCAAAAAATGTTTGCAAGGCTGTCCATGGCTCCGGCTAGCGCTCCTGCTTGCGCAACAGTACCAGGCTGATCAACAGCAGCACGGGGACGAAGACGGCAAGTTCCGCCAAATTGACGGCGAGATCGCCAAAACCCAACCCCTTGGTGAAAGTGCCGATGGCGATGGGCCGGAAATAGGACATCGGAAACGCTCGCCCCATGATCTGCGCCCCGGTCGCGAGCGAGGAAACTGGAACCTGCAGGCCGGAAAATTGCGACGCTGGCAGAAACGTCATGACGGCGGTGCCGAACAGCGCCGCGATCTGCGTGCTGGCGAATGACGAAATCAGCATGCCGTAGGCGGTCGTCGTACTAACATAGATCGCAACACCGATGAGGAGAGCGATGAAGCTGCCTTTCAGCGGCACCTGAAACACGAACAGCGCCATCATAAAGATCACCAGGAAATTCAACATGGCGACGCCGACATAAGGGATCTGCTTGCCGATAAGGAATTCGAGCCTGGTAACCGGCGTAACGTAAAGGTTGGTGATCGAGCCTAGTTCCTTTTCGCGCACGATCGCGAGCGCCATGAGGATTGCAGGAAACAACGCGAGCAAAATTGCCATGGTCGACGGCACCATGGCGTAGATGCTGTCGAAGTCTTGATTGTAATTGTATCGAATCTCGATCCTGGCAGGCTGCTTCGGCGCCGATCGGCTTGTAGTCGTCACTACCGGATCTGTCAGATAGAGTTGATGCATGGCTTGCAGATAGCCGCGGATGGTTTCG
Source organism: uncultured Alphaproteobacteria bacterium (assembly GCA_963727325.1). Classification (GTDB taxonomy): domain Bacteria; phylum Pseudomonadota; class Alphaproteobacteria; order Rhizobiales; family Xanthobacteraceae; genus BOG-931. The sequence continues at coordinate 557,636 of CAVSFV010000033.1, forward strand.
GCGCGGAACGGCATCGCACCGTCGACCCAAGCGCCGACCCAAGCCGGACGTTGGCGTTCGACGTCGCGGCCGAAGCCCGGCGGAATCTCCACGGCGGCGTCGATATCTCCGCTTTGCAGACGCTTATGTAGATCGTCGTAATTGGTGAGCGATGGTTTCTCCACAAAATAGCTGGAGCCTCGGAGCTCCTCGAGATAGGCGCGGCTTTCGTGGCTGTTGTCGCGATCGAGGACCGCGAAGGTCAGATTGTTGACGTCGTTGGAAATCCCAAAGCCAAAAACCAGCATCAAGAACGCAATGCCGAAAAAGGCGAATCCCAGGCGAATGGGATCGCGTACAAGTTCTATCGTTTCACGAATCGTGTAGGCGAGGACGCGCTGCGGGCTGAATGCGCGCTGCAGCAGCGGCTGCGTTCGGGCCGCCTCGCGAGGTGCCAAAGTCACGACCGTCCTGGTCTTCGGCTTTACCGAACCGGTAGCCTCCTCCAAATAGCCGATAAAGGCGTCCTCCAGACTCGCAGCGCCGCGCGCCTTGACAAGATCGGCCGGCGTGTCGGTGGCCAGCACGCGGCCGGAATCCATGAGCGAAATCCGGTCGCAACGCGCGGCTTCGTTCATGAAGTGAGTAGAAACGAATATGGTCACGCCCTGATTGCGCGACAGATCGACCAGCAGCTCCCAGAAGCGATCGCGCGCCAAGGGATCGACGCCTGAAGTCGGCTCATCCAGGATGAGCATTTCCGGCTCATGGACGACAGCGACCGCAAGTGACAGCCGTTGCCGGATGCCGAGCGGCAGGCCGGACGTCAGCTGATCGCAATAGTCTTCCAGCTCAAAACCGGTGATCAGTTCGGCAAGCCGCGCCTTGGCCTTTTTTTGCGGCAGATGGAACAACCGTGCATGCAACTCGAGGTTTTGCCGTACGGTGAGCTCAGTGTAGAGGGAAAACGACTGCGACATATAGCCGACGCGCCGACGCGAATTGATATCGCGGGCGTCCGGCGGAACGCCGAACAAGAGTGCCTCGCCCTTGGTCGGCTCCAACAGACCAGTGAGCATCTTCATGGTCGTGGTTTTGCCGCACCCGTTGGAGCCGACGAAACCGAAAATCTCGCCGCGCTCGATCGTGAAGCTGACGCGATCCACGGCGGTAAAGTCGCCGAAGCGGCAGGTGAGATCGCGCGCGATGATGACTGGATCGCCGTCGACGGCACCACGCGGCGGGATTTTCAGCTCCTTGTGGCCCGCCCGCATTTGCTCCGGGAGCAGCGCGATGAATGCATCTTCGATGTTCCCGGTATTTGTGCGCGCCTTAAGGTCCGCGGGCGAACCGACCGCCAGGATCCGCCCATCATTCATGGCGATGAGCGAATCGAATCGCTCGGCCTCTTCCATGTAGGCGGTGGCAACGACCACGCTCACGCCGGTGCGCCGCGCACGAATGCGCTCGATCAATTCCCAGAACTGGCGGCGCGACAGCGGATCGACGCCGGTCGTGGGCTCGTCGAGGATGAGGAGGTCCGGATCGTGAATCAGCGAGCAGCACAGGCCGAGTTTCTGACGCATGCCACCGGAGAGCTTCTTCGCCGGGCGATCGGCGAATGCCGTGAGCCCCGTGCTTTCCAGAAGCTCAGCAATCCGCCATTCGCGTTCGGCCCGCGATTGTCCGAAAACACGCGCGAAAAACTCGATGTTCTCGCGGATGCTGAGGTCCGGATAGAGATTCTTGCCGAGCCCCTGTGGCATGTAGGCGATGCGGGGACAGATCGCGGCGCGGTGCGCAGAATCGGTGATATCGCCGCCAAGAACGAACGCCGTGCCCGATTGAACCTGCCTGGCGCCGGCGACAATACTGAGGAGCGTCGACTTGCCGACGCCGTCGGCGCCGATCAATCCGACTATGCCGGCGGCCGGCAGCTCTATTGTCACATCATCGAGGGCGATGACTCGGCCGTAGCGTTGGGTGACGTGTTCAAGTAGCGCGACGGGCATCGCCGGCCCGCTCACTGCGTAGCCGACACGTGCAGCCAATCGGGCCACTGAGTGGCGGGGTCATCCAGGACATAGGCGACGCCCGGGAGGCCACTGCTGACGGCGTCGCTCCGGCCGCGCAACCAATCGGGGTCGATACGTGCGCGGACGCGAAACATCAGCTTTTCCCGCTCGGTTTTGGTCTCGACTGTTTTCGGTGTGAACTGAGCCTGCGTGGCGACGAACATGACCTTGGCCGGGACCGGCACTTTTGGATAAGCATCGACTACAATGCGCGCATCAGCGCCGTATTTCACCTTTCCCGCTTGATCGGTCGGCAAATAGACATCCATGTAAACATACGAAGTATCGAGCATCGCAAAGACGTGACCGCCGGCAGGAAGCACCTCGCCGACATTGGCGACGCGGTACTGGATGCGGCCATTCGTCGGCGCGACCAGCGTGTCATCGTTGATCTCGACATTATAGAACTCTACGTCATGCGTCGCCGCATCCAGCGCGTGTTCGAACTCGATCACCCGCAGGTTTGCCGCATCCAGCATGGCGTTGGCGCTATCCAGCTGCTGTTGCCGTTGATCCAAGACCTCTTTGGTCTGAAAGCCTTTTTCCACAAGAGAGCTGGCGCGGTCGTATTCCTGCTTCGCCAACAGCACCTGGGCTTTCTGCTGGGTGACGTTAGCGGTCGCTTCGTCGACGGCACGGCGGGCCTGACTGACTTGGGCTTCCGCTTTTTTTAGCGAGGCGGAGAGATCACGCGTATCCATGCGCGCGACGACCTGCCCGGCTTTGACCAAATCCCCTTCGTCGACCAGGATTTCAGCGACACGCGCGGCGTATTTGGTGTCAATATTGATTTCGTCAGCTTCGAGCCGGCCATTGCCGTAAACGATGCCGGGCGGCACTAAAGGGTGCAGTGTTTGCCACCAGTAATAACCGCCGCCGCCACCGGCGGCTAAAACGGCAAGCGCCAGCGCGATGCGAAGCCACCATCCGCGACCGGGAGCGCGCCTGGCGACTGGAACCGGGAGGGCTTCGGAATGCACCGGCACCAACTCGTGCATACGAGACGGGACCGTCTCGTTCGGTCCGGCCGATGGCGATCGCGTAACATCTTCAGTTTCGGTGGTGGGGGTCATTGGTGGGGGTCATTTTCACGTCAAGAGGCAACTGCATGCGAACGAGCGATTGCTTGATCATTCGCCACGCTAGTTGCACTGCAGCAAGATAAAAATTCAGGAATTGGCCCTAAGTAGTATTACGGGTGGTGGTGCGGACCCAGGTGTTGCCGGATTTCACGTAAGTGCGTTTGACCGCTGCCCATGCAATCCGATGCGCCGCTTCTTCCTGCCTGACATCCCCCTGATGCGCCGCATAGGCATGATTGAACGCCTCGCGATAGATGTCCTGGGCATGATCGGGCAGATGCTGCCTGACGGAAGCAGGTAAATCAGCGTTTATTTCATACGGCATCGGTAAGTCCCGCATTTTTCAACTTTGCAGCATGTCTCACGGACCGATGGTTTCATTTGATACAAATCAAAGCGGGCTCACAGCCGGCTGCATTAGCTTAATAAAAATATTCCCTTGTCCCGCAGAGGAGCGCGTCCATGCAGCAGGATATTCCCGGTACGATCGTTTTCGATGGAGTGGAGGCGCAGAAGGGCTTGGCGCTCAACCGCATGTGCTTCTCATTCAACAGCGCGGAAAATCGCGCGGCCTTCCTGAAGAATGAGGACGCCTATTGCGGCAAATACGGCCTCAACGCCGAGCAGCGGGCCGCAGTGAAAAGCCGCAGCGTGCTGAAGATGATCGAGGCCGGCGGTAACGTTTATTATCTTGCCAAGCTTGCCGGCATCTTCGGCCTCAATGTCCAGGACATCGGCGCACAGCAGACCGGCATGACTGTCGAAGCATTCAAATCGAAACTTCAATCAGCGGGAGCATAATTATGGCCACTATCGTCGGCGGCATCGGCTCGACGCACGTTCCAGCGATCGGCAAGGCTATCGCGGAGAATATGCACAACGACCCGTATTGGAAGCCGTTCTTCAAGGGCTTCGACTACGTCCACTACTGGCTCGCCCGAACCAGACCTGACGTCGCCGTGGTGTTCTACAACGACCACGGGCTCAACTTCTTCCTCGACAAGCTGCCGACATTCGCCGTCGGCGCCGCCAACGAGTACCGCAGCGAGGACGAGGGCTGGGGCATTCCGGTCTCGCGACCGATCCCAGGCAATGCGGCTCTGTCATGGCACTTGATCAACGCACTCGTCGCAGACGAATTCGACGTGACGACCTGCCAGGAAATGCTGATCGATCACGCGATCACGATCCCGATGGCCCTGATGTGGCCCGGCCCGGTTTGGCCGATCAAGATCGTGCCGGTCGAGATCAACACTGTGCAACACCCGTTGCCGTCGCTTGAACGTTGTCTCAAGCTTGGCCGCTCGATCGGCCGTGCGATCGAATCCTATGATCAGGATTTGCGCGTGGTCGTTATCGGCACCGGCGGACTATCGCATCAGCTCGACGGCGCCAGAGCCGGATTCATCAACAAGGAATTCGACTTGCTTTGCCTCGACAAGATCGTAGCCGAGCCCGAGGCGCTCACTCACTATTCGATTCACGATTGGGTCAAAGAGTCCGGTTCGCAGGGTGTCGAATTCCTCAACTGGATGGCGATGCGCGGCGCGATGACCGGACGGGTCAGCGAGCTTGCTCGCAATTATCACATCCCAATTTCCAACACGGCAGCGGCAACGGTGGTATACGAAAACCAGAAAGAGGCCGCGCGTCAGGCCGCGTAATGCGGCCTTACCGCGAGGTGCGTTATTAGCGCAAGGCGTGCTTGCCTAACGGCTTGACCGTGCTGGCTTGGGCGCCCTTCTCGCCCATCTCTTCGGCAAACGTCACGCGCGAACCCACGCGCAGACGCGCGAAGTCCTTGCCGATGACACTGTTACGGTGAAAATAGATTTCCTGGCCGTCGCTGGCCCTAAGGAATCCGAACTCGCCGGAGGGATCAAGGCTCGCCACCGTTCCGATCGGCGGCCCGTTGTGGCTTTTTATCTCTCCTTGCGCGCGCCGGACGCTGTCTTGCAATTGCCTGCGGGCGCGCTTGAATGCGTCGTTGATGGCGAACGCCAGATCGGAGTGCCGCTCATCCGCCGGGGCCGTACGCTCGACATGCACTTCGCGCCCTTCAGGCAGGGCAAGATGAACATGGATTTCATAGAGCCCGCCCACGCGGTGATGCTCGCCCGGCCCCTTCACCACCACCCGGCATGCCGTAAGGCGATCCCAGCGCTGCTCGAGATCGGCGATATGCTTTTCGATGGCATCCCTGAGTGCTTGTGTCGAATTTATGTTTTGGAATTCGATTTTAGGGGCGGTTTGCATACTCGGCTCCGATTTGTACGGCTCTTGTTTCAAATTTTTTCGGTCAATCACCAAGCTTTAGTCGATCGCGAAACTCCCAACGGACATTGCAATATTAAAAAGCCAATCGACGGATCTCCTTGACGCAAATCAATGTTCGGCGGCCCGGCCGCCGCTAACCAAAGCAAGTTGCAATTTATGGAGGAGCGTCATGGCTGAAGCCATTACCAAACTTCCCGTGAAGACCGAGGAAAAGAAGGCCGCGACGGCACTTAGGCCGTGGCGACCGTTCGAAAATCTGCGCCGCGAAATCGATCGTGTCTTCGAAGATTTCGACGGCGGGATGTGGCGATCGCCGTCCGGGCGTTCTTTGTTCGACTTCCAGCCTTTCACCCAGCGCGAGTTCGAGCTGGGCGGCAGCGCCGGCCGTCGACATCGCCGAAACCGAAAAGGGCTATGAAATTACGGCCGAGTTGCCCGGTATGGATGAAAAAAACGTCGAGGTGAAATTCGCCGACGGCGTTCTAACCATCAAGGGCGAGAAGCAGGAACAGAAAGAAGAGAAGAAGAAGGATTATTACCTGAGTGAGCGCAACTACGGGTCGTTCCAGCGTGCATTTCAGGTGCCCGATGGGGTCGACGCCGACAAGATCGAGGCAACTTTTAAAAACGGCGTGCTTATGGTGATGATGCCGAAGAGCGCTGAAGCCCAGAAGTCAGTCAAGAAAATCACGGTCAAGGCGGCCTGAAGCGCCTACACTGTGATCGTCTAATCCAGCTTGCGTCACATGACGCAAGCTGGAGGTTGTTTTATTCGGTGCGTAAAGCTCGACGTGCTTGCCTGTTTGCTGAAGCCGACACCGGCCTGCTGATCCATTCGACGATCGACGGCCAAACCTCGTGGAGCACTTTTTTGCCCACGAACAGCGAGACGTGGCGGCATCGCGCTTCTGCCGTGCGTATGTCCTCTGCCGAAGTTCCGACCAGCCGCTCGATCGCGAACAGTTGAGGCGGCGCGACCAATTCATCTTCACTCGCCGCAAGCAGAAAAATGGGTATGTGGACCGCCGCAAGCTCGATCCGCTGCCCGAGCGCAACGAATTTTCCAAGCGCCAGTTCGTTGCGCTTGTAAAGTCGCCAGACGACTTCGAGGAAATACGCCCCGGGCAGGTCGGTCGTCCACGCGTACCAATCCCGGAAATCCGCTTCGAGCTTGGCGAAACCGGCGGATCCCGGCAACTCATCGGTCTGCAGTACTCGCCGCAGGTCTTCCGCGGCCACGGTATCGACGCCCCAGAATTTCAGTACTTTCCGGCCGGGAACGATGCCGTCGCCGATCCGCACGAGTTCATCAAAGACCGCCAAAGGACTGGTGCCGGCGAGCTCCGACAGGGCGGACGGGGCGGCCGCAATGTCGATCGGTGCGCCGGCGAGCACCAGCTTGCAAACCTTTGTCGGAAACCGCGCCGCATAGGCAAGCGCCATCCACCCTCCCTGACAAAGACCGATCAGGTCAACCGGGGCGCCGATGTGATCGACCAGAACGTTAAGATCGGCGAGATAATCGTCAATGCCGCGGAAACGCATATCGGGCGTTGCGGAACGCCAGTCGGCTGCGAACAGCCGTCGCAATCCGGCGCTACGCAATGCCGCAACCAGACTGTGTCCAGGTGCAAGATCGGCGACGGCGGCGCCGTGTAACGCAAGGGGCGTGCACAAAAGCGCGGGTGGCTTGGTCTCGTCGATGGTGAAATCGCGAAGCCGGACGCTATTCAGCTCAAGCGCGACCTTGTGCGATGTAGACCATTTCGGCTCAGGTGCCGGCGCCCCAGCGGAGCCTACGGCGAGATTGGCAAAATGTTTGGCGATCAGCGCGGACATTTCGCTCGCCGAGGCGGCGATAAATGCCGGCCAGAGAAAGGCCAAATTCGCTGACTGACGACCCGCTGGCTCGTACATCTGACATCCGAGTGGTGATGTCATTATAATGTCATTTAATCTGAACAGACCAACTTTGATGTGCGTCAAGTGACCTGCCGCCAATGCGGCCGAAAGTGTTTAACGTGGGCATGTGGTAGAGGCGGTATTTTGGAGCAGCACGCCGAAGTTCTCGGAGGCGGACTTTGGCGGCCGCCTCGCAGCAATTGGCTTGATCTGGCGGCGCTGATCCTCATTGTCGCTATCATCCTGTTGCTCGGATCGGGCGCACGGCAAATGCTGGCGCCGTATGTCGCCGCGCAGCCTCCGCCAATCTCGCTATCGCCTGAGGTGCTGCCGAATTACGCATTGCGAACCACGATGCGGATGCTGGTGGCGCTCGTCGTTTCTCTGATCTTCACGTTCATCTACGGCACGCTGGCTGCTAAGAGCCGCCGCGCCGAGATGGTGCTGATCCCGCTCCTTGATGTTCTGCAGTCGGTGCCGGTACTCGGTTATCTTTCATTCACGGTGGTTTTCTTCGTCTCGTTATTTCCAAACCGGATATTAGGAGCCGAGCTGGCGGCTATTTTTGCGATCTTCACCAGCCAGGCCTGGAACATGACTTTCAGCTTCTTCCAGTCTTTGCGGACCATTCCGCACGATCTCGATGAAGCGAGCCGCGGATTTCGTTTCTCCGCCTGGCAGCGCTTCTGGCGCGTCGAAGTTCCGTTCGCTGTGCCAGGCCTCATCTGGAACACCATGATGTCGATGTCCGGAGGTTGGTTCTTCGTGGTCGCGTCGGAAGCGATTTCGGTCGGCGGTTTCCAGGTGGCCCTGCCCGGGATCGGCTCGTATGTCGCGCGGGCGATCGAACAGCGCGATCTCGCGGCGGTGGGCTGGGCCATCGTCGCGATGGCGATCACGATCTTGATCTACGATCAGCTTCTGTTCCGTCCTCTCGTGGCCTGGGCGGACAAATTCCGTTACGAACAAACCGCGGCGACAATCGTGTCACGGAGTTGGGTCATCGACCTCTTTCGCCGCACGAGTCTGTTGCGGACGTTCGCCGATTCTTTCGGCATCGCCACCCACATCGCAGCACGTGCGCGGCTTGCGATGCCATCTTCACAGGGGCGACGCATACCGTCGATCGTGCTTGACGTCGCGTGGTTCGGGATCGTGCTGGCCGCCGTTGGCTATCTTGCATGGGAATTGTTGCAGTTTGCCACAACGGAGCTGGCCTGGAGCGATGTGGCCGATGCGGTAGCGAACGGCGGGATCACGCTCCTTCGTGTCGTCATTCTTATCGTCATTGCTACGATGATCTGGGTTCCGATCGGCGTAGCGGTCGGGTTGCGTCCGGTATGGGCCGAAAAAGTGCAGCCGGTGGCGCAGTTTCTCGCCGCGTTCCCAGCCAACTTATTTTTTCCAGTTGCGGTTTATCTGATCGTGCGATTCCAGGTGTCACCGGTGATCTGGTTAAGCCCGCTGATGATTCTGGGAACGCAGTGGTACATTTTGTTTAACGTGATCGCCGGCGCCAGCGTCTTTCCGACCGATCTGCGGGAGGCAGCGACGACATTCCGGATTCGCGGATGGCGCTGGTGGCGCGACGTGATGCTTCCCGGGATCTTTCCTTATTTTGTGACCGGCGCCATTACCGCGTCGGGCGGCGCATGGAACGCCAGCATCGTCTCCGAGGCGGTCAGTTGGGGCCCGACCAAGCTCAACGGTTTGGGCCTCGGCGCCTATATCGCGCGAATGACCGAGGCCGGCGATTTTCCGCGGATCGCGCTTGGCATCGCGGTCATGTCGGTGCTGGTCGTTGGCATGAATCGCCTGCTGTGGCGGCCGCTCTACGCTTATGCGGAACGCCGAACGCGGCTCGATTGATTGAGGGGTGCATTTGTGGCCGACGATAACAGCCCGATCATCGACCTGCGGAATATTTGCATGGCCTTCGCCCGGCGCGGTGGCGAGCCGCTGCCGGTTCTGGAGGACATCAATGTATCGATCCGCACCGGCGAGATTATCGGTCTGCTCGGCCGGTCCGGTTCGGGAAAATCGACACTGCTGCGCATCGCTGCGGGCCTCATGAAACCCACTTCAGGGGAAGTTGTCTACCGGGGCGCGCATTTAACGGAACCTGCCGAAGGCATCGCTGTGGTGTTCCAGACTTTTGCGCTATTTCCGTGGCTCACGGTTCTTGAAAATGTTGAAGCCGGGCTCGATGCGCTCGGCTTGCCGCGCGGACAGGCGCGGCAGCGCGCGCAAGAGGCTATCGATCTTATCGGCCTTGACGGATTCCAGTCCGCCTATCCGCGCGAATTGTCGGGTGGCATGCGGCAACGCGTGGGTTTCGCCAGAGCTATCGCGACGACGCCCGACGTGCTGTTGATGGATGAACCGTTCTCCGCGCTCGATGTTTTGACCGCCGAGACGCTGCGGACGGATTTTCTCGATTTGTGGGAGGAACACGAACTGCCGACCAAATCAGTGTTGATGGTCACGCACAACATCGAGGAAGCCGTCCTGATGTGTGACCGTCTCCTCGTCCTGTCGTCAAATCCGGCGCATGTCGCCGCCGAGATTGCGGTCACGATACCGCGTCCGCGTAACCGGCTCGACGACGAGTTCGGCAGCATCGTCGATAACGTCTACTCGGTGCTGACGGCGCGCACGATCGCGTCGCTCGGTGCTCTCAAGCAAGCGCATGGTCACGTGCAGCCCCTGCCGCCGGCTCCGGTCAGCCGGATAAGCGGTCTGATTGAAGTCCTCGAGGCACAGCCCTACCGCGGCCGAGCCGAGCTTGACACACTGGCAAGTTCGCTCTCATTGGATATCACCCACCTGTTCCCGATCGCCGAAGCGCTGCATATTTTGGAGTTCGCCGAGCTCAAAGACGGCGCATTGAAGCTTACCGCCGCCGGGCATGTTTTTGCGCGCAGCAGTATCGACGAGCGCAAGCGGCTGTTCCGGGAACATCTTTTGCGCTTTGTGCCATTGACCGCCCATATCTGCCGCGTCCTGCATGAACGCGGGAGTCGCGGAGCGCCGCGACAGCGATTTGACGTTGAACTCGAGGATCATTTGACCCATCGCGAAGCTGAACGAACCCTGCGCGCCGCAACCGCCTGGGGACGCTACGCTGAATTGTTCGCTTACAACGACAAGACAGGAACGTTCTCGACAATTCCAAGCGCAGAATAGCGCCGGGTACTTCAATTTTGATCCAGATCAAGGTCACTCCCAGCGCAACGCTACAGCCTTGATCAATGGAGTGGAAACCTGTTTCTACCGCGCCGTTCGACCGCGAGCTTGAACTGGCTGTCATCGATCAAGAGGGGCCACATGCCCTTGCCTTTGCATGCCGCCGCGGCGACGGCGGATGGATCGATGCAAAAACCAGGCGAATAATCGAGGTGGATCCAACTCACTGGCGGTATTGGGATGCCGAACGCTAGCAAGCAACGCCTTGGCGGTTCGATCACCCGGCGGGGCGGCATTGCGTGCTTCTTTCTTGCTGCTGCACTGTTGAAGCCGAGCTCCTCGTTTGCACAAGAGACGCTTGGTCCCCTTGAACGCCACGGCCGCGCATTGGCCGAGCGAATGTGCTCACGGTGTCATGCCATCGGCAGAAGCGGGTCAAGTCCGTACCGCGCTGCACCGCCATTTCGCGCGCTGGAGAACCGCGTAGACCTTGACACTTTCGCCGCGCGATTGCGCGGTGGGCTGATCAGCGGCCATCCTGATATGCCGACGTTTCGCTTCAGCCGCGATGATGCACGCGCGCTCACCATCTATCTGCACTCAATTCAGGGGCCATAGGTCCGAGACCGCCGCTTGATCCAAATCAAGCGACGGCTCAAGGAATTAGCCTATGGAAACACATCAACACGAACCCTAATAAGGTGCGGTGCCATGACCAAACCAATTCCCGACAAGGCCGAAGTAGCGGTAGAATATCCAGATAAGCTCTATATCGGAACATTCGAGCAGAGCGCGCGCTTCGACGCCCACCTTGATGAAGCCGGAATTTCGCTCAGCCTGCACCGGCAGGGCGATGCAGACTCGCGCAAATCCGTCCGCATGCACTTCCACTACATGCTGTTCGCCGAGATCCTGCGCGATCTGGCGAAGACGGCGGCTGCGATTCCCCCAGCTGATATTTCCCACCGTGAGGCGTTGCGCGACGCCGCCAAGGCTCTTTATGGTGCGTTGAAAGCCAGTCCGAGCAAAAGCCAAGACAAGGACTCAGAAGACATTTCCGATTTGACGCCCGAGCAGGAGGTGGGGCTGCTGCATATCATGGAGTAGGTCTGCTGCCCGCCGATGGCGGCAGACTTTATTGTCATCAGCGGCAAGCGTCGCGGATTCGGTCTACTAGCGCGTTGCCAAACAACGGCTTCTCGATAATAGGGATGCCGGCTTGCGCCGCCCGGGCGCTTAATGCCGGGCTGGGCTGGCTGATCAGCAGAATCGCGGGTGTGGAGATTTTCTGGCTGCGTAATTGCCCAATTAATTCCATTCCGCTCGTTCCCGGCATCCTTTGGTCAATCACAAAACAATCGCAGCCGCCAAGATCGCCGGCACGCAAAAGCTCGGCGGCGCTGCCATAGGCCCGCACGACAAAACCTTCCAATTCCAGAGAGAATTTCAGTGAGCCACAGACTGCCGGATCATCGTCGACAACGACCACCATCAGCGGGCGCGCCGCCAATCGGGACTGCAGCTTCGTCTCTGTCGATTGCACCTGCATCCTCGCATTCAGGATTTATTTTTACACTGAATGGCAGGACTTCGCGCGCCCGCATTGATGTGGCTCAATTCGCGAACGGCATTTCCGCAATTGATCCAGCTCAATGTCTCACAACTAGCCTCAGCTCAAAATTTAATTATAAAAGCCAAATCTCAAGACCAGCTCACCATTTGTCTGTAGCAAGCCTATGCATCCCGTGAGAGTCGTTCCGAAGACAGCAAGAGTCTTGGTCTCATGAATGTAGAGCGTGCGGCGCGATCGTGACTGAAGCGAAGGAAACGAGTGGACGTCACGATATATAGGACATCCGCCTGTTACGCGGACCCCACCATTCCGACGATGAGCGCCATACGCACAAGATCTGACAAGCTTCCCGCCTGCATCTTGTTCATAAGATTGGCACGATAAATCTCGACGGTACGCGGACTGATGCCGAGGTCGAAGGCGATCTGCTTGTTGGCCCGGCCAGCCACCAGGCCGGCGAGCACGTCGCGCTCGCGGTTGGAGAGCGCGGCGAGCTTGCTTTCGATTTCCGCCCGCTCCGCATGACGTTTGGTGTCGCCATCTTGGCGACTGAGCGCGGAACGCACGCTTCCCAGCAGCACCTCGTCATCAAACGGTTTTTCCAGAAAATCCATGGCGCCGATCTTCATGGCTTCGACGGCTACAGGCACATCGCCGTGACCGGTGATCACGATGACGGGAACGCTGATCTTGAGTTCCTGCAACCGCCGCAGCAGATCGATCCCGCTCATGCCCGGCATTCTCACATCGGTAATGACGCAGCCGCCCCGCGTTTCGGGAAGCGCTTCGAGGAAGGTGCCCGCCGACGCGTATGTTCGCACCTCGATCTTGGCTGTGCGCAACAGAAAGGCCAGCAATTCACGAAGCGCTTCGTCGTCATCGATGACGTGGACTATGCCTTTTTCAGACGGCATCGCCGACCTCCTCTTTGGTCACGGCAGGCAGTGTGAAGCTAAACACCGTTCCTCCGCCAGGATTGGGTCGCGCCGCGATCGAGCCGCCGTGTGCCTCGACGATAGTGCGCGAGATCGACAGCCCCACCCCCATCCCCTGGCGTTTCGTCGTGATGAATGGCTGGAACAGCTGCGCGTTGATTTCAGGCGCAATCCCGGTTCCGGTATCCACCACGCTGATCTCGACCATGTCGTCGGGTGCCAACGACGCCGAGACTACAAGTTCGCGCCGCTCGCAGTCTTCCATCGCCTCCATGGCGTTGCGCATCAGATTGAGCAACACCTGTTGAATTTGCACTTTGTCGGCAAGTACGGAATCGGTTTGCGGATCAAACTCAAAGCGCACACGCACCCCCCTGTCCTTAGCGCCGACCAGCGCCAACGCGCTGGCTTCTTCTACGAGCTTCTTGACGTCCTCCACCCGCCGCTCGCTTTCACCCCTGGCAACGAAATCGCGTAATCGTCGGATGACTTGGCCAGCGCGGAGCGCTTGCTCAGCCGCCTTATCCATGGCCTCGCGCAAGATCGTTGCCCGCTCATCGGAACTGTCTTCGAGCAGCCGGCGTGAACCCTTCATGTAGTTGGCGATCGCCGACAGCGGCTGGTTGAGCTCGTGAGCAAGCGCCGACGCCATCTCTCCCATGGCTGTCAGACGCGACACGTGGACAAGCTCGGCCTGCAATTCCTGCAGCCGTGCTTCATTCTTTTGGCTCTCGGTGAGGTCGCGGATGAAACCGGTGAAGAAGCGCTGGTTGCCGGTTTTCATCTCGCCGACGTTGAGCTCAAGCGGAAACGTCGAGCCGTCTCTGCGTTCGCCGACGACAACCCGACCGATGCCGATGATTCGTCGCTCGCCGGTTTTCAAATAGCGCAGAAGATAGCCGTCGTGACCCTCCCGATAGGGCGCCGGCATCAACATCTTGACGTTCTTTCCGAGAACCTCGGCAGCGCGGTAGCCAAACAGCCGTTCCGCCGCTGCGCTGAACGATTGCATGATCCCGCGTTCGTCAATGACGATCATGGCATCGGGAATGGTATCGAGGATCGATTTGACATGGGCTTCGCGGGCGAACGCCTGTTCTGCATTTGCGGCGGCTGCCAGCCGCGCACGGTGCAGAAGATCGCCGCGCCACGACGTGCCGATCCCGACGAGGGCGAAGACAAAGGCGTTAACGACGTCACCACCGGAGACGACGCGAAAGTCGGCCACAAAGAATAAGCCAAGCAAAACGCCGACCATCGTCGCGACAACCCCGGGTCCCCAACCGCCATAAGCCGATGCGATGAGAACCGCCGGCATATAGAACAGGTAGGATGCACTCCCGGCTAGAATTGGCTCAAATGCCAGCCGAATAAGTACCGCTATGGCAATCGCCACGAGCGCAATGGCGTATTGCTGAATGATGCCGCGCGGAGCCGTGATGCTCAGCGCCGACTCTGCAGGGTATGACCGCGAAGGAGGCACCACTTCAGTCATCGCAAAAACCCGCCGATCGCCGTGTCTCCTGGACGCTTTGTGGGTGTCGCGTGCGGTTGCAGGCGACTGTTGGCCTACGGGATATCCCTTATGGACAATATCTGAATTTCTCAACGCTGGCGCGCCGATTATCCATCCTTCCAGACGCTCACGGAGGAAGAGACCTATGCTCGCCCAAGCCCCCATCAGACCCCATCAATTCCGGCCGTTTATCCCGGCGACCCGCAGCCCAGTTAGTCCAGCACCTGCGTTAACCGAAAGCTTCGACAGCCACGAGCCACTCGCCCAATCCATGCAGCTTATGGGCGCTGTCATGTCGTACCCGCGCAACACCGAGATTTTTGGCGAAAACGAACCGGCCGACTACGTCTATAAGGTCCTCAGCGGCAGCGTGCGCACCTATAAAATCCTCAGTGATGGGCGGCGCCAGATCGGCGGATTTTACCTCCCCGGTGACGTCTTCGGGCTTCAGTTCGCGGAGGAACACACCTTTTCCGCCGAGGCCATCGCCGACACGAAGGTGCAAGTGGTCAAGCGCAGCGCGCTGACGGCGCTCGCCGGGCGCGACGCGACGATCGGCCGTGAACTTTTTGATCTCACTAGCCGCGAATTGCGGCGGATGCAAAACCGCATCCTGCTGCTGGTCCAGAGCGCGCAGGAGCGCGTCGCCAGTTTTCTTCTGGAAATGGCCGAGCGCGGTGCAGCCGGCAACGTCGTCGAATTGCCGATGTCGCGACAGGATATCGCCGATTATCTCGGCCTGACCATTGAGACCATCTCGCGGACCCTGACGGGTCTGGAATTGGCGGCAGCGATCGAAGTACCGACCTCGCGGCGCATCGTGCTGCGCAATCGCTCGGCTCTGAACCGGCTGAACGGTTGAATACGACAGAACTGCACTCGCTCATCATTCGATTGGAATGGGGAATATCATGCAAGTCCGTGATGTCATGACGCGGAACGTCATTTCCATAGCGCCCAGCGAGACGGTCCTTAACGCCGTCAACGCAATGCTGCAAAACAGAATCAGCGGCCTGCCGGTCGTCGACGACCAGGGCAACCTCGTCGGCATGGTGACCGAGGGCGATTTCCTGCGGCGCGGTGAGCTTGGCACGCAACGTCGGCGGCCGAAGTGGCTGGAATTTATCGTCGGGCCGGGTCGCCTCGCGGACGAATTTGTCCACGCCTCAGGCCGCAAGGTCGAAGAAGTCATGACTGTCGATCCCGTGACGGTCAGCGAGGACGATTCACTCGAGACAGTCGTAGAACTAATGGAGCGCCGCCACATCAAGCGGCTTCCCGTCCTGCGCGATGCCAAGATGGTTGGCATCGTCAGCCGCGCCAACCTCATGCTCGCGCTGGCGAGCCTCGCCCGCGATAAGGGAACGCCGGCTGGCGACGATGCCGCGATCCGCGACCGCGTGCTCGCCGCGTTCGAGAAGCAGCGTTGGGCTCCGCAGGTCAATGTCGTGGTCAAAAGCGGCGTTGCCGATTTGTGGGGCACCATCATGGATGAACGCGAACGCCGGGCCTGCTTGGTGGCGACCGAGAATGTCGCCGGCGTCATTGCGGTGCACGACCATCTTGTCTGGGTCGAGCCGATGTCCGGGATGGCGTTTCCATCTTCCGAGGACGAAGCAAACCTGCGCAAGGATGCGCAGAATGCGGTGCACTGAAAGCGATCAAAGCCCCCAAGCTCGGAAGATGTCATGCCCCCGATTTTTGTCCACAGGTTCCTTCACACTACACTTGCGGCTGCCGCGTTCGCAGTTTCGCTGCCGCACCTCGCAGTAAGCGCGGAGGCGCTCTCGCCGCCCGCGCAAAGAGGCCAGGTCTTTGTCCTCACCAATTGTTCGCGATGCCATTCGGTCGATAAGGTCACTGCAAGCCCGCTTAAAGTCGCCCCGCCGTTTCGCACCCTGCACAATCGCTATCCCGTTGAAAGCCTCCAGGAATTGCTCGCCGAAGGCATCATCACCGGGCATCCAACAATGCCGGCGTTCCGGCTTGATCCCGGACAGATCGCAGACGTGATCGCCTATTTGAAAACGCTGGAGCAATAAACTGCCGCTTCTTCCGCTTCCACGCCGGGCAGACCGATCGCCGTGAGAAACGTCGATGGTTGACGTACAAGAAATGCTCGCCTATCCACCAGCAACCCCCGACATTGATCTGCATCAACGCGGCGCGCAGTTGCTCGTGCTCCTACCGCATTCGGTTCGTTGAAGCCTTCGGGGTGACTTATGGCGCAATCTCAAGCACAGACACGATACATGAGCTTCGGCGAAGGCGGCACGGCTGTAGCCTTCGCGGCCCTTGCGATTTACGCGATCGTGATCGCGGCCAAAGCCTATACGCCGGAATTTGCTTTCCACGCCTATCTGTTTGCAGCGGGAAGCGTGGCCACCGTTTTCGTGATCCTTAACCGCTACTTCGATCCCCGTCATGCGCCGGCGCCGCTCATGATCGACGGCAAGCCCAACTACAATATGGGACCCGTCAAACTGGCAACGTTGCTATCGGTGTTTTGGGGTATCGCCGGATTCACGGTCGGGCTGTGGATTGCGCTTGAGCTTGCCTTCCCGGCGCTCAATTTCGATCTCTCGTACATTTCGTTTGGACGCCTGCGACCACTGCACACCTCCGCGGTCATCTTCGCGTTCGGCGGCAACATCCTGATCGCAACGTCTTTCTATGTCGTGCAGCGCACCTGCCGCGCGCGCTTGGTCGGCGATCTCGCACCGTGGTTCGTCGTGCTAGGCTACAATTTCTTCATCGTCATCGCCGGCACCGGCTATCTCCTCGGCATAACGCAATCCAAGGAATACGCCGAACCAGAATGGTACGCCGACCTTTGGCTCACCATCGTGTGGGTCGTGTATCTGCTGGTCTATCTCGGCACCCTGATGCGGCGCACCGAGCCGCATATTTATGTGGCGAACTGGTTCTATCTCGCCTTCATTCTCACCATCGCCGTTCTTCACCTCGGCAATAACGCCGCTGTTCCGGTGTCGATGTTCTCCCCGAAGTCGTACATCGTCTGGTCGGGCGTGCAGGATGCCATGGTCCAGTGGTGGTACGGCCACAATGCCGTGGGCTTTTTTCTCACCGCCGGCTTTCTCGGCATCATGTACTACTTCATCCCGAAACGCGCCGAACGGCCGATCTACAGCTATCGCCTGTCGATCATTCACTTTTGGGCGTTGATCTTTCTTTATATCTGGGCGGGCCCGCATCACCTGCACTACACGGCGTTGCCGGACTGGACACAGACGCTCGGCATGACTTTCTCCATCATGCTGTGGATGCCGTCATGGGGCGGCATGATCAACGGCCTGATGACGCTCTCGGGGGCGTGGGACAAGCTTCGCACCGATCCAGTGCTGCGCATGATGGTGCTGTCGGTCGCCTTCTACGGCATGTCGACTTTTGAAGGTCCGGTAATGTCGGTGAAAGCGGTGAACTCGCTGTCACACTACACCGACTGGACCATCGGTCACGTTCATTCCGGCGCACTCGGCTGGGTCGGCTTCGTCTCCTTCGGCGCGATCTATTGCCTCGTTCCCTGGCTGTGGAATCGCCCGCTCTATTCGCTGCGGCTGGTCGGCTGGCATTTCTGGATCGCGACCATCGGCATCGTCGTCTACATCACGTCGATGTGGGTCGCCGGCATCCTCCAGGGATTGATGTGGCGCGCCTACACCAATCTCGGCTTCCTCGAATACTCATTCATCGAGACGGTGGAAGCGATGCATCCGTTCTACATCATCCGCGCGATCGGCGGCGCTCTGTTCCTCGTCGGCGCACTGATCATGGCCTTCAACGTGTGGCGGACGATCTATTCGCGCGAAGAGCTCGCGCCCGCCATGACCTTGGCGCCGGCCGAGTAGGAGATTCCCTCATGGCAACTTACACCTCGCTGTGGCATCGGCACTGGATCCTGGAGCGCAACTCCATCCTGCTCCTGCTCGGTATTCTCATCGTCATTTCGATTGGCGGGCTGGTCGAGGTTGTGCCGCTGTTTTATTTGCGCAGCACGATAGAAACCGCGCCCGGCGTGCGGCCCTACACGCCGCTCGAGCTCGCCGGCCGCAACATCTACGTTCGCGAGGGCTGTTATCTTTGCCACTCGCAGATGATCCGCGCGTTGCGGGACGAAGTCGAGCGCTACGGCCATTACTCGCTCGCGGCCGAGAGCATGTACGATCATCCGTTCCAGTGGGGCTCCAAGCGCAACGGTCCGGATCTGGCACGCGTCGGCGGCAAGTATTCCGACGACTGGCACCGTGATCATTTGATGGACCCGCGCTCAGTCGTCCCGGGCTCGATCATGCCGGCCTATCCATGGTTGTTTTCGACTGATCTTGATTTCAGCCACATCGCCGAGGACCTGAAAGTCCAGGCGTTGCTGGGAGTGCCCTACTCGGACGAAATGATCGCCAACGCTCAGGCTGACGTGCGCACGCAAGCAACCAACGATGCCCCCGACGCACCGGCGCTGACAAAGCGCTATCCGAAGGCGCAGGCGCGGAGCTTCTCCGGCAGAGCAGGTCATGTCACCGAGGCGGATGCGCTGATCGCGTATCTGCAACTGCTCGGGACCATGGTCGACTTCAAGCTCTACGACGATAAAGCCAATATTCGCTGAGGAGAGAACCGTGTCGACCTACGAATTCTTCTCACAACTCGCCCAGACCTGGGGCCTCATCTACTTCGTCATTCTCTTCGTTGCCGTGCTGATTTACGCCCTGTGGCCCTCGCGCGCCCGCCAGCAGCAGTTCGACGAAACGGCGCGCATACCGCTGCGGGAGGACTAACAATGGCTGATGCAAAAAAATCCGATCACAACCCGGCGGCAAAGGTCGGCACGACCGGTCACGAATGGGACGGTATCCAGGAACTAAACACGCCGCTGCCGCGCTGGTGGCTGTGGCTGTTCTACCTGACGATCGTCTGGTCGATCGGCTACTGGATTCTTTATCCGACATGGCCGCTGGTTTCATCCTACACCAACGGTGTCTTTAACTGGCATACCCGCAGTGCCGTTGCGGCCCAACTCGTTGCACTGCAGGAAGAGCGCGCGCCGATGATGACGCGGCTTGCTTCGGCGTCTCTGCAGCAGATCGAGACGACGCCGGAACTGCTCGATTTCGCGAGAGCGCTTGGACGGCGCGCTTTTGCTGACAATTGCGCGCCGTGTCACGGCGCCGGGGGCGGCGGCGCCAAAGGATATCCGAACCTGAACGACAACGACTGGCTGTGGGGCGGCAAGTTGGATGACATCGCCCAGACCATCCGGCACGGCGCCCGCGCCGGAGACGACGATGGCCATCAAGGGTCGATGCCGGCCTTCGGCCGCGATGGCTTGCTGAAGCCCGCCGAAATCTCGACTGTCGCCGACTACGTTCGCTCGCTGTCGGGTCTCAAAACCGAGCCGGGAGCCGACCTGGCGGGCGGAGCAAAGATCTTCGCCGACAATTGCGCGGTCTGTCACGGACCGGAAGGCAAAGGCAATCGTGAGCTCGGTGCACCCAACCTGACCGATCAGATTTGGCTTTATGGATCTGACAAAAAGACGATCATGGAAGGTCTCGTCAACGGCCGCGGCGGCATCATGCCCGCATGGGGCGGCAAGCTTGACGACGCCACCATCAAGGCGCTCGCAGTCTATGTGCACACCTTCGGCGGCGGGGAGCAGTAGCAGATGTGCCCCGGTTGCGATATCGCGCTTGGCATGCAGGACGCGGCAGCAGCGCAGCATCCGCTTGCCACGCTGGTCGAGGACGCGGCGCGCACGCCGCTCGTTCCGAACTTCGAACCCGAGCAACCGGATGACGAAGGGCCTCTGTATACCGCACGTAAGAAGGTTTATCCGCAACACGTGAGCGGCACATTCCGCCGCGTGAAATGGGCGGTGTTGCTGATCACGCTTGGCATCTACTACCTGCTGCCGTTCGTTCGCTGGGATCGCGGCCTGAATGCGCCCGACCAGGCGGTGCTGATCGATTTCCCGAACCGGCGCTTTTATTTCTTTTTCATCGAAATCTGGCCGCAGGAATTTTATTATCTCACCGGCCTCCTGATCCTCGCGGCGATGACGTTGTTTCTCATGAACGCCGTAGCCGGGCGGCTGTGGTGCGGGTATCTGTGCCCGCAGACGGTATGGACCGATCTTTTCCAGGCAATCGAACGCTGGACCGAAGGCGACCGGCGCGAGCATTTGCAACTCGACCGCCAGCCGTGGAACGTGAATCGTCTGGCGCGGGCCGGAACCAAACATTTTCTCTGGCTGATGGTCGCCTGGTGGACCGGCGGCGCCTGGGTTCTCTACTTCGCCGACGCGCCCACTTTGGTGAAAGACCTGGCGACGTTTCAAGCCCCGCCCCTCGCCTATGCCTTCATCGGATTATTGACGTTCACGACCTACGCTCTCGCCGGATGGATGCGTGAACAAGTCTGCGTCTACATGTGTCCGTGGCCCCGTATTCAGGCGGCATTGACCGACGAATACGCCCTCAACGTAACTTATCGCTACGACCGCGGTGAGCCACGCGCATCGGTAAAAAAAGCGGCAGTCCTGCATCACGAGGGCCTTCCTGCCGGTGACTGCATCGATTGCCTGCAGTGCGTGCACGTTTGCCCGACCGGCATCGATATCCGCGGTGGCCCGAATCTCGGCTGCATCCAGTGCGGCCTGTGCATTGATGCCTGCGATGCGGTGATGGAGAAAATCGGCCGCCCGGCGCGGCTCATTGCCTTTGACACCGACATCAACATCAAACGTCGCCAGCAGGGAGAGAAACCGTTCTACAGCATCGTACGCACCCGCACGGTGCTCTATGCCGCCATCATCGTCGTGGTAGGCGCGGTGATGACCTATGCGTTGGCGACGCGGCACGACGACGCCATCAATATCCTGCACGATCGCAATCCGCTGTTCGTGCGTCTGTCCGATGGATCGCTGCGCAACGCCTACACCGTACGCATTCTCAACAAGAGTCTGGAGGACAGAGCCTTCGTGCTTCAGGTCACCGGGCTGCAGGAGTTCGACGTCGACGTCATCGGCAGTTCGTCCTTTATCGGCGCCAATCCGCTGATCGACGTTGGTCCCGATCAATCGCGGGAGGTACGCGTCCTGGTCACAGCGCGTGAGCGGGTGCCCGCAACCTCCGTCCCGGTTACCTTCACGATCGTACCCAAGACCGGCGGCACGCCGATTACCGTCAAAGATCATTTCTTCGGACCGTGAGGAAAGCCGTCATGCCCAGCACCGAGCCGCGGAAACTGACAGGCCGAATGGTCCTCGCCATGATCGTCGGCTTCTTCGCGGTCGTTATCGGTGTCAACGCCTTCATGGCTCACGAGGCGCTGTCGACCTTCCGGGGCGTCGAAGCCGACGAAAGTGCTTACCGGGCGGGTCAACTGTTTGAGCATGAGGTCGCCCTTGCCAAGGCCCAGGATGCCGAGCATTGGCAGGTCGACGCCAGAGTAACGCCCGCCGCCGACGGTACGGCTATCCTTGATATCGCCGCCCGAGATGCTTCCGGCGCGCCGCTCAGCGGTATGACCACAACCGCCGTATTCGCGCGACCGACCGACCGGCACCTCGATCACACCGTTACCATCAAGGAAAATGGGCCCGGACACTACCACGGCGCCGCCGCAATCGAACCCGGCCAATGGGATCTCATTCTTGAACTGTCCCGCCAAGGTAACCGGCTGTTCCGATCGAGAAATCGCGTCGTCGTTAAGTGAGCATCGGCAATGGCCGAGACAATTGACCTGTCGATGTTTGTTGAGCCGGGCGCTGCCGGCGCGTCACACATGACGCTCGCCGTGGACGGCGTCGCTTGCGCCGGCTGCATCCGCAAAATCGAAAGTGGTCTGACCAAGTTGCCGGGCGTGATCGACGCACGTCTCAACTTCACCCAACGCCGGCTCGCGATCGATTGGCGCAACGACGAGATCGATGCGCCGCGGATTATCGAAGCCATCGAAGCGATCGGTTATCACGCCCATCCGTTCGCGCCCGAACGCGTCGAAGCCGACGACACTGCGCAGGCCCGATGGTTGCTCAAGTGCCTGGCAATCGCCGGTTTCGCGGCGATGAACGTGATGTTGCTGTCGGTCTCGATCTGGGCCGGCAACGTCTCCGACATGACACCGGAGACGCGCGATCTGTTCCATTGGCTATCCGCACTGATCGCACTTCCGGCCGCCGCTTATGCCGGTCAGCCATTCTTTCGCAGCGCACTACGAGCGCTGCGGGCGCGGCAGCTCAATATGGATGTCCCGATTTCACTCGGGGTGACGCTGGCGCTCGGCTTGTCGTTGTTCGAGACCGCGACGCATGCAACTCACGCTTATTTCAATTCGGCGATTATGCTGTTGTTCTTTCTGCTGTGCGGCCGCTATCTCGATTTGACGATGCGGCGCAAGACACGGCTGTTTGCCGGCAATCTTGCCAGCCTGAAGGCTGAATTCGCCCATCGCCTCGATCCAAGCGGCGAACTCGTCCAGATACCGGCAGCCGCCCTGCACCCCGGCGACCGGGTGCTGGTGCGGCCCGGCGAACGCATTCCCGCCGACGGCACCGTGATCAACGGCACTTCAGATATCGACGAGAGTCTGGTGACCGGCGAGACGCTGCATCGCGCCGTGCGCGGCGGCATGACGATCTATGCCGGCAGCATCAACGTGTCCGGCGCCCTGACCATGCGGGTCACCGCCTCCGGCACCGGTACGCTGGTCGATGAGGTCGAGCGGCTTCTGGACAAGGCGGTCGCGGCGAAATCGCAGATCGTTCGGCTCGCGGATCGCGTCGCGCGGCTTTACGCGCCCGTTGTCCATGCGACCGCGGCACTCACAGCGATCGGCTGGCTCGTTGCGGGAGCCTCTTGGCACGATTCGATTGTCATCGCCATCGCCGTGCTGATCATCACCTGTCCGTGCGCAATCGCACTTGCCATTCCTGCCGTGCAGGTGGTTGCCGCCGGCTCTTTGTTTCGGAACGGCGTCATTCTCAATGGCGGCGACGCCATCGAACGGCTCGCTGAAGCCGACGCCATCGTGTTCGACAAGACTGGCACGCTGACACTGCCCGATCCGCGCGTAGATGAGACCGCCGGAATCAACCCAGACGTTTTAGAACGTGCGGCGCGGCTTGCGCTCTCAAGCCGTCATCCGCTTGCATCAGCGCTGGCGCGGGCGGCACGCGATCGCAGCCCGTATCCGGGCGCAGTCGAGGAGCCAGGACAAGGCGTTCGCGCCGTCATCGACGGCGCGGAAGCGCGGCTCGGCAGCGCGACATTCTGTGGTGTGACCGGGGAACATCGGACTATCGCGCGCGATGATACCGCGTCTTTCATCACCTTCACGCATGACAAAGACGTCGCAACCATTCCGATCCGGCAGGCGTTGCGGCCGGATGCGGTCGCGGTGACCAAAGCGCTTCGCGCGCGCGGTCTTGATCTCATCGTTCTCTCCGGCGATCGACCGGCTGCCGTGGCGCCGGTGGCAAAAGAACTCGGGATTCAAGATTGGCGCGGCGGCCTCACGCCGGCCGATAAGATTGCGGCCATCGAGCTTATGCAATCACAGGGCCGCCGCGTGCTCATGGTCGGCGATGGATTGAACGACGCGCCGGCGCTGGCCGCAGCGCACGTCTCGTTGTCGCCGATCACCGCCGCCCACCTCACGCAAGCGCACGCGGACGCGGTGTTCCTCGGTGAATTGCTCAAGCCGGTATTGCACGCGGTGGTCATCTCGCGTAAGGCGCGGGCACTGATGAAAGAAAATCTCGCGCTGGCTGCTATTTACAACGCACTTGCAGTGCCGCTGGCGATTGCCGGCGTCGTCACACCGCTGATCGCGGCGGTTGCCATGTCGGGGTCATCTTTGCTCGTCACACTCAACGCGCTGCGAGCGCGAAGTCAGGCGGAGCCGCTCTCGTGAATGTCCTGATGTACCTCGTTCCGATGGCTTTGTTGCTCGGGCTTATCGGCCTCGGCGCTTTCCTATGGTCACTCAAAAGCGGCCAGTATGACGACCTCGACGGCGCCGCTCTCCGCATTCTGCCCGACGACGACCTAAAGAATTAGTGCGGGTCGCGGCATCGCCGGCTCAAATCGATTATTTCGTAAAGGCCTACACCTCAAGCCAGGCGTGGCGCACGTTGGCGTCGGCGTTAAGGTCGGCTGGCGTCCCCTCGAACACCATCCTGCCGTGGCCCATCACGTAGACGCGATGGGAGATGCGCAACGCTATGGTGAGCCTCTGCTCCACCAGAAGGATCGAGATGTGGCGTTCGGCAATACTCTGCAGCAGCTCGGCGACGCGCTCGACCATTTGCGGTGCGAGCCCCTCGGTCGGCTCATCGATCATGATGAGATCGGGATCGCCCATCAAGGTCCTGCAGATCGTCAGCATCTGCTGCTCGCCGCCGGAAAGCACGCCGGCCGGCGTTTTCGCCCGCTCCTCGAGCCTTGGGAACAGGCGATAGGTGTCGTCAAAATCCCATCGCACCGCTTTGTTTTCGGCCTTGACGCCGAGGATCAGATTCTGCGCGACGGTCAGCGTCGGAAAGATAGCGCGATCCTCGGGGACGTAGCCAATGCCCCGATGCGCGATTTCGTACGGCTTGAGGCCCGCGATGGCTTCGTTCTTGAACGTGATCGACCCCTGCGGCGGCACATCGCCCATAATGGCCTTCAACGTTGTCGAGCGTCCGACACCGTTGCGGCCAAGGATGCTGACGATCTCGCCCGCGCCGACGCTGAGGGAAACGCCCTGCAGGATATGGCTCTTGCCGTAATAGGCATGCAGATCGCGAACATCGAGCATCATGCCGCGGTGCCCAGATAAGCCGCCTGCACCTCATTGTCCTGTTTGATCCGTGCTGGTACGTCGCTGGCGATGATCTGCCCGTACACCAGCACGGAAATGCGGTCGGCGAGGTCGAATACGACACCCATGTCGTGTTCAATCATGATCAGGGTGCGGCCGCTACTGACCTTGCGGATCAGCGCGACGGCGCGCTCGGCCTCGGTCACGCTCATTCCGGCGCTCGGCTCATCGAGCAGAATGATTTCGGCGCCGCCCGCGATGGTAATGCCAATCTCAAGCGCACGTTGCTCGGCGTAACTCAACACGCCCGCCTGGACGCGGCGGCGGCCGGTCAAGTCGATGGCTTCGAGAATTGTTTCCGTCCGCTCGCGCACATCGGCAAGACCTTCGATGCCGCGCCAGAACGCATATTTGTATCCGAGCGACCACAACACCGCGCAGCGGATGTTTTCCCACACCGAAAGCCGCGGAAAAATGTTGGTGACTTGAAAGCTGCGTGAGAGGCCACGCCGGTTAATCTGGTACGGCGGCAGCCCGGTGACATTCTCGCCCTTCAATCGCACCGTCCCGGAGGTCGGTCCGAGGAGGCCGCTGATCAGGTTGAACAGTGTGGATTTTCCGGCACCGTTCGGCCCGATGATGGCGTGGCGTTCGCCAGCCGGCACCGTCAGGCTCACACCGCGAATGATCTGGGTTGCCCCAAAGTTCTTGCGCACGTCGATAAGCTCGATCGCGGGCGCACTCATTTCGCTCTCTCAACGCCTTGCGCATGCGCGAACGCGTCATGCCAGGCAGCACCAACAACCGGCCAGGTTAGGCGAAATAGTGCGAACCCGCCGCCGACGAGCGCTGCGGCGACACCCCATGGCATCATGCTCGCGCTGTTGAGGGCAATGTGGAAAACCGAGATTGTGCTCCCCTCGGATGCCTTGACGCTGAGATGGTAGGTCATTTCGATAATGAGGATGAGACCGGCAAGCAGCGCGAGCGCGGGGATCAGCGCGATCAGATAGACAGCGCAAGCCGCAGCATCGATCTGTACGCGTGGGCCTTCCACAGCGGCGCATGCATCATCAACAGGCCGGCAATGCCGTTTGGTGCGAACGTCACCATGCCGATGAACAAGAGACCGAAATAGAGTTGCCACACGTCGGTCGCGTCGCTCAGCATTTCTTCGAGCCAGGTGACAAGAACCGCGCCAATCACCGGTCCCATGAAATTTCCAATGCCGCCGATATAAGCGGCGAGCAACACGAGACCGGACTGTCCGGCGCCGACCTCGGAGGAATTGACGAGTTCAAAATTGATGGCCGCCAATGCGCCGGCGATGCCGGCGAACAGACCCTGCGAGGGAAAACGCAATATAGCGCACTGTGCGCGGATTGTAGCCGATGAACTGCGCGCGCTCCGGATTCTCACGCACCGCATTGCACATGCGGCCGAATGGAGTTTGCCTGAGCGCATACATTGCGATCATGCAGAGGAGACACCAGCCTGCGATCAGATAATAGACCTGGATCTGGGGACCGAAGTGAAAACCGAACGCGGGCAGCAACTTGGTGCGGTTGGTACTCACGCCCTCCTCGCCGCCGAAGAAGCCGCGCAGGATCAGCGAACTCGAAGCGACCAGCTCTCCTAAGCCGAGCGAGATCATGGCGAATACGGTGCCGGCGCGACGCGTCGAAACCGATCCAAAGATGATGCCGAACAACAAACCGCTGAAGCCGCCGACCAGCGGAACGAGCGGCAGCGGCACCGGAAGCGCATCACGGATCACGGTGTTCATCGCATGCACGGCCAAAAAGCCGCCGAGCCCGTAGTAGACGGCGTGACCGAACGAGAGCAGGCCGGTCTCGCCGAGCAGCATGTTGTATGAGAGCGAGAACACAATCATGATGCCCATGAGGCTGAGCATCGTGAGCGCGCTCCCGCTCGTGAAGATCGCCGGCAGGATCACGAACACGCCGGCGAGCGCGAGCCACGGCGCCACAAGCCGCACGAGCGCTACGGTGCCCGCCGGCCACGCACCGTTGCGCACCGATGCGTTTGCTGCGTTGCTCGCTGCGTTACTCAATGCTCACGCGTTCCCATGAGACCGGTCGGTCGGAAGATCAGAATCAGCACCAGCAGCAGGTACGGAATGATCGGGGCGATCTGCGCCACCGTCACGTTCCACAAATCGAACAGCGCGCCGCCGGTCGGGGGTGCGACACCGATACCGCCGAGCACATCGGCGACCGAAAGGTTGATGGAGACCGCGAACGTCTGCACGAGCCCAATCAGCAGCGAGGCCGCGAACGCGCCGGCGAGCGAGCCGAGCCCGCCGACCACGACGACGACGAACAGGATCGGGCCGAGCGCCGCCGCCATGTTCGACTGGGTCACCAGCGCCGGTCCGGCAATCACGCCGGCGACCGCCGCAAGTCCGGTGCCAACGCCGAACACCAGCATGAACACTCTCGGCACATTGTGGCCGAGCATGGCGACCATGCGGGTGTGCGTCAGCGAGGCTTGTATGATGAGCCCAACGCGGGTGCGCGTCAGCACGGCGAACAACACCGCGAAAATCGCGATAGCGGTCAGCAGCTCGAACATTTTGTAGGCGGGATAGTTGGTCGAGAACACCGTGAAGGCGCTGAAATCAAGCGATGCCGGCACGCGATAATCCACCGGGGCCTTCCCCCAAATCATCTGCACGACTTCTTCGATGACGAAGGCTAATCCGAACGTGAACAATAGCTCGGCGACCGGGCCGTGCCGATGCACATAACGCAGGCCGTAACGTTCGACGAGCGCACCGATGCCGCCGACCAGCACCGGCGCGATGATGAGGGCCGGCCAGAAGCCGACGATCCGGCCGATCTGAAAGCCGAAGAACGCGCCGAGCATATAGAAACTCGCGTGCGCGAAATTGAGCACGCCCATCATGCTGAAGATCAGCGTGAGGCCGCTCGCCATCAAAAACAGGAGCATGCCATAAAGCACGCCGTTCAGCGTCGATATGGTGACGAGCTCCAACACCCCCCAACCGGTTGTTTAGCTCAGCTCGGCCGATTCATCTTGCAGCTGGTAGGAAGGACGGTGTCCTGCGTGTCGATCTTGCCGGCCGTCTTCCAACCCCAGCCGGTGTTTTCCTCATCAAACGCCTGATTCTTGCCGATGGGACCGAGGTTCGCGATATACATCGGCTGGAAGAACTGGTGATCATCGGCTCGCATGAAGCCATCGCCCCCATTGTAGACCGTGACTTTCATGCCGGCGAGCGCGGCCGCTATTTTGGTCGGCTCAACCGACTTTGACTCCTCGGCTGCTTTGACAAACATGCGTATCTCGTTGACGGCCCGCGGGTAGAACAGCGTCACCCCGGTTTTGGCGCGGAATGCTTTCTCGAACTCCTGGGCCGGCGCATACGGCTCGTTCGACACGCCCTCGGCGATGACAAACACGCGGTCCGGAAGATTGGCCTGTTTGATCGCCGTTGGACCGCCGGTTCCGCCCGCGTAATAAGTATACCAGTCGACCTGCAATCCTGCGTCCGCCGCAGCCTTCAGCAACAAAGCAAAATCCTGACCCCAGTTGCCGGTAATGACGCTGTCCGCTCCGGATGCCTTGATCTTGGCGATGTAGGGCGAGAAGTCGGTGACCTTGAGCAAGGGATGCACCTCGTCGCCGACGATCTCGATGTCGGGCCGTTTGACGCCGAGCATCTTGCGCGCCTCGCTCCGCACCGCCTGGCCAAACGAGTAGTCCTGATTGATCAAATAGACTTTTTTGATGCTTGCCCGAGTCTTCATATAGTTGGTGAGGGCCGCCATCTTGATGTCCGAGTTTGCATCCCAACGAAAATGCCAGTAAGTGCATTTGGCGTTGGTCAACACCGGATCGACCGCAGCATAATTGAAAAACAGCACTTCTTTGCCGGGGTTGCGGTCATTGTATTTGGTCACGAAGTCCGAGATTGCGGCAGCGAATGCTGAGCCGTTGCCCTGGGTGACGAAGCGGATACCCGAGTCGATCGCCTTCTGCACCTGGACGAGCGTTTCCTGGGCATTGAGCTTGTTGTCGTAGGCAACGACCTCGAGCTTCCGGCCGGCGATGCCGCCATGTGCATTGGTCCAGTCGGCGAGATACTGGAAGGTTTTCAGGCCCACCTCACCGATACTCGCCCCGCCGCCGGACAACGGGTCGACGTACGCGATCTTGACGGTGTCCTCGGCCGCAGCAGGCATCGCCGCGACGACAGCGGCCGCGGTGGCGCAGAGCATAGCTATGACGCGCGGTGTCATGGATGATCCTCCCTGTTTATCTGATCCTTGCGCCAACTGGCGCTGTTACCGCATAGAATGCCGTAGGCTGCGGTTCGTCAAGAACGTTCCACTGCCAGGCTTTTGCCAGCGTGACGCAGTACAAACTGGCTACGGGTGGGCTTGGACCTGGGGCGACGCCTAAAGTCGCAAGGTTACGACAGCGCAGGACCGCTCCTGCGGGTCGGT
Organism: uncultured Alphaproteobacteria bacterium; assembly: GCA_963727325.1. Classification (GTDB taxonomy): domain Bacteria; phylum Pseudomonadota; class Alphaproteobacteria; order Rhizobiales; family Xanthobacteraceae; genus BOG-931. Next base: position 587,478 of record CAVSFV010000033.1, read on the forward strand.
TGCGACCTGAAAGCCGAGTTCCCGGCACATTTCCAGCATTGTCGTGTTGTCTTGCAGAACCTGACCGTGGATGGAGCGAATGCCTTCGGCGCGGGCATATTCGATGATCAATTGCATCAGTAGCCAGCCAAGTCCTCGTCCCTTCAGATCGGATCGAACCAGGATCGCGTATTCGCCGCTGGCGTAGTCCGCGTCGGCATGCAAGCGCACCACGCCCAGCATGGCGCCGGTCGCTTCCTCAACAGCGATAAACGCCATCGCGCGCGCGTAATCGATCTGGGTGAAGCGGGCAATGAAATTGTGGCTGAACTCCTTCACCGGCGCGAAGAAACGCAGCCGCAAGTCGTCTGGGGTCACGGCGGCAAAGAACGGCACATATAAAGGCTCGTCTTCCGGCCGGACGGGGCGAACAAGAATCGCCGTCCCGTCGAGTAGCTTCATCTGACGCTGCCATTCGGTCGGATAAGGCTTGATCGCAAATCGCGGGTTGCCGTGCGTTCCCCCCCGGAGCCTTTCGAACGGAGCCACCGATACGCGCGCGTCGACGGCAATGACGCCGGTCTCGTCGGCAAGAACCGGATTGAGATCGATTTCGCGAATCTCCGGAAAATCTGCGACGAGCTGAGCAAGCTTGACCAGAAGTAACTCGACGGCACGTTCGTCCGCGGCCGGCACGTTGCGATACGCCTTGAGGATGCGGGAGACGCGGGTGCGGGCGATCAGAGTGCGGGCAAGGTTAAGATCAAGCGGCGGCAGCGCCAGAGCTTTGTCGCTGACGACTTCCACCGCGGTGCCGCCCTGGCCGAACGCGATTACCGGGCCGAAAGTCGGATCGTCGGCGACGCCGACAATAAGCTCGCGCGCTTTAGGACGCAGAATCATGGGAAATACAGTGACGCCCAGGATCCGTGCGTCGGGCTTTGCCGCGCGCGCCCGGTCCAGAATTTCCGTGGTGGCCTCGCGCACCGCATGCTCGCTCGTGAGATTGAGGCGCACACCGCCGACTTCCGACTTGTGGACGATGTCGGGCGATTAAATCTTGAGGACGACCGGGGTGTCTTTCGCCAGATACGGCTTTGCAAGCGCAACCGCCTCGGCGGCGTCGCGCGCAAGCGCCGCCGGCGTAACCGGGATGTCGTAGGCGGAAAATAGCCGCGTCATCTCGACCGGATCGAGCCAAGTTCGCCGGTCGCGCAACGCGGCTTCAAGGATCGGACGCACCGCGGCAACGTCCGGCACGAAATCCTGCGGCAGGCTCGGCGGCGCAGCCATCAGCAGGTCGCGTGATTGTCGGTAGCGCACGAGGTGCGTAAATCCAAAGATTGCGCCTGTTTCCGTCGCGTAGCTCGGGATACCGGCCGCCTCAAATGCCTCTGCGGCCGAATCGCTTTCGCCCATCCACATCGCGAATACCGGCTTGGCTGGCGTACGTTTCCTGCGATGCTGCTCGGTCACGGCAATGACCGATTTCGCTGCGTTGATCGGCGAGGCGAGCGCCGTCGGCACGTTCATGATCAGCACGGCATCATTGGCGTCATCGTCCAGCAAGTGTTCGAGCGCGATCGCGTATCGAGCCTCGTCGGCATCGCCGGCGATATCAACCGGATCGGCGCGCGACCAGATCGGCGGCAACGCCGCGTCGAGCTGCTTCATGATCTGCGGCGAAATGCCCGCGAGTTCGCCGCCGAGATCAATGAGTCGATCGACCGCGAGGACGCCGACTCCGCCACCGTTGGTGAGGATGGCGAGCCGTTTGCCGCTAAGCGTGGTCAAGCGTCCCAGCGTCTCAGCGGCGGCAAACAGCTCGTCCAGATCGAGCACGCGCAACAGCCCGGCGCGGCGGAACGCCGCTTCGTAGACCGCATCCGATCCGGCAAGCGCGCCGGTATGCGTCAGCGCCGCCTTCGCACCCTGGACGTGACGCCCCGACTTGATCACCAGTACCGGCTTGATGCGGGCCGCAGCCCGCGCCGCCGACATGAACTTGCGGGCGTCCCGGATCGACTCGATGTAAAGCAGGATCGCGCGGGTGCCGCGGTCGACGGCGAAGTGGTCGAGTAAATCGGCGAAATCGACATCAATGCTATCGCCGATCGAAACCACAGCTGAAAACCCAACACCCCTGACTGCGGCCCATTCGACCAATCCCGTCGCAATGGCACCGGATTGCGAGATCAGCGCGAGGTCGCCCATGGGCGGCGATGAGGCGGCAAAGCTGGCGTTAAGCTTCGCATGCGGCACCAGGACGCCGAGACAATTGGGGCCGACGAGGCGCATGCCCGCTCCGCGTGCGTTCTTCGCCGCGAGATCGGCGAGCGAACCGGGCCCGTGACCGAGCCCCGCGGTCACGATAATGGCGGCAGCAGTGCCTTTCTGCGCCGCCGCGGCGACGATGTCCGGAACGCCAGCGGGGGGCACCGCGATCACCGCAACGTCGGGCGCCTCCGGCAGAGCCTCGTACGATTTGACGGTGCGAACACCCTCGATCTCGTCATAGTGCGGATTGACGACGTGAACCGGACCCGGGAAACCCGCACGGATCAGGTTTTCCACTACGGCGCGACCGGATGACGTCTTTCGAGGCGACGCGCCGACCACTGCGATTGACTGAGGCGAAAACAGCTTGTCGAGATTGTAAGTTGACATCAATTGGCCAATCGCAAACGGCGTACGTGTTTCTCACGACCAAAACCCAAGCGGCGAGAAGCATTCTCAGGCCGGGATCGAAAGATCGTTTGAGCGAGCATGCCCTACCGATCGAGACACCGATATGACTGGAGCCGCGGGCTTTGCCTTTGGTGCAGCGACTTCAAAGGCATCACCGCGCAGCCCGGTATCATTCCGACGCGAGAAGGTCCCGATCGGAACACGGCGCTCAACCGACCAGCGGCCGCAGCGCCGGATAGTGCTCAACGATATGCAACTGCTCGACCAGGCCATCGAGACCCCAAACGTGACCGGCTCGATGCGCCATCAGGTAGATGAGCACTGCGGCGTAAACGAGGTGGAAGTCGACGATGAAGCTGAGATGATTCTCCACGTACGGCCACTCCAGGTGCGCAAAATAGTAGACGATCATCAAAAGCACCGCGAATGGCGCGCTGATGCGAACCATAAGGCCGGAAATCAGCGATAAACCGATCAGCAGATGACCCCACTTCACCAGAATATCGGTGAACGGCAGTACTGCCGGCTGTGCGAAGACGGCGAAAGCGTCATGGAACGTAACCACGTGATTTAAGAATCCCGCGGTGTCATAGTTCTCCCAAATCTGCCAAACGCCGGCATACAGAAAGGTCCAGCCCATCATAATGCGCAGGACAAAAATAAGACCGCGGTCGAGATTGGATTCAGTCACGGCACATCCCCCTTAGGCATGAAAATTCCCGAGCCAGTGCCAAATTGCCGACCTCCCGAAAAATGGCATTGATCTGCCTCAACGCAACCTGGCGGCGAGACGCGAGTGTCGTTCCTTTCCAATTGATCTACATCAAAGCTGACCGGCCCGGCCGGCATCATTATGTTTAGAAATGGAGGAAAGCCATGCCGGTCACCGACGCTGCCGTTCTTACCGCGATTGTCGCCGCCTTTGTCGCCTTCGGAGTCGTGCTGGCGTGGGGTGAGTACCAGACTCGGAATATCCGTCCGGTGATCCGTCCATCTGTTGCGAACATTGATAGCAATCGTTCACCAACACAGCCAACGGTCCTCAAAGTGCGCAAAGCCGCCTGAGGAACGCCCGGCGCACCTTCGGTCATTGCCGGCAGCCGTGCGCGTACGCCGCTATTTGTGGTTATCCGTGTTGATGATGCGGCGCGTGCTGATAATGCAAGCGCAATAGGTCAATTCCATAGTCGTTTCCGTTCGGCGTACGGACGATCGTGTGCACATGGAATTTTGCCGGTTCGGCATTGGTCAAGAACACGCCGGCATGGTGATCGAATTCGATGAAAACCACCGGGCTCTGTATTCGATAGTAGAACGGGCTCGCCTCTTCGAATCCGCCGATCCAGCAGAAATGCGTGTCGGCGAGGTGGCGTTCGACTTCGGCAAGGCGCGCGGCGAGCGGACCGGACGGCAACGGCGCGACGTAGGCGGCGACGAGGTCCATGAGGTCACGTTGCTGCACCGCCGATAGTTCCGAAACGCGCAATCCTTCGTAGGGCACAACGCGGTTGTCCTGATAGGCGCCGCCGAGATGCAGGTTGTCAGCAAAATGCCGGCGGCCGGGCGGCAGGTCGCCGCCCATCATGGAATGCGCAACGATCGCCCGGGTCTGTTGCTGCGGCGACAATGAGCGCATCAACTTCAATCCGGCGCGCTCTTCATCCTCGAACAGTCGCGTGCCGGCAAACGGCCCGGTATCGGCGTAGTTCGGTTCCGCGCCGAAAAAACACGGCGTCAGCACCATTTGCCGGCCGATGACAAAGCAGTTGAGGCACAGATGGTGGCCGAACAATTGCCAGCCCCACGGATCGGATTCCGATGGATCGCCAAATAAACAAAAGATGTAGGCCCACTCGCCGAGCACCTGCGGCCCGCCGACCAGGTCGCCGAGAAACCGATTGAGCCGCATGACGTCGCGGGTCGTCTCGTAGCCCTTGCCGCTCAAGCTCGCGCGCACCACCGCCATCACCGCCGCCTGGATCGAGCCATCGACCTCATCAAGCCGAAGGCCGTGATGCTCGACGTACAGCTCGGTATTTTGCCAGTGTCGCCAGAATTGAGAATCCACAGGGAAGCACGTGGCGCTGCGTTGCGCCGGCGTCAGACGCTGCAGCAAATCCCGCACGCCGGCGACTATCGCCGGGGTCGGCGCGTCCTCGGCTTGCAGCGAAAACAGGCCGGGCTGAACGTGCCCGTCCGTGGTCATGCCGGTAAACGGCGCCGCGCCCAGTTTAGCCCAGGTACCGAACAAATCCCTGGCGCGCGGATTCTGCATCCGCGCTTCCGCATGCGCCCGCGGCGTCGGACCCGCGATGTTGCTTTGTCCCGGCGCGGGAACAAAGGGATGATAGTCGTTGTCGCTCATGTGACCTCGCAGGGGCTGACGGCAATTCGTTTTGCCGGCAGTGTTGCCAACCGCAATAATGGCTGGAGCGCAGAGAAAAGTTCACGCTGTGTCTAACACTCAAAGAGTCCTTTTCACAAAACGGCCGCGGCCCACCGCGTCGTCTTGCAGGCTCTTGTCGCGCAACACGAATGCACCGCGCGACATCGCATGCACGATCGCACCCTGGAAGGTCCAGCCCTCGTAGATCGAGTACCCCGCGCTCGAAACCACATCGTCGCGCTCGAGCCGCCAGGTTTCGTCCAGGTCGATGAAGGTGAGGTCGGCGTCGTAGCCGACCGCGATGGCTCCTTTTGACTTACCTAGTCCCATCAGTTTCGCCGGCGCGCTCGCCGAAACCTCCGCGATGCGCTCAAGCGGCATTCCTCGCTTTTGATGCCCCTCGGTCAGCAACACCGGCAGAAGCGTTTCCAGGCCGGGGCATCCGGGCGACGCACTCCAGATGCCGCCCTTCTTCGAAGTAATGTCGCGATGGACGTGGTCTGTTGCGACCGTATCAATGTCGCCGGCCAACAACGCTTGCCACAGCGCTTCGCGATCGGACGATTCGCGCAACGGCGGATTGATTTTGCCAACGTCCCCGCCCGGCCACGATATGTCATGCGTCAGATAATGCGGGCAGGTTTCGATATGAACCGTTGCGCCACTGCGGCGATGTCGGAGCCCAGCCGCCAAGGCTTCCGCTGACGACGTATGGACGACGTAGAGCGGAGCGCCCGCGATGTCTGCCACATAAGCCGCGCGCTGCACGGCGTCTGCCTCGACAAAGGGCGGCCGCGTGCCGTTCCACGTCGCCAGACCGCCGCTACCGTCAGGATCTTTTTTCTTGAGACGATCACGCAGAACCCACGCGATCTCGATCGTCTCCGGGTGCGGACAGACCATTCCACCAGACGCGGCCGCCGCCTCGCACAGACGAAACAGAAATCCGTCGTCGATGTCCGGCAGGCCAAGGCGCGCGCCCTCTCCGCCGCGATTGTTCATGAAAATCTTGAAGCTTGGTACGCCATAATTGCTGACATAACCCGGCACGGCGGCCAATTGGGCCTCCGTCGAGATAATGAAATGGTAGCCGAAATCGATGCGGGCGCCGGCCTGCGTGACCGAGACGACATCATCGAAGATGTTTTCAAAAGGCTCGGTCGCCATCAAATAAGGAATAAAGCACGTGACACCGCCTTTCGCGGCCGCGGCAGTCTCACGATCCGCGTCTGCTGGAACACGCGGCCGCGCAATATCGCTGCCGTGCCCGAGATGAAGATGAACGTCGATGGCGCCGGGGAAAGCCACGAGGCCGCGTGCGGAAATTTCCGATTGCGCCGCCAGCTTTTCTCCGGGCGCCGTGATTGCCGCAATGCGGCCGTCACGAATTGCAATATCGCACGGCGTCCGGCCGCTTGCCGGGAGTATGGCTTCGCCGTTTCGCACCACCAGATCGAAATCGGACATGAAGCTCACGCCCGCCTAAGCCGCCGCCTTCAGGCCGCCAAGCACGGCCAGCGCCTCATCGGTCGAGACCACATCAGCATACTTCGAGGCCATGTCGAACAGATTGACCGCGTGTGAGGTGGCGCTGCGATCGTAGACGGCGTCGTAGGGCACCAGGACGCGAAAATTATAGGCGAAGCCGTCGACGACGCTGCCCCTCACGCATCCGCTCGTGGTGCATCCGGTGACCACGATGCTGTCGGCGCCGGCATTGATCAGGTAACTCGCAAGCGGCGTACCGAAAAATGCACTGGGATGTTTCTTCGGCAACAGGATGTCGCCTTCGCGCGGCGCGACCTCGGCAACAAACTCGTAGCCTTTTTGGCTGATGTTCATGATTGCCGGTATCTTGTCGGACAGCCGGCCCTGGTCGAAACTCTGTTTGGGCGAAACGTAGGGGTACATCACCGGCCAATCGTTGTTGCGGAACAACGCCAACAGCCGCTCGATCTGTTTAACTGCCGACCAGCCGACGTCACCGCACGCCGTCGGGAACTCCTTGATCGCCTCCCAGAACGGCCGCGATACGGTGCCAACCGTGCGGTATTGCACGTCGATGATCAGAAGCGCCGGCCGCTTGCCCAATCCGGTCGGGCGGCCAAAGCCGGCCGCGTTGTAGGCTTTCTGTTCGTTTTCCGAAATGATCCCGTCCCAGGGCTTGCTCATAACTTGATCTCAATTGTCGACTTGGTAACGGCGTTCCAGTTCGTCCCACTTGTCTTTCGCGACCGCCTTTTGTCGTTCCTCAAACGTCGCCAGGTGCTGGGCGACCGAAGACAGCGATCCATCCTTGCCGAGCGCGTCCAGCACCTCATAGCTCGCCTTCAGCGCAGCCTGAAGCACCGCGTTGGCATAAAGCACGATCGAGTAGCCATACTCCTTAAGCTTCTCCCGACCGGGCTCCGGCGTCTTGCCGCCGAACACCATGTTCGCCACCTGGGGCACGCGAATGTCCTTCGGAATACGGCGAAGCTCTTCCAGATCGATCGGCGCCTCGACAAACGTGACGTCGGCTCCGGCGTCGGCAAAAGCAATCGCCCGCTCGATCGCGCGGTCGAGCCCGTCGATCGCCCGCGCGTCAGTCCGCGCAATGATCTGCAGCGAACTATCGTGGCGCGTATCCACCGCCGCCTTGATTTTCGGCAGCATGTCCCGCAACGGAATGACCTCTTTGCCGGCAAAGTGGCCGCACTTTTTTGGAAAGACCTGATCCTCGATCTGGATGGCGGCTGCGCCGGCACGCTCAAAGCTGCGAACCGTCCGGACCATGTTTACGGCGTTGCCGAAGCCAGTATCGGCGTCGACGATGAGTGGAATCGAAACCGTATCTGCAATGCGAGCGACCGTATCGGCGACTTCGCTCATGGTGGTGAGACCGATGTCCGGCGCGCCCAACAGCATATTGGCGATGCCCGCCCCGGTGACATAAACAGCTTCGAAACCGGTCGCCTCGACCACGCGCGCAAACATGGCGTTCGCCGCACCCGGGACGATCACGGCGTCCCGTCGCGACATGATCTTTTTGAGATTTTCGGTTGGGCGCACTGCTTGATTTTTTAAACGAGGCCGGCGTCAACAGTATACAGGTCGGTGGTTTGCAGCAAGCAACCGCCTCATCATCGTGTTCGAATTCAAGCGCTTAACACACACGGCGACGAGCGGCGTTACGAGCGCGCCCCGGTATAGAGCTTGGGCATGTAGTGCTCCTGGTAGTGCGCGGCGATTTCATCGCTGGTCGTCAGCCAGACGCCGGAGTGCCGGGAAATATAATTCAGAGCCTTGTCCAGATATTTTTGCCGGAACGGCTGGTTGATGATGAACGGATGGAGGCAAAGCGCCATCACGCGCCCGGACTTCTTTCCATCGCTGAACAGCTGATCGAACTGATCGATCACGGTCTGGTAAAAATCCTGCCCCGACATGCCCTTGCCCACGAACATGGTCACGTCGTTAAGCTCAATTGAATAAGGCACCGACATCATGCCTGGGATTTTAAGCGGAAAAGGCTGATCGTCGGAGCACCAGTCCAGCACATAGGTCAGTCCCAGTTCCTTCAACAGCCGCGGTGTTTCAAACGTCTCGGTCAACGCCGGGCCAAGCCATCCCTTGATCTGCTGGCCGGTCGCATGCGACGTAACGCTGACGACCTCTTTCAGATATTTTCGCTCCGTCTCGACATCCATGCCGGACTGAAACATCGAGTTGTTTTTGCCGTGCGCCATCCAGGCCCAGTTGCGCTCCTTTCCGGCCTCGATAATTTGCGGGTAATGTTTGCAGCAATCAGCGTTCAACAAAACCGAAGCCCGCATGCGGTATTTATCCAGCACGTCCATCATGCGCCAAACGCCGACCCGCACGGCGTAATCGCGCCAGCCGTAATTGAGCGGATCCGGCGTCAGCATGCTGGTCCCGGCAAAAATGCTGGTCGATGGCTTGTCCACCTCGTAGTGCTCAATATTCAGGCCGACATAGAACGCCACGCGAGCATTCTTCGGCCATCTCAGCGCCGGCCGCGAAACGATGGGTGAATACTCGTAGAGCTGGTTATCCATGATCCCCTCTGAATTGCCCGGCGGACGCAATGTGCAACGATCGACGCAATCCGGTCGCGAGGCCGGCTGCAAGCGCAAATGGCCTTAGTTCGCATCGACTTAATTTTTGACCGAAACCGCGCCCGTTAAAATCCGCCGCCAATCATTGGCAGCAAGCGCTGCAAAATGGAAGCGAGACAGACCAGTACGACAAGAATCTTCAGCAAATTCGCCAGCCTCCGCTCGCGCACGAACCGATCAATCACCCAGAACAGGATCGCGCCGACGACAACGGTAATGAGCACATGGATCAACACCAAGACCATGACAACCTCGCCAGTTCCGGACCTCGGCGATAATTCTAGCGGCTATTCGCAACGGTGCGAAGGCAACGCAAACCCGCGGTGCACGGTTTATTTCAACAGGCCGTCGAGCAAGGCCTTGTGAAAATCCGCGGGCGCCTGAATTTGCGGCGCATGACCCAGATCGGGGAACTCAACAAGCTTCGCACCCGGAATGCGTGCCGCGGCAGCTTTTCCCAGAACCGGATAATCGCCGAGCGTGGCGCGTATGCTTGGCGGCGCCAGGTTCTTGCCGATCGCCGTCGTGTCCTTGTCGCCGATCATCAGCAGCACCGGGACGGCGATCTTCTCGAATTCGTAGAACACCGGCTGCGTATAAATCATGTCGTAAAGCAGCGCCGAATTCCAGGCGACGATGTCGCGGCCCGGACCGCGGTACATGCCGGCCAGCATCTGCACCCAGCGCTCATATTTTGGATCCCAGGTGCCGGCGTAATAGGTCGTGCGCTCGTAGTCGCGAATGCTGTCGGCGGTCGTCTTAAGCTCTTGCTGGTACCATCTGTCGACGCTCTGCCACGGCACGCCCTTGGCTTTCCAGTCCTCAAGCCCGATCGGATCGACCAGCACCAGCTGATCCACCTCGTCGGGATACATCAGCGCATAGCGCATCCCGAGCATGCCGCCGGTCGAATGGCCGATTATCGTCACACGGCTGATGCCAAGGGACGCCATCAACGCGCGGGTGTTGCCAGCGAGCTGCTGGAAGCTGAACTGGTAGTGCGCCGGCTTGCTCGATTTGCAAAAGCCGATCTGATCGGGGGCGATCACCCGATAACCGGCCGCGCTCAGGACTGCGATGGTCTCCTGCCACGTGGCGGCGCAAAAATTCTTGCCATGGAGCAGCACGGCGGTTTTGCCGTTCGGCGCGGCCGCTTTGACGTCCATGTAGGCCATTTCGAGAGGCTCACCCTGCGAGGTGAACGAAAACCGTGATACCGGCCGGGGATAGTCAAAGCCTTGTAATTGCGGCCCATAACGCGGACCTTCACCGGCCGCGGCCGCAGCGGAGAGCAGGGCGACGGTGATGGCGCCGGTTAAGTTCAACACACGGAGAGTACGCAAGAGCACCATCGAGCACTCCCTGCCCATACCGGCATGGCAAGCCCGCAAATCAAGCGATGGCCAGCGAAAAGCTCGCGTCGCGCGACATCAAAAATCGGTCGCCGAGAGCTCATACGACCCTCTTCGGCCGCGCGCATAGGCCTTCAGCGCAGCGACGTAGATCGCGGCCCGATTTGTATCAAAGGCGCGAAGCAAGCTCGCCTCATCAAGCGCCATTTTCGGTTGCAGCCGCATGAGGGCGTCTTCAGTCACAAAGAACGACCACTCCATCGCGCTGTCATGCCCCCAGAACCGCACGGCGCGCCGGGTCGGATCGAAAACGCGGCATTCGTTCGGAAAATTGAGCACAGCTCACTCACCGTCCTTTTTTCATTCGATGCTCGAAATCCAGCACTTTCGCAAACCTTCAGCATCGCGCGCCCACCAATAATTGCCCTCGTGGTTGCGTCCAGACACCCTGAAGGTCTTCAGATGGCTCTTGACTGCGACCGTAGCCTCTTCGCGGGAAGAATATCCACGGCCAACCTCGACCGCGTCGGCTAAATCCGCCCCTATGAGTTCAAGAATCTTGAACACTTATCGCTCCTTCGAGGCCTTCGCTGTCGCACCGAACCCAACACCCACCCCAGCTGTCAATCAATCCAACTTAAGCCATGCCGGAAGAATAAAAATCGGGCTCGTTGTCGAATCAGGCAGGCTTGGCCTCATCCTTCTTGCGCATGCGCCAAAGCTGGAAACCGTTCTCGTTGATGGCCGTTTCAATGACTTCGCGCGATAGATCGTGCGGCGGGTCGCGGTCGGGCGCGACTGCGCCGATCGCATGCCACCGACTGAATTGTTTGGGCAGCTGACTGCCCGTCAAGTCACCGCCGAATGCGCGGAGGTCGGACTTTGCGTCAGACTTGAAAATGAATATTCGCACGGTGTCGCCTCGCTGTCGCGTAAGATCATGATGTTATCAGCTTGCTCACTGTGCCATGAATTGCGCAAAACATCATCGCAATGAACATCATTCGCAACATCCACATATATAAGGTCAAAGTTTACCGATACCAGCCTCGCCGCGAGGTTCGTCCGAAATCGATAGATTGGCGGTATTCTCGTCTATTCGTCTCTTTTGATACAGTAGACGGGCGAGATTGGGCGCTGTAGGGTGGTTGATCTTGCTAAAAAATGTGCGATTCAGCGTCGTGGTCTGAAAAGCATTCTAGCTTACGCCTGTTGCGTGCCGGTGGCGCAGCACAAAAAAGACGCCTTCCGGTGTAAAGGTGTAACTATGATCGCTGCGCCCGCAGGCGCGCGATGCAAGCGTCCTGATCAAAAAAGATGCTTGGCTAGCCTCCCCCGAGGAAATTCATACGGCCGTCTGGAACTGCCTGCGGAGATTCGCCCTCAATTTCTTTGGCTGGTGCGAAAGAAATCAGTGAGGGCCATTGCGGCGGGCATCATTCGGCCCTGGAGAGAGATTTGAGCGACAGACTGAAAGCCGCCGCGGTGCCGCGGGTGATCGACATCCGAGCCTTGACGCAGCGACTCGCGCGTTACCGCCAACCGAATCATGGACGCAGCATCGTCGAGATATTGATTACGGCCGTACCGTTCGCGCTTCTTTGGCTATTGATGTTGTGGTCACTCCACATTGGATATGGGCTCTATTTGTTGCTTGCCATTCCTGCTGCGGGACTTCTTGTCCGTTTATTCATGATCCAGCACGATTGCGGCCACGGCTCGTTCTTTCGGCGGCGGACGGTGAACGACTGGGTCGGGCGTGTGATCGGCGTTTTCACCCTGACACCTTATGATTTCTGGCGGCGTGCCCACGGCATCCATCACGCAACATCAGGGAATCTCGATCATCGCGGCACCGGCGACATCGACACGCTCACCGTGCGCGAATATCTGAGGCTGTCGCGGTGGCGGCGCCTGGTTTATCGTCTTTACCGCCATCCAATTATCATGTTCGGCGTCGGTCCAACCTATCTGTTCATGCTCCGCCAACGGCTTCCGTTTGGCCAGGTGCGGGAAGGCTGGGTACCCTGGGTCAGCACCATGGCGACCAATGGGGCGATCGCACTTGTCGTCGCCGGCATGGTGTGGTGGGTCGGCATTTGGCCGTTCCTGCTCGTGCATCTGCCGATTACCGTTCTCGGCGGAGCCATGGGGGTCTGGTTGTTTTATGTCCAGCACCAATTCGAGCATACGGAGTGGTCTGAAAACGGAAGCTGGAGCTTCCCCAATGCGGCGCTCTACGGCAGCTCCCATTATGACTTGCCTGCGGTGCTTCGCTGGTTCACCGCCAATATCGGCGTTCACCATGTTCACCACCTATGCAGCCGGATTCCGTTTTACCGGTTGCCGCTTGCTCTTCGCCATAACCCCGATCTCGTCAGCGTCGGCCGGCTTACGCTGATGCAGAGTCTCGCTTGTGTGAGCCTGGTGCTGTGGGATGAAACGGCGCACCGGATGATTTCGTTTCGCGAACTGCGCGCGCGCCTTCGTGCCAGCCCGCTTGCCTTGCAAAGGCCACGCTATTCCCGTAGTTACCGATAATCGACTTTTGGCCGGACAATCGGGCCGTTTCGCCTTTGCTGAATGCCAGGCGCACCGTTCAGACCCTCCAAACATCGACGAACCGAGTCCAAGGCGCGCAATCGCTCGCCTTGCCGCTCACGTGCACCTGGATCAGCGAAAGGATTTCTCCATGAATACGGGTACCGTAAAGTTCTACAATGACCAAAAAGGCTTCGGCTTCATTCAGCCGGATGACGGCGGTAAGGACGTTTTCGTTCACGCCACCGCGCTCGAGCGCGCTGGAATGCGCGGACTGGTCGAAGGCCAGAAGGTCTCCTTCGATACCCAGGAAGACCGCCGCACCGGCAAGATCGGCGTCGGCAACATTCAAGCGGCGTAACGCTGCCGCGCGATGAAATGAAAACCGCCCCGGTCGGGGCGGTTTTTTTGTTGGTGAAGAGGAGGGGCCGCTATAGCACCCGTCACCATTTTCCCAACTCTCGGCGACAATAGCTGAGCGAGCCGGACAAAGCGCTGATTGGCGGAGAGGGAGTCCGCCAAATACGGGAGCTAAGTATCTGATTTATCAGAGCTCCTCCGGCGCCATCAATTACTCACCCATGCCACCACCCATCCTTTCGAGTCGGTTGCTCACGAACGCCAGCGGACCGTGACGGAGTTGCGCGCCTCGCCACAATCGATTGCTGCATTGCGAGAGTGCGTTCGACCCCTGATGGGTGGTTCCCAGGCCGGCTTCGATATGCTGGCAAGGGTGGCGACCAAAGCGAAAAAGTCGCTACTCGGCGCGAAAAGCTCTTTCAAAGAAGGATCGAAATGGTCCGCGGAAGCAAGGTTTGGTCAAGAACTATTTTACGTCTAGCAACGAGCCAAGACCCGTTGCCCTTTCGAAGTCGATCTTCACGCCTACCCACGTAAACTGCCTCGGTTCGTTCCAAACGAGTTTGGTAAACAAGCAAGTTGCAGGCGATTTCACACTCGTTGTCTGTTTCCTTTTGAATATCGATGTTCGTGAGGAAACGGCGGGTACGTGATGGTGGGGTCTCCGCGTGAGCCAAGCCAGAGTGAAGCCGCTGTATCCGCGCCTTTAAGAAGGCCTTGTCATCGTCGATCAGGGGTAAGTCAAGATCGCCGCTGACACTCATTTCCGGCGTGCTCGTTGTCTGTCGCGTGGGGACCCAATATCGCACATCATCGGCCAGAAGCGTGAGCCACTCGTCGAAACGCCCCTCGTCCAATAATTGTGCTTCACGAAAAAGAAAGCCCTCGACCTCACGATGTAAGTCGTATGACAAATGCTTTCTCCCGTTAGGTGCTTTTGATTGTGCCTGCATGTCTCCGAGACCGAATTGCCTTCATAATCGGCCTCGCGGCAGCTGATGTTATTACGTTTTCACGCTCGGCGCGCTTTTTTGTACGGGTGGTGGTCGTTGACTTTTTCTTTGCTGGGCTCGATCGCACAGTTTCGAATTTGCTGCGAGTTCCTTCATGAGTACCGCGCATGCCCATCAATTTGGCCCAATAAGCGTAAAAATTGCGCTGTCCTTGCTCTGTGTAATACGGCCCAATTTCTCCGGGCAGACCGGGAGGCGATCGGAAGTTAGATTTATGGCCAAGACCCATCTGGTAATTGAATTCTAATCCTTGGCCGACAGCTCCGCGGGTGGCTTCGGTGACCTGCTCGAAGTTCTCGGTGTCGTCCTGCCCCGCTATACCGGCCGTGGCCTGCTGGCGAGCGAAATCAACCCGAATTATCTCTTTGACTGCTGTGGGTGCTTCACTGTCCACCGCGCACCACTGCCATGCCTCCAGCATTGTCGGCCCACGAGGATGCCAGAGATACAAACCTATAGGTCGGAGCGCGCTGAAATTATTTAAAGAAAAGTTGGGAAAGATGTTTCCGAAGCCGATCGTATAAACTCCCACTTGTTGCTTTTTGAGTCGTTCAATTAGACACCGTTGCGTTTGTTCGACGTAGTCGATCACTTCGGCGCCCATCTCCCGCGCCAACTCAAGGTCGGCTTTGAAGCGCTCGCCCGCCGCGGAAATTGCACATAAGCCGTGCCCATGATCAGTCGCGATCGCGTAGAGGTTCGGCGAGCTCTGGTAACTAACCGGATTGAGCCGTCGCGCATCAATGCGGAATAGCGATCCATGGGAATAGGGCAAGTGATAGGTGTCTCCGGCAAAGTTCTCACCAGCGATTTTCCAGTTTGATTTACATTCGTATCGCTGTCGTCCCCGCAACACCTCGATCCCCCCGATCGGCCGGTTTATAAGAATGTCCAGATACCAGCGCATTTCACCGAGATAGCCATCAAGATCGATGCTGCCCGGATCCATGTTGCCAAAGATGAATCCACCGTAAGAAGAAACCCTCGGAACCTCAAACAGCCCCCAATGGCCGCGATCGATTTCGCCAAAATATGCTTCCTTTAGAAACGGCACTCCAATTAGAGTACCGTTACTTGCATACGTCCAGCCGTGAAATGGACACGTGAATTGAGCGGCATTCCCGACATCGGTTCTGCACAATCTCATCCCACGATGCCGGCATGAGTTTAGAAAAACTCGAATCTTCCGATTTTTATCGCGCCAGACGATGACTGGATCTTCGCCCATATAGTTGGTCACGTAATCACCTGATTCCGGGATCATGGACTCGTGCCCGAGGAATAGCCAAGTCCTGGCGAAGACGTCTTTCAACTCCTGAGCATATATCTCTGAATCAAAGAAAATCCGTCGACTAATAAGTCCCGTTTTGTCGTCAACAAGATTCCGATTAATTTTCTTCATGACCGCCATTCCTTCACGTCCTGCGCGGACAGTGTGCAGCTTGCTCTTGCCGCATTTAATTTCCTGGTTCAAAACATTCCTGTCGGCTCGAGACCGAGGCGGTATCCTCCCACGAGCGAGCCGATTTGATTCCAATCGAGACTTAGGTGATGCGCGACGGCGTGAACGTCACGCCAATGACGTTGAATTGGCGTATCGCTAAATAATCCCGCCGCACCGGTAACTCCAAACAAGGAGTCCACAGCCTCTTTCGCAAGCCTTACTCCGAAACCGATACTGAGGCGGTTCGCAACGCGCTGTTCGAGCGAGAGCGACTTACCGGCCCTAAGTGTAGCAACGACATTGTCACAATCACGTTGAATAAGCGTTCGACCAGCATCAATTTTGGCTTCTGCGTCAGCCAGCGCAATCTGTATCGAAGAAAAATGAGCCAGAGGTACTTGCTTTCCGGTCACGCCTCCCACAGTCTTGCGTAACCTAACCGAAGCAATGAAATCATTAATTGCGCCTTGCGCGGCACCCAGCGCGACGCCTGATAGAAAGTAATTGAAAATGCCGTACAGTGGCGCCCTAAAGATCGGATGTTTGTTGAACTTAGTTCCGGGAGCCGCGCCAGAATTGCAGTTTTCGAGGGAAAGCCAGCGGCATTCAGGCACGAATGTCTTTTGCACTAGCACATTTTTGCTTCCTGTGCCGGCCAGACCGACGACCTGCCAGTTGCCGTCAATTTGATAGCTGTTGCACGGCAGCAGGAAAAAACCTTGGTCCACAGGCGCCCCATCAGTGTCGACCACCCGCCCACCTAACAAGCACCAGGCTGCATTATCGATTCCGCTCACGTAGCGCCACGTGCCGCTCAGCGAGTACCCCCCATCGATTTTTGTTGCCGTGCCGGCGGGCATATACCCGGCGGCGACGAGTGCGTCCGTGTCAACTGCCCAGACCTCATCCTGCGCCTCTATCGAAAACAGCCCCACGTGCCATTGTAGGAGGATGAAGTTGGCATATACCCAGGCGGTCGAGGGACAGGCGCGAGCAAGGTGTTCACAAATCCTTGCCGCGACGCCAAAGTCGGTAGCTAAGCCCCCATAACGCGGCGGCTGCAAAGCACGCGTAAGGCCAGCACTGCGTAGGTCGTCAACGGTCTCGTTCGGCAGACGTCCCTCGCGTTCGGTACGTTCTGCTCGCTCGCGGATCTGGGACTGCAGTTCGAGTGCTCGTCGCAGGAGCGCCCGTCCCTCAGCGGCCGGATCGCTCGACGTTTCACGCTGCGCTGCAGGATCCACTTGGGTCTCCACTAGTCTCGCGGACCTGTGATGAACCAAAGATCCCGCCCACTACTTAGCAAAAGCCTCATGAGATGTTGGTTGAAAGCGCAGATCGACGAAATCCTCAGCATTCATCGGTCCTTTGATACCACCCAATTCAAATTGCAAGTCCACGGATTTCTGAAGCCCAATCATATCAACGCCCCCGTCCAATTGAAAACGCGGTAATTCGCGATCAATTGCTGATCGCATTACATCTTCCGTCGTGCCGTAAAGCTTCGCGCCGAACGCCGCCCACTCATCGAGATGCTGAGCCGAATAATGTGCAGACCGCCGGCACCCGCGCAATACTGTTCGGATCAGCTCTGGATCGCGTCGAATGAGTTCGTTACGAGCGATATGCACAATCCACTGATAATGTGGAAGGTACGGCTCAACGAATGCCGGAGTCCAATAGTCAAGGACGCCGCGCGCCTCCCCCATTGAAATGTTGGGTTCGATTGCCAAGCAGGCATCAATCGTGCCATCGGCAACCAGTTCAACCACCCTTGGATAATCCTTGAGAAGCGGGACAAACTCGACTAGTTGAGGATCAATACCCTCGCTTCTTAGTATTTTCTGCATAATCCAATCGGGGCAGCTGCCAATGCCAAGCATGCCGATGCGCTTGCCCTTTAGATCACCGTAGTTTTTGATGCCCTTGCGCACAGCAAAGAACATATGTGCTTGCTGCCGAACACCACTGCCCACAATTTTGAAGCGGCTGCCGGCAGCTATGGCATTTATAGCTGGAGGCGAGCCCATCTCTCCAATCTCCAACTCGCCACTATCATATGCAGCCGCGATTTGCGGGCCGCCAAACACTACTCGGACCGACATATCCAATCCTTCCTCGGCGAATAGGCCGTTCTCGATGCCGAGCCGCACGGTTATCGCGCACTTATCCGTGGGCGTGCCGTAGACGATCTTCCGCGAAGGTCCTGTCATGCGAAACTCCTGATGCAATTCACTTTCAGTGCTACGAAAGCTGATCAGACCCCCCTCGGTGGTCCAGGGGGAATGTTAGTCTAACGTTGGCTGCTGCGCCAGCGAGAGCGTGGCCGGCGGAGCCGATTGACGTAGCCCAGCCGGCACGCGGCGAATGCATGCACGAACACCTCAGGTGCTGGCGGCTTGTAGCCGAGCGGTACATGCGGTCTGATTGTATTGAAATGGCGCCGCCAACCTTCGATGACGATCTGGGCCTCGCGTAGCGACTGGAAGATTTCACCATCGACCAGTTCATCACGCAGTCGCGCGTTTGAAGCTCTCGACATAGCCGTTTTCCTATGGACAATGATGACGGTGTTCCAGCGCACGACCCGGTCAAAGTCCGCTTGCTCAAGGAGAGTTGGAAATATGAAAATATCTCGGGCAATTATGGTGGTTTCGATCCTATGGGTCGCAGTTTTTGCTCAGGGCCACGCCGCATTAGCGGACGCACTCAAAATTGGTGTCATCAGCGCAAAAAGCGGTGTATTCGCGATATTTGGCGCATCGGGCGAAAAGGGAGCAATCCTTGCGGCGGACGAAATAAATGCTGATGGTGGCATCCTCGGTCAGAAAATCGATCTCGTGCTTGGCGACGACAAGTCCAAGCCTGAGGAAGCGAGCCGCATATTTCGTGAAATGGTGGCAGGCGGAGCAGTCGTGATCTTAGGGGTCATTGGAACCGGTGAAACTCAGGCAGTCAGTACGCTCGCCCGCGAAGACAAAGTACCGTTCTTCACTGGATTAGGCTATGGCCGCTTTCTTACTGAGGAAGCAGGACATCGCTATTTCTTTCGTCTGATATCCAACAGCCGCGCATATTATGGACCTATGGTCGACCGTTTACTTCAGGAGGGTTACACACAGTATTGCACTATCAATAATGATTTTGCCTTCAGCCGCGACCTCAATGAGAGTGTCTTGGGGGATCTCAAAAGGAAAAATTCAAAAATCAACGTGATAGATGGCTGTGAATTCTGGGTACCGCTCGGCGCGACCGACTTCACCACCTATTTGACAGTCATTCTATCGAAGCATCCCCAGATAGTAACGTTCGGTGGGCTGGTAGGACCGAGCGTTCGCGCATTTGTTGCTCAGGCGAATCAATTTGGTTTGTTCAAGACGATGGTGGGTGCACACCCCGCCCTTGGATGGCCAGCCAATAACGCCGGTTTGCGGCAGCTTGATATTCCGCCGCATACAATCATAACCGGCGGCGACTATCCTTACCCACCGGTTGACACAGAGGCGAGCTCACATTTTTTCAATGCGTACAAAGATCGATGGCATGAAAATCCGATGTCCGAAGGTGCCCATGCATATGCGACGATTTATTTTATGAAGAAGGCATTTGAAGAAGCCGGCAAAGTCGATCGTGAGGCCTTCATTAATGCGGCTGAAGGCCTCAGCTTCCAGCACCCTTCAATGGGCAAGCTCACAGTGCGGGCTTTCGATCATCAGAGCAATGCGGGCGTGTGGTTGGGGTATTTGAGTTGGTCTGACAAGTACGGCCGGCCAAGCATGGACGATGTTACGTATGTGCCAGGTGATAAGTACCTCCCGAATTCCGAGGAAATCGAGAGGATTCGGAGTAAGAAATAAATTCCGCATGTGCAGGTGACCTCCGGATTGCCGGCAGGAAGGATTCCGACTTTTGATTGAATTACAAATCATGAGTGGCCTGGTATCCGCGGCCATCCTATTTCTGCTTGCCTCGGGTCTGTCGCTGATTTTCGGTGTATGCCGCGTGTTGAATTTGGCACATGGCGCGTTCTTCATGTTGGCAACGTTTCTCGCCTATATGTTTACGACTCGTCTTGTCGAGAGCGAGTGGAATTTTTGGCTTACGTTGATCCTCGTACCAGTCCTTGTTGGGTCGGCTGGGGCGCTAACTGAGGTGGTTCTATTTCGGCGATTATATCGGTCCAACATTTTGCTCCAAGTACTGCCAACTATTGCGCTCATATTCATCATCAGCGACGGCGTGCGCATGATCTGGGGACTAGAGCCGCTTGCCGTGCCGATGCCGGCGACGTTTGGCGCGCCAATCAACATCTTCGGGACCTTATTCCCATCCTACTACATCGCGATTATTGTATCGGGCTTACTGACCGCCCTGATGCTGTGGATACTTGTGTTCCGGACGGATTGGGGATTGCTGATTCGTGCGATCTCACAAGATCGGGACATGGCAAAGGCCCTCGGGGTCAATGCCGCCAGCGTCTTTACATTCGTGTTTGCGCTCGGAACTGGCTTAGCCGCAATTGCTGGCGTGCTCTTCGCGCCAATAGGCGGCGCAAATATGGGCAGCGACATGGACGCGATGGTCGAAGCGTTCGCTGTGGTGGTTGTGGGCGGACTTGGCAGCATCTGGGGTTCGGCGATTGCTGCGCTCCTGATCGGAATGCTAAAGGCGTTTGGAATTCTCGTGTTCCCGCAATTCGCTCTCGCGTTTGTTTTTGGACTAATGGCACTAGTGCTCATCATTCGGCCGACGGGCCTGTTTGGAAGAAGTAATGAATGACCCCGGGACTGCGGTGAAGACGGGTTTCGTGGACAGTCGCGGCGGGGCAGCAATCATCGCAGCGCTAATTGCTGCTCTATTGGTCTTGCCAGCCGTTGGATACACGCCGATTTTAGTCAACGTGACTGATACGTTAATCTTGATCTTATTGGTGCTGAGCCTGAACCTGCTGGTCGGCTATAGCGGCATGATCTCCATGGGGCACGCTGCGTTTTTCGCGACTGGAGGGTATACAGCTGGGTTGCTCGCCAAATTTATTGGACTGCCTATTACATTGGCATTCCCTGCGGGCACGGCAGCCGCCGCATTACTCGCAGCAGTGATTGGATTATTTTCGATTCGTCTGACCCATGCTTATTTCATAATGCTTACGCTCGCGTTTGGGCAACTTGTCTACACGATTATATGGAAGTGGAGCGGCGTCACCGGCGGCGACGATGGACTAATTGGCTTTGGCCCGCCCCATATTCTCCAAGGCACTGTAGCTTTTTATTATTTTGTACTGGCTGTCGTATCGATTTGTGCCTACGCGCTCTGGCGGATTTGCCGGTCGCCGTTTGGGAGGACCCTTACCGCTATTCGCGACAATGCCGATCGCACAACCTTTATTGGTGTTAATATTAGAGCGGTGCAGCTAACCGTGTTCGTGCTGGCTGGATCTTTCGCCGGGATCGCGGGAGTTCTGCAAGCGTATTTCAATCGAGGTATGTTCGTAAATTCCGCCGACTTCTTAACATCGGCTGACGCTCTAGTAATTATCCTTTTGGGTGGAAGTCAGTGGTTTGTTGGACCGATTGTCGGTGCTGTTGTCTTTAAATTTCTTTATGTGGCAGTTCCAACCCTTACAGTCTTCTGGCACTTTGTTTTAGGTCTTATTATTCTGTTTGTAGCGCTTGTTATGCCGGACGGTTTGCTGACGCTCACAGAACGATTGTATCAAAAGAGTGAATATGAACTATACCGCGATTGAGACTCAAAAGCTGCGGCGAAGTTTCGGTGGAATCCCTGCGGTTGACGGGATCAACCTTAAAGTTAAGACTAGAGAAATGCGAACTATTATTGGTCCAAACGGGGCCGGTAAGACTACTCTGTTCAATCTATTGACCGGTCGTCTTCGCGCTCATGGGGGACGAATCCTTTTCGAAGGGCGCGATGTAACAAGATTATCGCCTCACCAACGTTGTCGAGTCGGTATCGGTCGAACATTTCAAATAAGCAATGTATTCCCCTCTGCTAGCGTACGCGAGAACGTGCGCTTGGCCCTGCTAACCTTTCATCGCCGAACATGGAATATGTTTACACCTGCCGACACGTTGTATGGCGGAGAGACTGACGACATTGTCGGAATGGTTGGATTATCGGGACACGTAAACAAGTTGGCTAGAGAGATATCTTACGGTGACCGACGTCGCCTAGAATTGGCAATTGCGCTTGCCTGCCGCCCAAGATTGCTGCTCTTGGATGAACCAACGTGTGGTATGCCGCTCGGCGATAGGCCATCGTTGATTGCCTTGATTCAGGACATTCGCCACAAAACTGGCATGACCGTGATCATGATCGAACACGATATGGACTTAGTATTCTCCGTTGCCGATCGCATAACCGTAATGCACTACGGCCGCGTCATTGCAGATGGTCCACCCAACACAATCGCTGCAAACTCTCGTGTTCGGGAAGTGTATCTTGGCGAGGAATACCGGGTTGCTTGAAATAGAGAATCTTTATGCCGGTTATGGGCAAGGGGACGTGCTCCACAATTTATCACTGAGGGTTGGCGAGCGAGAAGCCGTTTGCTTGTTGGGACGGAATGGGGCCGGCAAAAGCACCATCCTAAAGGCGATAATGCAGCTCGTTCAGCCGCGAAGAGGGGTAATAAATTTCCGGGACCAGAATTTGGCCGGGATGCCGACTCATAAGGTGGCGCTTAGCGGCGTCGGATATGTCCCCGAGGATAGACGAATGTTCCCGGGGCTCACCGTGCGCGAAAATCTTCGTGTCCCGCGTGTGGGGATGACAAACGGTGTCATTTGGCCCCTGGAACGAGTATTTGACGTCTTTCCGGCGTTACGTCAACGCCATCAACAATTGGCGGGAACACTGAGTGGCGGCGAACAACAAATGCTGGCTATTGCGCGCGCGCTTATTGGCAGTCCTTCGCTACTGCTTTTGGACGAACCTTCTGAGGGTTTGGCCCCTCTGATGGTTCACGCATTGATTAATCAAATTGCTCAACTGAAGGAGCAAAAACTCACCATTCTACTTTCCGAGCAAAATCTCTCTTTTGCAGACGCATTGTGCGATCGAGTATATATCATCGACAAGGGGACTATCCAATTTGAAGGCTCGCTCGGCGAGTTTAAGCAAGATTCGAAATTGCAGCAACGATTTCTGGCAGTTGGAATAAATTCATAAGTACTGGCCAAGCGAAGCGAATGTGAGCGAGTTCATAAGAGCACGGCGTGATACGAAGCCGCACTTGGCGGAGTTACTGTCCGGTAACGCAGCCGCCTCGCAAAAGGTCCCAATGACAGGTCGCCGCTACCCGAAGCTCCTGGACACACTATCCGGACTACACGATGATGTGCAGTAACTCGGGGTTCGGGGCTGTGTCACAGGAGAATGTTGTGAGAAAAGTCCTGCGTGGTTACGCCAAAGGCAAAGATGGTGCTCTCATCCGCATTGGTACGATCCCTGTTCCGTTTGCCAAAGACAAATCCTCTCCAAGGGAACGCCAGGACAAAAGACATTTGATCAGGCAAGGCGCAACAATCTTTAAAAAAGAAATTGTGCGCTAGTCGGGCCACGCCAGGATCTTCGTTGGCATCGATGTGACCTTAGATACCGGACGCAGTACAGTTGGTAGAGTCGGTCTCCGGTGTGTCCGCGCAGGTTGTTATTCTTTGCTGCGCTACCTTTTATTTTTTTGGCTGCCTCCCTCGTACCGCGGCGAAGTATATGACGGCCAAGGCCGCAAGTAACACGCCCCCCAATATCAAGATTAAGGTTGTCACCATTGCCCGCCTGCTTCTTATCAGAAAGAAGAGCCGCGTTGGCCTTTCAGCGGCCAATCTGCTCACCAGAAGACGACTTGCAACTGGCGATACCGCGCTAAACGGACGCCGCCACAATAAGAAGCGATTTGAAAGGTGAGAACTGGCAGCACGAGAATACTGGGGCAAAATCACTGGTGTTGTTCTTGGCCGCCAGCCTCACTGTCTACATGTGCATGCCAAGACGACGCTGCAAGACCGACTCACCTTACGGCCAATCCGAGGCCTCATTCAATTGTACGGTGGAAGTTCGACCAATATCAGAGTGCTAGAGCTCCGTATCGACTGTCACCGAATGAACACGCCCTGCTCTGGTCGCGAATCAGCTGACCTACGCTATTGCTGCGCGGAGACGAAAGCTTTCTTCCCGATCCGGAAGCGGCGGGGATTCTCTCGTATTTCACGCAGGTCCGTTTGGTGACCGTCGCCGGGGCAGGACACTGGCTTCATCATGACAAACTTGATGAGGTCCTAGAGATGCTCGGGCCGTTCCTAACCGTCTAATGGCGGAGTGAAAGACAACCAACGCCCCCCTCGCCGTTCGTCATAACGAATATGACTAAGGACACGACGTCGCTTGACCATCCAGATTTTCGCGCATGTGCGCGAAGGAGGCCCTGCCATCTTTCGTGCTGATCGTGACGACATAGATGCTGTCATAGTCGTCGCCATGCCATTTCGGAACTGCTGCCGGGTCACCGCCGTGAATGGCTAGAAGACTTTTTACCGAAGCCTCTATCATCTTGTGTTCCCAGGCGATCAAGATCAGGATGCCGTTGTGAAGCAACAGCCGTTTTTCGATTGCTGCTTGCAAATCTCCTATATTTGAAAAGCCGAAGCTCGTATTCACGGGAAGTTTAAAGAAGATCGCGGCTGGCTCGACCGTCGCGAGGGGTCGGACGTAATTGTACGGCTCACCAGCGTCCGTTTTTGATTTGGACGGATTGGGAGCGAAAATTACATCTGGTCTGCCAAACGACCTTGCGATTACCGGACCAAGTGCTAGGGCCCGATTAAGCCCCCGACAACTAAGCTGTCCAAGCCCCTCGTCTGGCTTTTCTCCGTGTCGAATGAACACCAGCGTTTGGGTCGCGTCGTTCTGCTCAGCTTTGCTTCCATCGCTAACCAGAAGTGACAGACATATTAATATTTGACCGACCGCGCCCGTGGTCCGGCGTCCCATTCGGAAAGTCGTCTCGCTCTTCATTGGTCTGACTTGCCTCAAGCTGATAGTAACGTCTACGGACCCACCACGTCCGCCTTGCACAATTCAATCTCAAAACTCAAAGACCTGCTTTGTCGAAACGTCACGCCTACAGCTCCACTCCTCTACGAAATGTTATAGCAGGAGCGATTGACGAGCGACGGCGACTAGCACACGAGCGGTAACGTGACCCCGAAGTGCCGCTCAATCACATATCGAATGTTCTCGTAACATGAGCCGACACGAACGACCTCCAAGGTATCCACGTTGATCAAGGTCGAAGAAGACCTGTAGGTGTGATATTTTTGCAGCCCATGATCGATGATGACGTCGGCAATCGCGCTGATTTCTGGCTCGATGTCCTCGACCTTAAATTTGGTTCCGCTTAAGCTACGATTGGCGGACGAGCCCACCAATGGATATTCTTCCTCGAAGCTCAATCGCGTAATCGCCGCATGGAAGCTTCCGGCATTCATGAGCATTACAACGGTCTTGTTAAGAGTGCTGGTCGCAAGGGTTTCTGCATCGAGCTTTCGCAGCATTGGATGGTCTAAGCGACACGGCGCGATACAGCCTAGCGGCAGATCGTAATCTTCGGTGATGGCTTGAACGACGTCACGGCCTCTCCGGCTGCATCTTTGCAATTCTCGATGGATTTGTAGATTTCCGACCATAGCATTGAGCTTGGAAGGCGCCCGCCCTTTGGTCTGGAAAATAAGCCGCAGCGCAGACCCCGAACCGCCCAGGATTGAATATCCGACGTCATTCGGAACGATAGCGATACCGCCTGCCTTCAATGTATCGAAGGCTTTGCGCGCGTCTTCCTCGACATTGAAAACAGCCAACGCTTTTCCTCAGACACGACGAAGGGCTTATCCGCCCTGGTATCAGCAGGGACGACAAGCGACGAGCGTCTTCATCAACCCCGCAACAGCAGCGCCCTCCACCGAAAGCTAAATTCTCGACGTGCCCTTGTGCTTTGATATCGATACCACAGATTAACGGTATTGGCAGGCTGCGGCTTGCCCTTGAGCTGCTCAAAAAACGGCGACGTACCGAAGTCACCGCTATCATAATTGGCAGCGCCAGTGCCCATCGGGAGGCACAATTTCTGATCGAACAAGTTGATAGTGCTTACACCGCGGATGTCGTCTGCACCCGCAGACGGGCCGCGCACGCAAATTGGGTCAAGAAGCCCTTCGATATTTTCTCAAACGATGGAGTGAACAGATGAACCTTATTCCGAGATTGTGGACCACGAGCCAAGACCTGACATCGGATCCATTCCGAGGCATGCGGCTTGAAATGGAAAATGCGCTCCGTGCTTTCGGTCAGAATTCGCCTTCTGCCGACATTGGAGCTGGCGCGCCGGCGATCAGTGTGGCGGAAACTAAGGATGCTTACGAAGTGACGGCCGAACTTCCCGGTGTTGACGAGAAAGATATCAAGGTCAGCCTGGATGAAAACCAGCTGGTCATTTCCGGTGAAAAAAAGGTGGAAAGCACTCAAGAAGAAAAGGACTGGCATGTCGAGGAGCGGAGTTACGGCTCATTCTACCGGTCAATGTCGCTGCCATTCGAGCCAGAAGACGGAGCCGTCGATGCTCATTTCGACAAGGGCGTATTGTATCTCACAATCAAGAAGCCCGCTAAGGCCGTAAAGGCGACTAAGACAATCAATATCAAGACAGGGGCTGCGCCCCAGACGGGCACGGCACCGAGGAAGGCCGCTTAATCCTGAACGATGCGTTGCAAGGACGATCAGAGATCGGAACTGATTAATCCACAGTTCCGGTCTCCGGATTTCGTCCGGGATGGAGAAATGTTTCATGGCTCCTTGCAGCCCGTATTTATTAAGGCCACTGCGAACCTTTCGGCAGGCTTGTCGTGACATTGCGGCATCTGAACCAGAATTGATACCTCCAGGGTGTGATGTAGACATCCACATCAACAATTCTACGATGCCCGATTACAGCCTCGCTATCAAAAACAAAGGGCATCCACCCAAGTCGTGGCGATGGGAAATTTACGAGGCCGGTAGGAGCAAACCGGTGCGGCAATCTGGATTTTTCGAGACAATGTCTGATGCGACCCGTGAGGGTAAGGCGGCGCTGGCCGAACTTCGGACGGAGCGGGCGGCTTGATGCGCTCCGTACTAAGGTGCCAGGTCTTTGAGCTGGTGACTTGTCCGGTGTGCAAACAGATTCATCACGTAAATCCGACCGGCGGCGGCAACCTGAGAGAACACGCCAAGTGCGAAGCGTCGCGCCACTGACATGGATTGGAAGCCGATAGCGACCGCGCCATATGTCGGCGATCTTGAGTTAGCCGTTATGGAAAAAGATGGCCTCCACACCGTTGCTTTTCCTTGCCGCCGCGTTGTTGGGGGATGGATTGCGGCTGAAAACAACAAATGGATCAAAGTCAGGCCGACACACTGGCGGGCGTGGCCAGCGGGTAGCGCCAATCGATAGCGATAAGTACTGCGGGTTGCGAGACCGAATTGCAGCAGTAATGTCCGAAGTTGGGCGAAGCTGACATTTGAGCGGACATCGCGAATGCATCGCTGTTGACCCAATAGAGACTCGGTCGGTCCCTTCGTCGAATCGCTGCCAACAAGAATCAGGTGCTCGTGTGCAGACAGGGCAAGCCGAATCAGGCGATCCTTGGCATTGCATGGAGCGCAGCCGCCCATCCAAGGCGGCCGCCCAGCAAACAAAGAGGACACTATGGCTAAGAAAGCAAAAAAGGCGAAGAAGGCAAAAAAGGTCAAGAAGAAGTAGGGTATTAGCTCGGGCGGCGATTCCGCCCGGGCGGTTCCGCCAGCGCAACTTCTAGGAAATAAGGTGTCCCATGACGAAGCTGATGTCGAAGTCCGAGCTGATTTAAACAGTTGCTGATCAACACTCGTTGCCAAAGAAAGACGTTAAGAACGTCGTAGAGTCACTGGCATCCGTGGGTTACAAGGAATTGAAGAAGAATGGCGCATTCCTGTTGCCGGGATTTGCAAAATTTGTCGTTGTCAAAAAGCCGGCTACAAAAGAACGCGCGGGAATCAATCCGTTCACGAAAGAGCCGACCGTGTTCAAGGCTAGACCGGCCAGAAAGATTGTCAGGGCCCGTCCGGTGAAAGCAGCAAAAGACGCGGTGTGAGCATGCTTCTTGCGACGCCTACTGGCCCATTTCGTCGCGCGCGGCGGTGCAACATTACGACTGAAATTGAGGGGATAAACGGACGCAACGCGGACATCGCTATTCGGTAAAGAATGGACCCGGAGCCGACATTGAACCAAACCCTGCCGTCGGGGAGGCACTCCCGTGCCTGTAGTTGGAGGCGATGCAAACGCCAGAAATGCGCAATAGCCAGCGAGGCCTTCAAATGATTGCGGCTCGCACCTGACGGCCTCCCACTGCTTGAAGAAAAGCTCCAAGCGCCAAGCTGAGAAAACCGCTACCGTTCGCCCCGGTTCGGAGTGCATCTGGGGAATCCCGGTTTAATCGGCGTTTTGTCGCGTGAGCGACCATTTAATTAACCACAAAGCAACCGGGGATGACTAATTTTGCTGATTGGCGCGGGCGCCATCAGATGTCTCGAGGCCATGCTTTGGCTAAAGCAATTCGGCAACGCGGTCTTATCGCCTCGCTCAGTGGCGCCGGTTTCGTGCTCGCGGTGGTGGGGTTTCGCGTGTTCGGCCTCTACAATGTGCCCGTCGCGGCAAACATCGCCATATCCATGATGCTCGCCTTTGGCGGCTTGGCGTTCGGTGTTGTCATCGCGTTCGTACAGGAGCGCCGCGACAACGCGCAGCTTCGTATAGCCATTAACAACATGACGCAAGGACTGACTTTCTTTGATAGCGAGGGCCGGCTCGTGCTCTGCAACGAGCGCTACATTGAGATATCGCAATTGCCGCGCGAATACTTTCGGCCGGGCACGCCGCTGCGCGATATACTCGCCGGCCGTGCCAAGGCAGGCTCGTTCCGAGGCGATCCTGACCAGTACGTGGCCGATTGCCTGAAGAAAGTGGCCGAGGGGCGCGCGGAGGAAAGCACTTTTGACCAAAAAGATGGCCGTGCCATCACTATGATATTTCGCCCATTGGCGCGCGGCGGTTGGGTATCAACGCATCACGACGTGACACGACAGCGCACTGCTGAGAAAGAGCGCGATTCGCTGCGTCGGCGCGACGCCGTGATTGCCGCTTTCCGCGCTCGCATTGAGAGCATGCTGGTGACAGTGCAACAGAGCACTGCAGCGATGCGGGCGGCCGCCGAGGCGATGTTAGCGATATCAAACAACACCCTGCAGCGGGCCGAGGGCGCCGTGCAAGAATCAAACGAGGCCTCGGCGAATGTTGAGACGGCCGCCGCGGCTGCAGACCAGTTGTCCCACTCGATCACGCATATCAGCCATCAGCTCGTGCAGACCAACGAAATCGTTCGCAACGCCGCAGGCGTCGCAACCCTTACAAACGACGATATCACCGCCCTCGCGAGTGTCGCGCGGCGCATTGGCGATGTCGTGAAGCTCATTCAGGACATTGCCGCACAGACCAATCTCCTCGCGCTCAACGCGACGATAGAGGCGGCGCGCGCCGGTAACGCCGGACGGGGTTTCGCGGTGGTCGCTTCGGAGGTGAAGTTGCTCGCGGTGCAAACCGCCAAGGCGACCGAAGACGTCACACGAGAAATTGCATCGGTCCAAGGTTCGACAGCTGGTGCGGTAGCTGCAATCCGCGCGATCACGCAGCGCATGCAGGAGATCACCGACAACACCTCCGAAGTTGTCGCCGCCATCGCTCAGCAGGAATCGGCGACGGGGCAAATTTCGCAGAACGTCGCCAGGGCCGCTGCCGGAAGTAAGGCAATGGTCGCGGCGTTTGGCGACGTTGCCGATGGCGCCACGCAGACACGCAGCTCCGCTGAAACGGTGCTGGCAGCGTCTGACGAAGTCGACCAAGCGACGGTTCGGCTGCGCGGCGAAGTCGAGGCGTTTCTGGGAACGGTAGCGGCGTAAGCGCGTTTAGATGAAACAGATCATCTTGCGGCCAGGCCGATAGCCGCAGCGGATCAATGATAGTGTCCGCCGCAACCAGGCACGGCAGCGCCGACTTCCACTCCTGGCCGATTGTGTTGCAAAAGTCGAAAGTTGCAGGTCCGCGAATTTTTCTCGAAAACACGAAACCGGAAGCAATCGCCAATTCGTATAACCTCAATCGCGTTGTCGAAGTCGCCCGTGAGTCTAGCACGAGGCGATGAGTCCCCTCACATCTTTAAATGAAAGCCGCGCCTGCAGCCCGCAGAATTTTTGATCATCAGTGCAAAACGACTTCTGCAACAAAATCGGCCCGTCGCTGCATTGGGCGCGGGAGACTGCAATGTCTGTAGTTGGGTGAACAGCGGAAAGTGACTGACGCAGCTTGCGCCGCATGCAATCAATCGGCTGACGATTGAGGCGTCGTCGTTTTCTCCGGCTGGTTGACCTTGGTCGGGATCGGCCAAACGCATCGGCTCGGCCGGAAACGACCGCATCAGGGGCGGTGGCGTAGTCCGAAAGCCGAGGCGACTGTAGAACCGCCGTGGCTGTGACGTAGCTCCGGTCGCGATGGGCAGAACGTAATCCTGTGATCTCTGTCACTGCGGATCTGAAGCCGAAGCGGTAGCAGGAAATGGCAGCCTCGGCGGAGATAACATAACGCATCCCCGCCGAGGCCCGTGACCAAGGCGCCTATGCGGCCTTGGGAGCTTGGGGCATGCCTTGGCCACAACTAGGCAGCTGCGTGCTTAACGCGGCTGTCCTTATTTGTTTGTGCTCATTTTCGTCCCCCACGACCTAAGTGTTTGCGCTGATGATGGCGGCGAATAGGCAACATTCCGACGCAATCCGGGCAGCGAAAACTGTTTAAGATTTTGCCGTTTACCGACCGCGGAAAGCGGGTGGTGGGAAAGCCTCAAGCAATCGCGGAAGCCACAAACGGGAGAATATTTCCGATCCGCTTGGCCGCAGCTGGCAGACGTTATCTGATGGTCAGTAGAGCTCGATGCAGTTGCTGATGGTGAGCGCTAAAATTGACGCCAACTTTTGGAGTATTGCGGACGTGCCGTGCACTTGTTGCCGGTTACCGACAACGTAAATGACCCAAACAGCGACCTGCGCCAGGTGCACCTGCGCACTCCTTGAGCTAGATCAAAGCTTGCCCGCCACGCCGATCCGATAGTGTGTGGCGCCCGCAACGCGCCTTACGGGAATTGATATGTACAAGCACCTGCTCATTCCTTCCGATGGGTCCGAATTGTCCAAGTTGGCAATCCGGGAGGGTGCGGCGTTGGCGAAGGTTCTTGATGCGCGCGTCACTGTACTCACCGTGACGACGCCATTTCATATTTTTAGTAGTGATCCCGCCACCATAGAGGACACGCCGGAGCAATATCGCAAACGCATGGCGGCTCTTGCCGACCAATATCTGAATTTCGCAAAGCATACCGTCGAGACCGCCGGCGTTCCCTGCGACGTGGTGCATGTTGAGCACGAGCACCCATATCAAGCCATCATCAGCGCAGCGCAGGGGCGCGGTTGCGACTTGATCCAGATGGCGTCGCATGGGCGGCGCGGTTTGTCGTCAATTTTGCTTGGCAGCGAAACCCTCAAAGTGCTCACTCACAGCACAATCCCGGTCATTGTGTGCCGGCGGCCGCGCCCGAGCGTTCTCTTGGAGGGGGCATTTGCTTCCTGACTTTAGCTAGTTGTCCGGTATGAAAATTAGTGCTCGGGCCGCCAACGGCGGCGCGAGGAGTCGCCACTCACACCACACTGCGGTGCGGTCACTATCAGATGAAGACGGACTCACCCCGGACATCGTGAATGTGTGTTTGACCTAAAGGCAACATACGCACCGATTTATGCGAACGTACTCTGGGGTGGACGCATTCATCGGGAGAGCACGCGTGCAGTTCGCCGTCGGCTTCAAATTCAGGGGAAGACAGGACACGTCGTCGTTGACGCCGAGGATGCGTTGATTGCCACTCTCAAGGTTAAGATGCAGCGCCCCCGAGGCCGTGATCGCCTGTGCCGCCGGCAAAATAAACGAGGTGACACCCCTCACCCTATGCGTCAACTCAGCAGGAGATTCCTCAGAAAGGGCCACCTTAAGCGTGGCAGCGTTTGTTGGGAGGCCGAGGCGAAGGCCGGAAACCTGTCACCAGGGCCTACAAAGGAAATTAGAACGCGATTTCTGTGAAAAAGAACCTGAAAAACAAGCGATAATTCTTGCTGCGGCGCAGTGAAGCAGTATCTGACAGGAACGGGAGATAGTGCTAGAATTGGTGTTTAGGCCTGAGGAAGCACATGCTCCAGACGGTACCGCCGCTCGTTCTGACGCTTTCGCTATTTATAATTACTGCTATTGCCACCCATTTAGTCATGTCGTTTGGACAGACGTTTTTACATTATAAGGTCGCCCACCAACCAATCGGCGGCAAGTTGTTTCGCAACCACATCCACTTCCACCACACGCATTATGCCGACGATCATCTAGTCTCTCGGACGTATCTCGGTGCCGAAGGCAACATCACGCTCTACTTCTTTATTCCGTTATTTTTAGTTGGAGGGTGCGCTTATTACTTATTGCCGCTAAATCTTTTTGTGGTGATGGTAGCTGCAAGTGCGGCGTCGTTTTACGCGCACGTCTTTTTCGACAAAGAATATCACGTAGAGGGATCGCGGCTTCAAAGGTTTGGCTGGTTCAGACGCCAGCAGGAACTGCACTTTGTTCATCACCGTCACGCGAATAGTAATTTTGGGGTAATTCACTTCTTCTGGGATAGGATTCTCGGCACCTATCGAAGGCCGGATGCCGGTGCATAGTCGTCTTAGGAAAGGTGGCACTGAAGCGCGGCTGCAATGGAAGAGCACGGTTCAATTCGCTGCCTTCATTCCCTGACAAGGCGGCCCTCACCGTGCGCTTACGGCGGGACGGGCGCTGGTACCGATGGTATCCGTATCGTTGCGCATGGTGATCGCTCTTTACTGGGACGATTTGCAAAAGTCTGACGAAGCCGCATCGCTTGGCGGCCTCATCTACTTCGCGGGCCGCTCGAAGCAACCTGCGGCCGCTAAGAAACTCGTCTTTAGTTCAACTCTACTTCATACAAAGTGCCAAGGCTGGCCCCGGACTCCCGCTGCATGTTGCCGCTTCGTCAGTTTTTGAAATCGTTATTGTCCCACCGGGGCACGTCACTGAAACCAGCTTCTCGCCTGGGTAACATTCGAGGTCGCAATTGGCGCTGGTATCACACCTGTCCTGCTTGAGCGCACGTAGGCCGATTGACCCCGGAGCACCGGGTGGACCTGCTAGACCACCGGGACCGGCCGGTCCTGACGCGCCCTGAGGTCCTTGCGGCCCCGGGCCGCCTGCTTCGCCCTGTGGCCCCGGAGGCCCCTGCTCTCCTTGCGCGCCCTGTGGACCGGGTGGTCCTTGCTCGCCCTTTGGACCTTGCGGACCGGGCGAACACGCGGTGACGGCGAGTGCCGCAGCAACCGCCACAATTGAGATGGCCGTGCGCATGTTGTCTCTTCCCTATTATCGTGAGCGAGAACCATGACCGAAGCTCACGCACAGTTAATCGAACTAGCATCTTCAGCGGGAAATCAGTTAGCGCCGACACTAAAGCACGCGGTCGTGCCGCAGGCGCTCGATCTGATCCTTCAGCAAAAGCTTTCGACGCTTCAATTCGTTGAGTTTCAGATCATCGGTCGAACTATGCGCCAATGCCTCGGCAATCTCACGTTCGAGAGCCTTATGCTGCCGCTCAAGTTCCGAAAGATGTACTTCGGTCGTCATGTTTTTCCTCGCTTTGTTTCATCAGATCGCAAAGCCTTTCGCACATTCGATTGAGACAAACCGAATTGTCGTGCAATTCGTGACGGCGTGATCCCCGCCTTGAAGGCTGCGCGAACGGCACTCACCTGACCAAAAGTCAAAGGAATATCAGTTTCGACAGTTGGTTGTTTTTCGGTTGGAACCAACTTCCTTTTCACCAAACCAGGACGGACGTCGAACCGACTGCGTAAAGTCTGTAAATCTGTCTCAACCCCTGGCGGCACTCTGCCTCGCCGCTTCATCTCTTCGAGCGTTGCCGCATGCATCAAATCCAACTCGCGATCACTCAAATGTTTGACAGCGTTAGGCAGGTCCTTCGGCAAGATATGCCGCCCTGGTGCCGTCTTGGTTGTCGCGTTTGCGGCAGGCGATTTCGTCGGCGCTGAAGCATCTCGGCCCGTCGTGGCCGGAAATGGGTCGGGCGTCGTCTGCTCGGTTGGGTCGCGTCCCATGCCGTTATGATGCCCCCAACAATCTCCGGCGGCAATCGGCGTCTGAAAAAAGAACGAGTATTGGGTTTGATTCAAATCAAAGCCGTGGTGTTGAATGAAACGACCCGTCGGAATCGGGTGCGCTCGCTCAGGCCATGACGCCAAAACGCGAAGCTATCGATCAAATGCATCTGAGCCAGTGCCCGAAAGCCTGCGCATCAGTGTCGTGTACGACTTCGCATGCGTTCGCGATCCCGTTCTGGCGTTCGGATCAAGCCAGGAACGCCCAATATCCAACCCTCTACTTGTGCCACGGCGCGCTCGGGAGGCGTCAAGTTGGGCTTGAGGAAAGCGGTGAGGCTACTGTCTTGGTCGGCGCGGGAGAGCCACGCGGCGATGCTGTAGGCGTCATGTTGATCGCCCGACCGGTCCTGACGAGCAAAGCCGTGACTCCATAGCGCCGGATAGACCTCGGCTATAGCGCAACGCCCAATGGGAATGTCCCAGCCGTCAAACGGCCAGAAATGTACGCGCTTACCCAGCCGTTGGCGGATGAAGCGCAGCCAGGGAATCCCGGAATGGGTGGATTTCGCCACCGATCCTTGCACATCAAAGTGAAATACCGACTTGGCGCCGCCTGCGCGTTCCTCGGTCAATCGTCGCCAGCGGGCGTTGCCGGTCCGAGCGGCGCCATTCCCGCAGATGCCGTCGCGCACGAAATCGACATAGGTGTTGTCGTCGTCAGTCGGCCAATGCTGTTGAAAATCGTCAAGAAAAGCGGGCCAGTCAGGCTTGAGACCATGCGTCTCGAAATAGCGCAGAGGAAACGAGAAGCCGTGGTCGATGCCAACCAACGTGGGCGTGTCCTGGGACAGCCGCTGAACCAGCCATTGGGCGATGCCACGCCGTGTCCAATACTTGCGTGAGCTTGGTGGCGGTGTCACCTCGACGGGTGGCG
Source organism: uncultured Alphaproteobacteria bacterium (assembly GCA_963727325.1). Taxonomy (GTDB): domain Bacteria; phylum Pseudomonadota; class Alphaproteobacteria; order Rhizobiales; family Xanthobacteraceae; genus BOG-931. Next base: position 622,659 of record CAVSFV010000033.1, read on the forward strand.
AGATTTCGTCCGCCCTATAGACGCGCAACCCTTTTAGGCTTGCCGTCGGTGTCTCAGCACCCGAATAGTCGATGCCGATATATTCGGAGAAAATAGGCAATTGGTCTGACCTCACTGAGCTACTTTATACAGACTTCCCTTATCACCCGGCTCAAATTCACGATGGGTTTTGGAAGAAGGGCGACAGTCGTGGCTTGGGAAATTATTCTCGGCGCGTGTGTAGTGAGTGGCGTTTTCGTCTTTTGGTGCGATTACGCAGATCGATGGAAAGATACCCATGGCTTTCTCTCAAAGATTATCGTGCACGAGCGGCGCGCAAGAGGCCAGAATGGCGAAGCTTGAACATAAGCGTGAGCACTTCGTTACGTCAGTGACATGTCCGCAGTGTGCACTAAACGGATCTGCAACATGGTAAGAACATGAAAGTGGAAATCTAGAAACGGGAATCAAGAGCCTATCGCATGGCTTCAAGATCGGTCCAGATACGGAGATTTATTGTGCCGCCTGCGGCGTTAAGACGATTATCGGTCGAACCTTAAGCCGATCCGAAATGAAATCGACCAATTGCCCAAATTAGTACCGCAGCCCTATTCAGCTGCCCCGCGCAGCGCAGTCAATTTTTGAGCGACGCTCATTATACGATGGACACTGCGACACCATCGGCTTTGTTATCTTAATCCAGCAACGCTATCGTAAAATATAATAGCGGAGTTTGAGAAATGTCACGCGGCACTGTGAAGTGGTTCAATTCCCAAAAGGGCTACGGATTCATCCAGCCCGAAGGCGGCGGCAAGGATGTCTTCGTCCATATCTCGGCCGTCGAAAGAGCGGGCCTCAGCAATCTCAATGAAGGTCAGGCAATCGAGTACGAAGAGGTCGCGAACAGGGGAAAGACCTCGGCAGAAAACCTGAAGGTTCAACGCTGATACTGCTGAATGTCGCCGCTAGGCGTTGAGCTTTGCAAGTAGCTGCTTAAGAGCGGCCTTCCCCGCTTTGTTAGCCGCTGCCATGGTGCGAAAGAAGATCGGCGACTGCTCTATCGCGCCCGATTACCCGCGCGATAAATCTCCCACCTCCACGGGATCGCCGGGCGCCCCCTGTGCTTCACGACAACCGAATAGTCGGTATCGTCGAAATCAAGCTTATCCGACATACGCATCCGTTCGCCGATCACCAAACATTATCACTGCGAAGGCGATTGTCGCTACGACAATCCTTCGCATTCCGACCTCGATCCGCTACTACAGCCTCGCAAAAGGTCGTCACGATGACGCCTCGCCGCTTTCCGAAGCATCCTGGACATCCTCTCCGGACGGCACGATGATGCGCAGCAACTCCGGGTCCGGGGCGTTGTCACAGGAGAATGTCATGAGAAAAGTCTTGCGTGGTTACGCTAAAGGTAAAGATGGCGCTCTCATCCAAATTGGTACGATCCCTGTTCCCTATACCAAAGACAAATCCTCTCCAAGAGAGCGCCAGGACAAAAGACATTTGATCAGGCAAGGCGCAACGATTTTTAAAAAGGAAATGGTTCGCTAGTCGGGGCGATGCCAGGCTCTTCGTTGCAACGATGTGACTTCAATAGACAAGGCACAAATTACAATGGTGGTCGAGACGGTCCCCTGTCGCCTCGGGGCGCGCAATGAACCGTCACGCTCGTGGCGCTGCCAAGGCAGTGCGAAGGCGAGGCCCGGTGCTCGGTGTCATAGGGAACATGACAATGTGTTGGAGACTCAGGAAGGTAAGTCTGCGAGAGTTTGCTGAGCAAGCTGCGCCGCGCAACTAGGAACGCAAAATGATCGCCAAGAAAGTGACGAGAGCAACATCGAGCCCACACCCCAAGAGGCTCAGAAAGACGGACAGAGTGCCGTAAGCCAAGCCAATCCCTCCCTTGAGCTGGACAAAGGCAAGAACCAGGATGATAGATTTTCTCGGATTAGCTTCCGCAGCGCCTTGTTGAGCGATCAGCAAATAGCGGTCTTGTGCGATATCGGAGGTGGACATGAGGTGGGCGAAAAACATGAGCGCGTGCTTAAAGATCTCGTGGCGGATGGGTTCCTTGAACCGGGCAGCGGCCGCCCGGTACGGTACAAACTGACTGGCAAAGCCCAAGATCTGCTGGCGGAACGCGGCGTGGGCTTGAGCGAGGCGTAGAGCGGCGGTTCACAACTGGAAGGGCACCTCAACTCCGACAGCGATGGCGAGTGCCACGAGCCGCGAAGAATTTGCCGAACTTCCGGCATCAGGCTCTTGCCAGCGTGGCAATGTCCTTCACGTCCAGATTTTGTTTGGAGTAGCCCTTGCTAACACTGTTGATCATGGCGCGCGCTACCTCCCGCAAGGTACAAAAGCCCGCCGGGTAAAGCGCCGACCGATGGGATAGAGCCACGCAAGATACTTGTAATAGTTTTGACGTTTTTCTGACCGGGCGAAGCTTTCACAAAGCCGGGTCGGAACATGTACGAGTTTTTGAACGACCGCATCAAAGCATTTTCGGTTGCGCCTTTTACGCGCGCCCACGATACGGTTCACTCCTTCTTGATCGCGATTGAGCCAGTGCCTTGCTGAAATCATACTATTGAGAGGCGCCCGTCTGACATGACAGTTGCCCCATGAATGTACGATGCGGCATCAGAAATTAAGAAGGCTGCGACGTTCGCTATCTCGTCGCATTCCGCAAAACGGCGCAATGGCACAACGTCGATCAAAGCGCCGGTGTCGAACTGACCCGATTGAATATAGGCGCGCAAGCGCGGCGACAAAGTTCGAGCAGGACATAGTGAATTGACGCGCAGTCCGCGCGGGCCGTAGTCTGCCGCCATCTGCCGCGTCAGCGCCATTACCGCTCCTTTTGCAGCGGAATAGACCGCGGATTTCGGATGACCAATAATTCCGAAGGGTGAGCTGATGTTCAGCACAGAACCGTTCGCCGCCTTAAGAAGCAGCGGTATGAAGGCTCGGCACATGAAGAATACTGCGTCGAGTTGGACCGCCATAATCTCCCTCCACTTGTCGGTGGATAGGTCAACAACTGTCGAACTCGAAGTTCACGCCAGCGCAGTTTATCAACGCCTTGATGTGCCCCCACTGCGCCTCGATATCCAAGCGAACCTCGTCAATTCGTTTTTCGTCGGAAACGTCGATGATATAAGCCTTGGTTGCCGCGCTCTTCGAGATGTTTGCTTCCGACGCCACTAATGTTTCTTTGTTGTTGTCAAGACGGATGACCGTGGCGCCCAGCTCCGCAAGCGCGACGCAGCAGGCGCCGCCAATGCCACCGCCTGCTCCAGTTACCACCACGGGTTCATTGTGAAAGCGAAGCTTCTCGAGCATGGTGTTTTTGAACCTTCAGGAGGAGATAGATTGATCGCGGCACAAATGTCCACGGTGGTTGAGCGATGCTAGAGCAGCGGCTTGCGCAGGCCTAAAGGGAAGCCTCGGTAAATGGTTTGATGACCCAAAAAGCAGTCGCGCTATTCCGCACCGGCTTGAAGCGTGTGGCTATGTCCGGGTTCGACAGGACTATGTGAAGGATGGCTTTTGGGTGATTAATGGCAGGCGGCAGATCGCCTGTTCGCGGCGGCAAAAGCCCGCTTCGCCGGAATCGAGGGTGCCTATGCTCGTGCCATTGCCGAGAGCGCGCGGCGGGCAGACAGCATACTCGAGGCGGAGGTTGCCGTTGCGGAGCGCCTCCGATCGTTGATCAAGGAGGCGCTGGCGCTGCTAGCGATCGCCGCCGCCGACATTAAGAGGGCCGCCGCATGCTGATGGATCGCACGTCGTGCGCTTAAGCGCCGGCGTATTTGACAGCGCAATCTGGCCGAACCTGTCGATAACACGAGGCATTCAGCTTAAAGCGTTTGGTTGGGCACAGTCTGCAAATCTACGAAGCTCGTTGCGCCGCTTATCCGACGAAGATGGCAGCTTGCTGGTCACCGCGCTGAAAGAGCAAGCCCAAAAGTGCCGGGTCTATGTCCTCTCCCAACAAGATCAGCAACGACTTGCTGCAGCAACTACAGTGCGGACAACAAGTAAACCCGTATTTGTTGAAGTGCCTGATTTCGATGACGATGATGATGAAGAAGAGCTTGTTTCGGTCGCGGAACAAGAGGCGGAACCGCCAAAGGAATCGATAAAGGTTCAATCTTTGTTAGCTCGCATCGGGATCGACTTGGGTTTCCGCGTGTGGGTGCCGAAACATGATAAGCAATCCATTCTAGCTCAACTGTCTCCGGCAATTCACTCTGCCTTCTTGGCGCAACTTCCTCTGAACTACGACGATGTCACCTTACGTACAATCGAACAGATCGACGTGATTTGGTTAAACAACCGCGCCATCGCTCGCGCCTTCGAAGTCGAGCACACTACAGCAGTTTATTCGGGCCTACTGCGAATGGCGGACCTACTAGCACTCCAGCCAAATATGGACATCCGACTGCACATTGTCGCGCCTAATGAAAAGCAGGAGAAGGTTCTGCGCGAAATCAAACGCCCGGTGTTTTCACTCCTCGACAAGGGGCCGTTGTAAGAGTTGTTCGTTTCTCCCGTACTCCGCTGTAAACGAAATTGCTGAGATCGAGCACCTAAACCGTATGAAAAACTCCATCGTCGAAGATTTCGAGATATATGCTCAGGAAGAGTGAGCGATCCTTTCGCCTCGACCGTGGTGGAGCAACGACGCGCGGCGGATGGCCGCGAACCTCGGAAAGCTGCCGGAGCTGTCGCACCTAAGTGATTTGCTGATATTTTGGACACACCGAGCCTGAGCAAAGCATGCCGCTAGACCTTCAAAGGTATTCCGATCTGCGACCGTTCCTCTACCACATCACCTACAAATCTAATTTACCCAGTATCCGCACCGATCAAATTCTGCATACGGTGGCGTCACTTGCACCAGATATCGCTGGAGTTCGTCGCGCCCACAGTGAAACTCGCCGACGCGGGCAACACAACTTCACTCTTCGCGATCAAGCTACCCGTCACCTGAACAACACGGCAAGCCCATCCAATTATGACTTGATCCTCGATCTCAGCAGCCGAGTTTTCTTTTGGCCGGGGGACGAGGAAGGTCCCTCAAAGTACGGCAAGCGGATGCTCGGTGCTTACGCATTAGAAGAACAAGTAATGCTCCGGGTTGGATTTGAAGACCTGTGTCAAATCAATCCTGATGCCCCGCCGCATTTTTGCAGATTCAACTCTGGTGCGCCGCGCAAAAATAATGGTCAGCCCAGCCCACGCGGTCCTGACACTTTTTTGACAGCCGACGACTGGCACGAACCGCGCTCAATGGTTATCGAAGTTTCATTCCAAGATAACGTGCGCCTGCCTCCTACCTGTCAGGTGCTTGAGGGGACTTCTTGGCAACAATTACAGAACTAGGTCCCGCGCAGCACCGCCAATCTGCTGACCAAGGACGAGGCGCGGCGCATGGCGGCGAACTTCGCCAAGCTGCCGGAGCTGCTACGTCGCTGAGGCCCGCGCCGACAGTCAGTCAATTCAGCGTCGGCGCTGCCAGCGCAGCAGCACCAGCGACCCTCCGGCACTGAGGCGGCGCGTCGTTATCGCGGATGGTCGTCGCGGCTAGCTTCGTTAACAGCCCTGCGTAATTCATCCTCCAACTCAGCGACAGACAGTGGCCGGTCGCGGCTAGCTTCGTTAACAGCCCGACGTAATTCTTGCTCCAACTCGGCGACAGACAGTGGTCGGTCGTCCAACTCGTTCTTGACCTCAGGTAAGTCGGGTGGATTTTGGGGATTCCTGTGCGCTTCATCGCGCTTCATCAGATGCGGCGCCTGTGTTCGCGGTATCTCCAACGATAAGACTATTCTTGCTGCAACTCCTATAATCACAAAAATTACCAAGGAAGTCGGGAGTGAAACCAACCAGTAAATGATTTGTTGCGCACCAACCCACTCCGTTTGTGGAATCCCAATGCCCAGCGTCGAAAGCGCCGCCGAAATAGGAAGGGGTGGCCAGATTCCGAATTGGAGCCATTGGTTGCACTGCCAACCAATGATGAGCGCAGGTACGCCGACAGCGACTAGGCCGAGAACCTTTGCAAACTCGTAAAACCCGCAAGGTTCTTGCTGATGCGGCATGTGACCATCCCGCCCTAATGCCCGCGAAAAAGCAGCCATACCACCTGGACGATCAAAGGGCCACCAGTGGCCTCCCCATTGCGCAGGCAGCGAGGCGCAGTGCATGGCCGCGAACTCCCAAGCTGCCGGCGCTGCTGCGCAAGCCCTAAGCCGCCCAGCGTTGATGCAGATCAATGCATGGCACCGTCAATGAGAGCCAGCTGATCGTCAATCCTGAAGCTGAGAGGGGAGAAAACGCCAATGAGCAATCTCATACGCAGGCGGGGCGGCTACAGATACATCCTTGACGACGATGGGCACGTGGAGCAGGTGGACGAGATCGAAGCGAAAATGACCAATATTAGCCTTCAGACATGGCCTGACATCGAAAGCGCCGAACGGGCGCTCGAGAAGGGCCAGATCGACTGGCGCGAAAAAGAATAAATTCGATGTTTGCTTCGTCGTCCGCGACAAGAGCGGACAGCGACTTAACCGAACGCGCCGCCTCAACCATGATCGATCTCATTCGTCCCCAGTACGTCAATAAGCTACGAGCCGCGCAACAGCATCTGGCACACGTGCAACAGTTAGGCCTTCTTGAGCAGCGAGAGTTCCTCCGCGAGGCCGAACGTGAGGTTGGTTTGGCTCAGAAAAAACTAGACGACTACGATGCGGACGTGCGTGCGAGTCAGACATCGGCCAAGAAGGCCGGCAAATGATCACATTTACTGATGCTCAGCTCACCATGATCCAGATAGTCGCAGCCCCTCTGCCGCTAAAGCTCAGGTCGGAATTCTTGAAGGCGCTCGCCGCAGAGCTGTGTGGCTGCGAGCCTGCTGACAATCAGGCACTGCATGATGCCGCCCTCCGAGCGCGCAAGCGGGTGAACTGCGCGGAGCACCTGATGCGATGAGCGGGAGATTCGGCAGCCTCGTCGAAGGCCTTCAGGGATGTTATCGCCACATTGCCCCCCAGCTCTTTTGCTGTTGTGAGGAGCATGACCAACTCTTAAACATAGTTTGCGACGGTGGCTATAAATCCGAGGGATAAATATGGCGAAGGAGCACGCCGACGCACTGAGAAGCGCCCGGGCGCGTCTCGTGAACTCAAGACGGGAGTTGGCGATCGCTTTAGCCAAGCCCTTTGCGCGAGCTGATACAGAGCAATGGCGCAGGAACATGATCGAAGTTCAAGCGACTATCCGCGCTATCGACGAAGCCTTGAAAGACGAAGAGCGCCTTTCCTCAAAGTAGAAGCCAGCGCGGGCGCTCTTCCTTGGCCACGGTCTTGGCGTCCACCGGAACGCACCATCATGTCTGCTGGACAGCCTTCGAGACATTTTCATGACGTCATCCATGCCATGGGGCGTGTACCGTTGCACGGTGAGTCCTCCTTCGAAAACCTGCCGCGCTTTTTACTGCCGATTAGCCGTCGAGGTTAGGCGGTGGAAGGTCGTGCCAGACCCGAGCGCCTGTAAGCGCGCCGCGATGCCCCCGCTACTCCGGTTCCCCCGCAGCGCCGACGCACCAGCGGCGATCCTAGGCTACTGCTGACATGGTGTTGACACAGGATTGAAGCCTTAAGCACCGCGCCGCGCACCCTTAGCAAGTCACTGATTTATTTGATATTATGGCGCGCTCGGAGAGATTCGAACTCCCGACCCTCAAATTCGAAGTCTGGTGCTACTCCGATGAACGTATCGAACCAGGCCCGGATCAAGGGATAATTTCACACTGATAAGGAAAATGCCATTTCCTTATCAGTATTCAGGACATCTATTCTTAGATTGTTGTCGTTGTGATTTGACAGTTATTTTGCTACAAAAATAATGCGATCTATCAGTTGCAAAGTATGTCCGGCAAGCAAGCAAAAATACTCTCCATTGACGACGTCTCAGATCTCCTAACCTTCGCTGATTGCACACGCCATCCGATTCGCAATGGTGTGATCGTGTTGCTGGCCGCCAAGGCTGGTCTGCGCGCCGGTGAGATCGCCCATCTGACCTGGGACATGGTGCTTGATCCAACCGGCGATGTCGGTTCGGTGATCGAGCTGCATGACATCGCCGCCAAGAACGGCAGCGGCCGATTGATCCCTTTGCATCCCGATCTTCGCCAAGCGCTCACCGCCCTTCAAGGTCTCGCGAACGGCATCGGACCGGTCATTCGATCCGAGCGCGGTGGCCCGATGACACCGCTGAGTATCGTGCTTTGGTTCAATCGGGCGTTCCACAACATCGGGCTTAAAGGCTGTTCATCCCATTCCGGCCGGCGGACGTTCATCACCCGCGCTGCTCGTCTGGTGCACAAGGCCGGTGGTTCGTTGCGGGATGTTCAATTGCTCGCTGGCCACCGGTCGATCCAAACAACCCAGCGGTACATCGACGGCGATACCGATGCCCAGCGCAAACTCGTGGCGATGATTTGATATGGCCGTTTCGCCGGCAGGCAGCGTCCAGCGTAACCGCGAGGGTTCGGTACTCAAATCCAATCCTGGCAGGTCACAGACTTCAGCTCTCGATCATGCGGTTCGGCTGATTCACCGCGTTTGTTGCTTCGCCGGGTCCGCGGACCTCATTGAGGAAATCCGCAACGAGAATGGCGGCGCTGCCATCCGCTCTGCAATCAGACGCCACGACACTGCTGCGCTCTATGATTGGCTAATGTCCGCCTTAAGCTACCAGGGCATCTCTGACCGGGTAGCCTACGAGTACATGGAGCGGCACGGCCAGGCGACCTGGTCAGATCTCGAATACAAGCTGGCTCGACCAGTGAGCTGCCCGAAGCTGAAAAGCTATTGGCATTTCCACGACTGCCGGTACGACAAGACGAGCCGGACCTGTGCCGAGCCCTGCCACATCAACCAATGCCCCCTCCCCAGCCACCAACTGCGCAACGGCCGGCTCAACCAGACCGCCTATTCGCTCTACCTGTTCATCCGTGACATTGCCGACGGCGACTTGGTGGGCTGGATCGACAGCCGGTTGAAAGATGCTGACGATCCGACCGCGCCGACCGCCTTGGCCGGATGCGAGAGGCGCTGATCGAGCCGTTGCGCCAAGTCTACGGCGTTGCCGACAAAGTACTCACCATGGCGTTGTCGTGCATTCTGCTCGCCGCCCCAAAGGATCGTCCGCGCTGGATCGAGGTTGGCGGCAGCATGATTGCCATCGACACGCTGGTGCACAACTTTCTGCACCGCACCGGCATCCTGCAAAGATTCGATGCTGACCATTCTTATGGTGCAGCCTGCTACCTGGCTGGCGGCTGCGCCGACATCATCGCCCTGGTGGCCGAGCAGATCGACGCCCGGGCATTCAATCCCCGTTTTCCGGCCGTTTTTCCGCGGTTCGTTCAGCACGCGATTTGGCGGTACTGCGCTCAATCCGGCCTCGACGTCTGCAACGGCAATCGCATCAATGATCGCAAGTCATGCGCAAATATATACTGTCGGCTTTACAGTATTTGTGATCGTATTCGCTTCAGTAATTCGGAGTAATCTTGAAGTATATTATAAGTATTATATCAAGCAACGTAGCGTTTGACTGAGATATCTCATAAACTATATAATTGCTTTGCGAAGTGCGATCAGGCCGATTTGGAGTAAAGAACTTAGCATGTTGCGCATAAGACCTCCAGATATACTGTCGCATCCTCGCAATTCATCCCACACCGTCGCAAAGGGGCCCCACGCGGGCCCCTTCGGCATTTCAGGAGACATTATATGAGCAAGACCAATATCAACGCGTCGGGTTCAGAGACTGCGGAGGCCAAGGCCATCGTCGTGTTCGGCATCGATGAGCATGACAAGCCGCGTGCCGCCCGCTTTACCGATGCCAAGCCGGACCTGATCGGCAAGGCTGCGCAACTGATGGAGCTGAAGCTCTGCGAGGCGTCATCACCCGAGCTGGCGGAGCTCGCCAAGAAACTGCCGGTCGGGCGGCTGTATGCCAACGGCCGTGGCTTTGTGCCCTATGTCAGGCGTGACCTCTACGCCAAGCTTCTTGCCGCTATCGGCCACGCGCCGGCCGCAGACCAACCGGCCCCGATCCAGATCGCCCAAGGGTTGCCGCGGACCTGGGACGAGATTGCTGTCGGCCATCTGGTGATCGCGCAGGCGACGCTGGAATACGGCTGGTGGGAGTCCATCGTGGTCGAGCGCACTGGCGACATGCTGACACTGCGCTGGCGGGACTATCCCAAGGAACAAAAGTTCACGCGGCATCGCGATGCCGTCGCGTTGATGCGGCCGCCAGCCATCGAACCAACGAGTCGCCTGAGACGTCGGGCGCGTGCCGGTGAATCCGTCGGCACAGCCTTATGCGTTGTTGCGGCAGCCCACCTTGGGACGCCGCTGTTCTGAACTTCACCCGCACAGGCGTAATCGCTCTTCGGCCTTTGACACGAACGGTCTTGAGGCGGGAGACGCGACTTGCGCCTGTGCTCACCCATTGACGGAGACCACCGATGTCAAGGCAAACCGAACGAATTCGCGCGCTCAATGACGAACTACGTCAGCATCTGACTCGGCGGCATCGCCGTGATGACGCCTGGGATTGCGGCACTTGGCCTGGAAGCAGTCGATCGGATCATCAAGACTATCGCGGTGTTCGACGACTTTTGCCATGCCAATGATCCACACGAAGAACATGACTTTGGCTCGTTCGAAGCCGACGGCCATACGATCTTTTTCAAGATCGATTATTTCGATAAGGATCTGAAGTATCACTCACCGGACCCAGCTGACCCAACGCTGACCGAGCGCGTCATCACCATCATGCTGGCCGAAGAATACTGAAAACGGCCAGGCCGCCGGGTCAGATAGTGCAGCGCAATCGAATGTCCGCTTTGGCGGAAAGCGGAAGTGGAGAGTGCATCGCAGCGGTCAATCGCGAGCCGAGCCGCCGTTCATTCAAATTACGTCTTCGGCGCGTCGGCGGCCGAAATGCAGAAAGCAAATGTCTTCTCCACGATGCTCGGATCGATGCTACCGGTCGCGTCTATCGCGGCTCTATCGCGGCCCTCGGCGACTTATCCGATGAAGCCAAGCCCGAACGCGGGCCAACCACGTAGGCGGCTTGTCATCGTTGGCGGCAGGCTCGAACTGATAGGCGACCGGATCGCCTTGGCCGATCTTGCGGGCAAGCCCTTCAAGGCCGCCATACTTCCTCAAAATCTCGTCGAGGTCGTCCTGAGACAAACGAAAAAGTCCCGCACCGAAGTCATTGTGATGGTCAGGCTACCAATTCCAAAGCTTCCAATCATCAGTCGCGCACTTTGGGCATGCGGTGTGAAATTTGCCACCCTGCTGTTGGCGCGCATGCCAACCGAGCTTCTCGGCGGCAAGCCACAACTCGTGAAGTTCGGTCGTTTGGTCGGTTGCTTCAACCTCAAAACGCGCGCTGCATACGTCACATACGAACGCGACCTTGCCGTCTTGCTTATCGATGCTCATGGCGCGCTTGTAGGGCTCCGTGATGCGGGCTGTCCCGCTGCACCTGTAGAACGAGCGGCCAAGATCGGAGCCCAGACAGGTTCGGCCAAGACCACCCACCTCACTTGGTTTCCCTCCTGAGGCAGCGTCACACTGGGCCGATAATCGTTAAGCGCTTTGCGCGAGATCAATTGTCCAGATTTGAATTTGGTGAATGGCCGTCTCCGACTTGCCCACCGCCCCAATTGGCGCGCCGTTTGTTAAGCGCTAACGCGTCCACTCGCGTATCGTGTCTGTGATCTCCGTCGAGTTGTAAGGCTTGGCAAAGTAACGGCCACCCTCCGGAAGGTCCTGTTCGCTTACCCGACCACGACCAGATGTCACAATTATCCTGATGAGAGGCCAACGGTCGCGGACGGCATGAGCGAGTTTGAGACCGTCCATGGCCCCTGACATGTGAATATCCGTAAAGACCACGCGGATGTCGCGACGATTCTCTAGAGCGAGATGAATTTGAAGTGAATTGATTTTGGATTCCCAAGTCGGCGCGGTTGTGATTCAAGATGCTGGCTGGACGGAGGCCGGCATCTAATGAGCCGAGCCTATTCCATTGATCTTCGTGAGCGGGCAGTTGAAAAGGGTGGAATGTCGCGGCGGCGAGCGGCGGCGCAGTTTGGCGTGGGCATCAGTACGGTTATCCGGTGGACGCGGCGGTTACGCGAGACCGGCAGCGTTCGGCGGAGCAAGGTCGGCGGCTACAAGCCAAAAGCGATTGCGGGCGAGCATCGCGCGTGGCTGCGGCGGCGGATCGAAGAGAGGGACTTCACTCTGCGCGGCCTTGTGGCCGAGCTCGGCGAACGTGGGCTCGAGGTCGATTACCGTTCGATCTGGGCCTTCGTCCAAGCCGAGAAGCTGAGCTTCAAAAAAAACCGTGGCGTCGTCGTTGCGATCGTCCTGAGTTTCTTCCTGCGCGAAACCGGGCTTGCAAGCGAGAAACCTGATGCCGGGAAGGAAAGTGTTGCCGTACCTCAAGCGGCCACTGCGTGATAACCATCGCAGTGCTTGAAAGGCCTCGGCTTTTCTTATTCTGCAAACGAGGCCTTGCCCCATCGTGCGCGAATCTGAGCGAGGAAGTTTCTCGCATCCTGAGACAACAGGATACGAAGTGCGCTTACTCGATCTTCCTGAGCCAAAGGCACCAAATAAGGCCTAAGCGGTGCGAGTCCCCGATCGGTCAATGTCCCACCGTTGTAAGCAATCTGGACCCGTTCAATCCACGCGCAAAGTTCCTGCTTTCCCGCGGAACTGATTAGCGCGGGGAAATGCGCCTGGTTGACACCCGAATAAGAAAGCGGAGCGTCAGGCAATATTTGATTTCTGATAATCCAGACGTTACGCCCTTGTATAAAGCCGTAGCTCGGATCTGACGGAGAATTCCATTGGGCTTCGTCCAGAATTGCCCTGATCTCAACGGGTAAAAGCCAAAGGCCGGAGCCGGATTTCGCTTCGGTAAGTCCTGGATGGTCCGACAGCTTTGCGGTTTGGCTGCCTTCGCCCTGCAGCAGCCAGCCCTCCTGCAACGCCATCAGGGCGACCACTTCAGAAAGAAGTTCTCGGGCAGTATTCTCTTCGCGAACTCTCGATGAAGTATAAAGAAAAAGTCCGGCGGTTATTGCGCCGCCTACGATGACACCAGTCAGGGCGGCAAGAATAACTCGCCAATGCGTCATTTAAAAATGCCCTTGCGGTCAAAATAGTTTAGGCTTGAGTTAGTACCATAAGGTAGAAATGCGCACAATTAAGATGCCCCGCTCAAATGTCCTGGACGGTTTGCTTGGAGACATTAGAGAGCGGATCGCCTTCGTTGCTTTCAATCGCCTTCGACGATGGCGAGCCGCTTGGGAGTGCACTCAAAGAGGACGCGGCAAGCGGCCATTTTGCCTAAAAGTGCGTATTTCACAAAAACGGGACAGTGGCTTCGCTAATTGCGGGACAGCAGTTTCGCTAAATCACGGACAGTGCGGCGACGGTAGTTTTCGGTTGCGTGGTTGACGTCATGTCGGATTCGTTTCGCTATTTTCGGCGTTGGTCAAGTGGGGCGGCGATTTTCGTTTTCGCAGGCTGTCGCCTTCGAGGCTGATGCGATGGGCGTTATGGACGATCCGATCCAGGATGGCATCAGCGATGGTGGGCTCGCCGATCATCTCGTGCCACTGCGCGACCGGTAGCTGGGCGGTGATCAAGGTGGATTTGCGTCGGTAGCGCTCTTCAAAGATTTCGAGAAGATCGAGACGCTGCTGATCGTTGAGGCCGTGAGTTCCCCAATCATCCAAGATAAGCAGTTGAACGCGAGCGAGCTTGTCGACCAGACGTGGGAAGCGACCGTCGAGGCGGGCCATGGCGAGATCTTCGAACAGGCGCGGCACCCGCAAATAAAGGACGGAATGATCGAGCCTCGCCGCCTGGCGCGCGAAGGCGCAGGAGAGCCATGTTTTGCCGGTGCCGGTCTGCCCGGTGATGATGAGGTTCTCCTGCGCTTTGAGCCAGGCGCCTTGTGCCAGCTGCAAGGTATTGCGTCGATCGAGCCCGCGCCGGCTGCCGAAGTCGATGTCTTCGATGCAGGCGTCGGCGAAGCGCAACTTGGCCGCGGCCAGGCGATTGGTCAGACGCCTGTCGGCCCGCATGGAAGTTTCCCGATCCAACATCAATCCCAGCCATTCGTCGCGGCTGAGATCGGTGGCTTTGTCCTGTTCGGCCAACTGCCGGTAGGCGGCAGCCATGCCGGTCAGACCGAGCGCGTGCATTTGCTCGAGTGTCGGGTGTGTCAGCATCGAGAGTTTCCTTTGCGTCATTGATAGTAGGTGCCGCCACGGATATTGGCGTGCGCAGGTGTGGCTTTGACCGGTTCGGCCGCGGGGCTTATCCGGTCGAGCCCGGATTTGAGGATGGCGCTTGACGGACGAGTAGCTGATCGCGTTGATGGCGAGCGCCCGCTCGCAGGCCGCTTCCAGCCGACCGCGTTCATAGCGGCGCGCCAAGGCGATGATGCCCATGGCGGAGCGATAACCCTGCTCGGGATGTGGGCGCGCACGCATCATCCGCTCCACCAGGATGGCGGCGTTGACCCCGATGCGCGCCGCCATTTTGATCAGATTCGCCGGTGTCATATTGGCGTAGCGCTGATGCGCCTTGGGCATGTGCTCGTTCACCGTGACATGACCAGAGCGCGGCGAACGGCGCACGTGGCTGGCGATGCGCGTGTGATCGTGGAAGATCTCGACTGCCCGGCAAGTGAGCCGCACATCGACCCGACGACCGATCAACCGATGCGGCACCGAGTAGAAGGTCTTATCGACGTCGACGTGATAGTCGGGATGGACCTTGGCCGATTTCCACTCGGCGTATTCGAACGGCACGCCCGGCAACGGCGCCAGCGCGACACGTTCGATCTCCTCGAACAGCTGCCGCCGCGACTTGCCAACCTGCCGCATCGGCCGGCTGTTGAGGTCCTCGAGCAGGACGGCGATCGCGCTATTGAGATCGGCAAGGCTGAAGAAGCGCCGGTGGCGCAGCCGCGCCAAGATCCAACGCTCGACAATCAGCACTGCGCCTTCGACCTTGCCTTTGTCGCGCGGCTTGCGGCTGCGCGTCGGCAAAATCGTCGTGTCGTAATGTTCGGCCATGGCGGCAAAGGTCTGGTTCAGCGTCGGCTCGAACCACAAGGCCTTGGCGACCCCCGCCTTCAGGTTGTCGCAGACGATCGCTTTGGGAACCCCGCCGAAGTACGACAGGGCCCGGGTCTGGCCTTCGATCCAATCGGGCAGCCGCTGGCTCAAGCTGGCCATGGCGAAGGTCAGCGATGAGGCCCCAAGCACCGCGACAAAAATCTGCGCCTGACGGATTTCGCCAGTCGCCGGATCGACCACCTCGATCGCGTGACCGGCGTAATCGGTCTGCATCACCGCCCCCGCCTCGTGACGGTGGCGGAATGTCGGGTGTGCTCGGCGTTGGTAGGCGCCAAACGTCTCGCAGAACCAGGTGTAGCCGTAACCGTCGGGATGCGCGGCCCGGTATTCCTGCCATAACAGCGTCAGCGTCACGCCTTTGCGCTTGAGCTCCTGCGCCACCGCCGGCCAATCCGGCTCGCTCAAGTCCTGCGGCGGTCGCCCAACGCGGCGGAACAGAGCCCGCTGAAGCGCCGCGTCACTCGTCGTAAATAGTCGGCAGTGGCCAGCTGAGGCCCGCCTCGCGCGCTCGCAACAGATAGGTGGCAACCGAGGTCTTGCTGATCTGCAGCCGTTCCGAGATCGCCCGAACCGACAGGCCATGCTCGTGCGTCAGCCGCAGGATTGATCGTAGGTCCTTCACAGTCGTTCGCTTCGCTTGCTTCCGTCTCGGCATCGTTCCCCTCAAAACCAGCTTGAGAGGGAACATCTGCCTCAACGGCGCTCCCGAAATCCGACCGTCACCCCTGTCCGGGAATTAGCGAAATCACTGTCCCGGAATTACTGAAATCCCTGTCCGCGACTTACCGAAACACGCATAAAACACAACGATTTGTACGTCATCTAAATTATTGAACGCGAGCGATCCTGACTGAAAGGGCACTGCTAAAGGCTGGCCTTTCGAACAAATCAGAAAATGACTACATTCGCCCGGATTACCAGTCATAAGGGAATCGCGGCTCGCTAGCAGAAACGCGCCTCCGAACAAGCCTTGCCGAGGAAGTCGATCGGTTCCTTAGCTGGTACAAGCCTCGCGAGAGTGGTGCAATGGTCCCGGGGAGGCCACGCCCAGGAGACGATATGTCTGACAACCGGGCGCGAGCAGCGAAGGCGTCTACGCTTGCTGTTGCGCTGATCCTTTTGGCGGCATTCGTGCTCTCCGCCTGCGTGCAGTCTGAAAGGCCGTTACTGACTGGCTCCAAGCCGCTGCTCGGAACACAATTACAGATGATTCTCTATCAAGATTTCGCCAAAGGAAAAGCGCGCTCCGTGAAAACGGCGGTCTTCCGCTGGAGCGGCACCCAATACGTGCTCATCAGCGGTGATTCCTCAGGCGTACAATACTTCGTGGTTCAACCCTTCGAGGGAAATTTACTCATCGAGGCCAATGAAAACGACCATGTCTATTTTCTGTGTCGCAGACTCGCTAAGGGAACCTATAGCGTCCTGCCCATTGACCAGGACGACGTCGATGAGGCGACCCGCGACCGGACATGCGTGACGAGAAATCCGGTGATCTGTAAGATTTTGGACACGCCGGCAGCTTGACACATTTGTCCGCGCTGCGGCCGCCAAGGCGGGCGGCGAGACCATGGTATGGGAGATTTCTGTCGCGGCGAGGTGAAGTCGCAAACAAACTCATCTACTGTCGCGGGAGTTGGCGGTTGGATAAGGAACGAAGCGTCTACTCAATAAGCGCGCAGCGCCAAGCGGCAGCGCGCGACCGCCGGGTCCTGGCTGATCATGACGCGGATGTACGCGATGGCGCGCGTGGCCTCGGCATGAGTTAGCGTCAGTGGAAGGCCGGCTCGATTGGCTAGTTCTCTGCACCCGGCGGGAATAGCAACGCGCGCCTCTTCGGCACGCGAGGGTACAGCAATCAGCAACAGAGCTATTACGGCGAGTACGACTGGCATCCCGAGATATGTACCCGACATTCCCAAATGGCCTAGAGGCCGTAACAAGTTTGCTCCTTCGCAGCAGCGCCAGCAAGGCAGATCGGGAGCGAGTTGGAGGCAATTAAGTAATCTGATAGCTTCGCGATCTTCAGCGTTCTGGTTTCATACAGCGTGAGGATTGCAAAACATGCCGAGCCGCAAGCCGCCAGCGCCACCCGCAGTTGGTCAATCAGGAGCATCATGCTGACGCCGCGAAAGAGGTTGATACGGCCAATCATCAAGCAGAACACCAAAAACAAGGGTTACTTCCGCGGCCGCCGGCTCGGTTGATTGAGAGTGGTCGGCGGAGCATTGACCGCGGTAAAACCCTAGACACGCTGATTTGCGCCGACTTGCCTAGTTTGGTCTGGAGCGCGATCGCACATCGTCAGTCTGAATAATCAATAGAACCAAATCCGACCGGTCGGGAGGTTTAGCTGAAGCAAAAGCCATCTCCCGACACGATCGCAATTATTCCTACCTCTGTTGTGCTGCAGCGGCTGCACGACGAGGCCCCCAAGGATCACTTCACTTTGGGCTGGCTGATGGGCGGCCTAAGCAAGCGCTCCTTCGGCCTGATCATGCTGCTCCTCGCTATCGCCGCGTTGGCACCGGGTGTTTCAATCGTGGCCGGCCTGCTACTTATGATCCCGGCATTCCAAATGATCGCGGGCAAGACCGCTCCGGTTTTCCCGCGCTCCATTGCCGACCGTCCGCTGCCGACACGGCACCTCGCCGCTTTGGTGCAGCGCGCCGTGCCGGTGCTGAGATATTTCGAGAAGGTAATCCATCCGCGCTGGCCCACGCCGTTCGCGGCAACCAAGCGCGTTGTCGGCGCGGTCGTAGCGATACTAAGCGCCACCTTGGTGTTCACGCCGATCCCCCTGACGAACGTCGTCCCAGCCCTGGTGATCGCGCTGATCTCGCTGGCCTATCTCGAAGAGGACGGGCTGTTGCTGTCGATCGCCCTGTTGGATGCGGTCGTGGTGCTGACGGTCGAGTTGGCGGTGATCTGGGAGACGGTCCGCGGCGCAAAATGGATTGTCGGACTGTGGTAGCTCAGTGGACAATGAGCCGCCGCGGTGGCTGCGGGACTAAATGCCGTCATTAGCGACGTCTAAAACCAATTAATTCCCGCGAGCGGCAGCACTCGCTGTAGGATCGCTCCCACGCAAATCAGTATCACGAGGATTTTGAGAAGATTTGCCAAACGACGGTCGTTAATGAACTTTTCGATGGCCCAAAAGCAAATTGCGCCGACGACGCAAATAATCAGTACCCCAATTAACACTGAAAGCATGGTGCTATTCCCTCTGTAGCCGCGGTCGCCTGCGGACCTAACGGCGCTGGCTCCTTTACTTCGACCCACGCACTCTGTCGCACGAGCTCGGACGCCGAAAACAGCGCTGTTTTTAGCGGGCGGGCAGGCGGCCGCGCCGCAACGACGTCAACACTCCGTCCTGATGGCTTGATCAACGGGCCTTGCCGCCGTATGTCGAAAACAGACGCTTCTGCGTGTCGTCAAGGCTATTGAGTAGCGGTTCCTCCGCGTCGGCCAACTGCTTCAGCGCCGCGCTGGCGGCGGTCAAATCATCGGCGCGTTGGCGTAACAGTTCGACGGGATTCGCCGGTTTCTGTTCCTGGTATCGCTCCACGCGCAGCCTCGCGAGTTTGCGCAAGGCGGCTTCGTAGGCCGGCCAGTTCTTTTCCTGATCGGGCGACAGCTTCAAAGCGGCTTTATGCTCGGCGATGCGCGCATCGACAACGGCGGCCCGGTCTTCCAACGGCGAAGGATGCTTTTGCGCATAAGCGGCGCCCGATCCGGCAAGTGCCAAGACAATCGTTGCGGTAAACAGTGTTTTCCAGCTCATGGGTGAACTCCAAATCTCGTTCATATTTTCTTCCTCTCACCTAACCAAGGCTTGCGTTAATCGACTTCGCGCCTCTGCTTACCAGCAACCAACAATTGGCACCGGCACCGGAAGGCAGCCGCCAAACCCGTAAGCCGGACCAAAGTAACCACCTAACGCACCGCCATATCCGCGACCGCCGTAGCCGCGCCCCCCGACGTGGCCAACATGCCCGCCGCCGCCGTGGCTTCCTCCGCCATGAGCTCCTCCACCATGGCTTCCTCCTCCACCGTGGCTTCCTCCTCCACCTTTGGCGGCCGCGAACGCGTCAGCTGGAATAAAAGTGGCGCCCAACATCAGGGCAATGGCGAGGGCGACTGTTGTTTTGGGAAGCATGTCTTTAACATCCTTCAGTATGGGTGAGACGGTGGCGATCCGTCTTCCTCTTTGTTGAAAAAGAAGTGGCCGCCGCGGCTGTCGGTTATTTTCCTTTGAGCGTGTCCTTGAGGCCGCCGATGGTGTTCTGAACTTTGCCCTCGATCTTGTCAGCCCTACCCTCCGACTCCAGCTTGGAATCACCGACTGCCCTGCCAAGGACCTCTTTAACTGTCCCTTTGATTTGCTTTCCCGATCCGACGATCCGGTCCTTTTCCATGATCTTCATCCTCGTAGTTAAAAACTTCCAGCGTTAACAACAAATTCCATCGCTAACAACAATCGTCATTGATTTAGATCAACCGACGTTATCGGAATAACTCCTCTCCGGTGCCAATCTTCAGACGACGGTACCGAAAAGTTTCCCGATACCGGCGGTGAGAGCCATCGCCAACGCGCCCAAGAATGTCACGCGGATAGTCGCACGCAGAACATTAGCGCCGCCAGTTCTGCCCCCGACAGCTCCCAGGAGAGCGAGAAAGGCCAAAGACGCAGCCGCCACGATCGGGACAAGCGCAGCAGCGGGCGATACGACAACCATGAGCAAGGGCATAGCGGCACCTACCGAAAATGAGAGGGCTGACGTCAGTGCGGCTTGTACCGGGCGTGGGGTGGTGATCTCCGAAATTCCAAGTTCGTCGCGCGCATGGGCGGTGAGAGCATCTTTCACCATGAGCTGCCGGGCAACTTGCCGCGCAAGGGTCTGATCGACGCCACGCTTGACATAGATATCGGCAAGCTCATCGAGCTCAAATGCGGGGTTGTCGCTCAACTCCTTGCGTTCACGCGCGAGATCCGCCTGTTCGGAATCGGATTGCGAGCTGACGGACACATATTCGCCCGCGGCCATCGACATGGCGCCAGCCACCAGTCCCGCGACACCCGCGATCAGGACATCGTTCCGCGTTGCGGCTGCTGCAGCAACGCCAACGATCAAACTTGCGGTCGACAGGATGCCATCGTTGGCTCCGAGCACCGCCGCTCTCAACCATCCGATGCGGTTGACGAAGTGGCTCTCGGGGTATGCCGGAAGACGGCTCATCCGACATTCCGTTTGTCAGGTCATTCCCTCTCCCAGATCAAATCCGGCCCAGGAAAACCAGCACGATGAGGATGATCAGGATAACGCCGATGACGCCGATGCCGCCGTGACCGTAGCCGTAACCATAGCCGCCAAACCGGCCGCTGAAGCCGCCGAGCAGGAAGATGATGAGGATGATGATAAGAATAAGCCCCAAAGACATCGCACTATTCTCCGATTAGCAACGCCTGCGATCACTTAACCGATCGCCGCACGCGGCTTGAACGGCAATCATGAAAACAGCACGGTAAATCGAGCGCCTTGTTTCTGATCGCCTTGACCAAACCGCAATTCACCGCCGATCCGCCCGACAAGAGACCGAATAATCCTCATTCCCAGTCCCTTACCGGTGGCTGGATTGAATCCTTCGGGTAACGCGGGCCCGTCGTTGGAGACCGACAGCGTGTAGCCCTCTCCGAGATCGGATTCCAAAACGACAGTAATCCTACCCGTGCCGTATTTGACGGCGTTCGTGATCAGTTCGTTGGCGATGAAGCCGAGCGGAATGCCGAGAACGGTCGGCAGCTCAATTTCAATTCCCACCACGAGAATGGGACGTTGCTCGCGGTCCGAGGAGAGCATGAGGGAGAAATCGCGACAAAGGTCGGCGAGGTATTGCTTGAACGCAAAGGTTTGTACGCCATCCAATGAGTGGAGCCGCCGGTGGATACGTCCGATCGTAGTAATGCGATCGGCTGCCGCTGCCAATTGCGATGCAACTTCAGCATTTTCTGACGCCCGGCTTTGCAGCGAAAGCAGGCTTACGATCATTTGCAAGCCGTTCAACAGCCTGTGATCCGAACTCCTGGCTTAAAACCGTCTGTTGCTGGATCAACTCGTCTTTTTGACCAAGCAACACCTCCTCGTGGGCGAGGAGCTCTCGCAGCCCGATTTCCGTGCGCCTACGTCTCGTCAGCTCACGTTCGTAGCTCGCGACCGTGCGCTCCCGGCGTTCAAAAATGATATGGGGCAGCGAATTTGCGCTCGACGGCGAATATTCGATGGTCATTTTATAGCCCTTTCCCGCATCCCGACTTTGTGGCCTGGACACCCGGACTGTCGCTACTTGTGGCCGGGATCAAGCCGGCCACATTGATCAAAATCAATTATGTCCGATACCGGACATGAATTTCGCTGCACCGAACGTCTCGCGCCGCCGTCGACCGTTTTATTTCCGTCATCAAACCGAGACGCAGATCGCGAAATAAACTAGCCACGGCCGATCGGCGCGCTGCAAAAACAATCTTTCGGTCTTGGCCCGATACGTCGAGGGCAAATAGCAGCAACTGAAAGGCGGTCGAAGCGGACGCATGCTTCTCCGCTGCGTCCTCCATTTCAGTCGATCAACCGTTATCAACCTGCGCTTCTTTCCGGGCGAAGTCGAGTAAAATGTCCGGTACCGGACATTGCGCTTGTGTCGACCGTAAAGAAAGCGCAGGGTGGTTTTTAGACGTCCGTTAGCCGCTCTGGAGGCTGCGATGGATGCGATGGATAAATTCGTCAGCCGAGAAAATATTACGCGCTATCGCCATCTTGCCAGCGAATCGACAGGCTTTGCCGAGCGAACAACAATTATGAAATTGCTGGCCGACGAAGAAGCCAAGTTCAAGTTAGAATTGAGCGGAAGAGGCGACGCCTCCAAAGAACGATCAGACGTCGAGTCTAGGAAGCGCGTAGGGGACGACAGAGACGAGCAGCAAGCGAATGGCTAATCGCAAGGCTGCGGATCTGCAGGCCAACCGGTTGCTGAGTTTGCTGCGGCCGCGGGATTACGCGCGGCTTCGCCCGCATCTTCACCGTATTCCTTTGGAGTACAGACAGTCTCTTTACCGTGCAAACGTGCCAATCGGATTTGTCTATTTCATTGAGACCGGAGTCGGCTCGCTCGTGAACACGATGGCCAACGGCCATGCCGCCGAAGTCGGAACAATCGGGAACGAAGGGTTGGTGGGTCTGCCAATCGTGTTCGGCGACGACAGGGCGCCGACCAGTGTTTATGTCCAGGTTCCGGGTGCAGGCCTGAGAATGAAAGCAACGCTGTTCGCAATTGAACTAGCGCGAAGTGCCCCGATGCGAACCGTGATGCTTCACTATGCGCACGCTTTCTTTAACCAGGTCGCGCAATCCGCGGCGTGCAATCACTTTCATTCCCTGGAGCAGCGCTGTTGCCGCTGGTTGCTGATGACGCATGACCGCATGCAATCGAATGAGTTTCTGCTCACCCAGGAGTTTCTGGCCATGATGCTGGGGGTGCGGCGGACGGGTGTTACTGCTGCGGCGGGCGCCCTGCAACGTGCCGGCCTCATCCGCTACAAACGTGGCAACGTTTCGATTATCGATCGCCGCGGCCTCAAGCACCGGTCATGCGAATGCTACGAAATTTCGAAAAGAGAATTCGATCGTCTGTTGGGCGATCGAGCGATACCCAAAGTCCGCTCTGGGAGTGCGTAGCGCAACTGTACTGACCTGTCGGGTGGAATTCATGTCCAGTCTCACTGCTGTTTCTGGAACGACCTGGCCTCAGGCGATGGAAGGCGATCCTGCGGCGAGAAATGCTCGCAGGACCCGCCCCGCTGACAATGAGCTCTTCGAGCGGCCGCACTTCGGCGCCTCGCTCTCGTGGCCCCTATCGTAGGCTCTTACCTGGATCGTCCGATAGCCCCGAGGCGCGTTCCATCCAAGGTGATGACCTAATTTCAAACTGCATCTCGCGTCACGATTCCACGCAACAGTCGTCCCAAAAGATCGGCTCCGGTTATGATGCGTTTCTCCCGCGCCCAGACTAGAATCAAATCGTTGTCGATAACGTCATCTTCAGAATGTTCCGGCTTTACTCTCATGCGGCCGATAACACTGCCCAAGGGGGTCCGCATATCCGTTATGATGATGGGACGATGCCAGTAACTTTCCGGGTCAACCGACATTGTATTGAAGAGAGAATCGCGCAGAAAATGGTGTGCATCCAATACGAACGACGGTTTACCCGACGCATCGGTGATGATGACCCATTTTTTTCCGGAGGCATTCAAACACCGCAAGAACGGATCATCGGGCGAACGTTCGAACTTCGGTAGCACAGGACGTGCGTTATCGATGGGAAGGATGATGATGCTGCGTGGGTCGACTGACTCCCCCTCATCCACCACAAGGATGTCGTCGAGGTCCAGAAAGTTCAGCGCGCCGATAGCCTCCAATTGTCCCACGTCCGCGCCCGCAACGCCCACATGCCTTGTGAGAAGCGCCCGAAAGTCCCGCTCGCGTAGAAAGGTGATTCCTTCCGACCCGAGCCACCAATTGAGAATAATCGATGTAGGCTTCGCTATCGGGAAAAGCCCCACCCGGTACACATTCAGCAGCGGCGTAAGCCGCGCCGCCATCCGCAGTGCGTTGCGCGAAAAATAAGCTTGCGGAATAATTTCGCCGAACAGCGTGATGACGATCGTCGAGAAGGCAAATGCTCCTAAGCCGGCAAGTACGGAATCCGACAACAGCGTAAGGAGCACATTGATCGTGACATTGCCCCAAAGAACTGTCGCCAGGGTCAAGTTTGAATCTTTGCGCAGTGCAAGCAGTCCGGCTGCATCGCGGTTACCGCCTGCGGCTTCGACCTCCAATCGTAATTTGCTGATGCTGAAAATTGCTAGGTTGAGGCCGGAGAAAATTGCAGATTGGGTGACGCAGAGCGCGATGCCAATCCAAACGAAGACATTTGCGAGCAAGGGTGAGTACCATGGTGCAGATGCCATTCAGCTCAACCCGAACCGTCGAATAAACCATGTCTTCACGAAATGCGTCAGGATGACGTAACTCAGGAGGATAAGGCTGAGCGCGATCCAATAAGTCGGAGGCAGCGGGACGAAACCAAGAAAGCGGCCTAGCCAGGAAAATGGCAGGGCTATCCCGATTGCGGCGATGACGATAGTCGTAGTGATCAGTGCTGTACTAGCCCGGCTTTCCAGAAGCGGAATCTTCGCCGTGCGGATGATATGGATGATGAGCGTTTGTGTAAGCAGAGACTCGACGAACCACCCGGTTTGGAACAGTGCGGGATTGTTCCAGGCGCTGAAGGCATAGATCATCAGGAAATACGTGACATAATCGAAGATCGAACTGATTGGGCCGATAAACAGCACAAATTTCGCAATATTGCTGATATCCCATCGCCGCGGTACCGCAAGGTATTCAGCGTCGACGTTGTCGGTAGGGATGGTGGTTTGCGAAAAGTCGTATAACAGGTTGTTGGTCAGGACCTGGATCGCCGTCATCGGGAGGAACGGCAGGAAGACGCTGGCGCCGAGAACGCTAAACATGTTTCCGAAATTGGAGCTTGCGCCCATTTTAATATATTTGGTGATGTTGCCAAAGACTTTGCGACCCTCGATAACGCCGTCCCCGAGCACTGCCAAACTCTTCTCGAGCAATATGATGTCCGCAGAGTCCTTCGCGATGTCCACGGCGCTGTCCACCGATATGCCGACGTCGGCAGCTTTCAGCGCCGGTCCGTCGTTGATGCCATCGCCCAGATAACCGACGACATGCCCCTTCCTGTGCAATGCGTCGATGATCGCCGCTTTTTGAGACGGCGAGACCTTGGCGAACACAGCCGTTGTCTCAGCCAGGTTTGCCAAATCGTCCGGCGACAATGTCGCAAGCTCGTTGCCGAGAACGATGCGATCCACGTCCAGGCCGACTTCGTGGCAGATCTTTCGCGTGACGATGTCGTTGTCCCCCGTAAGGATCTTCACCTCCACGCCGCTAGCCTTCAGCGTGGCAAGCGCGGCGGCGCAGGTTTCCTTGGGGGGATCGAGAAACGCGATATAGCCGAGCAAGGTGAGGTCGGCCTCGTCGGCGACCGAATACGCCGTCTGCGTCGGCGGCATCTCCTTGAAGGCGACTGCGACGACCCGAAACCCGTCGGCGTTGAGCTTCGCCGTCGTGTCCATCGCTGAAGCGAAGTGGGTGGCGTCGAGAGGGCCAGTCTCGCCGTCGATCGCGTAGTACTTGCAGGCCGCGAACACCTCTTCGACGGCACCCTTGCAGATGAGGATGTGAACCCCGTCATCGCGACCGAGAACGACGGACATTCGTCGCCGCTCAAAGTCAAACGGCATTTCGTCGATTTTCTGGAACCGGGCCTGCACCTTGAGACCGGCCGCGAGCTCGACATGCTGCAGTACGGCGACGTCGAGCAAGTTCTTGAGGCCAGACTGATGGAAGCTATTCAGATAGGCGTATTCGAGGACGCGGTCCGAGTCGTCACCCCTGATATCAATGCAGCGCTTGAGGATAATGCGGTCCTGCGTAAGCGTGCCGGTCTTGTCCGTGCACAACACATTCATAGCGCCGAAGTTCTGGATTGAATTGAGGCGCTTGACGATGACCCTTCGGCGCGACATCGCGATCGCGCCCTTAGCCAGATTGACCGTCACGATCATTGGCAGCATCTCTGGTGTGAGACCTACCGCCACGGCGACCGCGAACAACAGGGCCTCGAGCCAATTGCCCTTGGTGAGACCGTTGATTACGAAGACAAGAGGGGCCATCACCACGATGAAACCGAGCATCAGCCAGGTAAACCGGATTATGCCCTTGTCGAAGCTCGTTAGTACCCGCCGCTTTGCAATTTCACTTGCCACCAGACCAAAGGCCGTGCGCGGGCCGGTGAGCACGATGACACCGCAGCCAATGCCGCTAACGATGGCACTGCCCATGAAGCAGATATTAGGGAGATCAAACGGCGTTTCCGCGGGTCCGGCATGGGCAGTAGCGACTTTCTCGAGTGGCATCGCCTCGCCGGTGAGTGTCGATTGGTTGAGAAAGAGATCCTTCGCCGTGATCAGCCTGAGATCGGCGGGAATCATATCGCCAGCCGACAGCAGGACAATATCGCCGGGCACTAGCTGCTCGATCGGCAGGTCGATGTGATCATGCGCCTCGGCACCTGTCTGCCGGCGCACCGTCGCGGTTATCGACACCATCCGCTGGAGCTTGTCGGCGGCGTTGTTGGAACGATGTTCCTGAACGAAGCTCAGCGAGATACTCAGAATTACCATAACAGCAATCACAATGGCGGCCCGCTGGTCGCCCAGGAAGTAGGACGCGGTGGCAAGCGAGAGCAAAAGTAGATTCAACGGATTGATCGAGCGGCCGATAAGCTCGCCGAGAATTGTATGGCGCGCCTGGTGAGCAACTTGGTTCAGTCCGGCTGAACGGAGCCGTTCCTCAACCTGGTCGGGTGTAAGGCCCACCGCGGCGCTGGAAAGTCGCTGCAATGCTTCGTCCGGCGAAAGGCAAGCGATTTCGCCCAAGGCCTTTCCGCTCGCGGCCGATCCTTCGGGTGCCTTGGCCGCCTGGCGCCCCCCACGGGTAAGGATGGGCGCTATTGCTATCGGCTTATTCACGAAGCCATTACCTCGATGTCACTCTTTGCCAGAAAGGATCTGGCGGGCTTCCCGGGCGCCCTGTGTTGCTTCGTTGAGTGCGAGTACCACCTCTTCGGCCGCATTACCGCGCCCGTCACGTGTGCAGCGTTCAGTGCGGTTTGCGCGCGGCAAATCCGGTTTCCTTGAGGAAGAGCGCAAGGATCGCAGCAAGGATGATCGCGGCGATTCCGGCGCTGCCGCCCTCTTCGAAAGTAACGAGCGTCAGTGCGCCCCCGCTGGCGAGCTTCTGCAACAGCCAGCCGGCGGCCGGCGCGCCGAATGCGCTCATCACGAAGACGATGAAGTTCATCGCTCCTGTGGCGCTGCCCTTCACTTCGTCCGGATTGACTTCTTTGATGATCGAATAGGGGATCATCGCCGCCCCAGAGCCGAAGCCGAACAGGAAGCCAGGCAGATAGGGAGGCAAGCTATTGGGCGGCAGGAACAGGATCGCAAGCGCTGTCACTAGCATGATCGCCATGCCGGCGAAGAGAGCCGGCTTGCGGCGGCCGAAATGGTCGGCGATGTAACCGAGCACCGGGGCGCCGATCACCCAACCGAGCGGTATCATCGACGCACGGTTCACCGCCTCGCCGTAATCCACGTGCCAACCTTGGCGCAGGAAAGCGACGCCCCAGATCATGCCACCCACCGTGGTCGGCAGAAACAACAGGCCGGCGGAAAGGCCGCAAAGGTACGATTGCGGATTGGTCAGCACCGTCTTGTAAGGATCAAACATGTGCCAGATGCTACTTTTGGAATGCTCGGACGGATCCTGCCGGGGTGTGGCGATCAGCATCGCAACCATGATCACCAGCGCAAGAATGCCGGAATAGAGCCAGAACTGCTGCCAGCTCATTACGCCATGCACCAACGGTGCGACACCGAATTGGCCGGCCGAGCCGCCGAGCATACCCAGGCATTGGGTGAAGCCGATCGCGGTCGCGAGATAACGCGCGGGAAAGCCGTGACTCGCCAGATACACGGCGCCGACAAAGGCAAAAGCGGCGCCGGCCCCCTGCAACAGACGACCGACGGTCGCCATCCAGCTTATGCCGACGCCGAACATCATGAGACCGGCCGCGAGAAAGAAGATCCCGGTCGGGATCGTGTATTTCGCGCCCCAACGATCGAGCGATGCACCGGAGAGAAGCGCGAACGTCGAATAGGTATAGTAGTAGAGCCCGAGCAAGGAGCTGATGCCCAGTGTCGATAGGCCGTATGCTGCGGTGAGTTCGGGCAGCATCACACTCGGCGCGGAGCGCACCGCGTATTGCAGGAAGTAGAACAATAGGCAGATAGCCCACGCAACGACGAAAGCGACGTGGAAGCCACTTACAAAAGGCTTTGCTGCAGTAGCGGGCACCGCTTGCACAGACATAAAAATCTCACTCGACCGGCTATGAAATTATGCGGTCAGGGTAAGGAGGATGCCGCCCTGCGCTTTGATTTATGTCAACCGGCGATTGTGAGCGTCGCTTGAGCTAACGCCATACGGCGGACCGCAGTGCAGCATGAACGCAATGCGGTTGCCGAGGGCACACGCATCTCGGCCTCCAGGAAGTGCTTGCAGAAGCGGGATCTTGCGAAGAATCGTCATGACGATCTTACAAAATTCCGACTGCAGTTTCTCAGAAGGGGAAGCAAACTCCGGCCGTTGGATCGATGTTGTTGCGAGCGAATAGCCATTCGCGAGTTCGCCGTTGTTTTGCGAGAAAATAGTTTTATATTCCGGTTACAGACGCTCAGGGCGGCATCCACTTAGGATTTCATTTCGCTAGCCGCTTGCGGATCAACCGCAATTCGCGCTGTCGCTTTGCGTTCTCTTTGGGAAAACTCATTTTGAGTCCTTCGGACGCATCGAGGATAATTTGGGATACAATCAGCCGACCGTTCTCTTTGTCGTCGGCTGGCACGACATACCAAGGCGCGTGTCGGGTGCTTGTCGCAGTGAGGCATTCCTCGTAGGCCTTCATGTACTGCTCCCAGAATTTTCTCTCCTGAATGTCTGCAAGACTGAATTTCCAATTCTTGTCTGGCTCGTCGATGCGCGCCAGAAACCGCTTTCGTTGTTCCTCCTTGGAAAGGTGGAGGAAGAACTTGATGATGCGGGTTCGACATCACATGCTGGATCGCGCCGTCTTTTCCCGCGGCATCCATCGCCTGAAAGATCAGCAGGACGGCATGGCGATTGTGGATTTGGAGAAACATCTTCACGTCAATGGACGCGTAGAGCAGCTGCTGTTGCGAGCTCAGTTGCGCAACGTGCTCTTCCGAGAGTTTTTGATATTGCTTCTTCGATTTGTACATGGGATCGACCTTCGTCGGCCACTTTTTGAGATCGACCTCGTCTCCTTCGCGCACGCGAAAGTCCTTGGAATTAATTTTCATCGTCTTGGCCTTCCAGCGGATTTGCCGCTGATCTCGCATTGGGTCAATTGGCGCTCTTCAGTACCGAGTTCGGGCGGTGGCTTGGCTTCGGCATCTGGCATAGGCTCGGCTTTGGGGTAAGGCTGGGCCTTGGTCTCGGCTTTGGCTTCGGGCTGAGGCGCGGTTTTGAGTGGATCGAAAATCCGATATGCGAGTAGTTTCACACGGTCGTTCACGAGGAACCACGCCAGAGCATAGCCCCACACGAATCCCGCCCAGCTCCAGCCGAGCGGAGTCATGAACACGCCATACACCGCAATCAGGGTCGCAAGCGCCTGCGTGCCGAGCACCGCGCCCCATAGTATCCGCGCCGGGCGTATCGACCAGAACGGGCCGCGGGTGCGCGTCAGAAAAATCGTCAGATGTCCGGCGACCGACAGCTTCAGGTACATCAACGTCTGGATATGCGCGCGGTCGAGGCGAAATACGCGTTCGCCAAGATAAAACAGGCCAAACGCGGACACGACGCCGATGATTCCCAGCACTGTGGCGATTCCCAGCACCAGGCGCATGTTCCAGGCCTCGGGCGCGTCCTTATAATGAACGTTGTCATAGGCAATGGACAGGATGGCGCCGTCGTTGAGCAACGCCAGCATCACGATCATCACCGCCGTCAAGGGATAAAAGTTAAAGACCAGGATCGCCAGCGTCATAAAGAACAGCACGCGTAGCGTTTCGGCGATGCGGTAGATCGCATAGCTGTTCATCCGCTGGAAGATCTTCCGGCTCTCCTTGATCGCGTCGATGATCACCGACAGTCCGGGCGTCATCAACACAATGGCCGCCGCCGCGCGCGCGGCATCAGTTGCGCCCGAAACGGCAATGCCGCAATCGGCTTTCTTCAACGCGGGGGCGTCATTCACCCCGTCGCCCGTCATGCCGACGATATGACCGCGCTTTTGCAGGTCATCGACGATGTGGAATTTGTGTTCGGGAAAGACCTGGGCGAAACCGTCCGCCTTCTCGATGGCCTCCGCCACCGCCGTCGTCGCCTGTTGTTTTTCGTCGCCCAGGCTGCGGGCATCAAGGATATTGGTGCCCATCCCGAGTGTCTTGGCAGTTTCTCGGGCGATGGCCAGCGCATCGCCGGTTACCATCTTGACCCTCACGCCCATGTGTTCCGCGGTCGCGATCGTGGACTTGGCATCGTCGCGGGGCGGATCGAACAAGGGTAACACACCCAGAAGCTGCCATTTGCCGTCTCCCTCGGCTCGAGCTACACCCAAGGAGCGAAAGCCGCGCGCGGCGAATTCGTTGACCGCCTTGTCGACGGCGGCCTTCCCCTCTTCAG
>CAVSFV010000034.1:0-54255 GCA_963727325.1 uncultured Alphaproteobacteria bacterium
CAAGGCCAAGCGCAGCGGTGGCGGCGATGGCGGCGGTGCCGCTGCTCCTTCGTCTGCCAGCGCATCGTGAGGCAAAGAGAGTTGCCATGAGCAAGAAAAAGCGCGATCGCGCGCTATCCGACACCGAGGCTATGGCGGTTGCCCGCATGCTGCGCGTGAGCCCGCAGAAGCTGAACCTTTTGGCGCAGCTCATCCGCGGCAAGAAGGTTGCCACGGCGCTCGCCGACCTCGAATTTTCGCGCAAGCGTATCGCCGGCGAAGTGCGCAAGTGCCTGGAGTTCCGCGATCGCCAATGCCGAGAACAATCATGACCTCGATGTCGACGATCTGGTGGTGACCCAGGCGCATGTCGGCAAGGCGATCGTGTTGAAGCGTTTTACGCCGCGCGCGCGCGGCCGTGCCGGCAGGATTTCCAAGCCGTTCTCGAATCTCACCATCGTGGTGCGTGAGATCGAGGCGGCGGCGAATTAAGGGACGGAGCGAAGACTATGGGTCAAAAAGTCAATCCGATCGGCCTTCGTCTCGGCATCAACCGGACTTGGGACTCGCGCTGGTATGCCGGCAAGACGAGCTACGGCACGCTGCTGCACGAGGACATGAAGATCCGCAAAGCGCTGATGAAGGAATTGAAGCAGGCGGCGGTGTCGAAGATTGTTATCGAGCGCCCGCACAAGAAGTGCCGCGTCACGATCCATTCGGCGCGTCCGGGCGTGGTCATCGGCAAGAAGGGCGCCGACATCGAGAAGCTGCGCCGCAAGGTCGCCGAGCTGACCGACAGCGATGTCGTGATCAACATCGTCGAAATCCGCAAGCCCGAACTTGATGCGCAGCTGGTTGCTGAATCGATCGCGCAGCAGCTTGAGCGCCGCGTTGCATTCCGCCGCGCCATGAAGCGTGCGGTGCAGTCGGCGGTGCGGCTTGGCGCGGGCGGCATCCGCATCAACTGCTCCGGCCGGCTTGGCGGCGCCGAGATCGCGCGCATGGAATGGTACCGCGAGGGTCGCGTGCCGTTGCACACGCTGCGCGCCGACGTCGATTACGGCGTCGCTACCGCGTTCACCACCTACGGCACCTGCGGCGTCAAAGTCTGGATCTTCAAAGGCGAGATCATGGAGCACGACCCGATGGCGCAGGATAAACGCATGGCTGAAGGCGAGGCCGGCCGGCCCCGTCGCGACGCGGCTTGAGCGAACAGAAGGTTTAAGAAAAGGCGTCCGCCATGTTGCAACCGAAGCGAACCAAATTCCGGAAGGCCCATAAGGGCCGGATCCACGGCATCGCCACCAGCGCCGCCGAATTGGCGTTCGGCCAATTCGGCCTGAAGGCGCTCGAGCCGGAGCGGATTACTGCGCGCCAGATCGAAGCTGCGCGTCGCGCTTTGACGAGACACATGAAGCGGTCGGGGCGGGTGTGGATTCGCCTGTTCCCGGACGTGCCGGTGTCCAAGAAGCCGCTGGAAGTCCGCATGGGTTCCGGCAAGGGCACGCCCGAGCTATGGGTTGCGCGGGTCAAGCCGGGCCGCATCCTGTTCGAGATCGATGGCGTGCCGATCGACGTTGCCAAACAGTCGCTGGCGCTTGCTGCCGCCAAGCTGCCGATCAAGACCCGTTTCGTCGAGCGCATCAGCGAGTAGGCGTAGAGATGAAAACTGCCGATATCAAAACCATGACGGTCGATCAGATCGACGACGAAGTGCTCAAGCTGAAGAAAGAGCAGTTCAACCTGCGTTTCCAGCGCGCCACCGGGCAACTGGAGAACACTGCGCGCGTGCGCGAAGTGCGCCGCGATATCGCCCGGCTTAAGACCGTTGCGCATCAGAAGCGCGCGCCGAAGAGTTAACGAGGATCGAGATGCCCAAGCGCAGCCTGCAAGGCGTCGTGGTGAGCGACAAACAGAGCAAGACCGTGGTGGTGCGCGTGGAACGCCGCTTCACACACCCGATTTTCAAAAAGACGATCCGCCGCACCAAGAAGTACTACGCGCACGATGAGAACAACGAGTTCAAAGTCGGCGACGTGGTCTGGATCGAAGAACACCGTCCGATATCGAAGCTCAAGCGGTGGGCTGTGGTCCGCGGCGAGAAGAAGAAAGCGTCGTAACCGCGGCGCGCGCAATGAAGGTTAAGTGGAATAGCCCATGATTCAGATGCAAACCAACCTCGACGTGGCGGACAATTCCGGCGCGCGCCGCGTCATGTGCATCAAGGTGCTCGGCGGCTCCAAGCGCAAATACGCCACCATCGGCGACGTGATCGTCGTCTCGGTGAAGGAGGCGATCCCGCGCGGCCGGGTGAAGAAGGGCGACGTGATGAAGGCGGTCATCGTGCGCATTTCCAAGGACATCAAGCGCGCCGACGGCTCGGTCATTCGTTTTGACCGCAATGCGGCGGTGTTGATCAATCCGCAGATGGAACCGGTCGGGACGCGCATCTTCGGCCCGGTGCCGCGCGAGTTGCGGGCAAAAAATCACATGAAGATCATTTCGCTCGCGCCCGAGGTGCTGTGATGGCAGCGAAGATCAAAAAGGGCGATACGGTGATCGTGATCGCCGGGCGCGACAAGGGTCGCAGCGGCGAAGTGATCGAGATGCGTCGGGCTGAGGGACGGGCGCTGGTGCGTGGCGTCAACGTGGTCAAGCGCCACCAGAAGCAAAGTGCGGCGCAGGAAGGCGGCATCATCTCCAAAGAGGCGCCGATCCACGTGTCGAACATCGCGCTGGCCGATCCCAAGGATAAAAGGCCGACGCGCATTGGGTTCAAATTCGTCGGCTCGGGCGATGAGCGCAAGAAGGTGCGGATCGCCCGGCGTTCGGGAGAAGAAATCGATGGCTGATAAAGAAGAAAAGAAGGCCAAGAAGCCCGACAAGGCCCAGCGGCCTGAAGGCTCCGGCCAGGACGAGAAGGCCAAGGCGCCGAAGGTTGCCAAAGCCGACAAGGCCGCGGCTGACGGCAAGGCTGCAAAAACCGAAAAGCCCGCGGCGCCCCGCGAGCCGGAGCCGAAGGTGCCGGCACGGCTGAAGGTCGAATTCGACCAAACCATCCGCGCCAAGCTCGGCGAGCAGTTTGGCTACAAGAACCGGTTTCAGATTCCGACGCTGGACAAGGTTGTCATCAATATGGGCATCGGCGAGGGCGTCGCCGACCGCAAGAAGGTTGATGCCGCGGCCAACGATCTGGCGCTTATTTCCGGCCAAAAGCCCGTTGTCACCAAGGCACGCAAGTCGATTGCGA
This sequence comes from uncultured Alphaproteobacteria bacterium, assembly GCA_963727325.1. GTDB lineage: Bacteria > Pseudomonadota > Alphaproteobacteria > Rhizobiales > Xanthobacteraceae > BOG-931. Next base: position 3,230 of record CAVSFV010000034.1, read on the forward strand.
CTTACAAGCTGCGCGATGGCCAGGCTATCGGCTGCAAGGTGACGCTGCGCAAGGCGCGGATGTACGAGTTTCTCGACCGGCTCATCAACATCGCCCTGCCGCGGGTGCGCGATTTTCGCGGGCTCAACCCGAAGAGCTTCGACGGCCGCGGCAACTACACGCTCGGCATCAAGGAACACATCGTGTTCCCGGAGATCGACTACGACAAGACCGCTGAAGTGTGGGGCATGGACATCACCGTATGCACCACCGCGCGCAACGACGATGAGGCGCGCGCTTTGCTGGCGGCATTCAATTTTCCGTTCCGGCAGTGAGGCGGGAGCCTCAAACGCGGAACCGCGAGGAGCACTAGATGGCGAAGAAGAGTTCGATCGAGAAGAACAACCGGCGGCGCCGGATGGCGAAGAAATTCGCGGGCCGGCGCGCGCGGCTCAAAGCTATCGCGCAGGACAAGACCAAGCCGGTCGAGGATCGTTTCGCCGCGACGCTCAAGCTTGCCGAAATGCCGCGCAATTCGTCGGCGACCCGCATCCGCAATCGTTGCGAGATAACCGGGCGCCCGCGCGGTTATTATCGCAAACACAAATTGTCGCGCATCGCGCTGCGGGATCTCGGCTCCAAGGGGCTGATCCCGGGCTTGTTGAAGTCGAGCTGGTGAGGAGGATCGCACAATGCCGATGAACGATCCGCTCGGCGATCTCTTGTCGCGCATCCGCAACGCGCAGATGCGCAACAAGAGCAAGGTCTCAAGCCCGAACTCGAGGCTGCGCGAAAGCGTACTGGAAGTGCTGAAGACCGAGGGCTACATCCGCGGCTTTAGCGTAACCGAGCGCGAGGGCCGCTCGGAGCTCGACATCGAGCTGAAATATTTCGAAGGCGAGCCGGTGATCCGCGAGATTGAGCGGATTTCCAAGCCCGGCCGGCGCGTCTACACCTCGGTCAGGAATTTGCCGCGCATCAACAACGGTCTTGGTGTCGCCATCGTCTCGACGCCGAAAGGCGTCATGGCGGACCACGAGGCCCGCGACGCCAATGTCGGCGGCGAAATTCTCTGCACAGTGTTCTAGGGCCGGGAAAAAGAGCAACGGATCAATCATGTCCCGCATCGGTAAAAGAGCAGTCGTGGTGCCTTCGGGCATCACCGCCAACGTCGAAGGGCAGACCATAAAGGTCAAAGGCCCGAAGGGCGCGCTTTCGTTCGTGCTGCCGGACGATGTCACGGTGAAGCTCGATGGTGGTCAGATCAAAGTCGATCCGCGAAACGAGACCAAACGCGCGCGGTCGCAATGGGGCACGTCGCGCACGCTGATTGCCAACCTGATCGCCGGGGTGACCAAAGGCTTCGAAGAGCGGCTGGAAATCAATGGGGTCGGCTATCGCGCGGCGGTGCAGGGCAAGAACCTGCAGCTGGCGCTCGGCTACAGCCACGACGTCATCTATCCGATCCCGGAAGGGATCACGATCGCCACGCCGCGTCCGGTCGAGATCATCATTTCGGGCAGCGATCGCCAGAAGGTCGGGCAGGTCGCCGCCGAGATCCGCGAGTATCGTCCGCCCGAGCCGTACAAAGGCAAAGGCATCAAATACGCGGACGAGCGCATCTTCCGCAAGGAAGGCAAGAAGAAGTAACGGAGCCGCCGATGACGAAACTCAGAGACAGAACCGAGCGGCGGCGGGGGCGCGTGCGTGGAGCGCTTCGTAGCGCCGCGCATGGCCGCAAGCGGCTCTCGGTGTTCCGCTCGTCCAAGCACATCTACGCGCAGGTGATCGATGACGATCAGGGCGCAACGCTTGTCTCCGCTTCGTCGTTGGAGCAGGGCGCGCGGGAAGGTTTGAAGACCGGCGCCAGCGTCGACGCCGCCAAAGCGGTCGGCAAGCTCATTGCGCGGCGCGCGCAGGATAAGGGTATCAAGAACGTGATTTTTGACCGCGGCAGCTACCTCTTTCACGGCCGCATCAAGGCTCTCGCTGATGCTGCGCGCGAGGGCGGATTGAATTTCTAAGGGACCAATGAAGATGGCAGACAACAAATCGGCGGATCAAGATGGCGCGTGAACCCCGCGATCGGCGAAACGACGAGCGCGACAGCGAGTTCGTTGACAAGCTTGTTCACATCAACCGCGTCGCCAAGGTGGTGAAGGGCGGTCGGCGATTTGGCTTCGCTGCTCTGGTCGTGGTCGGCGATCAGAAGGGCCGGGTCGGATTTGGCCACGGCAAGGCGCGCGAAGTGCCGGAAGCAATCCGCAAGGCGACCGAAGCCGCCAAGCGGTCGCTGACGCGGGTGCCGCTGCGCGAAGGACGGACGTTGCATCATGACGTCGCCGGACGTCACGGGGCCGGCAAGGTGTATCTGCGCGCCGCGCCTCCCGGCACCGGCATCATCGCCGGCGGTCCGATGCGCGCCGTGTTCGAGACGCTGGGCATGCAGGACGTGGTCGCGAAATCGCTCGGCACGTCGAACCCCTATAACGTGGTGCGGGCGACGTTCGATGCGCTCAAACACCAGGATTCGCCGCGTTCGGTGGCGGCTCGTCGCAACGTCAAGGTTTCGGCGCTGCAAGCGCGCCGGCGTGACGTCGAGGTCGAGCAGGCGGCCGATTGAGGCTTTGGAGCAGGCGATGAACAGCGGGACCGCCCACAAAACGACCGGCAAGACGGTGAAGATCAAGCAGATCGGCAGCCCACTGCGCCGCGAGCATACGCAGCGTGAGACGCTGGTGGGCTTGCGGCTCAACAAGATCGGCCGCGTCGCCGAGCTGGTCGATACACCGCAGACGCGGGGCATGATCGCCAAGGTCGCGCATCTCGTGCGCGTGGTGGAGTAAGAGCCATGAAGCTTCACGAACTCGCCGGTCGCGACGGCTCCCGCAAAGCGCGCAAACGAATTGGCCGCGGCATTGGCTCCGGCAAAGGCAAGACCGGCGGCCGCGGCGGCAAAGGTCAGACCGCACGTTCGGGCGTGCGTATCAAGGGCTTCGAGGGCGGCCAGATGCCGCTGCATCGCCGCCTGCCCAAGCGCGGCTTCAAGAACACGGCGTTTGCGCGCAAGCTCAACGAGGTCAATCTTGGACGCTTGCAGGAGGCGATCGACGCCGGCCGGCTCGACGCTTCCGCCAAGATCGATGCCGCGGCGTTGGTGAAGGCCGGTATTTTACGCCGCGCCAAAGATGGCGTGCGGCTTCTCGGCGGCGGCGAACTCAAGGCCAAGATTGCGCTCGCGGTATTCGGTGCGTCGAAATCGGCGGTCGCCGCGGTTGAAAAAGCTGGCGGCTCGGTCGAGATTCTCGCTCCCAAGCGAGAGCCGAGCGAACAAGCGGCCTGATCCCTATATAGGGGCTTGTCGGCACGAGGCCGCATAGGGAGCATGCGCGGATGGTTTCGGCAGCGGAGCAACTGGCGGCCAATCTCAACTTCGGGGCGCTGGCCAAAGCCGAAGAGCTAAAGAAGCGAATTTGGTTTACCCTCGGCGCGCTGCTGGTGTATCGGCTGGGCACCTACATTCCGCTGCCGGGCATCGACCCGAACGCCTGGAGCCAGATTTTCAATTCCCAGGCCGGCGGCATTCTCGGCATGTTCAACATGTTCGCCGGCGGCGGTATCAACCGCATGGCGATTTTCGCGTTGAATATCATGCCGTACATTTCGGCATCGATCATCATTCAGCTGATGACGACGGTGTCGCCGACGCTTGAGCAGCTCAAGAAGGAGGGCGAGCAGGGGCGCAAGACGATCAATCAGTATACGCGTTACCTGACGGTGGTTCTGGCCGCGTTCCAGGCTTACGGCATTTCGGTCGGACTTGAAGGCGCGACCAATGTCGTCACCGACCCGGGCATGTTCTTTCGCATTTCGACGGTGATCACGCTCACCGGCGGCACCATGTTTCTGATGTGGCTTGGCGAGCAAATCACCCAGCGCGGCATCGGCAATGGCACCTCGCTGATCATCATGTCCGGGATCGTGGCGCAGCTGCCGTCGGCCCTCGCCGGTACGCTTGAACTCGGCCGTCAGGGCGCACTCTCGACCGGGCTCATTCTCGTCGTGCTGGTGATGGCCGTCGCCGTCATCACCTTTATCGTGTTCATGGAGCGCGCACAGCGCCGGTTGCTGATCCAGTATCCGAAGCGCCAGGTCGGCAATCGCATGTTCGAGGGCCAGTCCTCGCATCTGCCGCTCAAGCTCAACACTTCAGGTGTCATTCCGCCGATCTTTGCTTCCTCACTTCTGTTGTTGCCGACGACGATCGCCAATTTCACTGCCGGGCAGGGGCCGGGCTGGCTGACGATCATCACGACCCAGCTCGCCCACGGGCGGCCGCTGTTCCTCGCGCTCTATGTCGCGCTCATTGTGTTCTTTGCCTTCTTCTACACGGCGATCGTGTTCAATCCGACCGAGACGGCCGACAATCTGAAAAAGCACGGCGGGTTTATTCCCGGCATTCGTCCCGGAGAGCGTACCGCCGAATACATCGATTATGTCCTGTCGCGGATCACGGTGATCGGCGCGGCCTATCTCGCGGTTGTGTGTCTGTTCCCTGAGATGCTGATTTCGTATGCGGCGGTACCGTTCTATTTCGGCGGCACCTCGCTCCTGATCGTCGTCAGCGTGACGATGGATACGGTGGCGCAGGTACAGGGTTATCTCCTGGCGCACCAATATGAAGGGTTGATCAAACGATCCAAACTGAGGGGGCGCCGTAGATGAGATTAATCCTGCTGGGCCCGCCGGGGGCGGGCAAGGGAACTCAGGCCCAGCACCTCGTCGCCAAATACGGACTGGTTCAGCTCTCCACCGGCGACATGCTGCGGGCTGCAGTCAAGGCCGGCACGCCGATCGGAAATCAGGTGGCGGAGATCATGGCCAGCGGGGCGCTTTGCCCCGATGAAGTGGTGGTCGCCATCGTCGAACAGCGCATCGAGCAGCCGGACGCGCGCAAGGGTTTTATTCTCGACGGTTTTCCGCGGACCGTGGCGCAGGCCGAAGCGCTCGATCGCATGCTTGAGAAACACAAGCTCGCGCTCGATGCCGTGATCGAACTGCGCGTCGATGAGGCGGCTCTGATCAGGCGCATCGAAAGCCGGGTTGCCGGAATGAAGGCCCGCGGCGAACAATTGCGGGCGGACGACAGCCCGGAGGTGCTGCATCGCAGGCTCGTCGCCTATCGCGAGCAGACGGCACCGCTGATCGCCTATTACCGGCAGCACGGCATGTTGCGCTCCGTTGACGGGATGGCGCCAATCCCTGAAGTGGCGGTGCAGATCGAGAAGGCGCTGACGGCAGCCACGGAAACGCCACCGCGCGGATCTGTGGATAAATCAGTGCCCAACCGGCCGTCGGAGCGGCGACGCCTAGGAAAAAAATCCAAGGCGCGGAAATCAGCGCGGAAATCGCTGACGCGGCGCAAGCCGGCCGCGGCCGCGGCAAAGCGCTCAGCTCAAAAAGCCAAGCCCAAAGCCGGTTCCAAGGCCAAATTGAAGGCCAAATCGAACGTCAAATCGAAGGTTGGTGCAAAGCCCAAGAGTCGGCCAAAGCCGAAGGCGAGGGCGGGGCACCGCCGGCGTAAAGCAAGTTGAACACGAGGCCGCGAGCCGGGTTGACGAAAGCGCGATGAATCCATTAATAAGCCAAGAATATCCAGTCGGAGATCAGCAACGAATGCCAAGCCGCAACGGCAGGCAGGCGTTGGCTTTTTACGTTTGTAGCCTTCGGTGACATTCGAATCGCTAAGTAGTGGCCGGGCGGCCCTGAAGACCTCTGGGCTGGCCCGCATAAGGAGCAACTGACGTGGCCCGCATCGCTGGCGTCAATATACCGACCAACAAGCGCGTCGTAGTCGCGCTGCAATATATCCACGGCATCGGTCCGTCGAAGGCCAAGGAAATTATGGAAAAAGTGTCGATTCCCGATGCGCGCCGGGTATCGCAACTGACCGATCAGGAAGTGCTGCAGCTCCGCGAAGTCATCGACCGCGACTATATGGTCGAGGGCGATTTGCGGCGCGAAGTCGCCATGAACATCAAGCGTCTGATGGATCTTGGCTGCTACCGAGGGTTACGCCACCGCCGCGGCTTGCCGGTCCGCGGACAGCGCACCCATACCAATGCTCGCACCCGCAAGGGTCCGGCCAGGCCGATAGCCGGCAAGAAGAAATAACGCGTCGATCGAAGATTTAAGGCGGCACCGGTGCGGCCGGTTCCGGTCCGAAAGGGTTCAGGATGGGTAAGGAAGCTACGCGCGTCCGTCGACGCGAGCGCAAAAACATCGCCTCCGGCGTGGCGCATGTCAGCGCTACGTTCAATAACACTATGATCACCATTACCGACGTGCAAGGCAACACCATTGCTTGGTCGTCGGCCGGAACGATGGGTTTCAAAGGCTCACGCAAGTCGACGCCCTACGCCGCGCAGGTCGCTGCGGAAGACGCCGCCAAGAAGGCGCAGGAACACGGCATGCGTACTCTCGAAGTCGAAGTGGCCGGTCCCGGTTCCGGCCGCGAGTCGGCGCTGCGCTCTCTGCAGGCGGCCGGCTTCACCATCACGTCGATCCGCGACGTAACACCGATTCCGCATAATGGATGCCGCCCGCGTAAGCGGCGGCGCGTATAGGACATTTAGCCAGATGGAAGTTGAACATATGCCGCCGCTCGATCACGGCACTGATTTTGGTCCCACGGAGCGGAGTGGGTCGCGCGAGACGTTGGCGCCGCGCAACGCGATGGGTGAAAACGTGACGATCCAGAAGAATTGGCAGGAACTGATCAGGCCGGGCAAGCTGCAGGTGAGCGCAGGCGGCGATGTGCGGCGGGTGGCGACCGTGGTCGCCGAACCGCTGGAGCGCGGCTTCGGCGTTACGCTCGGCAATGCGCTACGGCGCATTCTGCTGTCCTCGCTGCAGGGCGCTGCCGTGCAGTCGGTGCACATCGACGGCGTGCTGCATGAATTCTCGTCGATTGCCGGCGTGCGCGAGGACGTGACCGACATCGTGCTCAACATCAAGGACATCGCCATCAGGATGCAGGGCGATGGACCCAAGCGCATGGTGGTCAAGAAACAGGGCCCGGGCACGGTGACGGCAAGCGACATTCAGACCGTGGGCGATATCGTCGTGCTCAATCCGGACCTCGTCCTGTGCACGCTCGACGAGGGCGCCGAAATCCGGATGGAATTTACCGTCAACACCGGCAAAGGCTACATCCCGGCGGAACGCAACCGGCCGGAGGATGCGCCGATCGGATTGATTCCGGTCGACAGTCTGTATTCGCCGGTACGCAAGGTTTCCTACAAAGTCGAGAACACCCGCGAAGGGCAGATCCTCGATTACGACAAGCTGACGCTGTCGATCGAGACCAACGGTGCGGTCAGCCCCGAAGACTCGCTCGCCTACGCCGCCCGTATCCTGCAGGATCAGCTCAACGTCTTCGTGAACTTCGAAGAGCCCAAGCGCGAGGCGGCTCAGGAATTGATTCCGGATCTGGCCTTCAATCCGGCCTTCCTCAAGAAGGTCGACGAGCTTGAGCTTTCGGTTCGTTCGGCCAACTGCCTGAAGAACGACAACATCGTCTATATCGGCGACCTGGTACAGAAGACCGAAGCCGAGATGCTGCGCACGCCGAATTTTGGCCGCAAGTCGCTCAACGAGATCAAGGAAGTGCTGGTGCAGATGGGTCTGCATCTGGGCATGGAAGTCCCCGGCTGGCCGCCGGAGAATATCGAAGAATTAGCCAAGCGCTTCGAGGATCATTACTGAGGCGCGTTGTTGGACACGTTCCGGCTCGGCGCTCGCGGCCGGAATGACGTTGCAGTGAAGGAGAGGTTTCCGTGCGTCACGGCAAGACCCACCGCAAGTTTAACCGGCGCTCGGACCATCGCCGTTCGATGCTGGCGAATCTCGCCGCGTCGCTGATCAAGCACGAGCAGATCACGACCACGCTGCCGAAGGCGAAGGATTTGCGTCCGGTCGTCGAGAAGCTGGTCACGCTCGGCAAGCGCGGCGACCTGCACGCCCGCCGCCAGGCGATTTCGCAGATGCGCGATCTTGCCATGGTCAAGAAACTCTTCGAGGTGATCGGTCCGCGCTACAAGGAGCGGGCAGGTGGCTACACCCGGGTGCTCAAGGCGGGCTTCCGGTACGGCGACTCGGCGCCGGTGGCGGTGATCGAATTTGTCGACCGCGACGTCGAGGCCAAAGGCAAGGATTCCGGGCCGGTACAGGTTCGCGCCGAAGAGACGGCTTCAGCAGCCGCTTAAGTCTCAGTTCCTGGCGGAGATGGCGGGCGCCCTTCTAAAGGCGGGAGCCCGCGATTATATCTGGCGGCATTGATTCGGAGCTCGTTATGCCGCGGCCGCAGGCCATAAGCACCACATTTGCTGCCGCCGTCGTTGCGGTTTCGGCACTGTTCGCACTCTTCGTACTCTTGGCGCCCGCAAGCGCGCAAGACCGCCGCGTGCCGTCGTCGGCGGCCGAGCTGCAGTTGTCCTTTGCGCCGGTGGTCAAGCGCGTGGCGCCGGCGGTCGTGAACGTCTACGCCGCGCGGGTCGTCGAAAATCACAACCCGTTCATGAACGATCCGCTGTTCCGGCAGTTCTTCGGCGCGGTGCCGCGTGAACAGGTGCTGCGATCACTCGGCTCCGGCGTCATCGTGGACGGCAGCGGCCTCGTCGTGACCAATTTTCATGTCATCGACGGAGCGAGCGAAGTGAGAGTGGCGCTCGCCGACAAGCGCGAGTTCGACGCCGAGATCGTGTTGAAGGACGAGCACAGCGACCTCACCGTGCTCCGCCTCAAGGACGCCAAGGAACGCTTTCCGGTTCTCGATTTCGGAAATTCCGACGAGCTGCAGGTGGGCGATGTCGTGCTTGCCATCGGCGATCCTTTTGGCGTCGGGCAAACCGTGACCCACGGCATCGTGTCGGCGGTTGCGCGCACCCAAGTTGGGGTCAGCGACTACCGGTTCTTCATCCAGACTGACGCCGCGATCAATCCCGGCAATTCCGGCGGCGCGCTGGTTGATCTCAATGGCAGGCTGATCGGCATCAACACCGCGATCTATTCGCGCTCCGGCGGGTCGCAGGGCATCGGCTTTGCCATCCCCGCGAATATGGTCCGCGTCGTCGTCGCCTCAGCCAAGGGCGGCAGCGCTGCGGTGAAGCGTCCGTGGCTTGGCGCCAAGCTGCAGGAAGTGACGCCGGAGATCGCCGAGAGCCTCGGTCTGAAGCGCCCAAGCGGCGCGTTGGTCGCCAGCCTCGCCAGCGAGGGCCCGGCAGCACGCGCCGGACTAAAAACCGGCGATCTCATCGTCAGCATCGACGGCACGGCCGTCGAAGACCCCAATGCCTTCGACTATCGCTTTGCTACCAAGTCGCTGGGGGGGACGTCGCAGATCGGCTTCTTGCGGCAGGGCAAAGAGCTGGTCGCGCCGATCAGTCTGCAAACCGCGCCGGAGCTGCCGCGCGACGAGATTGAAATCCGCTCGCGCTCGCCGTTCCTCGGCGCCACGGTGGCCAATCTTTCGCCGGCGCTCGCGGACGAGCTGCGGCTCGACTTACAGAGCCGCGGTGTTGTGGTCGTCAGCGTAGCCGACGGTTCGCCCGCGCAATCGATCGGCTTGCAGCGCGGCGATATCATTGTCTCGGTCAATAACCAAAAGGTCGAGAAATCGGCCGATGTTGAGCGCGCCGTGCGCGCCGGAAGCCGGCTGTGGCGCGTCCTCATCAATCGCGGCGGCCAGCAGATATCGGCCACGTTCAGTGGATGAATGAGTTCGCGCCCGAAGAAAAGTTCGCCGACCTTGTTCGCCGCAGCAGGCCTCGAACGCGACGCGCCGCGGCCGCTTGCCGATAAGCTTCGACCGGATCAGCTTGCCGACGTCGTCGGGCAGGATCATCTGCTTGGTCCCGATGGCGCGCTCACGCGCATGCTGGAAACGCGCTCGCTCGGCTCGCTCATTTTCTGGGGCCCGCCCGGCACCGGTAAGACCACGGTAGCGCGGCTGCTCGCGCGCGCGACCGACCTGCATTTCGAGCAGATCTCGGCGATTTTTTCCGGCGTTGCCGATCTCAAGAACGTCTTCGAAGCCGCAAGGGCACGCCGCGAGACCGGCCAGGGAACGCTGCTCTTCGTCGACGAGATCCATCGCTTCAACCGGGCGCAACAGGATTCCTTCCTGCCGGTGGTGGAGGACGGCACCGTTGTGCTGGTCGGTGCGACGACGGAGAATCCGTCATTCGAACTGATCGCGCCGCTTTTGTCGCGTGCCCGTGTGCTGGTGTTCAAGCCGCTCGATGCCGCGGCGCTGGAGAAACTCCTCGAGCGCGCCGAAGCGATCGAAGGCAAGAAGCTGCCGCTCGACGAGGAAGCGCGCGCTTCATTGCTGCGCATGGCCGACGGTGATGGGCGTGCCGCGTTGACGTTGACCGAGGAGCTATGGCGCGCGGCGCGCGATGGCGAGATCTTTGATGCCGCCGCCTTGCAGAATGTGGTGCAGCGACGCGCGCCGATCTACGACAAGAAGCAGGACGGCCATTACAATCTGATCAGCGCGCTGCACAAGTCGGTGCGCGGCTCCGACGCTGACGCTGCGCTCTACTACCTCTGCCGCATGCTCGACGCCGGCGAAGACCCGCTTTATCTGGCGCGGCGGATCGTACGGATGGCGGTCGAGGACATCGGGCTGGCCGATCCGCAGGCGCTGGTCATCGCCAACGCGGCCAAGGATGCCTACGATTTCCTCGGCTCGCCGGAGGGCGAACTCGCCATCGCCGAAGCGGTGCTTTACGTCGCCACCGCGCCGAAATCGAATGCAACCTACGTCGCCTTCGGCGCGGCCAAGCGCGCAGCAAAAGAAGGTGGCTCGCTGCTTCCGCCCAAGCACATCCTCAACGCGCCGACCAAACTGATGAAGACCGAGGGCTACGGGTCGGGCTACGAATACGACCACGACGCCCCCGAGGCATTTTCCGGCCAGGACTATTTCCCCGAACAACTCGGCCGCCAGAAATTCTACGATCCGCCGGAGCGCGGCTTCGAGCGCGAGATCAGGAAACGCCTGGAATATTGGGAAAAGCTGCGCAAAGAACGGAGCGACAAGTGAGAGGCTCTCGCGGGCCGCGACAGCCCGGCGGCGGCAAGCAGATTGCCGGGTCGCGCCAGCAGCGGCGTTTCGCCCGCCGCCATCCTGACGCGGCGAAGGGGCCTCCCGCTGTGCGAGGCGCGAAGGGGAAGCGGAAGCCGCCGATCAAGTCGGCCGATGCTGATTTGTCGTTTGAAAAACCGAAACCGGGTAGGTCCAATTTCGGGCGCGGCGGTGGCCACGTCGCTCGGGCCACATCTTTCGAGGCGCGCCGGAGCTTGTCATCGGGCCGGCCAAAGGCCGCACCCGGCGGGCGCCCGCCTCTGGATGACGCGAAACAGAACGATGTGCCGCCGACCGCAATGCCGACCAGCGTGCAAAACGTCACGGTCACCGCCGACGAGAACGGTATGCGCGTCGATCGTTTTTTTGAGGCGCGATTTCCGGGCCTGAGCTTCTCCCATATCCAGCGCGTGATCCGTAAAGGTGAGGTGCGGGTGAACGGCAAACGCACCCAGCCGAAGAACCGGCTGGAAGCCGGGCAGACCGTGCGCATTCCGCCGTTACGCCTCGATACGCCGAAGCCGGGAAAATGCAGGCAGCGAGGCTGACGAAAAGACCCGCGCGTTCCTTAAATCCATCACGCTGTACGAAGACGCCGACGTGCTGGTGCTCAACAAGCCGATGGGGCTTGCGGTGCAGGGCGGTTCCGGGACGACACGACACCTCGACGGCATGCTGGAGGTCCTGCGCGACGCCCACGGTCAGCGGCCGCGCCTGGTGCATCGACTGGACAAGGACACCGCCGGCTGTCTTCTCGTGGCCAAGACGCGGTTCGCGGCCTCGGCTCTGGCAAAGACCTTCCGCTCTCGTTCGGCGCGAAAGGTCTATTGGGCGCTGGTCGCGGGCGTGCCCAAGGTTCAGCAGGGCCGCATCTCGACCTTTCTCGCCAAAGAAGAGCGCGAAGATGAGTTGTTCATGCGCATTGCGCGTCACGGCGATAAAGGGGCGAGTCACGCGGTGACCTATTACGCGGTGGTGGAAACTTCGGGACCGTTGTTGGCGTGGCTGTCGCTCAAGCCGGTGACCGGCCGCACCCATCAATTGCGCGCCCACATGGCACATATCGAGCATCCGATCGTCGGCGATCCAAAATATTTTTCGATTGAGAACTGGTCGCTGCCGGGCGGTATGCAGAATAAGCTGCATCTGCTCGCCCGTCGCATCGTCGTGCCGCATCCGCGCGGCGGCGTGATCGACGTGACCGCGCCGCTGCCGCCGCACATGCAGCAGTCCTGGAATCTCCTCGGCCTGGACGCCACGCGCTACGACCCAATCGTCGACGCGCCGGAGGAGTGAGGAGCATTCTTACCGGGCGGTGCCGAAATATCCCGGTTGCTTTCGACGATGTCGAATAAAATAAAGCGGCTGAGCGACTCAATGGTCACTAAATAACATCGGTTCGAGCGGTCGCGATAGTGAATGCGGGTTTGCTGTCCTTCGACAGTCAACTTGACGCGCGTCCATCCGGCTATATTGCGCAGCCAGGGCGCGAGGTCGCGGATGTAGTTCACGCGGCTGCCCTTCTCGTCGAATTTTAAAAATTCCTTGGCCCGGGCGTTGACCAGAATGATCCGCCCGTCGAGCCGGCCGGCAGAGCCCGTCCCCACCGGAACTGCGACGATCGTACCGCTGGGCGAACGGTCGAGGACCATTTGCAACACGTCGGTTTTATTGTCGATCGGCGCGGCGTAGCTGGCCAAGAACCGGGTGGGGCCGTCGTCCTCGCCCTTGAGTGGCAAAAACAGCCCCTCCCAGTAGATGCTGTCGGTTGCAAGATCGGTCACGAAGCGCGCGTAGATCGCCGTCTGCTGCGCAAGGCAGGTGTCGTACAGCTCCTTGAGCATCACGCCGACCGATTGAGTGAATCCCGACATCGTGCGACCGCGCAGATCGCGGCCGATATGACGCGTGCGGTCGGCGCCCTGCGCGACGACGAGATAATCGTCGTCGAGCTTGAGATAGAGCAAGATGTCTGCGTCGGCCTCGCGGGCGTCGGATTCCAATAGATCGCACAAGCGCGGCAGGCCGCGCTTGGCGAGTTTGCGCCAGACCGAATGGGCTGCGAGCAGGCGCTCGGCGCCGATCTCCACAGCAATATCGTCTCCCGTCCAGTATTGGAGATGCGCCCGCGTGCTGCGGTAGGTAACGCCGCTCTCTCCGCCACGGGCGGTGACGATCGGTGGCCGAAAACCGGGAGCACGGGCGATGGGCTGCGGGCTGGGCGTGCTCATCAGATCCTTTCCGCCGAATCGGGCGTTGTGCGTGCGGACTGGCTTTAGCGGACGCGCCGAGCGTAACGACGAAACGTAAATGAACGTCGCCGGACAATTTCAAATGATATGTTTTTATAAAATCACATATTATCAGGCCGCCGCGCCGGCAGCCGCGCCATGACAATCTTGAGCCGACAATCCGCTTGAAGAAAAAACCTGCCCGCACGGATGCGCGGCTGCATGCCAACCGCCAGCGGCATCCCGAATGCGCAGGTCAACCTCGCGCATGCCAATGAGAAAGAAAGCGCCGGCTTTACCGCAGGCTCGCGTTGAACTTGTCGAGCACCGCCGAGCCGGGGCACAGCTCCTTCTCGCCGAGCGCATTGAGGGGCGTCTCGACAGTATTGAGATGCCCGTGCAAGTCGGCGGCCTCCGGGGCGACATAGAGAAGCCCAGTCACCACCTGGCCCTTGGCCGCGTGGTGCTGCAGGAAAGTCATCGCCGCCAGCCGGTCGTGCACGTCGTACTCGGCGTCGAGCTTGCGCAGTGCGATGGTCGAGCCATCATGCTGTTGTACCAGTTCGACCGTGCCCGGCGCGTAATCGACCTTGATCGCCGCACGGCCAGTGATGAAGTCGAGTTTGTTGACGGCTTCATTGTGTTCGCGGACATAGTCGAAACTCTTGGTCGAGCCGGCGTGATTGTTGAAGGCGACACACGGCGAGATCACGTCGATGAAGGCCGCACCGCGGTGCTCGATGGCGGCCTTGATCAGCGGCGTAAGCTGCCCTTTGTCGCCGGAGAACGAGCGGGCGACGAAGCTGGCGCCGACGGCCAATGCGATGCACACAAGATCGATAGCGCTGTCATGGTTGACGACGCCGCGCTTCGATTTCGAGCCGGGATCGGCGGTGGCGGAGAACTGGCCCTTGGTGAGGCCGTACACGCCGTTGTTCTCGACGATATAGACCATGTCGACACCGCGCCGTAGCGCGTGCGCAAACTGGCCGAAGCCGATCGAGGCGGAATCGCCGTCGCCGGACACGCCGAGGTAGATCAGATCGCGATTGGCGAGATTGGCTCCGGTCAGCACCGACGGCATGCGGCCGTGTACCGAATTAAAGCCGTGCGAATTACCGAGAAAATAGGTCGGCGTCTTCGACGAGCAGCCGATGCCGGAAAGCTTCGCCACCCGATGCGGCGCGATCGACAATTCGAAGCAGGCTTCGATGATTGAAGCCGAAATCGAGTCGTGGCCGCAGCCGGCGCACAGCGTCGACACGGCGCCTTCGTAATCGCGGTGGGTGTAGCCGAGCTCATTCTTCGGCAGATCGGGATGATGGAATTTCGGTTTGACGACATAGGTCATGAGACGACTTTCCGTAGCGGCGTAACTTTCAGCGCATCCAGACGGTCGGCGATGGCGCCGGCGATAAAGCGGGCGGTGATCGGCGTGCCGTCGTAATGCAGAATTGGCACCAGGCGCACCGGATCGACGTTGCATTCGTTCACGATCAGCGAACGAAGCTGTGCGTCGCGGTTCTGCTCCACCACAAACACGAAATCATGCTCGGCAAGGAAGCTCGTGACGCTCGAATGGAACGGGAAAGCGCGGACCCGAAGCCGGTCAAGTGCGTGACCGCCAGCTTCGAGAAGCTCGATGGCTTCGTCCATCGACGGCGAGGTCGAGCCAAAGTAGATGACGCCATATTTCGTCGGTTTGTCGGCGTTGGCCTGTAACGGCCGCGGCACCAGGTCCTTCGCGGTCTCGAATTTGCGCAGCAGCCGTTGCATGTTGTCGGCGTAAGCGGTGCCTTCCTCGGTGTAGCGCGCGTAGCGGTCGCGCGACGTCCCGCGGGTGAAGAACGAGCCCTTGGTCGGATGCGTGCCCGGAAGGGTGCGATAGGGAATGCCGTCGCCGTCGACGTCGAGATAGCGGCCAAAATCGGCGCCGGCTTCCAGCGCCGTCTCGGTCATGATCTTGCCGCGGTCGAATTTGCGGGTGTCGTCCCAAGTGAACGGGCGAGACAGGCGGTGGTTCATGCCGATGTCGAGATCGAGCATGACGAAGATCGGTGTTTGCAGCCGGTCGGCAAGGTCGAACGCCGTGGCCCCGAATTCAAACGCTTCCGCCGGGTCCTCAGGGAACAGGAGCACGTGCTTGGTATCGCCGTGCGAAGCGTATGCGCAGGAGATGATGTCGGTCTGCTGGGTACGCGTCGGCATGCCGGTCGAGGGACCCGCGCGCTGCACGTCGAAGATGACGGCGGGGATTTCAGCGAAATAAGCCAGGCCGAGAAATTCCTGCATCAGCGAAATTCCCGGGCCGGACGTGGCGGTAAAGGCGCGGGCGCCGTTCCAGGCGGCGCCGATCACCACGCCGATCGAGGCCAGCTCATCCTCAGCCTGAACGATGGCGAACTTGTTCTGTTTCGTTGCCGGATCGACCCGCATGCGCTGGCAGTGCCGGGTGAAGGCTTCGGCGAGAGACGAGGAGGGCGTGATCGGGTACCAGGCGCAGACGGTGGCGCCGCCATAGACGGCGCCGAGCGCGGCTGCGGAATTGCCTTCGATGAAAATGCGGTCGCCAACTTTGTCGGTGCGCTGCAGCCGCAAGCCGAGCGGATGCTCGACATTCATCATCACCCAATCGCGGCCAAGATGCAGGGCGTGCTTGTTGGCGTCGAACAGCTTTTCCTTGCCCCTGAATTGCTCGGCGATCAGCTTTTCCATTTCGCCGACATCTATGTCGAGCAGCGCCGACAGCGCGCCGACATAGACAATGTTCTTGAACAATTGGCGCTGGCGCGGATCAGTGTATTCGCGATTGCAGATGGCGGTGAGCGGCACACCGATCACGGTGATGTCGTCGCGGAATTTCGACTTCGGCATCGGCTTGGTGGAATCGTAGAACAGATATCCGCCGGGCTCGATGCCGGCGACATCCTTGTCCCAGGTCTGCGGATTCATCGCCACCATGAGATCGGTGCCGCCGCGGGCGCCAAGATGGCCGGACTCGGAAATGCGCACCTCGTACCAGGTCGGCAGGCCCTGGATGTTGGAGGGGAAAATGTTGCGCGGCGCGCAGGGAATGCCCATGCGCAGCACCGAGCGGGCGAACAATTCGTTGGCGCTGGCGGAGCCGGAACCGTTGACGTTGGCAAATCGGACGACGAAGTCGTTTACACTTTGGAGTGGCATGCTTGTTCTGCGTGAGTCATGTCGATGAGGTATTTCTGCATGTCCCATGCGCCGGTCGGGCAGCGCTCGGCGCATAGACCGCAGTGCAGGCACACATCCTCGTCCTTGACCATGATGCGGCCGGTCTTGAGGCTGTTGCCGATATAAAGGTCCTGGGTGAGGTTTTTGGCCGGCGCCTCGAGTCGCGAGCGCAAATCAGCCTCTTCGCCGTTGTCGGTGAACGTGATGCAGTCCATTGGGCAGATGTCGACGCAAGCGTCGCACTCGATGCAAAGCTGGCCGGTGAAGACGGTCTGCACGTCGCAGTTCAGGCAACGCTCGGCTTCTTTGAGCGCGAGTTCGACGTCGTAGCCAAGCTCGACCTCGGCCTTGATGTCGCGCAACGCGACGACCTTGTCGCGATGGGGCACGCGGTAACGTTTGTCGAGCGTGATCTCGTTGTCGTAGCTCCACTCGTGGATGCCCATCTTCTGGCTGGCGATCGCGATCCGCGGCGCCGGCCGCACCGCGACGTCCTCGCCGCGGCAGAATTTGTCGATCGAGATCGCGGCATCGTGGCCGTGCGCGACCGCCCAGATGATGTTCTTCGGGCCGAACGCGGCGTCGCCGCCGAAGAACACCTTCGGATTGGTGGACGCCATTGTCGCGGCGTCGACTTTGGGCATGTTCCATTTGTCGAATTCGATGCCGCAATCGCGCTCGATCCACGGAAATGCGTTTTCCTGGCCGACGGCGACCAGAACGTCGTCGCAGGGGAAGTGTTGGTCGGGCTCGCCGGTCGGCACCAGATCGCGGCGGCCTTTGGCGTCGCGCACGGCTTTGACCTTTTCGAAGGTGATGCCGGTGAGCTTGCCGTTTTCGTGCGTGAATTCCTTCGGCACCATGTAGTTGAAGATCGGGATGTCCTCGTGGATGGCGTCCTCTTTTTCCCAGGGCGACGCCTTCATTTCCTCGAAGCCGGAGCGAACGACGACTTTCACATCCTCACCGCCGAGGCGGCGCGAGGAGCGGCAGCAATCCATCGCCGTGTTGCCGCCGCCAAGCACGATGACGCGCTTGCCGATCTTGTCGATGTGCCCGAACGAGACGCTGGAGAGCCAGTCGATGCCGATGTGAATGTTCTTGGCCGCTTCCTTGCGGCCGGGGATGTCGAGGTCGCGGCCGCGCGGCGCGCCGCATCCGACGAAGATCGCGTCAAAATCTTCCGCCAGCAGAGTCTTCATGCTGTCGATGCGCCTGCCGCCGACGAAAGTGACGCCGAGATCGAGGATGTAATGGCACTCTTCGTCGAGCACTTTTTCCGGCAGGCGGAATTTTGGAATTTGTGTGCGCATCATGCCGCCGGACAGCGGATCCTGGTCGAACACCACGCACTCGTAGCCGAGCGGCGTGAGGTCGCGCGCGACGGTGAGTGAGGCAGGGCCGCCGCCCACAAGCGCGATCCGCTTGCCGTTCTTGGCTTCGGCCGGCTTCGGCAGCCGCGCGCGGATGTCGTCCTTGAAGTCGGCGGCGACGCGCTTCAACCGGCAGATCGCCACCGGCTCTTTTTCGACGCGGCCGCGCCGGCAGGCGGGCTCGCACGGGCGATCGCACGTACGTCCGAGCACGCCCGGAAACACGTTCGATTCCCAATTGACCATGTAGGCGTCGCTGTAGCGGCCCGCCGCGATCAAACGGATGTATTCCGGGACCGGCGTGTGTGCCGGACAGGCCCATTGGCAATCGACGACCTTGTGGAAATAATTCGGGGCCGAAATGTCGGTAGGTTTCATTCCCATTCCTCTTACGCACAGCACTCCGCCGAATGCCCCGGCGGTTTTTAACGCTGCTGCGCGGATCGGCACTCCCCGCGGTTAGGCACCGTCGCCGATTCCGGGTGCGGATAGTAGTCGAGCAAGGTGCGGATTTCCATCGCTTCCGCTTGTTATCGTAAGGTTTTATCGCCTGCGGTCCTTAACAAGGCCGCCATTGCGGTTGCGAACGGCGCGACCAAAATGGCAGCCCGTCGCGGCGCGCCTCCGATAAATTTAATTCATTGAATATGTTGGCATTTTTGTGATCTGCGCGGTTCCGCGCGGCATGCAGAGCCGGCATGCTGCCGCGCGGCATGTTCTGGTCTATTCTCCCAAGGTCTTATGTCTCCCAAGGTCTTATGTGGCCCAAGGTCTTATGCGCGAATTGTTCGAGCCATGGTTTACCGGAGGCGGTTGAGGCGGCGCGGCGGAGCCTGCGGCCGAGCCAGCGGAAGCGTTTCTATGACAACGCAACCGCGATCGCCGCCGATGGCGGCTTTGCCATACGGCTTGACGGCAAGCCTGTGCGCACACCCGCCGGTCGGATGCTGGCCGCTCCGACACTCGCGCTGGCGCAAGCGATCGCCGCGGAGTGGAACGCACAACACGATGTCATCGATCCGGCCAAAATGCCGCTGACGCGACTTGCCAATTCGATCATTGACGGCGTCTGCGATCATCCGGGCCCGGTCGCGGCGGAGATCGAGAAATATCTCGCGTCCGATCTTGTTTGTTATCGCGCCGCCTCTCCCAACGGCCTGGTCGAGCGTCAGGTGCAGGAGTGGGATCCAATTCTGAACTGGGCCACAGAGACGCTCGGTGCGACATTCTCGGTGGGCGAGGGCATCGTCCATGTCACACAGCCGGCTGAGGCACTTAGGGCGGCCCGTGCCGCAATCCCCGACGATCCCTGGCGGCTCGGCGCCGTCAATGCGGTGACGACGCTCACCGGTTCGGCGCTCATTGCGCTCGCGCTCGCCCACGGTCGACTGACGGCGGAAGAAGCGTGGCGGGCGGCGCACGTCGATGAAGATTGGAATATCGAGCAATGGGGCGGTGACGAGACGGCGCTGGAGCGCCGCGCGTTCCGCTTTGCCGAGCTGCAGGCAGCCGCAACGGTGCTGCGATCGCTTTAGCTTTTTGCTTCGGAGCGCGCGTGAAATTCTGTGTCCGGCAACACAACTATCGAGGTCGCCATGGTATCTAATTGATCCAGTCGGGGCGGCTTTTGCCGTCGCGGTTGGAGGCGGCAATGGCCGGGACGGCGCAATCCGGTGCGACAAAAAATGACCCTGGGTCGCAGGGGTCAGGCGGCATAAAGAGTCTGCTGATCGCCGGCGCCGGTGGCCTGCTGACGGCCGTGGCCATCGCCGGTCTGGTTCGGCCCGCGTCGATTTCCCCTTCCGCCAGTGGCGCCGAGATTTCCTTCGTTCCGCGCGATCAAATCGCGCTTGCCGCGGCAACGCTGGCGCCGGACGTGAGGCAGACCGCAGTCGACGAGGCAAAAAAGTGCGTCGTTCCGATCGCATATATCTCGCTGGTCAGCAGCGCCGGTGACCAGACGGTGCGGGTCAAGTCGGGGCAGTATGTTTCGCCGCCGCTGAAAATTACCCAAACGCCGCAGAGCGTCGCCATCCCATGGCCGGCGCCGTATCCCACCGGTCGCGGGCAGATCAGCGTCGAGGGTGCCGCCAAAGGTCTTCAGGTTTCACTCTACCCGACGTGGCGAATCGACGACACCGGTTTGGTCGAGAATGTTTGGTGGGTGCCGGAAAAGCATTGCTGAAAACAAGGACGTGCAATGAAGCAGTTCTTTCAAAACAAACCAATGCTGGGCTTCTTCATCGTCGCGGTTGCCGCTACCGTTGTCAGCGCCTGGCTTCTCAATCCGCAATCGGGACCGTTCGGCCGGCTTTCAAGTCTTTTCACTTCCGGCTTGGCGGGCTACCTTGAAATCCTGGGCGTCGTGGCAATCCTGATCGCCGGCGCCGGCATCACCTATATCGCGCTCCGCTTGGCTCAGTACGGCACCGCTGCCGCGTTTGCGGCCGGCGGGGGCGCAGCAATGCTCTCACGCCGGCTGACGGTGAGGGATCGGGCGGGGGTGAATACTCTCTCGTTCGATGAGGCGATGAATTCGCTCGAAGCGATGGTTGGTCTCGCGCCGGTGAAGCGCGAAGTCAACGACCTCATGGATACCCTGATGATCGAGCAGAAACGGCGCCAGCAGGGCTTGCCGGTCGCGCCGATGAGCCTCCACATGGTGTTCACTGGACCGCCGGGCGTTGGCAAGACCGAGGTGGCGCGCGCTCTCGGCAATATTTATCGCGGTCTTGGCGTTCTGCGCAAAGGCCAACTTGTTGAAGTCACGCGTGCCGATCTCGTCGCCAGCTTTATCGGTCAGACGGCGCCGAAGACCTTGGAAAAATGCAAGGACGCGTTGGACGGGATCCTGTTCATCGATGAGGCCTACACGCTTGCCGGCGCGACCGAGGGTGATTTCGGCCGCGAGGCGATCGACACCCTGCTCAAATACATGGAAGACAATCGCGACCGGATCATCGTGATCGTGGCGGGCTATCAGACCGAAATGAGACGTTTCCTGACCGCCAATGCGGGTCTTGCCGGCCGCTTTGCCAAGACCATTGAATTTCCCGCCTACGACCCCGAGGACCTGGTGGAAATCCTGGGCCTGATGGCTACGAAGCAAGGTTTCAAATTGCCGCCTGGTCTCGACGAGAAACTCAGGATCTGGGTCACGCAGAACATGAAGCACGAGAATTGGAGTAATGCGCGCGAAATGCGCACGCTGCTTGAACAGGCGCGCAAGGCGCAGGCATCGCGTCTGGCCCGCGATCCGACCGCGGACCGAGAAAAGATGATGCGGTTTGAGCTCGCTGATTTCGAAAAGCTGCTTGGCTTCACCCAGCAGCAAAGCATCGGACAAAATGTCGAGCAGCCGCAGATCAAACGGCTCAGGATCGAGCAAAGGGAAGGCGAACAGACCGACACGACCGCTGTCGCGATAGAGAAATTGCAGGCGATGATCGGGCTCAACCCAGTCAAGGATGAGGTCAACAGGCTGATCTCCCGGCTGCAGACCGACAAGCGTCGCCGCCAGCAGGGGCTCAACGTCGCGCCGATGAGCCTGCACATGGTGTTCACGGGGCCGCCCGGCGTGGGAAAGACCGAGGTCGCGCGCGTGCTGGGCACCATTTACAAAGGTGTGGGCGCGTTGCGTAAAGGCCATTTGATCGAAGTACAACGCGCTGATCTGGTCGGCAGCTACGTAGGCCAGACTGCTCCAAAGACGCTCGAGAAATGTAAGGATGCGCTCGACGGCATCTTGTTCATCGATGAGGCCTATACGTTGGCGCGTTCAGACGGTGCCGGCCATGATTTCGGCCAGGAGGCGATCGATACGCTCCTGAAGTTCATGGAGGACAACCGCGATCGGATCGCCGTTATCGTCGCAGGCTATTCAACAGAGATGCGCCGCTTCATCGGCTCCAATCCCGGCCTTTCAAGCCGTTTCACAAAAACAATCGAGTTCCCCTCCTACGGCGCGGCAGATTTGATCAGCATTCTCCGTTTGATGGCGAAGCAGCAGAATTTCGAACTGCCTGACGAGCTCGAAGCTAAGCTGAGACCGTGGCTTACCGCGCAGCTCAAGCGCGAGGATTGGGGCAATGCCCGCGAAATCCGCACGATTCTTGAGAAGGCGCGGGAATCCCAGGCATTGCGCGTTGCCGATGATCCAGATGCTGACCTGCAAAAGCTCGAACTGGTAGATTTCGAGAACACTCAGGGATAGGCCGGGAATGTTGGCGCAACGGGCATGCATGAATAGAGGCCGACCGCGATGACCGGATCCTTGCAAAAGCTTGCAGCCGCGCATGGTATGCTCTGGGACGCGGATCCGTGGTACCGGCGCGCGTGGGTCGCGTGGCCACAAATGGTCTCGCTTTTGGCCGCGGCATGGCTTGTGCTGCATGGGTCGTTCGATCGTCATCCAATCAGCGCACCGCCGCCGTGGGCGGTCCCGCAGCAGGAACCAAAAGGCGAGAGCGACGTCCTGGCTCTGAGCGCGAGTGCGAAGACCGATGCAGCCACGCGCCAAATCATGGCCCTCCGCGATAGCGCAAAGACCGATGACGGCGACTTCCAAGAAGTCGGCCGGCGCGCCTTCGGGGGCGACCTGGCCGCCCAGTTCGCGCTCGCCACGCTCTATGATCCGATGTTTGATGTTCCCAAGATCGTTTCCCATGACGTGAGCGTCGCCGTATCCTGGTACAATCAGTCCGCGGCCAAGGGGAACACGGATTCCGCTCGACTCTTGGGACTTCATTTTCGCTATGGGGTCGGCGTACCGACTGAAGGCAAAGTGGCGCAGCGATGGCTGCACAAGGCAGCCGACGCGGGCGACGCTTATGCGGAAAATGAAATTGGCGTTGCCTACCTGAACGGAATGGATGGCCTTACACCCGATCCAGCGGAAGCCGTGAAATGGTTCCAGAAGGCAGCCGCACAAGGCAATGCTGTCGCCGCAAAGAATTTGGCTCTTGCCCTGACCCGGCCTCAACCGCCGCAACCGATCAACGTGCCTCCTCCTCAGCCGGTGCAACGGGAGCTAAAAGGGGGCAGTGACATCCTGGCTCTGAGCGACAGCGCGAAGACCGATGCAGCCACCCGCCAAATTATGGAGTTGCGCGATAGCGCTAAGACCGATGACGGCGACGTCTCAGCAGTGAGGCAGCGCGCCTTTAGTGGTGACCTCGACGCCGGGTTTGCGCTCGGCACGCTTTATGATCCGATGTTTGATGTTCCCAAGATCGTTCCCAATGACGTGAGCGTCGCCCTATCCTGGTACAATCAGTCCGCGGCCAAGGGGAACACGGATTCCGCTCGAACTCTTGGGACTTCATTTTCGCTACGGGGTCGGGGTACCGCTTGACGGCAAAGTGGCGCAGCGATGGCTGCACAAGGCAGCGGACGCGGGCGACGCTTATGCGGAAAATGAAATCGGCGTCGCGTATCTAAACGGGATGGACGGCCTGACGGCCGATCCAGGTGAGGCCGTGAAATGGTTCCAAAAGGCGGCGGCTCAAGGCAATGTCGTTGCCGCGAAAAATTTGGCTCTTGCTCTGACGCGGCTGCAAAAGCCGCAGTAGCGGCTGATGGCTTTGATCGGATGCATTCGGCGCATTTCCGGAAGGTCCATGCCGCCGTAGCTTCGCCGGCGGCGAGCTTCGTTACACGACCGCCGGCGGGCGCCTGATCTGCGGATCGCCGGTGATGAAAGTTTCAAGCATCGCTATCGTCGGGGGTGGTCTCGCCGGATTGGCGACCGCGGCCGCGTTGTCGCATTTCGGCATCGAAGCAGATGTCTTTGAGGGCGCGCCGCGCCTCGGCGAGATCGGCGCGGGCATCAATGTCAGTCCACAGGCGATCCGGGCGCTGCGCGCGATCGGGCTGGGCGATAAGATCGCGGCGATTGCGAATGTCGCTCCCGGCGTCCTGACCCGCGACATGCACACTGGCGCCGAGCTTGACTATCGCGACCAGACCGCTGCTGCAGCGCGCTTCGGCGCACCGCTTTGCACTTTCCACCGCGCCGATCTGCTCAATGCGCTTGCGCACGGCGTCGACCGCGCGCGCATCCATCTCGACCATCGCGTGGTTGAAATCAGGGAGCGGCCGTCGGGCGTCGAACTTCGCTTCGCCAACGGCAGCAGTTGCGTCGCCGCGTTGTTGATCGCTGCGGACGGCGTTCACTCGGTGGTCCGTCGCATGCTCTACGGCGACGACAGTCCGGCCTACACCGGACAGATGGTCTGGCGCGCGCTGTTGCCGGGCAACGCGGTGTCCGCCGACGTGCTCGAGCCGTCCGGTCATATCCAGTGGCTGGGCTCCGGTCGCCATTTCTACGCCTATTATCTGCGCGGCCGCGATGTGGTGAACATCGTCACCCAGCAAGACACCGGTCAGTGGGTGGAGGAAGGCTGGTCAATTGCCGGCGATCCCGCCGCCATGCGCGACAGCTTTCCAAATCCCGAGCCGCGCCTGCACGCTCTGCTCAGTGCCGTCACGCAATGCGCGAAATGGGGATTGTTTTTGCGACCAGTCACCGACAATTGGGGCCGCGAACGCATCCAGCTCATCGGCGACGCCGCGCATGCGATGCTGCCCAATGCCGGGCAGGGCGCCGCGCAGGCGTTCGAAGATGCTTACATTCTGGCGCGCTGGGTGGCGGCAACGCCGGGCGACCTCACCGCGGCCTTGCGGAATTTCCGGCGCATCCGCATGCCGCGTGTCCATGCCGTTCAGCATCGCTCATCCGCGATTGTCCGGATGAAACACGAGTACGCACCGCAAGGTCGGAATATGGGAGGCGCGAAAGTCGACGCGGTCGATGCGATGGCGTGGATTTGGGGCTACGACCCGGTCAATGCCTGGGACCAAGCGTGGACTATCCCTCGGGCGCCGACCCATCCAAAGGTATAACCAACACTATCGTACAATATTTTCCAATTAACGGTTGCTGGAATTTATGAGCCCGTGAACATCGTATCCGAATTGGAGTCGCCCATGAATCAATTACAGGTCGGGCAGAAAATCTATCAGATGCCGCCGCAGGACGGGTTTTCCGTCGCGCACTTCATTACCGTCTCCGACGTCGAACGGTCGCTCCGATTTTACGAAAAGGTCTTCGGCGGCCGCATCATGACCGCGGGCAACAACGAGGGCGCGCCGGGGTTCATTCAGATCGCGAACACGTGGCTCATTGTCTACTTCGGGGGCGGTCCGACGCCCGACAAACCAACGGTGACGCTCAGTGTGCCTCGCGACCCTGATTCAGTCAGCAGCTTCATGAATATCCGTGTTGCTGATATTCAGGCGTGCTATGAACTATGGCGAAGCCGGGGGGCCGAGTTCATCACGGAGCCAAAGCCCAAATACGGCGAGACCCGCTGCTACATTCGCGACCCCGACGGCTATATTATTGAAGTTGGACAAAGCAATCCGGGCGTTGCTTACGGCTAAAGCTGCAGGAAGCTGCAGCACGCGTGATAGCATCCGTTGTTCCGGAACTGATAAAAAGCGGCTCGGAGGATCGTTCGTGCGGCCGCAAACCTGCCTGCCTCACAGCAACCCGAACCCTCAATTCCCGCATTGGGTCACCTTCGCCCAAACGACGATGTCCGTGCAATATCCGCTTCACTCCCAACACCGGTCGAAATGATGAACTGCCGCGAATGGTGGAATCGGGCCATGAAGAGATGTCGTCCGCGTCATAACGGCTCCCTCGCAACCGCGAGCGTCCTCATGCGGCCAACTCGTCGAGTAAAGCCTTGGCCTCCTTTAGATCGAGCGTGTCGAAACCTTCGGTAAACCAGTTATAGACCGGAGCGAGCAGATCGCGGGCCGCATCCCGCTTGCCCTGATCGCGCCAGAGCCGCGCAAGGCTCATCGCGGCGCGTAGTTCCCATGACTTTGCCTGCTGCGCGCGCGCAATCGCGATTGCCCGCTCGAAATACGCTTCCGCCTTCGCCACATCCGGCTCGGGCGATTTCAGCGCGATTTCGCCGGCGATGCGATGGATCTCGGCCTCGCACCACCTTTCCTTGGTTGTTTCCACCGCTGTCATCGCTTCACCAATGCAGCGCCAAGCGTCATCGAATTGGCCGAGTTCCGCATGGGCCTGGCCAACTATGATAGATACATCGGCATGTACATTGTTGCTCCCGTTGACCGCAATGCGGTGAGTGCTGAACGTGATTATTTGAACGGCGTCCGCGGCTTTGCCGGTCAGGGCAATAAGCCAACCTTGCTGCACCATTCCGATAGCCTTCCAAATACAAAGCACCTTTTTCTTCCGAAAAAGCAACGAGTTCCTCGGTTTGTGCGTTTGCTGCTGCGTAGTCGCCGCAGGAGGATGCGGGTGAACGCCGTGACGGACAGCGCAAACATCAGCGTTGCGGCGTGGCCGATCTCGCGCGCATCGCTAAGCGCTTGGTCTACGTCCGCGAGCGCGGCCTCGGGATAGCCAAGGAGCCCACAGCGCCAACGATCTGCAGCATATAATCGCCACTCGGACGTCTTGGCCAAATCGCGTCGCGAGCGAACGATGCTCCACAGGATCGTAAAGCGCGATTCCTTTATCGTAGATGTGCCCGCGCTTCCACGAAATCCCCGGTATGCAACAAGGGAGTGCCCCATGAGGCGATGCCCGACCATGAGCGGAGCGGTGGCCATCTGTTTCTCGGCGAGCGTCAGGAAATGGGCCGCAAGATCGCAGACAGACATCGACGTTGAAAGCCACATAGTTCGCGACCAAAAGCCGAAGAGGACGGAGAACAGCACTAGCGGGTCTTCGGGGGTCTCCCCCAGCGCCTCCGCTTGCTCGATGAACACGCGCGCCTGCTCGACGGCCGCTTTGGTTTCGGGCGCCGCGTAGCCTTTGAGATGCATAAGTGCGTTTGCGAGCGCGACTTGAAGCTTGATTTGCTCGCGACGCAACGCCGGCGTGCCGGGTAAGGCCGCGATCTGGGTCGAGCGCGCGGGTGAGCTGTTCGGCGGCTTCAACCAGCGCGGAGCGCGCCAGCGACCGCTGTCCCGCTTTGCCCCACAAGCCCGCGGCCTTCTCAATCAGGCCGGCCTCGGTGCAGTGACGCGCCAGAAGCTCCGGCTGGCTTTCGGCGATGTCGGTAAACTGAGTTTCGAGCGTTTCGGCGATCCGCGCATGCAGAGCGCGTCGCGGCTCGCGCAGCAGCGTGCCATAGGCCGCGTCTTGCACCAGGGCGTGCTTGAACAGATAACTCGCGTACGGCGGCACGCCTTGCCGGAACAGCAAACCGGCAGCGATGAGACGGTCGAGTGCCGATGCGAGCTCCGCTTCCGGCTTGCGCACCACCGCGGCCAGCAGGGCATAGGAAAACTCGCGCCCGATCGCTGCTCCGATCTGCGCCGTCTCCTTGGCCGGTCCGAGCCGGTCGAGCCGCGCCATCAGCGAAGCGTGCAGGCTTGCCGGGACTGCGAGCGCCGGCGACGGAACCGCGGCGGCGGTCTGCCGCGCTTCGCCCTCGCCCTCCGCCTCCAGCACCGCTTTGGTCATCTCCTCGACGAACAGCGGGATGCCGTCCGTGCGCTCGATGATGTCCTGACGGATATTGGCCGGGAGTTGTTTGTTGCCGACCACGCGGTCGATCATCGCGTCGATGTCGCGCGGCGCCAGCCGATTGAGGGTCAGCGCCGTCACGTGCGGCCGTCCAATCCATGGCGCCACGAATTCCGGCCGGAATGTCACGAGCAGCAACACGCGAAGGTTAGCGATCCGATCCACCGTCCGGCCAAACAGTTCCAGGCTTGTCGGATCGGTCCAATGCGCATCCTCGAAGATCATCAGCACCGGGTTTTGCCGGGCCAGCGCTTCCATCTGCGATCCGAGTGCTTCCATCGTTTTCTGCCGACGCTGCGGCGGTGTCAGTTCAGGCTCGGGATAACGTCCGTCGTTCGGCAACGACAGCAGCTCGGCAAAGAGCGCGGCATCCTGTCTGGGGGTCGAGGTTTGCGCCAGTACATATCGAGCTTGTCGAGCTTCGCTTGCGTCGTGTCGTCGTGGGCCAAGCCCGCGGCGCGTTCCAGCTGGCCGATGATCGGATAAAACGCGCTGTCGGTGTGTTGTGGCGAGCAGAAATAGCGCAAGCGGGTATGCGGCTCGCCGGTCAGGTTTTCCAGCAGCGCGGCCGTGAGCCGCGATTTGCCGATGCCGGCCTCGCCGGACAGGAGCACCACTTGACCTTCGCCGCCTTTTGCTTTCGCCCAGCGCCGCAGTAGCAGTTCGGTTTCTTCTTCGCGGCCGACGAGTGCAGTGATGCCGCTTGCGTGTAGCGCCTCGAAGCGGCCTTCTGCCGAACTCGTCCGCAACGCCGCAAAGACCCGTACCGGCCCGGTGATGCCCTTGAGTTCCTTGGCTCCGAGGTCTTGTAGTTCGAACAGATTGCCGAGGAGCCGTCGCGTGCTGTCGGCGATGACGACGGTGTTCGGGTGGGCAAGCCCCTGTACGCGCGCCGCGAGGTTCGGCGTCTCGCCGATGATGCCGCGTTCCTGCGAGCCTCCGGCATCGACCAGATCGCCGACTACGACCAACCCGGTGGCAATGCCTATGCGCGTTTGCAGCTGTGCGTGCGTCTTGAGCGCGCCGACCGCCGCAATCAGCTCCAGCGCCGCGCGCACCGCACGCTCGGCGTCATCCTCGTGCGCCTGCGGATAGCCGAAATACACCAGCACACCGTCACCCAGAAATTGCGACACGAAGCCGCCGAAGCGGCGCACGATGGTGGCCGCGCATTTGTGATAGGCGGAAACGACCTCGCGCAAATCCTCCGGGTCCAAGCGGGCGGAGAGCGCCGTCGAGCCCACCAAATCGCAAAACATCACCGTGACTTGCCGGCGTTCGGCGACGTCTTGCGGCTTCGGCTCCGTTGTGGTGGTCGGTCCTGCTGGTGCCGGGGCCGCACCGGCAAGCCCGCCGATGGCCGCGAGCATTTTTCGCCGGTGCCCCAGCAGGACACCGACTTCCTTGAGATCTTGATCAGTCGGATGGCGGAGTGCTGCGACATCGATTGCGTTCTCGGCAAAGCGTTCGGCGTACTCGGACATGCCGAGATTTTCGAGCCACTCCGCAATCTCCCGCAACGCGATCCTCCCCCGCAGATCGTCATCCGAGGTTCCCGAACCGGTGGGCGTGAGAGCCTATCAATGCTCGGTAAAATAGTGAAGGAGTGCGGGAAACTGCGATCGGTTATGGGTTATTTTCGACCGCGTGGGCCGGATTTGGCATCCGGTCGACTTCCGCTTCACCCCGATAGCGGCCGATGCGGTGCAATGCCACCAAATGACGCTATGGGCCATAGGCGACATCGGTGACCTAGAGTACAGGCACACGATATCGCACGATATTATTTGAATTTGGGATGCGGGGACGGAGCTGAGAAACCGGCGTAGGTCAAGTAAAGGCCGATAATTAAAGCCGGTAAATAATAGAGTGAGGAATGCTCAGTGTAGCGGATCCGTTCGAGAAGTAGGGCCCAAGTTTCAGGGGTTACCAGCAAGAGCACCAGACCTTTCGCAAAGATCAACCATCCGACCGAGGTGACTATCACCGGTAAGGTACCGCCGGACCAGACATTGTGGCCGAGCATAATTGCGAGTCCCGCTGCGAGACTGAATGCCGCATAGACAAGCATGACTGGGCCATCGGCAGCCGTAGCCATTATCAATGCGTTTCCGCGTACCAGAATGCCCGCTGCGAGCAGAACGACCGACAAACCGATAAGCCGGGCAAGGTAAATGGTAAGCGTCGACATAAAAGCCTCCACCAATTACATCGTCTGCCACATATGCTGGGATCGCTGCGGGTATTTGTTGATTTACATCAACGGGCGAAGCGATGGCCGCTGCGGGTCAGTCTCGACCGCGCCGCGCCGCTCATGTCCGCTTGGCTGGCGATAACGACCAAGACACTACAGCGCTGTGATAGGTCCGCGAAGGGCCGCACCTCAGATTTCCGCTATCCCAGGTGTGGTCGGCTACGGGCGAGCGCTGGCGGCGGCCTATTCCTATCGTGGCTTACCTTGACCGGCCTGCTTGACCATTTCGTCGGTCAAAAGCTTTTGCAGCAACTCTCGCTTGGCCGGATCAGTTTCTTTCAGCAAGAGGTCGGTGAATTTCACGATGTTTTGGCGCTCGATGAAATCGTCCACCATGAGAGCCCCCGTAGGGTTTGGGTAGCGCTGCTAAGTTAGGCTGCGCCTATTCCACAACCGAGTCGAGCCAAATGTACGGTTCCGAACATAGTAAGACAAAAGGGACCAGTCGGGATGGGGGGCCAGTTACCAAGCTTTTAAAAGGAACAATGGGCCGCCTGAGAACAGCGGACGTCAAAGGCGTGCCGCCTTCGGGTTGTTTTCGACCGAGTGGGCCGGACCTGGCGTCCGGTCGACTTCCGCTTCACTCCGATAGCAACCGATTTGGTGCAATGTCACCAAATGACACTATGGGCCATGAGCGTCACATCGCACCGAAGAAAAGCCGCGAGCCCTTTCGCTGTCGAACCCCTGTGAAATCGGTCACAGAGCTGCCGATCGCCGCGATAGGACTGTGCGCTCTTCGTCCCCACCGAGGCGCTTTATCAGCCGGCGCGGCGGCGCCCGCGAGAACTATGCTTCACTCCTCATTCTCGCAGTCCGGGTCTAAGACACACGGGACAAGAATTAATCTCTGTTCCCAATGAGCAAGCCCGAGCACGCGCTCGTGCTCCGCCACGCCGTAGGGCGTCAGCGGTTCTATGCGACGCGGAGCGACGTGCAGCCGTAGACGTCGGTGGCCCCGATAGAGATCGATCGTCATTGGACGTCCACCACTAGCCGTCACTTCTGACTCAATATCGTCGTAGCTGTAGACCGCCCTGCCATTGATACTGACGACAACGTCGCCAAGCCTAATTCCAGCGCTGGCCGCGGCGGTGTGGGGAACCACCTCCGTGACCGTCACGCCGGTTCCGGTCCGTTGCTGTTGATCGGGCTCTTGATAAAACGGCCTCATCTGCCTGTCAGCTGCATCTGCCGCAACCGCGACGCTGCTTAACGCCAGTGCGGCGAAAAAAATCCGCGACGCCGTATTCATGGCAACCTCCGATTTAAAATTGCCGCCCTCCGATTTTATTTTAGATGATTATTGGAACAAATTACTGCGCCGGCGCGAGCATGTGCGGCGCGACGTCGCGAAGCGACTGCAAACAAAAAGATATTCGCAGATATTAAGTTTTGGAGAGGAACCATGCTGCGGTGCAGCCGGAGGTGCCATAGTAACGCGCCCGCCGGGTGACTTTCGACATGGGTCAAACGCTACTTCGACATGGGTCAAACGCTACCGAGCCATTCGGCGCTGGTGCGGATCGCCGGTGCGGATCAATGTCTTCTGTTGCGTATGAGCGACCAAATCGCGGACAAGTCGCGATGACGAAAACGGCTATGGTTGCCGGTTCCCGGGAAGGTCATGCTGAAACGAGTTCGTGCGTTTCGAAAACAAACTATCGCGCGCTAGTTTTTTGCCACAGTCAGCACGCGCATGTGCCGCTCGTGCTGCACGGCATTTCGCGCCGCTGCATTTTGATTGAACAGCTCCAACAAATCCAGGTCCTCCTCGACGGCGGGCGTTAATGCCTGGTCCATGTAGGACCGCCGCTGCGGATCAGCCTTGATCGTCCTCGCGAGACCATAGAGATGGCGCGCCGCCCGTAAAATGCGCGCGAACTTCCCAGCCGTATCCCAGAGGTACTTGGGGTAGAAGATCCATGGCGCCTCGATCGCCAGTGTGGGACGTCGATCGCGGCGAAATTTCAGCCGGAGGAGGCCGCCCTGCAGGGGGTGGACGTTCTCTACTGCGGTGAACTGGGAAAAATGCAACAGCGTTCCGGCGAGCGAGCTGAGATTGATGCCAGTCGCGCCGGCCCGGCGCATGATGCATTCCAGATGTTCCGGTGTGTAGTAGAGGCCCCAAGCGGCGCGATAAACGTCCTCCAATTCCGTCCGGCTCATCCTGGGATGCGCCGTCACCGCGTGCTCGGTGTCATATTTGTTCATGTCGGGGTCCATTGCGACCCCCTTGCGGTAGAGACTCTGGTGATCCTCGGAACCTGGTAGCGGCGTCAGGCAAAAGAACTCCATCATGTCGACCGGCAGCTCGCGCTGCACGATCGCAATGTCGTGTTTGATGGACTCAGGTGTGTCATTGGGGAACCCGAGGATGTAACCCGCGTAAGTCACGGCTCGCACGGCCTTCCACGCGAGCAGCAGCTTGCGGTACTCCGTGATCTTGTTCTGCCGCTTCTTGGCGGCGATCAGCGTATCGGGGTTCACGCTTTCAATCCCGATGAAGACGCGGGTCACGCCTGCCTTCGCGCACTTTTCGACGAAGTTCGGAATCTTGTGGCACAGCGTATCGACCTGGATCATCAGGCTGACATTGATGCCATCCTCGACGCGGAGTTTGATGATGCGGTCGAGAATGGGCTCCCAGTCTTTGTTGCGGGCAAGGTTGTCATCCGTGATGAAGAAGCGGTGAATGCCTTCAGCCCAATTTTGCCGGATGATCAGCTCGATGTCGTCCGGCGAGCGCCGCCGCGATTTCTTTCCCTGGACATTGATGATGGTGCAGAACGAGCATTGGTATGGGCAGCCGCGACCGGCATCGAAGGTCGAGTAGTTGCCTGCGGTGCGCTTGACGTGTTTGCGCAGCAAATACGGCACCGGCGCCGACTGGATCGACGGCAGATCGGCAAGGTAATTATAGATCGGCTTGAGCGTCCCGCTAGCGGCATCGCGCAGCACGCCGTCGAGGCGCTCCTCCGCCTCGCCGGCGAACAGACTGACCCCCATGTCGAGGGCCTCCTGAATATCGGGCTGCATCTCGGCGAGCATCGACAGGCAGCCGGAGACATGAAACCCGCCGATGACTACCGGGACGCCGGCGGCGCGCAACGGCCGAGCAATATCGACGGCGCGCGGAAACTGGTTCGATTGCACTCCGACTAGTGCCACCAGGCCGAAGCCGCCGTTGCCGGCAATTTGCGTGATGATCCCCTCAGGCTTGATGCGGGTGTTGGTCTCATCGATTGGCGTGACATCGATCGAGACGTCCAGGCCCAACACTCTGCGGTCGGCGGCGTCCATCGCGAGCCCATAGATCGCAGCCAATGAGTTCGACGGCATGATCGAGCGGAACCACTGGATCACGTAGCCGTCGTCATCGTAATGCGACGGCTTGATCAGGATCAGCTGAAAGCGGCGCTGCGCCCGATTACCGTCAGAGATTTGTCGAATGCCCCCGAAATGCCCCACGGAGGCAACAGCGGTCAGTGCCCGTCGTTTGTCAACTCCTCATCCACGCGATATTGCGCCTACCGAGGTGGATCAATTGGTCCTCGCCGGTGCTGAAATGTGCCACTGAAGGACATTTGCAGTGCAGCAAAATCGCTCACTCGATGACCTCGTCGGCGAGCACAAGGAGGTTGCGCGGCACTTCGAGGCCGAGCGCCTTGGCGGTCGTGAGATTGAAGACGAGATCGAACTTGGTCGGCTGCTCGATGGGGATGTCACCGAGTTTAGTTCCACGCAGAATTTTGTCGACCAACTCTGCGGCGCGCCTGAACAAATCCGGGAAGTTTGCTCCGTAGGACATGAAACCCCGGCTCGGGCATGCTCACTGTTATCGAAAATCGTCAGCAGCCGTGCGCCAAGCGCAAGTGTGATGATGCTAAATCACGGTTCAACTGCAGTCTCAAAGAGAGTTCTGCAACACAATACCCAGACAGCGACCGAATAACGGATGTTTAAGCACTTCGGTTTTGAGCCGTTATGCGGCATCGAATCCCTATTCTATCACCTGGTCGGCGAGCGCGAGCAGCTTGTCGGGAACGACGATGCCGAGCGCCTTGGCGGCCCTAAGATTGATCACCAGCTCGAATTTTTCGGACCTCATGACCGGCAAATCGGCGGGCTTTTCGCCGTTAAGGACGCGGCCGACGTAGTTGCCCGCTAACTGCATGACGTTGAGAAAATCAGCGCCATAGCTCGCCAGGCCGCCGGCATTGACATAGTCAACGCCGTCGTAAATGGCCGGCACGGCATGCTGGGCCACCAACGCAACGATTTGCGCGCGTCGACTATAAAGAAACCCGTCCGAGCTGAGCACCAACGCCGTGCCAGGCGATTGCGGCAGTTCGGCGAAGGCCGTTGCGATCTCAGCATCGTTGCCGGCGCGGAGCATGCCGACGTCGATTCCGAGGCGTGCCGCTCCAGCCCGCAGATCCCTGAGAAAAGGCTCGGTCAGGGGCGACGCGGGATTGATCAATGCGAAGTAACGCGTTGCTTGCGGCACGAACGCGCGCAGCACCTCCAGTCGCTTGGCTGCAAGCTCCACATTTTGCGATATGATTCCGGTCGCGTTGCCGGCCGGCCGGTTGAGACTGGCGACCAGACCGAGCTCGACCGGATCGGCCCCGGTCGCGAATACAATCGGGATGATGTTGGTCGCTGTCTTGGCCACGACCGCTGCCGTTGCACTGCCGGGTGTCGCGATCACCGCAACCTGCCGGTGGATCAGATCGGCCGCCATCGCCGGCAATTGATCGGTGCGACCATCCGCCCAGCGATATTCGATTGCGACGTTCTCGCCCTCGACAAAACCCGCTTCCTTCAGGCCCTTATGAAAGGCGGCCAATCGCGCGGCGGATTCCTGTCGCGAGGCGGCGTGCAGAAATCCAATCACCGGTATTTTTGTCGGCTGCTCGGCGGATGAGCTTACTGGAAACACGGCTGCGCCACCGGCGAGCAGCATCATAAAGTCGCGGCGCCTCATTCGATCACTTCGTCGGCAAGCAATTGCATCTTGTCGGAGACGGTCAGACCCAGCGCCTTCGCGGTTTTCATATTGATGGCCAGTTCGAATTTGGTCGCTGCTTGTAGGGGGAGATCGGCTGGTTTTTCGCCCTTGAGGATGCGGTCGACGTAGCCGGCCGCCCCGCGCAACCCTTCGCCATAGTCGTCACTATAAGCGATCAAACCACCTGCTTCCACCAAAGAGCGAGTGTAATAAATCGCCGGCACGCCGTGGCGGGCCGTCAGCGCAATAATCAGGTCGCGATTCCGCCGGTTAAATGGGTCCGGCATCACAATAAGGCCGCCACCAGGAGTGCGCGCTTGTTCGGCGATAACGCCTTCAATCTCCTCTTTGGCGTGAACGGGAGCGGCAATCGCCCGAGCGCCAAAGGATGATGCGGCCGTTTGAATTGAAGCCGCGAGGGCTTGAATCGGCGGGGCTGTTGCCGGGTTGAACAGGAGTGCCATGCGCTCGGTGCGCGGTGCGATCTCCTTCAATAGCCCAACCCATTTACTGCCGATCGCGGAATCGAGAACCGTGAAGCCCGTGATGTTGCCGCCCGGATGCGCGACGCTCGCGGCGAAGCCATTGCCGATCGGATCAATCACGTTCGCGAACACGATCGGAATGGTCGATGTCTCGTGCGCCAGGGCGCTGACCGCGCCAGTCGTCACACCGAGGACCGCGTCGGGTCGCAGCGCGACCAGCTCTTTTGCTAACTTTCTGATCCTATCCGCATCGCCGGCGCCCCACCGAAGTTCGATCCGTAGATTGCCGCCTTCCGTCCACCCCTTCGCTGCGAGCGCGACCCGGAACGCCTCGACGTAAGACTGCACGGCCGGATCGTCTTCCGTATAGCCCATCAGCAGACCGATCAGCCGCATGCGGTCTCGCTGCTGTGCACGCGCCGCAACCGGCCAAGCCGCCGCGCCGCCAAGAAGCGTAATGACCTCCCGTCGCCTCATGGACTGTGTCCTTAAGCCAGGCGCCGAACCTTAGCAGGCGAGACCACAGTCCGCAGCACAACAAAATTGCCGGCACTGCCGGCTTGGGTCATCAACGTCGGTTTGATCGCGCTCCGGCAGCTTCCGCTGCCTCAAAGCAAACGGCGTTGAGGGCCGAACGCGGATGTGACTGCTAAGTTGGTTCTATCGGGGAGGGCGCCCCTTCATGCCGCGAACTTCCGCTCCCCCGCCACCCAGGTCTCACTGACCTTGATGTCGGCGATCGCATCCGGGCTCACCTTGTAGGGATCGCTTTCCAGGATCGTGAAATCCGCTTCCTTGCCCTTTTCGAGCGAGCCGAGGCGGTGGCCTTGCCCGAGCTGGCGGGCGGCGTCGATCGTTATGGCGCGGATCGCGTCGTCAAGCGACACGGCCTGATCGGGGCCGACCACGGAATTGTCGATGATGCAGCGGCGCGTCACCGCCGTGCTGATGAGCGCGAGCGGTCCTGGCGGCGAGCAGGGCCCGTCGGTGTGCAGCGTGAAGGGCAAGCCGGCTTTCACGCAGGCCCCGGCGGGGTCCATGAAGGCGGCGCGTTCGGGGCCGAAGATCTGGTCGCGATAGGCGGCGCCGTAGAAGCGCACGTGGTTCATCAGGAAGCTCGGCTGCACGTTGAGCTTCTTCATCCGCAGAATCTGGTCGGGACGCGCCATCGTCGCGTGCTCGATGCGGTTGACGCCATAGTCGGTCGAGCCCGCGTAGGCCGCCTCAATCGCATCCAGCGCAATGTCGACCGTGTAATCGCCGTTGCAGTGGATCAGTACCGGCAGGCCGAAGGCCTTAACTTCGGCGACCATCTGTTTCATCAGAGCCGCGTCGAAGTTCGGTGAACCCTTGGAGGTCGAGTTCAGATAGGGCTTGGTCTGCGCCCCGGTCTCGGTCTGGTTGGAGCCG
The DNA here is from genome assembly GCA_963727325.1 of uncultured Alphaproteobacteria bacterium. Lineage (GTDB taxonomy): Bacteria > Pseudomonadota > Alphaproteobacteria > Rhizobiales > Xanthobacteraceae > BOG-931. The sequence continues at coordinate 39,909 of CAVSFV010000034.1, forward strand.
TCGCCGACGATCTTGACGCCATAGAGCGAGAACAGGGAATTGGCGACGGTCGCGCCTTTCGGTCCGAGGCCGAGGCTGCGCCAGGGCGTCAAGCCCTTCATGTCGTCGAACATCACACTCGCGCTGGTGCGGCAGGCGAGCGTATTCGAGAGCTTTGCGAACTGGCTCGATCCAGTCCGAGCGGATCGTGCCCGGCTCGTGCAGCATCGTGTTGCCGACGGAACCCATGTGCCAGGAATAATGCGTGACCGCCTTGGCCGCGACTTCGGGCGTGATTTTGCCGAGGAAATGGACCGCGAATTTGAGCATCGCGCTTTCCTCGTAGACCAGGCCGTTGAGCTTGCCGTCGGCGCCCCGGCCGAAATGACCGCCGCCCGGCAGATCGCCTACATCCTCGGAGATTCCCGCGATTTTAAGCGCTTCGCTGTTGACGCAGGCGTCGTGCCCATTGGTGTACCAGACGAAAATCGGATGGTCGGTTGAAATCGCATCCAGTTCCGTCCGCGTGAAATCCCCGCCTTGCAGAAGATTGTCGAAATCGGAGCCAACGATCCATTGCCCTTTTGGCGTGCTCGCCGCGGCCTCTTTCAGATGCGCTACGACTTTTTCACGGGTCGGATATTTGGCGTAGCCGACGTCGTCGAGCAGTTCGAAGATCAGCGAAGCAAGCAGCGTGTGGCAGTGCGGATCGATGAGCCCTGGCAGCAGCGTGCGGCCGGCAAGATCGACGACCTTGGTGTCGGCCGTCTTGAGGCCCGACAGCGCGCTCTCGTCGCCAACCGCAAGCACTTTGCCGGCCTTGATCGCGAGCGCCGAGGCAGACTGCCGCGCCCGGCAGCGGACGGATCGTCCCGCCGCGCAGAATGAGGTCGGCGCCTTCGTCCGCTGCGAAGGCGGGAACGGCCCCGACGGCGCTCAGCGACGGAGGCCGCGGCAACCGAATAGGCCATGAACGCGCGTCGGGTCGGCATGCCCGCGGCCATGCCGAGGGGGCCGGCCATCCCGCCGGAATGGAACTCATCGCGAAGCAGGAGCTGGTTGAAACATCCGCGGCACATATTGAAGCCTCCCGAACCGAGCAGCGCGCGCGACGGCGGCATCGTGCGCATGGTCCTGAATAGGCCACGGAGTTTGGAATAGACCGCGGAAGTGACTCAGAGGTGCATCGGCGGGTTCATTATGTCGTTAAGCCGCGCCATGGCCCTTAAGGTTAAAGGCCCCGGGCTCTTTGGTACGCTTGGGCAGCGTCAGTATCCGTTCAGGGCACGAGCGTCCGCAATCTCGGTCTGGGTTATTTTTGGCCGAGGAGCAGCAGTCGGCCGGTCCGGTAATGTCCGTTATGCTCCTGAAAGCGATCGATATGTTTCGTCGCCACGAAATGAGGTGACGGGTTAATCGCCGACATCAAGCCTCAGTCTGCGCCTCAATTTACGGGGTCGGTAGCGAGTACTTTGTAAGCAGCCGTGGGGTCAGGATCTGCACTGCAACTAAGAAGCATTCTACCCGATCGCCTCGTCGGCGGTTGCCAGCAGCGATGACTCATTCATTCCTACGTTGAAAGAAAAGAAACCAAATCTTTTCTTTACCGATCACTCGGCTGATCTCTGCCAATACAAAAAACGGCACCAACGCCACGGTCGTGATTATCCCTATTGATACCATGCTTTTCAACTTATTGGCCCCAACCTCTGAAATGGTCTCGGATAATGCCCGTCCATCGACCAACCCGATAACGACGTGCTCGACAATGTGAAAGCATATGAGCGCGATTGCGAACAAAATCGACTTGAAGATCACCGAATAAATGAGCGGCCTGTCATTCAGCCTGTTGCCCAGATGCACGTCTTGCGCGACGAGCATGACTTTTGCAAAGATCAAGGCATTGATGAACGCCAAGCCATGTGGCTGAAAATCGATGTGATGTTGCGAAAGAACAAACGATTCATGAACCGCCAACAAACCAAACACGACCCACAGATAAAAGAACATAACCGCGAAGTCTTTTATTTGAAGTCTTGGCCTTGTCTATGACGTTCGGACGGTTATTGGACTTTGAAGTTCTACCTGCGGCGTTTCGATTGGATGGAGCCGGTTTATTGGGAAACGGGACGGCGAAAAGCGCCGGCACGTCCCCCGCAGCTATCCAATCGGCAAGTCCGGGATTCCATACCCAATCACTTTTCAAAACATTCCTTTGATGAACCAGTTGTGCGAGTTGGTTAAGGCGTATCGGGCCTTGTGCTTCCTCATTGATCAACACGTACCACTGGTTTTGTTCAGACATTGGCTTCCCACCCTCGGTGAACTCTCGGTGTAGACGAGCTAAAATTATTGCCGAGCAGCTTCGAAACACGATTTCCTACGGACCATGGACTACGAAGTCGCGTGAGAAGATTGTTATGCCCCAGCCTGGCTCGTTGTCGCCGCGCGCGCCACAGCGCCATCGGTGTTGCGCGCACATCGCATCGTATCGGCTCAGGCCGGTGCTCGGGAAGGGCTTCGGACGGGCTTCGTGAACCCGCTCGGTAAAGCAAGCTCAATGTCGGCGGTGGATCAGACACGGCGTTTCGATATCCGAGTCATGTCGCCTTTTCCCGATAGCGGACTGAACGCGGACGTTGCGGCACTTCGGTTTCGGGCCAAAGGCAGAACTCAGCGGGCACTTGATGGGCTTGCTGCAGCAACGCAACAACGCCTTGCATCGCGAAAATTGTTACAATCCGGGGCGCGATTCGCTTATCAAGGGAACGTGCCAATGAAAAATTTCCTATTGCTTCTCGCCATCCTCTGCGCAGGCGCTAGCTTTGCGTTTTACACCGCCGACGGTGCGACCGGCGATGTACCTAACTGGGCAAGCAACGTTTGCTCGGCCGCGCGAACTCTCTGTCACAGCCCGCAACAGATGGCTATCGCTGCGGCTGGTTTGGCGGCCCTCTGGATCCTTGTGACGTTCTTATCGGCTGTGCGCTACTAGGAGTCTCACCGCGACAGAGCCACATCGGTCAAAATTAGGAGAAACGCTATGGCGACTAAAAGGCGTTCTAATGTTGAACGACGTTTGGACAAAGATCGACGAAGCGGCGTTGACACGCGCACCGAAGAGGAAAAGAGGGTCCACGGCGAACGACGCTCGGGGATTGATCGTAGATCGGGTTCGGATCGGAGGTCCGGCAAAGCCTCGCGTACCGGCGGCGGTCCCAAGGCCGTCTAGTTTTCCTGCGTTTACCCGCGCGGGCTTCGCCGGCTTGATTGAGCAGCGCCAGACATAATCGGTGTCTGCGCCACTTCCATTATTGTCTCAGCAGACATTCGCCAGCGCGTTCGCGATATCGTGCGACGGTCCGCAATGATTTACTCGATTACGTCGTCAGCGATGGCGCGCACGCCCGACGGAATGACGAGGCCAAGTCCCCTGGCGGCGTTGAGATTGATAACCAGCTCGAACTTGGAGAGTTGCACGACCGGCAGGTCGGAGGGCTTCTCGCCTTTGAGGATGCGCCCCGCATAGATGCCCTGCTGGCGATAGCCCTCCACGAGGCTTGTGCCGTAGCTGATCAGTCCGCCCGCCTCCGCAAACTCGCGCCATTCGTAGATCGCAGGGACAGCGTGACGCGAAGCCAGGGCAACGATCAGATCGCGCCGGCTGTTGAAAAACGGATCGGCACTAACAAGCAGCGCACCGGAATGTGCCTGCGCGATCTTGGCAAAGGCCGTCTCAATCTCCGCATCGCTGCTGGCGTTAAAGATTGTGACTGTTCTATCGATCGTCCGGGCCGCAGCTTCGGATTCTCGCGCGTTGACCACAGCCGGTGAGAAATTCGGATTCAGCAGCAGTGCGATGCTCGTGGCCGCGGGGACGAGATCGCGCAGCAGGCTCAAACGCTTGGCGACGAGCTCGGTGGTAAAGATGTTGACACCGGTCGCGTTTCCGCCGGGTCGAGCGAGACTAGCGACGAGCCCCAGCTTGACGGGATCACTGCCGGTGTTGAACACGATGGGGATCGTTGCCGTCGCAGCCTTGGCCGCAGCGGCGGAGGGTTCGCCGCCGGTAGTCACGATAACCGCAACTCGGCTGCGAACGAGATCGGCAGCCAGCGCCGGTAGCCGCTCGTACTGGCCCTCGGCCCAGCGATACTCGACCGCCGCGTTGCGACCCTCGACGAAGCCAGCTTCCTGCAAACCTCCGCGGAAGCCCGCGACGAGATGCGCGGACGGACCGGCCGATGCCGTGCTGAGAAACCCTATCACCGGCAATCGTCTGCTGCTGCGCGCGTGCGGCAAGCGGCCATCCGGCTACACCGCCGCCAAGGAGTGCGATGAACTCTCGCCGCCTCATAGGCCTTCCTCCCCTCCAGGCGAGCCGAGACTATCACTTTCGAGGCGATGCCTGTCGTGCATCACAGCAAATTTTTGGGCCAATGTCGGCGTTGGGTCCAATTTTCGACCGAGGGCGCCGGATTTGGCGTCCGGTTGACTTCCGCTTCACTCCGATAGCGACCACAAAAGCTGACAGGCTATCGGCGGCCGGAACGCCCTCAGCGCAGCATCTTTAGCCCGCATGGAGCCAACGGGTCCGGCCCGAAGTGGCCGGCCCGATGACAGGCTCAGCGTAATGCGGCAACGATCGCGCGGCTCGGCCGCCGACCGCGGATTTCGCTCCGTTACGCACCCGAAAGCGACCGATTGTTTTGTCGCCACGAAATGACGTGACGGGCCATGTGTGGACGGCTCCGAGTTGGCAAGGACTTTCTTCACGAGTGCAGCATCGGTCGGTGCAGCCATGTGTTCGGCCTTTTAGGTGCGGTTCACATGACCGCTGGCCATAATGCCCTCCGCGGATCAGGTCCCGGTCAAAAACTCGCATTCGACAATGCTCTGGCCCATGTGGGTTGTCCTGATCGCCGGATCGACCGGCTCTGCATTACGTGCTGTTCGTCCTCCCAACCTTCACATCACGCCAGGTACTGGGCGCGATCTCGTTAGGCCGCCAACGCAGCGGGTTGCCTGTATCGCTCGCCTTTCGTCATCATCGCCCAGGCCATCCGGGCGAGCTTGTTGGCGAGCGCGATGGCAGCGACCTTGGTCGGCCTTCGCGCCAGCAGTGCGGTAAGCCAGGGCCGATGCTTGGTGCCATGGATCTTAGCATAACGAATGACAGAGAGCGCGCCGACAACGAACAAGCTGCGCAGATAGCGGTCCCCCTGTTTGCTGATACTGCCGAGTCTATCTTTGCCCCCACTCGAGTGCTGCTTCGGCACCAAGCCGATCCAAGACGAGAAGTTACGGCCCGATCGGAAAGCCCTAGGGTCGGCGACGCTCGATACCAAAGCGGTAGCAAGCAGCGGACCGACACCTGGAATGTAATTAAGACGTTTGCTCGTTGCATTGGACCGGTGCCAGACCATGATCATGCGATCAAAGTGCAAAATCTGCTTCTTAAGGCTGAGCAACTGACTGCCGAGCGCTACAAGACAAGCTCGCGCCACATCAGAAACACGTTTGTCGTTTGGATCGGCGATGACGGTGAGCAGTTCCTCGACACCGCGACGCCCGACCGGCGCGACAATGCCAAACTCGGCAAGATGCGCCCGGATCGCGTTGATCACTGAAGTCTGCTGTCGGATAAACAGATGACGTGTACGATGGAGCATCAGTACGCTCTGCTGCTCGGGCGTTTTGGTAGGCACGAACCGCATGTTGGCTCTTGTGACCGCCTCACAGATTGCCTCTGCGTCAGCTACATCGTTCTTCTGCCGTTTGACGTAGGGCTTGACATAGGCCGGTGGCATCAACCGGACGCTGTGACCAAGTGCCTGCAACTGCCGCGACCAATGGTGCGATGAGGCACAAGCCTCAATGCCAACCAAGCATGGCGGCAGCTTCTCGAAGAACGTCAGGACGTGACGACGCTTCAATTGCCGGCGCACTACAACTTGGCCAGCGACATCAACGCCGTGCACTTGGAACACCGACTTGGCAATGTCGAGACCGACTGTCGTGATCGATTGCATGACTTGCTCCTCCGAATTGTGGGAGCCTTAGCAGCACCCACATCTATGGCACTCGCGTGCCGGTGGAGGAGCCGTCCACAGCATCAGCAACAGACTCATGCATTGCAAAAAATACCCCGTTCGATCACCTCCTCAACGAATAGCGATGAACTCCGGGAAATCGCCTTCCCGACCCTTCTCTTCGACCGCCATGAGTGACCGCGGCAGCAACTTCCGCTTACGGAGTCCGACATCCTTAGGGTCGCTTGGCGGCCGAGTAGTCGGGCGTGGATCTCCCCAAGGGGGGCATATCAGACGGATGCCCCTGGAAAGTCTAACGTAGCGTGTGACGCCTACTTCGGAATCCTATAGTGAATTACATGTCGGCTCCGAAGGGCGTCCAGCCACTTCACCGGAATATACGCGGCGCAGGTGAACGGATTTAAATATGTCGAAAGCTTCACCTCTGACCTCGTCTCAATTCGCCGAGCTGGAGGAGAGTATCGGTTACATGGTGCGGAATGCCCATCGCGCTTATGACCGGGTTCTTGCGAAGGCACTGTCCAAGCAAAAGGTTCTTACCGGACAATGGTCGCTGCTGCGGGTACTGTGGCACGAGGACAATCTTAGCCAAATCGAAGTCGCCAACCGCATGAAGATCGAGCGCGCGTCGCTGACTATCATGCTGAACACGGTCGAGAAGGCGGGTCTGATCAAGCGGAAGATCGATGCGCAGGATCGGCGCAAGCAACTGATAAGCCTCACAAGGAAAGGCCGCGCTCTGCAATCGGTGCTCGTGCCGATCGGGACAAGCGTGAACGAGATCGCACTTATCGGCTTGTCGCACCGCGAGATTTCAACGCTACGTTCACTCCTTCAACGGGTTGTGGATAACCTGGATCGCCATCGCAACTAATCAACGCGATCAGTGCCGGCCCGGCGTTTTACCGAGTACGGACTCCGACGAAGCCTCGGCCAGCGCTCGATCGACAGTCGCGTGGAATTCCTCCCATGGCGCCTCGCGGTCGCAAGACGCGCGGACGAGCGCGGAATGCCCCGCGTAGAACTTCTCATAGAGCTGATGGCGGCCGGCGAACTCCGATCCCGTGATGTCCCAGCCCAGTTTATAAAGCTTCATGCGATCGGCGGCTTCGATCGCTGGGGTACCCCACCAGCGATCGAACACCTCCTTCAAAACGGGGTCATCCAGTATGGTGCTATCCGCGGGCATCTGCAGGGGCACGCCGCCCATCAGCGTCCGCAGCGTATCAATTATGTCTGTATGGTGCTCCTGACACCAGTTGAGTGCTGCGTACATGATGCGCCGGTTCGGAATCGCATATCCATCAGGCCAGGATTCGAAGGCGTCGATCTGGCCGCGCACCAACCCTCCAATGGTTGCCTCAAGCGCGGCGAGCCGCCCGAGTTGCTCACGCACCGCAGGGATCTTGTCGACGCCGTTGACCATGCACGTTCGGCTCGCCAGGCCGACAATCAACGACATCTTCGCCCAAAAGCGACAGTTCGACTGGTGGTTCGCGAGGCAGTTCGCGGGAGTCTCAAGATAGATCGCGCGGGATTTTGCTGCGTTGTTGTGCAGGAAGATCCGGTCCGCCGGGACCTTCACCTCTTCACACACAAGCACACAGTCGCTCTCATCGAAGCGATAGCTGACAGGATAATCGAGCGGATCGCGCACGTTGAGCGCGTACGGCTGGCGTGCCCACAGCGAAAGACCCTTTGTGGCGATAGGAATGGCGCAGGTAATGCTTTCGGCCAGTCGAGACTTGTCGAGTGGCTGCAAATTTCCGATCCACATGTCGTCCGCATAGACGGCGGCGGTCGCCAGCATCTTCATGCCGGAGACCACCACGCCGTCGTCCTCTTCACGCACAACGCGGAGACTAGGATGAGAGAGCTTCGATCCGGGTGTGGCTTCACCGCTCCGCAGTCCCGACGGCGGCGTGACGGCGTAGGTAAGATAGATGTCCTCGTCGCGCGCATGTTCGTAGTAGCGCATCAGGTTTTCGCCACGGCCTTCTTGCAAGCGGTCGAGCACCATCGGATTCATGGCAAGACCGGTTACGAGGCTGCCGATATGGTCAGGCGAGCGCCCGAAAAAGCCAAAGGTCATATCCGCCAGGGCCTTGCTGCCGCGCATGCGACGGGACAGATCTTCCCGCGTGGTTGGCCTCTTCCACCAAATCGAATGGGTCGCGCCGTTCTCCTCGTAGGTGAGATCGGTTGCGTACTCGGCGGAAGCCTTCTGGTCATAGAAGTCGGCGACTGCTTTTGCGCCACGCGCGAAAGCCGGATGGACTGTGACGTCGTCGACTCGTTGAGACCCGATAAACACCACGCGACCGTCTCGCATCCGCTTTAGTTTTTCCGCACCGGAGATAAGCATGGCGAAGTCCTCCTCCTTTGAAGCGAGCCCAGAGGTGTGTCAGCTTCTTTTGTAAGCGATATTACAAACAACCGTCAATCCTTGACGATGATGGTAATAGAGCTTACAAATTTCCGTATTGGCAAGGCAGAGGATCAGCTAAAGGCATAATGAAATGGCGCGACTGGTAGCGGCTTTCGGAAGTTCCCACAGCACGATGCTATTTTCGTCGCTGGAGAACTGGCAGGGTCTGTTCGATCACGTCGACCGCAAGGCGCCGATCAGCGATTTCGATGGTAAGCACCTCGCTCGTTTGACGAACTGTTGAAGGCGACGCTGCCGACTGAGGCCGAGAAACATCTCAAAGGGCGCCATCGTCCAGAGGTACAAAGTCACAAATGCTGCGATGGACCGACTTGAGGCCGATCTGATGGCTGCAGAGCTCGACGTATTGATCATCATCGGCGACGACCAGCGCGAGATTTTCCAGGATGCCTGCCGCCCTGCGATCGGCATCTACTACGGTGAGACAATCCGTAATGCGGCTGCTCCATCGACAGCCGACGAGCGACTGGTATCTGCAGGACCAACGCCGGCGGCTCGAAGATGGACGCGGACCGTTTCTACCCCTGTCATCCCGGCTCTCGGCGAATATCATCATCTCAGGCCTCACTGAGCGGGGTTTCGACATCACCGCGGTAAAAACTCTGGTGGGGGAGCAATTCGAGGGGCACGCCTACTCCTTCATCCACCGGCGCTTTATGAGAAAGCACGTAGTCCCGATCGTTCCGGTCTTCCTGAACACCTATTATCCGCCGAATCAGCCGACGCCGCGGCGTTGCCAGAATATGGGCATCGCGATCCGCGAACTCGTCAACGCGTTTCCGCAAGACATCCGCGTCGGGATACTCGCGTCCGGTGGCCTCAGCCACTTCCTTGATCAACGAGGAACTCGACCGTAAAGTGGTTGCCGCCATCCAGAAGAAGGACGACGAAGCTCTAAGAACATTGCCCGCCCGCCAGCTACAGACGGGCTCGTCCGAGATACGGAATTGGATTACGGTTTCTGCCGCGGTTCCCGATCTCGCCCTGGACTGGATCACTTATGTGCCGGCTTATCGGTCGCGCGCAATGACCGGCGTTGGTCTTTGCTTTGCGCATTGGAAAGTAGGTCGGTGAGCGAACGAGGCGCTCGCAATGCCTGTTACGAAAATCCGGGGCGTGAATATCAATTGGCAGATGATCGGTGATGCCGGTCCTTGGGTGATGCTGACGACGGGCGGGCGGCGAGGTCACGATGACTTTGTGCCGCTCGCTCGCAAAGCTTGCCGATCTGGGACATCGCGTCGTGCTGCATGATCGCCGGAATACTGGCGCCTCCGACGTGCTGATCGAGGGCGAAGAAGGCGAGGAGGTTATTTGGACCGAGGACATGTACGCATTGATGCGAGAGCTTGACGCGTTGCCGGCTTTCTTCGGCGGTGGATCGTCCGGCGCACGCACCTCTATTCTATTCACGCTGCGCCATCCTGAGGTGGTGCGCGGTCTTCTTCTGCTGCGGGTTACCGGAGGCGCGTTCGCTGCCGGGCGCCTCCCGGAAAACTATTACGGGCAGTTCATCCGAGCTGCTCAAGAGGGCGGTATGGACGCAGTCTGTGCGACCGAGCAATGGGCGGAACGCATAAAGGCCAACCCTCGCAACGGGGACTATCTGAGACGTCTGCCCGCCGAGAAGTTCATCGATGTCCTGACCAAGTGGCAGGAGATCTTCGTTGCCGGCGCGCACCTCCCGGTCCTTGGGGTGACCGCTGAGGAACTGGCGTCCATCAAGGTTCCAACAATTGTCATACCCGGCAACGATAAGGTTCATTCGAGCAGCAGCGGAATTGCCGCGCACCGGCTCATCCCGGGGTGCCAAATGCACCGACTGCCGATCGAGGACCAGGAAATTCCCCTAATCCCGTTCTCCGAATGGGCTGCATACGAAGACGAGATTTCGCAGGTCTTCGCTCGGTTCATCACGCAAGTGATCCGCGATGAAAAAGAAGAAGTCTCTGGCGTGTGAGATCAAGAAGCAAAGTGATTTCAGATGGCCCAGTCCCGCTGACACACGCCATGGTGGCCGCCCGAAACGCGGACTCCTGCGCGCGGGCGAAGTGTCTCGTACAAGGCGCGTAGAGTAACGCACTTGTTTCAAACGCAAGTGATGCTCGCTCCAACGCCGGGTCGGAAACATGGGATGCGACGTAACCTGGGGTGATTGATGACGCGGCAACTCAAAGGTCAACGCATCGTGGTATTCGGCGCGAGCGGAGGAATCGGACTTGCCGCCGCTCAGCTTTGCCACGCCGAAGGTGCGGAAATGACCCTTGATCGGGCGCGACATCGGCAAGCTTCAGACAGCCAGCGCTGCGCTTCCCGGATCGCAGTGGCGTGCGGCAGATGTGCGAGACGGGGCCGCTGTCGGACAGTCTCTCGCGTCTCACGCCCGCATAGACCACGTCTTCATATCGGTCGGGCTCGGCGGCACCTCGAGCATTTTGACCAGTGACATGGCCTCGTTACGGCAGCCATTTGAGGAGCGGATATTCGGTACTTTCACGATCATACGTGCTGCGGCGCCCAAAATGGATGGGGGTTCCTCGATCACGTTGGTGTCGGGCATGAACGCGTCGCGTGTGCGGCCCGAAGCATCGGCACAGACGGCGGCGCTTTGCGGCGTGGAATCGTTGGCGCGTACTCTTTCTCTCGATCTTGCTCCCATACGCGTCAATGCGGTGGCGCCCGGTTGGATCGATACGCCGCGCCTGGAGCGGACGTTTGGCGCAGAACGAGCGGTTCGTGTTGAGAACATCGCCAGGCGGCTGCCGGGAAGGCGCATTGGAGCGGCCGACGAGGTAGCGCGCGCCGTTTTCATGCTCATGACTAACGCATACATAAACGGCGAGGTGGTGCATATCGACGGCGCCGGCCGGCACGTTTGACCCGAATTGTTCAAAGGCGCTGCTTATCGCTCGATGCGCGTAGCAGCAATTTAGCTTGAGGCGGCTGGCAGGGTGATGGAGTAACCCATGAGTCGATTGCTGCGATGCACGCCCAATGGCGGTTTCGGGTCATATTCGAGCGCGTGGCCGGATTTGGCGTCCGGTTGACTTCCGCTTCACCCCGATAGGCACCCTCAGCGCTGTCACTAAGACAGGGACTATGCACTTGACTCTCGTCACGATTTCAGTTATATGGCAATCCATCTCGCTCGTTCGAGGGGCGTCGCCGGTGACGTGCCGATGCTGGAGCGAGTGCGGCGCCCGCGGGCGGGATTCGTAACCCCGCACCCGGGCGGCCCTGGACACCGTTGGTCCGGCAAAACGACCGGTCTGCGCGGAGCGCGCTGGACTGGGACAGGCGAAGGCGGGTGACACCCGCCAGAGCCGGGTCCCAGGAAACACGGCCTGGGGCTGAGCCAATGCTGGTTGCGACTGGCGTGGCGAGTGCCGCTGCGGAGCGCCGGGAAGCGAGCGCGCCCGAAAGCAGATGAGGTGCGGGGCGGCAGGTTGCGTACACTTGTCTGCGGCGCGCATCCGCGCCCGAACGCATCGGCCGATGGCGACATTGGCAGGTGCGGCGCGGACATTGGTTGGATGCGCCTCTCGGCGCTCCGCTCCCCCTCGTTGTTGGGGGCAGGACTTAAGCTTCGTACTCCGCAAGGCTCGGGCGCAGACGCGCCGCGAGAACGATTTTCTATTTCACCTTTCCCTGCGTGCGGGGAGGGGATGCACGCTGAGCACCGACAAAGAGGAGCGCATGGTCAGACGAAACGTTGCCGCGTCGAGCTGGAAATATCCGCGGCGGATGACTTTCAGCCAATGGCGCCGCGTGCCGTACCGGGAGAAGCATGGGCTGATCGCGCAAGCGCAATGCGACTTGCTCGGCTACTGGCGCGATTGCGCCAAGGTCCGCTGCCGGCGCGACCGACGGTGCCTGTTTCCGGATCCCTGTTACTGGGATCGCAAGCAGGCCATGTCGAAAGCGGATTGGGCAGCGGCGGATGCGCTATGCAAGCCCTTGCGCGCATTGATGCGCATCGGTTCGACCAGAGGCTCGGAAGGGCTGTGGCTGTTTTGAGTGCGAGGCTACGCTTGGTACAGGCGGAGCAACAAGTCTCCGCTCATTCCCGCGAAAGCGGGAATCCAACACGACGCGCTGAAAGAACTGGGTCCCCGCATTCGCGAGGACGAGCGGAATCCAACTATCCGCCCGTTACGCTCATGTGGCGCGCCAGCGCGGGCCGCTGATGCCGGCGATCGATGATAAAATCGTGGCCTTTGGGCTTGCGCGCGATGGCCTCGTCGATGGCGGCATGGAGGAGGTCGTTACCCTCGGACGCGCGCAGCGGCTTGCGCAGATCGGCCGCGTCAGCCTGGCCGAGGCACATATAGAGGGTGCCGGTGCAAGTGACCCGTACGCGATTGCACGACTTCGCAGAAATTGTGGGTGAGCGGCGTGATGAAGCCGAGTTTCCCGCCGGTCTCGGCGACGCGGACGTAACGCGCCGGTCCTCCGGTGCGGTAGTCCAGTTCATCGAGCGAGAAACGCTCATCAAGACGCGCCCGCACCATCGACAGCGGCAGGTATTGGTCGAGGCGACCAATCTCGCCGAGCGGCATAACCTCGATCAGCGTCAAATCCATGCCGTGTCCGTGAGCCCATTCGATCAGACGCGGGAACTCATCGTCGTTGACGCCCTTAAGCGCCACGGTGTTGATCTTGATCTTGAGGCCGGCCGACTGCGCAGCGTCGATTCCGGCGAGCACGTCGTTCAGCGCGCCCCAGCGCGTGATGGCGCGGAATTTGTCGGCATCGAGCGTGTCGAGCGAAACATTGATGCGTTGCACGCCGTGCGATTTGAGATCGGCGGCGTATTTGGCGAGTTGCGAGCCGTTGGTCGTGAGCGTCAGCTCCTCAAGGCGCCCGGACGCGAGGTGCCGCGACAGTGAGGAGAACAACGTCATGATCCCGCGACGCACCAGCGGCTCGCCGCCAGTCAGGCGAAGCTTGCGCACGCCCCGCGCAACAAAGGCCGAGCAAAGCCGGTCAAGCTCTTCGAGCGTGAGCAACTCGGCCTTCGGCAGAAAGGCCATGTGCTCGCTCATGCAATAGACGCAGCGAAAATCGCAGCGGTCCGTGACCGAGACGCGCAGATAGTTGATTTCGCGGCCGAAGGGGTCGACGAGTGTCGGACGCAAAGCGGCGTCGTCCAGCGCATCGCAGGCTTGCGAGAGTTCCATTTCCACGCTGTCCATCGGCAGGCGTTTCAGTGGCTACGGCTCCATATGAGCCAACAGCATTGCTAACCTTATATAGCCAGTTCTTGTGCCCGATAAAGGCCTGATGGTCCATACCAATTTTTGGCGCAATCGGGCTCAGCGATGCTTGAGGTACCAAGCCTGGCGCCGTGTTCTGGCTTAAGCCGGCAGCTCGCCCTTATGTCCCGTGCAAATTTGATTTGCCTGAACAAGGAACAAACAGACGATCATTCGCGCTGCGCAGCTTGCTGGCGTCGCCGTTGAAGCGAGTTCATGCGACGGCGTGGGCAGTGACTCCAAGCCTCTCATCGACGCCAAGCCTCTCATCAAAAATCCGTGACGTCGATTTCGTAAAAAATACGAGGATTCAGGAGTTGTGGAACTCGATCGGGACGGACATCGGTCAGAAAGCGAGCGATTTTCAACGATGTTGTAACTCGTCACGACGGCGACGAGGGACCGCTCCCATCGCGGAACTAAAAGACGCGGCCCACCTCGGACCACCAATTTGAATTCATCTTGCCAAGCATCGGCGCTGCGTTAGCATCAAATTTTCCTTGTACGCGTTGAGGTTTTTCGCACTGCAACAACTCGCCGGCGCTGATCACCGCATATGGCGGTGAGCATCGAACGGCAGCCGAAATTCCGGCGACGTCATGGAGCTGAGA
>CAVSFV010000035.1:0-604168 GCA_963727325.1 uncultured Alphaproteobacteria bacterium
CGCTGGCCGGAGATGAAACGCGTAACGCCCGACACCCATGTCGTCCACTGGGACGGCGACTTCCCGTGCCGAGGCCGATGGCGCGCGCATCCAGGGAATCTCCGCACGCGGGCCGGCGTCTTCGATCTCGGCCACGGCCCGAAGGCGACGCACAGCTTCTCCAGCAAGCCCGACGGTGGCTATGCGGACTACCACCACAAGATGACGAGCTACGCGAACATCATCGCGGGCCGGCCGCGGTGCTGAAATCGGGCGCGACGCCGCGCACATTCCGCGAGCCGGAAGAGGAGGAAGACAGCGTCTTCAACTATGTCGAGACCGCCTCCGACCGTGTCGGGATCGGCGTACTGACTGAGCGGCTCGTCAACGAGCGGGTCGCCATCATCGGCGTCGGCGGGACCGGCGGCTACATCCTGGATTTCGTCGCCAAGACGCCGGTCCGGGAAATCCGGCTGTTCGACAGCGACGAGTTCCTGACCCATAACGCGTTTCGCGCGCCGGGCGCTCCGAGCCTGGAGGAACTGCGGGAAGCGCCCAAGAAGGTCGAATATCTGAAGCGCATCTACGGCCGGATGCACCGGAACATCGTGGCGCACGATGTCGCGCTCGGCGCCGACAACATCCACCTTCTCGACGGCGTCACCTTCGCGTTCCTGTCCCTCGACGCGGGAGACGCGAAGCGGCTGATCGTCGAGAAGCTCGAGGCGATCGGCGCCGCGTTCGTCGATGTCGGCATGGGTCTCGAGCTCGACGAGGGATCGCTCGGCGGCATCCTCGGGTGACCACCAGCACGCCGGAGAAGCGGGATCATACGCGGCAGCGCATTTCCTTCGTCGGCGGCGGCGCGGAGGACATCTACGCGTCCAACATCCAGGTCGCGGACCTCAACGCCCTGAATGCTGTCTTCGCGGTCGTGAAGTGGAAGAAGATCCGCGGGTTCTACCGGGACCTCGAGCGCGAGCATCACTGCACCTACACTACTGACGGCAACATGCTGATCAACGGAGACCTCGCGTGATGCGGCACCAGCGAACTCGAACATCGTTTCGTCGAACACATCCCCGAGCGCCTTGAGGAAGGCGTTCTCTATGTGTCGATGGAATACGCGACATCGGCCCATAGCTGCTGCTGTGGCTGCGGCGAGGAAGTTGTCGCGCCCTTCACGCCGACGGACTGGAAGATGACGTTCGACGGCGAGACCATCTCGCTTCGTCCGTCGATCGGCAATTGGACGCTGAAATGCAGGTCTCATTATGTGATTGACCGCGGGAAGGTCATCGAAGCCGGCTCTTGGAGTGACGAGCAGGTCGAAGCCGAGCGTCGTCGTGATCGCGCCGCTAAAGCGCAGTTCTACGGGAAAGCGCAGAAGGTCGAAACTCCCGTTCAGGCCGCTCCGCCCGGGCCAACACCTAGCTTCTGGCGTCGCGTCTGGGACCGGGTATCCGGCAGATAGTAAACAGAAGCCCGATGGTGACACGCCGTCAGGCTTCTGGTCCGTCCGGAATTTGCCCGGCTCTCCCGGTCTGGCCGTTGACTCCGCGGGGAATAGGGAGATAATAGGTCCTAAGTTTTCCTATAGAGGAACCTTGTCATGGCCTCGCCCCAGCCTTCGTTGAGACCCTCCCAGCCGCATATCCACCTCAAGGGTGCCCTGTGCCCCGTCTGTGACCAGCCCATCCCCAACGAAAAGGCCGAGCAGGTCCAGGTTCGGATTGAAACCCGCGATCGCGCGGCCACCGAGGCGGTGACCTTGCGGATGAAGGAGCAGTTCGCGGCGGAGCGGGTCCAGATCGACGCGAACGCGCGGGTCGTGCTGGAGCAGGCGCAGCGCGAGGGCGCGACGGCGATCGAAACGATCAGGAAGGAGAGTGCCGCGGCGATCGAGCTTCTGAAGAGCGAGGGCCAGCAAAAGGAAGCAGTCGCCCGTGAGGAAGGAGCGAGGGCGGCGCAATCTGCGGCGCAGCAGCAGATCGCGGCGCTCACGCTGGCAAAGGCTGACGCAGACGCGGCGGCCAAAGAAAAGATCGAGTCGCTGATGCAGACAAACGCTGACGTGCGCGCGGGCGCAGGAGCAAGTCAATCAGGCGGTCCGCGCGAAGGCTGAAATTGAGGCCGCGGCGCGCGAGCGTATCGTGGCCGCCGAGAGTGCGAAGCTCGCGGCGGAGAACGAGGCGAAGGCGGCGAAAGAAAACCATGAAGCGGTGATAAATCAGCGTCTTCAGGAGCAGCGGGGGGCCTTGGACAAGGCCAGTGCCGCGGCGCTGAACGCGCGGGACGCAAAGCACTTCGATGAAAACCAGAAGCTCAAGGACAAGCTGGACGAGGCCATCGCAAGCTTGAGCAGAAGACGGCCAACGAGCTGGGGGAAGGCGCCGACCTCGACTTGCTCGAGGAACACGGTCTGGTTCGAAGGCGATCGCATCCGGCGCGTGCCAAGGGCACGGCTGGCGCCGACATCATCCACGAGATCATCGAGGACGGAAAAGTCTGCGGCAAAATCATCTACGATTCCAGAACCGTAATGCATGGGCAGCGGGTATGCAACGGAGCTCTGCGAGGACAAGATCGCCGAAGGCGCCGAACACGCGGTGCTATCGCTGCTCAAGTCCCGGCCGAGGCGCGGCAGCTTGAAGTCCGCGATGGCGCTATCTCGCCGATCCCCGCGCGTAGCGTGATTGCCGAAATCCTGCGCGACTCCATCGTGCGCTCGCACTGCCTGCGCCTCAGCAACCAGGAGCGCGAGAAGAAGAAAGGTGAGCTATACGCCTACATCACAGGGGAGCGCTTCCGGCAGCACCTGGATTCGATGAATCGCACACCGACAAGACTGCTCGACATCGACGTCGCCGAGGAGAAAGCGCACCGAAAGGTTTGGGAGACACGCGGAACTGTCGTGAAACATTAGAAAGGCGGAAGGCAACCTGCGCGCCGATGTTGCCCGCATCATCGGCACCCGCGACGCGGCGGAATAACCAATGAATACCGCAGAAAACAGCGGGCATCGGGGACCGGATAGTCGGTCTTCAAGAGCGACGGCTCGGGAGCACCGTAGTCCGCACTTACGGGCCAAGATGGACATAGACGATGTGCTGCCGAACGAGCGCAGCCCCGCCTCGGGCCGAAGGAGGACGACGAATTGCAGCGGCAGATCGAGGCGAACGAGGGCCTCTTTGAACCGCTGCTGGTAGAGCCGCATCCTGAGTTTGCCGACAAGTTCAGAATTATAGATGGCGAACGGCGCTGGACGAATTCAAAGGTGCTGGCCGAGCGCGGGCGCGAGCAGTACAGGCAGATTCCGGTCGAGGTCACGGACCGGACGCTCACCGACGACGAGCGCCTTCGCATGTGGATTTATATCCACCGGCAGCGCAAGGAGTGGGACGCGCGTGAAAAGGAAATGGTCGCATACCGTCTTGTCGAGCTAGTCGGCAGGGCGGGCGCAGCCAATATCCTCGGAATCAGCGTGCGCGAGTTGGACAAGCTCACTGAAGTCTTCGAGCTGTCCGAGCGGTTCAGGGGGCTTCGCGACCCTAGCGCCGCCATCACCTGGGCGCGCGAGCTGATGGGCGTCAGCAAGAAACTGCTCACTCCATCCGTCATCGACGCAGTGGTGGACAAGGTTGCGCAAAAGCGCATCACCAATTCCAAGGATCTGCGCAAGTTGCGCGCGATCCTGCCCGACCCAGTCGCTCGTGAAAATTTCCTGAGCGAGCAGGGTGATCTTGAAACGGCATCGTTACGTATCGCGCCAGGAAGGAAGGAAAAGGGCGGTGGCCTCTCCGGCGAGCTGGACGCCGCCGTTGAGGCAATGAAGAGTGTGCCGTGGACGGCGCTCGCGGAACTGAAGGACGATCCAGACATACTGAAGAAGATCGACGACGCAGAAGCGCTGCTTAAATCGCTGCGCAAGACACTTTCATCGTGACGTCCCATGCGTGAATTCAGGTTCAACAGGCTGGAACGGCGGCGCGTCGACGGGACGCGCGACCAGATGGAATTGTCTGTTCCCGTTCCTCAAAACCCCCCAGGGAAAGTCTACCGGTATTAGCCGAACCCGGATGCCGCACCTCGCCTGTTTCTGCTGGGCCACGCACCGAAAGTTCGCACGTTCAGTGAAACGCAACGGGCGCGGATAGTGAATTCAGCCCGGCTCGCCCCGGACCGTGTGTCCCTATGGCCGATGCGTGCGGCCCTCTCTAAGTTCCCTATGATGGCTGATCATGTGCTCAAGTCCGAACCGGAACCGACGCGAGAATTCCCGATCACCGTGACGGTCGACGGACGCGTCAAGGTGACCGTCGTTTTGTTGCTCAAAGCCGGTGTTGAGGTTGCGGTGAAGGAAATAAAAACTGAGCCGGAGCCGCCGAAGTTGGTTGGTTAGAAGCCGATTTTGTCGATCCATTTTTTGAGTACTGGCACGGCGAAGCCCTCTCCATAACCGGCGGCGACTGTTCGTTCCTCATGTCCTAAGATCGCCCATCGAATATCTTCCGGGCACTCGGCGGCGCGCAGCCGATCTTGCGCACGATGCCGCAGTGAATGGACCACCTTGCGTGGATCGGTGATCCCGATGTCATCCAAAAACTTGCCTAAGCGTTTCGACGCCATATCCGGCGGGTCTAGGTGCTCGGTCACAAACAGCCGCCCTTTGATAACCTTCGGCAGATACGGCAACACGCAAGCCGGTAGCGGTACGCGGCGCAACGATTGCTCAGTCTTTTTGCCGACTATGACATAGCGCACGCCGCGCTCTTTCATTTCGCCGTCAATCTCGAATGCCTCGCTCAACCGCATGCCGGTGGCCGCGAGAAAACGGAATAGCGTTTGATCGAAATCACTAAGCTTATCGAGATTGCGCTTGACTAGCCTCATATCGGCGTCGCTGAGCGGAAGCCGTCTAACTCCATCGTTGCGCTCCGGCACGATTGAAGCAAACGGGTTGAACTTCAATCGTCCTTCCTTAATCGCGAGATTGCAGGCGGCCGTCAGCCAGCCGACCTTTTTCGCAATCGTCGCGCTCTTAAGCCCGCGGGACTCGAAGTACGCGACTAACTTGCGGCCATCATCTCTGTCCGCGTCTTTCAATGGCTTGTCGCATAATGACCGAAACAATCCCCAAACGGTCCGGGCCTCTCGCTCGAAATAGCCGGATATGTTGGCGTGTTTCAGGTAGGTTTCGAGGATGGCATCGTCGCCATTCTTTATCGGCGCGGCTTCGCGCCTAAGCTTCGCAAAGTCAATGATTGGTCCGATGCGTCGCAATTCGGCGAGGGGCCGTGTCGTACCCTCATCGATAATGACGGCACCCATGGGCATATTCACGAGCCGCCGCGCCGGGCCGTTCGGCTCGGTCTTTATCAAGGCACCAGCGGCATCGAGGTAGATCAATTCGCGCGTGGTCGCTATGACGCGCTCGCCACTCGGTCCGATGTGCTCGCCGGGATCAAGCGTGTAAGGCGTCATCTCAAGACGGGGGCGTGCGGCCAATAGGGCGGCTTTATGTGCGGCAACCATCGGCGCGGCTAGTGTCTCTGCCTCTCGACGGTCGGACGTGCGTAGCGACTTCTCAATTCGCTGGTTGCCCGAGCGCAGCCGGACCCACCAATTCGTTGAGCCGTCGCGCCGGAACAAGTAGCTGCCGTGTCTCGCTCTCGCCATGCCCGATCTCCTATGGGCGGTGGCGAGTATACAATGGCGACAGCTATTGATGACACTAAAAGGCGACAGTAATTGGCGACAGGGTAAATGCCGACGAAATGGGCACTTCTTGTCACTTTTTTCAGTCTAAGGGTTCCGTCCTCCCGGGCCCACCATATAATAAAATCAATGGCTTAGGCGATTGGTTAGCGATATTAGTGATGGGATTTAGTGATAGGCTGAGCCTTGGGCGTTGGCAGTTTCAGAGAAATCCCGTGCGATTCACGCGGCATTCACATGGCAGAAAATTCCTAAGCACATACCTCGATCTCGGCCTCGGTCACCGGCACGGCACATCCTTGGGCCAATCATACCTGAAGGTTCAGGTCGTCGGATCATCAGGCGCCGGCTGGCCAAGTGCCACGTCCATTGCCTTGGATGCGAGTGCAGCGCCTATGCAAGCCGCTGCCGGAGTCGTTGCCCGATTGCTTTACGAAGAGCTGAAGGTGGCGCCAGAATAGTTGCCGGTGTTCGGAGTACGTGCGCGGCGCCGAGCTGGCCGAGCTGCGGGTGGGGCCGCCGCCCCTGCCAGCACTCTCCGCCGTCGATCACGTAAAAAAGGAATTTCGCAAAAAAGAACGAGAGCGGCCCGCCCGACAACTCCGGCCGAGTTCGCTGCGCAGGTGCAGTTTTCAAGATTACGCCCGGCAACAGGTAAGGCTCATCGACGAGCAAGCGGGATAATGACGGGTTGGGCATTCCCTTGCTCTTCGCTGTCCCATATGAGCGGGGGCCACACTTGGTTTCGTCCGTTTCGTTTGGCCGCATAGAGCGCTGCATCAGCAGCCGCAATGAGTTCAGATGCGGAAATCGTAGACACCGGTGCAACGGCAACCCCGAGGCTCGCGGTCACCACTTTGCGCGGCCCCAAGCCCTGGTGTGGGATGGCCAGCATCTCCACGGTTCGCCGAATTCGCTCGGCGATCCGAACTGCGCGATGCAAATCAGCGCCAGGCAGCAATGCAAGAATCTCTTCCCCACCATACCGGATCGCCGTGTCGCTTTCACTACGCAGTTCTGCGCTCACGCATGCGGCAACCCGCTTGAGGCAAAGATCGCCGGCGACGTGACCGTAGCGATCGTTGAACTCTTTGAAATGATCGATGTCGAGCATGACGATGGCAACACTGGCATCGGCGGCATCGGCGCTGTTTCCCCACACGTCCTCAATTCTGGAAGTGAGGAGATGCCGATTGCCAAGCTCTGTGAGCGCATCGCGCTTCGCCGCCGCATCGGCCTCGGCATGCCGCAACCTATCTCGTAGCCCGTGCAGATAGGTTCGGCGCGCATCTCGTTCCAGATAGTAGTTGCTCGTGAGCGTGAGGTAGGCCGCGACGGCAAGCGTCATGACGGCAATCGTCGCGGCCGCTCCAGACATCTGTCCGCTGATTGCGATCGCTGCTGCCTGGAGGCCAACGATTGTGGTCGAGACAACGGCTGCGTAGTGGTAAGGCAGCCGCTGTATCGTGTTGGTGAACAGAATGACCAGGAGCACGAAATACTGATAGTGCCCAGCGTTAGGCGAAGTCGTTAACATGAACGTGCATAAGATTTGAAGGACGATAACCACTGGCATCGACGCCGCGGCCGCCTCGCGTACCAGCGTCGGGGTTTGCTCTCTCGCAAGCCACCCGACTAGCAGAATCCATGGAGTCACCACGAACGCATGCAGGAGAACGGCTAGCCTGAACTGGTCCGGGATCAGGAACCAATCCGCAATCAGAAATAAATTGTAGATAATGACATTCGGCAGCAGGGCTGCTCGCAACCTCTGGCAGCGCCGACGGCGTGTGTCGGATTCAAATTGCTGTTCCAGCCATGGGGGAAAGTTCAGGCTTTTGTGCTTAGCGCCGATAAATTCTTCGACGGCGGCGAGTGTCGGATCCCTGGCTTCCATCGGTACGCACGCCTGACTACGGCTCCCAATCACACCTTCCGATTGGTCGTTGTAGACTTGGACTGTTTCCAGGCCATTAAGCTAATCAGTGCTGCTAAGTCCGTGAAAAGACCTACGGTGGCGCATCACGCTCGCCGGAAACGGAAAACCCGGGCCATATGCGTTCGACCGGGGTCCAATCTTGCAGCGCCGGCGATTTCTGTTTGCGGAATCTTTTTGATCTAATCGGTACCTCTGGTGCCAGTAAACCCGGCCGTCATCTCCCCGCGTCGCCGACACGGCGACGGCGGCGTGTGCTGAGGACAGGACCTAAAGTTAGCGAAGGGTGAATGAGGAACAACGTGGGGGCGGCGTTTAGTCAGCGCGCCCGCGGGTACGCGTTGGCGAACAAAGGGCACAATACCCGCACCCTCCAAGCCTACCTTGGGCATCGGAACATCCAGTACACGGTGCGATACACGTACAGGTCAAGCATGGGATGGCAGAAGCTCCCGAATGCACGCTTATATCTGCATTAGACTATAGTCCCCAACAGACATAGCAGGTCGCCGCTAAGGTCGCTCAGAGCCGTTTGACAATCCAAGCCTCTGTAGTTGCTATGCTGTGGCACTCCTCCCAGGCCCACCATCGTATCGCAGCAGCTATGGCCGTTTACGTAAAGGACAGCCAAGGAGGAAGTCCGGTGCGCGCCAGCATGTAGATGGCGACGGCGAAGATGACACCCGCGAAGACGATCGTAAGCATGTGCCGGCTCTTCGCCAGCCGCATCGCGGAACGCATGCCGAGAAAGCCGCCAACCAAACCGCCGGCAATGAAGAGAAATGCGATCATCCAATCGATCAAACCGGAGAGAGCATAGTTGATCGCCGTGGTCAGGCCGAAGCTGCCGACCGCGAACAGCGATGAGCCTATAGCGCTAAGGATCGGCATGCCGCTGCCGAGCATCAATCCGGGAACGATCAGAAAGCCGCCACCGATGCCGAAAAAGCCCGAGATCGCGCCGGCCACGAGCCCGATTGCGATCAGGCGGGTTGCGATCCACGGCGTAATCCGAACGTCCGGATTGCCGGCGGAGGCGCGCGGACGCAGCATCGCCACTCCGACCGCAATCATCACCAGAGCAAAGAAAAACAGCAATTGCTGGCCGTCGATAAGCTTGCCAAGCGAGGAGCCGATCGCGGCGCCGATAATACCAGCAACCGCGAAAGTCGCAGCGCAGGGCCACTTTACGTTGCCGGCGCGCCAATGGCCGAGGAGATTACCAAACGCATTGACAGCGACCGCCAGCGCGCTGGTACCGATAGCCACATGTGCATCGCCGATCCCTACGACATAGAGCAGAAGCGGCACAGCCAGAATCGAGCCGCCGCCGCCGATCAGTCCGAGCGAGAACCCGACAGCGCTTCCTGAAAGCACTGCCAGCACATCCTGCAGCCAGGAATGAACCATGTCGTGCCATCCAGGGGCGCGAGGCCTAGAACGCCTAGCCGAAGCGCTTACGTCCGTCCTCGCCCGCAGCGTCGCGCTTCGATTGAGTCGGCAGCCCAGCGGCCTTCCAGGCTATGATGCCGCCGCCCAGATGAAAAGCATCGCCGAAACCCTTTGAGGTCAGAAGTCGTGCGTTGGAGCTTGTGCGCCCGCCGCTGTGGCAATGGAAAACGGCAGTCTTGCTGCGAAGTTCGCCGAAATCCTCCGCCTGAAAACGCGATAAAGGCACAAGCCGTGCGCCTTCGATGTGTTCGCGTGCGTGTTCATCTGCTTCGCGAATATCGATAAGAACGGCGCTCCCTTCGTCGAGCCGCTTCTTCAACGATATTGGATCGATTGATTTGATCATGTTATTCTCCAGTTCTAGTTTGAGAATCTGCGCGGGCGCCGCTGACAATAATTCCTGACAAGCGTGGCTCCTCCACGCCACCGATCCGTCAGGCCAAATCGGTCATCCGTCAGGCCGCCAGTGCCTCGGCGTTCTTGAACTTTACCGGGATAGTAAGATAGCGCACTCCGTTGGCATGAGCCGGGGGGAACTTGCCGGCCCGCATGTTGACCTGGATTGATGGCAACAGCAGCCGTGGGGCGGAGAGCGTCGCGTCGCGAGCGTTGCGCATCGCGACGAAAGCGTCTTCATTTACACCGTCCTTGACGTGCACATTCGTTTCGCGCTGTTCCCGAACCGTGGTCTCCCATTTATACGCGTCGCGGCCAGGCGCCTTATAATCGTGGCACATGAATAGGCGCGTCTCGGGCGGAAGCCTCATCAACTTTCCGATCGAGCGATAAAGCTGCCGGGCGTTCCCCCCTGGGAAATCGGCGCGTGCCGTGCCGTAATCGGGCATGAACACGGTATCGCCGACAAACGCCGCGTCAGCGATCTTGTAAGTGATATCTGCCGGCGTATGGCCTGGCGTGAAGATCACTTCGGCATCCAGTTCGCCGATCTTGAAATGCTCGCCGTCCTTGAACAAATGGTCGAAATCGCTGCCGTCGGTTTTCAGATCAGCGGCGTCGAAGACCGGCCGAAAGATCCGCTGCACGTCCTTGATATGCTCGCCGATGCCGATCTTCGCGCCTGTCTTGGCCTTGATGTAAGGCGACCCGGAGAGATGATCGGCGTGGACATGGGTCTCAAGCGTCCAAACGATCGTGTAACCCTTCTCCGCGGCTGCACGAAGCATCGCGTCTACCGAGCGGGTATCGACCTGACCTCCGCCCGGATCATAGTCAAGCACGGGATCGATTACCGCGGCCTGCCTGGTGCCGGGGTCGGCGACGATGTAGCTGATGGTATTGGTCGGTTCGTCAAAGAACGCGTGGATGATGGGCTGGCGAAGCATTGCGGCCTCCTGCATGGGCGATGATCCTCTATATATTAGCATATTCTAATTTAGCAATACCTCACGAAATAAAGACGGCCGCGGATTAAGACGGTTAAACGGTGTAGCGTCGGCATCGGGCAGGGCGGGGCAGCCCCTATTCGAATCGGTTGCCGCGCCGATGTGTCAGCACGCCCAGGGCCATAACGCCGATGACGAAGAGGCCGCCGAGCCACACGAGATCCGGGATACCGGTAAGCTCCGGTAGGCGAACGGGACCGGCGGCAGCGATCGGCAGAACGACCGCCTTGATCCAATCGAATGAAAAGGCGAAGGCGACTGCCCCCGCCACCATGCCGATCGCGCCTGCCAACGCATGCAAACTGCCGGTGCCGATCGCGGCGAGTGCGGTGCCGGGACAATAGCCGAAAATTGCCATACCGATGCCGAAGAGCACGGCGCCCGCCGCCACCGCCAACAGATTTGCCGGTTTGATGTGGTAGGCGGCGAGACCACCGGAATGAAGAAAAAACACGCCAATGCCACCGACGATGATGGCGGTCAGCATCACTTTGAACAGCGTGTAATCACGAAGGCGCAGTTGGGCGATGATGACGTCGGAGTTGGAGAGACGCGCCCGTTGAAGCAGCCAGCCGAAGACGAAGCCGAACAAGACGCCGAGGGGTAACAAAGCCGGCCCGGTGACGGGAATATTCATGGCTGGCTCCCGCTGTCGCCAAAAACATACCGGCCGAACAGGATGGCCGTGGTGAACATCATGATGGTGAACACCCAACTCGATACCGCCAACTGCAACGTGCCACTAATACCGTGACCGCTGGCACAGCCGCCGGCGAGCCGCGCCCCGTACATCTCAATCGCACCGCCGATGAATGCTGCAGCCATGCGGAGTGCGGGCGACGGGCCGAAGCGACGTCGCCACGCTGCCGGTATTGTTTCGAAATGAAATTGTCGTGCGCTCACCGCTGCCGCGAATGCCCCGAGCATCACGCCCAGCAAAAAAAGCGAGCCGTAGGAAAGGCTCGGCGCATTCTGGGCCCAATAGCTGTTGTGCCAAACCGTTTCCGCGCCTGCGAAAGGTATGACGGCAAAACCGGCAATCGCGGAGAGCGCTGTCGTAATGCCTAGTGGATCATCTGCGATGGCGAAGGCCGCCCAGCTCAGGACGCCGATCCCGGCGCCGGCAAGATAGGGCGTCCAATCGATGCCAGTTCTCTGGCCCGGTCCAACTCGTGCCGTCTCGGCTGCCGTCATGAACTCCTCACGTCGATTGAGCAATAAAGGGTGCTCAACCGACAGCCTTGACTTAGATCAACAGCATCAACACCCCTAAAGCTTTTCCCGAATTCCCGGACCCACCGATCTATTGTTGACGATGACCTAGTACGCGACCGGACAATTCGCTAATCACCTTCTTGCCCGGCGTGAACATGGAGATCGCGATGTTGCTGTCGGCTGCGTCGATATCGGATCATTATCCGGATCGTGAGCGTTCGGTGCCGGCCCTCTATGCCGAGGTGCTCGGGCAGGGTGTTCTTGCGGACGAGCTTGGCTATTACGCCTTGTTTTTGGCCGAGCATCATTTCCACGAATACGGCGCGGTGCCGAACCCGGCCGTGCTTTTGGCCAGTCTCGCGCAGCGTACCAAACAATTGCGCCTTGGTACGTCCATTTCCGTCCTGCCTTTTCGGAATGTGGCGCTTGCAGCCGAAGACTATGCGATGCTGGACGTGCTCTCGAACGGACGGCTCGAACTCGGGGTGGGCTCAGGCTATCTGAAGCATGAATTCGCAGGGTTCGGAATAGACGCGGGCGAGAAACGCGAGCGCTTCGAAGAAAACCTCGATTTGCTCGAGCGTCTGCTAAGAGGCGAACGCGTCACTCATGCCGGACGGTTTGCGTCGCTGGATGGCATCAGGCTCAACGTCCTTCCCGTCCAGAAAGAAGTCCCGATCTATGTCGCCACGCTGCGCAGGGAAGGGGCCTATCACATTGGTCGCCAGGGGCGCCGCATGATGTGCGTACCTTATGCCACCCTCGACAGCTTCGAAGAGATCGGCGCATTGGTTCGCGAATTCCATCGCGGGCGCCGCGAGGCAGGTCTTCCTGACGACTTGTCCGAAGCGACCAGCATTCTTCTGCACACCCACGTCGCGACGTCAGACGCCGAGGTGCGCCGCAATGCCGCCGAGGCTTTCGATCGCTACGTCGCCACCCGACTCTACGCCAAGCGCGCTGTCTATGACGATATCATGCGGAGCGGACTTGCGTTGTTCGGAACGGTAGAAACGGTCGCCGCGAAAATGAGCCGGCTGGCGGAAATGGGTGTCGACCACGTCATGACCTTGCATAATTTCGGCTTAATGCCGGACGCGCAGGTCCGCCGCTCAATGCGCGTGATGATGGAAGAGGTGATGCCGCGGGTAAGGGCTGCTCAACCGAACGGCGCACGAAAAAGCGGCGCCACTGCCGGCGCTATCGTCTGACGGCTTGTGCCGTTCCGGAGGGGAAGAGCCGCGTTCACTTGGCTCGTTATCGGCCAGACTCATGAGGACGGTCGAGCGGGGAGGGCGCGTTTTAATCAGGCAGTTTGCCGTCGTCGGCAGGAAACACATGATTGAATACGACGAGTCCGATGATTGAGAACGGCGCCGCCAGCAAGGCTCCAATCGGCCCCCATATCCAGGTCCAGAACGCAAGCGCCAGCAGAATCAGGAGAGGATTGAGCGTGAGACGACGGCCGACGATCGTCGGCGTCACGAAGTGTCCTTCCACTGTCGTGAGCGCCACGAAAGCGAGTGGCGCAATCGACGCGTGACCGAGCGAGGGAAAGGTGACGAGGCTCACGCCAAACAGCGCAACCACCATAACGGCCGGGCCCACATAGGGCACATAGTTGAGCACCGCGGCCAGCACGCCGAAGGTCACCGGGCTGGGAAGTCCGAGAAGCCAAGCGCCGCCCGCCACGATCACTCCCAACGCCGCATTGATCATCGTGACAACGGTCAAATATCCCGCGAGATTATGTTCGATGTCGTTGGCGATTTTCAGAAAGCGCAGTTTGGCATCGCGGGTTGGGAACATCGCGACAAGATTTGTGCGCAGCGTGCCCTGACCAACAAGAAAAAACAGCATTGCGGCAAAAAACAACAACAGTTCGCCGGCAGCTGGAGTCAGGAAGGCGACAACCGGAAGGACGATGTTGGGAGACGATGAATTGGTCGTGACCGCATTGCCGCCGAACAGCGTTACCTCAAGTTCGCGGAGCGAAGCAAGCGGCTGGTCGAAAACCGCGAGCCGTTCTTTGATCGTCGCGCCAATCTCCGGGGCGCGAGCGATCCACTCGCTGACCGGGCCGGCCATGGCCGTGGCCGCGATTCCAAGCGCGCCGAGTGCGACAATAACGATCAAGCCCGCTGTGATCCACGGCGGAATGCCGTGCCTGTTCCCACGCCTGACCAGCGGCGCAAACGTCATGGCCACAATCGCTGCAGCAAGTACCGGCATGAGGATGGCGCGGCCGACATAGAGGAACACGCCGAACATCAACAGAAAAATGCCGATCGTCGCGGCAATCCCGATCGATTGCCAAGTGATCCGGGCGCTATGCACAGGATCAGAGTTGTTCATATGTAGCGTTTGGCGCGTGGCACGTCCGGCACGGATATCGTCCACATAGCCCCCTAATCGACCGGACGGGGAAGCGAGCCTCACCAAGCCGCTTCATATGGCTCCGCACCAGGTCTTATGCGGCTTAGTGTAACGGCTCGCTAACAAGCCGGTTCCAGTCAGGCGCTGGGCCTTTCCCACGAAAGATTTCTTCGCAGGCGACCGGAACCGAACTGCATCGGAGAAGTTTCGGTATTGGGGTTTTGTAAGGCGCGGGGCATTCAGAATGTCGCAAATGAACGCGGGTTTGGTCGAACTCACCGGAGGCATCTGGCCTGCGCTTGTCCGTTCGCAGCTGCCAAATGTGCCGCCGGCAGTTGGTCTCGTTGCACCGGATAAATTGCTGGACGCCTTGCCCGCGGCGCTCTACGTCACGGACGCTGCTGGCAGAATTGTTTATTTCAATGAAGCCGCCGCGACCTTGTGGGGATGTCGGCCAAAGTTACACAGCGACCAATGGTGCGGATCTTGGCGGCTGTTTTGGCCGGACGGAACGCCCCTGCCGCACGACCAATGCCCGATGGCGCTGGCCCTGAAAGACGGAAAGCCGAACCGAGGGTGTCAGGCAATTGCGGAGCGGCCTGACGGCACCCGGGTGCCGTTCATGGCATTTCCAACCCCATTCTTTGATGATTTGGGTACCCTCATCGGCGCGGTAAATATGTTGGTCGACATGAGCGAGCACCAACGCGCCGAACGCGTCAGCTGCCATTTGGTAGCAATCGTTGAATCAAGCGATGACGCCATCATCAGCAAAGATCTTAACGGCCAGATCACCACCTGGAACCAGAGTGCGGAGCGTTTGTTTGGGTATGCCAAAAACGAGGTAATCGGCAAGCCAATCACGATACTGATTCCGCCTGAACGCCTGCATGAGGAAACCGACATTCTCGACCGTATCAGGCGTGGTGAGCGTATCGAGCATTTTGAGACGGAACGCCGGCGCAAAGACGGCAGCTTGATCGACATCTCGTTGAGCATATCTCCGGTGGCCGATGAATTGGGAAGGATCATCGGCGCTTCGAAGATCGCGCGAGATATCACCGAACAAAAGCGTCGCGAGGAACAAATCGTCTTGCTCGCTCGCGAGGCCGATCACCGGACCAACAATCTCCTGGCGATCGCCCAGGCGACAGTTCATCTTACAAATGCGGCCACGGCAGCCGAACTCAAAGAGGCAATCCAGGGGCGGTTGCAGGCACTCGCCAACGCACAGAGCATGCTGGCTCAGTCGCGCTGGGCCGGCGCCGATTTACGCGAACTTGCGCTCAAGGAGCTCTCGCCATATTGCCGCAACGGCGATTTGTCCGCACAAATCGAGGGTCCGAGCTTGTTGTTGAAACCAGAGCTGGCTCAGGCGATGGCAATGGCCTTGCATGAGCTCGCGACCAATGCCGTTAAGTACGGTGCGTTGTCGACGCCCGCCGGGCGGGTGACAGTCGAATGGTCGACGCAGCCTGGCCAAAAACTGTACCTGCGTTGGATCGAAACCGGAGGTCCGCCGGTGGCCCCGCCAACGAAAGAAGGATTTGGCACGCGCGCGATCCAGCGGCTGATCGGTCAGCTCAGCGGTGAGGTCAAGTACCACTGGCACCCGCATGGCGTCGCCTGCGACATCCTGATTGACGCCGCACCCGCGTCGAAGGCGCCCGCCGGCAGAAGCCGCAAGCCCCGGCGCGACGGGGAAATGCGTCGCCGTCCGGCATCCGAGATTTAGCCTCTGACCCGAGATCGGTCTTCTCGGTTCTTGTGAACGTCGGCGAAAGCGCGTTCTCGCTCGTCGCACGTTCAAATCAGGGGCCGCAGCGGCACTTCTGCGTCGAAATGCTGAGCAATTCGCTCAAGAACGTGTGGATTTGTCAGTGTCATGAATCGATTGGCGCGCGTGAACATGCCAAGCCGCCGAAGCCGGGCAAGGGTCTTGTTGGTGTGCACGAGCGACAGGCCCAGCGCATCTGCGATGTGTTGTTGCGTTAGCGGGAACGCGAATGTCTCGTCCGCAACGAGGTCCAGCGCCTTGGCCCGTTTGTAAAGCATCACAATAAGGGCCGCCGTGCGCTCAGTGGCAGTTCGCCGACCTGCGCTCGTCAGATTGCCATCGACATGGCTCTCCTCGTGCGATCCGAGCCAGGCGACGTCGAAGGCAAGCCCCGGCATCTCGCCAAAAAGGCCCCAGACTTTTCGCCGCGGTAGCAAACACAACTCGACGTCCGTCAGGGCATCGATGCCATGCAGCGCGGCGTCGAACATCGCTGCCTGCAGGCCAACCAGATCGCCCGGGAGCAGGAAGTTCAAAATCTGGCGGCGGCCGTCGGGAAGGGTTTGAAATCGGAAGGCCCACCCCGAATAAAGCGTGTAGACTTCCGGATTTTCATCGCCGGCTCGAATGATCTCTGCGCCGGCCGGCAGCGCGATGTGGTCGCGCTTGATCGCGTTGATCGCGCCAAGTTCGTTCGGGCTGATGGGCTTGAATAAGCCACACGCACGCAATTCGCATTCGAAGCAGCTCACCTGCATGCGGCACAAAATCCCTCGAAATTTATGCGTTCTGAGGAACAGGACAGGAGCGATGAAGCCTAATCAACTTGCCAGGGTCTTGTATCTACGGCGACAAAACACGAACGCGGACAACGGGCGAAAAGTTCCACAGGTTCGCGTAGCTTTATGTTTTTTGACATAGGCGGCGGGGCCGCGGTTAGGATAATGTGCGCGTCGGCCGAGTGGCGCTTTGTCGATCCAAGTTGATTGAGCGAGTGATGTCAGTTGCCCGAAGGGTGGTCGATGACCGTACAGGCGCATTTGCGCCGAGCCTGCCGAAGGTCTCGTGCGCCCGTTGACCGATCCAAAGCCGCTGGCTCCGCTTAATCGGAGCCTTGTGATAACCACAGTGCTCGCTGCCTTGATCATGGTCGCGACGTTCTGGCTTGGCGCGGCGAACAAGCGTGACAATGAATGGGTGGCGCGGTCGCTCGTGGTGCGCGATCTGCTGACGCGGACGCTCAATCTGGTGCTGAGCGCGGAGAGCGGTCAGCGCGGCTTCCTGATCACGGGCCGGGACAGTTATCTTCAATCTTATGACGCGGCCGTTGCCGAACTGCCGTCCACGTTCGACCAATTGCGCGATTTGGTCGGCAGCGGCCAGCGACAGCAGCAAGCTGTCGCCCGACTCCGCCAGGCCGTGGTCGACAAGCTTGCAGAGTTGCGCGCCACGGTGGATGAGCGCCGGGCCGGGCGCCCGGATGCCGCTCTCACCATTCTCAATAATGATAACGGCCTTCGATTGATGCGGGAAATCCGCCAGTCGCTGACATCCTTGCAGAGCGAAGAAGATGAAGTGCTGACGACGAGGCGGGCCGACGCGGCGCGCTCCATTCTGATGCTGCAAGTCGGCGTCGCAGTGGCGTTCATATTGATTTGCGTTCTTGGCCTCTTGATTGCCCGCTCGACGCGTCAGTCGTTGGGCGCGATCGCCAGCGCTCGCGATCAGTTGATGGCATCAAATCAGGAACTGGTCGAACAGATCGCCCGGCGCGAGCAGGTCGAGGGCCAGCTCCGGCAGTCGCAGAAGATGGAAGCATTAGGCCAACTCACCGGCGGCATTGCCCACGATTTCAATAATATGCTTGGGGTGATCATGGGTGCGCACGATTTGATGTCGCGGCGCATCGTGAAAGGCGACTTCAGCATTGCGCGATTCCTGGACGCGGCAACGAATGCGACCGAGCGCGCCGCCATCCTGACGCAGCGTCTTCTTGCGTTCGCTCGTCAGCAGCCTCTGGCGCCGCAACCGATCGATGCCAATAAAATGATCGCCAATATGTCGGACTTGTTGCACTCGACGTTGGGAGAGCACATTCGTATCGAAACGGTCGCAGCGGCGGGTTTGTGGGTCATCAATGCCGACGCCCAGCAGCTTGAAAGCGCCATCCTAAACATCGCGATCAACGCCCGGGATGCCATGCCGGAGGGCGGCAGGCTGACGATCGAGACCGCAAACTCCTATCTGGATGAAGCCTATTGCAGGCAGAACCCCGAGGTCGAGCCGGGACAGTTTGTCATGATCGCGGTCGCCGATAACGGCACCGGAATGTCACCGGAAGTGGCAAGCCGGGCATTCGATCCTTTTTTCACCACCAAGCCTTCCGGCAAGGGCACCGGCCTTGGACTCAGTCAGGTCTATGGCTTCGTCAAGCAGTCGCAGGGTCACATCAAGGTCTACTCGGAGATCGGCGCCGGCACGAACGTCAAAATCTATTTGCCGCGTCTCGTCGGCGACGCCAAGGATATCCAGCGCGCGATTTCCGGCCCGATGCGAACCGGCGATCGCAGCGAAGTCATCCTTGTCGTGGAGGATGATTTGCTGATGCGCCGGTTAGCTTCCGAGGCGCTGCACGAGCTTGGCTACACGGTGTTCGACTGCGAGAACGCAACCAACGCTCTGGCGATTCTGGACCGCGAGACGGGCGTCAAATTACTGTTCACCGACGTCGTGATGCCTGACATCAATGGCAAGAAACTCGCCGACGAAGCGACCCGGCGTCGTCCTGGCTTGAAGGTGCTGTTCACCACCGGCTACACGCCGAACGCCGTGGTGCACGGCGGTGTTCTCGATCCGGGCGTGAATCTCATCAGCAAGCCGTTTACTCTCGACCAGCTTGCGACGAAGGTCCGCGCGGTGCTGGACTCCTGAGCTGTCGCCGGCCTGCGCCGCCCTTTTCCTCGGAACCTTCTTCCCTTTCTTGCGGGCTTTCGACAGAGCGATCGCTTGCTTGCGGCTCTTGAGTTTTCCGCCCTTGCCACCGGAGCTACGTCGGAGAATAGCCGCTGCGCTGAGTCCAATACTCCCAGATGCGGTCCGAGGAGAGCGGCGATGCCGACATTTCGGCCGTTGCCACCATTTCGCCTTCGGAGAGAAACGTGACGTCGCCGAACCGCATCGCCTCGGTCTGCAGCCGCGCGTTGACCATCAGATAGACGGCGATGCGCACGGAATCGCGAACAGTCTTCCCGGTAACGGTGCAGCCGTGGCCGCGCATAAGCACAGCCGCATTGTTGCCCAGTGTTTTTGCAAGGCTTCGGCCCTGCTGCATGTTGCGAACGAGCATATCGGTGTCGCCGAAATCATCGTGGATGTCCCAGACCGGGACGTGCTGGCCCATGCCGCCCGCGGTATGAATAACCTGTCGCATCGGCACTTTGGTCACGGTGTACGGAATGACCTCGTGGGCGTGATTGTGCACCACCGAGCCGACGTCCGGCCGCGCCTGGAAGATCGCGCCATGAATGGGCCGCTCGCCGTACATCACGCGTCCGCGCTGATCAATGGGATTGCAGTCGAGATCGAACTCCATGATGTCGTCGAGGGTCACGAGTTCGGGACTGCGCGACCTGGACATGAAAAAACGATCGGGACGTTCGGGATGACGGAGGCTGACATGCCCGTATCCGTCCACGACGCCTTCATGCGCCAGAATCCGGTTCGCAATAACGAGATCTTTGAGCAACGCGGTCAAGTCGGCCATTACTGTCTCCGCTAAATTGGCAGGTGCCATTAGGTGAAAATGTCCGGGGAGTTCGAGACCGCCGTTCTCTAGGTGCTCACTTTTCCAAACTATTCGCCGAGGATGCTTCCGCCGCCCGCCGCTACGAGCCGCGCAAGTTCCCGCGTTGACGGGATGCGCCCGCTCTCGTTGGCGTCGTCTTCAGCGGCCAGATTCTCGATGATCGTAAGCAGTGTCCGCCGCGTGGTGATGATGTCGGCAAGTTTGACGCGCCGGATCGCAACTTCGTTGACCTGTTCCGCATAGGGTACAAGCTTCGCCTTCAACAGGCGTCCGCGCGGCGTGAGGAAGACAAAGACTTTCTTGTTGTTGCCGGGCAGTTTCCGGCGCACCACATAGCCAAGACGCTCCATCGCCCGCAGCGCCGTGAAGGTCGTTGGCTCCATCACGCCGGCCTGTTCGCTGAGCTCGCGTTGCGTGATTCCGTCTTTCTCCCAGAGGATGCGCAGGAAGGTCCAATGTCCGAGCGGCACGCCGTGGACCGCCAGGCGCATCTGCAACGCGCGCAACAACGCGCGCGCCGCGTCCTTGACCAGATGGGCGAGGCGATCGTTGGGCACGGCTTCGCGCCAGTGGCGCAGGATCGCTTGCGTCTCCTCGATGCCGGCGCTCCGCTTTGACCGGCGCGGCGATTTTGGTCCGCTTTTTTTTGCTTTCACGACCCGGCCAATCCGATCTGATGCTCGAGCGTGATCTCGCGGCGTTCGTGTGCCGATCGCAGAATTGCGAGGCAGACTTCCAGCGTCGCCATGGCCCACCGGCCGGAGTGCAGCGGCGGCCGCCCGGCGACGATCGCCTCGTAGAGTTCGTCGATCACTTCGGCGCGCGGGACGGCAGTGACGGCGACCTCTTCCAAGCGCTGCTCGAAATCACCGTAGATCATCACGCCTTCGGCGGTCGGGCGAAGGTCTGCATGCGCGCATGAGGCGAGCAGCACGCCGAATTGTTGATGCAGCCGTGCGGCCTCGGGGGCCGCGTTTTTGTAGTCGGCGCCGCCGTAGTTGCGCGCCGCCTTTAAAGCCGCCTCTTGCGCCGCCGTTAAGTCGCCCAAGGCTTTGCGCGCGGCCCCATAACGCCCGCGATCTTTTGGCAGGCCCATTTCGCCGATCCATCCGGAAAACTCGTCGGAATCAAAATGTCCGTAGCCGCTGTAGACGGCTGACGCGAAGGCTCCATCCTCAAATTCGAGCAAAGCCGCATAGGCGCCCTCGGTCATCCGGTCCCGATCCCAGTTGCCGGTGCAGGCGCGAATGCTGCGCACGCGACCGCCGCCGAGAAGCCGCACGATGTCGATCTTGATGGGCGCCCTGGCTGAAGATGACGCCGCCGCCTTCCGCTGTGATCAGTTCCTCGGGGCGCCGCGGCCGATACATAAAATCGGTGAAATTCGATGCGGTGATCATGCCAAGCTTGCCGAATTCACCGCCGGCAATGATTTCACGCGCGCGCCGGTAAGGCGCATCAAAACTGTGACTGTGGCCGACAACGAGGTGAACGCCGGCCCGTTCAGCGGCGTTGATCATCGCCCGGCATTCGGCGAGCGTCACCGCGAGCGGCTTCTCGACCAGCGTATGCTTGCCGGCCTCCGCCGCCTGGCAGACGTGGGTGGCGTGAAACTGATGTGGCGTTGCCACATAGACCACTTCGACATTGTCGTCGGCGCAAAGTTCTTCCACCGACGCGTACGTATGCGCCTCGAAATCCGCCGCAAATCGCTCGCGCGCTTCGGTGCGCGGATCGGCTGCCGCGACCAGCGCAATGCGCTCGTCCTGCACAAAGGTCGGCAGCATGATGGTGAACGCGCGGCCGAGCCCGGCGATGCCGAGGCGCAGCGTCCGTGCAGGACGAGCCGCGCTCATCAGCGGTCGATCTCGAGAATCGCGCTGCGCGCGCGCGAAACACAGATCATGATCTGGTCATGACGCTCATGTTCGGCGAGCACGAGGTCGCGATGGTCCGCTTCGCCCTTGATGACTTTGGTCCGGCAGGTGCCGCAGGTGCCGCTTTCGCAGGAGCTGGGCGCGTCGTGGCCATGGGCGTGCATGGCTTCGAGAATCGTGGTGCCGACCGGCACTTCGAACTCGGCTCCCGAACGCGCCAGCCGTAGCAGGAACGGCTTGTCGTCGGCCTTGGTGCGCTCCGGTTCGGTGAAGGCTTCAAAGTGCACCGACGTTGGCGACCAATGGCCGGTAAGATCGCGCACCGATTCCATCAACGCACGCGGGCCGCAACAATAAAGATGCTCGCGGTTTCTTCGCTGTTCCAGGATCGGCCAAAGATCGAGCGAGCGTCCCGGGTCGCCCTGATCATGGTGGATTTTCACCTTGCCCTTAAACTCGGGGACGCTCAGTTCCTTCAGAAAGGCCGTCGCTTCGGGCGAGCGCGTGCAATAATACAGACGAAAGCGCTTGCCGGGCTCCGCTCGCAATTGATTGATCATCGCCATCATAGGCGTGATGCCGATACCGCCGGCGATAAATAAAAGGTCGGTGGCGCGCGGCGGTAGCTCAAAATCGTTGACCGGGCGCGCAACCGGCAGCATGCCGCCCGCTGGCGCATTGTCGATCAGATCGGCCGAGCCGCCGCGACCAGGCTGCTCGCGTTTTATCGCAACCAGGTAGCGATCGCGTTCAGCCGGATCGTTGCACAGCGAATATTTGCGGATGAGCCCGCTGGGCGTCTGCAAAGTGATGTGGGCGCCGCCGGTAAACGGCGGCAACTCGGCGCCTGACGGATCGCGCAGCTCGAACACGTAAATGCCCTGCGCAATCTCTTCCTTGTGTGCGATCTGCAACCCCATCGCATCGGGTGGCATTCGATCGGTCACGATTTTCTCCGGCATCTGTGCAGCGCACAATCGCGGGGCCTGCGGGCCTCGACAATAAAGCGGGGAGCTTGTACCTTAAAAATACTTAGAGGGCTAACATCTTTTCGTTGGTCCCCGTTTTGCGGCAGGGAATACACGCCATGCTTACACGCGAAGAAAACGAACTGCTGTGCCGCGTTGAAGGCGACGCGGCGATGGGTCAGCTCATGCGGCGCCACTGGATTCCCGCCTGCATGATTGAGGAAGTGGCGGAGCCCGACTGCACCCCGAAGAAGGTTCGTCTGCTCGGTGAGAATTTCGTGGTGTTTCGCGACAGCGACGGCCGGCTTGGCGTGCTCGACGAGAGCTGCCCGCATCGGCGCGCTTCGCTGGCGCTCGGACGCAACGAAGAGTGCGGTTTGCGCTGCCTTTATCACGGCTGGAAGATCGACGTCGAAGGTAACGTGCTGGAAATGGCGTCGGAGCCGCCGGAGAGCGGGCTTGTCGAGAAAGTCAAAATGAAAGCCTATCCGGTGCGCGAGGCCGGCGGATTTGTCTGGACCTATCTCGGGTCACCCGAGACCATGCGGGAGTTTGAAGCGCCGGCGTTTGCACCGACCGCCGACACTAACGTCAGCATTGTCAAGGTTCACGTCGACTGTAACTGGGCGCAGGTGTTGGAGGGGCAGATCGATTCCGCCCATTCGTCGAGTCTGCATTCCTCGGATATGCGTCCGGCCAAGGTCGATGGGGCGAAGAGTATCGGCACTCACTGGTTACGGCCCTCGACCGACACCGCGCCGCGCCTGCAGGTTGAGCGGACGAGTTACGGTTTTCACTACGCCGCACTGCGTCGTCCGATCGCGAACTCGGCGACCCACGAATACGTGCGCAAAACTGTTTACATCGCACCATTCGTCGCGCTCATTCCGCCGAACAACGCCTACAACGTGACCAGCGTCATCGTCCCGGAGGACGATACCCATACCACGTTTTATTTTGTCGCATGGCGCGAGACTGGCGGTATCGACCAGGAAGCCTGGCGCAAATTCAACGGCGCGCAGCCGGGCATAGATCTCACCCGGGATTTTCGTTCGCTGCGAACCCGCGCCAATAATTATCTGCAGGACCGGAACGCGATGAAACTTGGCGATTTCACCGGCATCCGCGGCATCCCCAACCAGGACATCGCGATGTGGGAAACCATGGGAGCGATTGCCGATCGCTCCAGGGAGCGCCTCGGCGCCAGCGATCTTGCTGTCGTTGAGTTTCGGCGCCTCATGGTCGACGCGGCGCGGGCGATGCAAAGCGGCGGTCCTGTGCTCGGCTGTTCCGAGCCGCACATCCCGCACGTCAGCATCAGTTCGTACGAACGCATCCTGCCCAAGAGTGTGGACTGGCGCACATTCGGCACGGCGGATGGGAAAGCTTCGCCCGCCGTCGCGCGCGAACAGGTCGCCTGATGCCGCTCGCCGGGCTGACCGTTCGCGCCCTCGCAATCGTGCTTGGCGTGGCGGCGGCGGGAGTGGCCGTCGCGCGCGCTGCTGAACCCTACAAAATTAACGTTATCCTGCCTTTGACTGGCGGCGCCTCATTCCTCGGACGTGGCGAACAACAAGCGTTGCAGATCTTCCAAGCGGTGACCAACAAGGATGGCGGCATCGACGGCGAGCCGCTCGAGTTCACGTTCTACGATGATCAGACCAGTCCGCAGACCAGCGTGCAGATGGCCAGCGGGATTTTTGCAGCGAAACCGGCGGTCGTTCTCGGCTCGAGCATCGTGGCGATGTGCAATGCTATTGCACCGCTGCTCAAGGAAGGGCCGTTCGACTATTGCCTGTCGCCGGGTGTTCATCCAGCTGTCGGCGGATACCAGTATTCGAGCAACACCGACACCCACGCGCTGATCGAAGCCCTGGTGCGTTACTACCGGCTGCGCGGACTGACCAAGATCGGGTTCATCTCCAGCACCGATGCCACCGGTCAGGATGCCGAGCGCGGCCTGAACGAAGTGCTGAAGCTTCCGGAGAATTCGGTCATTCAAATCGTCGAACGGCAGCGCTTTAATCCGACCGACGTCAGCGTGGCCGCGCAGATCGAGCGCATTAAAGGGGCCGAGCCGCAGGCGCTGATCGCCTGGTCGACCGGCGCTCCGATTGCGACCGTGTTCAAGGCTATTCTGGCTGCCGGCTTGAACGTGCCCGTCGGTATCAGCAACGGTAATCAGACCCATGCGCAGATGACGCAGTACAAAGACTTCCTGCCGAAGGACCTCTACGTCACGACCTCGGTGTTTCTGCCGCATGACGGCATGTTTGCGCTCGATCCGCGCGTGGAAGAACAGCAGAAGAAGATGTATGCGGCCTTCGACGCCGCACATTTGAAGCCCGACGCCATGGCGGCGCTGGCCTGGGACCCGGCGGTGATCGTGACGGGGGCACTGCGTCAGATCGGGACCAAGGCCACGGCGGAACAGGTCAAGCAATTCGTCTCCAGCCAGACGAACTATCCGGGCATCAACGGAATCTACAATTTCACCGCCGTCCCGCAGCGTGGATTGACGGTGAAGAACGCGCTTGTCACACGTTGGGACCCGACCGCGGGGACCTGGATCGTGGCAAGCGAGCCGACCGGGACACCGCTTTCGAGGTAGACTCCGAGTAGGCTTCAAGCAGGCGCGTTCGAACAGCGGATCGTTCCTTGTCAGGCATCCTTCAGATCGTCATCGGCGGTCTGCTGCAGGGCGGCGTCTTTGCCATCGTCGCACTCGGCTTTTCGCTGGTTTACCGGGTGACCAACGTTGTCAATCTGTCGCAGGGCGCATTCTGCGTGCTCGGTGCCATGGGCATGTATTATTTTCAGGTCGTGTTCGGCTGGCCGGTGTTGCCCGCAGCGGTCGCGGCCGTAGTCGCGTCCACGGCATTCGGCGTGCTGGTCGGGGCGCTGACCTTCGTGCCTGCGGTGACGCGGATTCCAACCAGCAGCGTTCTGGTGCTCACCGCGGGGCTTCTGATCTTTCTCGTCGGCGTGACGCTCGTGGTGTGGGGCAATCAGCCCTACGCCCTGCCGCCTTTCTCGGGCGAGGCTCCTTTCGTCGTCGCCGGATTGCGAATTCCCACCCAGGGTGTGTGGCTTGCTGCGGTGTCGGCGGTCATGATCGCAGGATTATGGTTGCTGCTGCACACCACCTCACTTGGTCGGGCTTTGCGGGCGTGTGCTGAAAATCCGACTGCGGCGCGTCTGATGGGCATCGATTTGCCGCGGATGATGCTGCTCAGCTTCGCGCTTGCCGCGTTCATCGGCTCGGTCGGCGGTGTCCTGGTCGCACCGATCATGTCGTTGCAATTCGATTCCGGCCAATTCTTCACCATCGCCGGTTTCATCGCCGTTGCGATCGGTGGAATGGGGAGTTTTGCGGGAGCGATTATCGGCGGCCTGTTGCTCGGTATCACCGAGCAATTCGCCGCGTTCTATGTGTCATCATTGTTCGCCAACACGCTCGCATTGCTGCTGTTGCTGTTGGTGTTGATCGTCCGGCCGACCGGCCTGTTTCCGGGCGGAGCGCAGCGTCGCGGCGATGTCCGCGAAGATGTCCAGATCAATCGTTCGGTCATCCGTCTCGACGGCTATCGCAGCCTCATAGGTGGCACTGTCCTTGTCGGGCTTCTTGCGCTGTTGCCGGCGTTTTCGTTGCCGCTCGGCGTGCTGTCGTCGCTGGTGATTGCAGTGATCCTGTTTATCGCCGTGCTCGGCCTAGACGTGCTGATGGGCTATGCGGGGCAGGTCAGTCTTGGTCAGGCCGGCTTCATGGCAGTCGGCGGCTATACTGCGGCGATCCTGGCGACGTCCTACGGCTGGCCCTCGCTTCCGGCAACGTTTGTCGCGATCGTCATGTGCGTGTTGTGCGCACTCATTCTTTCCATCGCCACGGCGCGATTGCGCGGACATTATCTCGCGCTGGCAACGCTTGCGTTTGGGCTGCTGATTGATTCAGTCGCAGTCGGACTGGTCGATGTCACGGGGGGACCATCGGGCCTGGTCGGCATTCCCGCGTTCGAAATCGCCGGTTTTGCCTTCGACACGCCGCTGCGGATGTATTACCTCGCGCTGGCGCTTTCGGTCGCGCTCGTGATCGTTCTTGAAGGGGGCATGCGGTCGGGATTCGGACGCGCGCTCAAGGCGGTGCGCTCCGATCAGCTCGCCGCGGCGGCGCTTGGCATCAATGTGAGTCGCGTCAAGGTGGCGGCCCTGTGCATATCGGCGGCGCTGGCCGGATTGTCCGGCGCGCTTTACGCCTTCAACTTTCATTTTCTGTCGCCAGAAATGGTTTCGGCCGACCGCTCTTTTGAAATGATCACCATGCTGGTGCTGGGCGGCGAGGGCACGCTAGTCGGCGGCTTCTTCGGATCGGTGGCGCTCACGCTGCTGCCGACGCTGGTGCAGGAACTGGCCGTGTACAAGACCGCGGCCGAAGGCGCGGTCCTGGTGGCGATCTTTCTGTTCATGCCCGAAGGATTGTTTGGGCGGCTGGCGCTTATGCTGGATCGTTTCGTCGTTCACCGATCGAAGCTTGCCTCGGCGAGAGCAAAACCGTGACAGTCCCGTCGCTTGAGTGTCGCGCAGTCACGAAGATATTCGGCGGTCTGC
The DNA here is from genome assembly GCA_963727325.1 of uncultured Alphaproteobacteria bacterium. Classification (GTDB taxonomy): domain Bacteria; phylum Pseudomonadota; class Alphaproteobacteria; order Rhizobiales; family Xanthobacteraceae; genus BOG-931. The sequence continues at coordinate 27,112 of CAVSFV010000035.1, forward strand.
GCGCCGTGGATGACGTGACGTTAACGGTAGCGTCCGGCAGTCTTTGCGCGCTGATTGGACCGAACGGCGCGGGCAAGACGACACTCTTCAACGTGGCGACCAAGCTGTTCGCGCCGACGTCGGGCGAAGTCCGCTTCTTCGGTGACAACGCCGCCGGACTGACGCCGCAACGGGTTGCCGCGCGCGGGATCATCCGCACGTTCCAGACTGCGCGGGTATTTCCGGGGATGACGACGCTCGAGAATGTCATGGTCGGCGCGCATCTGCACGTTCGCTCGCCGGCCGTGGCGCAGATGTTCTGGACCGGAAAATCACGGCGCGAGGAGCGGCGGCTTACCGCAAAAGCCGACGCCTGGCTCGATGTGATCGGATTGCGGCGTCTGCGGGATGTGCCGGCGACCGATTTGCCGATTGGAGCGCAGAAGCTCGTCGAGATCGCCCGCGCGCTGATGTCGAGTCCGCGGTTGCTGCTGCTCGACGAACCGGCCGCGGGCCTGAACGACGGCGAGACCGCGGAGCTGGCCGTGCTCCTTCGTGCGATCCGCGATGCCGGCACGACCATGCTTGTGGTTGAGCACAATATGTCGTTGGTCATGGGCGTGGCGGACACGGTATTCGTACTCGACGCCGGTCGTCTCATCGCCGGCGGATCGCCCCAGCAGGTGCAGAACGATCCCGCCGTGATCGAAGCCTATCTCGGCCGGAGCAGGGAGCAGGGCCCATGATGCTCGAGCTCAAGGGCGTCTCGGCCGGATATGGCGGCGTCAATGTGATTCATGCTGTTGACGTGGCCGTCGGCCAAGGCGAAATCGTCACGCTCGTCGGCAACAACGGCGCCGGTAAATCGACTTTGGTGAAGACGATCTCGGGCCTCATTCGGGCTCGCTCGGGAACGATCAGCTTTGCCGGCCGCCGCATCGAGGGCTTGCCAACCGCCGCGCGGATGCGGCTCGGCGTTGTGCACGTCCCCGAAGGTCGTCAGATTTTTTCGGGCTTCACCATCGCGGATAATCTGGAGCTCGGCGGATATCTCCGCGCTAAAACGCCGAACAAGTCGAATGCGCAGCGTGACGAAGTCGGCCGGTTGTTTCCGTTGCTTCGCGATCGGATGGCGGCGCTCGCTGGAAACCTGTCCGGCGGTCAGCAACAAATGCTGGCCATCGGCCGGGGATTGATGTCCCGGCCCAAGTTATTGATGCTCGATGAGCCGTCGCTCGGCCTCGCGCCGCTTGTGGTCTCGGAAATATTCGATTTGATCGTGAAATTGCGCGGGCAGGGCTTGGCCATTCTGTTGTCGGAGCAGAACGCGCGCTTAAGCCTCGCCATCGCCGATCGTGGTTATGTCATTGAAAATGGGCGCGTCGCCTTGAGCGGGTCCGGTCAGGACTTGCTCCATTCAAAGGACGTCGCTGACCGCTACCTCGGCGTGGGCGCAGCGTTGAAGGACCAATCGGCGGAACGACAAAGGCGTTTAACCGAGCATTTGCGCGAATTATTGCGGTCATAGGAAATCCTGTTGCCCGACCGACGCGCCGCGCAGGCCAGTCGGCAAGTCGCTGCTATTGGGTGACTGCACGATGCCGAGCGTTCGTCAGCGCACGGTCGTCTCACCACGGATGAGATCCGCCGCCTTTTCGCCGATCATGATCGAGGGAGCATTGGTGTTGCCACTGGTTACTGCCGGCATGATCGAGGCGTCGGCGACGCGCAAACCTTCAATTCCATAAACGCGCAGCTGTGGGTCGACCACGCTCGACGCGTCGATGCCCATCTTACAGGTGCCGGCCTGATGGTGGTAGGTTTCGCAGGTCTGTCGCACCCACTGGACGCGCTCCGCACGCGTCTTTGCTTGGGGCCAGAGCGAGCGCTTGCGCCATCTGGCGAAAGCCGGGCTCTCCAAAATCTCGATCGACACGTCCAGCGAATGGACCAGCGCATTGAGGTCGGCAGCCTCACTCAAGTAGCGCGGATCGAGATGGAGTGGTGCGGCCGGGTCGTCAGCGGTCAACTTCAGCTCGCCGCGCGAAACCGGCCGAATGATGCCGGGCGCGATTGCATATGCGTTCGGCGGAATCTCAAGAGTTGGCAGCGGCGGCGCATTGCACATCAGGAGCGGCTGGTGGTCGGGCGCGGGCAAGCGCGGGTCGCTTTTAGCAAACAGATGAGCTTCGAGGATGTTGTGCTTTGGCGCGGGAATTTCCCGGCTGGCTTCGTGAATGACAAAGGTCAGAAGATGATCGTGCAGGTTTTTGCCAACTCCGGGTAAATCGGCGTTAACGCGGATGCCAAGTTTGTTCAGATCATCCGCCGGACCGATGCCGGAGAGAAGCAGCAGGTGCGGCGATCCGATCGCACCGGCGCTGACAACGACTTCGCCCGAGGCCCGCACGGTGCGGAGTTTGCCGCTCTCCTCGTAGACGACACCCACGCAACGCCCGTTCTCGATTGAAAGCTGATGGCTGCGCGCGCCGGTTTGCACCGTCAGATTGCTGCGATTGTGAGCCGGCCTGAGGAACGCTACCGCTGCGCTGCAGCGCTGGCCTTCGCGTGTTGTCGTGTCGGTGTAACCGACGCCGAGAATTTCCGGTCCGGAAAAGTCATGGTTGATGGGATGGCCGGCCTGCACAGCGGCTTCGATAAAGACTTCGGTCAAGGGATTGGGCGTGGTGTGGCGCGACACCGACAAAGGTCCGCCGACGCCATGATAGTGCGATGCGCCGCCGTAATAGTCCTCCGATTTTTTGAAGTAAGGCAACACGCTGGCGTAGTCCCATCCGACATTGCCGAGATACGCCCAGTGGTCGTAGTCCGCGGCGGCGCCGCGCACATAGATCATCCCGTTAAGACAGCTCGATCCGCCGAGCACTTTGCCGCGCGGCCAAAAGATCGGCCGGTTCTGGGCGCCCGGCTGTGGCGCCGTCGTGAAGGCCCAATCGAACGGCGTGTTCCAAAGCTCCCACGCGCGTTGCGGCGAAGAAATCCTGTCGTCACCATCGGTGCCGCCCGCCTCAAGCAACAAAACATGGGTCGACGGGTCTTCGGAGAGGCGCGCCGCAATCGCGCATCCGGCTGAGCCTGCGCCTATGACAATATAATGATAATCGGCCACACGATTCCTCCCCCAGATCCGGTCGTGCGCGAACGCCGCCGGTTTTGGGGTAGTATCCCAGCGGTGAGCCGGCCAGATCAAGCCGGCTGGGCCAAGCTAGTGGTGTGCCTCGCTGTCGAGATGGGCCATCTGCGGCGCGTCATACCGGGTGCCCGCGATGCGCTCAGGTGCTACCGCTGCGTCGATGCGCGCGAAATCGGCGGCATCAAGGTTGAGATCGAGGGCGCCGAGCGTTTCCTTGAGCTGGTCGCGGCGCCGGGCGCCAAGCACCGGCAAGATATCGGGGCCGCGTGAGCGCACCCACGCGATGGCGAGTTGCGCGGGGCTCGCGCCCTTTTCATTGCCGATCTGCCGCAGCGCCTCGACCAGGGTCAGGTTCTTTTCGAGGTTGCCTTCCTGATAACGCGGCATGCGTACGACGCGAATGTCTCCTTTATTGCTGCGCGGCGGCACCCGTCCGCTCAAGATGCCACGCGACAGCACGCCGTAAGCGGTGATGCCGATCCCCAATTGGCGGGTCGTCGGCAGGATCGTCTTTTCGATGCCTCGGCTCATGAGCGAGTATTCGATTTGCAGATCGACGATCGGATGGACCGCATGCGCGCGCTTGACCGTTTCTGCACCGACCTCGGACAGGCCGACATGACGGACGTAGCCGGCGCGGATCATGTCGGCGATGGCGCCGATGGTGTCTTCGATCGGCACCGCCGGATCGAGGCGCGCAGGCCGATAGATGTCGATGTAATCAGTGCCGAGCCGCTTCAGGCTGTAGGCTAGAAAGTTCTTCACCGCTTGCGGCCGACTGTCATTGCCGCCGAACATGCCTGCCGGATCGCGCAGCGCGCCGAATTTAACAGAGATAACGACGTTCGACCGCGGCACGTCTTCGAGCGCCCGCCGTATCAGCATCTCGTTATGGCCCATGCCGTAGAAGTCGCCGGTGTCGATCAGTGTGACGCCGGCATCGAGTGCTGCGCGGATGGTGGCGATGCCCTCGGCTTCGTCATTGGGCCCATACACGCCCGGCGACATACCCATGCAGCCGAGGCCGATCTCTCCGACCTTCGGCCCGTTTCGTCCAAGAGTCTTCATTTCCATATTGTTTGCCCGCGCCCGCTGATTGCCTTCGACACCGCCTAGTCGACACCGCCCTATAGATAGACGCTCTTCATTTGCGCCTCCGGATAACGCAGGCCCGCGGCAGCGCCGGCCGGGATGGCGTCGGAGATTTGTGCGAGATCGTCGTCGCTCAAGTCAACCGCGAGCGCGCCAATATTTTCGAGCAGTCGTTCCTTCCGCTTGGTGCCTGGGATTGGCACGATGTCGTCGCCTTGCGCAAGCAACCAGGCAAGCGCCAATTGCCCCGGCGTGCAATGCTTCGCGCATGCGATCTGCTGGATGCGTTGCACCAGCGTCATGTTATGATCAAGATTGTCCGCCGCAAATCTTGGGTGGCGGCGACGCGCGTCGGATTCGGCAAGGGAGTCCGTGTTTTCGACCGCCCCGGTCAACAAGCCGCGGCCGAGCGGCGAATACGCAACGAAACTGATGTTGAGCTCACGGGTCGTGTGCAGCGTTTCCTCGGCTTCGGTCCGATACAGCAGCGAGAATTCATTTTGAACAGCGGCTATCTTGTGAACGGCGTGCGCCCGGCGAATGGTCGCGGGCCGGGCTTCGCTTAGCCCGAGCGCACGGACTTTACCTTGAGCGACGAGCTTCGACATGGCGCCGACCGTGTCCTCAATCGGTACCGTCGGATCAATCCGATGCTGATAATAGAGGTCGATAACGTCGACCCCCAATCGCTTGAGGCTCGCCTCGCACGCGCTCATGACATATTCAGGCCGGCCATCGGCGATCTTGCCGCCGCGGCCGCCGAGGTTGCCAAACTTTGTCGCGAGGATGACTTCGGAGCGCCGTCCCTTGATCGCTCTGCCGACGAGTTCTTCGTTATGGCCGAAGCCGTACATGTCTGAGGAGTTGAGGAGCGTAATGCCCCGATCCAAGGCCTCGTGGATGACCGCTATGCCCGCGTCATCCTCGCTGGTGCCGTAAACGCCGGAAAGCGACATGCAGCCAAGGCCGATGGCCGAAACTTCGATGCCGGACGAACCGAGTGAACGTTCGGGAATGCGCGCGCTCTTGGTCATTCTATGAAGCTTTCATGATGCGTTATGCCACCCGGCGTATGAATTCTAATTGGGTCTATGAAGCACTGTACGCAAGCCGCGCTTTTTGCGTCCAGGGTCGGCTGTTCGGCACGAATGCTGTGGACCCCGAACGCGCACTTGACGCGGCGGGACGGTGACGACATGGACACAAGACGGCAACCGGTCGACGAAGAGCGGACAGGCGTTGAGATGAGCGAGGCGTTGCCGGCGATTCCTGTTGTCGATATCCGGGAAGGCGGCCCGCCCGATCACGCGCGACGGAGTGCTGCGCGAGCGCGCGCGCTGCGCGACGCCTGTCTGCGTTTTTTTCCGCGTGCAGCCCTGCCTCTCGTCCCGACGCTTGATTTGCTTTCGCGCGGTTCGCTCAAACGTTCGCGCTCGCCGTACTTTGCGGAGATCGCGCAGATCGCCGCGGCGCTCGAGCTTTCCGGCGTGTGGCTGCTGAACGCCTCTTATCAATGGGGATGCACGGCGCGGGCGGCTGAACAGGATGGCGCGGCCTGGCTTCTGCGCACGCTCGATTGGCCGTTTCGCGGGCTCGGACGCCATACCGAGATCGCGCACATGCGGGGTGATCACGGCGATTTCTTCAGCGTCACCTGGCCCGGTTATGTTGGCGTCCTTACGGCGATGGCGCCACAACGTTTCGCCGCGGCGCTTAATCAAGCGCCGATGTGGCGCCGCACCCGGCATCGTTTGCTCCGCCCTGCCGATCACGTCGCCAGCGTGCTGCGGGCGGCGGCCGGCACCGGCCGGATGCCGCCGGACCAACTTTTGCGCCGGGCATTCGAGATTTGCGATGATTTTGCCGCCGCGCGGCGGTTCCTCGAAACGACACCAATCGCGCGCCCGGTCATCTATACGCTTGTGGGCTGCGCGGCTCACGAGCGCTGCGTGATTGAGCGCACGGAAAATGATTTTGTTACCCGCGAGGACGATACCTGCGCGGCCAACGATTGGGTGCCGCGCCGATCGGGCTGGGAAGGCCGCATCGGCACGCGACGGTTTTTGGTGTGCTCATTCGACGAGGCTGCCGGTTTCAGCCGGGCCCGGCGCGATGCTCTGGCGAACTGGAGCGGTTCGTTGTCCGAGCGCGGTTTTGGCTGGGTGCGTGAGCCGGTCCTCAACCCCTATACCAGGCTTGCGGTTGCGATGAGCCCCACCCGTGGAATCATGCGCGTCGTCGGATACGATGTCGCCGACGATCTTTTGCCGCAGCCGGTGACGCAGCTGCGCGAGATTGAGGTACTTCCACAGGCGGCGTAACGACAGTCGAGGCGACCAATGCCGATGATCACCAGTACTGACGGCACCAGGCTCTATTACGAGGAGGCCGGCACCGGCAGCGCCGTGGTTTTCATTCATGAGTTCGCCGGCGACTACCGGACCTGGGAGCCGCAAATGCGATACTTTGCTCGCTCGCACCGCTGCGTGACGTTTTCCGCGCGCGGCTATCCGCCCTCCGACGTGCCGAGCGATCCCGCGCGTTACGGGCAGGACATAGTTCGCGGTGATGTCGTCGCGATCATGGACGCGCTTGACATTGCGAAGGCGCACATCGTCGGCCATTCCATGGGCGCCTATACGGCGCTCCATATCGGCATGCGCCACCCGGAGCGCTGCATCTCGGTGACCGCAGCCGGTTGCGGCTGGGGATCGGTTGCCGATCCCGCCACCCGCGAAGCGATGCGCAAGCAGGCGGCGGAAACCGCCCAGATGTTTTTGGACAAGGGGATGGCCGCCGCCGCGGCGCTTTACGCCGACAATCCGACGCGTCTGACCCAGAAGCACAAAGACCCGCGTGGTTACGCCGAATTTGCCCGCATGCTCTCGGAGCACTCCGCACAAGGGCACGCGCTGACGATGTCAATGCTGCAAGCGCGGCGGCCGACGCTGTGGGACCTCGAGGCTGACTTGAAACGATTTTCCGTGCCGCTGCTGGTTATCGTCGGCGACGAAGACGACACCTGCCTGGACGGCAGCGTCTTTCTCAAGCGCACCGTGCCGACAGCGGGTCTGTTGGTCATACCGCGCTCGGGTCACACTGTCACCAGCGAGGAACCGGCCGCGGTCAATCTGGCGCTGGCGGACCTGTTCGCGGCCGCCGAAGCCGGCCGCTGGCTGGCGCACCGGGCGTCGGCATGAAGGCCATCGGCGCATCAATGGCAAAAACTACTTTGCGTCATGAAAGATAATGCCGAGCGTATGGCGCTGTCCGGAACGAACGCGGCTAACGCCATGACGCAGATTGACGCGATAGACGCCCTTCGTGCCTTGTACCGGCCGGTTGTGAACGGCGAATAAAACGGCGTCGCCCTGCCGCAGCGGCACCACCTCGACGCGGCTTTGCATTCTCGGTCTTTGCTCGGTCAGCACAAATTCCCCGCCGATAAAATCCCGGTTCGGCTCCGACAGCAGAACGGTGATTTGCAGAGGGAAGGCGAGATCGCCGTACAGGTCCTGGTGCAGACAATTGTAATCGCCCGGTCCGTATTGCAGCAGCAGCGGTGTCGGACGCGTCTGTCCCGAGCGGTGGCATATCTTCAGATAATCGGAGTGCTGTTCGGGATACCGGGTGGCGATATTCATGCGCGCGTTCCACGCGTTGGCAAACCCCGCCACCCGCGCATACAGCTCCGCCCGCAGATCCGCGACGAGAGTTGGCAACGGATATTTGAAATAGCGGTACTCGCCTTTGCCAAACCCGTGCCGCGCCATGTGGATGTGGCTGCGGAAGTACGCTTCGCGCGGGTACAGCGCGCTGATGTCTTGGCATTCGTCAGGCGTCAGCAATTTGTCGAGGACGGCGGCACCGAACGCGCGAAGATCAGAGCCGATCACGTCCCAATCGTAAGCTGCGATCCGTGCTTTGGCGGGATGGGACCGTTCGTGGTCGGCTTCGGAAAGTTTGATGATTGTCATGTTGTAACCGGGTTTCGTTTCCGCCGCTTTGTCGCGCTGAAGGTAGAATCGCCTTCCGGCTGTGACCCACCCGAATTCTGCATAACCGCGCGTGGCGATTGTTCGGCGGCGCATCGCGAGTCGCGATGATCCATCGCGTGATCGAACTTCGTTTGCGCGAACGCGGAGCGACTTTAGACGAAGGCTACAAGCCAGCTAAACGCGTCGCAGCGGCATTGACCAGGCGAGCAACGCACCGACCCCCGTGAAGCACGATACCGTCACGAACGCGGCGCGGAAGGCCTCGCCGATCTCGGTTTGAATAACCGCTTGGCGGACCGGCGCCAACGCTGCGATGGCGTCCGGCCCGCGGTCGATGATCGCGCCCAGGAGGCTCGCTGTTTCGCGGTCGCCCGCCGCAAGCATCGAGAACAGAACGGCGGCAACGGTCGCCGTGCCGAAGGCGGCGCCGACCGAGCGCGAAAACTGCACCATGGCCGCGCCGGCGCCGAGCATCCGTTGCCCGGCTATGGCCTGCACAGTTACCTGCACAACGCCCATCACTGTTCCCATGAACAGCGCGGTGATGCCGAACACCCAGGGGAGTTGTCTGAGACTGAGATGCGGTACCCAGAAGGCGACAAATAACAAGCCGGCCGTCGCCGCCGATAATCCGAAGGACGGCCAAATCGCGGTACGGCCGGTTCTGGTAATCAATTGTCCGGCGACGAGCGAACCGATGCCGATGCCAAATGTCAGCGGCAACAACAACAGCCCGGTTTGGGCCGGCGACGTCCCGCGTACGGCGCGCAGATAGATCGGCAAGAAGGTAACCAACGAGACCAGCGCCGCGCCGTGGCAGGCCGCCAGACCATCGCTGCGCCAGACCGAGGCTTCCCTGAACAGGGCGGGCGGAATAAGCGGGGAGTTTGTGTGCATTTCCTGCCAGACCAGAACGGCCAGCGACAGTAATCCGAACGCTATCAGGCCCCCGATCAGCGGTAGCGCGCTCGGTTGCATGCGCTGCACTTGTTCGAGCGCCAGAATGACGGGGCCGACGAACATGATGAAGAGCAGCAGGCCCGGGAGCGTCGAATGTGGTCCGCCGGCCGTCGCCCGGTTGAGTGGCCAGACGCAGCACGAGAAGGCCCGCGACAAGCCCCAGCGGGATGTTGATAAGGAAAATCGATCGCCAGCCGAAAGCCTGGGTGAGATAACCGCCGGCAACCGGCCCGAACGTGTTGGAACTGACGGCAACTGCCGCGAGATAGCCCTGGTAACGTCCCCGCTCGCGCGGCGGAACGGCTTCGCCGACCAGCGCTTGCGACAAGGCCATCAACCCGCCGCCTCCGAAGCCCTGCAGGACACGTGCGGCCGTCAGTAATACGATGCCGGGCGCAAGCGCGCAGCAGACCGACCCGACCATGAAAATGGCCAGTGCGATGAGAATCATGTTGCGGCGGCCGAACGAGTCGCCCAGGCGGCCGTAAACCGGCGCAGCGATCGTGTTCGCGATCAGGTACGACACGACCACCCAAGACACCCGCTCGACGTCGCCGAAATCTGCGGCAATGACCGGAAGCGCCGTGGCAACGATGGTCTGATCGGCGACCGCGAGGAACATGGGCAGCATGATCGAGGGAAAAATCGTGAGGAAGAGCGCTCGCGGCGGGCGCCCGCCCGTGCCTGTGGTCGCGACGACCGGGGCTTTAGTGCTGTTGGGGGCGGGATCGTCGGTCATCAAAGGAGGGATTGGCTGCAATTCGTCGATCAACGTCTTGAATTCGTCCATAAACGTCTTGGCGAATGATTTCGTGGCGCGCAAGGCATCGGCCGAACGCAATCCTGATTGGGAGGGTTGCAAGCAGCGGGACGACGCCGGCGCGCATATCGCCTTCGCAGTGCGCAATTCGAGGGACACCGTGCCGCGATATCGCCAGCCGTCACCCTACCGATTTCGATATGCAGGAGAATAAATTCGGTCTGCCGATCAACCTCGAGCGAATGCGCGTTAGACCATCCGGCAAAGCCAAGAGCGCACAACGCGGCGCGGTTCTTATTCGCTGCGTAGCAGCACGCGGCGGCGCGTCACACCGCTCGAAATCAAGCCCGCTACCGGCCGCCGGAGGGAGGCGGCCGGCTTTTACTGAAGGCTCTCAACAGCTGGCAGCGGCGCCAGCGACGTCTCAGCCGATGAAGCCAACGCGTTCCTGTTCGCGCGCTTCGGCTTCAGTCTTCGGCTGGGCAGGTAGTTGTAGTACTGTTGCCGTCTGGCCTTCGCACAGCAGCGTCAACAAAACGGTGCGCCCATCGGGGAATTCGAGCGCGTCGTGATGCGCAGCCAACTTTTCCTTGTTGACCTGGCGAAAGATGGCGGTCTGGTGATTGATCGTCTTGGTCTTCCAGCCGAGCAGACCGGCTGGTAAGCAGGCAACTTCACCGGCGAAAGCCAGCTCCGTTCCCGGCAACAAACAAACGGCCATGCCGGCGTCGTCGGAGGCGGCAAAGCCGCGTGTACCGGTACCGAAGTCACGCGTCACAAGCTTATCGCCGACTTTTGCGGCTCGCGACCGCACGCTCTGGAGGCTAAAGTCACACATAGGCGACTCCTTTCTTCCCGGCAGTGTCAACCGGGGTGCTTCATGACAACCCCCCACTACCCCTCCACTAACGACTTCAAGCAAGAATGGTGCCGCGCCAACTGCGCAAACCTATTCCAGCGCAGGAGCATGTCGCAATTAAGACCTCGGCGCTGGCCGACCTCGCGGTGGCTTTGGGCTGCTCTCTGCCTGTCGTCCGACGAGCGAATGCCGGCGGCGATTTATTCGAGTTAGGCGCAATTTTTCATCGGCCTGCACACGGTAGAGGCGCGGCATCCAAGCGAGGGCTCTCAGTGACCTGCCGAGGCTTGAGCGGCCGCGGGCCCGATCCGCCGAATCAGTAAGAGCACGAGAGGGACCAGGACCACGGCGAAAATGCACCAGCCGAAAAAGATGTCGATGTAGGCCATGAGCGCTGCTTGATCGCTGACCAGATGCGCGATGTAGCCCATCGCGCGGCCCTGCGCGTTGGCGGGCGATCCGTTCTGCGCAAAGTACCCGGTGATGCTGTGCAATGTGGATTGTAATCCAGGCGACGAGGGAATCAGGTTTTCCACGAGCCGCGATTGATGAAATTGCGAGCGTTGCACCAGTTCGGTGTTGGCAAGCGACACACCGATGCTGCCGCCGAGATTGCGGGCGACATTGATGAGCGCCGAGCCTTCATTGGTTTTCTGCACCGGCAGTCCGGTATAAGCAACGGAATTGATCGGTATGAACAAGAACGGCATTCCGACGGTCTGATACACGCGCACGGTCGCGAAATAGCTGAAGCTTGCGTCAGGGACGAGGGAGGTCGAGTACCACATCGCCACCGCGATGATGGAAAAACCGATGGCTATCCAATATTTCGGCTCCATCTTGGGGATCAATTGCCCCATAATCGGCATCATCAGCAGCATCGCCAAACCGCCCGGCATCATCGCAAGCCCGGACAGCATCGCCGTGTACGGGAAGTTCGTCTGCATCAGTTGCGGGGTAATCTGGTTCGAGCCGAACAGGATGGCGCCCACCGCAAACATGACGATAAAAGCCATGCCGAACTGGCGCTGCAGCAATAAGCGCAGATCCACGATCGGGTCGTCTCGCGTCAGCTCCCAAGGAACGAGGAATATGAACGAACAGGCGGCGATGGTCGCAAAGGTAACGATCGTGGTCGAGTGAAACCAGTCGTCGATCTGCCCGCGATCGAGCACGAATTCGAGGCTGCCGAACGTCAGCGCGATCAGCGCAAAGCCGACCCAATCGATCTTTAATCCGCCGGCCAGGCGCTGCGCGCGCTCGCGCTCGAGCACATCCGGTTCGACGACAAGCCATTGCACGAGTATCAGCGAAACGATGCCGAACGGGACGTTGATGAAGAAAATCCAATGCCACGAGTAGTTATCGGTAATCCAGCCGCCGATGGTGGGCCCCACGGTCGGTGCAACGATGACCGCAATGCCGTAGATCGCAAACGCCTGAGGGCGCTGTCGCGGCGTGAACGTATCCGCGAGCATGGCCTGCTCACTGGTCGGCATGCCGCCGCCGCCCAAGCCTTGCAGGATACGAAAAATAATCAGCGCGTTAAGGCTTGAGGCCAGCCCGCACAGCAGTGAGGCGATCGTGAATAGCGTAACGCAGATCATATAAAAGCGCTTGCGGCCAATCACGTTCGATAACCAGCCGCTCACCGGCAGCACGACGGCGTTGGCGATCAGATACGTGGTGACGACCCAAGTGCTTTCGTCGACGCTGACCGCGAGACTGCCCGCGATATAACGCAATGCGACGTTGGCAATCGCCGTGTCGAGCACGACCATGAAAGTGGCGATCGAGAGTACAATGGCGATCAGCCACGGGCTGCGATCACCCGCCGCCGAGCGGCTTTCACGGGCGGACGATTGGCGTTGATCGCTCATTTTGTCGTGACGGTCGGCACCACGGACATACCGGGCCCCAACATCACATCGGGCGGTTCGTTGAACACGATTTTGACCGGCACGCGCTGGACGATCTTGACGTAGTTGCCGGTCGCATTTTCTGACGGCAGCAGACTGAAGGCTGTGCCACTGCCGGGCTGGATGCTGTCGACATGGCCTTTGAATGTACGGTCGGGATAAGCGTCGATTCTGATATCGACCGGCTGGCCGGGCCGTAGACTTACCAGTTGCGTTTCTTTGAAGTTCGCCGTCACCCACACGTCGCGCGGCACAAACATGATCAGGGTCTGGCCAACAGCAGCGTAGTTGCCCTTGGTGGCGGTCAGCCTTACGACCCGCCCGGCGACAGGTGCCGTGATGACGGTGCGCGACAGGTTGGTCTCCGCTTGTTCCTGCGCGGCGCGTGCTTGCTCCAACTGTGCCTCGTACAATGTGCGCTGCGCCCTGAGCACCGGAAGTTGCTTTTTGGTGGCAACCGCGTTGGCCTCGGCGGCGGCGTATGTCGCTTCGGCTTGCAGAAGACCGGAAGCGTATTGCTGCGCCTGCTCGACCGTTGTTGCCCCGTTCTTCACCAGCGTCTGATAACGTTCGTTCTGCTGCTGCGCGAAGGTGAGCGACGCATGCGCCTGATTGGCTTGCTTGTCGGCTTCTTCGATGCGTGACTGCTGGGCGGCGATCTGGGCGTCGATGTTGGCGATACTGGCGGCCGCCTGGTCGACCTGTGCATGGGCCTGGTCGAGTTGCGCCTTGTAATCGCGATCATCGAGACGCACGAGCACAGCGCCGGCCTCGACCAGTTGATTGTCGGTCACCGGCACGTCGACAATGGCGGCATTGATCTGCGAACTGATCGACACGGTGCGGGCGTCGATGAAAGCGTCGTCGGTGCTTTCATAGCCGCTGGTGTTGATCCACCAGACCACGACGGCGACAATCGCAGCAATAATGAGGGCGGTTACGACCAGCACCATGCGGCGCCGTTTGCGCATGCGGTCGACCCACGCCTGCGGCTTCGGCGCGTGCGCGATCGCCGAACGCGCTTCGCGATTAGGCGCGGTGTCTGGGCGATGTTCGCTGTCGGTGCGCTGGTCCATGATTGGGATTAACTTTGCCGCGCCAAAACCGGTTGCCGCCATGCTCTCGTGGAGCGGCGTATTTAACATGAACTAAGGCTTGGTTTACCTGCTAATAACCGCGGAAACCAGTCAGGAAGGGGCGCCAGAGGGGTGCAGGGCAGCCTTGAATTTTTGGCAAAACTCGTCGAGTTCGCCCGCATTGATATCGCTGACCGCCCAATAGTCGAGGCCGTCCTCGGCCCAATGCCGCACATTAAAGCCGTGCCGCGTTTCGCTGGTCTCGCCGCGGCGCTCCGCTTGCGGGCGCCTGGACACGAACAAATTGATGATGTGCTGGCGGCGGCGGTATACGATCGCGGCCGCGGTTTCGCCACCGATTTCGTCAAGCCGGCCGCCGATGAGCGTAAAACCCTGCGCGGTCAGATCAATAACCGGCGGCGCCACATCAAGCTTGCCGTTGAACCAGGGCTTGACCGTGTGCTGCTCGCTTGTTTCGACGTCAGTCAGATGGCCGGCCTGCAGCGAACGTAGATGCGCTGATACGGCCTCGTTGCCAATCATCTGCTCCTGATCGCTGCGGAAAACGGTCAGCATAAGGCTCGCTGCCACCGCGCCTGACAGCACCGCCCCCGTAGCAAAACCGCCAACGAAGTTTCGCCGTGAAGGCCGAAGGAATTGGCGCGGCGCCATAATCTTTGCAGAGGGCGACGGCACCGTCGCTTCAATGCGCGCGCGCAGCGCGGCCGGGGCTGCGTCCTTGAGTTTCGCCTTTGCCATTGCCGAGCGCATCGCGCCGAACGCTCGCAGTTTCTCGGCGCATCCCGGGCAGGAGGCAATGTGAGCCTCGACTTCGCGGGCATGACCCGCGTCGAGTTCATCATCGAGGAGGGCATGGAGCAGGATTTCGCATTCGGCACAGTTCACGGCGTTGCTCCTTCGGCAACGTTCCACGCCGAGCGCAGCATCGATCGCGCGCGTGCCAATCGCGACATCACTGTTCCCACCGGCACGCCGGCAACTTGGGCTATTTCCTGATACGACAGGTCATTGATTTCGCGCAGTACGATGACCTCGCGAAACTGCGCCGGCAACGCCGAAACCAGCCGTCTTATCGTATCGTCATCGTACTGTTGCAGCATGGCGATTTCCGGCGAAACCTGCGGCTCCTGCCAGATCGGTGATTTTTCTGCGGCAGTTTCGTCCGGTGCCAAATCCTCAAGCGTTTCCCGATGGCCGCGCCGGGCGAATTCGGCCTGGCAGACGTTCCGCAAAATCGTCAGCAACCAGGGTTTCATAGTGGGACCGCGATAGCTGTCGAAATGCCGCAACGCTCGCAAATAGCACTCTTGCGCCGCATCCTCGGCGTCGGCGGTGTTCCGCATGAGATAACGCGCCAGCGTGAAGACGTCGTCGAGATAGGGCAGCGCGGCGTCGCGAAAACGCCGCGCTTTGTCATCTTCGCTGTCGCCGTCAACTGCCATGCTGCCGTGCCTGCCTGCGATGGCGTGAACAACCGAGGCCGCCGCCGTTGAAGCATCAATGCCCCGCGTCTCCCGTGGCCGCTTCTACCACGATCGTGCCGGTCATGTGCGGGTGTAGCGAGCAGAAGTAGGCGTAGCTGCCCGGCGTCGTAAAGGTGAATGAATAAGTGTTGTCGGTGTCCATCACCTTCGACTTGAACTGCTTGCCAACGGCGGCGATCGCGTGGGGGATGTCGTCCTTGTTGGTCCAGGTAATTGTCGTCCCGGCCTTCACCGTCACCGTCTGAGGGTTGAACGTAAAGTTGTCGATGGCTATCGCGCTGGTCTGGTTCTGTGCATCCGCCAGCAGGACGCCTCCCGCCAGCGCAGCACCAACCAGGGCGCCCATCGCGCCAGCGGTCATTGCGGCTCTCATGGTCGCGTTCTCCTCAACCCTGTAGCGGTGTGTCGACGATCGCGAGTCGTTCCGAGCCTTGTTTGAAGGCGATGCTCGCGGTGCCGAGGAGCGTGCGGAGTTTATCGTCGGCGACTTTCATCGGTCCGGGTGAGGGCGCGGCGCCTGGCGCCGGCTGCGGAAACGCCGTCGAGCGGGCGGTGTGGAACGTAACGGTGCCTTCCACCTTCTGCATGACCTGGTGGATGTGGCCGTTGAGGACTGTCACCGAACCGAAGCGTTTGAGCAGTTCGAGGGCGCGGCCGCTGTCTTCGGTGCCCCAACCCCATTCCGGATACACCGTCCACAATGGGATGTGGGCAAAGACGACGATCGGCGTCGAAGCCGAGCGGCCTTTCACATCGGCTTCAAGCCATGCCAGCTGTTCATCGCCGAGATTGCCAAGGCCGCCGGCCTTGAGATCGACAACGTTGACGAGGCCGATAAAGTGTACGCCGCTCGCATCGAAGCTGTACCAACCGGCGCCCTTGGTGCCACGCCCGTAGCGCTCGCGATAAAGCTTCAGCTCCTCGTCGAGGAAATCGTGCTCGCCGGGCACATAATGTACGTCGAGCCGGGTCTGCGAGATGATGCGGTCGGCGTCGTCGAATTCGCTCACTTTTGATAGATGGCTGATATCGCCGGTGTGGATCATGAACGCCGGCTTGACCGGCATCGCGTTGATCCTGCCAACCGCCTCTTCGAGCGTGCCACGGGCGTTGGGATTGGCCGGCTTGTCGAAGCCGACGTGGCTGTCGCTGATTTGCAGAAATGTCAGACCGCGCGCTTCTTGAGCCGCCGCCTGGTCGATCAGACCAAGTGAACGAGGAACTCCCGCTGAAACAGTCCACAATACGCCGGTGCCGACCCAAGTCATGCACTCGAGCACCTTGCGCCTGCTGATCCCATCCTCGCGATCTGATGTCCGCATTGTCTCTCTCCTTTGAGCCAGTAATGGCCCTCAAGGACGAGATCGGGCAGTGGGGCGATTTATTCCCGTGCCGCGAAAATTATTTTTCGCCGGCCTGAAGGGCAGCATGCGATGGAAGCGGGAGCGTTTCCGTCTGGCGATGCGGCCGCGTGCGAATGCGTGGCTGCGTAGCTTGCTGGTAGGCGGCCGGGTGAGACCGTGTGGCACAGAAATCTTCAACAGCGGCGGCGACGGCGGCACTGGTCAGCGCGCGGCGTTCGGCGCCCGCCATTTCCAATTCCTCATCCCGGTTGATGATGGATCCCGCCTCAAGCAACACCGCGGGCATGAGAGTTTTTCGCAGCACGACCAACTGATCGTACCGGTAAACGCCGGCTTCGGCATCGAGCAGTTGATGGCGACGGCGGCCCATCAGCGGCAGCGTATAATGCGGCGTGTAATGGAGGCCGCGGGTTTCCAGTTCTTCACCCAAGAAGTGACCGAACGCGAGGCTGCCTTTGAGGTTGGCGTTCTCCTTGGATATGAAGATCGAATAGCCCTTGAAGCGATCGCTAAATGGCCTCTGTTGCCCCTCGTATTCCCAGGTCTCAAGAAGATTATCCGGCACCAAATCGTGATGGATGGAGATGAAGAGATCGGCGTGCATGGCATTGGCCCGCGCGGCCCGTTCAAGCAGGCCCCGGAGGGGTGCAGCCTCGGTGATGAGCCGAACAGCTTTTTCGAAGCCGGCTTTGGTAAGCGCCTGCATCACCTCATTGGCGAGGTGCAGATTGTAGCTGTACTCGGTGACGCCGCGCGAGCTGTCGGCGCCGGGCTTGTCGACGGTATGGCCGACATCCACGACGACGCGGAATGCCGAACGTTCACAGGTTGCGGACTTGGACGCCGGTGGAGTTGGCGCCGATTGATTTGATGCTGGCGGGTTCGGCGGATTCGATGCTGGTGGAACGGCTTCCTGACTGTGCGCCCGATGCGGGCTGACGCAGCAGAACAGCGTCGCAAGCAAAACGAGCAGCCTCGCCCCGGTGTGTTGTAGCTGGTTCATTGCACAGTCAATGAAAGTATCCGATCTTCAGCGTGAGCCGCGTCACATCACGATCGCACTTGTCCAATTTTGGGCCGTGCGTCTTTTGCCCGCACATCCGCATTATACCGCAAATTCTCAGCCGAGGCAGCCTGTTAAAGGCGTGCCGATTCGGGAGGCTCTTGCACTTGTGCCCGGCGGCCTCCTGTCGTACCAAACAAGCAAAAGAGGTACCTCCGGTGATATACTTTTCCGTGCGCAACGTTGCGGCTGTTTGCGGCGCGCTTTTCGTGCTTGCGCTGGCCTTTTTGATCTTGGCCGAGGGGCACGAGACGAGTGCGGTATTGAATGCTTTCGCCTCGCAAACGTTCGTTGCCAAGCTAGCGTGGATCATCGTCGTACTCGTTCCGCTCGTCCTGGTTCCGGCTGCAGTCTGGCTGGGCGAAACGCTGGTGCGGCAGCGCCAGGCGGCCCAAGCACTTGAATTCCGCCTCGACGGCGTGCGGCAAGGGGTCAAGGGTCTGGTGAAGTCGCAGGTCGAAACCGAAACGGCGGTGTCTCATCTTGCCCGCACCGATCCGGAAGACGCGATGAACGCGCTCAACCAACGGCTCACCGAGGCTGAACGGGTGGCGCAAGTCCAGAAGGGCCGCAACCAGCTCGGCGATCTCAGCTCACGCGTCGAAGAGATCCGCACGCAGCAACAGAGCTTGCAGAAGCGGCTCGCGCCGGTTCTCGAAAAGCGGCGCGCGATCGAACAACTTTTTGCCGAGCTCGACAGCCGGCAAATCGATATCGATCACACGCTGGCGGAAATCGCCAGCGGAGATGACGCGGTTGCGCTGGAGGTCAATCTGAAAAAAATGATGGAGTTCGTCAGGCAGAGTAACGATCGCTGCGACGCCATCGAACGCGCGTCGAAAACGCTTGCCGGCCTTCAGGAGGATTACACCGCGTTGCATGGGCGTCTTGCTCCCCATCTGGCCGCCGGGGACGGCGTTGCGAGCCGTCTCAAGGAGCTGAACATCAGCCGCGATCAGCTTGCTGACGAAATCGGCGCGATCGAACAGACGCAGCAGGGACCGCTTGCTGAGCGCGTGCAGAAATTGTCGGATGACAAGCAGGTGCTCGATGAGCGCCTTTCACAGCTAAATACGCAGTTCAACAAGCTCGGGTCGCTGCGTAAGGATGTCGAAGGTCTTTTTGCCAATTTCGATCGTGCGCTCGACATGCTTTCGGACAAAGCGAAAGAGGAAGAAGAGGTCGATATCGACGCGCGCGTCGCGGAGCTTGGAACATTCATCGAAACGACGCAGGCTCATCTCGAAGAGATTGAGCGCCGCGCGGTCGTGTTCGCCCAGATCAAGGCAAAGCTCGGCGACCTGCAAGCGCGACTGGCTCCGCTGGACGCGCAGGAAAATGGTGTAGTGCATCTCGTTGACGAGTTGCGCGAGGCTCGTGACCGGCTGTTCGCCAAAATCAGACAGATCGAGGAAGATGAAGACGGGGGTCTTGCCGATCGGGTGAAGAAATTCAGCGATTCCAAGCGCGAACTCGAGGATCGCGTGTCGAACCTCACGGAACAGTTCTCCAAGCTGGCGAGTATTCGCAAGGACATCGCCGGTCTGTTTGACAAGCTGAGCGGCGCGGTCAACGCGTCGACGAATTGAGATGAATCAAATCCGCGAGCCGGTTGCGGCTACGGTCGCAATCGCCGATCTGCGCCCGACGCAGATCACAGTCGGCATGCGCGAAGTACAAGCCAAGCGCAGGCGGTGGCGTGATACTGGAGAAACAAAGGGCGGAAAGTTCCTCGGCCGGCACATTATTCCCGTTATTCTCGGTCCTAAAAACCGGCATTACGTCATCGATCATCATCACCTCGCGCTGGCCCTTCACGAAGAAGGGGTCAAGAACCTTGCGGTGACCATCACGGTCGACCTGAGCGCGCTTGATCGGGATATGTTCTGGACGGTGATGGACAATCGAAATTGGATGCATCCTTACGATGCGGAAGGGCGTCGGCGGCATTATCGCGACATTCCCAAGACGCTCTCGGGTCTCGCCGACGATCCGTTCCGCTCGCTCGCCGGGGAATTACGGCGGGCCGGCGGTTTCGCCAAAGATACGACGCCGTTCAGCGAATTTCTTTGGGCGGATTTTTTGCGCCGGCACGTCAAACGTCAGACGGTTGACCGCAATTTCGATCGCGCGATCGAACAGGCGCTTCAATTGGCCAAAAGCAGCGCTGCGAATTACCTGCCCGGGTGGTGCGGACCGTCGCCGGAGGCATGACTGAAGGCGTGATGGACAGCGAAGTTTTGATCGTAGGGGCCGGGCCTACCGGGCTTACACTCGCGATTGATCTGGGCAGGCGCGGCATCCGGTGCGCCGTCGTCGAGCGGAAGGAGCGCCCGGCATTTCTGCCGAAGATGGAGCGCGTCAACGCGCGCAGCATGGAAATCTATCGTCGCATGGGCCTGGCGCAGCAAATCCGCGCGGCCGGTTTGCGGTCCGACTGCCCGATGGATGTTTATATCGTACTCGCTCTCAACCGAGCGCCGCTACTTCATCTTTCTTACCCGTCAGTCGCTGAGGCGCAAGTTCGTACACGGTCAATAAACGACGGCAGCGTTCCGCTCGAACCTTATCAGCTGATCTCGCAATACACGCTGGAGCCGCTGCTGAAATCCATTGCTGAGGCCATGCCGTCGGTTTCGGTTCGCTTCGGCTGTGAGTTTCTGTCGCTGGAGCAGAATGACCGGGAGGTTGTCGCGCGGCTGCGCAATACCGATGGCAGCACGGAGCATGTGCGTGCCGCCTATCTGGTCGGTTGCGATGGCGGCGCCAGTTCCGTGCGTAAAGAACTGGGCATCGAACTGGCCGGCGAAGCCAACTTGTTGGAATTGCGTCAGGCCCTCTACCGCTGCGACGAACTGTTTGACCGGCTGCCGATCGGCAATGGTCCGGGCCGGGGCCGCCACTATCACGTGGCCGACGACAAGGCCACGTTCCTGATCATGCAGGATTCCACGAAGCATTGGACGCTGCATTCCGTCGTAGACACTGACGATGAGATGAATGTTGCTTTCGAGCGCACCGTCGGCATCCCCGTCAACTACGAAAGGCTGTCATGTGCACCATGGCGGCAGAACCTTCTGCTCGCGGAGCGTTATGGCGCGGGCCGGGTCTTTCTTGCGGGCGACGCGGTGCATCTGGTGATCCCCACCGGCGGGCTAGGCATGAATTCAGGGGTCGGCGACGCCATTGATCTGTCGTGGAAACTCGCCGCGACATTGCGCGGCTGGGGCGGCCCTAATCTTCTGAAGTCCTACGAGATCGAACGTCGCCAGATCGGCGAACGCAATGTCGGCGCATCACGCTACGCGACAATCGGGCGCCGCAAGTGGCGCTCCATGTGGCGCCCGAACATCCGTGACAATTCGCCGGCAGGCGAGGAGGCCCGCCGAAACTTAAGCGCTGTCGCCGACATCGAGCAACGCAAGAGCAACGAGATGATCGGCGCCGAGCTTGGCTATCGCTACGTTGATTCACCGATCATCTGCAACACGCCGGGCGGTCCGGAGCATTTGTTCCGCGATTACCAGCCAACCACTTGGCCCGGGGCCCGGCTGCCGCATGTGTGGCTCGATGACGGCACGCCGATGCAGGATCGCATTCCGGATGGCTACTCGATCCTCAAGCTCGGCGGTTCCAGCGCGGATACCGCCCATCTTGAAAGCGCAATTCGTTCCCATGGCGCGCCGGTGAGTGTGCTCAATGTGCCCGATATCGTCGCCCGGGATATTTACGGCTGCGATTTGATGTTGCTGCGACCTGACATGCATGTGGTCTGGCGCGGGCAAGCAGCACCTGCGGAAGCCGCCAAAATCGCAGCGATCGCCACTGGACACTTAGCCTAGTTCCAGCGGGCTGGCTATCGCGCCTCTTCTTTCGGAACGCCTCTTTCGGAGCGCGGCGCGCCAAGCTTTGAGTCTTCGGAACTTCGGGGCAAAAGCTGTTGCTGGGAGACAGACGTTTCACAATCAGACGGCCAATCAGGTCTTTCTCCTCCCGCTTAATGGCAAAGTGGCAGAATTTTCTACTATTTGCAGCACGAAATTCGTTCTTATATAGAAAATCATTCTTTGGCTGGGCGGTCTATCGCCACCAGTATCTTCAGGAGCTCGGCATGACCTCGCCTCTTGAGCAAAAAATCAAAATCACCGGACCCGTGGTGATCACCGCCAACCGCGTCGGCGACGGAGCCGTCGTGTACCGCAACGCCGCAGGCGGTTGGACGACCGCTCTTGCAGGCGCCGCGGTGGCGACCAAGGCCGCCGACGCGCAAGAGCTGGTCAAGGCTTCGATCGCCGATGACCTCCGCGCGGTCGGTCCCTATATCGCGCCCGTCAAGCTGACCGGCGATGGAGACGTGCGGCCCGGTAACCTGCGCGAGCGCATTCGCTTGCATGGCCCTACCATCGACCTGCCGAGCGTCGCCAGTCTGGGCGGTCTGGTACCGGAAAAAGATCACGCGCGAACTTAAGAAGATCGGCCGCCATGTACGTCTACGACGATTTCGACCGGACGCTGGTCGCCGAGCGTGTCGCGGAATTTCGCGATCAGGTCGCGCGCCGTTTGTCCGGCGAATTGACAGAGGATGAATTCAAGCCGCTGCGGCTGATGAATGGCGTTTATCTTCAGCTGCACGCTTATATGCTGCGCACCGCCATTCCTTACGGCACGCTGTCGTCGACACAGATGCGCATGCTGGCCCATGTGGCGCGGCGGTTTGATCGCGGCTACGGCCATTTCACCACACGTCAGAACATTCAGTACCACTGGATCAAGCTCGAAGAGCTCCCCGACGCCATGGCGGCGCTGGCCAGCGTCGGCATGCACGGCATGCAGACGAGCGGCAATTGCGTCCGCAATCTCACAACGGACCAATGGGCCGGTGTTGCTCCGGACGAAATCGAAGATCCGCGCATCTGGGCCGAGCTCGTGCGCCAGCACGTCACGCTGCATCCGGAGTTTTCATTTTTGCCGCGCAAATTCAAGATCGCGGTCGGCGCGTCGAGCCACGATCGCGCGGCGCTCCGCGTTCATGATTTGGCGCTCCGCTTGCATCGCAACGGCGCGGGCGAGGTTGGCTTCGAAGTTATGGTTGGTGGCGGCCTGGGCCGGACGCCATTCCTCGCCAAGACCATCAAGCCGTTCTTACATAAGCGTGACGTGCTGAGCTACGTCGAAGCGGTCTTGCGCACCTACAACGGATTTGGCCGCCGCGACAACATCTACAAGGCGCGCATCAAAATTCTGGTGCATGAGCTTGGCGCCGAGGCGTTCGCGAAAGAGGTCGAGGCCGAATGGCAGGCCATCAAGGATGGCGCGCTTGCGCTCGATCCGGCCGGATTTGCAGAAATCGCTGCGCGCTTCCGTTACCCGGCCTATGCGCAACTCGAAGACAGCCCGCCGGAACTTGCCGCGGCACGCCGCGCCGACCGCCGCTTCGACGCGTGGGTCGACAATGCAGTGGCTAATCACAAAGTGCCCGGTTACGCCATCGTCACGCTCTCGCTCAAGCCGGAAGGCGGCACGCCGGGCGATTTAACCGCCGAGCAGATGGACGCGGTTGCCGACCTCGCCGAGCGCTACTCTTTCGACGAAATTCGCGTCGGTCACGAACAAAACCTGGCGCTGCCGCATGTCGCTCAACGCGATCTGCCGGCGCTTTGGCGCGCGCTCGATGCCATCGGCGTTGCAACGCCCAATGTGAATCTCATTACCGACATTATTTCTTGTCCCGGCCTGGACTATTGCAGCCTGGCCAATGCGCGCTCGATCCCGATCGCACAGGAGATTACGCGGCGGTTTCGCAATACCGACCTCGCCCGCGATCTGGGCCGGCTGCACATCAACATTTCCGGCTGCATCAATGCCTGCGGTCACCACCATGTCGGCCACATCGGCATTCTTGGCGTTGAGAAGAACGGCGAAGAATTTTACCAGATCACGCTCGGCGGCAAGGCCGACGAAAATGCCACGCTTGGTGCGCTGATCGGGCCCGCGGTGCCTTATGCGCAAGTCGCCGACGTGGTCGAGGACATTGCCGCAGCCTATATCGAACTGCGCCAGCGGCCCGATGAATTGTTTATCGACACGGTCAAACGTACCGGCGTCGAACCGTTCAGGGAGCGTGTCTATGCGGCTCGTTAAGGACGGCCAGGTTGTCGAGGACCGTTACATCCGCGTGCTTGATGACGCGCCGATCCCGGACGGCGTGCCGGTCATTGTGACCGCACAGCGGTTTCTTTCCGACGCCGCCGAACTTGTGGCGCGCGATGCGCCGGTCGGTGTGCTTTGGCCCAATGATCGCAGGGTGTCGGAACTCGAGCCGTGGCTCAAGGATCTTTCGTTGATCGCGCTGGCATTTCCGAAGTTCCGCGATGGCCGCGCGTATAGTCAGGCGCGGCTGCTGCGCGAGCGCTATGGCTATCGGGCGGAGCTTCGTGCAACCGGTGACGTCTTGCGCGACCAGTTCCAGTTTCTGGTGCGCGCCGGCTTCGATTCGTTCGAGGTCAAAAAGGCCGCCGATGCGCAGGTTTTCGCGGAAGCCGCAGAGCGCTTTTCCGTGTTCTATCAGCCCAGCGCCGATGGCCGCGTGCCGGCGTTGCACCGGCGATCGCAAAGCGGCAGCGGTGCAAAAGCACGCGAAAGCGCGTGAACGCCTTCCGGTAGCGGCGCCAACGTCAAATGCTATGATGGTCCTTCGTTTCCGCCAGCGAGGACATGATGACTCCGGTTGTTGCAGTGATCGCCCCCGGCGCTATGGGCGCTGCGGTCGGAAAACGGTTAGCCGATCGCGGTCTGAGAGTGCTCACCTCGCTTGCCGGTCGCAGCGAATCAACGGGTAAGCGCGCCGACGAAGCCGGCATGGTCGCGGCGAGCGACGAGGAGATCGCGTCCGCTGATTTTATCTTGTCGATTTTGCCGCCCGGCGACGCCCTGTCGCTGGCATACCGCTTTGCGCCGGCGCTGACCGCGAGCAACGCCAAGCCGGTTTATGTCGATTGCAATGCGATCAATCCGGCTACGCTAGAACGCGTCGCAGCCGCGATCGCCCCAACCGGTAGCCAGTTTGTCGATTGCGGGATCATCGGGCCGCCGCCAAGGGGCACAGATTTCAGTCCGCGCTTCTACGCGTCCGGCGAAGCCGCGCAGCGCTTTGCCACGCTGCGGCAGTACGGTCTCGATGTGCGTGTGCTGGCGGGATCGTTGAGCGCGGCTTCGGCGCTGAAAATGTCCTATGCCGGCATTACCAAAGGGACGCAGGCGATCGGAGCGGCGATGATGCTGGCCGCGACGCGGGCCGGTTCGGCGGAAGCGTTATTTGAGGAGCTGTCCTTCAGCCAGAAGGAGATGTTGGCACAGTTCAAGCAGCAACTGCCGATGATGCCGGCGAAAGCCTATCGATGGATCGCGGAAATGCAGGAAATCGCCGGCTTCGTCGGCGACGATCCGGCGGCGCGCGACCTTTATGAAGGCGCCGCGCATTTCTACCAGCGTATCGCGGAAGATTTCGCGGGCGATCAACAAGACTTTGCGGCGCTTACTGCGTTTCTCGACAAGGCTTCATCGGGCGGCCGAGCCTAAGCTACGCTGGAGTCACCGTGCCGCGCTCGATGCGGTAGGCCCTTGCCAACAGGTCGGCGACATGAACCTCGTTCGACTCCGAGAGCAGAACCGAGATCGACTGCGCCTTCAGACTGGCCAGGACTTCCCCCAACCGCCGGGCGAGTGCAGGCGCGAGGCCTTCAAACGGCTCGTCCAGTAGCAGCATACGCCTGCCAGCCATCAGCGCGCGGGCGAGAGCCACCATCTTCTGCTGGCCGCCTGAAAGCTCAAGTGCGCGTCTGCCGCGAAAGCGCTCGACTTCGGGCATGACGCTGAAAATCCAGCCGAGCCGTTCGTCCGCGCCCGAAAGCTTGGCCGCCCAGCTTGGTACCCGAATGTTCTGCTCGACGGTGAATTCGGGAACAAGCCGGCGATCCTCCGGCATGTAACCGACGCCTTGGGCTACCCGAGCGTGCGACGGCAGCCGCAGCAGATCGACGCCGGCGAGGTCAGCCGTGCCGCTCGCGGGCAGCGCTCCCACCAACGCGCGCAGGAGAGTGGTTTTACCCGCGCCGTTGCGGCCAATAAGCCCGCACATTTCGCCGGCATTAAGTTCGAGCGACGCGCCGCGGATGATGGAAACGGCACCGATCGAAACGTTGAGGCCGGTCACCTTAAGCATGACGGCCGTTCAGCGCGGCGAGGTTGAGCTTCGGCCCGCTGATCAGTTCCTGAATACGCGGATTTTCCAGCGTTTCGATCGGCGGCCCGTCGGCGATCACCGTGCCGTCGTAAAACGCCAGCACGCGATCGGCGTAGCGCTCGACGATATCCATATCGTGCTCAACAAACAGTACGGTGATGTTGCGTCCCTTCAATGCCGACATGACGATCGCCATCAAATCGAATTTCTCTTCGATCGAGATGCCGCTTGTCGGTTCGTCCAGCAGAACAATTCGCGGCGTGCCCGCGATTGCCATGGCGATGTCGAGGAGTTTTCGGACGCCTTGAGGCAGGGTCGCGGCGAGCGCATGGCGATAGGTGGCGATGCGAAAAAGTTCGAGCGCGGCTTCGCTATCCGCAAGTATTGAGGAGGAATGCAAAGGCGTGAGCGCCTGATGGATCAACCCTTCGGCGGTGTGCGCGACCGCAGTTGCCGTGCAGACGTTTTCCAGAACAGTGAGCGAGGCGAATATTTGCGGTACCTGGAACGAGCGGGCTATGCCGAGCCGGGTGATCTCGCGCGACGGGCGGCCGGTGATGTCACGATCCTCGAACCAGATCGAGCCTTTGGTCGGCCGCAAATGGCCAGTGATCATGTTGACGAATGTGGTTTTGCCGGCGCCGTTGGCGCCGATAATGCCGACGGTCTGCAGCGGCGGCACGGCGACGTTGATGTTGTGCGCGGCGATGAGCGAGCCGAAGTGTTTTTCCAGGCCGCGGACGTTGAGGATCGCGCTCATGACGCCCTTCTCATCAGGACGCGTTTGTCGGGTTGAGCTTCAGCCGCCGCCGCAAACGCGTGAACAGCGAGCCCAGCCCCTCGGGCAGGAACAAGATCGTGACGAGCAGGACCGCGCCCAGAAATATCTGCCACGTACCCGGCAGAATGTCGTAGGCGATCGATTTCAACAGCTCGAAGACGAACGAGCCGACGAAAGCCGCCGCGACCGATCCGGCGCCGGCGAGAATGGTCACGAACACGAAGCCGCCGGACGTGGTCCAGTAGGCCATGTTTGGATCGACGTGCTCGATCGAAAACGCGGCGAAAGCGCCGCCGATACCCGCGAGCGTGCCGCTGATGATCAGCTTAAGATGAATGAGCCGATTGACCGAGACCCCAAGGAATTCCAGGCGAATTTCGCTGTCGCGGACCGGCACGGCCAGCGCGCCGGCGACCGATCGGAAATAGAGAAACACGAGCAAGGCGCAAGCGGCCGAAACCGCCAGCACCAGCCAGAACAGCATCAACAGGTGCATCGCGCCGTGCGGGGCGTAGCCGAGATAGGTCGGCGCTTCGACGTGAAATCCGTCGGTTGAGCCAAGTGTTTCGGTTTTGACCAGCACACCGTAAAGAATCATCGACATGGCGAGGCTGAGCATGGCGAAGAAGATCTCGCGGTATCGTGCCAAGAGGAAACCGGTGAGAAAGGCGGCGAGCGCCGACAGCACCGCGGCGGCCGGGATCAGCACGAACACATCGTGCACGTCGCCGTAGCGACCGATCAACGCCACTGTGTAAGCTCCAATCGCGTAAAACAGGGCCTGCCCGAACGGGACCAGGCCGGCGCGCCATAGGATAATGAGTCCAAGAACGACCAGCGCGTTGGCGAAAGCAAGCATGGTGAGCGAAACGAGCCACGCCGGCAGCACCGGCGCCACCGCTGCCAGGATTACGAAGGCAAGTGCGCCTAAAACAACCGGCCGAGACACCATCGTCATATCTTTCGGGGTGCAACGCGGGTGAACAAACCCTGCGGCCGGAACACCAGCACCAGTGCCATCACCGCATAGATGACGAACAACTCAACCTGCGGCGCGAGATGAACAGCGACGGCCCGGCACTCGCCGACAATCAGCGCGCCGAGGAGCGCACCGCCGATCGAGCCCATGCCGCCGATCGCAACGACCGCGAACGCGAGCACGATCACTTCAACGCCGATACCGAGTGTCACCGCTATCTTTGGCGCCATCACCGCGCCGCCGAGAGCGCCGAGCATGGCGCCTACCACGAAGGTGATCGTATACACGGCGGTGACATTGATCCCCATTGCTGCAGCAATCTCGCGGTCGAAAATGACCACGGTCAGCAGGTGACCCCAGCGGGTGCGCTTGAGCGCAAAGCTGGCGACGATTGCGACTAAGCCGGCGAAGGCGACCAGACCGATGTCGTAACCGGACAGTACCAGTCGCCCGACATCGACGGTTCCTGCGAGTGCGAGCGGCTGATAAAGCGCATAGGAGTTGGGTCCCCAGATCAGCTTGATCACATCCTCAAGGATGAGAAAGGCTGCGTACGTGACGAGCACGACGATAACCTCGTCCTTTCCGTAGAACAGGCGGAGAAGACCGCGTTCGAGGATAAGGCCCAGCACGAGTCCGATCGCCATGGCGACCAGCACCATGAGCAAAAATCCGCCGGCGGCCGGAAAACCGCGGTCAAAATAAACCCCAACGGCGATCGCGGAGCCGTAGGCGCCGAACGCATAAAACGAACCATGGGTGACGTTGAGAATGCGCATGACGCCAAAGATCAGCGTCAGACCGACGGCGATGAGAAACAGATAGGCCGCGTAAACGAGCCCGTCGGTGATGATGGCGAAGGCCGTCAGCATCCGATCGGCTTCACCTCTGGCGCAGGCGTTGAGGCTGGCGATCCGTCAGTCGCACTTCGCGCCTTTCATCCCGCCTTCGAGCCAGGCGATGGAATTGACATCGGCAGGCGGATTCACGCAGGCGGCGGGGTAGCGTCTGACGTCGATCATCTCGGGCTTGTTGGCCGTCTTGTCGAACTTGTAAGTTCCAATGGCTGTGTCGGTGATGCCCTGGTGACCATTGCCCAGCGCCATCTGCACTGTCGTGCTCGGGGTTGGAAACGAGTTTCCCTCGAAAGCGGCAATCACCTCTTCCGTCGTCGGCCGCGCTCCGCCTTTCTTGGCTTGCGCCTTTTCCCACGCGCTCTTTAAACCTAACAGCGTTTGGGCGAAGTCGTAGGCGGGGTAAATCGGCTGATCCTTGAAACGGTCGACGTAGGCATCGTGAAACCAGGTGTTCAGCGCGCTCTCGTGGGCGAAGAAAGTGTGCGGCCCGCGCGCGCCGACGATCGCGCCGTCGGGCAGCTTGGACCCAAGCCGCCAAAGCGAAGACTCGCCCGTGGTCAGGACCAGCGGAATGCGCTGCGGCAGCCCCCGCCCGCTGGCCTGGTAGATGAACGCTTCGAGGTCGCCGTCGTAGAAGCTCGAATGGATGAATTGCGCGCTGGAAGTGAGCAGCGTGGAAATCTCGGCGCCGTATTCACCGGCCAGAAACTTCGGGAACAGCTCCTTGTCGACGGTCGCTTTGGGATCGAGGCCCTTCATAGCTAGACGAAAGTCGCGCCACGAGTCCTGACCCCAGGCGTAGTTTTGGTTGATGCCGGAATAAACCGAGACGTCCTTGAATTTATCGAGAACGTATTTTGCCGCCGCGACGTTATCCATGGTCGCGTGCGGGTTGGGGCGAAAGACGTAGTGACGCGGCTTCTCTTCGAAAACGCGCGTCGTGCCGCAGATGTCGAGGACGGTAAGCTGTTTGAGCTCCTCGGCTACCGGCGTGACCGCGAGGCAATTGCCGGACGATACATAGCCGACGACCACGTCAACGTGATCGCGTTCTGAAAGATTGCGGAATTGCGTGACAACGTCGGCCGCCGATCCGACCTCATCGACAAATTTGGCGTCGATCTTGGCCCCGCCGAGCCCGATCTGATTGTATGGTGCGGGAACCTTGCCGGCGTTAAGACTGTCGACCAGGAGTTCGGCGGCGTTGTGATCCGGAATGCCGAACGGCGCGGCGACTGGCCCGGTCAGAAAGGTCACAATGCCGATCTTGACCGGGGCGGGCTTCTTCTGCCGCGGCGCCCGTGGTTGTCAGAGCCAAGAGTGCAAGAGACAGAGCGGCGAAAACAATCTTCAGAGCGGGCTTCTTGAGGACGGAGGTGCTGGCGCATGATCGCTCGCTCCCAAGGTACGGTGACCTTCCCGGCGTATAAACAAACGCGATCTGGGACCGGGTTTCAACCGGTTTTGCGCCGTCGAGCGCAGATATCGGCATAACGCTGGATTGTCGGGTCGCCCTGCGACGCGCTGTTTTTTGCTGATAAAAGACACCAGGCGGTCCGAACGAGCGGAGACGCTCCGTGACGGTGGCGATGCAATCAAGGTTGGCCGACGGGACTGCGACCGGATCGGCGGTCCGGCGCTTCATCCGGCACGGAGAATATACTGGCCCGACATCCGGCCTCGCGCCCGGCTTCGTGCAGGCTAATCTCGCGATCCTGCCCCGGTCGGTTGCTGATGAGTTCATGCGTTTTTGCGAGCTTAACCCGAAGCCGTGTCCGCTGGTCGGCGTAGCGGAGCCGGGGAATTGGCAAATGCCCGCCTTGGGAGAAGATCTCGACATCCGCACGGACCTGCCGCGTTATCGGGTGTGGCGCGATGGTGCGCTCGTCGATGAGCCGCAAGACGTTTTGAAATGGTGGCGCGATGATCTCGTTACCTTTGCCATCGGCTGCTCGTTTTCTTTCGAACAGGCACTGATCGAGGCCGGCATCGAATTGCGGCACATCACCCGCAATTGCACCGTGCCGATGTACCGCACAGCGATAGACGCGGCGCCCGCCGGCGCGTTCCGCGGGCCGCTCGTGGTTTCCATGAGGCCGCTGAAGTCCGCCGACGCC
Source organism: uncultured Alphaproteobacteria bacterium (assembly GCA_963727325.1). Classification (GTDB taxonomy): domain Bacteria; phylum Pseudomonadota; class Alphaproteobacteria; order Rhizobiales; family Xanthobacteraceae; genus BOG-931. Next base: position 57,817 of record CAVSFV010000035.1, read on the forward strand.
ATCCGCGCCATTGAAATTACGAACCGGTATCCGTTAGCGCATGGTTCGCCAGTGCACATCGGCAAACCGGAATTGATTGGCATCGCCGATCTGGCCAAGCCCGATTACGGGGACCCGGTACCAATTGCAGAAGATGAAATCCCGGTGTTTTGGGCCTGCGGTGTTACTCCGCAGGCGGCGATCGCAACGGCGCGGCCTGAATTCTGCATCACCCACTATCCGGGCGCGATGCTGGTGACCGACCGGCTCATCAAAGAATTCGCTTCGGCATAGCTCAGGCGCGCATTTGCGCGCGCGGCGTCTCGCGGAACTTTGGCATCACTTCGCCGGCGAACAGTTCGAGCGAAGCGAGCGCCTTTTCGGCGCCATACCAAGGCGGGAAATGCAACATGATCGACCCGTTGTGAGCCATCGCCTGCAGTTCCTGGATCTTGGCGATCACGGTCGCCGGCGAGCCGTGCAGGATAATGTCGCGAGCCAGCCCGTCGTAGTCACGCGGTGTGCCGCCGACGTCTTGCGAAACCGTGCCGAGATAGCCGGAGGTGTGGCCGCTGCCAAAGTGCGCGAGATTGCGCATGATTCCCGGCTCACTCTCGCGCTTGGCCTGAGCATCGGTCTCGGCAACATAGACCCACCGGGCGACATCAACGTGGCCGCGGGCCGGATTTGAGCGAAGTCGCTGCGGCGTTTCCGGCAATAGCGCGCGATAGGCCGCACTCTGACGCGCCAGCTCGGAAAATGGCGTCCAGCTTGAAAGCAATAGGCCAAAGCCCATACGAGCGGCGACGCCGATCGAGCGATCGGTAGCGCCGGCGAGAAAGATTGGCGGATGCGGCGTTTGCACGGCGTGGGGAAACAATTCGTATGGGCCGCTCACGTTGAGATGGAAATATTTGCCATCATGATCCGCGCGCTTGCCGTGGAGCAGATCCAACAGGAGCGGTAGCGCCTCCTCCTGAATGTCCCGTCGCGCATCAAAGTCGATGCCGAAGCCGTCGAATTCGTACTTGCGGTAGCCCGAGCCCAGGCCGAGCGCGAACCGTCCGTTGCTTAGAATGTCGACGAAGGCGGTGTTTTCCGCGACGCGCAGCGGATTGGCGAGTGGCAGCGTCACCACCGCTGTGCCGATTTTGATGCGTTTCGTCAGCGCCGCCAGATAGGCGGCATAGACAAACACGTCCGGCATGATGCCGTATTCGTTGCTGAAATGATGTTCGGCAAGCCAGGCATAGTCGTAGCCGAGTTCGTCAGCGCGCAGGATCTGCCGGGTTACCCGCGTGTGCACATCGCGATGCGGATAGGGTTCGGCGTCGGTATTGGGATGCGAAGTGAAGAGAATGCCGAATTCCATGCGCCCTCCTGGACCGTTCAGGTATCTGCCCGGCCCGCAACTTTAGCAATGCCGTAGCCTCATTGCGAGGCAACAACCTCTGCGCCGTATTCGGCGGCAAGGGCGTTCGGCAACGCCTTCAGATCAGGGTCGACTCCTGGCAGGCGGCAACAAGCGCGGCGATGCGCCCGATCGAGCGGAAGTTCGCCGGCGTCATCTCACGCTCGGGAATTTTGACGGCGAATTCGGCTTCGACGGCGAGCATGAGATTGACCACATCCAAAGAGGAAAGGCCGCTGGCGCGCAGATCTTCGTCCCGGCCGACCGGCCGGACGATGGCGCGCTTGTCGAGAATGCCGCGCACGAGCAGAGCCACGCGATCCGTCAAATGGATATCGGCGCGATCAAGCACGGTTAACACTCCTACAAATTCGCCGGCCCGCTGCAGCGATTGTCCCCAAAATCTCCCGCATCCGAATGAGTACACGCGAAGGGTTTGCGATTGGTAACCTTTATGAGAAAGAACAACGACAATTTCAGCCGGTTGTAGCCAGGCCTTCAAAATTTTGTTCTACGTCTGGTCCAAGTAAGCCTTTCGACCGGAGACAACGCATCCCATGACGCCGCGCACAACGACGCTACACGGCGTTTCCGCTTCGCAGAGCTCGGCGCGTGGCTTGCCCGCTGCCGGCGATCCGAGGAATGCCGGCGCCGAAAACCTTAGTTCTCGTGCCGATCAGGTTGCGGCGATTGCAGCCGCGCATGCCACCGCAGTTGATTCCGATTCGCGCTTTCCGGCGGAGGCGACCGCCGCTGCCCGCGAGCGGCGCCTGTTGGGTGTTGCCGTGCCCCGCGAGCTTGGCGGCGAGGGCGCCAGCATTTCCGAGGTCGCCGACATCTGTTACGCGCTTGGGCGGGCCTGTGCGTCCACCGCCATGATCTACGCGATGCACCAGACCAAGGTGGCCTGCCTGGTGCGGCACGGGCGCAGCAGCCCCTGGCATCAATTGTTGATGCGGCGAATCTGCGGCGAGCAAATGCTGCTCGCATCCTCGACCACCGAAGGCGACCGCGGCGGCGACATTCGCAACAGTGCTGCACCAATCGAACGGCACGGCACGCGCGTCGCGCTCGACAGAAGCGCGACCGTCATCTCCTATGGCGAGGCGGCTGATGCTATTATGACCACGGCTCGGCGTTCGGCTGACGCGGCCAGCGCGGACCAGGTCCTGGTCATTTTTCTGAAACAAGATTACACGCTCGAACGGCAGACTGGGTGGGACGCGCTCGGGATGCGCGGCACGTGTAGCGCCGGCTTCAGGCTCGTTGCCTCCGCGGCAAGCGAGCAGATCCTGCCGGTGGCTTATGAAGAAATTCACGCCCGCACCATGATGCCGGTCGCGCATCTGCTTTGGAGCAGCACGTGGGCCGGCATTGCGGCGGCGGCAGTCGATCGCGCCCGCGCGTTCGTTCGCAAAGCGCGGCAGCGAGCCGATGGCGTGCTGCCACCCGGAGCAGCGCACCTAACACGCGCCAATGCGTCGTTGCAGACGTTGCGCGGCCTGATCGCCGCGGCGCTGGACCGTTTCGAACACGCCGCCGACGATCCGGTCGCGCTCGAATCTCTCGACTTTCAGACCCCGATGAACCTCCTCAAGGTGAACGCGTCCGAGCTGGCGGTCGCGACCGTCATGAGCGGGATGCAGGCCAGCGGACTTGCCGGATACCGCACCGACGGCGAATTCAGCCTCGGCCGTCATCTCCGCGACATTCTGTCGGCGCCGATCATGATCAACAATGACCGGATCCTCGCCAATCTTGCTACGGCAGCGCTGTTGAGCGGCGCGCCGGCGTCGATCCGCGACACAACGCGGTGAAACTCATAGCGGCAGAAAGTGAGACGAACCCCGTGAACGTCGCATTCAAACAACCGAAACCCTCCGTTCGTACGCTCGATGCCATCACCGAGACGTTGTTGTTGCCGTCGGATGTTGACGGCGTCTACGCGCGCACGGGCATTTTCGAGGACGTCGTTGCCGGCTTGACTGGGCTTATTTCGCGTCACCGCGAGCCGGGGACCGAAGTACTGCGGTTTCCGCCCGTGATGAGCCGCCGGCATCTGGAAAAATCGGGCTATCTGAAAAGTTTCCCGCATTTTCTCGGCTGCGTGTGCTGTCTCAACGGCGACGAAGTAAAGATCAGGGACACGGTGGGACGTCTCGAGGGTGGCGAAGACTGGACTACGGACTTATCGGCGGCCGATCTGGTTCTTACTCCCGCCGCCTGTTACCCGGTTTATCCCTTGGCCGCGAGCCGCGGCGAGGTGCCGGCTGCCGGGTTGACGTTCGACGTCGCGGCGGACTGCTTCCGGCGCGAGCCCTCGAAAGAGCTTGATCGACTCCAGTCGTTTCGGATGCGCGAATATGTTTGTCTTGGCACACCCGAGCAGGTGGACGACTTCCGCCGACGCTGGCTGGCATGGGCACCGGACTTCGCCGCCCAACTCGGACTGCCTTGCACGATCGAGCAGGCGAGCGACGCGTTCTTTGGCCGTGGCGGCAAGCTCATGGCGATGAGCCAGATCGAGCAGGCGCTGAAATTCGAGTTGCTGATCCCGGTGCACTCGGTTGAAAAACCGACGGCGTGCATGAGTTTCAACTATCATCAGGATCACTTCGGCAAAGTCTGGAACCTGCGCAATGCGGATGGTGCGGTGATACACACCGGTTGCGTTGCGTTCGGCGTCGATCGCCTGGCGCTCGCGCTGTTTGCGACGCACGGGGCGGATTTGTCCGGCTGGCCCGCAGGTGTGCGCCAGGCTTTGGCAGTCTAAGCAAGCAAACTCGTTCTCTTTTGATTTACCCCTCCTTTGAGGGGATTGCCACCCAGTCACCGCGTTCAGACAATTCCCCTCCGAAAGGGACTGGATGACGGGGAGCTTTGGGCACGCTTTGGGGGCGTGGTCCGGCGGAAATGGGGTGTCGGCAAGCGCCGCTTTGCAGCGCGTGACGGCGGTTGCGTGTTTCCGACCGGGCTGGAAGCGTTCTCACGCCACCAAAGATCTGCCTTCCCGGGCATCATCTCCGCGCGAATACCGCCGAGATGGTTTGGAGGGTTTGAATGACGAACGTAAGTCTGATCCACGCCGAAAGAACCACTGATATCCCGGCCGCGGAGTTTCACGCCCGCGTGGACGCGCTTTTGCCACTGATCGAAACGCGGGCGGAGGAGGCCGAACGCATCGGCCACTTGACCGACGACGTCGTTGAGGCACTGCGCAAATCCGGCATCTATACGATGCTGTTCCCCAAGGCAGTCGGCGGCGCGGAGCTGCTGCCCTTCGACGCCATGCAGATTGTTGAACGTCTGTCCTACGCTCACGCCTCGGCTGGCTGGTGCACCGTCGTCAACAATATGGAAGGCATGACGATGGCCATCTACATCGAAGATCCGGGCATCGCCGAAGTCTTCCGCAACGGTGTTGACATTACGATCGCCGGCAATGGCGTGCCGCGCGGTTTTGCCCGGCCGGTCGACGGCGGCTACATGATCAGCGGTCACTGGGCCTATGGCAGCGCCATCACGCATGCCGAATGGATCCACACCGGCTGTTTTGTGACCGATCCGTCAGGCAAAGACATGGTGATCCAGCCGAACGGACAGCCCAAGGTCGTCATCACCCATCATCCCCGCTCGACCATCAAGCTCCTCGGCAATTGGGATGTGCTCGGTTTGCGGGCGACCGGGAGCTTCGACTACGAGCTGGCTGAGGGGCCGGAGTTATTCGTTCCAGGCTACAGGACGTACGACTTCGATATCGGCGCGCCGCGCCGCGGCGGCATCCAGGGCATGCTCGGTCTTGCCGGTTGGAGCGCTTGGGCTCATTCAAGCTGGGCAATCGGGGTGGGTCGCCGAATTCTCGACGAACTCATAAAGGTGGTCGTTCAACGGACCGACGCCTTCGGAAAATCGAGCGACAGCGCAAGCTTTAAGTTTCAGTTCGCTCAAGCGGAGGGCCGGTTCCGCGCAGCGCACGCGCTGGTCTACCAAACCTGGCGGAGCGTGTCCGAGACCTGCAGCCGCGGCGAGCGTCCATCGCTTGACCAAATGACCATGATCAAGCTCTCGCTCCGGCACATTCACGACGTGATTTCCGACGTCAGCACATTTGCTCATCGCGCCGCGCGCGGCGCGTCGCTCCGCAATACGACCATGCAGCGGTTCTATCGCGATATCCATTCGGGGACGCAGCATATTCTGATGGCCGACCAGATCGTCGAAGAAGTCGGCCGCGCGCTGCTCGGGCTGCCGAGCTCCGATGCGCAATGGACAGTGTTTGGGGTCGTGGAATGAGAGCGAGCGCGACTGGTGCGCCCGACTGGAAAGCCTAAGGCATGAGCGACGCAAGTGCGAAGCCCGCGGGCGACATGAGCGGCTTCACCCGTGCCGAGTACGACATCAACGGTGTGAAGACCGTCGTTCATTCCATCGGCACTGGACCCGAATTTGTGTTTCTGCACGGGACTGGAACATTCACCGGTTTCGAGTTTGCCCGCGCCTGGGCTTCCCGGCACAAAGTCATTGTTCCTTACAACCCCAATTTCGGCGACTCAGGCGACGACGCCGCGCTCGACTCGATCGAGGACTATGTCCTTCACTATATGGATCTGTTCGATCGGCTCGGCCTGACCAAATTCGACCTCGGCGGTTTCTCGCTGGGCGGATGGATCGCGGCCGAGTTTGCGCTGCGTCAGCCGGAGCGAGTGCGCCGGCTGGTGCTGGTGGCTCCGGCCGGGCTTGTTGTCGACAAGGCCCGCGCACCCGAACTGTCCGAGATCACGCCGCCGGAATTGCCCTCGTACCTGGCCAATGATGTGACGGTGCCGCTGCGCTATTTTCCCAAAGCGCCGGACCCGGCTTTCGATGCACGTCTCGGCCGCGAGATTGGCGCCTATGCGCAGCTCGTCCGCAACCATCCGCAAGGCAATCCGAAGCTTGCCCGCTGGCTGCACCGGATCGCCGCGCCAACGCTGTTGGTTTGGGGCGCTGCGGACCGCATGCGCCCGACGGCGCAAGCTGATGCCTGGATGGATCTGCTTCCGGATGGGCACCTGAAACTGGTGTCGAAAACCGGACATCTGGTGTTTGAAGAGACGCCGGCGGCAACCGAGCTCGTCGCCGATTTTTTGACGGGATGAGCCGGCCATCGCCGCAAACAGAGGAACAGAAAATGGTTGAAATGTCCGCGGGTGTTACCCGATCGAACGAGGGCTTCGGCGGCACGGTTTGGAACATTCTCGGGCAAACCTATACGCTCAAGGAAGAGTCCGCCGCCTCGATGGGCTGGCATGCGCTGTTGCCGCCGGGCACTTTCGTGCCGCCGCACATCCATCCGACCCAGGACGAATTCATCTATATGATCGAAGGAACCCTCGATCTGGAGCTCGAAGGCGTAAAAGGCAGCGCCACTCCGGGTGATCTGATCCGATTGCCGATGAACCGGGCGCATGGCCTCTTCAACAACTCCTCGGCGCCGGTGAGATGCCTGTTCTGGGTCGCACCGGCGCGGAAGCTTCGCGCCTTGTTCGATAAGCTGCACAATCTGACTGATCCCGCTGAAGTCGTCCGCATCTCCGGGCAGCATGAAGTCAATTTCCTCCCGCCAAAATCATGATCGCGCGAGCCGTTCCGACGGTTCTAACTCGCGCGACAGCGCGAACCGCGCAAAAAAACGTGGTGCTGGGACAAAAAGATTACGGCCGCTGAACGGTCTTTAGTGGACTTCTTAGCGAAAGGAAAAGTCATGTCCATGTCTATGGCCACTATCACTGAAATGGAGCGGTTGCGTATCAAGAACTGGCAGTGGGGCATTATCGTGCTCGCAGTTCTCGCCGAGATCTTCCTTGCCGCGGATTGGTACGGCTTCGCCGCGGTGCTGACCTTCGTCTCGGAGGACATCAAGCTTCAGCCTTGGGAGGCGGGTTTCGCCCAAGGCATTTTTGCCATCGCCTACGGGCTTGGCATGTTCTTCTGGTCGCCGGTCAGTCGAACCATGACCGCGCGGCGGATGCTCGTTATCGGGCTGATCGGCACCGGCATCGGCATGGCGATCCAGGTATTCGTGCAAAATTTTGCGGAGCTTGTGGTGCTGCGCATCATCATCGGGTTCTTTGACGCGGCGGTCTGGACCGGAAATATCAAGCTGATGGTCGGTTGGTGGCCCGAATCGCGCCGGGCCTCGATCATGGGCATCATTCTCGCCGCGTACAGCCTCGCCATCACGGCGGACTTCGCGATCGGCATTCCTCTGACGATTGCGTTCGGATGGCGGACATTCTTCGCCGTGCTCGCCGTATTGACCCTCGTCATCGGCGTGATTGACTTGATCTGGGCGCGTGACAATCCGCAGGACATTGGCATCAAGGATTTCATCTGGGATCCGGCCAAGCCGGTAACTTCGGGGAGCACCTCGCTGTGGGAAATCTTCAAATCGAGGTGGGTCTATGTCGGCGCGCTCGGTATCGGCGGCTGTACGTTCGCGTTGTCCGGGACGGCGACATGGGTCATTCCGACTTATATCAAAGTTCAGGGCATGCCGGTCGGCTACGCGGCACTCGTGGGAACGGCCATGGGGTTGTCGCAGGTGGTGTTCCTCACGATCGGCGGCTACGTCACCGACTGGATCGACAATCGTCCGGCGATTATCAAATTCGGTGCATTCTTGGGCGTGCTCGTCGGCTTGTCCTTCGTATTGACGGCGGTGAATCCGATGGGCTTCGGGCCGTTGCTCCTTGTCGCCTCGCTCAGCGGCGCCGCGGTGTTCAGCGGCGGCGCGATCTTCAGCCTCCTGAGCAAGAAATATCCGGACCGGATCGTGCCGGCTGCAATTGGCTATGCCGAAGTCATCGGCGTATTCGCGACCTTCCTGTCGCCTGCGTTGATGGGCGCGGTCATCAATATTACCGGCTCGTTTGCCTGGGCCTTCATCGCCTATACGCTGTGCGAGGTGATCGTGCTCCTCGTCCTGCTGGTCCTTGCTCGAGACGCTTCACCGAGCAGCGTTGCGGCGACCGCGCCCGCACGCTGACGTAGGGACGACCGAAACGATAAACGGCCCGCCTCGTGTAAATGGGGCGGGCCGTAAGTTTTCGGAAGTAAAGAACACCTTCTTGAACCAAGAAGTGCGGCAGCCGGCGATCATGAAACGATCAGGAGCCGGTGGACGAGATCGGTGCGATTAAGCGCGCCAAAGCGCTTGAACAGATTCTGCACGTGCTCCTTGACGGTGTAGACCGAAATGCCGAGGCGGGCGGCAATCGCTTTGTTGGGATGCCCCTGACACAAGAGCTCCGCGACCTCACGCGAGCGCGCCGGCAACCGGTCAATCGGCCGTCCGTCGTCAACCGGTTCCGCGGCACCCGACCGGTCCGTTTCGACCGACAAGAAATCCCGCCAATCGCCGGATGTGGCGCACGCCAACTCGCGCAAACGCTCGCGTCCCCGCATCGCCGCCAATGCGAGCGAGCCCGCGCGGCACATCAGGTCAAGCCGTTTGACGTGCTCCTCTTCGAACGGTTCGGGGTCGTGCGCGGTAGCTACGAAGAGTGCGCCGGCGACGCGGCCGTCGACGACGAAGGCGCCTCCCATGTTGTGATGGAACCCCCATCCGCGCAGGATCTCGTAATTGCCGCTATGCCGCCATCGCGCCGGGCCGTGGAAGTGAAAGCCGTCGATGGTGCGGTGCTGCGACACGATGCAATCAAGCATGGTGTCGGACCTGCGGTATTCGCGCTCATACTCATCAAGAAAGCCCTGCGGCGCGAAACGGCTGGAGATGAATTGCAGCTCGTTCGCGTGATCGAACATATAGAGGCCCATGGCTATGCTGCCGATGAGTTCATCTGCCTGACTAAACAGCGCGTCCCGCAACGCGGTCAGCGAACGGCAATCAGCAATGCGAAGCGCAGCCCTGGTAAGGCCATCAGCGGAAATTTCCCGAATCGGAGCCGGGCCCGCGACGCTGCGCACAATCATGCTCATGGCGAAACGCCTTCAGAGCGCCCCAAAGCCCGTTTAAGTCTAAAATGAAATCAACGGGAGTCAAAAGCCCAAATTTCGCGCACGCAGTGCCCGCTTTGATTTCGTCGACATCGGTTTGGGACGGGGCGAAGCGGCTAAACGCCCAATACGGCATATTCGCTATAGGCGAGGTCCCCGAGCCGGGGGCGCTGCGGGCCTTTGAAATATTTCGGCATCCGCCCGCGGCTGAACCACCCGATCAGCCCGGGTATGGGGCCGTTGGCGTCGATCAGGACCAGCGGCCGGCCATGCCATGCAAGCGCCCGTCCCACCGGCCCGGCGAAGCAGACAAGATCGCCGATGTCGCGGCAGTAGATCAGTTGCGCACAAGGTACGAAGCGTCTGACCAGGCGTGGACGAAACACAAAGGGATAGGCCTTTTCGGAAGTCGCGCACCACAGGCTGATGCAGCCGTTTGCGGCGTGCTGTTGCAAAATCTTCTGGTCGAAGGGATCGAAGTCGACCTGTGGCTGCCGCCGTGCCTCGAAAACTTCGATTGCCCGATCGCCGATGGGTCCTTGCAACGCCGGTATCGCGACAAAGATGCCTTCGCTGTAGCGGGAAAATCCTTGGGCTTCGATGATTGGCCGCGTGTGCGGCGCTGGCGACACGTTGGTGTAAGTGACGTTCTTGTGCCGCAGCGCCTGTGACACCAGCAACGGCGCATAAGCGCGGAACCGAGGCTCGACGTACCAGCTCGACAGGTTGCAGCGTGTTACTACCGTGTCGTTGGCAGGGATCGTCGAGCAAATAACGAGGATTGCGCCAACCACGGCGCCCTGGCTCTCCAACACGTAACCATATTTCGGAAGTCCGGGCGGTGACTCGTGCCGGGTCAGCCGCGCGAGCGCATTTAGCCAGAACCGCCGGTCATGGGCGGGAAACCCCTGCGCCAGGAGCGTTGCGACCGCATCCATATCGCCTTGGTCGATCTGGCGGCAGCGCAGGCCACTGGCGGGCGGATCGTTCGCGTTGACCACGAGCATTCGATGAACTTGATCGTAAATGTTATGGGAATATACCGATCCGGAGTGAACAAACGGTAGGCGCGGGCAATGTCTGTAAAATTAACCATACTCGAACAGATGGAGAAGGTGGCGCAGGAGCACGGCAAGATTCTCGCGCCGCTCAAGGAAGATCTGGTACTCGCCGATTGCGGTCTCGACTCGCTTGGCTTCGCCGTGCTGGTCGCGAGGCTGGAAGACGCTCTCGGTGTCGATCCGTTCACGGCCGCCGAGGATGCCTATTTCCCGGTTACGCTTGGCGAGTTCGTGAAAGCCTATGAGCATGGCGCGCGTTGAGGCGCCATCGCTCCGGGATTTTGTCGCGAATGCACCGGCGGCCCGATTTTTTTGGGACCGCTTCGCGTCAGCTTGCTTCACCGAGCTTGGTCACGGGACAAGTCTCGGCGGGCGGCTTGCCGAGCTTGCGGGCCGTTCGGTTCTGCTGGCGACGGCGAGCCAGCTGACGACGGCACTGGCGCTAATCGAGCTTGACGGTTGTGCGCGGCGGATCGTGATCCTGCCGCCGGACGTCGACGCCGCCAATCTCGGCGCTGTGATCAGCGCCGCCGAGATCGATGCCGCCGTGGTCGATGACCAATCGCCGCAAGGCTCGGCGCTTGATCTTCCAGTGCGCGTCCTCTGTGCGCCGGCGGTCGCGCGGTCAGATGCAACTGTGCCCGCGAGCTGCCGCACCGAGTGGCTGCTCATGACCTCCGGCACGACCGGTGTGCCCAAGCTCGTCGTGCATGATGTCGCCACGCTTACGGCCGCGGTGAAAGCGCGGAGCGTCGCCGACGGCGCCGCCGTATGGGGCACGTTCTACGACATCCGCCGCTATGGCGGCTTGCAGATGTATCTTCGCGCTGTACTGGGCGGGGCCTCGCTGGTTCTCTCCAGTGCCGGCGAGCCGATCGCCGAACATCTCGAACGTCTGGCGCAACATGGCATCACCCATCTCTCAGGTACGCCCTCACATTGGCGCCGCGCGCTGATGGATCCGGCGATCCGAAACGTCGCGCCGCGTTACGTCAGGCTCTCCGGGGAAATTGCCGATCAGCCGATCCTCGACCGCCTGCGCGCAACATTCCCGCAAGCGGCGATCGGTCACGCTTATGCCTCGACCGAAGCTGGCGTGGCGTTTGACGTCAACGATGGCCTTGCGGGTTTTCCGGCCGCCTATGTCGGACCGACGCGCGACGGGGTGGAAATGAAAGTCTTTTCGGATGGCTCCCTACACATCCGGTCGCCGCGCGCGGCATCGCGCTATGCCGGCAGCGGGCAGGCGCTGGTCGAGGCCGACGGGTTTGTCGACACCGGCGACATTGTCGAGCGGCGAGGGGAGCGCTACTACTTTGTCGGCCGCAAGGGGGGCATCATCAACATCGGCGGCTTGAAGGTTCATCCGGAAGAGATCGAAGCGGTGATCAATCAGCATCCTCGGGTAGGAATGTCGCGGGTGTGGTCGAAACAAAGTCCGATCACCGGCGCGATCGCGGTCGCCGACGTTGTTCTCAAATCGGAAGAGGACGCGACTGGCGTACAACAGGCCATGATCAAGGACGATATTCTGAAGCTTTGCCGCGAGAGCCTGCCGCGTCACAAGGTCCCGGCTGCGATCAGTTTTGTGCCAGCACTCGGCATCGGCGCTGCCGGCAAACTCGCGCGCCGCGAGTGATGGAACATGCCTGACGCGACGCGCAGTGTGCTCGTGACCGGCGGCAGCCGCGGCCTCGGTCTCGCCATCTGTCAAAGACTGGCCGGCTCGGGTTACCAGGTGATCGCCGTTGCCCGGCGCAAGAATAAGGATCTCACAGCGGCGCTCGCAGAAGCAGAGCGCGCGGGCAAGGGTCCGCTGCATTTCGTGCCGTTCGATCTTGGCGAGATCAACAAGATTCCCGGGCTGGTGCGTGGTTTGCGCAAGGATTTCGGTCCGCTTTTTGGCCTCGTCAATAACGCCGCGCTGGGCTTCGAGGGCGCGCTGGCGATGATGCATAACGCCAAGATCGAAGAACAGGTGCGCGTGAATACGCTGTCGCCGATCGTGCTCACCAAATACGTGGTGCGCGGGATGATGTCAGCCGGCGCCGGCCGCATCGTCAATATCGCTTCGATCATCGGTGCCACCGGCTATAGTGGCCTTGCGGCATACGCGGCGACCAAGACGTCGATGCTCGGGTTCACTCGTTCCCTGGCCCGCGAAGTGGGTCGGCTCGGCATCAATGTCAACGCGGTATCGCCCGGGTTTCTGGCGACCGACATGACAAGCGTGTTCAGCGACGAACAGCGCAAGCAGATCGTGCGCAGGACGGCGCTGCGCCGGTTTCCCGAAGTCAACGACGTGGCTGATGCGGTAGAGTTTCTGCTCAGCGACAAAGCGCGCAACATCACCGGGACGGTGCTGACTGTCGATGCCGGTACCACGGCATAATGTCGAGCGCGAATTCGCTGGCGCGATGAAATAAGAAGGACGGCGATCGTGGCGTTGACGATCCTGATTATTCTTGCCGGCCTGATGGGCGCGGGTGGCATCGTTCTGGCGGCGGCCGGCGCGCACGCGGCACCTCACGCTGGCCTGGACGGGGCCGCCTATATGCTGCTGTTTCACGCGGCAGCCCTGCTCGGCGGCGCGGCGCTCGCCCAACAAGCTTTATTGTGGCGGCCGTTGATGCTCGCCGTTCTGATCGGCTGGATCGCCGGCGCGACGCTGTTTTCGGGCGACATCGCGATGCGCGCCTTCCTGGGTCACCGCTTGTTCGCGTTTGCGGCTCCGACGGGCGGGGTCATTCTGATCGTCGCTTGGCTTGCGCTCTCGGTTGCGGCCATCGGCGCTCTCATCCAACGTGCTGCTTGATCGCAAGGCGCCTGCCTTACGCTGGTCAGGCTCAACTCGAAGCGTGATGCTCGTTTTTTAGCCGAACGTCGCCTGCTCGGATGCGCGCGGAAAACGGCCGGAAGGTGCAGCGTTAACGTTACCAAACCCATTCGCGCGGCATTAAGTTGTTTTGCTCATTTGCCACGGATAACACAACAAAAGGGGATAGAAACGGAGCGGGTTGGAAGACGCGGCGGGAAGTAATGAAACGCGACACGGTTGCCGTTCACGGCGGTTATGAAACCGATCCGACGACCAGGGCTGTTGCCGTCCCGATCTATCAGACCGTAGCTTACGAGTTTGAAAGCGCCGATCACGGCGCGGCTTTGTTCAACCTCGAAGTTGCAGGCTACCGCTACAGCCGCATCAGTAATCCGACCACTGCCGTTCTGGAACGCCGCGTTGCCGAACTCGAGGGCGGCCTCGAAGCGTTGTGCGTGAGCTCGGGCCAGGCGGCGCTGAATTACGCCGTGCTTAATCTGACGGAGATGGGCAGCAACATCGTCTCCGTCCCGCAGCTCTACGGCACGACGTACACGCTGTTCGGGCACATTCTACCGGGGCAGGGCATCACTGTCCGCTTCGCCGCCACCGATCAGGCTGAAGCGATCGAACAGTTGATCGACGAGAAGACGCGCGGGGTGTTCTGCGAAAGTATCGGCAATCCGGCGGGAAACATCTGTGACATCGAGGCATTGGCGAAGATCGCTGCGCGGCACGGGGTTCCTCTCATTGTCGATAACACGGTGGCAACGCCGATCCTGTTGCGGCCGATCGATTATGGCGCCGACATCGTCGTGCATTCGCTGACCAAATTTCTGGGCGGGCACGGCACGACGATGGGCGGCGCGATTGTCGATTCCGGGCGCTTTCCGTGGCGGACGCATGCGCACCGCTTTCCGATGTTCAACGAGCCTGATCGCTCCTACCACGGCCTGGTCTACACCGAGCATTTCGGAAACGCCGCCTATATCGCGCGTTGCCGCAGCGTCTATCAGCGTACCACGGGTGCGGTGCTTGCGCCTCTCTCGGCATTTCTGCTGCTGCAGGGTATCGAAACGGTCGCGTTGCGCGTTCAGCGTCATGTCGAAAACGCGCGGCGTGTCGCCGAATTTCTCAGGCGCGACTCGCGGGTCGCGTGGGTCAACTACGCGGGCTTTGCCGAAAGTCCGTATCACGCACTGGCGCAAAAGTATTTTGGCGGACTCGCGTGTTCACTACTGACTTTCGGCATCGCGGGCGGGCTTGAGGCCGGCAAGGTGTTCTACGACGCGCTGAAGCTGTTCAAGCGCCTCGTCAATATGGGCGACGCCAAGTCGCTCGCCTGCCATCCTGCGTCGACGACGCATCGGCAAATGTCGGCGCAGGAGCAGGAGAACGCTGGCGTGAGGCCGGAAATGATCCGCCTCTCGATCGGCATCGAGCATATCGACGACATTCTGGCGGACCTCGACCAGGCGCTCGCGGCGGCCCAATCATTTCGTACGCCGCCGCTGATCGCGGCCGAGTAAGCCTCATCTCTGATTTTCCGATGAGCGATTTGCAACGCAGGCTTGAAAACACTTGGCGGCTTCCCGCTAACGGAATTTATCGAAATTGGCTGGAATATCTGAAGAAGCGCAAGGCGGAACGGCGGACATTAGCGCCAGCGGTGCGACGTTCTCGTAACGACGCTTTGCGGATTGGCAATGTGCCGTCGGCAGTGGCAGCGCCGCGGCCGGATAGCGTGAACGACAAGGGGGCTTCCATGTCACGACCGGTTTTTGCAGTTCCAGCCGAGATCGATCTCGATCTCGATCCAATTCGTCCGGATTGGGTCATCGAAGGAACGCCGCAGGTCCGTTCGAAGTACGTGGCGCGAAGCGTCGACGGTGCGTCGTCGGTTATGGTTTGGTCATGCACTGCCGGCCGTTTTGTCTGGTGCTATAAAGTCGACGAAATGCTGCATGTCATTTCCGGTGAGGTTTTTGTCACCGATGAAAACGGTGCGGTCCGCCGCCTGGGTCCCGGTGACATGGCGTTTTTTCCCGCTGGCGCCCGCAGCGTCTGGCATGTTCCCCACGAAGTGCGAAAGGTAGCCATGTGCCGCCACAAGATGCCGCGGCCGTTCGGCATGATGTTGCGGGTGTGGAACAATCTGATCGATCGGGCGACCGGCTTTTCGGCCGTAGAGGGCAAAGCCCTGGACGTAGGTCCTGCGGCGGACGCCCAGGGCGGCCAGCTTGCGTCGGTGTAGCCCGGCGGTCTTGCGTCATTGACAAGGCGGCGGCGCCTCCTTAAGCAACCCGACAAAGATCGGGATATCGGTTATGAAAGTCCGTAATTCGCTGAAATCGCTGCGTGGGCGGCACCGCGACAACCGGCTCGTGCGCCGTAAGGGCCGCGTTTACGTCATTAATAAGACGCAGCGGCGCTTCAAAGCCCGCCAGGGCTAGGCCGACGCCCGCGCGCGCCTGCCGTATCCTTCACGCGCCTTTGACCAATTTTCGGGCTTGCTGCGGCAAGCGCGGCGATTAAATTCGTCTGTCATGGTGTCGCGATTCCTTTCGGCGCTTACTCTGGGCTCGATGCTGGTCGCGTCGGCTGTCGTTGCGAAACCAGCCTTGGCGGAAGATGCGGCTGAAGGCGCTCCGGCGCCCGACTGGGTAGCGCCGCCGAACGATCTGCCCCGACCCGGACGCGGCGAGCCGACTTACAATCTCGATACGTTGTTCGCAGGCCTTAAGATCGCACCGGATGCCGAGAGCGCCAAGGCGATTGAAGATCGCATCTGGGCGCTGTGGATGGTCTCCGGCAGCGATACCTGTAATCTGCTGATGGCGCGGGTAAAGGCCGCGGCCGACGAGAAGGACTACGACCTCGCGATCAATCTGCTCAACGCGGTCATTGCGCTCAAGCCGGACTATGTGGAGGCCTGGAATCGGCGGGCCACAGTCTACTATTTGATGAAAGACTACGGGCATTCGGTCGCCGATATTCGCGAAGTGCTGTTGCGCGAGCCGCGCCATTTTGGGGCACTGTCGGGCCTGGGTCTCATTCTGCAAGAGATTGGCGACGACAAGCATG
The DNA here is from genome assembly GCA_963727325.1 of uncultured Alphaproteobacteria bacterium. Classification (GTDB taxonomy): domain Bacteria; phylum Pseudomonadota; class Alphaproteobacteria; order Rhizobiales; family Xanthobacteraceae; genus BOG-931. Next base: position 74,168 of record CAVSFV010000035.1, read on the forward strand.
CGCTGGAGGCGTACCGCCGCGCTCTCGCCATCGACCCTCACCTTGAGCACCTTCCCGAGGTAGTCAAGACGCTGCGGGAGACCGTCGAAGGACGAGATCTCTGAATAGTTATCTCGCCGGCATCACCGGGCTTGACCTCGCAATCCTTCTCCCTTTTTGTCCGCGCTAACGATCAGCGGCGCGACCGCTTTGTGCCGGTGACGATTGCTTGGAAAAAGCCAGCCTGGGGAAAGCCATGACCGACATTGCCGCGGAAAAAGTCATCATCCGCGAACTTGTGGAGCATTGGGCGGTGTGGCGCGATGCCCGCCTTTGGGACCGTTTTCGCACCGTCTGGCAACCAGAGGGCCGCATGATGGCGACCTGGTTTCAGGGCGGCTTCGAGGAATTCATCAAAGTCAATGACGAGGGCTGGGCGCGCGGCGTTCGCATCCTGCATTTTCTTGGCGGCAGCGCGATTGACATCGCTGGTGATCGCGCGACTGCGCAGACCAAGATGACGATTTCACAGCGTGCGCCGGTCGAAGACGTGATCTGCGATGTTGTCTGTACCGGCCGCTTTTACGACTTTTTCGAAAAGCGCGGCGGCCGCTGGGGCTTGGTGTTGCGCCAACCGATCTACGAGAAGGATCGCCTCGACCCGGTCGATCCTTCGGCCAAGCTCGTCCTCGACCAGGATTTGCTCAAAAGCTTTCCCGAAGGCTATCGTCACCTTGCCTATCTGCAGAGCAAGATCGGTTACAAGGTGAAAACCGACATGCCCGGCATCGAAGGACCTGAACTCGAAAAGCTTTACACGCGCGGCGCCAACTGGCTGCAGGGTCACGCACTCTGAGTGCCGGCGCCATGATTTTCTCGTAATCGGCGCCCAACAATCATAAAGTGCGAAGCTGATTACGCGTGCGCCGGGATGCGCGGTACCGCCATCGGCGATAGGACCACGCAAAGCCCATGACCACGATCACAGTTATCGCTGTCGTCCTGTGTGTCGGCGCCATCATGACGCTCATCGGGAGATATCTGATCGAGCGGGCGCATCGGCCACGCGGCCGCTTTGTCGAGAGTAACGGCTTCCGTCAGCATGTGATTGAAATGGGGGGCGGTGGCTCGAAAGATTTTCTCCCGGTCGTCCTTCTCCATGGCGCAGGCGCCAATCTCCAGGACATGAACCTCGCGCTCGGCGAGAGGCTTGCCGCGAGTCATCGCATCATTCTCATCGATCGGCCGGGCTTCGGATTTAGCGCGCGCAAAGCCGGTGACGGCAGTTCGCCCGCCGATCAGGCGTCAGTGTTGCGTGACGTGCTTGATAAGCTCGGCATCGCGCGCGCCATCATTGTCGGCCACTCCTGGGGTGGCACCATGGCGCTCACCTTCGCGCTCGATTTTCCCCAGCGCGCCGCGGGGCTCGTCCTGATCGCAGCGCCAACCCACCCAGGCTTATGGCGCATGACCAAGCTCAACGCGTTACTGGCCTCGCCGATCGGATGGTTGTTTGCGCACACGCTGGCGCTGCCGTTTGGTGTGATTTTGATTTGGCCGGGCTCTCGCACGGCCTTTCTGCCGCAGATCATTCCGGATGGTTACGTCAAGCGGACGGCGGCGATGCTGGTGTTGCGGCCGCGGACACTCTTGGCCAACTGGGCGGATATCGGCTGCCTCGACACGTTTCTGACGGAGCAGGCTGCGCGTTACGACCGCCTGGTCGCGCCGACGATCGCACTCGTTGGCGACAGCGATCCGCTTGTGCCGTTGGAGCAACATGCGGCGAAACTTGCCGCTATGGCACCGGCGGTCAAAGTTGAGGTGGTTCCAGGTTTCGGCCACATGCTGCATCACGCCGCCGCCGATCGCGTTGCCGCCGCGGTTGAAGAGCTGAACAACGCCGCAGTGTCGCGGATCGCAACCAGCGAGATGGCGAAGTAACCGGCTTCGCCGCGCCGCTGTTGTTGCCGGAATTTATACGTCGGTCATCGCACGTCCGCCGACGAAAGCGACCCGGATCATGTTTGTGGTGCCGGGCGTGCCGAGCGGTACGCCCGCGACGACAATGATGCGTTGCCCGGCCTTGGCGAAGCCTTCCTTGAACGCGATCTGACAGGCACGTTCCACCATATCGTCCTGATCGCGGGCGTCCTCGGCGACCACGCAGTGAACGCCCCAGACCAATGACAATTTTCGCCCGGTGGCAACGATCGGCGATATCGCGACGATGGGCGGTTTCGGGCGCTCGCGCGAGACCCGCATTCCGGTGGCACCGGAACTGGTCCAGCAAATGATGGCCGAAAGATCGAGCGTCTCGGCGACCTGCCGCGCCGCCGCGGCGATAGCGTCGGCGCCGGTCGCTTCTGGCTCGGTGTGCAGCACATGGAGCGCCTGAAGAAAGATCGGCTCGTTCTCGACCTCCTCGGCGATCCGGTTCATGGTCGTGACTGCTTCGACCGGATATTGGCCGGACGCCGATTCCGCCGACAACATCACTGCGTCGGCGCCGTCGAATATTGCCGTGGCAACATCCGAGACTTCGGCCCGTGTCGGCACCGGGCTTGCGATCATCGATTCCAGCATCTGGGTGGCGACGATCACCGGCTTTCCGGCGCGGCGGCACGCGCGTGTCATCTCCTTTTGCACGCCCGGAACTTTTTCCAGCGGCATTTCGACGCCGAGATCGCCGCGCGCCACCATCAGGGCGTCGGCGAGATCGAGGATGTCGTTCAGCCGCGTCACCGCCTGCGGCTTCTCGATCTTGGCCATCACCGCTGCACGCCCGCGGGTAATTTTCTTGGCTTCGGCCACGTCCTCCGGGCGCTGAATGAACGACAGCGCCACCCAGTCGATGCCGGCGTCGAGCGCGGCTTCGAGGTCGGCGAGATCTTTTGCTGCAAGCGCCGCAACCGGTACGACGGTCTGAGGCAGGCTCACGCCTTTTCGGTTTGACACTTTGCCACCGATTTGTACGCGCGCGACGATGCGCGTGGGTGCGGCTTCAGTCACCGACAGCCGCAATTTACCGTCGTCGATCAGGAGCGCGTCGCCCGGCTTGATCGCGGCGAAGATTTCCGGATGCGGCAGGTTTACGCGCGTCGAGTTGCCGGGCGCCGGATTGGTATCGAGGACGAAATCTTGGCCGCTGTCGATCACGGCCCAGTCGTTGGTAAAACTGCCGAGCCGGAGCTTCGGTCCTTGCAAATCGACAAGAATACCGATTGGCCGACTGTACTCGGCCTCAACCGCACGGATCGTCTCGACCAGTTCGCGCATCTTGTCGTGCGCGGTATGACTCATGTTGATCCGGAACACGTCGGCGCCGGCCTCGAACAGGCGGCTGATCATCGCGCGACTGGAAGAAGCTGGCCCAAGCGTCGCCACCAATTTGGTGCGCCGCTGGCGTCTCATCGGGCTTGGCCTGCAGGCGGAGCAAGGGTCGTTGGTGCGCCAGGGGCCGGGCGAGCGCCCGAGGGCGACGGTGCGGTGACGCCGGGTGCAACACGAGCGCCGGCGGGCGGGCCTGACTGGATCGGAGTCAGAGGATTTCCCGGTGCCAATGGGCGTTGGGACGGTTGCTCGCTCGATTCGGTCAGCTGGACGGTCCAGGCGCGTTGCTCGCCGGTGTCCACTTCGAAGAAGCCGGTGCGGTCATAACCGCGCGCGAGACAGTCACCGATGCCCCTGATCGTGAACTCCTTGTCGCGGGTGCACATAAAGGCTTGGCCTATCCACTCGCCGCCATGATCGTAATCAATGGCATAGACATAATAAAACCGCGCGACGAGATTGCCCTTGAGCACGGTCTCGCAGGTGCGCGAAGGCAAATTCCACCAGCCTTCCGTGGTCCAGCCCTCGGCGTCCTTGTAGCCAACCGCGACGCCGACCCGGCTCCCGGTATTGTTGCAAAGCCGGAAGTCCGCTGCCGCGGGCGTCGTCACGGCAGTGAGCGCGAGCAAAGCGAACATGCTCACCGCACCCGCACCCGCTACGATCTTGAGGTAAATCCCGTCGCTCATGTCCGGTTCAGAATCCGGTCAAGGCTTAATGGCTGTCAACCACGATAGCCCGAAAGTCGGTGACGTTGGTGAACGTCGGACCGGGTCGGAAAAGATCGCCAATACCATTGAAAAACCCCGTGGAATCGTTGTCGGCGAGAAACGCGGCAGGATCGAGGCCGGCCTCCCGGGCCCGCTTGACCGTCGTCGGGTTGACGAAGGCGCCGGCCGGATCATCGGGTCTGCCGCCGCCACCGTCGGTTCCGTCGGTGTCGGCAGCCAGCGCGGCAATGCCGGCTGCCTCGTTAAGGCCTATAGCCAGCGCCAGTGCGTATTCCTGATTGGGGCCGCCGCGGCCCTTTCCACGCAACGTTACCGTGAGTTCGCCCCCCGACAGGATGGTTGCCCGGCGGTTCTGTGCCCGGAGCTCGAGCGCCAGCCGCGCATGCTCGGCGGCGACCTCCCGCGCTTCCCCCTGCAGGCGATCGCCGAGCATCACGCATTCATATCCAGCGGCCGTGGCACGCTCGGCGGCCGCGCGCAGAGCGTCGGCTGGCCGGGCTACGATCCGATAATTCGCCCCCCGGAAGATATCGTCGCCTGGTTTCGGCGTCTCGTTAGCTGGGTCACTGAGCGCATGGGCAACCGCTTCCGGCAGTTCGAGCCGGTAACGGCTTACGACCTCGCGCGCATCCGCAAGTGTCGTCGGATCGGGCACAGTCGGCCCGGAACCGATGACCGCCGGGTCGTCACCAGGCACGTCGGAGATCGCCAGCGTCACGACTTTGGCAGGATGAGCACGCTTGGCGAGGCGGCCGCCCTTAATGCGGGAGAGGTGTTTGCGGACGGCATTCATCTCGCCGATATTGGCGCCGCTCTTTAACAGCGCGCGCGTGACGGCTTGCTTCGCCTCGAGCGTGAGGCCTGAAACCGGCGCAATCCAGTTCGCCGACGCGCCACCGGAGAGCAAAACGAGGACGAGATCGTCCGCATCCACCGCGTCGGCAAGCGCCAGCGCGCGCTTTGCCGCCGAGACGCCGATCTTGTCCGGGATCGGATGGCCTGCCTCGATCACGGGAATCCGCTGTGTCGGCCGTCCGTAACCGTGGCGGGTGACCGCAAGTCCGGCGAGCCTCTCCTGCGGCAATTCGAAGTAGCGTTGTTCCGCGACTTGCGTCATCGAGCCTGCGGCCTTGCCGGCGGCGAGGATGACGAGGCGCCCTCGCGGCGGCGGTTCGGGCAGGTGCGGCGGAAGTGCGTGGGCGGGATGGGCTGCACCGACCGCGCTGCGGAACATCGATTCGAGCAGCTCGCGCGCGCCGGCGTTTTTCGTATCCATGCCTATCCCGGAACCGGAGTATGGAAAGCGGCCGTTGGGCCCTCTATCTTCCCATAACTAATCCGCGGAGAAGCACATGGCTACCGACGAGAAAAGCCGCGTGGAACTCGAAGCCGCCGTTTATCGGCGTCTCGTCGAGCACCTGCGCTCACGCACCGACGTGCAAAATATCGATCTGATGAACTTGGCCGGATTTTGCCGCAACTGTCTTTCCAACTGGATGAAGGATGCGGCGGACGACAAAGGCGTGCCGATGACGAAGGAACAGAGTCGCGAAATCGTCTACGGCATGCCGTATGACGAATGGCGCGCCAAGTATCAGAAGGAAGCCTCCGCGAGTCAAAAAGCGGAGTTCGAAAAAGCAAGCCAAAAGCACTGACGCGCGCGTCTCGCGGCGATTGTCCTGTGCAATGTGTGGATGAGCGCTAACGCGGCTTGACGGCGGCGCGTTCACTTTCGAAAGCTTCCGGCCAACACTTTTGCCAGGAGTACCCCATGGCCAACGCTGCCGCCGCCACAGACGAACAGACCGCACACCGTTTCGCCAAGGATCACCTCAAGGCATTTGTCGAACGCGTCGAGCGTCTCGAAGAAGAAAAGAAAGCGATCGCCGACGATGTGCGCGACGTTTATGCCGAAGCCAAGTCCAGCGGTTTCGACGTCAAGGCGATGCGGACCGTGGTGCGGCTGCGCAAGCAGGACGTGAACGAGCGGAAAGAACAGGAGGCGATCCTGGAAACCTATCTGCACGCGCTTGGCATGTTGGAGTAGCGCAACCCGGCTGCGCCTGAAACGGGGCGCCGCTTACCGCAGGTCCGCGGTGCGTATCGGGTAGGTTACCGTCGATACGAACACGATAGCGTTGCCGCTGAAGCGATCCTGCGCAAGGCCCTGCAGTGGATCGGCGGCGAACGTCATCATCACCGAATTGGCGGGCTTCGACATCAGCGCCGTCAGGAAGCCGAAGTCGCGAGCGCCGAGCGCCGACATGCTCAGGAATCGGGTCACGCTCGGCGACACGACGATCGCCTGCAGCCACGGGTCGTTGAAACGCTCGGCTATCGGCGGACGCCGGCGTCAACTTGTCGGCAACGGTCAGGATCGCAGAGGCCGGACGGCCGCTGACCCGCTTTACCGCAACAGTCATCTCGTTGTTGCCGGTTTGCACCGCGACAGCGCCCATCACGGTTACATGCGGCGTCGTCAGGCCTGTAACCGGCGCCGCATTTGAAAGCACCGCCGGGGTTCCTGATTCCGCATAGGCAAGTGCGCCTTCGGGCGGCGTGCGGTCCGTGGGCAATACGGCAAGCGGGTTGATCGAACCGGTCGTCTCCGAGTCGGCGACCGTACCGTGGGACGACAATGCGGCGAGCGGGTTCTTTGCAACCGCCGGGCGGGCGGCCGTCATGCCATCAGGAAGGCCTTGCCAGAAACCGCGGGCGACAATGATCTGGCTCGGTGTTGGCGCTGCCATCGGAGCCGCTTCGGCCCGGCTGATGACGTGCACCTTCCCGGCAGCCTTCACCAGCTTCGTCTTGTCGGCGGCAAGCTTTTCCTCGGTGCGCGACGCCACCTGGAAAAGCTTCACCTTCTCCGCTGAGACCTTGTCTTGAGCGCGATCGATTGCGGCAACGACGGCGGCCTTCGCCCGTGCCGGCAACGGCTCCGCATTCGGCGCCGGCGGGCTTGACGCCATGACCGCGGGGGCAGTGCCGCCGGCGTCATCGTCTTCCTCGTCACGTCCCAGGCCGAAGAGCTTTTTGAACGGATTGATGACGCGGCGGGCGATGCCGCCGTCGGCGATCTGGACGCCGGCGTTGCGCGCGGCCTCGATCGACATTTCCGAGGGATTGTCGCCGCGCTTGCGCAGATCGGCCAATGCGAGCGCATAGCCGGGCAGCGGCTTGCCGTCGGTCGGAATATGGACCGTGCGGCCATCCGGGAATACCCGCACCAGCTGCTCGCGGGTCATGCGCGGCCAGTGCCGCACACCACCGGTATCCATGTGAACAAACGGCGAGCCGGAAGTCGGGTAAAAGCCCACGCCGCCGCGTTCGAGGCGCAACCCGATCACCCGAAGCTGTTCGAGCGGCACGCCGGGAATATAGAAGTCCATGGCGTGGCCGAGCATGTGCTGGCTGTAACGCGCCACGCCATCGCTGCGGCGCCGAAGCATGGCATTGGTCTCGGGCGAACGATAGCCGCATACCACCCAGATCGGTTGGTTCGATCCGGTTTCGCGCTGCACTTCCCAAACCAAGTCGATGAGGTGCGGATCCATCCGGATCTGCTCGTTCCGCCGCCAATCGCGCAGGAACCGATTGAGCTGGTCGAGCGCCGCCTCGTCGTAACGACCGTCGCGCTTGAAGGTGACGGTGATGTCTTCGTTGGTGTGAGTGTGGTGGAGCGAAATAGTACGGGTGTCGCCCTCCGCGATCGCGTTCTGCAACACCCGCGACCCAAACAGGAGGACAAGAGCGGCGACACCGCACGAGTAAAGTGCGCGCGCGCCTACGGTACGACAGCTCTTCAGGCGCACCCCTGCACCGAGCACCAGCGTCCCCACTGTGACACGCACTTAGCGCTGGCCGCCCAAAATCCCCGGCATACAGCACTAACGCAGTGTTAATTTGGGAAGGGTTAACGCTGACTTACGCTCACCCCACCCCCGACCTCCGTAAACCCTAACGGCGCAGTGTGGCAAAATATGGCCGTTTTGTAATGTGGCGGCCCGCGATTCGAGCCGGGCTGGAGGATAAAATGGTTAATGAATCCAACCCATTGGCCGCAAAATAGAAAACCTGTCCACAGGGAGACCGCATTGGCCATTTCGCATCGACGGGCATGCTGGTCGCGGATGACGAGGATCAGCCCCGTCGCGTGGTCAGCCAGCGGCAACTTCAGGCGAATCGCGTTTATTCGCCAATGGCTTGCGTGCTCTGCGGATGACGCACTTGACCGCGCGCGCTGGTGCCCGCTTAACCTGACGGCGCGCGTCTAAGTTGGCGCACTTGGTTAGCATCGGATTGAAGATTTTGGATTAACTATTCATGGCCGCACTTCTCGCCCATCCGATGCATGGCCCAAACCGGCTCAAGCTCGGCGTGTTCTCGATGAATTCCGACGGGGGTCTCACGCTGACGCGCGTGCCGGAGCGCTGGCCGGCGCTGTGGACCGAGACCGTCGAAGTCGCGCAGCTCGCCGACCGCGCCGGTTTCGAGTTCCTGTTGCCGATCGCCCGGTGGAAGGGCTTTGGCGGCGAGATGAACAGCCGCGAATGGTCGTTCGAGACGCTCACCCACGCGGTGGGTCTTGCCGGCGTGACGAGGCGGACCGCTGTACTGGCGACAGTCCACGTGCCGATGCTGCATCCGGTCTATGCCGCCAAATCGCTGGCCACCCTCGACCACATTTCCAACGGCCGCGCCGGGCTCAATATCGTCTGTGGATGGAATCCCGAGGAGTTCGCGCTGTTTGGCCTGAAGCTGATCGAGGATCGTTACGAGCAGGGGCTGGAATGGTTCGACATCATCAATCGCATCTACACGGCGACCGAACCCTTCGACTATGACGGCAAATATTATCAGCTCAAAAACGTGTCCGGGAAGCCTCGTCCGCTGCAGTCACCGCGGCCGGTTACGCTCAATGCCGCATTCTCACCGCCGGGGCGCGACTTCGCCGCCAAAGCGGCGGACTTCTTGCTGACGACTTTTGTCGACATTGAAAAAGGCCGCGCGCACGTCGCAGAGATGAACGAACGCGCGGCGGCCGAAGGCCGCAGCATCGGCGTTTACACCACCTGCCATGTGGTGTGCCGCCCGACGCAGAGCGAAGCGGAAGATTATTACGAGTATTACGCAGTGACGATGGCCGACACCGCCAGCGTCGACTTCTACACCGGGCAGAAGCAGAAATTCTCCGGCTCGCACGAGGAAGAGGCGTATCGGCTGCACCGCAAGCGCTTCGCCGCCGGTGCAGGCACTTACCCGCTGGTCGGGACGCCGGCCCATATCGCCGGCGAATTGATCAAGATCAGCGAGGCCGGTTTTGCCGGGGCGACGGTTTCATTTGTGAATTTCAAAAACGAGTTGCCGTATTTCATCGATGCGGTGCTGCCGTTGCTGCGCGAGGCGGGCGTCAGAGCGAGCTAAGGCCTCCAGCGCCGGAAACATCCTATTGGGAGTGCTCTTCGCGCTCATGGATCACGTTCGCGCGACCAACTATCAGATCATCCACCCGGCCAATACGCTTGGTGTCCTTGCCGGTATAGGGCATGGCGTGCAGCACGTAACGCATGGCATTTAGACGCGCGCGCTTCTTGTCGTCTGCTTTGACAACGGTCCAGGGACAGTCCGCCGTATCCGTGTGGAAGAACATCGCCTCTTTTGCTCGCGTATAATCATTCCACTTATCGAGTGAAGCCAGATCAACGGGAGACAGTTTCCATTGCTTGAGCGGGTGTGCTTCGCGCTCCTTAAATCGCCGCCTCTGTTCTTCTCTGCTGACCGAGAACCAGAACTTGATGATGTGAACGCCGCTGCGAACGAGGTTTCGCTCGAATTCGGGTACCTGACGCAAAAACTCTTCGTACTCGGTCTCCGAGCAAAAATTCATGACCCGTTCCACGCCGGAACGATTGTACCAGCTTCGATCGAACAGAACGATTTCACCCGCTGTAGGTAAATGCAGAACATATCGCTGGAAATACCACTGACCGCGTTCGACATCGCTAGGCTTTTCGAGCGCCACTACCCTGGCTCCCCGAGGATTGAGGTGCTCCATAAATCGTTTGATCGTGCCTCCCTTTCCCGCAGCATCGCGCCCCTCGAAGATTAGCACCAATCTTTGGCGAGCCGTTTTCATCCAGTTCTGCAATTTCAGCAGTTCGCTTTGAAGGACGAACTTCTGCTCCTCATAATCGTTTCGAAACATCCGGAACTTGTATGGATAGCCCCCGTGCCGCCAGTCCTCGGAAAGCTCGTCGCTCGTGCGAGGCTTCGCGCGTTTGTTCTGCTTGCCGATTAGCAGAGCCTGCAAGCGCTTTGCATCGTCCGGCGATGCGCCGCCCAACATCGCCTTGACGGGCTCGCTCGTTGGCTCAAGTAGGGGAGGCCCTTTGACGATCGCATCGAGCGCGGCAAGTTCAGTGTCCAAGGCCGCTTCCGTCGATTGCTCGATTAATGAGCGCTCAACCGGACTTAGACTTTCTTCGCCAATTTCCGAATTTTTTGATTGGGCATGCAAGCCGTGCTCTGAGGCTTTCGCGCTCTTAGGTCGGCGAGGTTTCGACTTGCTTCGGTGAGTAGTCATTGAACTTCTCGATATGCGACGAATATCGTGAAGTTTCTCAGCAATTGTGCCTTCGCCGTTTGACTTGGATCAAAGACGCGTTTGGATTGGAGGGCGCCCCTCCGCGCATGTTCTCCGCCCGGACTGCGCCGTGGACGCGATCGCTGCCGGGATCATCCTTGGGTCTTGACCGTCGAGTCAGCAGCTAGTGCAACAGCGTGAAGTTGCCGTCTTTTACTTGCACCAGGACGCGGGCGCGTTCGTCGACGCCATTATGATCCTGAGGCGACATCGTATAAACGGCCTCGGTCCCAACCACATCTTTGAGGTTTTCCAGCAAGTCGCGCATCGCCTGGCGAAACTGTGATGTGCCCGGCGTCGCCTTGGCCACGGCGGCTGGAATTGCCGCCTGGATCAGCAGGAAGGTGTCGTAGGCATAACCGGCAAAGCTGTTGCGTACTTCGGGATAGGTCTGCTCGTATTGTTTGATGAACGCGAGCGAGATCTGTTTCGTCGGGCTGCCGTCAGGCAACTGATCGACGACCACAAGCGGGCCACTCGGCGCGATGGCGCCTTCGACCGACTTGCCGCCGACACGGAGAAAGTCCGGCCCAATAATGCCGTGCGTGTGATAAATTCGCCCCTCGAAACCATGATCACGCAGCGTGAAATGCGGCAGCGCCGCCGGTGAAACCGAAGCGCCGATGAAGACCGCATCGGGGCGCGCCGCGATGATTCTGAGAGCTTGCGCCGTCACCGACGTGTCTGCCCGATTATATCGTTCGCGGGCGACAATCTTGATGCCTGCATTGTCGGCGAGCTTCTCGATGGTCTGTAAGCAAACATCGCCCCAGCCATCAGCAAACCCGATATAGCCGATCGATTTTACACCCTTTGCCTTCATGTCCTCCACCACCGCGCCGAACATCACAGGCACTCGCTGCGGTACGGTGAAGACCCACGGCAGCTTTTGCTCGGGAACAACGATTGGCGCCATGCAAATTTGAGGAATTTTATTTTCGACGGCCACATCGGCGACGGCGAGACACGTCGGCGTCGACGTCGAAGCGACCAGAAGGTCGACGTTGTCCTCGCCGATCAGCTTGCGCGCGTTCCTGGCCGCACTGGAGGGGTCACCGGCGTCGTCAAACATAATGTATTTGACCGATTGTCCCGCCACGGTTTCGGGTAAATGTGAAAAGACCTTCCAATAGGGTATCCCCGCTGATGCGGTTGGCCCGGTCGTTCCTAAAGTCATCCCGATCCTGATTTCGGCCTGCGCGGACGAAACCACCGCCATCGCGACCGCTGCGGCTAGGGCTAATTTGATCGGAACCGTCATCGAGAATGTCCTTCTGCGCCTGTGACTTCGGCGTGGCACCGGCCATGAAGCGCCCCGCCTGGTTGACGCACACTACCGTATTCCAGGATTGCGGTTACCCGCACAATGGCAGAAGCACCGACCGACCTGCAATTTTAACGATCGGCCAAAGCGGAGGCGGTCGAACCGTGCAGATGCGCGATCTTCCAACCCTCGGCGGCTTTCGCCAGGATCAAGGTTCGGCGGCCGAGCGTTCCAGCGGCGCCGCTCTGCAAAGTGAAGGTCGCGATCGCTGCACCAGCAAGTTCTTGAACAACAATCTCCTGCGGCTGCAAGTTCATGAATGGCGGTGCGGTCTTTCCGGAGGCCGCCCGGAGCGACCCGAAAACCGCACCCCAGGCTGCGTCGGTCTCCACACGTCCTGCGGCTCGGCCTGCCCGATATTGCTGCGGAAAGAAGACGGTTGCGTCATCGCGGAACCGGTCGCGGAAACTCGGCCAATCCAGGTTATTGAAGTCCTCTATGAACCCATTGAGGAATTCAGTTATTGCGGAAGGCGCCGCGTTCAAATCCATTTCTCCCTCAATGTGCGTAGGTCGCGTCGGAGCGAGCTAGAGAAAGCGACAATTGCATCTAAGGCGGTTGGCGGTTTCGAAAAATGGCCAATCCACTGTCCTGCCCTAAAAGCTCAATAGCCGTTTACAGGCTTGATGCATATCTCAAGCCGGCGACTGGTTAGCGCGCTCGGTCGCGTGAAACCCATAGCTTTCCGAACCGCGCCTAATCGTTCGGGTGTGGACGTTAAGCCTCGCGAGCAGGAAGCCTCTTCCGGAAAAAAGCAGCAAGAGGTCCATGGTGTTAGAGGTCCGAATGAGCGAACATCGATACTTGAAACTGGTCGTTGTCGTTGCACTGGCGTTCGCAGCTGCCCCGCTCCGGGCCGAAGAACCGCAGCCCGAAGTAGTGCCGACGCGCGACGTAGATATTTCCTACGACGTCACCAGACGGGGCCAGCCGCCGATTGTCGAACGGCGTCGTTGGTTGGCGAGCGAACATCTCCTGCGTGTCGATGGTCCCGACAAATCCAGCACAATCTTCGACCGCAACAAAGGCGAGTTTACGCTTCTCAATCCGGCAAATCGCACATACCGGAAATTTGAGGGCTCACCCCGCATGCCTATGGCCCCGGTAAATGGGATACCACTGAAGCGCGGCGCCGAAGCCTCGGTCGCGGGCTTACGTTGCGTCGACTGGTCCGGGACGGATGGCGATGAAATACGCACCTGGTGCTTAACGCCGGACGGCGTGCTGCTTCGTCTTGTGATCGACGGCAAAACCATTCTTCGAGCACGCTCGGTGAAGTATGGTCCGCAGTCGCCCACCCTTTTCGAGATACCCCGAAAGTATGAACCAGCTATCGCGCCAGAAGGTGGGCCAGCGGATTGAGTTTCAGGCGCTCGGCTGCAATGCTCTCCAGCCCGAAGGACGCACAATCTTGGCCTCCGGCGAATTCGCACGACGGTGCCCATCTGAATTTGTTCCAATAGGCGAATTCGTGCTCCGAGGGTTCGGGTCTGCGCGAGCCGTGTTTGGCCTGGCGGACGAGGGCGATCCCTCTTGAACCAATGGCCGACATTGGATGAGGCGCGCTTATGAGCACACGCCCGCAATTACAGCTTCAGCACCGTTTTGCCCCGGGCATGGCCGGTTTCCGACATCTCGTGCGCCTTGGCAAAATCCGAAAGTGGCAACACGTGCTCGACGCCCGGCTTTAGCTTTCCGGCGGCAACAAGCGCGACGACCTCGGCCAATGCCGCCGGGTCGGACAGCACCTGCGGCACCGCAAGCTTGACGCCATAGCGCACGCTTTGGTCCTCGAAAGGCGCGGCAACCAGAGAAACCATCATCCCGCCGCGCTTGAGGGTCTGATAGCTGCGCGCGTGCACGTCGCCGCCGATGACGTCGAACACCAGATCGACGTCGCGCACGTGGTCCTCGAACGGCGTCTTGTCGTAAGGGATCACGTCCTGGGCTCCGAGCGCGCGCACGAAATCAGTGTTGTGCTGCGAGCAGGTCGCGATGACCGTTGCGCCGCGCAAGCGCGCAATCTGGACCGCCATGCCGCCAACGCCACCGGCGGCGGCGTGAATCAAAACCCGCATTCCGGCCCTGATGTCTGCCGTCTGCACCATGCCGATCCAGGCACTGATGCCCGCCAGCGGCAAGGCCGCGGCATCCGTGTAGGAAAGCGTCGCCGGAAATGGCACCGCCAACGATGCGGGAAGGGCGATTTGTTGACTCCACGTGCCAACGCCACGTGAAGCCAGGAAGCAAACCCGCTTGCCGACCAGCGCCGCTTCGGCGTCGCTGCCCGCAGCGACGACCTCGCCGGCGCCATCACGCCCTGTGATCGCGGGGAAGGTGACCGGAAAGAACTTCTGCAGCATGCCCGAGCGTACTTTCCAGTCGACCGGATTCATGCTCGCGGCATGGACCCGGATCAAAACTTCGCTCGGCGCCGGCTGCGGCGGCGTGATGCGGCGAAGCTTAAGAACCTCGGGACCGCCGTAATTGTCGAATTCGACCGCGAGAGTGTCTTTCTCTGCCGGCATTCCTGCCTCCACGTTCACGCTGAAACTGTTTCACCGGTTGCCGCCATTGCGGCGAGCGCCGGCCAGGCGGCGAGAGGATCATCCGGCGGTACTGAAGACAGCAGCGCGCGGGTGTGCGGGTGCTGCGGGTTAGAGAATACCGCTTCCGTCGGGCCCTGCTCGACAATTTCACCGCGATACATCACCAGCACGCGCGAGCACAGATGACGGACGACAGAAAGATCGTGAGAAATGAACAGCATTCCGAAGCCAAGCTCAGAACGCAGCCTCGCCAACAACGCCAGGAGTTGCGCCTGGATCGAAACGTCGAGCCCGGAAACGATCTCGTCGGCGACCAAGATTTTCGGAATATTGCATAGCGCTCGCGCGATGTTGACGCGCTGCCGCTGGCCGCCGGACAATTGGCCGGGCAGACGCGCACCGACGTCGATCGACAGGCCGACCTCGGCCAGCAACTCTCTGGTCCGCGCCACCCGCTGATCCCAGTTCGCATGCCGGCTGCCTGCTTCCATCGCTTGGGTGATGATGCTGGCGACGCGCCGCCGCGGATTGAGCGCCGACTGGGGATCCTGAAACACCATCTGCAAGCGCACGGCGCGTCGCGCCCGATTTCGCTCAGAGGGGTCGGTCAGGTCATCGCCATTGAGCAAGATTCGCCCGCCGGTTGGTTGTTCGAGGCCGACGAGGAGCTTCGCGATCGTGCTCTTGCCGCTGCCGCTTTGGCCTACCAGTGCGACGAACTCGTTTGCGGCAATGCTGAAGGAGGCCTCCTTCACGGCCTCAAATCTTTGGGCGCCGCCAAACAGGCCGCCGCCGACCGCGTAGTGCTTCTGCAGCTTTTCGACCTGCAAGACGATCCGGGCCGACGTTTCCGGCGCGACCGGCGCTTCCTCGGTTGTGGAAATGGTCGGTACGCCGGCGGCGTGAATGCAGGCGACGTGATGATCGAATGCGATCGCGATATTCGGCGGCTCAGCGTTGCGGCATTCCGCCGTGACCAGGGGACAGCGCGGCGCGAAATGGCATCCCGACATGGTTTTCAATTGGCGCAAGCCCGGCATTTGATCGGGCATCACGTAGAGCGCACGTCGCTCGTCGCGCAGCGACGGATTAGCGAGCTGCAAACAGCGCGTGTAGGGGTGCGCCGGCTTGGACAGGATCGATCGGGCCGGGCCGCTCTCGATGGCGCGGCCGGCATACATCACGACCACGCGGTCGCACAATTGCGCGGCAAGCCGCAGATCGTGGGTGATGAAAATGACCGCGGTGCCATGCTCGCTTTGCATCTCGGCGATCAGCCGCAGAATTTGGGGGTGAATCGTGACATCGAGCGCGGTGGTCGGTTCGTCGGCAATGACGAGCCGCGGATTGCTGGAAAAAGCGAAAGCAATCAGCACGCGCTGGCACATGCCGCCGGACAATTGATGCGGATATTGCCGAAGCAAATCGCCGGCATTCGGCAATCTGGCCGCCGTGAGTGCGGCGATCGCGCGCTCGCGACGCTTCTCGCGGCCCTCCTCGCCAAGCCGCGCCAGGTGCTCGTCGAATTGCGCGCCAATCGACATCACCGGATTGAGTGCGGTCATCGGCTGTTGCGGAATGAATGCAATCGCGCGGCCGAGGAGGGCGCGACGCCGTGACGGGGGCATTTGCAGCAGGTCCTCGCCCTCAAACAACAGCGATCCGCCAATGATCTCAAAACCGGACGGAAGAAGCTGGGCAATGGCACGCCCGACCATCGACTTTCCGGCGCCGGATTCGCCGACCAGACCGAGAATTTTGCCGGGCGGCAGATCGAAAGAAAGCCCGCGGATTGCCGGTACGACGTCGCCGCCGATTTGTGCGCCAACCGCAATGTTCTTGGCCTGCAAAGCAAACACGGTGTTATCGCCCGCCTTCCGCCAATCGCACGTCGAGCGTACGCCGCAACCCGTCGCCCAACAGATTAAAGGCCGTCACTGTCAGAAAGATCGCGATAGCCGGCAGCAGGAGATTCCACGGCGATTGATAAACGTATTGCCGTGCATCGGCGATCATCTGGCCCCACGCCGCCTGGTCGGCGCCGACGCCCAAGCCGACGAACGAAAGGATGGCCTCGACGATGACGGCGATCGCCATTTCGATGCTGACGAGCGTAATCAAAAGCGGGAGCGTCGCCGGCAAGACTTCACGGACGATGGCCTGCCAATGGGTGAAGCCAAGAAGCCGCGCCGCAGCAACGTAATCGTGCCGGGTTACGATCAGCACTTCGCTGCGCAAGACGCGGCAGAACCGTGTCCAGTCGACGAGAATGATGGCGAGGATGACGCGGTCGAGACCGACGCCGAGCCCCACCATGAGAATAAGCGATAGAATAACTGGCGGGAACGACATCCAGATATCGACCAGGCGGCCGATGATCCAATCGGTGGTGCCGCCGAAATATCCGGAAATATGCGCGAGGATTGATCCGATCAGCATCGCACCGAGAGAAGCAAAGAACGCGACCAGCATGGCAGTGCGCGCGCCGTAAATCAGGCGCGAGAGCACGCAGCGGCCAAGGCTGTCGGTTCCGAGCGGGTAGGCGGGATCGCCGCCGTCCATCCACGCCGGTGGCGCCAGGATGGCGAGAAGATTCTGGTCCGACGGATCGTTCGGCGCGATCCGGCCAGCGAAAACTGCGCAGAACAAGATGCAAAGGATCATGCCAGCCGCAATCAGCACCCGCGGCGACCGTAGCGAACGAGAAACAGCGGCCGGCATCAGCGCACCCGCAGCTTCGGATTGAGAACGACATAAAGGCTGTCGACGAACGTGTTGATCACCAGAACGACGATGCAATACGTGAGGCCGATGGCCTGGATCAGCGGCAGATCGGCATTGCGCACGGCATCGACCATCAGGTTGCCCATGCCGGGATACGAATAGATCACTTCGACCAGAAGCGTTCCACTGAACAGGATTCCAAATTGAACGCCGGCCAGCGTCAGCGTCGGCAGCGACGCATTCTTGAAAGCATGCTTGATAAGGATGTGTCCTTCGGACAGTCCGCGCAAGCGCGCCTGCTGGATGTAGTCCTCGTGATAGACGTCGAACAGACTCGATCGCAGAACGCGCATGATGGTCGGCGAGAACGCAAGCCCGAGTGCGACGGCGGGAAGAATCAAATGCTGGCACGCACTCCAGAAAACATCGAGGCGGCCGGCCAACAGAGAGTCGAGCAAGAGAAATCCGGTGATGCGCGGCGCCGGCAATTCCGGCGCGACTTGGCCGGTGAACGGCAAAAGGTGCAGCGCTACACCGAACACAAACAGCAGAATAAGTCCCCACAGAAACTCCGGGATCGAGAGCAGCAGGATCGAGACC
Source organism: uncultured Alphaproteobacteria bacterium (assembly GCA_963727325.1). Classification (GTDB taxonomy): domain Bacteria; phylum Pseudomonadota; class Alphaproteobacteria; order Rhizobiales; family Xanthobacteraceae; genus BOG-931. Next base: position 92,054 of record CAVSFV010000035.1, read on the forward strand.
ATGTCGGTCACCGGTTCGAGCACCGTGCCGCGCACGCGAAACATCAGGAGCCCGCCGCCAATACCCAGGATCGCCGCGATGATCATGGCCGAGACCGCGAGCTGGATGGTCGCCGGTAGCGTGGTTGCGACCAGCGATCCGGAATCGCGGCGAAATTGAATGGAGCGGCCGAAGTCGCCATGCAGAGCGTCTGCGAGCCAGATCACGTATTGCTGCGGCAGCGGCCGATCGAGACCCATTTCGTGGCGCTTGGCTTCGATTTCTTCGAGTGTGGCGCTTGGCGGCAGTGACATCGCCGCAGGGTCAACCGGCAGCGCCCGCAACACGCAGAATAACAGCGCTGACACCGCCAGCAGAATTGGTACGGCCGTGACCAGGCGGCGCGCGATCAGCTTGCCAACGATTGCGATCATTTCACTTCGACGACCGGCGTGAGCGGGAGATCAACACCAGGGACGTCAGCACCTGGAAGGTCAAGTCCATTGCAATGTTTGCGCCAACATCCAGCCATTTGCATATTTTGTGTAGGCCAAATTTTTCTTGTGAACGACGGTCAGCACGCTTTGCAGTAGCGGGATTGTCGCGCCGTCCTCGACGGCAAAGCGGTTGAGTTCGCGATAGCCGGCAATTCTGGCATCATACTCGGCGATATTGAGCAGTTTGAGGACTTTCTGGCCGATCTCCTCGCCCTTCCAGGCGGAGAACGGCAGCTTTGGATTGAGCAGGTAGCCGGAATAAATCTCCGGATCGCCGGTCGCGTTGTCCCAGCTGTAGAGCGTGGCCTCGGGCAATTTGACCGCGCGATTGAGCTCGAAATACTTGGCGTATTCGATGACTTCCAGGTTGGCCTCAATGCCGACGCGTTTCCACATCTGCACGATCGCGCGAGCGATGTCGTAGTCGCTGGGAAATTGCCCGTTGGTCGCGGCAAATCCGATCTTGACGGGATTGCCGGGACTGAAGTTGGATTTGGCCAAATAATGCTTGGCGAGTTCGGGATCGTAGCTAAACGTGAAATCCGGCAGATAGCCCGGCGTTCCCGGCGTCGCCGGCACCGTCAGCGGCACCGCGGCGCCGGCGTAGAAGGCTTTGGAGAGCGCGGCTTTGTCGATGGCGTGATGAGCCGCCAGCCGCACATTCTTGTCCGCAAACGCCAGATCGTTGCGCACTTGCAGCAGGATCACGCGGGTGATCGGCTGAAGTGCCGCGGCAAAACCAGTGTCGTTGAAGCGTTGCACCTCGCGCACCGGCACGTTGACCGTCCAGTCGACTGCGCCGGATTGGATCGCTGCCACCCGCGCCGAAGGGTCTTTGATGATTTCGATCGTCACGCGCGGGATCTTGGCTTTTGGTCCCCAATAATTGTCGTTCCGCTCAAGCACGATGCGCGAATTCAATTCGTATTCGGCGAGCTTATAGGGTCCGGTACCGACCGGCTTCTTGAGGAAATTTTCGAGACCGCCGGATTCGATGTATTTCTTCGGCACCATGAAGCTGCCGAGGAACGCCATCCATTGCGGGGCGGTCGGCGCCGGTGAATCAAATTTCATGGTCGCCCTGGTCGGCGATTCGATGACGATGTCGTGCACTTTGCGCCACGAATTTGCGGTGTCGAGCTTGAGGCCGGATTTGGGGCGCTCGAAGAAAGTGTAGCGGAAATCCTCCGTCGTCATTTTATCGCCGTTGTGGAACGTCACGTCGTCGCGAAGCTCGACCGCCATGCTCAAACCGTCCGCGGCGAGGCTCCAGGTCTTGATCAAATGCGGGATCAGGTTGAGTTGCGGATCCTGATCGAGCGGCTGATCGAAAACCGCCTTGAAGATCGCCTGGGCGTCCGGCGTGAAGCGCTGATTGGGATCCCACGATCCGACGTCGTTCGGCCAGCCGATCGTGACCGTGTCCTTGCCCGCAGCAAGCGCGCGCGTGAGCGGCGGTCATGCAACCGCAGGCGGCGAATGCCGCGGCCATTTGCATGATCGACCGGCGCGGCAGCAACAATGCCATGGGTTGCTCCTTGAACATTTTGGCGGCGCTCAAAGCTGGCTTCGCGATGTGACGGTCACGGCCCGGTCTTGCGCCCAACGTGGGCCAAAAAAACCGGTCGGGTCAATGCCTTCCATCGCGCCGAGCGAAAATTCCGCTTTGCAAAATCGTCGCATAGGCTACGTTCCGCTTCCGGGGTCCGTGTTTGAGGAATGCGGGGGATTGGCCGTCGTCGGTTCGTCATCAATGGAACAACGGTTGCGCGCTGCGATGCCGACCGCGTCACGGGCGTTGGCGTGACGGCCGCACCATCGCCGGCAAAAGCCGCAAACGGGGACCATCGCTATTTGAGCGTTGCCGGCGGACGCGAAGCTTCCGCATAGTTGGAACAAGCAGTAGGAGATTGCGATGATTGAAGTTTCGCGTCGGGCCCTGTGTCAGGCCCTCGGTATCGGCATCGCCGGAGCGCCAGCCTTCTTGCGTTCCGCCACAGTGCTTGCCGCCGATATGGACAAGATCACGATCGGCTGGCCGAGCGACGTCCCGTCATGGGATCCGGAACAGCGTACCGTTCCCGATGCGCAGCCGATCTACAAAATGGTGTTTGACCAGCCGCTCGATCAGGCGCCGGACCTGAAACTCATACCGAAACTGGTCAAGACCTGGAATCTCGCGCCGGACGGGCTCACGCTGACGCTGGATTTCCGCGACGACGTCAAATTCCACGACGGCTCGAAAATGACGGCGGCGGATTTCAAGTACTCGTTTTTCGATCGCGTCAAGGCCGGTAACAAAATCGACGTGGCCAATATCTGGGGCTTCGTGACGGACGTTGATCTGCCGTCGCCGACCCAGGCGGTCATGCATTTCAAGATGCCGTTTGCCACTTCGCCGGTTTGGCTGGCCTTCCTCTGCAGCTTCGTCGTGCCAAAGGACTACATGGAGAAGGTCGGGCAGGACGGTTTCATCAAGGCGCCGATCGGAACCGGCCCCTATAAACTGGTCGGTTACGAGCTTAACAGCCGCATCGTGCTGGAGCGGAACGAAGCATATTGGGGCCCGAAGCCGGTCATGAAAAACGTCACGTTCCAGATCATCAAGGATCCTTCCGCCCGCGTTGCCGCGGTCCAATCCGGCCAGGTCGATCTGACCTTGAACGTGCCAGTGCGCGAAGCCGAGCGTTTCATGAAGGACGCCAACTTCAAGGCCGAACTCGATCCCATTCAGCGCGTCATTATCATTCAGACCCGCGGCGACCTCGGCTTTGCCGACAAGAATGTACGTCTTGCCGCGCATCACGCCATCGACAAGAAGGCTTTGTCGCAAGCGTTCTACGGCGGCGCCGCGGTGCCATTGTCGGTGGTCGCGCCCCCCGGCACGCCCGGTTTTGTCGAGGGATATACCTTTGCCTACGACGCGGAGTTGGCGAAGAAGTTGCTGGCCGATTCCGGATACAGCACGTCAAAGCCGGCCAAGATCAAAATGGCCACGACCAACGGCGAATTCCCCGGCGACTACGACATGGCGCGCGCCATCGTCCAGATGTGGAAGAAAGTCGGCATTGAAGCCGATATCGAAGTTGTCGAGTACTCGAAGTACTTCGAGCTGAACCGCGGCGGCAAACTGCCGGAAGCGACGCTGTACAGCTGGGATAACGCGACCGCCGATCCGGAAATCTTCACCGGATACCTGCTCAATCCGCATCTGCCGTTCTCGGCCTGGAAGGAAAAGGAGATCGGCGATGAAGTCGCAGCTCTGTTCGCCGTCGCCGATTACGACAAACGCATCGCCGCCTACAAGGAGATCAACAAGAAGGCGGTCGAGTACGGCGCGATCATGCCGCTTTTGCAAAGCGTGATCACGGTCGTGCGCAGGAAAGACATCAACTTCGAGCACTACAAGAACGGCTGGATTCTGGCCAGTACCATCACTAAGGCCTGATAGCCGCGGGCATCGTCCGGCGGGATTGCCGGCCGGACGATCGCCCGCATTCGCGGACGGCGGCGGCGTTTGTTGTAAAGGGTGTGGCGCATGCCGCAGGTCGAGCGATCCTTCATTGCCACGCCGTCGGGACGGGTTCACATCGCCGCGTGCGGCGCCGGCGCGCCGATCTTGTTGCTGCACCAGACGCCGCGCTCCTGGGACGAGTTTCGCGATGTGCTGCCGCTGCTCGGCCGGCATTATCGCGCCATCGCCATGGATACGATGGGGTATGGCGATTCCGATCCGTTGCCGCCCGGCCAGGCATCAATCGAGAATTGGGCGAAGGCCGCGCACGAGTTGCTCGATGCACTCGGTATCGAGCGTGCCGCGGTCGTCGGTCATCACACCGGCGCTTCGATCGCGATCGAAATCGCAGCCGCCTATCCCGCCCAGGTGGCGGCCCTGGTGTTGTCCGCAAGCCCTTACGTCGACGCGGCGCGGCGCGCCGAAGCGAAGACGCACCAGCGCGCCGTCGTCGATGACGTTACGCCGCGCATGGACGGCGGCCATCTGGCCGAGCTTTGGTCGATGCGCCAGAGCTTCTATCCGGCCGACCGGATCGATCTCCTGGAGCGGTTTATCGTCGACGCCTTGAAAGCAGGCCCGCGAGCCGCCGAAGGTCATCGCGTCGTCGATCGCCACGAAATGGAGAGGCGTCTACCGTTGCTGCGCTGCCCGACTTTGGTGATTGCGCCGACCGCGGACCCGCATGCCTACCCGCACGCTCCGAAGGTCGCCGCTGCCATTGCCGGCAGCGTTATGGTCGAGATCGAAAACGGCATGGTGCCGCTGCCCGATCAGATGCCGGAAGAATTCGCCGCCGCGGTTGAACGTTTTCTTGCAGCGCAACCGGCATGGGATCGACGCTGAGGTCCGATTCGTAAGACTCGTCAACGTAACCCGCAAAGCTGCAACGGCTTCGCTTCGTCAATCGTTCGTTTTCAAAGACGTGTTGAGCATCTCGCTTGCCGCTTTGGCGTAATCCTCGCCGAGACTTTTCATTTGCTTGCCGAAAGACTCAATTTGAGACTGGATGAATTGGGTCTGAATCGGCACGACTTCACGGAAATCCTTTGCCCGGCTTAGTTTGTGGACGTAGTCGCGAGCAAGGGCTACGTTTTTCTCGGCGAGGTCCTTGGCTTTTTCACCAAGCTCGCCCCCGACCAGCGGGTAAGATGAAATAGTCTTCCGAACAAGCCCGAGGTATTGATCCAAATATTTATCGGCGGCCCTGCGAACTTCCTCTCTCATCTGCTCTTCAACTTGCTCGAGTGTAACGTTCCACTCCGTCCAATTCTGGCTTGCCATTGCGGCGTCCTCCTACGAAACAGCTGGGTCGACAGCGCCTTGAGTTGCCGTGTCGGAGGGCGCCTGGATGACCCGGTGACGGTCTTTCCGCTCAATCCCGCGCCTTTTATTGATCGGAGTCAACAAACCGCGGTTGGCATCATCATCTGCGGTCCGGTGAGGCGCAATCGTATCTGGAAAAGGCGAGCAGGCGCAGTTGGTATGAGCGCCGATCGCTCTATTCCCAGACGCGGTTGCTGACGGCTGACAACACATCTGAGGACCAGCTTGCAACCGCTGTTTCGGTACGATAGCGCGGGAGATGATCCTGAAGCGAGCAGCAAACGCACAGCGCGAGGCTGGCCCACACCGCCGCGCTAAAATAAAGCGACATCCAGGGAATCTCGTCCTTCCACTCCGTAAGGTCGTGGGTCACGACCCAACGGGTGCTGACGTCACGAAGCCCCTCAAGCGGCCGCAGCAGCCTGCCGCCGGCGGCAATTCCGGCCTGCCATCGCTTAAGGTACATCGGGACGTCGATGGCCACGAGAAACCACAGATAGCCTGCAATTCCGACGATCGCGACGGCAAGGGCCATGCGAACCGGACCATGAAACTCCGGCAGCAAGCGACAAAGGCCGACCGCGGCTACCGAGAACGCGACGGCCCATATCGAATTTTCGATGGCGTTGCCCAAATAGTGGGTCGTCAGCACCCCGTACCATGAGAAGCATTCCGCGATGAGGATCAACGGCACGATCACCCACGCGGCGTTCAAGGTGGTCTCCGATCCCGTCAACGTGCCTAGTTGGTGCAAGATTATCGCCCACTGGGCCGCGAAGCAGATCTCGGCTACGGTTGCTACCGACCGTCCGACAATAACGCTCGACAGCCAGGTGTCGAACAAACAGATCCGTTGCACATCCGCCCGCGGCAGGCACGCTCTGAAGGCGCAGCCAAAAACATAACCCGCGCAGAGGAGGAGCATGAGCCCGATGCCGGGTGTGCTGCCGAGATTGCCGGCCGGCTGCTCCTTTAGCGCGTGGTACAGCAAGAACCAAACCGCGATATTGAGGCCGCTCACCAGCGTCAACAAACTCCACCACCAGGCCAGCGGATTGGACCAGGTTAGGGAACTTGAACGCGTCGGCCATTCCAAACTCATGATTCCAAACTCATGATTCCCAGCTCTATTCCAGCTCTTGATTCCAAGCTCTTGGGTCGCCCCGACTGTGACCGAACTGACATTTAATCGTAGTAATTGTGTCACAAATTGCGGCCCAGTCACGACAAAAATGCATGCATGACGGCTTGCGGGGGGAGGCGGGCTTGAGTGTGCGGCCTTGCCAAAGGACGACAGCCGCGACTGCCGTTAAAACGAACAGGCCGTTCGTCATCGACGACGTTCGCTCCGAACCCGAAGCGGAGGTCGCGCGCGCGGTTTGAAGCCGGCTATTCGCGCTTGAATGGCTCACAAGCCGCGCTCGCAACGCCGCGAGCGACGGCGTTGCGTTTCGAGGGGCCGTATCTCTACTACCCGGGATGGCGGCTTGTGCCCGCGCCATTGCGCGCGTTTGTTGATTTCATCAAGGTATCGCCCGGCGAGGTTTGGGGTCAGCCGAAACGCGTCGGCCGATAGCGGAAATTGCGGCTGTCACCGCGGATTACTAACGCTCGCCGTACCGTTGGCTGTTCTATTTTTTTGACGATTGATTGGGGCGGATGCCGCACGAGTGCGAATCGAGCAATGCCAACCCGCGCTGGGTCGAAACAATCAAGAGCCGCGGCTTATCCGGCCGGATCGGCGGCGGACCTCTCTGCCCGGGGTTGCGCCTTTACTTGTGACAGCATCTCGCGGAGCAAGAAGAGATCGATCGGCTTTTGCACTGCATCGCAGACGTTGAGATCGAGGTCTCTGCCGAGTTGCACCACGTCGTCGCAAGTGTCTTTGTCCGACTGACTGACCACGATGATTGTTGCGCGGCATTCGATCGCTGAAAGCTGGTCAAGTACCTCCAATCCGGCGTGCATGCCGAGCCCAAGATCGAGCGTGATGCAGTCGAAGTGTCGCGCATTCAGCGCATTGCAAGCTTCCTCAAAGGTATGCGCCTTGGTCGTGGAGTAACCCAAATTATTCGCAATCGAACAAATGACCGCGCTGTGCACCATGACATCTTCGATGATCAACAAACTGCGCGGTTTGTCGACGGGTTCCGTTTGAGTGACCGTCGTTACGGCTATCCGGGCATTGTCGTTCGAACTGGGCGCGGCGTTTAATTCGAGTGAACTGATCGGCAGCGAAAAAAATCTCCGGCCTTCGGCGTTTCGTACTTCGATCGACCAGCCGTTCCAGGCGCCGTCAAGCTGGTTTTTCAGAACTTCGGCGGTTGTTTGTGCGAAGTCGTATGCGTCGTTGGCGCTCAGGAACTCGTTTCCTTTGTAGTCATAGAGGTGTTTACCCCTGGACAAGAGATCGAGGTAGAATTGCATTCTCTGCACGCGGGTTCGATGCCGCCGTCTGGGCAAGCCTCAAGGAACGGGGAAAAAGATACCGCGTCGCTCGCGTTGCGTATGTACGACCTACCCCGTACTTCCGAGGGGAATCAGCGGTTTGTGAAATGAAGGCTTAACGGCGCGAAAGCGCTCCTCCATCAAATGGATGCGCCGCCGCGTTCAGCACGTTCACGCGAAGTCGCCTTTTTATTGACATTCGTCCCCGTTTCAGGTATTGAATTGGACGAATCTCGCTCAGTGAAGGACGCCTTCGGCCGAGGGTACTCCTGAAGGTGGAGCGAGTGCGGTTCCCGCGGGCGGAACGATACACTCCGCTCCCGGGCGGCTTCGGACAATACGCCCGGCCGGCACTATGACCGGTCTGCGAGGAGCTCGCTGGACTGGGACAGAGACAGTCTCGCGTCCCAGGAAGCGCGAGTCCGGAGCTGAGCGGTGGCGTTCGGTCGCTACCGCAAGAGCCGCGGTGGAACGCCGATAGGCGGCGCGTCCCGCTGGACGCGCGCCGCGCCCTAAAAAGCGCGGAGGTTCGATCCACACGTCTGTCGGCGTTCCGCTTCCTTCTTTCTTTTGTCGTCATTGCGAGCCGAAGGCGAAGCAATCCAGTCGGGCGGTGCGGTTGCCCTGGGCTTCGAAATGTTCTGGCGCGCATTGCCCCGCTGGATTGCTTCGTCGCGGAGCCTGTCATCGGGCCGGCCACTTCGGGCCGGACCCGTTGGCTCCTCGCAATGACGCGTTGTCGTGTCGCAAAAACTCGGGCGCAGGTGCGTCGCGGGAAAGATGTCGCTTATTCGCCCCCCGCGAAGCGGGGAGGGAGGCGTGCAGCAAAGAGGTTCGCTTTACCGCCCGTGCCCCTGCCACCGCGCTGCTGCGCAGCGCGGCCCCCCTTCCCCGCTCCGCGGGGCAGGATGAAGAACGCGCGCGGAGCGCGCGAGGGTGAGGGAGCGTCACCGCGATTTTGAGCGAAGCGGTCGCGGCCCTTCATCCCGACCTTCTCCCGGCGTGCGGGGCGAAGGAGTGCGCAATCTGTGTGCATCGTGGCTATGCTCGATTCGTTACACCCTTGCGGTTATGGTGGGCATCTTTGCTACAACGGAGGCGCCATGGTCGCTGCGAATCATGTGAGCTTGCGAACGCGCCTCGCTCGGCGGCAACCGCTTGGCGTGTTCTGGATGAGCACGGGCTCCCCGGCGGTTGTCGAACTGGCGGCCGCGGCAAAACCTGACGCCATCGTCCTCGATGTTCAGCACGGTTTATGGGATCGGCTGACGATCGAAGAAGCCGTCGGCGCGGTCGCCGGGTACGCTCCCGTGCTGGTACGCACCGCCGAGAATTCTCCGGTTGCGATCGGGCAGGCTCTCGACGCCGGAGCTGAAGGTGTCATCGTCCCACTGATTGAGGACGAGCAACAGGCGGCGGCGGCGGTTGCTGCGGCGCGCTTTCCACCTCACGGAGTCCGATCCGCCGGTGGCGTGCGTCCGCTCAGCCACAGCTTTGTCGACTATTACGCACACGCCAATGCCAACACTGTCGTCGGCGTCATGATCGAGAGCGAGCGCGCCGTGCATAATGCCCCGGCCATCGCCGGCACATCGGGCATCGATTTCGTGCTGATCGGTTCAGGCGATCTCGCCGTTTCGCTCGGCACGTTCCCGAAACCAGATGCGCGGCATGAAAAGGCCTGTCGGGCCGTGCTGGAAGCTTGCAAGGCCGCCGGCATACCCTGCGCCATCTTCACCAACACGATTGATGCCGCGATCAAGCGCCGCAATGAGGGTTACGCCCTCGTCGTTGTTGCCAGTGATATCGACGTCCTCAAAAGCGGATTTTCCGCCGCCGTGACGCGGTTCAACGACGCGCCGCTCAATTCCGGTCAGCAGGCTGGTGGACCGGATTTGGCGCGCGTAAAACGGCATCGTACTTCGATGCCGTGACTGAGGATTGACCACGATGACGCAACAAACGGAGAGCGCCGCGGCACCCGTCGCCGGCGCCGCAGCGGAACCGGTCTGGTTCGCCTCCTATCCGCCGGGCATCCCCAAAACGATCGATCCGGATTCTTATCCGTCCCTTTCGGCGATGTTGCTCGACGCCTGCCGCCGCCACGCCGCGCATCCCGCTTTCGAATGTCTCGGCGTTCGCATGAGCTACGCCGAATGGGAACACTTAAGCCGGGCGTTCGCCGCTTATTTGGTCGAAGAGCTGAAGTGCAAGCCGGGCGATCGCGTCGCCATCATGCTGCCTAATCTGCTCGCTTATCCGGTGGCGTTTCTCGGTGCGCTGCGCGCGGGCTTGATCGTCGTCAACGTCAACCCGCTGTATACGCCGCGCGAGCTGAAAGAGCAGCTTGCGGATGCGGGCGCCGCCGTGATCGTGATCATGGAAAATTTTGCGCACAAGCTCGAATCGGCTTTGGCGGAAACCCGGATCCGGCACGTGGTGGTGGCGCGGCTCGGCGATTTCATGCCGATGTTCAAGCGAACCATTTTCAATTTCGCCAATACCTATATCAGGCGCGCGGTGCCGGCCTGGCGCTTCAAAGCCGTGACGCTGCTGCAAACAGCGTGCAGCAGCCGCCCGAGCCCGGGTTATGTGGACGCGCAGCCGGTACCATCGTCGCCCGCGTTGTTGCAATACACCGGCGGAACGACCGGCATGCCAAAGGGTGCAATCCTGACGCACCGTAACCTGGTCGCCAACACTTTGCAGTGCCGCGCCGTCATTGCGCCGTATCTGGAAGAAGAGAAGGGGAGCGTTCTTACGCCGCTGCCGCTCTATCACATCTTTTCGCTGACGGCGAACCTGCTCGCCTTTGCGGTGATGGGCGGACGGAGCGTGCTCGTCCCTGATCCACGCGACATCAAAGGACTGGTCCGCACCATGCGCCAGGCGCAGGTCACGACCATGACCGGCGTCAACACGCTGTTCAATGCGCTGATCAATTCGCCGGATTTCGCCGCTCTCGATTTCAGCAAGCTCAGCTTTGCCGTTGGCGGCGGCGCGGCGGTGCAAAGCGCTGTGGCGGTGCGTTGGCGCGAGATCACCGGCACCGAACTTGTGGAAGGCTATGGCCTCACTGAGGCGTCACCGGTGGTTTGCCTCAATCCGGTTCGCAGTCCGAAGATCGGGACCGTCGGACTACCGGTACCCTCGACCGAGGTCACCATCCGCGACGACCAAGGCAACGATCTTCCCGTTGGCGAAGCCGGCGAGATTTGCGTGCGCGGCCCGCAAGTCATGCAGGGTTACTGGCAGCGTCCGGATGAGAGCAGGCTTGTTCTTACCGAAGGCGGTTGGCTGCACACCGGCGATATCGGCGCGTTCGATGCGCAGGGCTATCTGAAAATTCTCGATCGCAAGAAGGACATGGTCAACGTCTCCGGCTTCAAGGTGTTTCCCAACGAAGTCGAGGACGTCATCTCGCAGCATCCAGGTGTGCTGGAGGCGGCGGTGATCGGCGTTGCCGATCCGCACACCGGGCAGGGCGTGAAACTGTTTGTCGTCAAGCGCGACCCGGCGCTGACTGAGGCTGAGCTGACGACATTCGCGCGCGAACGGCTTGCCGGATATAAAGTCCCCAAGGTGATCGTGTTTGTCGATAGCTTGCCCAAGAGCAATGTCGGCAAGATCATCCGCAAGGACTTGAAATGATCAGCGCGGTTTAGAGCATGATCCCGAAAAGTGGAGACCGGTTTTCGGAAAAGATCATACGACCGGCAAAGAAACCAGATCGTGATCCGATTCAATTGAATTGGATCAGGGTCTAATGCGCCATCAGTACCGGAACCTTGGCTTTGGCCAGGATATGCCGGGTGGCGCCGCCGAAGATCATCTGCCGCAGGCGGCTTTGCGTGTACGCACCCTTGACGATGAGGTCGCAGCCAAGCTCTGCCGCTTTGGCCAGGATGGTTTCGCCGGCGCTGATCTTGCCGGGAGTAACGGTGATCGGCTCGGCGGCGATTCCGTTGGCGTTGAGCGAGCGCGCCATCTCGACGCCGCTCGGTCCCGCCACCGTCGACCCCTCGACCGTCAAAATGGTGATGCGTTCGGCGAGCCGGAGCAGCGGCATGGCAAACGCCGTGGTGCGTGCTTGTTCGGTGGACCGGTTCCAGGCGATCAGGATGTTGGTTGCGAGCGAGCGCACCGGCACGGGTGGCGCAATCAGCACCGGGCGTCCGCTTTCGAACAGCGCGGATTCCAGCGTGATCATGGAAGGGCTCTGCCACTCCTCTCGCGGTCGCGCCAGCACGATGGCATCGAACACACGTCCATAACTGCCGACGAAGTCGTGGCCGCTCGGCGCGTTGGGGAGCCAAGACCATGACAAAGTCGCCGCCGCAGCCTGGTCGGCGCGTCGTTGCACGTTATGGCGCTCCATGAACGAGCGGAACAGATCCTCGGCCTGTCGCGCCATTTCGGCGTCATTTTCTTTGACCGCCACCATGGTCAGGCCGGCGTCGGGGTCCATCGCCACCATGTCCGCGACCGCCGGACGGAGCGCAAAGCCCTCCATGCAACTGCCAAATTTTTGCGCCAGCAAAAGCGCCGCATCCAATGCCGAAAGCATCGAATCGCCCTGCTCGGCGTTAAGCTCCGTGGGAACGAGGATCGTCTTCATCGCACCCGGCCGTCAGTTCGCTGATCGCATGTCATCATACGTGCCACATCGCACAGACCGATAGTGTGTGGCACGCCTTTGCGGCCGATATATTCCGGCAATTGGCCGCCGTAATCGTGCAGAATTTTTTGCGTCATCTCCGGGATTACGCCGCGCCTGACTTGACGGCGCTACGGATGGCAGGCTAGCCGCGAAGGCGCTGGAGACCTTCATGGCAGTCTATACCGACGTGGCGGCGGAAGACCTCGCGCCTTTCCTTGCCGGCTACGACATCGGTGAGCTTCTTGCCTATAAGGGAATTGCCGAGGGTGTCGAAAACTCGAATTTTTTGGTCCACACCAGCCTCGGTTATTTCATCCTTACGCTCTATGAACGACGTGTGGCCGAGCGAGACTTGCCTTTCTTTCTGGGACTGATGGAGCATCTGGCGGGCCGTGGCATCACCTGCCCGCAACCGGTCAAGAACCGCGCCGGGGAGATTTTGGGCAGGCTGGCCGGACGTCCGGCCGCGATCGTCACTTTTCTGGACGGCATGTGGATTCGCCGCCCCAGTGCCGCGCATAGCGCCGCATTAGGTGAGGCGTTGGCGCGGCTTCATCTCGCCGGCGCGGATTTTACCATGCAACGCGAGAACGCGCTTTCAGTCGCCGGCTGGCGGCAGCTTTATGAGGCGTGCGGTGAGCGCGCCAATACGGTACAGCGCGACCTGAAAGCGGTGTTGGCCGCGGAGCTTGAGCTGCTCGAACGAGAGTGGCCGCGGGGCTTACCGCAGGGCGTCATCCACGCCGATCTGTTTCCCGACAATGTCTTTTTTCTCGGCGACAAGCTTTCCGGGCTGATCGATTTCTATTTCGCCTGCACCGACACGCTGGTCTACGACGTCGCCATTTGCCTCAACGCCTGGTGTTTCGAGCCCGATCATTCCTACAATGTCACCAAGGGCCGCGCCTTGCTGGCGAGTTACGCGAAGACGCGGCCGCTGTCCCCGCCGGAATGGGAGAAGCTGCCGCTGCTCGCCCGCGGCGCCGCGCTGCGTTTCCTGCTGACCCGGCTGGTCGACTGGCTTGACGTGCCGCCCGGAGCGCTCGTGCGCCCCAAGGATCCAATCGAGTATCTGCGCAAGTTGCGTTTCCACCAAAAGGTGAAGAGCGCGCGCGACTACGGAGTGATGCCGGCGTGACCGCGGAGCTTTCGCACGTCGTCATTCACACCGACGGCGCCTGTTCGGGCAATCCCGGGCCAGGCGGATGGGGGGCAATCCTTGCGTTCGGCGATCGTGAAAAGGAGATCAAAGGCGGCGAAGCCTTGACGACGAACAATCGCATGGAATTGATGGCTGCAATCTCGGCGCTCGAAGCGCTAAAGCGGCCGTGTCGCGTTGATCTGCACACCGACAGCCAATATCTGCGCAACGGCGTCCTTTCCTGGATGGCTAACTGGAAGCGGAACGGATGGCGGACGTCGGACAAGAAGCCGGTAAAGAACGTCGATCTGTGGCAGCGCCTCGATGCGGCGCTCAAACCGCATCAGGTGCATTGGCATTGGCTGCGCGGTCATGCCGGCCACGCTCTCAACGAACGCGCCGACGTGCTGGCGCGGCAGGCGATCGCCGAAATCCGCACTTAGCCGAAAGATTTATCACATCTGCTTCAGCAGATTATCCGCTCCCGAGGCTTCAGCCTTGCCAGGCGCATCCTCGATGTTGAGCTTCTTCACAACGCCATCCTCAACCAGCATGGCGTAACGTTTGGAGCGCATGCCAAGCCCGGCGCCAGAGCCATCCAGCGACATATCGAGCGCCTTGGCGAAGTCGCCGTTGCCATCGGAGAGAAACTCGATCTTGCTGCCGGCACCCGTCGCCTTTTTCCAGGCGTCGAACACGAACACGTCGTTGACCCCGGTGACGGCGATGGTGTCGACGCCTTTGCTTTTGAAAGCGTCGGCGTTCTTTAGAAAGCCGGGCAGATGATTGTTGCTGCAGGTCGGCGTAAATGCGCCGGGGACGGCGAATAAGACGACTTTCTTACCCTTGAATATGTCTTCGGCGCTCTTTACCGCGGGGCCTTCCGGCCCCATGACGCGGAACTTAGTGTCGGGCGGCAGGCGATCGCCAACCTTGATAGGCATGATCGTATCCTCTCGTTATCCAGATCGGGTTTGTCAGGCGGGCATAAATTACCGTGCCGGGCGAATTAGTCGAGATGGGCTTGAACCTCGATAGCATCAGTGGGCGAAACCGCCGTGAAGGTCAACGCCGGGCGTTCGGCGGACGCGCCGGGCGGCAGGCCATCGAGATCGAAGGCGAAACGTCGCAATTCCAGGGTCACCGTCGGAGGTTACACTCTGCGGCTCCGGCAGCGGCAATGCCCAATCGGCAGTCGGCCCTTCGACGAAGAGATCAACCGGCGTACTTCTCAGGGCGGCGACCTCGACGACGATGCGCCGACGTGCTCCATCGGCGTCGCGGTGCACGGAACGGATGGCGAGGCCGCCGTTCGCGCCAGACGCAGCACCGAGGGGAACGCGACGCGGCACGCGCGCCTCAGCTGCAATCAGATGTTGCTCCTCGCTACCCGCTTTCCCGGACAAAGTGAGATGAAGGTTTGCCTCCGCCGGCACGCAGAGCTTGCCACAGACTGCGTAGCCGAGCTTGACGCGAAGTAAGGACGTCTTAGCCGCATCTTTCGGGATGATCCGCAACGGCAATACGACATCGTTGAGATACCCGATCGAACGTCCGCCGGCGCCATCGGAAAACCGCTCAGGCGCCGGCCAAAACGCAGTCACCGATTTGACGTTTTCGGACCCGGTGAAGTCGAGTGTTGGGGGCACCCCGGAATCGCCCGGGTAGCGCCAATAGGTCTTCCAGCCGGGATCGAGCCGAATTTCAAGACCGGCACGCAACAATGTGTCCGCACCGGACTCGATCGCAGCACCACCGATGAGCCGTGCCGCCGCGTGGAGTTCCCCTTCCCATGCGGAGGCGGTTTGCGCATGCGCCGCTGGTTGCCCGCCGGCGCAAACCAGCGCAATTACCGCAAACGTCAATCGATGGGGTGCTGCGTCAGAGATCATCGTCGCTGTTTAGGGCGAAGCGTGCCACACACACCACTGACATGATTGTGACTGAGCGCAAGCCCGGTCCGCTCGTTCTTGAAAACAAACCGGCCGCGCGTAAATACGCCACTCGCGCTGTAGGAATTCTCCGCGTTTGCTATGGCGCCGGACCCATTATCCGAGGGAATACCGTGAACTTTTGTCACAGCCATTTGTTTGCAAAAATGACTCGATCAGCTACCCTTTGGGTATGAAATTGCCGCGCGGTGCGTCGGGAAAGAATTGGGGACCGGGCTATTTGGACGGCCAGATGCTCATTGCCATGCCGGCCATGCTGGATGATCGTTTTGCCCGTTCACTTATCTATGTGTGTGCGCATTCGGCGGAAGGCGCGATGGGAATCATCGTCAACCATCCGGCGCCTAACATCAACTTCTCCGACCTCCTGGTGAAACTTGACGTAATTCCGGAGGCGGATGTGATCCAGCTGCCGTCCAGAGCGGGTGTGGTGAAAGTCATGCGTGGCGGGCCGGTGGAAACTGAACGCGGCTTTGTCCTGCACTCGGCCGACTTCTTTATCGAAAATTCGACGCTGCCGATCGACGACGGAATCTGTCTCACGGCCACACTTGATATCCTCAAAGCGATTGCGCGCGGCGACGGGCCGGCGAGCGCGATTTTGGCCCTCGGCTATGCCGGTTGGGCACCAGGGCAGCTCGAAAACGAAATCCAGGGAAATGGCTGGCTGCATTGCGCCCCGGATTTAGATCTTATTTTCGGCACCGATATCGGCAACAAATACGAAAAGGCGCTGAAGAAGATCGGCATCGATCTTGGCATGTTGTCCAGCGAGGCGGGGCACGCCTGACTAGCGTGCCATCTCCACTTTCGCGTGCGGCTGCAGGAGCTCGCGGGCGCGCTCGGGCGTCATCGGTTCGCCAAACACAAAACCCTGCGCGTATTCGCAGCCAAGTTGAGAAAGCTCGACAGCGTCGGAGTCGGTCTCGGCGCCCTCGGCCACCACGTCCATGCCGAGATCGTGTGCGAGCGCGATGATCGACCTCAGAATGACAGGCCGCGTGCCTTTGGAAGTCGTGCGCACGAACGATTGGTCGATTTTGATCGTGTCAAACGGGAAACGCTGGAGATAGGCAAGCGACGAATAGCCGGTGCCGAAGTCGTCGAGCGCGAGACCGGCGCCGAGTTCGCGAATCCGCTGCAGCATTTGCGCGGCGTGCTCCGGATTCTCCATCACGACCGACTCGGTGAGTTCGAGCTTGAGCGATCCTCGCGTCAGCGGAGCCCGGGCCAGCACCGTGCGCAGATCCTGGATCAAGTCATGACGCAGGAGCTGACGCGAAGACACATTGACGCTGGCAAACAACGAATTCCGCGGCCGCAGCGTGCGCTGCCAGGTGCTCAGTTGGCGCGCAGTGCGCTCGAGAACAAAAAGGCCGAGTTCGACGATGAGCCCGGTCTCCTCGGCAATGCTGATAAATTCGACCGGCGACAAGCGGCCCAGACGCGGATGATTCCAGCGAGCCAGCGCCTCGAAACCGGCAACCGCGCGGTCGTCGAGACGCACGATCGGCTGATAAAGGATCGTGATCTCATCGCGCTCAATCGCGCGGCGCAGGTCGGACTCAAGCGACAGCCGATCGGACTTGCGTGCGCGCATGGCCGGTTTGAACACGTCGATGCGATCGCCGCCAAGGCGCTTGGCATGATACATTGCGAGCTCGGCGTCCTTGAGCCTTTCCTCGCCCCGTTGCGGCTCCGAATCGCCGAGGGTCATTCCAATCGAGCCAGTGAGAAAAATTTCGCGATCATTGAAGGTGATCGGGGCGCGCAGCGTCCGCCGGATCGTCTCGGCGAGCGCGATGAGGCGCGAGGACTCGCGTTCCGACAACACGATGAGGCCGAACTGATCGCCCGATAAACGGGCGAGCGTATCCTGTGGCTTGATCAGCCGTCCGAGCCGCCGCGCCAGCGTAAGCAGAATGGAATCGGCCAAGCGCCATGCCGACCGAATCATTAACCTGCTTGAAGCGATCGATGTCGATCACCATAACGGTGGGCCGTATTGTCGAGTCGGATTTGGCAAAGCCGAGCACCGCATCGAGCCGGTCGAGAAACAACTCGCGGTTGGGGAGTCCGGTCAGATTGTCGTGCACGGCGTCGTGCAGCAGCCGTTCCTCTACCGTCTTGAATTCGGTCACGTCGGTGAGCGTGCCAACGAGCCGGATAACTTCACCGTCGGATCCGACGACGGGCCGCGCGCGCAGCGTGAACCAAAGATAGTGACCGTCGGAGGCGCGAAAACGGAAATCCTGCGCAATGCGTCCGCGCCGCTGCTCGACCACGCCGTCAAGCGTGGACCTGAAACGATCGCGATCGAGCGGATGCAGAACTTCGAGCCAGGTCGCCGCAGCGCCGTCGAGCGAACCAGTTTTCAGGCCAAGAGCCGCTTCGGCCTCCGGGCTGGTAAAGACCCGATCGGCGGATACGTCCCAGTCCCAGATCATGTCGCCGGCCCCCGTTAAAGCGAGCGCGCGCCGTTCGATGTCGGAGACAATGCCTTGCGCCATGCCTCCGGCAAACGCGTGCTGCATCACCGTGAAGCCGATCAGCATGACAATCAAAACAAGGCCGCCGAGGAGGGCAGGGGCGACGATGTCGTTGGTGAGAAAGCCCAACACGGTCAGCCCGGCACCAAACACCCAGACGACGAACAGAAACCAGGTCGGTATCAGCATCACGGCGCGGTCAAAGCCGTGCGTTGAAAGATAGCCGACCAGAACAAAGCCGAGCAGCGCGATGAAAAACAGCGAGATCCGCGCAATGCCGGAGGCGACTTCAGGCGAATAGAGCGCTACCGCCACAAGCGCGCCAAGAAAGGCAAGCCAGCCGACCGTAATATGCGCGTAGCGCACGTGCCAGCGGTTGAGGTTCAGATAAGCAAACAGGAAGACGAGTAACGTCGCGGCCAGAATTGCTTCGCCTGAGGCGCGCCAGATGCGTTCTGCACCCGACGACATGTCGAACACCTTGCCCCAGAAACCGAAGTCGATGCCGATATAAATCAGAACCGCCCAACCCAGCGCCGCGGCGGCGGGAAACATCACACTGCCTTTGACGACGAACAGGATGGTCAGAAAAAGCGCCAGCAATCCTGCGATGCCGATGACGATGCCGTGATAAAGCGTCAGCGAGTTGATCTTGTCCTTAAACGCGTCAAGTTCCCAAAGGTAAAGCTGCGGCAGATTTGGCGTACGCAACTCGGCGACGAATGTAATCGCGGTGCCGGGGTCGAGAGTCACACGGAAGACGTCAGCGTTGGGATTATCGAGCCGTTCCGGCGGATCGCCAGAGGACGGCGTAATATTGACGATGCGGGAGGTTCCAAGATCGGGCCAGATCAGCCCGGAGCCGACCATGCGATAGTGCGGCGCCACGATCAGACGATCGATTTGCTCGTCACTGTCGTTGGCAAGCGCAAACACCGCCCAATTGGATCCGGCTTCACGCGCACGGACCTCGATACGGCGAGCAATGCCATCAGGACCCGGCGCGATCGAGACCTGGACGCGGTCGCCGTCAGTGTGCTGGTACTCGACCGCGTCGGTCAAATCGATGGCGGCGGCATCCAGACGGACATTAACCGCTTCGACTGCGCCAGCACTTGCGACCCCGATCAGGGCCACAAATGCCAAGGCGCAAACGCCAAGGCCGCGAGCGCCGTGGCTGCTCGAAGCAATGCCAAGAGACGATCTCCAAAAGCTCGGCCGCCGGCGCACGTCGCGCTCCGACGTTGAGGAATTCCCCACTTTACAACCTTGAGCCGGCTTTACGCCGAATTCGCGACCCGCAGTCGTTCGGGCGCCCGCTGTCCCGCCGAGAGCGAGCATCGATAATTAGCCGTTTGCCCCATGTAGACGCAACAATTTTCCGTTTCTTTTCAAAGGGTCAGGTGTTCCACCGACCTGCCGTCGGCGTTAGTTCTAGGGTCCATCGCAAAGTGTGACAACCGCGATTGTCGCCGTTAGTTTATTGCCAAAGGAAGCGCACATGGCCGCCATTGATCCGGACGATCTGCCGAAAAAGAAGATCACGCATGAGCTGGGCCAGGAATTGACGCTTCTTTCGGTCGGCGAACTCTCCGAGCGCGTCGCGTTGCTCAAGGCCGAAATCGAGCGACTTGACGCTGAAATTGGCAAAAAGCGCGCTTCGCAGGCGGCTGCGGATGCATTCTTCAAAAAGTGAAGGCCGAACCGATACCCGCTAGACTTAAACTGGAAGGAGTTTCGCCAACGGTCGGCGAATCCTTAACCTTTCATTAAGCTTTCTCGTTCATTACAGATGTTGTCCAACTTTTGGACATCGAGTGGCTCCTGTCCACTCTGTTTGACGCCTCCCTGTTATCACCTTGAGCCGCCGGCAACGGCGGCTCTTTTTTGTATTGAGCGGGCCATGTCGGCGGCTGGGGCGTGGCGTCGGCAACTATGTCGGCAAGTTAACTGCTTCGCCCGCTAGACTTAGCGACTGCGGCGAGCGATGCTGTCCTCCGGTGTGAGGCGTACCCATGTCCGAAAAGCATGCGATCGAGGCCGGCGCGGTTTCCTTCAGCGAGCGGTTGGCGAGTTCTCAAGTCTTTGCGACCCTTTTTCGTGACGGCATGGCCTTGGTCGAGGAGACAGCGACCTATCTCGACGGCGCGGGCCGCGCGGAATCTAAAAAGCTAGAGCGCAGCCCGGCGCTCGTTTATGCGACCGAGAGCATGCGGCTGACCACGCGCCTGATGCAGCTTGCCTCATGGCTGCTTCTGCATCGCGCGGTCAAAGAAGGTGAGATGACGCTCGCCCAGGCCAGCAAGGAAAAGAGCAAAGTCCGGCTTGCGGCGTGTGATCCCGGCGATGCCAAATCGATCGCGCTTCTGCCGGCCAAGTTGCAGGAACTGATCGCGCGCTCGACCAAGCTGCAAGCGGAGGTGCGGCGGCTCGATGCAACGATGCACGCGCCGCCGCCGATCAAAATCGGGGCCGGCAACCCCGTCGAACGGCAGCTCGGACTTTTGAAGGCCGCTTTCGAACGCGACGGGTTCTGAACCCGTCGATCGGTTACTTCTTGAGAAACCCGGAAAACTTTTTCTGAAAGCGCGAGACCCGCCCGCCGCGGTCGACCAGGTGCTGCTGGCCGCCGGTCCAGGCCGGGTGCGACTTCGGATCGACGTCGAGGTGCAGCGTGTCGCCAGACTTGCCCCAAGTGGTTCGGGTGGTGAATTCGGTACCGTCAGTCATGACCACCTTGACGACGTGATAATCGGGGTGGATCTCGGTTTTCATCGTGTTGCCTGAGCCGTTGCAGCGCCGCGGGCGCTTGGTGTTCGAGAAAATTTGGCGGCTCTATAGCGCGACGGTGCCGGCGAGACAAGCCGATCGAGCCAACTTGCCGCACGTTGCCAGTTCAATGCCCGAAGCGCATTGTTCATCAAAGCCGCGGCGGCAGCGCGGCAAAAGGTGTTGCGGCGCATGAACTTCGATGCTGGAAAGAATGCGGCGGCGCTTCACGCGGCTGCAACGCCAATAGCGGCGGTGCAGCCCGCGCAGACGGCGTTGACGGGAGGCGTGTCGCAGGAACCGAGCGCAGCCCGGCGAACCAATCTGCGGCCACTGGCCTCGCTTCTCCCCTACGTCAAACGCTACCGCTGGCGCGTCGTCGCGGCGCTCGGCGCCTTGATTCTCGCGGCTTTGACCACCCTCGTGGTGCCGATCGCGGTGCGGCGCATGATCGATTTCGGCTTCACTGCGCGCGGGCTTGCGCTGATCGACAACTATTTCCTGGTCATGATCGGCGTTGGAGCAGTGCTGGCGCTGGCGAGTGCGCTTCGTTACTTCCTCGTCACCACGCTCGGCGAGCGCATCGTCGCCGACTTGCGCGGCGATGTATTCGCGCATGTGACCTCGCTTTCTGCTGCATTCTTTGACGAAGCAAGGACCGGCGAGGTGATCTCGCGGCTTACCGCCGATACGACCCAGATCAAAGCCGCCGTTGGCAGTTCCGTTTCGGTCGCGTTGCGCAATTTGGTGCTGTTTGTCGGCGCAAGCGCCATGATGGTCGTGAGCAGTCCTCGGCTTTCGGCTTTCGTGCTGGCGGCGATCCCGATCATCGTTCTGCCGCTCTACGCGTTCGGCCGCGCCGTGCGCCGCCGCTCGCGTTTTGCTCAAGACACGCTCGCGGATGCTTCGGCCTATGCAGCCGAGTTGATCGGGGCCGTGCGTGTCCTGCAAGCCTTCACCAATGAACGGCTCGGGATCGCCCGCTTTCGCGGTGCGGTCGAGCGGGCCTTTGAAGCGGCGCAGGGCTCGATCCGTGCACGCGCGCTCCTCACCGGCATCGCCATTTTTCTCGTGTCCGCGAGTGTCATCGTTGTGCTCTGGATCGGCGCCCAGGATGTGCTCGCCGCGAAGATGACCCCCGGCCGTCTCGGCCAATTCATCCTTTACGCCGTGTTCGCCGCCGCGGCGCTCGGCTCGCTGTCGGAAACCGGCGGCGAGGTGGCGCAAGCTTCCGGCGCGGCGGAGCGATTGTTTGAGATCCTCGCGATCAAACCCGCGATCGCGCGTCCGGCACGGCCGCTCGCGTTGCCGTTGCCGGCGCGCGGCGAGGTTGCTTTCACCGATGTGCGTTTCTCCTATCCAACACGGCCGAATGCAGCGGCCCTCGACGGGGTATCTTTTCAAGTTGCGCGCGGCGAGAAAATTGCGATCGTTGGTCCTTCGGGTGCCGGCAAAAGCACGATCTTCCATTTGCTGTTGCGCTTTTACGATCCGATCACCGGAACCATCACCCTTGATGGCATGCGGCTCGCCGATCTTGATCCGGCGGACTTGAGGGCGCGGATTGCGCTCGTGCCGCAAGACAGCGTGATGTTTGCAAGCTCCGTGAGTGACAACATTCGCTTCGGCCGGCCGGATGCGTCCGACGCCGAAGTCGCGCGCGCCGCCGAGTTCGCGCACGCGGCTGCATTTATTGCCGCTCTGCCGCAAGGTATGGACACGCCGGTCGGCGAACGCGGCGTGACGCTCTCCGGCGGACAGCGGCAACGGATCGCCATCGCGCGGGCCGTCTTGCGCGACGCGCCGCTTCTTCTCCTTGACGAGGCGACCTCGTCGCTCGATGCCGAGAGCGAGACGCAGATCGCCGCCGCGCTCGCTGACTTGATGCGCGAGCGCACCACAATCGTCATCGCGCATCGGCTGGCCACGGTGCTGTCGTGCGACCGCATTCTCGTGCTCGATCAGGGCCGTATCGTCGAACAAGGCACCCATCAGACGCTTGTTGCCGCTGACGGTCTCTATGCGCGGCTCGCCAAGCTGCAATTTCAGGGCAGGTAGAGCGCGATCCGAAAAGTGGGGCTGCTCTTCGGAAAAGATAAAATTCAACGCCGCCAGCTCATGCGATGGATCGGCTTGTGCGAAATCGGATTGACGCCGGAGCCGCTGATCGAAAATCCGTGCTTGCCGTAAAATGCGATCGCGCGCGCGTTGTCGGTGTTGACGTCAAGGTCGAGGCCCGACGGCGACAATCGCTTTGCCTCATCCAAGAGTGCTGCGCCGACGCCTGAAGCCCAGCGCCCGGGCGCGACCACGATCTGGTCGAGATAAAGCGTACGCGGATCGACGGTGACAAAGCCGATCATTTCGCCTGCGTCTTCGGCGATGACGATCTTCGTCGCAGGCACCAGTTCGTGGCGCCAACGCGTCCGCCACCAATCGAGCCGTTGGGCGAAATCCAGCAATGGATACGCGGTCTGCCAAGTCCGCAGCCACAGCGCGATGGCGTCGTCTTCGTCGCGCGCCTCATAGCGCCGCAGCACAAAACCGCGATCGGGCAGGGTCTCGCTCATCAGGCACCGCGGGTCGCCGCCGGCCCCACGTGCTATTTCTCCGTCAGCTTCAGCTCGATGCGGCGGTTGCGGCTGTAGGCTTCGTCGGTGGTGCCGGAATCGATCGGCTGAAACTCGCCGAAGCCCGCGGCGACAAGACGCTGCGGCGAAATTCCCTTGCTGATCAGATATTGCACGACCGAGATCGCGCGCCCGGCCGACAGTTCCCAGTTCGACTTGAACGGCGAATTTGCGGACAATTGCCGCGTATCGGTATGGCCGTCGACACGCAGCACCCAATTGATGTCGGATGGAATTTGCTTTTCAAGATCGGCAAGCGCCGCGGCGAGCTTGTCAAGCTCGACGCGGCCTTCCGGCCGCAGCACTGCAGCGCCGCTGTCGAAGAACACTTCGGATTGAAACACGAAGCGGTCGCCAACAATACGAATATCGGGCCGGTTGCCAAGAATATCACGAAGCTTGCCGAAAAAATCCGAGCGGTACCGCGACAATTCCTGGACTCGCTGCGCCAGCGCGACGTTCAGGCGCTGGCCGAGATCGGCCATGTGAATCTGGGCGTCTTTCTCTTTCTGCTCGGAGGCGCCGAGCGCCTGCTCGAGCGCTGCGATCTGGCGGCGGAGCGCGGTGATCTGCTGATTGAGCATGGTGATCTGCGCGACGGCGCGCGCGGTTGCTTCCTTCTCAAGATCAAGCTGCGAGTTCAGCTTGCCGACGGCGGCTTTGCCGGCGTCGGCGTTTTGCGCCGCACTTTGCGAGCCTTCCGCAACGCCGCGAAGCCGATCGCGCTCACCTTCGGCCGCCGATAATGAGGCCCGTAATTGCGCGACTTCTTCCTCGAGACTGGTCTTGCCGGTCTGCTCCAGCGACAAGAGTTCGGAGAGCCGCGAAATCTGCGCGTTGAGGCGCGCGAGTGCGGTGTCTTTGCCGGCGACTTCCTGCGACAGGAAGAATTGCGCCACCATGAATACGGTGAGCAGAAAGATAATGGACAACAGCAGCGTCGACAGCGCGTCGACGAAGCCCGGCCAGTAATTCATGCCGCTGTCGCGGCTGCGGGAGAGCGCCATTTGTCTCGTCTATTTCAGGTCTGCGCCTAAATTACCTTCATCTGTCCACGGTCTCGCGTGACAGAATCTCCATAAAGCGGCGGATATCGGCGTTGAGCTTGGCCTGGGCGTCCGCCCAGTCGCGGATCATCTGCTGTTCCGAGCGCATGTGCTGAACCAGGCCCTGGATCGCTTCGGCGAGGTTCGCCATCGCCGCGGTGGTGGCCTTGTTCGATCCGGCATCGCCGATCGACTGACGCAGCCGCTCGATGGCATCCAGCATGCCGGCCTGCACCGTGCCGCCGGGGGCGCTCGCGCCCAAGTCCTGTACCGTCGTCGCCAGCCAATCTTCGAGGTTGGTGTAGAAGCGGTTTTGCGCCTGGTTGGTTTGCAGTTCGAGAAAGCCGAGGACCAGCGAGCCGGCGAGCCCGAACAGCGACGACGAGAACGAAATGCCCATGCCGCCCAGCGGCGCCGCGAGCCCTTCCTTGAGCGCATCGAAAACAGTGTCGGCGTCGCCGCCGACTTTGAGGCCGTTGATGATACTGCCAACGGAGCCGACCGTTTCGATCAGGCCCCAAAACGTCCCCAGCAATCCGAGGAACACCAGCAAGCCGGTGAGATAGCGCGAAATGTCGCGCGCCTCGTCAAGCCGGTTCGCCAGCGAATCCAGAAACGCGCGCATGGTCTGCGCCGAAATCGCGAAACGGTCGGCGCGTTCGCTGCCGAGAATGGCCGCCATCGGCGCCAGCAGTTTCGGCTCCCGCGCGGTCACCAACGCCGGATCGGAGCGGCGAAAGCTGTTGACCCAGGATACTTCCGGAAACAGCCGGATCACGCGCGCGAACGCGAGGATAATGCCGATCAGGAGGACGCCGACGATCAACCCGTTAAGCCAAGGGTTGGCCATGAATGCATTGAGAATCTGATGCTGCAGCACAAAGGCGATCAATGCGCACAGAATCAGAAAAACCAGCATCCGGATCAGAAAGATCCGGGGCGAAGAAAGCTTGGCTGGGTCGACGTTGTTTGCCATCGGCCTTTAAGTGAACGCCCGGTACCCTATCCAATATGACACAGAAGAGACGGAAGCGGTCGGAGAAAAATGCAGGATTTCAGTACTGCCGGGTCCGGTCAATGACTGCCGCAATATTTGCGGCATGGTGATGGCGCTCCCGGCCGATACCACGAGCTTCACGAACCTGCCGGCTGCCGCGCCGGTTCCTTGCCGGCCTCGCGCAAAAGCCGAAGGAGTTCGCGGTGCATGGTGTCGTTGCCCGCGGCAATCTGGCTTTTGGCAAAGATATTTTCGCCGCCGTCGAGATCGCTGACGAAGCCGCCGGCTTCGCGCACCAACACGATTCCCGCCGCCATATCCCACGGCGACAGATCGCGCTCCCAATAAGCGTCAAAGCGGCCGGCGGCGATCCAGGCCAGATCGAGCGAGGCGGCGCCGAACCGGCGCAGGCCCGCGTAGTGCTGCTGCGCGGCGGCGATTTCCGCCCGACCCAATTCGAGGTCGCCGCGGCCGTAATGCGGCAGCCCGCACGCCACCACCGCCTCGTCCAGCCGTTTGCGGGCGGCGACACGGATGCGCCGGTCGTTGAGGAAGGCGCCTTTGCCGCGCTCGGCGACGAACAGGTCGTCGTTGGCGGGGTTGTAGGTCAAACCCGCAACGATCGTGCCGTTTCGCTCCAGCGCGATCGAAACCGCGAAATGCGGAATGCCGTGCAGGAAGTTGGTGGTGCCGTCGAGCGGATCAACGATCCAGCGATGGGTCGTGTCGGCGCCGACATGCGCGCCGCCTTCCTCGCCCAGAAAGCCGTAATCCGGCCGCGCCTTGGCAAGCTCCTCGCGCAAGATCGCTTCCGCCTTGCGGTCGGCGGCGGTGACGAAATTGCGTGGTCCCTTGAGCGATACCTGCAGGTTCTCGACCTCGCCGAGATCGCGCTTGAGGCTTCGTCCGGCGCGATACGCGGCCTTGATCATGACGTTGAGGATTGCGGAATGGGGCATGGGCTTGCGGTACGGCGCAATGCGCAGGCGCGTCAAGCCTTCTGTGCTCTGCCCCGCGTAGCGGGGGCAGAGCAAAGTGAGCCGAGGTCTGTTTCCAGTCGTCAATGGCGGCCCGGCGCCACATTCGCTTGGGCTAAATCACCCCGCGCTGGCGCAGAGCTTCGATGCGCTCTTCCGAAAAGCCGCAGCCGCTGAGAACCTTATCGGTGTCCTGGCCAAGTTGTGGCGCAGGGTTCTTGGGTAACGCCTCGCCGGGACAGCTAAAAGGCGCGGCCACCATTTTGAAGTCAGGGCGCGCCGGGTGCGGAATATTCCATATGCGTTGCTTCTCACGCACGAAGGGATTGTTCAGTGCCGACGCAATGTCATTGACCGGTGCGGCGGGCACCCGTCCGGCAAAGTGCTCGAGCCATTCAGCCGTCGTGCGCGCCTCGAGAGCGGCATCGAGCGTGGCAGTAATCTGCTCTCGATTTGCGAGACGTTCTTTGAATGTGCGGAAGCGTGGATCGCTGGCCAAATCGGGCCGGCCCGCCGGTCGCTGCCAGATCGAATTCCACCGACCCATATTTGTTCGGCCTGTCCGGTTGATCGTGTTGATCTCAGCCGGTTTCCCTTTTATTGGCCGTAGCTGGCATTTTCCGGATTGATGCGCGGTCAAAATGGCGTTCCTTCATTCCTTTACGGTCGGTGATTTCATCGATTCGCTGGTGAGCCTGTTCGCCGCGTTTGTGCTCGGGACGCTGATCGGGGCAGAGCGCCAATACCGGCAGCGCGGCGGTGGTTTGCGAACCCACGTCCTGGTGGCGGTGGGTGCGGCGACCTTCGTCGACATCGGCATGCATCTCAACGGCAACGCGGGCGCGACGCAGATCATTGCCTACGTGGTCTCCGGCGTCGGTTTTCTGGGCGCCGGCGTCATCATGAAGGAGGGCAGCAATGTCTGGGGTCTTAATACCGCAGCGACGCTGTGGTGTTCGGCCGCGGTCGGAGCCTGTGCCGGCGCCGATCTGGCGATCGAAGCCGTGGCTCTGACGTGCTTTGTCCTTGCCGGCAATACATTGCTGCGTCCGCTGGTGAACGTTATCAATCGCGCGCCGATCAACCAGGGCACGACTGAGGCGATTTATGAAGTTCGTGTGACGACGACTGCCGATCACATCGACGAAAGTCGAGAATTGCTGCGCGAGCAGTTAGAGGCCGGCAATTATCCACTGCGTGACCTCGAAGTCATCAGGCGCGAACAAGGCGGCATCGAGCTGGTGGCGACCTTGATGGGCACCGCCGCCGATCCGCATGAACTCGACGAGATTGTCTCCCGTCTCGACAAAAACCCTTTGGTCCAAAACGCCGGCTGGAGTTTGCGAACGACGGAATGATAAGTCCGGTGCTTCGCGGTTTCTTGATCGCCGGAGAACTGCGACGAAATGATTTCCGGGTCTCGAAGAATGGCTATCTGAAAAAAAGTCGGGACATGGCGCTGCTCTGCAAAAAGGCTTTGTTGGCTACCGTACTCATCGCCCTGTTTGTCAGGGCGAGCGTTGCGTGTCCGGACGATCAGTCGGCGATCAAAATTTGTGAATTCATTTTTGACGCCGCGCCCTCTGCAATGAGTCATGCAAGCACAATTGTCGAGACCAAGCGCGGGCTGCTGGCTGCATGGTTTGGTGGCAGCCAGGAGGGCGCCGCGGACGTCGTGATCTGGTCGGCGCGTAAGGAAAACGCTGGCTGGTCCAAACCGATGGTGTTGGCGCGCGGCGAACAAACCGCGGGCGAACGGCTGCCAACCTGGAATCCGGTCTTGTTCCGCTCCCGCGGCGGGTTGCTGATGCTGTTCTACAAAGTCGGGCCCAATCCAAGGTCATGGTGGGGCATGATGATGACGTCGCGGGACGAGGGTTTTTCATGGACGATGCCGCGCCGGCTGCCCGATGGCATTCTCGGTCCAATCAAGAACAAGCCGATCCAACTTGAGGACGACACCATTCTGGCTCCATCGAGCACAGAGGACCGCGGCTGGCACGTCGAGATCGAATCCTCGGCGGATGACGGCGCGACTTGGCGATCGAGTGGACCTTTGAACAGCGATGACATGCTCGTGATCCAGCCCACCCTTATCAACCAAGGCGATGGCAAGATCCAAATGTTGGCCAGAAACCGGCGGCGCGAAGCAAACGAGCCGCAGCGGATCATGCAATCGTGGTCTTACGATCGGGGCCGGACCTGGCGCAGGTTAACGCCCAGCGCCCTTCCCAATCCGGACAGTGGCATCGATGCCGTCAGGCTCCACGACGGAACGGCGGTTCTCGTGTTCAATGACACCTCAACAGCCCGAAGCCCACTCACCGTCGCCGTCTCAAGGGATCAGGGCGCGAGCTGGACCAGAGTCTTAGAACTTGAAAACGAGACCGGGGCGGAATTTTCCTACCCTGCCATCATTGAAGATTCGACAGGGGATGATTCAGATCACCTACACGTGGAAGCGCCAGAAGATTAGGCATGTGACGATCGACCCGCACCGGCTTTAAGGTGCGGTCCACGCACAGGACGCCGGGCAGAGCGATGATGCTCTGCCCGGCTAACTTCGGTAAATTTTTTGTTGCGGACGTGTGTCGCTCGTTTCCGCGGCTATCCGTGCTTTGTGATCCTGGATTTACTGCTCAACCGGCGCGTCGGTTCTCACACAGCGAAACGAGCTGATCTGATCATTCCAGTGGTTGCCGACGTAGCTGTACTCGCCCGGCTTTAGTTCGACCATCTCGCCACCGTAATTGCCATCCCAGTAAAATCGCCAAGTCCCGGAGACGACCCGGATCGAGGATATTTGGTCGTTCCAGTGGTTGCCGACGTAGGCTTGGTTCTGGTCGGTATCCCACTCTTCACCCTTAAAGTTGGCATCCCAATAGACGGAGACGAGGCATTGCCCGTTCTGCGCTTGTTGGCCGGTTGTGTCGGCGGCAGCATCTGACACAGACGCTACATCGGGGAGGTCGCCATCAACCGGATCGAGGACGATCCAGCGACCGTCACGAAAAATCCAGTGTCCGTGACCATGGCCGGCCCAACGGCCGAGATGCTCCGGGTGGCCATGCCGGTCGCCGTTGCGGGCTGTGCGTCCGCCATGGTCGTGGCCGCCACTGCGCGCTACGCGGCCATGGCCGCCGCTGGCGCTGCGGCCGCTATGACCGCCGGCACTGACGTGGCCGCCGCCACCGTGGCCACCGCCACCGCCGTGGCCGCCGCCACCACCGCGGGCGTAGGAAGCGCTCGAGGCGACCGAGGCAATTGTGATCGTGGCCGCGGCTGCAAGGGTGAGGATGAGAGTACGTGACATCGTTGTTCTCCAGGGAATGGGTTGAGTTACCCATTGGTCGGCGCTGCCTGGAGAAGGGTTCAAGCCGGCGTGCCCTTTTTACTGTCGCAAAACTCGCGGGGTTAACGAGCAAACCGAAATTTGAACCTGGTCGGCCTTCGCCACGACTAACGGTCATCACGGGAGAACTCGTTGAGCGTATCTCCCAGCGAGCATCCCGGCTCAGGAGGCTGACCAATGTTTTTCTCCCGCAAGCAGACCAGGTGGATTGCCGCCGCATTCATCGCAGCGTCCGCCGCTGTCGCCGCAACACCAAGCTTCGCCGCGCCCGGCTATGACGGCCTCTGGAGCGTTTCGATCGTCACCAAGAAAGGCGACTGTATCGCCAACTACCGCTATCCGATGGTGATCGAGCACGGCGTGCTCGCCAACGGCGGAGCAATCGCGCTCAATGTCTCCGGCCGGGTGGCCTCGACCGGCGCCGTCAAGGTTACGGTCTCGAGCGGCGACAAGAGCGCGACCGGTTACGGACGGCTAGCCGGCAATAATGGCGGCGGCTCCTGGAGCGGCAGTTCTTGCTCAGGTTCGTGGACCGCCGAGCGGCGGAGCTAGTCATACTTCAGACCGCTTGGAGCGCATTTCCCGGGCGCAGCACGGCATTCAGTCGTTCCGGCGGCCCGGGATCGCGCACCTTCGGCCTTTCCCTTGAGGCAGGCGTTTGTTGATGAACCGTCGGTCCATGCCAATGGGCGACATTCGTCGCGTTATTCGATCACATCGTCGGACGCGCCAAGGCGTGGTCGGTACCGTCAGACTGCCTTGTCGCACTTTTATTTGAACCTCGCGCGCGCCCTGTTCCATTCACCATGTTCAGGATAGAAGACCGAGAACCGAACCATCCTCCACGCAGAAGATCCATGAAAAATCCATGAAAAAAATCGGCTTCCTGTCATTTGGCCATTGGACGCCTTCGCCCCAATCGAAGACGCGATCGGCTTCCGACGCGCTCTTGCAATCGATCGACCTGGCCGTCGCTGCCGAAGAACTTGGCGCGGACGGAGCTTACTTCCGCGTCCATCACTTCGCCCGTCAGCTTGGCTCCCCGTTCCCGCTGCTGGCGGCAGCCGGCGCGAAGACCAGGCGGATTGAGATTGGCACCGCGGTTATCGACATGCGGTATGAGAACCCGCTGTACATGGCCGAGGACGCCGGCGCGGCCGACGTCATCGCCGGCGGACGCCTGCAACTGGGCATCAGCCGCGGTTCACCGGAGCAGGTGATCGAGGGATGGCGCTACTTCGGTTATGTCCCGCCCGAGGGGATGACCGACGCCGATATGGCCAGACGCCATACCGAGGTCCTGCTCGAAGTGCTCCGTGGCGAGGGCTTCGCGCGCCCAAACCCGCAACCGATGTTTCCTAATCCTCCCGGTCTCCTGCGCCTTGAGCCTTTTTCGGAGGGCCTGCGCGATCGCATCTGGTGGGGCGCCGCGACCAACGCCACGGCGGAATGGGCGGCCAAGCTCGGCATGAATTTGCAAAGCTCGACTCTCAAAATCGACGAGAGCGGACGTCCGTTCCACGTCCAGCAGGCGGAGCAGATCCGGATATTCCGTGAAGCGTGGAAGGCGGCCGGTCACGCGCGGGAGCCGCGGGTGTCGGTCAGCCGCAGCATCTTTGCACTCGTCAACGACCTTGACCGTGCCTATTTCGGTGGCGGCGAGAAGGAGGGCGACACGATCGGTTATCTCGGCAGCAACGAACGCGCCATTTTTGGCCGCAGCTACGCCGCCGAGCCGGACATCCTCGTCGAGCAACTAAAACAAGACGAAGCCATCGCCGCGGCCGACACGCTGCTGTTGACCGTGCCTAATCAGCTCGGCGTCGACTATAACGCCCACGTCATCGAGGCCATCCTCAAGCACGTCGCTCCCGGCCTCGGTTGGCGCTGACGTGACCGCTTCAAGCCTGGCCAGCTTGAGACCTTTTCATTTCGCGCGCGGAATCGGCGTGCGACAGGTCCGCCTCGTCTGTGGACTGATCTTGTTCGGCTATTTGCTGTCGCATTACGTCAATCATGCGCTGGGCAACATTTCGCTCGACGCCATGGAGTACGGGCTTCGGCTTCCACGCGGCCTTTTGGCAAAGCCCGGTTGGAACGCTGCTGCTTTATCCGGCGCTCGGCGTGCACGCTTCGCTTGGGTTATGGGCGCTCTATCAGCGCCGGTACTTTCGCTGGAAAACTGCGGAGCTGGTGCAGCTCGTTCTGGGCCTCAGCATTCCCGCGTTATTGTGCACGCATTTGATCGGCGAGCGCCTCGGCATCACACTTTATGGACTGCAACGGAGCTACGCACTAGCGCTGTACAATTTCTGGGTCGCTCGGCCGGACCTTGGCAGGATGCAGGCCGTGTTGCTGCTGATTGCCTGGATTCACGGCTGCATCGGAATTTATTTTTGGCTTCGTTTGAAGCCGTCGTTTGCGAAACTCGCACCTGTTCTGCTCGGTCTGGCGGTTCTCCTGCCGGCGCTCGCACTGCTCGGATTTTACCAGCAGGGGCGAAACGTCCGGGCGTTGGCGCAGCAGCCGGCATGGCGCGCCGAGGTGCTGGCCCCACCGCTGATCGGCACCGCCGCCGAACGCGATAATCTGACCCGGCTCCGCGACTATTTCATATTGTTTTATGCCGGTGCCATTGGTGTGGTTCTCGCGGCTCGCGGTGTTCGCCGCTTCAACGAGCGTCGGCACGGGATGATCCGCCTGACTTATCCGGATCGAACGATCCGGGTGCCGAAGGGATTGACCGTTCTCGAAGCAAGCTTTCGACACCATGTGCCCCACGCGAGTGTTTGCGGCGGCAAAGGACGTTGTTCTACCTGTCGGATTCGGATTATCGGTGGTGACGCAGGATTGCCGCGACCGTCGGCGCGCGAAGCCTTCGTCCTTGGGCGTATGGGTGCTCCCGACCCGTCAGTGCGTCTTGCCTGCCAGCTGCGGCCGACCACGGACATTGCGATCATTCCGCTGGTGCCGTCGCAAGCGGGCACCTCCTTCCTGCACGGCAAGAGCCGGGTTTATCCCGGCGAAGAACGCTACGTCGTGAGTATGTTTGTCGACATGCGCGGCTCGACCCAAAGGGCGGCGGACCAGCTGCCGTTTGACACCGTGTTCATCGTCAATCGCTTCCTCGGAGCGGTCTCGCAGGCGGTAACGCAAGCCGGCGGTAAGGTGAACCAGTATCTGGGGGACGGGCTGCTTGCCTTGTTTGGAACTGACACCGATCCCGGCACCGCCTGCCGGCAGGCCCTCAAAGCAGCTGCACAGGTGGGTGAGAACGTAGCCCAGCTCAATCGACAATTCGCCGAAGCCGAGCGCCATCCCATCCGATTCGGAATCGGCGTCAATGGTGGCGAGGTGATTGTCGGCGACATCGGCTACGGCGAGCATATTTCGTTCACGGCGCTGGGCGATGCCGTCAACGTCGCCGCACGGCTTCAGGATATGACCAAGGAGCTCGAGTGCGAGCTCGTGGTCTCCGAGGAAGTCTGCGAATTGGCGGGATTGCAGAACGATGCGATGCCACGAAAAGAAATTAATGTTCGCGGCCGCGCCGCTCCGGTCGTCGTGAGAACGGCCGTCGCGGCCGAAAGCATTGCGACCCTGTTGGACGGCACAAACTCAGTTTGAAGTTTTAGGTTTGAAATTACACCTTGACGCGCACCTGTCAGCTTGACGCCGACATTCTGGGTGGTCCGGAAAATATCCACAAATCGTCTCACAACGCTGGACGCACTGCGCGACAGTTTCCGCCGACGCGTTCCCGGCGAGACAAGCAACGCCTATCGCCATTGACGCCGCCATCCCGTAGAGCGCAATGCGTCCGAAAATCATCTCCTGCCTGCCGTCTCGCGTCCGGGGTAGCCAGCCCTACAAATATCCCGTTCCCGCTTCCGCGGCGAAGCGGGCCGGCTCGCCTTCCCAGACGACACGCGCGTGTTCAATCACGTAGACACGATCGGCATGGGGCAGCGCGAAGGTCACGTTCTGCTCACCCAGCAGCAGTGTGATGTCGGTGGTCCGCCTTAAGCTCTCGATCGCCTTGGAAAGCTGTTCGAGGATGACGGGAGCCAAGCCCAGCGTCGGCTCGTCAAGGATCAGGAGCTTTGGCTTCATCATCAGCGCGCGCGCGATGGTGAGCATTTGCTGCTCCCCGCCCGAAAGGGTGCCGGCCGCCTGCTTCTGGCGCTCGCGTAGAATTGGAAACAGGTCGAACAGCCACTCGATTTGTTTGATGCTCTCGCTAGCCGGCAGGTGTTGGCCGCCGAGATCGAGGTTCTCGCGCACCGTCATGTCGGTGAATAATTCGCGGCCTTCGGGACATTGTACGATGCCGCCGCGCGCGATCGCAGCGGCCGTTGCGGCGCGCAGAGACGCGCCCTCGCGGCGAATATCCCCGGCATACGGGATGAGGCCGGAGATGGCGTTGAACAACGTCGTCTTGCCGGCGCCGTTGAGCCCGACGACGGAGACGAATTCGCCGGCGTGGACGTGGATCGACACCTCCTGCAACGCCTGGGCCTTGCCGTATTGGACGCTGACCTTGTCGACGGCGAGAAACGGCATTGTGTCGCGGAACGAGGATTCCGGCCGTGCCGCGGTCTCGATGCTGCCGCCGAGATAGACGCGCCGCACTTTTTCGTCGCGCATGACGTCTCCGGCGGTGCCTTCGGCGATGCGCTCGCCGACATACATGGCCAGCACGCTGTCGACCAGGCGGGCGACGCTCTTCACATTGTGGTCGACGAGGAGCACGGCGCGGCCGTCGTCGCGCAATTCGCAGATCAGGTCGGAAAACGCTTCTGTCTCCGTCGCAGTCAGGCCGGCGAACGGTTCGTCGATTAACAGAACTTTTGGATCGCGTGCGATCGCCTTGGCGATTTCGATCTTGCGCAGATCGGCGAACGGTAGCGTGGCCGGGCGGCGGTCAAGCACAGCTGCCTAAGCCCACGCGCGCCGCGATGTCGCGCGCCCGCGCGTCGGTCCGCGGGTCGGCGAACAGATAAGTGAGTTTGTCGGGCAGGAGCGCGAGTTTGATGTTTTCCAACACCGTCTGCCGGTGCAGGGGACGCGAATGCTGGAAGATGATGCCGACGCCGCGCCGCGCGATCTTGTGCGAGGGCCAGCCAGCGACATCGGTACCGTTGATCCGCACCGAACCGGCATCGGGGCGCTCGATCCCCATGATGAGTTTCATAACCGTCGATTTGCCGGAGCCGTTCGGGCCGATCAGGCCAAGGATTTTTCCGGCATGGATATTGAACGCCATGTCTTTGACGGCGACCAGGCCGCCATAGCGCTTGGTGAGGCCGCTCACGTCGAGAAGCGGGCCAGCCGCCTCGGTCACGCGTTTTCCTTCGTGCGGGTGAGCAGGCCGAAGAAACCGGCGGGAAACAGCAGAACCACCACGAGCGCCAGCGCAAACACGATGAAGTTCGATAAATCGCCGAGCGGGCGCAGCAACTCGCTCATGGCGATCAGAAAGATCGCGCCGAGCACCGCGCCGAGAATGGTGCGGCGGCCGCCGATCACCGCAGCGATGATGATCTGGACGCCGACGGTGATGTCGACCAGTGTCGTGACCGAGGCAGTGCCGAGATAAAATATCAACAGCGCGCCGGCGAGGCCTGAGAAGAAGGCGCTGATGATGAACGCCGCGAGCTTGTGCTTGACGACGTTGAAGCCGAGCGCGCCAGCCTGCACTGCATCCTGACCGCTCGCCTGCAAGATCAGCCCGACCGGTGAGCGCGACAGCGCGAACAGGATCGCGCCGCTCACCGCCATGAACCACAGCGCGATCTCGTAATTGACCCGGTCGCTGATCGAGATCACGTCGGGAACGGTGAGGCCGATTTCCCCCCCGGTCAGGCCGGCGGCGACGACGATGAAATTCTGCAGCATCAGCACGGCGACGAGCGTGGTCAGCCCGAAATAGGGGCCACGCACCCGCAGCGCCGGAAGCGCCAGTACCACACCGCCGAGCACGGCGGCGAGGGCGCCAGCGACGAGGCAAAGCCAAATCGGCGGCTGGTAGAGATTGTCGAGGATGCCCGCAGTGTAAGCGCCGACACCGATCAGAAAGGTCGGTCCGAAATTCACCTCTCCCGCAAAGCCGAACAACAAGTCCCAGGCCATAGCGAACACGCCGAAGTAATAGGCAACGGTGAGGAGGCCGAGAATGTAACCTGAGACGCCGAGCGGCAAAAACGACGCCAGCACCACGACACCGAGCGAAATGAGCAGCACGCGCGTCGTAGACAGCGAACCCATCTAGCGGCGCCCCAACAAGCCGCGCGGGCTGACATACATCACCGCCACCAGCAAGAGGAGGGCAGGGATGGTGCGGTAGGCCGGCGAGATCAGATAGGCGGTGATAGTTTCCAGATAGCCGACAACGTAGGCCGCGATCAGCGCGCCCGACACGCTGCCGAGGCCGCCGAGCACGACAATCGCAAACGCGCTCGCGGTCAGCGGGCCTACGCTATAGGACGAGACGCCGAGAAACATGCCGAGCAGTACGCCGGCGATGCCGGCGAGGATGCCGTAGATCGCCCAGATGGCGATGTAGACCTGCGATAGCTCGACGCCAAGGAGCGTCACACCGCGCGGATTCATCGAAGCGGCCAGTAGCACTTTGCCGGCTCGGGTGCGGTTGACCAGGAGCCAAAGGAGCCCGATCGCGAGCCAACACACCACCGCGGTGAAAATCTCGTTGGCCGGCGTGCGGACGCCAACGATCGAGACGACGCCGGCCACGATCGGCGTCACGGTCTTGGCATTGTTGGTAAAGAGATAGGCGACCAACTCCTGGATCATGATCCCCCAGAGAAGCGTCGCGGTGAGGATGAAGATTTCCTTCTCCTCCTCGCGGATTTTGCGCGAAGTCTGCAGCGGCCGGACAACCACAAAGTAGGTCACCAGCGAAGCCGCAAATCCGGTTGCCACCCCAATCGCCGCACCCGTATAGGCGCCGACATGCAGGTCGTTACCGGCTGCCCAGGCTGCCACCACGGCGGTGACCATCAGTGCGCCGTGCGACAAGTTGAGAACGCCGGAGACTCCAAAAATCAGAGCAAATCCCATCGCGCCAAGCGCGTAAAGCGAACTGATCGCAAAACCGTCGATCAGGATTTGCCAGAACAGCATCGGCCACACCCAAACAATCTCCCGGCCCGCGGGGGCGGGCCGGGAGCAATTGCGACGATGGGCCGATCAGGTTTCGTCAATTGGCCGCGCCGAGTTTGATGAAGTTCGGAAATTTCAGCTTGCCGTTGGCGACGTTCGCCGGCCAGAGATTGACCTGTTTGCCGTTCTGCCATTGCAGCATCAGGCCGGTGATGGTGTCGGCGCCGATCTTGAGCGCGTGCGGATTGGTCGAATCCTTGCCCTTGAACTGGACGCGGCCGATGGTGCCGACGTAATCGGTCTTCTCCAGCGCCTCGACCAGCTTGTCGGAATCGCCCGTGCCCGCCTTCTTGAACGCATCGGCAAGATAGTAGACCTCGTCGTAGGCGGTGTAGCCGCAATACGAGGGGAAATTGCCGAAGCGTTTTTGGAACGCTTTGACAAAAGGCAGCGTCTTCGGCGTGACCGCGACATCCGGTCCTGAGAAGGCCTGATACAGCACCCCATCGACCGCGCCATTGGTGTCCTGCCAGAAGCTCGAATTCGTTGCCTGTGACGCAACGCCGAACATCGGTATCGGAACTTCCTGTTGCTTCCACTGCACCGTTGGCTGCACGCCGACGTGCGAAATCCCGGTGATCATCACGTCCGGCTTCTCACCCTCGATCTTGTTGTAGATCGGCGTGAAGTCGGTCGTATCCGGGGAGACGCGGATGTGATCGAGCACCTTGATCCCGATCTGCGGCAGGCATTTCAGGTATTCGGCATCGAGCGGCGTGGTCCAGGCGGCGTCCTCGCTGATCATCACCGCACTCTTCATCTTAAGGTCTTTTACAAGAAGATCTTTGGCAGCGTCGCAGGTCGCGTCGGCGATGCTGGTCGAGGTCGAATAGCCGTGGAAGGTGTATTTGAGGTGATCGTAATCCTTGGCGATGTTCTGGGTGATGACGTCGGAGGCGGCGCCCGGCGTAATCATCACCGTTTTCAACCGGCCGGCCCACGGCTCGAGTGCAAGCACCACTTCGCTGACATAACTCGCGATCACGGCGTTGACGTGATCCTCGTTCACCGCGCGCTGAAACGCGCGCACCGATTCCGCGGCGGAGGAGTGATTGTCATAGGATACGATTTCAATCTTGCGCCCGCCGACGCCGCCGGCGGCGTTGATCTCGTCGGCGGCAAGTTGCGCGGCGAGCGGGATCGAGGAGCCGGCGACGGCTTGCGCCTCGGCAATCACGCCGATCTTGATCGGCCCGTTGGATTGAGCGTATGCGGGCATTGCGAATGCGGCCACAGCAAAGGTTGCAGCCGAAACCAGCGTGGTGATGTTTG
The DNA here is from genome assembly GCA_963727325.1 of uncultured Alphaproteobacteria bacterium. Taxonomy (GTDB): domain Bacteria; phylum Pseudomonadota; class Alphaproteobacteria; order Rhizobiales; family Xanthobacteraceae; genus BOG-931. The sequence continues at coordinate 130,285 of CAVSFV010000035.1, forward strand.
CCGCTGACGCGGCGCGCCTTTCGTGGCTTTTCATTGAAGTCCTCCCAAGGATTTGGCCCCGCACGCCGAGACCAAAATTAGTTCCAGTCTATCCCAATGCCCCCATGCGGCAATCCCCATACGGCGCGACCAAAAGCCGGGAGCCGGTTGTTCGCTGATTGGTAGTCTCGTGATCGCCGTGGTCGGGCGGCACGCCTTAAGACGGCGGACGCTTAAGCAGGTCGAGCCAGGGTTGGGCCGCTTTTTCGCCGGCCGCCCGAATTGAGGCATCGAGATTGTTGACATAGTCGTCGAGCGGCAGGTCGGTTTCACCGTGCGCCTTTGATATCAGGTGCCACTTGACCGCCTCGGTCGGATTTTTCGCCGCGCCGCGGCCGTCGGCGAGGATGCGCGCAAGGCGGTCCTGGGCGATGGCGCTGCCATGCAACGCCGCCTTGCGGAACAAGGACGCAGCGGCTTCTTCGTTCTTGGCGACGCCTTCGCCGTTGAACAGCGCGATGGCATATTCGACCTGGGCGTCGATATTGTCGGCGAGCGCGGCTAAGGCCCACAGCCGCGCTGCTTCACGCAGGTCTTTCGGAACGCCGCGCCCTTGCTTGTAGAAGGTGCCCAGCGCGTATTGCGCTTCCGGGCTGCCGGCGTCGGCCGCTTCGCGCATGAGTTCGGCGGCGCGATTGAAATCCTGCGGAAATAGCTGGCCCTCGATGTAGAGGAGGGCCAGGTTGTAGGCGGCGAGCGGCTGGCCAAGTTTGGCGGCGGCGGCGAGCCATTTAGCCGCCGCGTCGCGGTCACGTGGACCGGCGCGGCCACGCAGCCGGAACATCGCCAGCGCAAACATTGCCTCGCGGTCTCCGCGGGCCGCGGCGAACTGATACCATTCGGCGGCCTTGGCGTCGTTCTGCGCCACACCCAGTCCGTTGGCATAGAGTTCGCCAAGTAGCGTCATCGCCTTCGGGTCGCTCTTCAGATTGACGCGATCCGTCGCCAGCATAAATGCTGTCAGGAAATGGCCGCGCTGGTACGCGGCGTACTCGAAGTCGAGGTCGGCGCCTGTTGTGCTCGCACTCGCGCTTGCGTTTTTTCCGGCACTTGCGCCTGCCGGACTCTGCTCCGGCCATGTTTGCGGGCTGGTTTTTTTTGCCGCCGGCGTGCCGGAATTGTCCTGCGGTTTGTGGTGATGATGGGCAACTCCGGCTTTGGCGGCGTTTCGGGTGTTTGCGCCGCTGCCGGCCATCGTGAAGCCGGGATGACCGCAAGCGCGAGCGCCGCAGACAGCCTAAGCGCCATGCGGATCATTGGCCTGTCCCGGTGCAGGCGCAATGAGCGCGGCGGTTGCCGTTTTGATTGCTTCGACCGGTCCTGTTGGGTGCGTCCATATCCAATCACCAAGCGCAACAAAATCGGCGCCGGCTTGCGCGAGCAGGGCGACCTCGTCGAGACTTGCGGCATAACCAACGCATGGCGGCTCGAACACCTCCGCCCACCATTCGACGCGCTCCAGTATGGCTTCGAACGACGCGCGATTGCCTCGGCGGTCGGGTTCGCCGAACATTACATAATCAGCGCCAGATTCGCCCGCGAGCATGGCATCATCACGGCTGCGCAAGCCGCCGGCGCCGGCAATGCGGTCCGGCTTTAGCGCCCCGATCGCAGCGGTGAGGGCCTCGGTACCGCTCAGATGCGCGCCGTCGGCGCCGGCGCGGGCTGCGATCTCCGGATGGCCGTCGAGGAGCAGCGCGATATCGCGGCGCTGGACGATTGCTCCGATCGTCCTGGCGCGGCTGATCAACGAGCGCTCGTCGCCGTCCTCCAGGCGAAGCAGCACGGCTGCGATATCGCCAGCTTCCAGCGCCGCATCGAGATCGCGGGCGAACTCAGCGGGGTCGCCGAGTGGCGGCGTAAGGAGATAGAGCCGCTGGCGAGGCGGTGCCACGTTATCTGCCCCCGCTTCGCGGAGGCGGATCGTCGGTCACGCGGCTTTCCGTTCGAGATCGGCCTTCCATTGGCCGAGCGAGGCGAGGCCATTCATTTTGGCACGATGGCCGAACGCCCGTTGCGCGGCGGCGACATTCTCCGACTTTCCCGACCACGCCTTTTGCGGCGCGGCCTGCAGGGCTCGGCCGTACGAGAACGTCACCCGCCACGGCAGCGGGCCCATCTGGTTGATGGCGTTCAGATGCGCGGTTGCTTCCTCGTCGGTCTGCCCACCGGAGAGGAATGCGATGCCCGGAACCGCTGCCGGTACGCAGGCTTTGAGGACGCGCACCGTCTTCTCCGCGACTTCCTCGACCGACGCTTGCTTGGGCGACTTTTTGCCCGGCACCACCATATTCGGCTTCAGTATCATGCCTTCCAGCGGGACCCGTTGGTAGAACAATTGCTCGAACACGGTGTTCAGCAGCCATTCGGTCACCATGGCGCAGCGATCGATGTCGTGGTCGCCGTCCATCAAGACCTCGGGTTCGACGATCGGCACGATGTCTTGTTCCTCGCACAGCGCGGCATAGCGCGCGAGCGCGTGCGCGTTCGCCAACAGGCAGCCGAAGCTCGGAATACCGGGACCGATATCGATCACTGCCCGCCATTTGGCGAACTTGGCACCAAGACCGCGATATTCCACGAGCCGCTCGCGCAGGCCGTCGAGCCCCTCGGTGATGACCTCGTTTGGACAGAACGGCAGCGGCTTGGTGCCCTTGTCTACTTTTATTCCGGCGAGCGTGCCGACCTGCTCGATAACTTTGACGAAAGGCGTACCGTCTTTGGCGTTTTGCCGAATGGTCTCGTCGTAGAGAATGACGCCGGAAATATACTTCGACATCGCTTCTTTATTGCGAAACAGCATTTCCCGGTAATCGCGTCGGCTGATCGGCGTCAATTCAATGCCGATAGCGTCGAAGCGCTTCTTGATGGTGCTGGTCGATTCATCGGCCGCCAGAATGCCGCGGCCCGGGGCGACCATCGCCTCCGCAACCTTGTTCAATTCAGCGAGGTTCATCGCACTCTCCTCAACTTCGCTTTCGAGACTGTGCTCATTACGCCTTATCTGCGGGATGCTGCGGGAGTAGGGGATACTTTCAGCACCTCGACGCCCGGCAAGCGTCCTGCCCTCGAGCGATTCAAGAAACGCGCCGCCCGCGGTCGACACGTGCGTCAGGCGCCCGGTTACGCCGGCCTTGTTCAATGCCGCCACCGTATCGCCGCCGCCCGCAAAACTGACAAGCTTTCCCGTGACCGTGAGTTCCGCGGCGGCCTCGGCCACTTCAATCGTGCCGTTGTCGAACGGTTCGACTTCGAAGGCGCCGAACGGGCCGTTCCAGACCAGCGTCCTGACGCGGGCCAGGACCGAGACGACATGCTCGATGCTGCGCGGGCCGATGTCGAAGATCATGTCGTCCGCCGCAACTTCATCCACCGACACCACGCGCGACGGCGCATAGGCCGCCAACTTTTGCGCCACGACGACGTCCACCGGCAACACGATCTCGCGGCCGAGCGATTTGGCCTTGGCAAGAATATTGCGCGCCGACGGGATCAGATCGTTTTCACATAGCGATTTGCCGACGGCTTTGCCTTGCGCCGCGAGGAAGGTGTTGGCCATGCCGCCGCCGATAATCAGCACGTCCACCTTCTCCAGCAGGTGACCAAGGAGATCGAGCTTGGTTGAAATCTTGGCGCCGCCGACAATCGCAGCGACCGGATGTTTCGGAGTGTCAAACGCGCTCTTGAGCGCGTCGAGCTCGTCCTGCATGGCGCGCCCGGGATAGGCGACCAGGTTGGAGGCGGTGACGATCGAGGTGTTGGCAGCGTGCTTGCGATGCGCAACTGAAAACGCTTCGTCGACAAAGATATCGCCCAACGCCGCAAGTCGTTTGGCGAAATCCTGATCGTCTTTTTCTTCCTCGGGATGGAATCTGGTATTTTCCAAACAAAGAATGTCGCCGTTCTTCATGGCGGCAATGGCCGCTTCCGCCTTCGGACCTACGCAATCTTCCGCGAACGCCACCGGCTTCGTGAGAATGCGCGCGAGTTCGGCTGCGACTGGTCGAAGCGAGTCTTTCGGATTGGGTCCCTTGGGCCTGCCGAAATGCGACAGCAGGATCACTTTCCCGCCCTTGTCGGCGATCTCGGTCAGGGTCGGGACGATTTCCTCAATACGCGTCGCGTCCGCGACTTTCCCGTCCTGCATCGGCACGTTGAGGTCGACGCGCACGAGGACGCGTTTGCCTTTCACGTCAGCGTCATCGAGGTTGCGGAACGACATGGCAGATGAAGACGAGCCTGACGAAGATTTGGCTGACGAGGACATTTCCGGCGAAGATACAACGGACAAGGACATGGCCGACCAACTCAGTTCAGCTTGCCCATCGCTACCGCGGTGTCGACCATCCGGTTGGAGAAGCCCCACTCGTTGTCGTACCAGGACAGGATACGCACCAGCGTGCCGTCCATCACCCTGGTCTGGTCCATGTGGAAAACCGAGGAGTGCGGATCGTGGTTGAAGTCGGTTGAGACGTTGGGCGCGTCGGTGTAGCCGAGGATGCCCTTGAGCTGTTGCTCGGCTGCGCGCTTGATCGCGGCGTTGATCTCGTCCTTTGAGGTCGCGCGTTTGGCGACAAACTTGAAGTCGATTACCGAGACATTCGGCGTCGGCACGCGGATCGCCACGCCGTCGAGCCGGCCGGCCAATTCCGGCAGCACAAGACCGACTGCCTTCGCCGCGCCGGTCGAGGTCGGAATCATGTTCAGCGCTGCGGCGCGCCCGCGATAAAGGTCCTTGTGCACCTGATCGAGTGTCGGCTGATCGTTGGTGTAGGAGTGCACCGTGGTCATAAAGCCTTTGTCGATGCCGACCGCGTCATTGAGCACCTTGACGACGGGCGCGAGACAATTGGTCGTGCACGAGGCGTTTGAAACGACCGTATGTGTCTTGCTCAGCTTGTCGTGGTTGACACCATAGACGACCGTGAGATCGACGCCGTCCGCCGGCGCGGAGATCAGCACGCGTTTGGCGCCGGCGGTGAGATGCGCCGATGCTTTGTCCTTCGATGTGAAAATGCCGGTGCATTCGAGCGCGATGTCGATGCCGAGGTCCTTCCACGGCAGCTGCGCCGGGTCCCGGTGCGCGGTCACTTTGATCGGGCCGTTGCCGCAATTGATGGTGTCGCCTTTGACCGTTACTTCGCCGGGAAACCGGCCGTGCACCGAATCGAAGCGGAGCAGGTGGGCATTGGTCTCGACCGGGGCGAGATCGTTAATGGCGAGGACTTCGAAATCCCTCCGTCCAGCTTCCACCGCTGCCCGCAAGATGTTGCGGCCGATGCGGCCGAATCCGTTGATGGCTACGCGTACCGACATGCCGATCTCCCTGTCACTCTATAAACACGCCAGCGCCGCCTCGGCCACCTTCTCGGGCGTAATACCAAAATGTTGGTAAAGCTCCTTGTAGGGCGCGCTGGCGCCAAAGCTGTTCATGCCGATGAAAACGCCATCGGAACCGATGATGGCATCCCAGCCCTGGCGAATGCCGGCTTCGACCGCCACGTTCACCTTTGCCTTGCCGACAAGCGCCGCGCGCTCGTCCTTCGGGGCGGCGAGGAAAAGTTCGAAGCACGGGACCGATACGACACGGGCAGAGATTTTGCGTTCGGCTAGAAGCTTTTGCGCCGCGACCGCAATAGCAACTTCAGAGCCGGTGGCGAAGATCGATACGGCGGCCGCCGCGTCTTTGGCAGCGATCAACTCGTAGGCACCATGAGCGCAGCGGTTGGCCTCGTCAAAGCCCTGCCGCAGCTGCGGCACGTTCTGCCGGGTCAACGCGAGTATGCTCGGTGCGTTGTTCGCCTCCAGCGCCAGCTGCCAGCATTCAACCGTCTCGACCGCATCGCACGGCCGGAACACTTTCAGATTGGGGATGGCGCGCAGCGCGGCGAGGTGCTCAACCGGCTGATGCGTCGGTCCGTCTTCGCCGAGGCCGATGGAATCGTGGGTCATGACGTGGATAACGCGCTGACCCATCAGCGCCGCGAGCCGGATGGCCGGCCGGCAATAATCCGAGAACACCAGGAACGTGCCGGAGTACGGGATGATGCCGCCATGCAGCGCCATGCCGTTCATGGCCGCCGCCATGCCATGCTCACGCACGCCATAATGGATGAAGCGGCCGGAATAATCTGCGGCGCTCATCGCCTTCATGGCCTTGGTGCGCGTGTTGTTGGAGCCGGTCAGGTCGGCCGAGCCGCCGACCATTTCCGGCAGCGCCACCGTCAGGGTTTCGAGCGCGAACTCTGATGCGCTTCGTGTCGCGATCTCCTTCGGCGCTTCGGCGAGCTTTTGCTTCAGAGCCGCGATGGCGACCGCGAGTTTCTCCGCCGGCAACTCGCCGTTGATGCGGCGTTCAAACTCGGCGCGGCTTTGCTGATCCATGGCGTCGAGACGCTGCCGCCAGGCAAGTCGCGCCGGCTTGCCGCGCTCTCCGGCGGCGCGCCACTGCGTGCGGGTGGCGGCCGGAATTTCGAAAGGCGGCGCAGTCCAGTTGAGCTTTTGTCGAGTCGCGGCGATCTCGTCGGCGCCGAGCGCCGAGCCGTGGGCCTTCTCGCTGCCGGCTTTGGTCGGCGCGCCGTAGCCGATGATGGTACGGCAGGCGATCAGCGACGGCCGGTCGGATGTCTTCGCCGCTTCGATCGCGGCAGCGATCGCGACCGGATCGTGGCCGTCGATGCGCGTCGCCGCCCAGCCGGCGGCCTTGAAGCGTTCCACCTGATCGACGCTGTCGGAGAGCGACAGCGGTCCGTCAATCGAGATGCCGTTGTCGTCGAACAGGACGATGAGCTTTTTCAGCTTTAAGTGGCCGGCGAGTGCAATCGCCTCCTGACTGATGCCTTCCATCAGGTCGCCGTCGGACGCGAGCACGTAGGTCGTGTGATCGACGATATTGTCGCCGAACACCGCCGCGAGGTGGCGCTCTGCAATCGCCATCCCTACCGCATTGGCCATGCCCTGGCCGAGCGGGCCGGTGGTGGTTTCGACGCCCGGCGTGTGGCCGTGTTCGGGATGACCGGGCGTCAGCGCGCCAAGCTGACGGAAGTGCTTGAGTTCTTCGATCGTGACCTTCTCGTAGCCGACGAGATGCAAGAGCGCGTAGAGCAGCATCGAGCCGTGGCCGGCCGAGAGCACGAAGCGGTCGCGGTCCGGCCAGGCGGGATCGGCCGGATCGAATTTCAGGAAGCGCGTAAACAGGACGGTCGCGATGTCCGCCGCGCCCATCGGCAGGCCTGGATGGCCACTTTTCGCCTGCTCGACCGCGTCCATCGCCAAAGCGCGGATGGCGTTCGCCATCAAGACGTGTTCTACGCGCGCCGCCTGGCTGACGCCTGCGGCGGGAAAATGCGGTGCTAGGGCGAGTGCTGCGCTCGCCGCGAGAAGACGGTCAGGCATCGTCCTTAAATCGGGCCATTTGCGGCGTGGGGCGAATGGCCGCGGTCACGAAATAGCATGGGGGTCATCGAAGTCAAATGCGCGCCGGGACCTGAGGAGGGTCATGCACAGGTCTGGGCGCGGAGGCGCTTTGGGCGTTGACGGTTCTCCTCGATGCGACGTAAGCTTCTGTTGATAAATGGTTGCCGCCGCACGATTTTCGCGGTGCCGCGGAGTATGATGGCCGCAAATGGATGGCCACATGAGCGAAACCGATTCCGTGGCGGTCGCGAGCCGTCGCTTGGCGCTCGCGCTGGATGCGCTCGAAGCCGCAGCCGAGCGGCGTGGTGACACCGACCGCAACGAAGAAACGCTGGCCATGCAGATTCAGGCGCTCGGCAATGACCGCGCACGGCTTGCCAGCGAACTCGATCAGGCGGCGGCGCACGCGCGCGGTCTTGAGGCCACAAATCGCGATGTTGCGCAGCGTCTGGTTCAGGCGATCGAGACCATCAACGGCGTGCTGACCGGCGAGGACTGAGAGAGCTGGGGCAATGTCTCAAGTCAGTGTCACGATCAATGGCCGGCAATTCCGCATGGGCTGCGAAGATGGCCAGGAGGACCACCTGACCGATCTCGCGCGTGCGCTTGACGCGCGCATCGCCGACCTGCGCACCAAATTCGGTGAGATCGGTGACTCGCGGCTGACCGTCATGGCAGCGCTGACCATCTCCGACGAACTGAGCGAGATGGGTGAGCGCATCAAAAAGCTCGAGCAGGACCTTGCGGCGGCGCAGGATGCACAATCGGCCGCTGCGAATCGCGACGAGACGGTTCAGGCGGCGGTTGCCGCAGCGCTCGCGAGTGCTGCGGAGCGCATCGAAAGCGTCACCAAAAAGCTCAATCATGGCGTTAGCGGCAGCAGCGTGGCGCAAGGGTGATGGCGCGCGGCCGATATCGGCATTACACTAAGGGGGCGGAGCTGCCTGGTTCGTCAGGAGCCAAATCCCCGGGGCCTTATCGATCCTTAAGGGAGCTGTCCCTGCCGGGCTCCTGGGCTCGGACACATGGCGCCCACCTACTTTCGTAGGGAACCCGGGATCGAATGCTCCAACGGCCGGCGCGGCTCCGCACTTAAAATCCGCTCCGCACCTCAAAGAGATGACTTCGTCAACTTGCGTGGAAGATGCCAAGTCGGCGCTGCGCCGTGAAGCGACAGCACAGCGCGACGCATTGCCGGTCGATGCGCGCCAGAAAGCGGCGGACGTCATCGCTGCGCGGGCTTTCCCGCTGCCGATCATGCCGGACGTCATCGTCTCCGGCTTCATGCCGCTTGGCAGCGAGATTAACCCGCTGCCGTTGATGCGCAAGCTCGCGGGCGAGGGCGCGCGGTTGGCGCTCCCCGTGGTCGCCGGACGGGGCACCCCGTTGGTCATGCGCTCATGGGCTTTTGGCGAGCCGCTTTCGCAGGGCGTTTGGGGCATCCGCCAGCCGCTGCCCGAAGCAGCGGAAGTGGAGCCCGATATTCTCCTGGTGCCGCTTCTTGCGTTCGACCGCAGCGGTCATCGTGTCGGCTATGGCGGCGGCTATTACGATCGCACCATCGCGCAACTGCGTGCGCGCAAGGCTGTTGTTGCAGTAGGGTTGGCTTTTGCTGCCCAGGAAGTTTCGACTGTGCCTGCCACGCCCCGCGACGCGCTCCTTGATCTTGTGCTAACCGAGCGCGAAGTCATCGATTTGCGAGGCGGCTGAGCATGCGCATTCTGTTTGTCGGCGATGTCGTCGGCCGCAGCGGCCGAACGGTCATCACCGAGCGGCTGCCCGGCCTGATCCGCACTGGAAGCTCGACTTCGTCGTGATCAATGGCGAAAACGCCGCCGGCGGTTTCGGCATCACCGAGACGATCTACAACGAATTGCTCGAAGCGGGCGCCGACGCGATCACGCTTGGCAATCACGCCTGGGATCAGAAGGAGGCGCTCGTCTTCATCGAGCGTGCACCGCGCCTGATCCGGCCGGTCAATTATCCGCCGGGCACGCCCGGCCGCGGCGCGGCGTTGTGCGAGGCCAGGAGCGGCGCCCGCGTTGTCGTCATCAACGCCATGGGACGCGTCTTCATGGACCCGCTTGATGATCCGTTCGCCGCGCTCGACCGCGAACTCGGCGCCTTGCCGCTGCGCCAAGGCGCCGATGCCATTCTAGTCGATATGCACGCCGAGACGACCAGCGAGAAACAGGCCATGGGTTATTTCTGCGACGGCCGCGCCAGCATCGTTGTCGGCACTCACACCCACGTGCCAACGGCCGATGCGCGTATCCTGCCCGGCGGCACAGCCTTCATGAGCGACGTCGGCATGACCGGCGACTACAACTCGGTGATCGGCATGACCAAGGAAGAACCGCTGCAGCGCTTCACCCGCAAAATCTCGTCGTCCCGTTTTGAGGCGGCGACCGGCCCGGCGACGCTATGCGGGATCGCGGTCGAAACCGACCCGGCGACCGGGCTTGCTACGCGGGTCGGGGCGGTGCGCCTCGGTGGCGGCCTCGAACAGGCGGCCCCGGTTTTCTGGTCTTAGGCTCTTTCCGGGCGCATCTTTATTTCCTCATTCCTCGGCATTATTAGACCGTCATTGCGAGGAGAACAGCGACAACGCAATCCAGGCCTCAGCTCGAACCGGATTGCTTGGCCTTGCCCGCAAGAACGAGAGAGACGAGAGACGGAAATGGCCGGACATTCGCAATTCAAAAACATTATGCACCGCAAGGGGCGGCAGGACGCGGCGAAATCGAAGCTGTTCGGCAAGCTCGCTCGCGAAATCACCGTCTCCGCCAAAATCGGCCTGCCCGATCCGGCGATGAACCCGCGCCTGCGTGCCGCCATCATCGCCGCGCGTGCGGAAAATATGCCGAGGGACAATATCGACCGCGCTATCAAGAAAGCCCTGGGCGGCGACACCGAGAGTTATGAGGAGATCCGCTACGAAGGCTATGGCCCGGGTGGGGTCGCCGTCATCGTCGAGGTGCTGACCGACAATCGCAACCGCACCGCGGGCGAAGTGCGCGCGACCTTCACCAAGAGCGGCGGCAACCTCGCCGAGACCGGCGCGGTCTCGTTCATGTTCGACCATCTCGGCGTCATCGAATACGATGCCAAGGTGGCGAGCGCGGAAGCGATGTTCGAAGCGGCCCTCGACGCCGGCGCCGACGATGTGGTGTCGGGCGAAAGCGGCCACGAGATTTATGTCGCGCCGGATCGTTTCGGCTCGGTCGCCAAGGCGCTGGAAGCGAAATTCGGCGAGCCGCGCAAGGCTTCGCTGATGTGGCGGCCGCAAAACACTGTCGCCATCGACGACGAGCAGGGTGAAAAGCTTTTGAAGCTGATCGAGAACCTCAACGACCACGACGACGTTCAGAACGTCTATGCCAATTTCGAGGTTTCCGACGCGCTGGTGCAAAGAATGAGCGCGTAGCCGGGAAACCGGTTCATTTGTTCATGCTATGAGCAAGGCGGTATGACCCGCCCGATTCGCATTCTCGGTATCGATCCGGGGCTTCGCCGGACCGGCTGGGGCATGGTGGAGATTGCCGGCAGCCGGTTGGGCTATCTCGGTTGCGGCTCGGTGATGACGCGTGATGACGACTTGCTCGCGATCCGGCTTCTCACCATTTACGACGGCCTGATGCGCATCCTTGAGGAATTCCATCCGGACGAGGCGGCGGTCGAGGCGACTTTCGTGAACCGGGACGCCAAGGCGACGCTCAAGCTTGGCCAGGCGCGGGGCATTGCCATGGTGGTTCCGGCAAAGGCCGGCGTGCCGGTCGCCGAATACGCCCCGAATTTGGTGAAGAAAAGTATTGTCGGCGCCGGCCACGGTGATAAGGCGCAAGTGCGAATGATGATCGGTGTGCTGCTGCCCAAAGCTGATCCGTCGTCCGATGACGCCGCCGATGCGCTCGCCATTGCGGTGACGCACGCGCACCATCGGACGAGCCTCGTGCTGCACGCTTCGCTAAAGGTCGCCGCACGATGATCGGCAAACTTAAAGGCGTCATCAATTCATACGGCGAGGATGCCGTTATTCTCGACGTCAACGGCGTCGGCTATCTCGTGCATTGCTCGGGGCGCACATTGCAGGAATTGCCGCGGGTCGGCGAGCCCGCGACGCTGTCGATCGAGACTTACGTGCGTGAGGATCAGATCCGGCTGTTCGGCTTCATGACCGACGTCGAGCGCGAATGGTTCCGGCTCCTGCAGACCGTTCAAGGCGTCGGCGCCAAGGTCGCGCTGGCTGTGCTCGGTACGCTGAAACCGGCCGAGCTCGCTTCGGCCATCGCCATGCGCGACAAGGCGATGGTGGCCCGTACGCCCGGCGTCGGGCCGAAGGTCGCCGAACGCATCGTCACCGAGCTTAAGGACAAGGCGCCGGCCTATACCGATGTCGATCCGGCGCTCGTTGCACTTTCCGGCGCGCTCGACGAGAAGCGTGCGCCGCAGCCGGTATCCGACGCGGTATCCGCGCTGGTCAATCTCGGCTACGCGCCACCGCAAGCCGCTGCCGCTATCGCCGCGGCGTCTCGCAGCGCCGGCGATCATGCGGAAGTGCGGACGCTCATTCGGCTCGGCTTGAAGGAGCTGGCGAAGTGAAACGCCCCGGCAAACTCGGCAAGAAATTAAGCGAGACACTCAGCAAATCAGATCGCGAATTGATCGCGGCGGCGACTGCGGCGATCCGGGAGCGCTATCGCGACGACTGGCAGGAAGTTGGCGCGGCGTTGCGCACCCGCGCGGGGAAGATATTCACCGGCGTCAATCTCGATGCCTATCTTGGCCGGATGGCCGTCTGCGCCGAAGCGGTCGCGCTCGGCCGCGCGGTCGTTGATACCGGCGATGCCGGGATCGAGACGATTGTGGCGGTGCGGCATCCGCCGCCGACGGAAAAAAATCAGGCGATTGTGGTGGTGTCACCGTGCGGCGCTTGCCGGGAGCTTATTTTCGATTACGATCCGAAAGCGCGCGTGATCGTACCGAACGGGAAATCGCCGGCGGTCGTGCCGATCGGCGAACTTCTGCCTAACAAGTACAGCCGGGGGGCGGAGGGGTGAGCACCGTCCCCGGACGCAAGCTCGTGACGCCGGAGCGCCGCGACGAGGATGCGGCAGAGGCGACGCTTCGCCCGCAGCGGCTTTCGGAATTCATCGGGCAGGAGCAGGCGCGGAAGAATCTGAGCGTATTCATCGAGGCGGCCCGCGCGCGGCGCGAGGCGCTCGATCACGTCCTCTTCGTCGGCCCTCCCGGACTGGGCAAGACCACTTTGGCGCAGATCGTGGCGCGGGAGCTTGGCGTGAATTTTCGCGCCACCTCGGGGCCTGTGATTGCCAAGGCCGGCGATCTGGCCGCGCTTCTCACCAACCTCGAAGAGCGCGATGTGCTCTTCATCGATGAGATTCACCGGCTCAATCCTGCAGTCGAGGAAGTTCTCTATCCGGCGATGGAGGATTTTCAACTCGATCTGATCATCGGCTCGGGTCCGGCGGCACGGTCGGTTAAGATCGATCTCGCCAAATTCACGCTTGTTGGTGCGACCACACGCGCCGGCCTCCTCACCAACCCGTTGCGCGATCGCTTCGGCATTCCGGTGCGGCTCAACTTTTACTCCGGGCCCGAGCTCGAACAGATCGTTAATCGCGGCGCGCGCGTGCTCGGCATCAGTGTGACCGCGGATGGCTCAAACGAGATCGCCCGGCGCGCGCGAGGCACGCCACGCATCGCCGGACGTCTGCTCCGCCGCGTGCGCGATTTCGCCGCCGTCGACGGCGCGGCGGCGATCGATCGCGCCGTCGCCGACAAAGCGCTTGCGGCGCTCGAAGTCGATGCCGCCGGCCTCGACGCCATGGATCGCCGCTATCTGAGGACGATCGCGTTGAACTATGGCGGCGGCCCGGTCGGCGTCGAGACGCTCGCCGCCGCGCTGTCGGAGCCGCGCGATGCCATCGAGGACATCATCGAACCTTATCTGATCCAGTGCGGCTTCCTGCAGCGCACGCCGCGTGGCCGGTTGATCACCGGCCACGCGTTCCGCCATCTGGGCCTCGCCGAGCCGGCGCGTGATCCCGCGCAGTTCGGGCTGTTCGGGCAAGAGCACGAGTGATGGAGCGCTCTCAGTAACAGGGCGGATACGGCGCGAACCCGCACTGGGCGCCGATCCCGTTGTAATAGTCGCCGTTGTAGTAGCTGTTGGCGTTATAATAGTCGTAGTAGTTGTTGTACGGATTTGCCGCTGCGGCACCCAAGGCGGCGGCACCCACCGCTGCAGCTCCGATACCAACGCCCACACCCGGGCGAACCCACGCTCCACGGTACGCGCCGCCGCGCCACGCCACGCCGCCACCGCGATAGACGCCGCCGCGCCAGGCAACACCGCCGCGATAAGCTCCGCCGTGATGAACGCCGCCGCGAACCGCGACCGCGCGGTACGCGAAGGCATCTGACGTGGCGCAGACAATACAAAGCGCGGCGGCGGCAATGGCGGTAATGGTTCGTTTTGACATGATGCGTCCTTTTTTCTCAGGTGGGCCCTCCGCTGCTGGCCGTGTTAAAGCCAGGGCGAGAGCTGCCCGATTGCCCCTCGAGAGGACGCTAGGTCATCGGTGGTAGCGCGAGTGTATCTTTCGGCAGATAAAGTGCTGGCGATTATCGCGATTGATTGAAGCAATCTGTCTGCTGATGCTCGGAAAATCTGCGTCGATTTTTGTGATGTGTCCTGGCGGGACGTGATAATGAGCTCGCCGCAGCACGCGCACCGGGAACAAACATGCCAGAAACGATGTCGGGCGGTTGTCATTGCGGCCGGGTGCGGTTTCGCGTGACCGCGGATCTTTCGCGCATCACTGACTGTAATTGCTCGATCTGCACCAAGAAGGGCTTCCTGCATCTGATCGTGTCGCCGGAGCAGTTCGAGCTCTTAAGCGGCGCCGATGCATTGACGACCTATCGGTTCAACACCGGCACGCGCGGCATACCTTCTGCGCCAGCTGCGGTATTCATCCGTATTATGTTCCGCGTTCGGATCCCGATAAAATCGACATCAACGTCCGCTGCCTCGACGGTATCGATGTTGCCGCGCTTACTGTGCATCGGTTCGACGGCCAGCATTGGGAGCACGCGATTACGGAGCGGGTGCCATGGCGGTAGCACCGTGATCCGCATTCCTCTCGATGGCGAGATCCGCGACGGGCGACACTTTCTCACCGTCCGCGTCTACTACGAAGATACCGACTTCACCGGCATCGTCTATCACGCCAATTATCTGCGCTACATGGAGCGTGGGCGCACCAATTACCTGCGGCTGATCGGCGCCGACCACCGCTCGCTGTTCGAGGCCGCGGAGAAGGAGGCGCCGGGCTTTGCCTTCGTCGTGCGCTCCATGACTCTCGACTTTCTGCGCCCGGCGCGCATGGATGACGTGCTCGAGATCGTCACTGAACCGGAGGAGGTGAAAGGCGCCTCCATCAAGTTGCGCCAACGCGTCTTGCGCGGTAACGAATTGTTGGTGGAAGCCCATGTGCGCGTGGCTTTTATCAGCGCCGGCCGGGCGCGGCCAATTCCAAAGCCGCTCCGCATCGCGATGCAGGCGGATCAGGACGCGCTGCAGCCCTGAATCTAAGTGCTTCGACCGCGCTCGCCGGCCGGCCGCCGCCTGGAAAATCTTTTAAAATTTTCGTCAATTTGCGTCATCCTGACAGGTCGAATCTTTGCACCTCGCTGCTAGGAAGGTGATGTTTCGCCGCTAACCGAGATGTCACCGTGGAACGGCGACAACGTTTTCGTCGTGTTGCCGCAATTGGAATGCTGTCCCATGCCCGCCGCCGCCGTGTCTGCCAAGCAACCGAAGCACAGAGACAACGGGTCGCTGATCGACGAACTGAACAGTGCGGTCGCAATCGCGGACGATAATCAGCGCCAAAGAATTCTGGAGCGCGTCGCCGATTTGTTCGCAGCCGGCGCGCGTGGCTATTCCAGCGATCAGATCGCATTATTCGACGACGTTTTGCAGAAACTCTCGGCCGACATCGAAGTGAAGGCGCGTGTAAGGCTTGCTGAGCGGATGGCCAGGATCGACGGCGCCCCACCCCGACTGATCCGTTCGCTCGCGTTTGACGACGAGATCGAAGTCGCCGCGCCCGTGCTGGCCCACTCGCAACAGCTGAGCGATGCCGACCTGGTCGAAAACGCCACCACCAAAAGCCAGGAGCATCTTTTTGCCATCGCCCAGCGCCTGAAATTGAGCGAACAGGTCACCGATGTCCTGGTCGAACGGGGCGATCGCCGCGTTATCGGTAAGGTGGTTACAAACCGGGGCGCCCGCTTCTCTCTCGCCGGTTACGACAAGCTGACCAAGCGGGCGCAGTGTGATCGCAAGCTCACTCTCGCGCTTGGCCGACGCAGCGATCTGCCCCACCAGTACTTTTTGAAGCTGCTCGAAGCGGCTTCCGCTTCGGTGCGCGCCAAGCTTGAAGAAGCCAATCCGCAGGCAGCGGCTGCGATCCGGGACACAATCGACGACGTGGCAACCACCCTGCAACACGAGGTCCGCAAGGCGTCGCGGCGCCATGCCACTGCCGTGCGCGACACCAACCGCATCTTCAATGCGCAGCCGTTCACCGAAGCCGCCATCCACGCTCGCGCCCACGCGCAGGAGTTCGCGCGAACTGTGGTTGCGTTGGCAAAGCTCGGCCGCTTTCCGGTCGATCTGGTTGAACGCGCCTTGCTGGACAAAGGCGAGGACATGATTCTCATTCTCGCCAAAGCCGCCGGCTGCTCCTGGACCACCGCTAAAGAATTGCTGCTGATGTATATCGCCGAACGCAATTTGCAGCCGGATGAGCTGGCGCGTAGTTTTGATCGATACGCAAAGCTGTCCCAGGAGACGGCACGCAACCTCATCGATTTCCATCGTGAGCGCGTAAAACTCAGGATGCAAAATGGGAGCGGCGACGGCGCCAAGACGTCAGAGCCGTCAACCGCGTAAGTCGTAAATCTAAAAACATCGTCGCTGCTGCTGCCCAACCAGACAATCGTTGCCGGTTGTCCCGAATTAGCGGGAAGGTCGACGGCGCGGCCAAACTCATGTAAAGGTTATTAACATGAGCTGGTCGAAGGAAGATAAAGAAGGTCCGCGCGGCTATCACCACGGTAATCTGAAAGAGGCGTTGCTTCGCGCCGCCCTTGAGCTGATTGCGCAGAAAGGGCCGGGCGGTTTCACCTTCGCTGAAGCGGCGCGCTGGGCGGGGGTCAGCCCGGCGGCGCCGTATCGTCACTTCCGCGACCGCGACGAGCTTTTAGCGAGCGTTGCACTGCGTGGCTTCAATCAATTCGAGGCAACGCTGGCCCGCGCCTGGGATGATGGCCGGCCCGACCCGTTCACGGCGCTTGATCGGCTGGGCAAGGCGTATCTCGCCTTTGCGCGCACCGAGCCCGCTTATTATTCGGCGATGTTCGAAGCCGGTATCCCGCCCACGACGGACGCAGGACTGCGCGAAGCGGGAGACCGGGCGTTTGCCGTGCTGCGCAGCGCGGCGGAAAAGCTGTGCGCGCAGATATCAGGCAGCAGCCGACCTCCGGCACTGATGGTCGCATTACATATTTGGGCGATGGCGCACGGCATCGCGTCGTTATTCGGACGCGGTGACGCGGCAAAGCGCACTGTGCCGATGTCCACAGAAGAGCTTCTGGAGGCCGAGGTGCTGATTTATCTGCGTGGTCTCGGTTTGCCGGGCGCCAAAGCCGCGCGTCCGGGCTAGGCGGCGACCCGGGTCACGGACCTAGCCTCCAAGCGGCCTCTTCACGAAGCCGCGAGGCTCTTGACAGTTCGAAGCTTCGATGTAAATGTTATTTACATTCACACGCAGGAGGTACCTTCATGGTCCTCGTCGACAAGCTCGATGAACTCGGAAAACCGGCCTGGATCGCGCTCGCGGTCCTCGGCTTCATCGCCTGGTGGCCCGTCGGCCTCGCCGTACTGGCCTTTTCGATCTTCAGTGGAAGATTTGGGAGCAGAAGAATGGGATGCTGGCATCATCAAGACGGCCGATGGGACAACCACATGAGCCGTTGGCAATGGAAAATGGAGCGCATGCAGGAGAAGATGGATCGCGTGCGCAGCAAGATGGACCAGGCGCGCGGCAGCGGCGGCAATTGGTGGGGCACCCCGCCGTCGAGCGGTAACCGCGCGTTTGATGACTATCGCACCGAGACGCTTAAGCGTCTCGAGGAAGAGCAACGCGAATTCAAGGAATTCCTGGAGCGGTTGCGCTTTGCCAAGGATCGCGCCGAGTTCGACCAGTTCATGAATGAGCGGCGCGACCACCCGCATGATGTAACTCCGCCGCCGCAACCGCAGGCGTAAATTTATCTCGCATCAGCCGCGCCTGTTGTTGTCTGGGCCGTCCATTTTCCCGAATGGACGGCCCTATTCTTTTTCAGTTGATGCGCGTCGGCCGCGGCCATTAACCGCGCATTAAGCACAACCGGGCTTCGTTAGGACCAACGATCGGTGTTGCGCCCTAGTTTGGACAAGTTTCGCGATGATTTCGGTCCGGCCGGTGGCGGGTCCGGCTTGGGTCCTTGCGAAAGTTTTTAGGTCTTGGTCGGCGCGTATGATGCGGCTGACTGCTGCCTTGCTCCCGGCGCCGGCGCGCCGCTCCGTTATGCGGCCGGATCGCCGAAAGGACGCGCCCATGAACCCTGCCGACATCTCCGCGTCGGCCCTGCCTCTGACATCCTCCGATCTGTCGCTGTTCCACCTGTTCTGGCAGTCCCATTGGCTGGTCAAGACAGTAATGTGCGGCTTGATCGTGTGTTCGGTGTGGGTCTGGGCGATCGCCATCGATAAAACCATCCTGTTCGCGCGCTTCCGAAGATCGGCCGATGGTTTCGAGCAGGCATTCTGGTCGGGTCAGTCGCTTGAGGAGCTTTATGATTCGTCGGCATCCGAGCCGGGCCATTCGACCGGCGCGCTGTTCGTCGCCGCCATGCGCGAATGGAAAAAGAGCTTCGAAGGACGTGTCCGGTCCCTCGCCGGGCTGCAGATGCGCATCGAGAAAGTGATGGATGTCGCCATCGCGCGTGAGGTCGAGCGTATGGAGCGCTGGCTTCTGGTGCTGGCGACCGTAGGCTCCGCCGGGCCCTTCATCGGCCTGTTCGGCACCATTTGGGGCATCATGACGAGCTTTCAGTCGATTGCAGCGTCCAAGAATACGTCGCTCGCGGTAGTCGCCCCCGGCATCGCCGAAGCGCTGTTCGCGACCGCGATCGGTCTCATTGCCGCCATTCCGGCGACGATTTTCTACAATAAGTTCATTACCGAGGTGAACCGGCAGGCGCAGCGTCTGGAGGGGTTTGCCGACGAGTTCTCGGCGATCCTGTCGCGGCAGATTGACGAGCGCGGTTGAGGGGCGGAGATGGCGGCGAACATAGTCAGCGCGGCGTCCGGGGGTCGGCATAGGCGCCGCCGGAGCGGCGTCATGAGCGAAATCAACGTGACGCCTTTCGTCGACGTGATGCTGGTTTTGCTGATCGTGTTCATGGTCTCGGCGCCATTGCTGACGGTCGGCGTGCCGCTCGATTTGCCGCAGAGCCAGGCCAAATCGCTCGATCAGGATCGTGAGCCGCTCACCGTCTCGGTGAACGTGCAGGGCCAAATCTTTCTGCAGAATAGCGAAATTAAAGTCGATGATCTGGTGGCAAAATTGAAGGCTGTCACCGATGCCCGCGGCGGACCGGACGCACGAATCTATGTCCGCGGCGACAAAAAAGTGGATTACGGTACGATGATGCGCGTCATGGGCCGCTTATCGGCGGCCGGATATCATCGCGTCGCTCTCGTCACCGAGGTCGAGCAAGGCGGAGGATGAGGCGCAGTCTGATCATATCGGGCATCGCGCATGCCGTCGTTTTGGGCTGGGGCATCGTCGCCTTTGCCGCGCGGCCGAACGACGCGCCCGCGACCGAGGCACTGCCGGTCGAGTTTATTTCCGCAACCGACTACTCGCAGCTCACTAATGGCGTGCGGAATGCGCCGAAGCCCGTCAAGGACGCAAAGCCGCTGGCCGACAAGGTAGGCGAGCCGAAACCGGTCAAGGAGCTGGCGCCAAAGGCTGTCGACAAGCCGGAAGTCAAGACCGACGCCGCGCCGCCGCCCACGCCAGAGACGAAGCCGCAGACGAAGCCCGAAACGAAGGCCGTCGAGAAGATCGAGAAGCCCAAGGAGCCCAAGGAGGCCAAGGAGCCGAAGCCAAAGGACTCAAAGCCCACCGATCAAATCGCCGAGGCTTTGAAAAAGGAAGAAACCAAAAAGCCGCCGAAGAAGCAGCCGGAGTTCAAGCCCGATCAGATCGCAGAGGAACTGAAAAAGGACGAGGCGAAGAAGACGCGGCCGTCTCCCAGGTTCGATGCCGATCAGGTTGCGGCGCTGCTTGACAAGCGCGAACCGCAGCGACAATTGGCGAGCGCCGAAACCTTAAGCAACACCGCTACGCTCGGGGCGCCGACGGAACACGCTACCCAATTGTCGGTGTCGGAGATGGACGCGCTGCGGCGGCGGCTTAGCGAGTGCTGGAATCCACCGCCGGGCATCGATGTAAACACCAACGTCTATGTCGTGCTCCGCGTGCAATTCAAACCTGACGGCTCTTTGGCGAGCGAACCGGCCGTCGTCCAAGATTCAGCGCCGCCTTGGGTCCTGCGCTGGCCGAAAGCGGCGAAGCGCGCTCTATTGGCGTGTCAGCCATTCGCAATGCTTAGACCCGAGCACTACGATGCCTGGAAAGAAATTTTAATAGGCTTCAATCCGCATGAACTGCTCGGCCAATAGTCGAACGATTTTTGCAATGTCATGACGTGTCCGCCCGGGTTTCAATCCATGCTCCCTTCGTCGTCCAATTTTTCCATGACTCGCCGGCGTGCTCTCCTGTTCGGCGCCGGTGCCGGCGCGTTGCTGTTGTCGGCGCGCTCTGCTTCCGCGCAGGCTCGTCTCGACATCACCCAGGGCAACGCCCAGCCGATGCCGATCGCGATCAGCGATTTTCTCGGCGGTGCTCCGACTGACACCGAAACCGCGGTCGGCGTGTCACAGATCCTCACCGCGAACCTCAAGCGGAGCGGACTGTTTGCACCGATTGATCCGGCCGCTTTTCTCGAAAAGATTGCCAATGTTGACGCCGTACCGCGGTTTGCCGACTGGCGCACCATCAACGCCCAGGCGCTGGCGACCGGCCGGGTGACGCTGCAGAGCGATGGGCGTCTCAAGGCCGAGTTCCGCCTTTGGGACGTGCTTGCCGGGCAGCAACTCGCCGGGCAGCAATATTTCACCACCCCCGACAATTGGCGCCGCATCGCCCACATCATCTCCGACGCCATCTACGAGCGACTGACCGGGGAGAAGGGCTATTTCGACAGCCGCGTGGTGTTCGTGGATGAGACCGGTCCAAAGGAGCGGCGCATCAAGCGCCTCGCTATCATGGATCAGGACGGCGCCAACGTGCGCTATCTCACCCGCGGTGACGAACTGGTGCTGACGCCACGCTTTTCGCCCTCAACCCAGGAAATCACCTACATGGCGTATGGGCAGGGCGATCCACGCGTTTATCTGCTCAATATTGAAACCGGCCAGCGCGAGATTGTCGGCAACTTTCCGGGCATGAGCTTCGCGCCGCGGTTCTCGCCGGACGGACAGCGCGTGATCATGAGCCTGCAGGAAGGCTCCAACGCCAATATCTTCGTCATGGACTTGCGCTCCAAGTCGACCACCCGGCTGACCGACACGCCGGCAATCGATACCGCGCCGTCCTATTCACCCGACGGCGCGAGGATTTGTTTCGAGTCCGACCGCGGCGGTCATCCGCAGATCTATGTGATGGCTGCGACCGGCGGGCAGGCGCAGCGCATCACCTTCGGCGAAGGCACGTATTCCACTCCGGTATGGTCGCCGCGCGGCGACTACATCGCGTTCACCCGCCAGGCGGAGGGCAAATTCGCCATCGGCGTGATGAAACCGGACGGAACCGGCGAGCGCATCCTGACCGAGGGCTTCCATAATGAAGGGCCGACCTTTGCGCCGAACGGCCGGGTGATCATGTTTTTCCGCGATCCGGGTGGTAGCGCCGGACCTTCATTGTTCACGGTCGACACCGGCGGCCGAAACGAGCAACGTGTGCAAACGCCGAGCTTCGCTTCCGATCCGGCTTGGTCGCCGCTCTTGTCGTAAGCAGGTCTCTATCTCAGTTAGGCTTCGTCGTAGGCGGGTCTCGGTATCGTCACGGGCGCGCCGCCGTCCCACACCGTTGCCGCATTCACGGCCTATTAAGCATACCAGAGGCTTTCAGGGTGATGGGCGGGCCTTAGCCTTGTTTGCAAGGCTCCATCAAGGTTGACGGAACGTTCGCTTAACGAAGGCAGCGCTAGATCGCTCCAGGCACCAACCATGTCCGATTACAACGGAACAGTGGAGGCACCGCTTATGAACCTGGCTAATATCTCTCGCGCTGCCAAATTCGCGGCTCTTCTAATCGGCGCGCTCGCGATTGCGGCCTGCGCCAAGCAGACGCCGGATCCGGCGGCGATGGCGGGCGCGGCCGCGCCCGGCAGTCAGCAGGACTTTATTGTCAACGTCGGCGATCGCGTGTTCTTCGACACCGATTCATCCGAGCTGTCTCAGCAGGCTCGGGCGACGCTCGACAAACAGGCGCAATGGCTCAATCAGTACGGCCGCTACGCTTTCATCATCGAGGGCCACGCCGACGAGCGCGGTACGCGTGAATACAACATCGCGCTTGGCGCCCGCCGCGCCCAGACCGTGCGTGAATATCTGGTCTCGCGTGGCGTTTCGGCGCAGCGCATGCGCACGATCTCCTATGGCAAGGAGCGGCCGGTTGCGGTTTGCGACGACATCTCATGCTGGTCGCAGAACCGCCGCGCGGTGACCGTGCTGAATCAGGGCTCATAGCGAACATCGTTCGCGAAAGCTGTCAGGCTTGAATCCGATCGGCGCCGTGTGGGCGCCGATCGCGCTTGAGCGCGGCGTTTCGCCTCGCAGAAATTTGCCTTGCCTCGATCGTGCTGAAGGCGGATCGTAGCATTGCTGTCGCGTCGTTGACGTACTGCGGCTCTATCGGCGTTTGCGAAAATGAAGCTTGATCCGGAATTCCTTTCACGCATCCAGTTTGCATGGGTGATCGGATGGCACATTCTGCTTCCCGCGTTCACGGTCGGATTGGCGTCGTTCGTCGCCTTCCTTGAAGGTGCGTTTGCACTGACCCGGCGCCCCGTCTTTTTGCATCTCTCGCAGTTCTGGCTAAAGATTTTCGCGATCTCCTTCGGCATGGGCGTCGTGACCGGCATCGTCATGCCGTTTCAGTTCGGCACCAACTGGAGTCGCTTTTCGGACGCCGCCGGCAACGTGATCTCGCCGCTTTTGGCCTACGAGGGCTTGATGGCGTTTTTCCTCGAGGCAACATTCCTCGGCGTATTGCTGTTCGGCCGAAAACTGGTCCCTCCACTCATGCATTTCGTCGCCGCCGTTCTGGTGGCCGGCGGGACGCTGTTGTCGTCGTTCTGGATTCTCGCCACCAACAGCTGGATGCAAACGCCGGTCGGTTACGAGGTGATCGACGGCCGCTATTTTCCGAAAGACTGGTTTGCCATCGTCTTTAGCCCATCGTTTCCATTTCGGCTGATGCACACTGTCAGCGCTTTCTACGTGACCACAGCGTTTGTCGTGCTTGCTGTCGGCGCCTACACGGTTCGGCGGGGCCAATGGATCGCCGAAGGTCGTATGATGCTGCGGCTTGCGTTGTGGTTTTTGACGATTTTCGTGCCGTTGCAAATCTTTCTCGGCGATCAGCACGGTTTGAACACGCTTGAGTATCAGCCGGCGAAGCTTGCCGCGATCGAAGGTCTCTGGGACGGCGGCCGGGGCGTTCCGGCCTCGATCATCGGCTGGCCGGATCAGGCAGCGGAGCGCAATCTTGCGGAAATCGCAATTCCGCATGTCGGGAGCCTCTACCTCACCCATTCCTGGGACGGCGAAGTCAAAGGCCTCAAGGATTTTCCACCGGATCAGCGTGCGCCTGTCGCGATTGTCTACTTCGCCTTCAGGATCATGGTCGGAATCGGCTTGTTGATGCTGGCGATCGTCGCCGCCGGCTTGCTGTTGATGGCGCGAGGACGACTCGATCGGACGCGTTGGTATCTGCGGCTCTGTCAATTCGCGGCCTGCCTTGGATTTATTGCCGTGATTGCGGGTTGGACCACAACTGAAGTCGGCCGCCAGCCTTGGACGATCTATGGTTTGATGCGCACCGTTGACTCGGTCTCGCCGTCGCTGACGGGCGCGAATGTTCTTACTTCGCTCCTGATGTACGTTGCGGTTTATTTGGTGATCTACCCGGTGGGTGTCTCGCTCATGCTTCGCCTTGTTTGGCGCGGTCCGGTTCCGTCGGATGAGGCCGCTCAGATCGGGGGTGGCAGGCCGAAAGCTCCGATCGAGGCTTTGGCGTCCCCGACACCCGGGACGGCATCATGACGCCGACACTCAGCCTTGTGCCGATCTGGACGGCGATCCTCGCCCTTAGCGTCTTTTTCTATGTCGCGCTTGACGGTTTCGATCTCGGCGTCGGATTGCTTTACAACTTTGCACCCGATCGCAAGGCGCGCGATCAGATTATGAACTCGATTGCGCCGATCTGGGATGGCAACGAGACATGGCTCATCCTCGGTAGTCTGGGCTTGCTGGCGGCGTTTCCCGTCGCCTTCGCCATCATTATTCCGGCGGTCTACTTTCCGATCCTGCTAATGCTGCTGTCGTTGATTTTTCGCGGGGTAGCCTTCGAATTCCGCTATCGCGACGCGGAGTCCCGGACGTTCTGGGATCACGGTTTCGCCGTCGGCTCAGCGATTGCGGCGTTTGCGCAAGGCGTGGTCCTGGGCGCATTCATCCAGGGCTTTCAGGTCGAGGGACGCCAGTTTACCGGCGGTTCGTTCGACTGCTTCACGCCGTTTTCCATATTTACCGGGCTGGCTCTGACATTCGGCTATGCGCTGCTGGGCGCCGGCTGGCTGGTAATCAAAACCGAAGGCACCTTGCAGGACTGGGCCCGCTCGCTGGGACGCCGCTGCCTCGTCGGCGTGATGCTGGCCATCGCCATCGTCAGCCTGTGGACGCCGTTCATCGATGGCCACATCGCGGCGCGCTGGTTTTCCTGGCCAAACATTGCGATGCTGGCGCCGGTGCCGCTGATCACCGCCGTCTTGATCTGGTTTGGATGGCGATCGCTAAACAATCGGTCGGAGTACGCGCCTTTCCTTGCCGGCTTGGGTTTGTTCCTGATGTCGTATCTCGGCATCGCCATCAGCTTGTGGCCAATGATTGTGCCTCGACATTTTACTTTGAACGAAGCGGCGGCATCGGAAAGCACACAGGCGTTCCTGTTGGTTGGTACGCTCGCATTGTTGCCGGTTATTTTGCTCTATACCGGATGGTCGTACTGGGTGTTTCGCGGCAAGGTGCACTCCGACATCGGATATCATTGATATCCGGGCGATCTGTCATCAAAGGACCGCTCGCGGTTCTGTTCGTGCCGTCGTTGTTCGTGGTCATACAGCGCTTCGAGAAGTGGCGGACGCGTGGTAAGGTCCCGGGCCTCCGACCCGCAGAATGAACCGACGCCAGGGGGGCTCCAAAAAAGGCGGCCAGTCACAATTTAGACGCAGGATTCGCTATGTTAACCGCCGCCTGTTTACCGAAATCGTTGCTCGCGATGATCCGCTCCTCCTTTGTTTTCGTGGTCGTGTTCACGTGCGCTTTTGGTGCCGTATCGGCTCGAGCCCAGGACTCTCCGACAGAGCTATTGACCCGCATCGATCGCCTTGAAGCTGCGATCCGCAATCTCACCGGCAATATCGAGCAACTGCAGTACCACAATCAGCAGCTGGAGCAGCAGGTCCAGCGTCTGCAAGCGGAGGTGCAGGGTGGAGCGCCGGCTCCGTCCGCGACGCCGCAGCGGCCTGGTGCGCAATACTTGCCGCCCGCGTCGACTCCGCCGGTTGTGGCCGCCGCGCCACCGATCGGTTCGCTCGCTTCGCCGAGGCCACAATATTCGGCGCCTCCGCCTGGGCCGCCACCGGTGATTGCGGCGACGCCGATAGCTCCGCCCGCGCCGATTGAAAGCGCGCCACCGGCTTCGACCACCCGACGCGGCGATGCGTTTGACCCGTCGGCTAACCCGAATGCCCCGGGCGTACCGCGTCCGCTCGGCACCAGCACGGCCGCGACCGAACCGCCGCCGCCAGTCGCTGAGGGGCCGCCGGGTTCGGGACCGCGTCAAATCGTTTCGCCGCTCGATCTCTCGCGGTCTCCACCATCAGCCGGAGCAGTGCCGCGCGGCGAACTGCCGGCGCCGCCGCCGGTCAATACCAGCGCGACCGGCGCGATGCAGGCGACACTGCCGCCAGGCAACACCGCCAGAGACGAATACGATCTTGCTTACGGTTACGTGTTGCACAGAGATTATAGTCTCGCTGCAGACGCTTTCCGTGTCTTCCTGCGCCAATATCCGAGTGACCGTCTCGCGCCGGAAGCCTTGTACTGGCTCGGCGAGAGTCTGTTTCAGCAACAGAAGTACCGTGACGCTGCCGAGTCGTTCCTCACGGTCTCGACGAAATACGAGACCACGACACGAGCGCCGGAGGCGCTGTTGCGGCTGGGCGAGTCGCTTGCGGCATTGGGCGAAAAGGAAGCAGCTTGTGCTTCGCTCGGCGAGGTGCTGCGCAAATATCCACGCGCCGCGCAGAATGTAAAACAGACCGTGCAGCGGGACCAGAAGCGTGGTCATTGCTGACCAGGCCATTGGTGACGACGAAGCGAACGCGCTGTTCAGTGGTCTTGAAGATTTGCGCGGGCTCCTTCTTGCCGTGTCCGGTGGCTCCGACTCGACGGCGCTTCTTGTGCTGGCCGCCCGTTGGGCCAGGGGACTTAGCAAGCGGCACAAACATCCGCCAAAACTTGCCGCCGTCACGATCGATCACGGGCTTCGGCCGGAATCGAGACGCGAAGCGCTCGCCGTGAAACAATTGGCGCGTCGCCTCGGCGTTCCACATCGCACGCTGAGCTGGCGCGGCAAGAAGCCGAACACCGGGTTGCAGGAGGCCGCGCGTTACGCCCGCTATCGTCTGCTTGCAGAAGAAGCCGCACGCAGCGGATACGAACATATTCTGACGGCGCACACGCTCGACGATCAGGCCGAGACTGTGCTGTTTCGGCTGGCCCGCGGCAGCGGCCTGACCGGGCTCGCCGGGATGGCGGATGCTGCGCCAATTCCGGTCGGCCGTGATGCGGCGATTTTTCTGGTCCGCCCGCTTCTACGCGTTTCCAAGGCGCGGCTGGTCGCGACGCTTCGCGCCATCGGCATCGCGCACAGCGAAGATCCGACGAACCGCGATCCGCGCTATACCCGCACGCGGTTGCGCGCGTTGCTGCCTGGTCTCGCCCAAGAAGGGCTCGACGCCGACGGTCTTGCACGCCTGGCGTCGCGGATGCGGCGCGCGGACGCCACGATCGAATTTGCTGTTGCCGCCGCGCGTGCGGCGTTGGCGCCCGGCCCGTGGCGGCACCGCGGCCCGATTGTTTTTGAAATAGCGCGGTTCGCCGACTTGCCGGCCGAAGTTGCGCTCCGGCTGCTGGGCCGTGCGGTCACGCACGCCG
This sequence comes from uncultured Alphaproteobacteria bacterium, assembly GCA_963727325.1. Lineage (GTDB taxonomy): Bacteria > Pseudomonadota > Alphaproteobacteria > Rhizobiales > Xanthobacteraceae > BOG-931. The sequence goes on from CAVSFV010000035.1 coordinate 157,454, forward strand.
GAAACGAAGGGCCGGTGGAACTGGGCAAGCTCGAATTGCTTTATGATGCGCTGCGTAGCGCACGCGCGCCGCTGCGGCGGACCTTGGCTGGCGCGCTGATCACGCTTGCACCTGAACGACTTACGGTCGAGCGTGCGCCTGCTCGGCGTTCGTCAACCATACGCAGAATCGGCAACAGGCGCTTTACGAAATAAGGCGTATATTCGCCGGGTTGCGCATTCTGGGCTTCCCTTGGCAGGGGGCTAGTCGGCCCCTACATTGCTATAGTTACTCAGACGTGAAGCCGCCACGATTCGCGGCGCTATTAGGCCGTCGGGCACCGGCGGATCGCCGGCCGAGGACATGCAATGAATGCCAATCTTCGAAATTTTGCGCTGTGGGTCATTATTGTCCTGCTGCTGCTTGCATTGTTTACGCTGTTCCAGAATCCCGGCACGCACACGACATCGCAAGACATCTCCTTCTCGCAGTTGCTGAACGAGGTCGATCAAGGCCGCGTGCGCGACGTACTGATCCAGGGTCCTGAAATCCACGGTACCTTCACCGACGGCCGCAGTTTCCAGACTTATTCGCCCAGCGACCCGACTCTCATTCAACGTCTTTATAACAAGGGCGTCTCAATCACGGCGCGGCCGCTGACCGAAAACGTACCCTGGTTCGTGTCGCTGCTGATCTCCTGGCTGCCGTTCGTTGCGCTGATCGGCGTTTGGATTTTTCTGTCGCGCCAGATGCAGGGCGCCGGGGGCAAGGCGCTCGGCTTCGGCAAGTCGCGGGCGAAGCTTTTGACCGAGGCGCACGGCCGCGTCACGTTCGAGGACGTGGCCGGCGTCGACGAGGCCAAGCTCGATCTTCAGGAGATCGTCGAGTTCCTCCGCGACCCCGGTAAATTCCAGCGCCTTGGCGGGCGCATCCCGCGCGGGCTTTTGCTGGTCGGCCCGCCCGGCACCGGCAAGACATTGCTTGCGCGCGCCATCGCCGGCGAAGCCAACGTGCCGTTCTTCACCATTTCCGGTTCCGACTTTGTCGAAATGTTCGTCGGCGTCGGCGCCAGCCGCGTGCGTGACATGTTCGAGCAGGCCAAGAAGAACGCGCCCTGCATCATCTTCATCGACGAGATCGACGCCGTCGGCCGCCACCGTGGCGCGGGCCTCGGCGGCGGCAACGACGAACGCGAGCAGACGCTGAACCAACTGCTCGTCGAGATGGATGGCTTCGAGGCCAATGAAGGCATCATTTTGATCGCGGCCACCAACCGTCCCGACGTGCTCGATCCGGCGCTGCTGCGTCCGGGCCGCTTCGACCGCCAGGTGGTGGTGCCGAACCCGGACGTTGTCGGCCGCGAGCAAATTCTGAAAGTGCATGTGCGCAAGGTGCCGTTGGCGCCCGACGTGAACTTGAGGACGATCGCCCGCGGCACGCCAGGCTTCTCCGGCGCCGATCTGATGAACCTCGTTAACGAGGCTGCCCTGATGGCGGCCCGGCGCAATAAGCGCATGGTGACCCAGGTCGAGTTCGAGGACGCCAAGGACAAAGTGATGATGGGCGCCGAACGGAAGTCGCTCGTCATGACCGAGGAGGAAAAGCTCCTCACCGCCTATCACGAGGGCGGCCACGCCATCGTTGCGGTCAACGTCAAGGCGACCGATCCGGTGCACAAGGCGACGATCATTCCGCGCGGTCGTGCGCTCGGCATGGTCATGCAATTACCCGAACGCGACAAGCTGTCGATGAGCCTCGAACAGATGACGTCGCGGCTTGCCATCATGATGGGCGGCCGCGTCGCCGAGGAACTGGTTTTCGGCCGCGAGAAAGTCACCTCGGGCGCCGCGTCGGACATCGAGCAGGCGACCAAGCTGGCGCGGATGATGGTCACGCGCTGGGGTCTCTCCGATGCGCTCGGCACTGTCGCTTACGGCGAGAACCAGGAAGAAGTGTTTCTCGGCTACTCGGTTGCGCGGCAGCAGAATATTTCCGAAGCCACCGTGCAGAAAATCGATGCTGAGATCAGGCGGCTGGTCGAAGCCGGTTACAACGAGGCCCAGCAGATTCTCACCGACAAGCGCGCGGACCTTGAAACGCTGGCCCGGGGGCTCCTCGAATTCGAGACCTTGAGTGGCGATGAGATCAAGGACTTGATCATGGGCAAGCGGCCGAACCGCGAGTCGATCATTGAGCCGACCACGCCGCGGAATACCACGGTGCCGACCGCCGGCCCCGGCCGCAACCGGCCGACCCCCGAAGGCCCGATGGAGCCGCAGCCGCAGGCTTAAAGCGGCGCGCGTCTCGCCCGACAATTTCACGCCGATGACTCGGCCGCGCATCGCGCGACCGAGTCAAAGGTCGAGCGTGACGCTGACATGCGCGCGCGAGACACACGGCGTCATGCGGTCCTGCCGGCTCGCCAGCGGCAGCACCACGTCGCGATGGATCACCGTGCCATTGCGATAACCGCACACACACGTGCCGCAAACGCCGAGCTCGCAGGACGACACCGTCGCAAGCCCATGTGCGCGCAAAACCTCGAGCAGTGTTTGGTCCGCTGGCACATGCACAACCGCTCCGGTCGAAGCGATGAAGGCATCGAACGGCTCCGGCTTGAAGTTTTCGTCGCTGATCGGCTTGAAGACTTCGGTATGGATCTGCGGCTGCGGCCATCCAATCGCGGCCGCGTGCTCGAGCAGCGGCCCAACGAGCCGCGTCGGGCCGCAGACGTAGAGATGGCGGCCGACGTCGGGCGGCCCAATCGCAGCCATGTTGAAACGGCGGCGTTCGCTGGATAGCCACATTGACAGGTGGTCGCCGCTGGCGTTGCGAATTTCCGACAACAGGGGTGCGGCTTCGGCTGAAGCGGCGCAGAAATGAAGCTCAAAGTCGGCTTGCTCGCCGGCAAGCTTGCGGACCATGGAAACGAATGGCGTGATGCCGATGCCGCCGGCGACCAGAACGTGCCGGCGCGCGTTCGTGGCCAGCGGGAAGTTATTGCGTGGGGCTGACACGTGAGCGACCGCTCCCGGCGTCAGGTTCGCGTGGGCCCAAAGCGATGCGCCGCGACCTGATGTCTCGCGCTTGATCGCGATCTCATAGCGTGTCCGATCGGCCGGATCGCCGCACAGCGAGTACTGGCGCACGCGGCCGTCGGGAAGGCGCAAATCGACATGCGCGCCGGGTGTCCAGGCCGGCAGTTCAGGCTTGCGCGGATGGACCAGCGTCAGATGCAACACGTCGGGCGTCGCGTAGCGCGCAAGCGCTACCTGAAGCTTCATGATCAGCCGCGCTGTCATTGGATCAAATGAGCACGACGTCGTCGCCCGGACGAATGATACCGCTCCGCTCGATACTGCAATTGAGCCCGGAGCGGTTATAGAGCGGCAGATAAACCGGAAGGCCGGTCAGCTGTTCCAGATATTTGCAGGGGAAGTTCAGTCGCCCGCCGCGCATAATCACCTCGCCGACCCGAAACCGCCGCCCGACCAGGTGGTTGAGCGGCACGCCGCGCACCGTCAGATTGCGGCGATGGTCTTCGGGGCGAAGAATGATCGGTCCACCCTGCAGCGGCGGATCGTGACGGGCGAGAGCGTCGAGCACTTCCTGTTCGATCAGCGTCACTTCGCGGACATCGGGCTTCGGCGAGTATGTGCCTTTCCCACTAAAATAACGATCGCCCTCGATCCCGCGACCGGCGATGCAGTTGGCTTCCTGTAGCGGTTCCATTTCGTAACTCGCCGCCTCGGCAATATGAATGTGCAACAGCGTGCCGCGCCAGCCGGTGCAGCCTCCGGGTACCAATGTTGCCGCAGACCCGGCGAAATGCTCAAACGCTTCGACCGTGCGCGGGAATTGAGGCGTTCGTAGCTGCTCGTTCATGCCACCCGTTCTCCGTCGGGCCGTGCAAATGCCGCTGCGGCGTCTTTGGTTATGAGCTCAGTGTCAGGCAAAAGACCTCACTCACTTGAGCGGCTTGCCGGCGGTTTCCGGCGCGGCCATCGTGGCGATGAGGGTCAGCAGCGCGAGCACGATCAGATAAATCGAAATCGGCCAGGTCGCGCCACCGCTCCAGGCCATGAACGTCGCTGCCGCGAACGGAGTCAGTCCACCGCTGATCGCCGCGCCGATCTGAAAGCCGAGCGAAGCGCCGCTGTAGCGCAGCCGCGCCGCGAACAGTTCGGAATACCATGGCGCTCCGACACCAAACCCGATGATCTGGCCGAAGATGATGGCGGCGATGACCGTCAACGTGATGGTGAGAGGATCCCTCGTGTCCAGCAACCAGAACATCGGGAAGGCGAAGACAATCGCGAATACGCAGCTGGCATAAAACATGGGCTTGCGGCCAATGCGGTCGGAAAGCCAACCGAAAAGTGGAATTGCGGCGAGCCCGAGCACGGCGGACAGCAAAAGAGCATTGAGGATGAGGCTTCGCGGCAAGCTGAGCGTGGCAGTGACGTAGCTGATGGCAAAGACTCCGGCGATGCTGACATAGCTGATCTCGGAAAGCTTCAATCCAACCGCCGTGAAGAACGCCCGGGGATGCACGGTCAGGACCTCGATTAAGGGCAGTCGTGCCGTAGCCTTCTTGGCCTCAAGCTCGCGGAAGACCGGCGTCTCCTCAAGTTGCATGCGAATATATAAGCCGATGCCGGCGATCAGGATGCTGATCAGGAACGGGATACGCCAGCCCCAAGCCAGAAAATCCGCCTCCGGCAATCGCGCCAGCAACGCCAGCGCGCCGATCGCGGCGAGGTTCCCAATCGGATAACCAAGCTGAACCATCGCGCCCAGAAGCCCGCGGTTTTTGACCGGAGCATTCTCGACCACCATGAGCACGGCACCGGCCCATTCGCCGCCAAGGCCGATGCCCTGAAGGAGACGCAGAACCACGAGCAGCACCGGTGCCAGAATGCCGATCTGGCCGTAGGTCGGTAACAGCCCAATCAGGAAAGTACCGACGCCCATAATGACGATGGTCAGCGCCAGCATGGCCTTGCGGCCGACGCGATCGCCGAAATGTCCGAAGATCGCAGCACCGAGCGGACGGGCCAGAAAGCCGACGCCGTAACTGCCGAATGCGGCGATCGTGCCAAGCGCCGGATTGGACAGCGGAAAGAATAGCTTATTGAAGACGAGCGCGCTCGCGGTGCCGTAGATCAGGAAGTCGTACCACTCGACCGCCGTGCCGACGATGCTTGAGATGACGATAGGATTGATCCGGGTCGTCGCGCCGCCCGGACTTTCGGCAACCGGAACCTGCCGGACAATGCTCATGATGTCGTCTCGCGTGAAGAATTACCGCGTACCAGCCCGCACGGGTGGCGAATCTAACCGCAAGCTACTTGCAAGACTGATGCCGGTACATCTCAGGCGTCCAAAACAATTGTCGCCAGCAACTCCTGACCGCGCCGGGCGACTTCCAGTTCCAAGAGCGTTCCGCATTCGGCGCATGCAAATTCGCGCAGTTCCAGCTCGGTGTGCAGCGTCAGATAGGGTCCGCAGGCTTCCGGCGGCACGACGCGGCGTGAAGCGCGCGGTTTCCAATCTTCGCTTGTCGGCCCGAGATCGGCGCCGCAGAGGCAACGGAAACGTCGGCCGTTCTCGATACGGGGACAGACCGCCGCTTGGCCGGTGGCTTCGGGCGGATCCAACTTCGGCGCCTGTCCGCCAAGGCGCTCGGCGCGAATGGCGCTGCGGCGAGTGCGCGTTGCTTCGCCGTCGACGGCGCCATCGCGCATCACCACCCCATAGCGTGCCGACGCCCAGTGCGGCGTGACGAGACCGTTATTCACGTCGCGCGTAACGCGCGCCGGATCGCGCCGGATCGGGTCGCCATAGCCGCCGCCACCCTGGAACGAGTAGGCCAGCACGTCGCCGCGATGGAGCGGGAAGTGGCCGGGCTTGGAATCGAGGCGTTGCACACTGCCGCCAGCATCCAACAAATCGTGCATATGGGTGTTGGCGTCGATCAATTCGCTGATGCCCGCGTTCGACTTGCGCAATAGATGGTAGGCGCAGGCGCCGGGCATGCCGCCGAACTGGCCGGCTGAATTCGGCACCTGTACGCCGTGCCCGACCACCATGGTGTGCAGTTCGTCGGCGTCGTGCGGCGTAATGGCGAGGCCCATGGTCACGCCACCACGCATCGTGCCGGCGCCTTCGGTGTCGGGGATGAACGAGCGGAACAGATAAAGAAACGGCCCCGACGCTTCGTTCAATTCGACATTGCCGATGCGCGGGCGCGGGATCGAGTGATCGCCCGAACCGTCGAGACCATCGTGGTCGATATAGGCACCGCCGCCGCCGGCCATCGCGTCCATCAACAACATGCCGAACGGGCCGCCGTCGCGGTCGGGCCCGGCCATGGTCAGCACCGAGAACTGCCCTTTGGTGACGGCCTGGCCTTCCTGCACCAGCGACGGCACGCACGCTACCATGCGCGACATCGCGGCAACGGCAACGTTCTGCACCACCCAGGCGGTCGAGACCGTGGCGCCCGACACCGGCGTCGGCCAGCGCGCATTGCAGATATTGGCTTCGGGCACCTTGATCGTGACCGGCTTGAGCACGCCCTCGTTCCAGCGAATGTCCGGAGCGAGAATCGGCAGAAGTCCGGTGAACAGCGCGCCGCGCAGACCCGAGCGCGTGCAGTTGATAAAGCCCGGTGCCTGCGGCGAGGAGCCTTCCATATCGAGGGTCAGTGCATCGCCGCGTTTGATGACCGCGATTTCGATCTGATAAAGCCGATTGGCGTGGCCATCATGGTCGAGAAAATCGCGCGCGCGGTAGGTGCCGTCGGGAATGAGTTTGAGACGCTCGCGCAGCCGCGCTTCCGAGGTGTCGATCTCGGTGCGCATGACCTGATCCACGGTCTCGACGCCATAGCGGTCCATCAACTGGTGAAAGCGGCGGGCGGCGACGTTGTTGGCCGCGATCATCGCCTTGAAGTCGAGACCGACGACATGGGGCAAACGCGTCATGCCCATGATCATTTGCCAGATGTCTTCGCGCAGCACGCCGTTCTCGATCAGCTTCACGCCCGGCAGCAGCATCGCCTCCTGCTGCACCTCGGTGGCGGCGAACGCCCAACTGCCGAAGGTCATGCCGCCGGTGTCGAGTTCGTGCGCGCACGAGCCGGTCCAGGCGATACGCCGGCCCTCATGAAAGATCGGCATCACGATCGACACGTCGGGCTGATGAATGGCGCCGCGATAGGGATCGTTGAGAATGAACATGTCACCCTCATTGATCCCGGGATTGTCGCTGAAATGCTCGATGATCGAGTAGATCACCGTCGACATGGTGCCGGCATGGAAGATCACCTGCGGGCCCATGTTCACGATGTCGCCGTCGGCAAGGTAGATGCCGACATTGAAGTCGGTCGCCTCGGTGACGACCGGCGAGCCGGACACGTTCTTCAGCGTGATCGCCTGCTCTTCGGTGATGGCTTCGAGCTTGTGGCGGATCACCTCGAAGGTGATCGGATCGATCGAGGCGTTGTTGCGGGATTGGCCGGGGAGGGGAGCGTTCATCGTTGATGCTTCAGGTGAGATCGATGGAGAGATTGCCGGCATTGTCCAGCTGCGCGGTCTGGCCGGGCCCGACGTAGACCGTAGTTTCAGGATGTTCGACGATGACCGGGCCGGTGACAGTGAAGCCGGCGGGCATTTCGAGCCATTCAAACACGTCGGCCTCGGTCCACTTCAGCGTCGCGGGTTCAAAGATGCGGCGCGTTCCCGGCTTCGGCGCGGCAACCGCGCTTGGCTTGCGGATCGAAGGCTTTTGCGTGCGCCCGACCGCGACCACGCGGAAGGTCGTCAACTCGATGCCGGCAAAGCGAAAGCCCGCACCCTTGCCGTAGACCGCCTCGTAGGATTCTTCGAACAACTCGACGAGCTTGCGCGCCGTCGCCGGCGTCACTGGACCATCGGGAATGGGCACCATCAGATCGTGGGTCTGGCGGCGGTAGCGCATGTCGATCGAGCGTGCGAGCGCGGACTGCGCCTGCGTAAATCCCGACTGCTCCATCGCCGCGAGGCAGCGCTCCTGCAATTCCGCAAATACGGCGTTGATGGCATCGCAGTCGAGACCGTCCCAGGGATCGCGGGTGCCGCCGCCGGCGCGCAGCACCAGCGACCGCTCGGCGGATTGCTGAATGTCGGAGGCGAGCGCGCCGTAAGCCGAATGCGCCATGCTGGTGGCGGGAATGAGAATGCGCGGCACGCCAAGCTCGGCGCCGTAGCCGATGCAATGGGCCGGGCCGGCGCCACCATAGGCCAGCAGCACGAAGTCGCGCGGATCGTGGCCGCGGCCGATGGTGACCTCGCGCAGCGTGTCGGCCATGTGTCCGTCGACGACGCGGCGAATGCCGGCAGCGGCCTGTTCGACGCTCATGCCGAGCGGCTCGGCGATCTGCTCGCGGATCGCCGTGGTCGCGGCGGCGAGGTCGAGCTTCATGCGGCCGCCGAGAAAATTGTCGGGCGAGAGAATGCCGAGCACCAAATCGGCGTCGGTGACGGTGGCGAGCTTGCCGCCGCGGCCGTAGCAGACCGGACCGGGCACGGCGCCGGCGCTGTCCGGTCCGACCCGCAGGAGACCGGCTTCGACGCGGGCGATCGAGCCGCCGCCGGCGCCGATGGCGCGAATGTCGATGACCGGCGTGTTGAGATGGAAACCGCCGGCCTCGTGGGTGCCGGAGACCAGAGCTTTGCCGTCGACGACCAGAGCCACGTCGAAGCTCGTGCCGCCCATGTCGGTGGTGATGACGTTGTTGTGGCCGATCTCCTGCGCCAGTTGCAGCGAACCCATGACGCCGCCGGCCGGGCCGCTGGCGACCAGCAAAACCGGCTTGCGCGCGGCTTCGCTCGCCGGAACGACGCCGCCGGCCGAGTTGAGCACGTTGAACTTGCCGCGAAACCCGCGCGCACGCAGCAGGCTCTCGATGCGGTCGAGATAGTCGGCGACTTTTGGTGCGAGGTATGAGTTGAGCACCGTGGTGGCGGTGCGCTCATATTCGCCGATGATCGGCGACACTTCGCAGGACAAACTGACATATGAGCCGGGAGCCATTTCGCGGATGATCTCGCCGACGCGCTGCTCGTGCGCCGGATTGCGGAACGACCACAACAGTGCGACCGCGAACGTCTTGGCGCCGGCGTCGATCAGCTCGCGCACCGCGGCGCGAACGCTTTCCTCGTCGAGCGGAACAAGCACGTGCCCGGCTTGATCGACGCGCTCGCGCACTTCGCGCACCAGGCGGCGCGGCACGATCGGCTGCGGATAGCGCCGCCGGCTGTAGTGCCCGAGGTTCTCAACCGGAATGCCGGCGGTGAAACCCATCAGGCGCTGCAGCATGAGGGTATCGCCAAAGCCGCGGGTCGCGATCAGGCCGGTGGTCGCGCCGGTGCGTTCAATCAGCGCGTTGGTGGCCTGGGTGGTGCCGTGGCCGAAGGCGCTGACGCGGCTAAGCAAATCCGTCCGGCGTTAACCCTTGAGTCTTGCGCCGCAAGCGCAACAGCATCGAAAACGCCCTTTTCCAGCTCGCCGGGGGTGGTGGGCGCTTTGGCGGTGCTTATGTTTCCGCTCTCATCCATGAGGACGAGATCGGTAAATGTGCCGCCGATATCGATACCAAGATACATGTTCGTAATGGCTATGATGCTATATCCCGGGGCGGCGGCGCTCGAACGTTACGGTATCACGGCACCGATGTCTTTGCTTTTAGAGGCATATGTTTTGGCGTGTGGTCCAAATGCCGCCACAGCGATAGCATATTCATCCCAAAGGCGAGGGCGATTCGTGCGGACCAGCTTTATCGTTGGCGTTGTAGTTGCCTTGATTGCAGGGCCCGCAGTGACAGGGCCTGCGCTGGCACAGACGCCGGGCGCAGGTCAGCCGACCTTGCTCGATCCGCATCCGATGGTTCCGCATTCGCAGCTGACGCCGCCGCCGGCACAAAGCGCGCCGCCGGCAGCCGCGTCGGCCGGCGCCAACGCGCTGCTAGCCAGGCCGAGGCAAGCGCCGGCAAAAACGCCCCGCGCGACCGCCAAGGCTCCTTCGACACCGGAGACGCGTTCGGCCGCGGCGCTGGCGCTTTCCGCCGATCCGGTTTTCGACGAAGGCACTTATCAGCGCATCAAAGAAGCGCTGCTGAGCTATTCCGCAATTCAGGTGCGCGGCGGCTGGCCGGCGCTGCCAGCGGACGCGAAGCTTGGTCCCGAGGCGACCGGCCCGACTGTCGCCTTGCTGCGCAAGCGTCTGGTGATCTCCGATGATCTCGCGCCTGAGCAGGAGCAGGGCGAAGCTTACGACGCGGCGGTCATCGACGCCGTCAAGCGGTTCCAGTTGCGTCACGGGCTTGAGGCCACCGGCAGCGTCGACGCGCGGACGCTGAAGGCGTTGAACGTGCCGGTCGCCGAGCGCATCAAACAGCTTGAAGCTTCGGTCGAGCGTCTTCTCGGCATGGATTTCGTTTTCGCCGAGCGCTACGTGGTGGTGAATATTCCCGCCGCGTTCGTCGAGGCGGTCAGCCACGACAAGGTCGAGCGGCGCTACCGCGTCATCGTCGGCAAAATCGACAAGCCGTCGCCGACGCTCACCGCCTTCATCACCGCGGTCAATCTCAATCCGACCTGGACTGTGCCGCTCTCGATCACCAAAAGCGAGATTCGAGCTCACATGCGCCGGGATCCGACGCTATCTGAGCCGGATGCATATGCGCGTGCTCGGCGCCCGCGACGAGGAGATCGATCCGCAGACCGTCGACTGGTCGTCCGACCGTTCGCCCAACTTCACCGTCCGCCAGGATTCCGGCGGCTTCAATGCGCTGGGCAATCTCAAGATCGACATGCCGAATCCCTATTCGGTCTACATGCACGACACCACGACGCGCAATTTGTTCGCCAACGATTATCGGTTCGATTCCCACGGCTGCACGCGCGTCGACAACGTGCGCGATCTTGCCGCCTGGATTCTTGAAGATGTGCCGCCGTGGAATCGCGCCGCGATCGACGCCGGCATTGCGGCGGGCGGGCTCAAGGTCATCAACCTGCCGCACAAGATGCCGGTCGCCTGGGTCTATCTGACCGGCTGGGTGACGCGCGACGGCACGATCCAGTTCCGCGACGATGTGTACAAGCACGACGAGGAGCTTGACCGCGAAAAACTCGACGAGACGGTGCGCGCCGGCGGTTTCGTCGCGCCGTTGTCGCGCGACGCACAGCAGGCCGCTCCGCCGCCGCGTGAAGTGAAACAGGTCTCCAATCTCGACAGCCGGTAAGTCGGCGTTATTGCGAGCCGGCGGTCCTGGAAATCCGGCATGCGCTGTGCGCTGAGACTTCATCCGGGCTCGGTTTGCCAAGCCGTGACACGCATCGAGGTCGAAGTTGCGCGCGAAGGCGACGGGACTTTGGTGTTGCATTATGCCGTGACCGGTCAAACGGACGACCTGCGGCTGCCGCCGGTGACGGCGCCGGCGCGCGTTGACGAGCTTTGGCGGCACACTTGCTTCGAGGCCTTCGTTCGAGCTTCGACCGGCACGGCATATTACGAATTCAACTTCTCGCCTTCGACCCAATGGGCGGCGTATCGGTTCGATGACTATCGAAACGGGATGCGTGTTGCGGCCGAGATCGGCGCGCCGCGGATCGAGGTCAAACGGCGCCGGGACGCTTCACATTACGCGCTGCGTTGGAACTGGGTCGAGTTATCCGACCTGCCACGTGGCGCGAGGCGCCTTGGCCTCTCGGCGGTGATCGAAGAAGTCGGCGGCCGCAAATCCTATTGGGCGCTGGCGCATCCGCCGGGCAAGCCCGGATTTCCATCATGCCGATGGCTTTGCGTCTGAATTGTTCTGAAGCGTAGTTCGCCTGGGTAACAAGACAATCCACACCAGGTCGCATCGTTTGGTATGATTCCATTTGGGGAACGCGGGAATAAGCCGCCATGAAATTCGGCATCGACCGCCTTATCGCCGAACCCGCGTTGCGCGCGCCGCTGCGCGGGCGACGCGTGGCCTTGCTCGCACACCCCGCTTCGGTCACCGAAAACCTCACGCATTCGCTCGATGCGCTGGCCGCGTGCGGCGACGTCAGGCTCACGGCCGCGTTCGGTCCGCAGCATGGCCTGCGCGGCGACAAGCAGGACAACATGATGGAGTCGCCGGACTTCAACGATCCGGTGCACGGCATTCCGGTGTTCAGTTTGTACGGCGAAGTGCGCCAAGCCGACCGATGCGATGATGGACACCTGCGATGTCGTCCTCGTCGATCTGCAGGATCTCGGTTGCCGGATTTATACGTTCATCACGACGCTGCGCTACATGCTCGAAGCGGCCGCGCAGCACGGCAAAGCGGTATGGGTGCTGGACCGGCCCAATCCCGTCGGCCGGCCGGTCGAAGGTCTGACGCTGCGCGAGGGCTGGCAAAGCTTTGTCGGCGCCGGGCCGCTGCCGATGCGCCACGGGCTCACGCTCGGCGAACTGGGTTCGTGGTTTATCAGAACGCTCAAGCTCGACGTCGACTATCGCGTTATCGCATTGCAGGACTGGCAGCCCAATGCCGCGCCGGGTTTTGGCTGGCCGCTCGGCGAACGCGCCTGGGTTAATCCCAGTCCCAACGCGCCGAATTTATGGATGGCGCGCGCCTATGCCGGTACGGTGATGGTCGAGGGCACGACGCTCTCGGAAGGCCGCGGTACCACGCGGCCGCTCGAATTGTTCGGCGCGCCCGATATCGATGCGCGCAAAGTCATCGCCGAAATGCACGCGCTCGCGCCGCACTGGCTTCACGGCTGCCGTCTGCGCGATTGCTGGTTCGAGCCGACCTTTCACAAGCACGCCGGCAAGCTCTGCAACGGCGTGCAAATCCACACCGAAGGTCCGGGTTACGATCACCACGCGTTCAAGCCCTGGCGCATCCAGGCGCTCGCCTTCAAGGCGATTCGGCGCCTCTATTCGGATTATCCGCTCTGGCGGGATTTCGCCTACGAATACGAACACGGCAAACTCGCCATTGACGTCATCAACGGCGGCCCGCAGTTGCGCGAGTGGGTGGACGATGCGGCCGCGACGCCGCGGGAATTGGATGCGCGGCTATTGCGGACGAGCAGGCTTGGGCGAACGAACGGCGAAGGGGATCTTCTTCGTTACTGAAATGGCGAGGCTATCGGGGCGGGTTGAGCGCAGCGAATCCCACCAGTTCGCGCCGCAGCTCAATACCGCGCATGCCCCGGCGTGCGCGGAAACGGAATAGCGTCGCGCACGTTCGACAGCCCGGTGACGTAGGCGAGCGTGCGCTCGAAGCCGAGGCCGAAGCCGGCGTGGGGCACGGTGCCGTAGCGGCGGAGATCGCGGTACCAGCTGTAGTGCTCTTTATCGATGCCGCGCTCGGTCATGCGGGCGTCGAGGACCGTAAGTCGCTCTTCGCGCTGGCTGCCGCCGATGATCTCGCCGATGCCGGGCGCCAGCACGTCCATCGCCGCTACGGTTTTGCCGTCGTCATTGACCCGCATGTAGAACGCCTTGATGTCCTTCGGGTAGTTCATCACGATCACCGGCTTTTTGGCGTGCTTCTCGGTGAGATAGCGCTCGTGCTCCGATTGCAGATCGATGCCCCACTTCACGGGGAATTCGAACTTCTCGTTCTTTCCCTGTGCCCGCTCCAGCACCGCGATCGCTTCGCTGTAATCCATGCGCACGAACTCGGAACTGACGATGCCTTGAAGCTTCGCCACCAGGCCTTTCTCGATCCGCTCGTCGAAGAAGGCGAGATCGTCCGGCCGTTCCTTCAGCAGCGTCTCGAAGGTGGACTTCAACAGCCGCTCGGCGAGCGTCGCATCGTCGGAGAGGTCGGCGAACGCAATCTCCGGCTCGATCATCCAGAATTCCGCGAGATGCCGGCTGGTGTTGGAGTTCTCGGCGCGGAACGTCGGGCCGAAGGTGTAGACCTTGGTCAGCGCCAGGCAGTAGGCCTCGACGTTGAGCTGGCCCGACACCGTCAGGAACGTCTCGCGGCCGAAGAAATCCTTGCCGTAATCGACCTGGCCCTGGGCATTGCGCGGCAGGTTGGCGAGATCGAGCGTCGAGACCCGGAACAGCGAACCCGCGCCTTCCGCATCGGACGAGGTGATGATCGGCGTGTTGACCCAGAAAAATCCGTTGTCGTCGAAGAACCGATGGATCGCCTGCGCCAGCGTATGCCGCACCCGCGTTGCCGCCGCCGATCACGTTGGTGCGCGGCCGCAAGTGCGCGACTTCGCGCAAAAACTCCATGGTGTGCGGCTTCGGCTGGATCGGATAGGTATCCGGATCCTCGACCCAGCCGATCACCTTGATCGCGCTCGCCTGCATCTCGAACGGCTGGCCCTTGGCCGGCGACGGCACGATCGCTCCGGTCGCCTCGACCGCGCAGCCGGTGGTGATTTTCAGGACCTCATCGTTGTAATTCGCCAGCGTCTCGGGCGCGACCACCTGCAGCGGATGAAACGACGATCCGTCGGAGACATGCAGGAATGAAATGCCCGCCTTGGAGTCGCGCCGGGTGCGCACCCAGCCTTTGACCGTGACGACCCGGTCATTCGGCGCCTCGCCGGCGAGGATGGCGCGGACGTTGAATTGGTTGTTGTCCATCGGCCGAGAGCTATCATAGTCCGCGATGGCGCCGCAATTGAGCCTTATTGGATATCAACGGCTGCGCGGAGCGCTCATCGCGGCGCGGTCGATGATATTGCGCCGGTTTGATTTTAGCATTTCTGGATCAGCAATCGGTTTGAAATCGCACCGGGGCCGCCGCCGCCGTCTTCGCGCACCTCAATGACACGGCAGTCTGCTTGATTGATCAGATCGAACAGCTCGTCTTGCGGGATAATATGCAGTTCGGGCATGTCGAGCTTCAGCGGGCTGTTAAGGTACGTGACAGCATCAAACGAATAGCCCTGAGCGTAAGTCGGCACCTGGAAGTAGCCGATGCCGCCCGGGCGGATTTTTGCAAGAACCGCTTTCAGAATGTAAGCGATGAGCGGCGGAGGATTGTGCTGCAACACGATAATCGCAAAAAAGACATCGAAGTCTGGAAGCTCATGTAACGATCTTAAATTTGCGACGTGCAAAAACTGCACATTGCTGATCTGGCGCTTGGCCAACGTTTCTTGGGCGAGATTAAGGTGTATGGCCGACACGTCTGAGCCGATGACCTTGCCGAATTTTTGCGCGAGCCAAATCGTGTTTCTGCCGAGGCCGGATCCCAGCTCGAAGCAGTCCGCGAAGCGGGCGAGATCAATATCGTATCGGGATGCTGTGACCTGTAAATCGGTGACGTAGCCGGCACCTGAGGCGAAAAACTCCGCCTCGTGCGAAGCTATGCCGGCAACGCGGAATTTTTCACTACGGACGATGGACCAGTGCGGATCGGTCCGGCCGAGATGCGAAAACGATTCAGCCACGCGGGAGATCATTGTTTCCAGCAGGGCCTCATCAACCTGAACTTCGACCGACAGCCTCGGCCAGGTCAGAGGCTTGAGCATGAGATGCGCGAGCATCCCCTCCGGATATTGCGAAGCGTAGAACGCTTTGTCGGCTGGGGCTTTCGCCGGAAGGCGACCTTCAAAGTAACCATTTGCGACGAAATGGGCCTTTGCGGATTTCACCGCGCCGGACCGGATGGCCTGCGCCACGTCGGGATAAGCGGCCTGGTACCACGTTTCATCTACCGGAATTGAAGCCAGCAGAATGCGGATCAGCGAGACAAGCTGATCCAGCGTCAGGTCAATCGGCCTGTCGCCAAAGCCGTCAGGCAGACCGATTTGCTTCAGCAATAGAGGGAAAGGAATCACGTAACTCGATGTGCTCATACGCTCCCATCGCGATCGCGATCGTTTGCCGGCGAGTGCCTATATAAAGTCAGGCCGTTATGATTTCAGGCGGGCCCAGGCCGAACGTTCAGATGCCGCCGGTTGGCAGCCGGACGCCCGGATGATTGCTCAAAAATGCGATTGTTTCCAGGCGGAGCCGTCCCGGTTCACTCAATGGCTGCCGGCGCGGCTTCCCAAGCGCGGCCGTCGCCACCATCTAAGCGACGGACAGCGCACGGGAGCCGGCGCAGAAAACCACGAGGAATTTTTCAATGCCAAAGCCTCTTTGCCTCTTACTGCTGCTATTGGTCGGCGGCTTCGTGGTTGGGTCAGCGTACGCGGCCGACGAACCAGATCTCATTTTTAAGCGTTCGACGGTTTTCAAGTTTCTGACGCCAAACGACAAGCTCGCGACCTATGGCCTTGACGATCCGGATATCGAAGGCGTGGCCTGCCATTTCACCGTCCCCGAGAAGGGCGGCGTGAAGGGCTGGATCGGCGTCGCCGAACAGGTCTCAGACATCTCGCTGTCGTGCCGGCAAATCGGCCCCATCCGCTTTAAGACAAAATTTGCGCAGGGCGAGGACGTGTTCCGCCAGCGCCGCTCGCTGTTCTTCAAGAAGATGCAAATCGTGCGCGGCTGCGACGCCAAGCGAAACGTACTGGTCTATATGGTCTATTCCGACCGCCTGATCGAAGGCTCGCCGAAGAATTCCACGTCTTCGGTGCCGATCATGCCGTGGGGCCAGAACGACGCGATCCAGAAGTGCGCCGATTTCGTCGAGAAGTAGGTGTCCAACCTTTATCGCGGTTAGCGCCCGGTCAGTGATTGAGTTCTAGCTTGTCGGCGATCCTGTAATCCGCCAGGGCGCGTTGATTGTCGTCCTTGGCGTCGTAGATAATGCCGCGTTCGCGATAGGCGGCGCCATCGCTCGGGTTGAGTTCGATCGCCTTGCTGAGGTCGGCGAGCGCCGAATCGAGCTCGCCTTTGAGCTGAAAGATGGTGCCGCGGCTGAAATAATCGTCGGCGGCCTTCGGATTTAGCGCAATGGCCTTATCGTAATCCCGCAACGCCGCGTCGAGATCGCCCTTGGCCTGATAAACAAGTCCGCGGCCGCTATAGGCACGGGAATCCTTGGGATCGAGCTCGATAGCCTTGCTGGTGTCGGCGAGCGCTTGATCGAACTCGCCCTTGTCCCAATACAGCAGGCCGCGGCTGCTATATGCGAACGAAAAGTTCGGATCGAGCTCGATCGCCTTGTTGTAGTCCGAAAGTGCCTGGTCGAGGTCGTCGTTGGCCCGATATGCGATGCCGCGGCTGTTGAAAATCGTGGCGAGATCCGATCCGCTGAATTTTCCCGAGTTGATTGCGTTCGTGCAACCGACAATCTGCTCGTTCCGTGCGATGGACGCACTGGCTGGTGCACTTCGCGTCGTTCGCCGTTGGCGCTGTTTGCGCTCGCGCCGATTCCGCTATTGCCGCCGCCGTCACTGCTACGGTCGCCGCGACCATTGCTGCAGCAACACGTGCATGCCCTTTGATGACCTTCATGACACGCCCCAAAAGCTCGCTCGGACGAACATGATAGCACCTTACTTCAACATCGTGATGGGGCGGTGCTAAGCGTGGGTTGGCCAGTGCCGCTCGCGGAACCAGGTGCGGTAGTCCGTCATCTTTGCGCGCTGCGCCGCCGGTGCGTGCCGCCTGCAGGTGGATGCCTCGTCGCTCTGGGCCGGCGCACCCCACCGCAATTCGACGCAGTCATTGAGGTTATATGCCATCTCGAAATCGGCGGTGCGGTCGATCACGTCCTTGAGCGTGAGCGTCCACGCCGAGCCATCGCTGCGCGTATAGGAAAACTTGCGCGCCGCGAGTTCTGCGCCAAGCACGTTCTGCAGTTGGGCCTTTACGTCGGCGACGCTCCTTCCCATCGGCATGGCGTACCGTTCGGGCCTGCGCGCGACACGATCCGGGAAGCCTCGCACGACGTCGATCGCGATCAACAGCCGAAAATCGCGCGCCGGCGTTGCAAAATCTTCCCACGCCCCGGTTGTCGCGAAGATCGAAGGACCGTCCGGCATCGTCGCATCGCCGTGTCCGCTGTTCTGGAACTTTCGCCCGTTCTCGACCGAGCCGACGCGCGTCTTTACTTGCTCTTCGAGCGACGCAATCGCCGCCTCCATCGCACGGACCGGATCGAGCGGCTCAGGCGACATAACGTCGTCCATCCGATCGTAGAAGTCTTCGACCCGGAGCTGCGACTGTTCGAGCGAAAAATCGCCGTACTGCGGATCTTTCGCGATCTCGGCGTTGGTCAGCCGCCGCAACGAGCCATTCGCCTCGCGCACGATCGGCCGGAAGCGCTTGAACCCCGGGCTGCCGAGCGCCGGTTCGTGCGCGAACAGGAAATTGCCGCGCCAGAAACGCTTGCGCGCGACCGTCCCGTCCGGTTCGCCGTCGACTGAAAGGAACACGCCCGGCGCGCCGCCTGATGGCGGCACGCGCCGCACCAGCATCATGACGTGGCCGTACGGATCGGCGTACACGGTTCCTGGGCGCAGCGTCTGCTGCGTCAGCGGCACGGTGTAAAAATCGGTATTGTCGTCGGTCGCAGACACGCGCACGGATCCGGATTGAACGGCATCGGCGACGACCCGCAAATAACGGCCGAATGATAGGCCAAGCCCCGCCTGCTTCACCGGTTCGCTCGTGCCAGGGGGCACGGAGGCGTTAGTCGGTTGAGGCGCCGCCAAGGGCAGCGCCGACGATGCGGCGCTTGTGCTTTGGATGCTCGACCATGCGACGCACTTCGGTGGCCTGCCGCCGCCTCCGCGCGAGCAGTTCGAGTACCCGAACGGCAACCCCATCTTGAATGCGAAATACGCGCGTAAAAAGTAGACCAGATCGGCGCAGTCGGGGCGCAGGATCATGGCCACTTCGTCTTCGCCGAGACCTAAATAGTTGAACAGAAAATTGCGCGATCTATCGCGCAGCACATTATAGAGCGCCGGCCACGACGGCTCCGCGTCGAGCGGTGCGTCGAACAGCTTTTCGATCCACGCCGAATACAGGTTTTCCGTCGCCCGATTCCAGGTATTGCGCACCGGCCAGACGCTGCCCGGCGTGGCATGCAGCCGGGGTGGCGCAATGTCGGCGACGGCGATTTCGCGGGTGACCGCGCTGCACCCGGCGGACGCGAGCTGGGCGTGCCAGGTGCCCGCGGCCGGCGAGGCGACTTCCGCGAACCAGAAATAAGGCGGGCCGCCGTATCGCCCACGCGACTTCGCCGCGACGCTGCCGTCGGGCGCGATCAAGGAAAGCTCGCCCTCCAGCGGTTTCTCGCCGGCGAAAACCACGCGCAGTGGCGCGCCCCTCCACGGTGCAAGTGGCGCGGGCAACACAGCGAGATCGCCGGCGTCAGCACAGGTGCCGAAAAAGCCCGCGGCCCGTGCATCTAGACTTGGGAAAAAGAAGACCAAAAATGCGGCGCCGATCAGCGAGTATGTTATCGCTGCAGCGGCAAGCTGGCGCGCGAGATACAATGGAGCCCTGTTCCCCTCGATCGCGGTCCGACAGTATTGCAAAAGCTTTGACTGAATCATGGCAAAATCCCTCGGCAAATCCCCCGCCGGGCGAGACCGTTTATATCCGAGAGGGTTCGGCCATGTCGACTTCGGCCATGTCGACTTCGGAACCGGCCTCACCATAACGGAGCCATCGGCCTGCCGCCTCGGCTCAGTGCCAGGTCATGTTTTTATCGGTGAATTGACTGGGCACTCGCTTGCTTCACCCCTATTATTGGCTCGAGGCGAGGGGGAGTTTCGCGGATGGCGGTTGTTTTGGTTGTCGAGGACGAAGATCAAGTCCGCGTGCTTGCCGAGTCCTATCTGCAAGAACAAGGACACAAGACGTTCTCCGCAAGCACTGCCAATGAGGCTCTGGCGGTACTGGACGAGGCGGAAAATGTCGATCTGCTATTCACCGACATCGGGCTCAAGGGCGAACTCGAAGCAGGCCTCGATTTGGCAAAGCAGGCCGTTACGCGGAGGCCTGGTCTCAAGGTGCTTTATACGACGGACCAAGGCATTACCGATGGAATGACCGCCTTGTTTGTCGAAAACTCAGCCGTGCTACCTAAACCCTATACAGTCAATCAACTTCAGGCCACACTGACCGTGCGCTTCAGCATAAATCAGACCAACGGTCCGACAAATTAGGGCGAGCGCTGATCAACCGTTATGGAATGGTGCTGCGATGACTCACTGCATTCTTAAACGACTGTACTACATCACCAGGCCGTCACCAGCTAGAGGCGCCCGCGCCATAAGTGCGTTGATCGGTGCAGGTATTGCCTGCGTGGTTCTTGCCTATGTGCCGGCTGGTGCGCAGACGCTGCTTTTCCAGCCGACAATGCAAGACGTTGATCCCGGCATCGACCACGGCAATTCAAGCAAACTGCTGCCGGAGGAATTTGAACGGCAAGCAGTGTTCTATCGCTCGCAACATCCAGTCGGCACCATCATCGTCTCTACGCAGGAGCGCCACCTTTACCTGATACAGAGCGAAACGCGCGCGTTGCGTTACGGCATTGGGGTCGGCCGCGACGGCTTCACCTGGAGCGGCCTGATGCGGATCACGCGCAAGGTCGAATGGCCCGATTGGCGGCCGCCGCCGGAGATGATCGAGCGCCAGCCTTACCTTCCGCGCTTCATGGCCGGCGGCCCGGGCAATCCGCTTGGCGCCCGCGCCATGTTTCTCGGCGAGACGGTTTACCGCATTCACGGCACCAACGCGCCCGAGACAATCGGTCAGGCCGTTTCCTCCGGGTGTTTTCGCCTCGTGAACGACGACGTTGCCGATCTCTACGACCGGGTGCCTGTCGGCACTCGTGTCATCGTGAGGCAGGACTAGCACCTGGTTGTGCGATTTCATGGGCCGGCAGATTTCATGGGCCGGCAATTGTTGCGGCGCCCGCCCGACGATGGCGATCCTGCGCGGATAGTTTGCTAGCTCGCAAGCGGGGTTGGATTGTCAGGCGGCGGATCGATCGCGAACGTGTTGGCGGTCAGACAGGTCATTGAAAAGCTGCCGGTCGTGGCGACCAGCGCCACCAGGCTCTCCAGTCCCATGGTTTTTTCTGCGGCGGCGTAGGTCGCGTCGCTCAGTCCATTGTTCGCGAGCAGTTCGCGGGCCACGGTGAAGCACGTTTGCTCGCGTGCGTCGGAAAGGCTCGGCACCTTGCGCGCGTTGATCGCGTCAATGATCGTCTGTGCGATGCCGACCGCGAGCGAGCGACGCACTTGCGCGAACCACGGATAGCGGGCGTTATAGTGACGGGCGACAGCCAGGTTCACAATCTGTTGCTCACGGTCGGATAACGGCCCGGAGCCGAGACAATTGCGCAGATCCTGGCAAGCCTCGAACAAAGGCGGCAATCGGATATAGGCATAATATGGCCCGCCGACGACGCCGGTTGATTGCTTGGCCGCGTCGTAGACCCGCGCTTGTTCAGCGTTCATGTCGGCGCGGTCGATGATTGAAATGCGTGCCATGCATTCTCCTGGCTGTTCGGTTTCGCTTGCGGGTTGAAAGTAGCATCGGCAACTGGATCGTGCGAGGCGCGTCCTGGCGCGCTTACCGCTCAGCCCGCGGAGGGTGGCAATGCCGCTGCAAAATCGGGTAACTCCGTTCGGAGATCTGGCGGCCGTATCCGCGCGCGGGTTGTTTATGGGCAATCGCGGCGGCCGTTTTCACACTGATGGCCGAACGCTGACGGCGCGGCGTTGGGCGTCGCGGCAATGGATTTGCTGCGTGCTCGACTTCAAGGGCCGCCAGCGGGATGTCTGGGGCCGCTTCTACACCGAGCTATTTTTTCTCGATGAGCCAACCGCGCTCGCGGCTGGGCATCGGCCCTGCTTCGAATGTCGCCGCAAGGACGCAGAAACATTCGCCGAAGCGTGGCGCGAGGCGCGCAAGCTTCGTAACCCGCCCCGAGCCTTCGAGATGGATGAAGTCCTGCACCACGAACGCCTGCGCGGTCGGGCCAAACGCGTGCATCGGGCCAACATCGACGATCTACCGGACGGTGCATTCGTCGCGCTAGACGAGGGGGTCTTCGCGATCCGCGGTGATGGGCTGCTGCGTTGGATGCCGCAGGGCTACGAGGCCCGCACAAAACGGCCGTGCGGTATCGAGGCCGATGTGCTGACCCCGCCGGCGATTCTCGACGCGCTGTCGGCCGGCTATAAGCCGCACTGGCATTCCAGCGTGAAGGATTAGCTCCTTACCGCCCCCCGGGAGCCACGAGCCGGGGTGCTCTTAAGCTGTCTGATCGCGAAGCCCTGCCTGCTTGACCAGCGGCAGCGTCACGTCGCGGAATTCGCGCATGCCCGCTTCAAAGCGCGGCCACGACAACAACACGCCATCAAGGCCCATCCGCGAGAGTGACGCAAGTCCGTCGACGATCTGCTCCTTGGTGCCGATCAGCGGATAGCCGCCCCAGCCGGCAACAAACAACTCGGCAATCGCGCGCTTGCGTTCCGGCGAATAGCTGCGCTCGTTGATCTCGGCTGACATTGCGTCGACGACGTTGCCGGCGGCGGCCCAATCGCCCTTTTCATGGACGTAATAATCGTAAAATCGTCTGGCTTCCTTCTCGGTCTCGGCCTGTACGATGGTAGCGAGCGTCCAGACACGGACCGTGCGGCCGTATTCCTCGCGCGCAAGCCGGTGATAGCCCTCGACATGCGCGGTGAGTGCGTCAAAGTCGTCGTTGCGCAGAATCGTATAGACGAGGTCGCAGTTCTTCACCGCGAAGTGCCGGCCGCGCTCGGAGGATCCGGCGTTCATGATCGCGGGATAAGGCTTCTGAATCGGCTTCGGTTTCAAATAGCCCTTGTTGATGCGATAGAAGTGTCCCTCGTAGTTGAAATCATCGTCCTCGGTCCACAGCCGCTTGACGATGTCGAGCCATTCCTGGGCGCGGGCATAGCGGTCCTCATGCCGCGTCAAGGCAAGATCGAACATCTCCATTTCCGGCCCGTTCCAGCCGCACACGACGTTGAGAGTGAAGCGTCCGTTGGCGATGTGGTCGATCGCAGCGCATTGCTTGGCAGCAACGATCGGATGATTGAGCGCCACATGCGATGTGGAAACCACGCCGGTTTTCGTCGTTGAAGCGGCGATGCCGGCCGCCCAGGTGTAGGCCTCAAAACCCGGCCCCTGCGGATCGTTGGCGCCGCCAAAGCCGCGCCACCGCGCGACCGGCACGATTGCTTCGAACTCCATTTCGTCGGCGAGTTTGGCGAGCGTGACGGTGTTCGGCCAACTGATCTCCAGCCGGCCTTCGAGGCCGGACATGACGCAGCCGGAATCGAGGTTGGTCTGAAACGTTCCCAATTTCAGCTTGCGGCTGCCGAATGTTGGATTGCTATCGAGTCGATTCCGCTGCATGCCACTCGCTCATTTTGCGCGAATCCTCAAATCCGCGAACGCTCCCACGCCAGCGAGACAACCACCGCCATGACGAGCTGAACGGCAACGATGCCGACAACGCACCCGGTCCAGCCGGCAGCATTCCAGATAAATCCCATCAGAGAAGCGCCGACGCTGCCGCCGATGTAAAACGTCGAAGCATAAAGGCCGGCGGCGGACGAGCGCCCCTCCCTGGCGGTGGTGATGACGTAGCCGGTCGAAACCGCCTGGCACACCATGCCGCAGACCGCGCAGATCGTCAGGCCGATGATGATTGCGCTGATCGGCGGCGCGAGCATCA
Source organism: uncultured Alphaproteobacteria bacterium (assembly GCA_963727325.1). Lineage (GTDB taxonomy): Bacteria > Pseudomonadota > Alphaproteobacteria > Rhizobiales > Xanthobacteraceae > BOG-931. The sequence goes on from CAVSFV010000035.1 coordinate 181,063, forward strand.
TGCAGAGCGCCGCAAACCCATATGGCGATGATGCCGAGAATAAAGCGGCGGCGGCCGAACAGCAGAATGACGCGCCCTACCCATGGCACCAAGACGCTGCCGGCGAGATAGGTGGCGAACAGCGCGCCCAGCAGTGTTGACGAGAAGAAATACGGTGCTCCGGCGAGGTGAAAGCTGACGTAGGTGAAGGTGGCGATGAAGTTGAACAGCGTACCAAAGCCGACGGCATAGATCGCAAGCAGGCGTGGATTGCGCAGGTGGGACAGCATTTGGCGCACGGAAACGAGAAATCCGCCCGAGCGAACGAAACTCCGCTCCCTCGGCAGCGCCAGCGTGACGATCAGGCCTCCGGCGAGCGTCAGCAACGCCACAGCCGCGAAAGACACGCGCCAGCCGATCAGGTCGGCGATGGCGCCGGTGAAGAACCGGCCGCAAAAGCCGCCGACGCTTGAGCCGGAGACAAACAGCCCGGCAACGCGGGGCACCTCGGCCGGTGGCCATTCGTCGCCCACATACGCCACGGCGACAGTGAAGATCGGCGGTAGCAGCAGCCCCTGCACGAAACGCAAAAACACGAGCTGCGGGACGCTCGCGGCCAGCGTCATCATCAGCGTCGGCACCACGACAGCGAAAGCCGCAATGGTGATCAGCCGCTTTCGGCCAAGCACATCAGCGAGTACGCCGGTGAACGGAGCCGTGAGCGCGATTGCCGCTGTGGTTGCGGTCATCAGCGAGCTGATTTCGCCGGCGCCGACGCCAAATTCCCGTGACAGTTCCGGTAATAGCGCTTGCGGCGAATAGAGATTGACGAAGGCGGTAAAGCCGGCCGTGGCGATAGCCAGCGCGCGAACATCGAAAGCCATGAACCATTATGGCTAAGGCAGGAAAGGAAAGCACTCCCAACTTAATGGGACACTCCCATTTAATGTTTTTCGTGTACGGCGACCCGCACACACGGTGTAGCGAGGTCCGCTACGCCTTGATCCGTGCCGGGGACGCAGCGAGCGGAAACTGTCTTCTCGCCACCGTTGATTTCTACCGCATGAGCGGCTGTCGCGACTGCTGTTCAACGTCGTCGAACACAGGTTTACGAATCCATCCGCTGACGCGCCGCAGCATGTGTCAGTTTTCGATCCGCAAAAATTCCTGAACGTGACCCTCATAACAAATTATAATGCCGGGGTGATCCGTTGAATCGGGCGAGGACTTGCCCTCATGGCCTTCCGGCTTCCACCATTGAGTACGCTTCGGGTCTTCGAGGCCGCCGCGCGTCACAAGAGCTTCCGCAAGGCTGCCGACGAACTCAACCTGACGGCAAGCGCAGTCAGCCACGGCATCCAGACGCTGGAAAACTGGCTGGGCGTCGAGCTGTTCAATCGCCAATCGCGCGGCCTGCGGCTGACCGGCGCCGGGGAAGCTTATGCGCCGCCCGTCAATCAGGCGCTTAGCGTTCTCGCCAAGGCTACCGACCAGCTCCCCGGCCGCAAGGCGACCGGGACGCTGTCACTGAGCAGTGCGCCGACCTTCGCCAACAAGATCTTGTTGCCGCGTCTCGAAAAGTTTGCCCTGCAGTGCCCCGATGTCCGGGTCACGATCGACACCTCGCTTCGTCCAGTGGATCTGACGCTGGACGATTTTGATATCGCCATCCGCTTCTCGTCGACCAGGAAGCCGGCGCCGAACTGGACCCTGCTGGCGGTGGAAACGCTGATGCCGGTCTGCAGCCCGGGCCTGAAGAAGCAATTCGGCGGCTCGGAGGCAAAGATTTTGTCGCAGGCGCCGCTGATCCACGTCACCACGGTTGCGGCCGACTGGGAGCATTGGTTTCGAGTCAGCGGTATGGAGGCTCCGCCGTCGATCGATGGTGGGCTGCGGGTCGACACCGTGCAGATGGCGTTTGACGCCGCGGCGCGCGGCCTCGGCGTCGTGCTGGGACGGCGGCCGCTGGTCGACGAGGACATCGAAGCCGGCAGGCTTATTCCGCTCGGAGGCGATGCGATCCAAAGCGACAGCGGCTACTGGCTGGTCGCTTCGCAAACGGAGTTTCAGAAGCCTGAGGTCAAGGTATTTCGGCGCTGGCTATTGTCCGAGCTTGGCACCGGCACCGAGCATCGCAAGTCCGCACGGCCCGGCTCGCGTGCAACGCGCCACGTTTGACGCCGCAAGTTTCGTTGGGGCGCGTTAGTTTCGAATGAAAATTACTAATCCGGCGCGCAATTTTTCTCGTTTGTGCCGCCGCTTCCGCTGCCCCGATAGTAATCGCGTCGAGGATGGTACCTGGAAGATCCTTCGGCTATCACCACGTGCATGCTATCGGAAGATGATCTGTCACTGGCACAGTCGGATCGATCGATCGCCGGGCTAGAACGACGCAACGGGTTTTCTGGCGACAATGACGAGCGCGACACTCCTTTCCAGACAACCGCCCGAGATCGAGTTCTGGTTCGAATTCGCGAGCAATTATAGCTATCTCAGCGTCATGCGCATTGAGGAGGCGGCGCAACAAAGCGGCGTCCGCATCGTCTGGAAACCATTTTTGCTCGGGCCGATTTTTCGAGCTTTGGGCATGGAAACATCGCCCTTCCTGACGCAAAAAGAAAAGGGTGCGCACATGTGGCAGGACATGGTGCGTCAGTGCCGGAAGTATGGGTTGGGTTGGACCAAACCCAGCGACTTCCCCCGTTTGAGCGTACTGCCGGCGCGCGTGGCACTGCTTGGAGCCGATAAGCCCTGGATCGGCGCCTTCTGCCGCCAGGTGATGGAGCTGAACTTTGTGCACGATGAAGACATCAACAAAGCGGATCGTCTGGCTCCGATATTGAGGCAACTTGATCTTCCGGCGGATGAAATTCTCGAACAAGCCCAGAGCGATTTCGTGAAAATGCGGCTGCGCGAACAAACGGATGAGGCGCGCCTTAAGGGCGTATTTGGCGCGCCCACTTTTTTCGTCGGCACCGAGATATTTTGGGGCAACGATCGCCTGGACGATGCGTTACTGCTCGCCGCGGAGCGGAAGGCTTGAGGTAAAGGCAATCTCAACGGACGGCGTTGGGCCAAAAACACGATAACAACGGGACCCGTCCCAAATATCTAAGCTGGTTGCGCTTTTGCAGCTCGCTCTAAATGGTGGCGTAGTTCATACGCGGCCTGAACAGGGATGTCGGCGCACCATAGTGATTGCCGCCCTTTGTGCCGGGCACAAATAGCATCACGAGGAAAAACACAAAGCCTAGAGTCGGAATGAACGCCAGCAGACATAATCCGCCAGACGCCTCAACATCGTGAAGCCGCTTGGCTAAAGCAGCCAAAGCGACCCACTTGCACGCGACAAAGAAAACTATAACCGAAATAATTGCGGCGCCGGCGCCGTCGCCAAACCGGTGGAACAATTCGACGAAAAAAACAAGTCCGGCAACGAGCGCAAACATCGATCCAAAATACATGGTCGCGTATTCACTGCGGTTCATTCGTCCGGAAAAACCAAAGCAACTTCGTACGAAGGACATCTGAGCCTCCAGCGGCAAGGCATGAGCGGTGTCCTTTGGTCGCTGGTGCGCCCGCAAAGGTTCAAATGGAGGCCGGCTTAGCGCCGCCGGCTCGCCGATAAATCTCGGCCGGAGGGTTCGGGGAACTGCCAAAACACGTTCGGAGGGTTTGGAAGTGTAGCTGAGCGGGCAGGTTGGGCCGATAAAACTGCAGCATTTATAGAGGTTTATCGCATTTTGGCGAGGCGGCGGCGACGGGGCGTCGCGGTGACTGTCCGCGGCGGCTGGCGTCGGATGAACCTTTCCCAGAGCCAGAGCGACAGACGGGTAGTGACGAACCGATGGAGTCTCAAATGAGCACCCAGGTCATGTCCCAAGCCCCAACCCGATATCCGAGCCGGACCCGGTTCGTTCTGGTCAACGATCGTACCCCGCGCGCCGACGCTTACTGCGCGCTGTGCTGCGAGCCGATCGAACAAGGCTACGTCCGCGAACCGCAAACCCGTTTGCTCTACTGCGATGTGGCGTGCTTCGCCGGACACGAAAAGATGGCGATCCTCACAATCGAAAAACGCGCGAGGAAGGTGTCATGACATACGCAAACCTCAATTACGCACCGGCCAATGGCCTGGTGTCTCCACAGCGAAACTCGCTCGACGCGCGCCGCTCCTCTTTAAGAAAATGTCGCCAAGGCTTTGCTGACGCGGCCGACACAAGCTCCGACAGAAGCGGCCCGCGACAAGCTACTTCGAATTGCTGATGTCGTTGCCGGCGCGGGCGACCTTGCCCGAGCTTATGCAGGCCGCGGCTTCGTAACGGAACTCGCCCGGCGCGTGAGCCGCACAGCGCCGCTACAACACCGGGCGACGCATGATCTCGAAATGTTCGAGGAGCTTGACGAAGGCTTCCAGCCGCTCGCGACGGTAGGCGTCAATGTCGAGATTTTCGTAGTCGAGAAAGCCCTTGCGCGTTCGCAGCCCGATGCGGCCCTCGTGCATGTTGCGCTCGACGATGTCAGGCGCTGCATAGCGATCGTTCTGCAGCGCGCCGGTGAGATAGCGGCTGGCGTAGTAGAGAATGTCGCCGCCGCCCCAATCGATGAATTCCAGGAGGCCGAGCACCGCAAAGCGCAGGCCAAAGCCGTATTTGATCGCCTTGTCGACATCGGCGGCGCTGGCGACGCCTTCCTCGACCAGCCGGGCCGCCTCGTTCATGGCGAGCGCCTGGATGCGCGGCACGATAAAGCCCGGCCGCGCGGCGCAGACGACCGGCACCTTGCCGATGCTTTCGAGCAGCACCTTGAGCCGCTCGACCACCGCCGGATCGGTGCCGGCGCCCGGCGAAACTTCGACGAGCGGCACCAGAAAGGCCGGATTGAGATAATGCGCGTTCAGGAAACGCCCCGGCTCGTCGACTGCGCTTGAGAGATCGTCGACCAGAATGGTCGACGTGGTCGAGGCGATGATCGGCCGTGGTCCGGCCGCTGCCGAAGCGCGCGCCAGCACGTCGCGCTTCAGGTCGAGCACTTCGGGAACGCATTCGAAGATCACGGCGGCGCCGCTGAGCGTTCGGGCGGCATCGGCTTCGCGGATGACCGAAACCCGCTCGACAATTTGGCTGACCGCGCTCGACGGAAACAATCCGAATTGCGAGAGCGTGCCCAGCGTCGCCTCGACCTCGCTGATCGCCTCCTTCGCCGTCGTCTCGAAGCTCCGCCTGATCGCGGACTTTCACATCGACGATCGTCACCGGATGGCCGGCGTAAGCGAACATCACCGCGATGCCGCGCGCCATGCGGCCGGCGCCGAGACAGGCGATGAGCGCGCGATCGCTCACTGCAGGCCCTCGGTCAGCACCGTCTTCAGTTCTGCCGCGCTAAGCGCGCCGAGGCCGAGGCCGTCGAGCGTCCGTCCGGTTTGCATGAAATCCTCGCCGCAAATGGCGGACCCGATGGCGACGAAGGCGCTCGACAGCGGCGTCGCGACCCCCGCGCGTTTGCCCGCGGACACCAGGAAGGACGAACCGAAGCGCACGTCCTCCATCATGTAGCGATGCTCGGTCAGCACGATATGCTCGCGCCAGTCGCCGGAATCGGTGAGCATCTCATGGGAGCCGCGGCCATACATCCATTCATCGCCCTCGCGCGCGTAATGATCGGCGAGCGGGAAATGCGGCGGGCCGTAACCGAGCGCCTCGCGGATGGCGATGCGCTCGCGGTCGAGTGCATCGGTGACCCGGCGCACGGCAGGCTGGGTGCCTTCCTTGTGAATGTCCCAGCGATCGAAATGCTCCAGCGGCGCCGCGTTCATGATGATCAGCGGCGGATGGATGATCGGGCCGGCATTCATCAGCGCGCCCGACAACGCGTCGCCGCACGGTTCGATGACGCCGGGAAAGGCTTTGCCGATCACGGCCAGCGCGTGGTCGCGCAGCCGCAGCGGAAACACGCCGGTCGGCAGCCGCTTCGCGCGCACGGTGATCGCTACCTCGAACGGTCCGTGCTTGCGGGTGAGCCACGGCAGCGTGCCGGTTTCGGCAAACGCCACCTCGGCGCGATTGCCGGCGGCTTGCGCGGCCTTCGCAAACACAAACGAGCCGAATGTACCGGGCGGCAGAAACACCACTTGCCCGGCGGTCAGGTGTGGTGCGAGCGCGCGGGCGATATCGGACTGCGCCGGCGCCGGGGCAGGGCAGACGATCAATTCGGCGCCGTGAACCGCCGCGGCTATGTCGTCGGTGACCAGATCGGGCTTTGCTTCATGCCGGCCGCGGAAGTCCTTGACGACGATCACGCTCCCGGCCGCCCGGTGCGCCGCGACGGCCTCGCGGTCGCGGCGCCATAGCCGGACCTCATGGCCGGCCAGCGCAAAATCGCCGGCCGCGGCAAACGAGCCGTTTCCACCACCGAGCACGGCGATGCGCATGAAGAGCGCTCCTGATTGTCCCTGGACTTACTTAGATTTCCGAACGCCGTTTGATGTCAATAACGACGGTGCACCGCGCCGCGGCCTGACGGATCAGCCGAACGGCTTGATGCTTTCGGCGACGGAATCGGCGATGTGCTCTTTGGAAATGATGCCGACGATTTCGGAGGGGCGTCCCCGGCCGCGTCCCTTGACCACCACCGCCATCGCGGCGTCGCGGCGGCCCATGCGCTGTACGACGTCGAACATGATGTCGGCTTCGCGCGCGATGGTGAAATTACGCTGTGCGACGTCGCCGAGATGAACGCCGCTATAGGCATCTTCGACGCCGCGGCGCAGTCCGATATTGACGCGCACGACGCCGGCGATGTGATTGCCGCGCGTGACCACCACGTGCTTGAAGCCGGCTCCAGTTGCGTGTTGGCGCAGGAAGGCATCGAAGTCGGCGTCGGCGCCAAGGATTGTCACGTCTTTCTCCATCACCTCTCCGGCGCGGCGCACCAGGAACATGTTGGCATGCAGCGCCTTTGGCACGAAATGACCGCGGCCGATGAGCTTGATCGTGTAGATGTTCTCCGGGGAGAGAAGCCGCCGCACCCCGATAGCAAGAGCGACCGCGATGATGCTTGGCATCACCAGGTCGTAGTCGCGGGTCATCTCGAAAATCATGGTCACTGCGGTCATCGCAGCGCCGGTGCCGCCGCCGACCATCGCGGCCATGCCGATGATGGCGCATGTCGTGATGCCGAAACTCTCGACCGGGCTTATGGCGTTGACCAGGAGGCCGAAGGCGCCGCCGATGGTCGCGCCCATGAACAGCGACGGCGAAAAAATACCGCCCGAGGATCCGGCGCCGAGACTGATCGAGGTTGCAGCGAGCTTCGCCACAAACAACAACAACAATAGCCACGGCAGCGCGAGCTTGTCCGATAGCACCGACTGAATGGTGGAATAGCCGACGCCCTCGACGTAATAGTGCCCGGCAGCACGGAACAGCAGGTAGATCAGAACGCCGATCATCAGCATGCCGATGACGTTGCGCAGATAGGGATTGCCGATGCGATCGAAAATATTCTCGGACAGACTGAGGCCGCGGATGAAGGCGGTCGCTGCAAGACCGATGACCGCGCCGAGCAGCGCATACAGCAATAACGCGGCAGTGACGCCGGCGCCTGAGATGCGAGGAGTGCGTCCGGGATGGAGAATGCGGGATAGATGCCGAAGAAGATGCGGCCGACAAACGTGGCCGTGCCGGTGGCGAGCGCAACCGGGAGAAACGTGCGTGCGCTCAATTCCGGCATCATCAGCTCGATGGCGAACATCACTCCGCCGATCGGCGTGTTGAATGTCGCGGCAATGCCGGCGCCGGCACCGGCGGCAACGAGCGTGATACGCTGCCACGGCGCCATGTTATGATCTGACCGAGCGTGGAACCGATTGCCGAGCCGATCTGGATGATCGGTCCTTCACGGCCAACCGCGGCACCGGTGCCGATCGATAGCGCCGACGCCAGCGATTTGATCACAGCAACGATCGGGCGGATCACGCCTTCTTTGTAGTAGATGGCGTCCATCACCTCAGGCACGCCGTGACCGCGGGCTTCCGGTGCAAAATTGGTGATCAGGAAGGTAACGATCAGGCCCCCGATGACGGGCACGAGAATGATGAAGGCGCCCCAAGGGCCCGGCGGCGTGAAGACTGCTCGCGTCGTAGCCGACCGCGAACAATCCGAGGAAGGCGACGTTGTGGATAATCCCGATCAGCGCCCGAAACAGCACCGCACCAAAGCCGGTGACGATGCCCACCACAATCGCCAGCAGCGATAGGCGCAAAAGCCCAAGCCGCAATGGCCGCCTTAGTTTCATTCCAACGCCAACGTGTGGGCGCGCTTTAGAGTTGGCGGATCGAACCGAAATCCCATGCGGATCCGCTCGGATTTTCGCCAATTCGGATCGTCGTATCGCTCACGAAAGTGTAGGGCGGTACCGGCAGATTGTAGGGTGCCGGCACCCCGCTATAGACCCGTCCGGCGCCATCATATTTTGAGCCGTGGCAGGGACAGAAATAGCCGCCCAGCCAGCTGGAGACAGGCGTCGAGGGGCTCGGTTGCGGATAGAACATCGGGATGCAGCCGAGGTGCGTACAAATGCCGACCAATACACCGAATTGCTCCTTGATCGAACGGTGCCAATTGGTCGCGTAGGGCGCCTGCTGGGTCTGCTGTGAGTTCGGGTCCGACAGTTGCGAGGTCAATTTAGGGTCTTGCAGCGTCTTAACCTGCTCCGGCGTGCGGTGGAAAACGAAGATCGGGCGTTCGCGCCAGCGGACCACGACCTGCTGGCCCGGCACGATCTTACTGATGTCGAGATCGACCGGTCCGCCGGCGGCCAGTGTCGAGGCGTCGGGGTTCATCTGGGCGATCAGCGGCACCAATACCGCGGCGGCCCCAACCGCGCCGACGGTGCCGGTGGCGATGTAAAGGAAATCGCGGCGCGACGGCGCTTCCGGGTGTTCAATGCCTGTCGCGGTCGATGCACTGCTCGCCATGGTCGCGCCTTTCTAAGCCCGGTTTCTCCGCGCTTATATTGGCCGGGGCAGCGGTCAGTCAATCAAGCACTTGCAATTGCGGCTTTTGCCCGCGCCAGGGTGTTTTCAGGCGTGCCGGAGGCATCGATTTCGGTCCAGTCGAGGCGGCCGAGATCGTAGCGCTCTTGCGCCTGTGCCACCTTAGTGTCGGCATCCGACGCATCGTGCGCCCGCTTGCCGACCCGGGCGAGCCGGGTATCGAGGTCTGCAGTGAGGAATAGCCCACGCAGCGGAAAATTGCCCGGTTTTGCCGCTTTGGTCATGGCAGATCGCTCATGCGGCTGTGCGAAGACCGCATCGACAATCACCGAATGCCCGGCGGCAAGGATGCGGTGCGCCTTATCGGCAAGCGCCGCGTAGACGCGAATCGTTACTTCATCGGTGTACCCATCGGGGGGCAACTTTTCCGTTTCGTCGATGCCGAACAGGGCTTTGCGCTCCACGTCCGAGCGCACGACGACGGCGCCCGGCATCGGCTTTAAACCCGGCGCTAACGCTCGCGCGAGCCTGGTCTTCCCCGTCCCGGAAAGGCCGCCGACGGCAACGAATTTCGGCGGCGGCGGCGCGATGGCCTGACGCGCGAATTCGAAATAGGCCCGCGCCGAGCGCGCAATCGAGTTCTCGATCGGACGCTTTCGCTCGCTCCAGGCGAGCGGCGGTGACCCTGGCGCGGATCGATGCACGCATCGACAGGAAGAACGGCAGAGTGGAAAGCGCCTCGAGGTCCTCGATCCGCCGCGTCTGTGTGAGGTAGCGGTTGAGCACCACGTTGGCTGCGAGTGCCAGCCCGCGTTCCAGGAGATCCATGAGTAAAAACGCGAGGTCATAAAAGACGTCGCCAGTGGCGATGATGTCGCTGAATTCGATAGCGTCGAACAGAACCGGCTTGCCGTCGATCAGCGCGATGTTGCCGAGATGAAGATCGCCGTGGATGCGCCGGACGAAACCGCTTCGGGCGCGCTGCCGCAGCAGTGGGACAATGCGTTGATAGGCGGCGCGGCTTTCATGCGCGAGCGTATTCGATCTCGGCAGAGGGAAAGATATCGGGATATTGCCCGAAGGCTTCGACATGCTCGTCAATATAGCCGCCAAGCGCTGCGATCCATTTTTCGGCCCCCACCGCGGGTGCCTTGGCATGCGCCGCGGCGACGGCGCGGCCGAGCGCGTCGGCTAGGGCTTCGTCGATCTCGCCGGCAAGGTGATCCAGCGTGCGCTTCTCGTCGAAGCGCTGCATGTCGACCGCCCATTCCGCCGGCGTGCCCGAACCGGCGATGGCAAACTTTCCATCTGGGTCACGCGTGATCGGTACCACGCCGCGATAGATTTCCGGCGCATAGGGCGCGTTCACTGACAGCTCGGCCTCGCAGGCCGCTTTGCGCTTCTCAAGCGTCGAATAATCGAGAAACGGAAACTGCACCGCTCGCTTGACCTTTAGCGCGCGATCTCCGGCGAGAAACACCGATGCCGCGTGGGTATCGATGCGCGTTACTTCGACCCCGCCGTGGGTTGCGGGATCGGCGAGGAAGGCAAATACGGCCTGCTGACTTTTTTCTTCCTCGCTCATCAAGCCGCAACCCTTCGCCGGTATGGTAAGGACCGTTCCGCACCGCCAAAACACTGGACTAGGGTTGGCAGTCGCGGCAATCAAAGTTTACAACGCCCGGCGCGGCAAATCGGCTGCGCCCTATCGGGAGACGCCGATGCGCGGTAAGGACAATAGCCGTACGGCCGCCGAGGTTCTGGTCGATCAGCTGCGCATTCATGGCGTCCAGCACGTATTCTGCGTGCCGGGCGAAAGCTATCTCGCGGCGATCGATGCGTTTCACGACAGCGATATCGCCGTAACCGTGTGCCGGCAGGAGGGCGGGGCGGCGATGATGGCCGAGGCGGTGGGCAAGGCGACCGGCCGGCCCGGTGTCTGCTTCGTCACCCGCGGGCCCGGCGCCACTAACGCCTCGCCCGGTATCCACATCGCCCGCCAGGAACTCGACGCCGCTCGTCGTGTTTGTGGGCCAAGTCGCGCGCGACATGACCGAGCGTGAAGCGTTTCAGGAGCTCGACTACCGTGCCGTGTTTGGTTCGATGACGAAGTGGGCAACCGAAATCGACGATCCTGCACGCGTGCCCGAAATCGTGTCGCGCGCGTTTCACACCGCCGCCAACGGACGTCCGGGGCCGGTTGTTGTCAGCCTGCCCGAGGACATGTTGACCGAGCGCGTCGCGGTCGATGACGCGCCGCCGTTTACGCCGATCGAGACTTCGCCCGGCCCAGTCGAGATGGCGAAGGTCGCACAGCTTCTCGGCGCCGCACGGGCGCCAATTCTGGTCCTCGGCGGCAGCCGCTGGTCACAGCAGGCTTCCGACCGGATCGCTCAGTTTGCTCAAAAGTACGCGCTCCCGGTGTGCACGACGTTCCGCCGCCTGCACCTCTTCGACGCGCTCCATCCCTGCTACGCGGGTGATCTCGGCATCGGTCCGAACCCGAAGCTTGTCGAGCGTATCAAATCCGCCGATCTCGTGGTCCTGATCGGCGGGCGTATGGGGGAATTGCCGTCGCAGAGCTACACTCTATTTAACATTCCCCGGCCACAGATGACCTTCGTGCATGTCCACCCCGGCGCCGAAGAGCTTGGCCGCGTCTACAGCCCGCACTCTGCCGATCAACGCAACGCCGACTGCATTCGCAGTCGCGCTCGAGCATCTGGACGTGGCTGGCGCGCTGCATGGTCACGCCGAGGCGGCACATGCCGACTATCTCGCCTGGTCCGAAAAGCCGACTGAACAGCCCGGTGGGGTCAATCTCGGCGCCGTCATGGTGTGGTTGCGGGACAATCTTCCCGCCGACGCCATCTTGTGCAATGGCGCCGGGAATTATGCCGCCTGGATTCATCGATTCTTCCGCTTTCGACGCTTCGGCCAGCATGTGGCGCCGACCTCGGGCTCGATGGGATATGGCGTGCCGGCTGCAGTTGCGATGAAGCGGCTCCATCCCGAGCGTCAAATCGTTTGCATCGCCGGTGACGGCGATTTCCTGATGAACGGGCAGGAATTCGCGACCGCGGTGCAGTATGGATTGCCGTTCGTCGTCGTCATCGCCGACAACGGCATCTACGGCACGATCCGCATGCATCAGGAGCGCGAATATCCCGGCCGCGTCATCGCCACTGATTTGCGTAATCCGGATTTTGCGGCCTACGCTCGCGCGTTCGGCGGCTTCGGCGTGTCGGTTGAGCGAACCGCCGATTTTCCGGCGGCGTTCAAAGAAGCGCAGGCTTCCGGCAAGCCCGCGATCGTGCGCCTCGCCATCGATCCGGACGCGATCACGCCGATGACAACGCTGGCAAAAATTCGCGCCAAGTCTCTGGCGGAGAAAAATCGTTAATCACACGCCTTCGGCTCAGCGGGCACCCGGAGGAGGCCGGCAAATCGGGCCGTCATGTAAAGGCTTCCCCGATTATTCGCAGGCTGAAGATAGTCTCGCGAGTAGCGTCGGCAACATCAAGCCGCCATTCAGTCCCGGGGCGAAACTTGCCGCCAAGATCACGCAGAACCTCCCCAGCCGTGACCGTGGCTTCCTCCCAGGCAGCGTCCGGGTGAGGTAAGTCCAATTCCGTTGGCGGAAGACTTTCAGCAGCGTGAGTTATTTGAAAAAAGAAGACCGACACGATCTCCCCAATGCCGGCGACGACCAAAAGTTCCGCGTCCCACGTATGTCACAAAACAACTTATGGCCGATTCGACGCACCTTGCACCGCAGCGATAGCTGAAACGCCCGTTTAATTGATTGAATCTAAATTCATTTTTTGGTAGGCAAATCGTGAAACTGAGGACGCGGGGACGTCGATGCCCTATCGGCGAACTGAAAATGTCACCCGCCGGCTGGCCGCGCGCCGTGATGCCATCGTCGCCGCCGCGCGCGTTCTGGCGAGCGAAAGCGGCATGGCGGCGGTTCAGATCGCGTCTGTGGCGGCGCGCGCCGGCATCGCGACGGGGACGGTATACCGCTACTTTCCGGCCAAGACGGACCTCGTTGCGACGCTTCTCACTGGGATCACCGAGCGTGAGATCGCTGCATTGCAGCGCGCGGCCGCAGCAGCACCCGGTCCATTATCCGCGCTTTCTGCCGCGATCATGACTTTTGCCGCGCGGGCCTTAGGCGATCGCCGGCTTCTGTTCGCGGCGATTGCCGAGCCAATTGACGCCGAAGTTGACGCTGTTCGCACCGCCTTTCGCAAAGCGCTGGCGGCGGAATTCGCGGTACGGATCGCGGCGACGGTGGCGGCGCGTCACCTGCCCGAGCAGGATGTAATGTTGGCGGCGGCAGCGCTCACCGGCCTTCTGATCGAAGGATTGATTGGGCCGCTTGCGCCGGATCCGACCGGCCGCGAGCGCGACCTTATGCAATCGCTCGCCCTCGTCGCTTTGCGGGCACTTGGCGTCGCCGACGCCCGCGCACGGGGTCTGGTCGTACAAACGGCCATACCGGTTGTTTCCGACCCGTCCTAGTTCTGTGAACCCAAGCGCGGGGCGCGTGCAGGGATACGTACCGCGCCAGGGGAAACTTTCTCGTCGTCTAGCTGCCCGATCCTGAAATCACCTCGCCGAACAGCCGCCAGGTCGTGCCATCAAACTTCATCAGTTGCATCTGCTTGATCGGCGCGAAATCGTCGGCGCTGGTCGAGATGGTGATGCCCGGCAAAAGCATCGGCAGTTTCAGATCGTGAAGGCTCGCCGCCTGCTTCATGATGTTCTCGCGAGTAAGATTGTCGCCGGCTGCCTTGAGTACGGGCACCAAAGTCTGCGCTGCGGAGTACCCATAGACATTGTTGGCATCGCCGACATTGCCCGACGGATTGTATTTCTGCATCCACGCCAGCCATTCCTTGTACTCCGGCGTGTTCTGCCACTGCGGATCGGTGGGATCTTTGAGATAGCCCGCCGAGATGATACCGACGCCTTTCTCAACACCTGCGGGTCGCATCACGGCGGAGACTGAAACCGATACGTTGGTCAGAAAGTGCGTTGCCTTCCAACCGATATCTGAGACTTTGCGGATCGCTTGCGCGGCAAATTTAGGCGTCGCAGCCGTCAGCAATACGTCGGCCCCGCTTCCCTGCAACGCGACCACTTGCGAATCGACGGTGGGATCGGTGGTCTCATAGGACTTGCTGGCCACGATCATTTTGTCGGCCTTGTCGCCAAGGCCCTCGCGGAGGCCGGTCAGGTAGTCTTTGCCGAAATCGTCATTCTGGTAGAGCACGGCGATCTTGGCGTTCGGCTGGTTCTTTAGGATGTAACGGGCATAGATGCGCGCTTCAATTCGATAGCTGGGTTGCCAGCCCATCGTCCACGGAAAGTGCTTGGGATCGTTCCACTTGTCGGCGCCGGTGGCGACGAAGAGTTGCGGAACTTTGTTTTCGTTCATGTAGGCTTGGATCGCCGTGTTCGGCGGCGTGCCAAGGATGTTGAAAGTCAGCAGCACCTGGTCTTCTTCGACCATCTTGCGGACCATTTCGACCGTCTTGGGCGGGCTGTAGCCGTCGTCGCGGGTGATGAAGTTGATCTTGCGGCCGTTGATGCCGCCTTGTTCGTTCAGCATGTTGAAATAGCCGGCTTGGGCCTTGCCGATGGCGCCGTAGGCGGAAGCCGGGCCGCTGTAGGCTTCGGTGTTGCCGATCTTGATCTCGGTGTCGCTCGCGCCGGGTCCGTATTGGCCGGCGGCGAACGCCAATCCGCTCGCCAGCGCCAAAGCGGCCGCCGCCAAGCTCGTCAAGAGTGTCTGTTTGTTGGTCATGACATTCGTTCCTTCTACCTCGGTTTTATCAGATCAGTTTCAGCTTCCGGATGCTGAAATCACGTCGCCGAACAGCTTCCAGGTCGTGCCATCGAACTTTTCCAGCTGCATCTGCTTGATCGGCGCGAAATCCGTCGGGCTGGTCGAGAGCGTGATGCCGGGAAGCAGCATCGGCAGTTTCAAATCGTGGATGCTTGCCGCCTGTTTCAGGACGTTGTCGCGGGTGAGATTATCACCGCAGGTCTTGAGCACTGCGACCAAAGTCTGGGCATACGAGTAACCGATCGCACCCTGAACATCGGCAAGATTGGCGGATGCATTGTATTTCTTCATGAACGCCAGCCATTCCTTGTATTCCGGAGTGTTCTCCCATTGCGGATCGGTCGGGTCCTTGGCGAACGCCGCCGAAATGATGCCGACGCCTTTCTCGAATCCGGCGTTCTTCATCACTGTGCCGACGGAATTCGACACCGACGTGAGGAAGTGCGTCGGCTTCCAGCCAATATCGTAGACCTTGCGGATCGCCTGGGCGGCGAATTTCGGGGTAGCCGCTGTCAGCAGCACGTCCGCACCGCTTGCCTGCAACGCTACGACCTGTGAATCGACGGTCGGATCGGTGGTTTCGTAGGACTGGGTGGCGATGACCATTTTGCCGGCCTTGTCGCCGAGTCCGCTGCGCAGGCCGTTCAGATAATCCTTGCCGAAATCGTCGTTCTGATAGAGCACGGCGATCTTGGCATTCGGCAAGTTCTTGAGAATGTAGGCGGCGTAGATGTGCGCTTCGGTGCCATAGCTCGGTATCAGGCCGATCGTCCACGGAAAGTGCTTGGGATCGTTCCACTGGTCGGCGCCGGTTGCGACGAACAACTGCGGCACCTTGTTGTCGTTCAGGTAAGCGTGGATGGCGACGTTGGTCGGTGTTCCAAGCGTCGAGAAGACGAAGAGCACCTGATCCTGCTCGACCAGTTGCCGCACCTGCTCGACGGTTTTCGGCGGGCTGTAGCCGTCGTCGCGGCTGATGAAGTTGATTTTGCGGCCATTGATGCCGCCTTTCTCGTTGATCATGGTGAAGTAGGCGGCTTCGGTCTTGCCGATGATGCCGTAGGCGGAAGCCGGGCCGCTGTACGGCATGGTGTTGCCGATCTTGATCTCGCTGTCGCTGGCGCCGGGTCCGTATTGGCCGGCGGCGAAGGCAAGACTGCTGGCGACAACAAAACCGGCCGCTGACAGACCTTTCATGATGCTGTGTTTGATTGTCATGATGTCCTCCCTTTGCACTTATTGATGGCCATTCTAGCCCTTTCCGGATCAGGTACCTAACCGCCGGCCCCGGAAATGACATCGCCAAAAAGCTTCCAGGTGGTGCCGTCGAACTTCTGTAACTGCATCTGCTTGATCGGCTGATAATCGTCGGCGCTGGTAGATAGTGCGATGCCGGGCAGCAGCATCGGCAATTTCAGATCACGAATGCTGGCCGCCAGCTTCATCAGGTTCTCACGGGTGAGATTGTCGCCGGCGGCTTTGAGCAACGTGACCATCGCTTTGCCGCGGACGTAGCCGTCGACGTTGAACGGGTCGCCCGGGTTGGCGGCTGCGTTATATTTTTGCATCCACGCCTGCCAGTCCTTCCACTCCTGGGTATCCCGCCATTGCGGATCGGTGCCGTCCTTGTATGCCGTGCCGGAAATGATGCCGATGCTCTTTTCCAGGCCGGCCGGTTTCATCACGCCGCCGATCGAACTCGACGGGTAGCCGACGAAATGCGTCGGCTTCCAGCCGATGTCATAAACTTTGCGGATTGCCTGTGCGGCAAATTTGGGTACGGCGGCGGTCAAGAGCACATTGGCGCCGCTGCTTTGCAGCGCCACGACCTGCGAATCTACGGTTGGGTCGGTGGTCTCGTAGCTTTTCGTTGCGACGATGATCTTGTCGGCTTTATCGCCGAGCCCCTGGCGCAGGCCGGTGATGTAATCCTTGCCAAAATCGTCGTTCTGATAAAGCACCGCGACCTTGGCGTCCGGCAGGCTTTTGAGAATGTAGCGGGCGTAGATGCGCGCCTCGAGCGGATAGTTCGGCGTGAACGCCATGGTCCAGGGATGGTGCCTGGGGTCGTCCCACTTGGCCGCGCCGGTGGCGATGAAGAGCTGCGGCACCTTATTGTCGTTCAGATAGTCCTGGACCGCGGTGTTCGTGGCGGTGCCGAGCTGGCTGAACATCAGCAGCACCTGCTCTTCTTCCACCAGATGCCGGACAATCTCTACCGTTTTTGGCGGCGAGTAGCCGTCGTCCCGGGTGATGAATTTGATCTTGCGGCCGTTGACCCCGCCCTGATCATTGATCATGGCGAAGTAAGCGGCTTCCGCCTTGCCGAGCGTGCCCAGACCTGAAGCCGGTCCGCTATACGGCATGGTGTTGCCGATCTTGATCTCGGTGTCGCTGACGCCGGGACCATATTGTCCAGCCGAAGCGGCCAATACGCTTATGAACACGATCGTGGCCGCCGACAAACCGATCGTCATCGCGCGGTTCACTTGCATCACATCCTCCCCTCGGTGCTCCTCTTATTCGCGCGGGAGCTTACTGCCGGATCCGGTCACCACATCGCCAAAGACTTTCCAGGTGTTGCCATCAAATTTCTGCAACTGCATCTGTTTGATCGGCGCGTAATCGTCGGCGCCGGTGGAAACGGTAATGCCCGGCAGCAGCATCGGCAGCTTTAAATCGTGGATGCGTGCCGCTTCTTTCATCACGTTCTCGCGGGTGAGATTATCACCGCAAGCTTTCAAAACGGCGACGAGTGTCTGAGCGGTGGAATACCCGTAAACCGTGAAGGCGTCGGCAACATTGCCCGACGTGTTGTATTTCTTCATCCAGGCCAGCCACTCCGCGAATTCGGGCGTGTTCTGCCATTGCGGATCGGTGGGGTCCTTGGTGTAGGCCGCCGAGATGATGCCCACGCCTTTCTCCAGCCCGGCCGGCTTCATCACCGATCCGACCGAGGTCGAGACGGAATTGATGAATTGGGTCGGCCGCCAGCCCACGTCGTAGACCTTGCGGATCGCGAGCGTGGTGAATTTCGGGATCGCCGCCGTGAGCAGAATATTGGCGCCGCTGCTCTGCAGGGCGACGACCTGAGAGTCGACGGTCGGATCGGTAGTCTCGTAGGACTGAGTGGCGACGACCATCTTGCCGGCTTTGTCGCCGAGGCCGGCACGCATGCCTTTGAGATAGTCTTTGCCGAAATCGTCGTTCTGATAGAGCACCGCGATCGTCGCATTCGGCAGGTTCTTGAGCACATAACTGGCGAAGATGCGCGCCTCGGTGCCGTAGCTCGGCTGCCAGCCGATGGTCCACGGATAGTGCGCGGGATCGTTCCACTGGTCGGCGCCGGAGCCGACGAACAATTGCGGGACCTTGTTGTCATTGAGATAGCCGCGGATCGCAATGTTGGTCGGCGTGCCGAGCGACTGGAACAACAGCAGCACCTGGTCTTCCTCGACCAGCTTCCGCACCTGCTCGACGGTTTTCGGCGGGCTGTAGCTGTCGTCGCGGCTGATAAAGTTGATCTTGCGGCCGTTGATGCCGCCCCGATCGTTGATCATGGCGAAGTACGCTGACAGCGACTTACCGATCGAGCTGTAGCCCGACCCCGGGCCGCTATACGGCATAGTGTTGCCGATTTTGATTTCGGTGTCGCTGACACCCGGCCCGTATTGTCCGGCCGCGGCGCTCAGTGCGCCTGCGAGGACAAAGCCCAGTGCGGACAGGCCGGTCGTGAGCACGCGCTTCGCCGCCATGATGTCCTCTCCCTTGTTATTCTTTCGCGTTTTCATCGAATGCCGCTTGATGCGGCGCTATTCGTCGTAGCGCCCGATTGATCCAGGGGCCGAGCGAGCCGACGACGCCGTGCGGCATCAAATACATGAACAACAGCATGGCCAGTCCGTAAATTGCCCATGGCGCCGCATCGGAAATATCGTTGGCGAGATTGGGTACGAACTGGATGAAGAAGCCGCCGACAATCGCGCCCCCGATTGTTGCAATGCCGCCGACCGCCGAGCCGACCAGGAATGAAACCGACAGAAAGATGCTGTAGCCTTCCGGCGATACATAGCCGATGACGATAGCGGCAAGCGCGCCGGCAACGCCGGTGAACAGCGTGGAGGTGCCGAACGCGAGCGTCTTATAGCGCGCAGTGTTGATACCCATGGCGGCGGCCGCGATCGGATGGTCGCGGATAGCGACAAAGGCCCGGCCGGTCCGCCCGCGCAGCATATTGGCGGCAACCCGCATCGCTACGAGCAGCGCGACCAGAACGATGAAATAGAGCCAGCGATCGCGATCGATGCCTAGTCCCGCAGGTGGCGACGGTTTG
The DNA here is from genome assembly GCA_963727325.1 of uncultured Alphaproteobacteria bacterium. Taxonomy (GTDB): domain Bacteria; phylum Pseudomonadota; class Alphaproteobacteria; order Rhizobiales; family Xanthobacteraceae; genus BOG-931. The sequence goes on from CAVSFV010000035.1 coordinate 200,227, forward strand.
ACGAGATTGATGCCCTGTTGGCCGCCCGTCCAGTTGTCGAAGTATTTGAGCAATTGCGGCGTCGCCAGCGCCATCGCCAGCGTCACCAGCGCGAGATACGGACCTTCGAACCGTAGCGCCGGCAATCCGAACAGCACGCCGAGCACGAAGCAGATCAATGCCGCCGGCGGCAGTGTCGCCCAATAGGGCACGCCATAGCGATGCATCAGGATGGCGGCGGTGTAGGCACCGGCGGCAAAAAAACCGCCATGGCCGAGCGAAATCTGGCCGTTGTAGCCGGTGAGAATGTTGAGCCCGAGAACCGCGATGGCGTAGATCATCACCATCGTCAGTTCGAAGACGTGATATTTGCTCAGGCTGAATGGCAGCGCCGCGACCAAAGCGATGGCCACCAAGGCGGCGATCCACCGCCAGGCGCCAACGGTCAGTCCGGCATAGCGATCGGCCGCAAGCGTTTCCGGCGCGATGAGGGTGGCGCTCTTGTCCATCCTCATACCCGCCGTACGATCGCCGTGCCAAACAAGCCATTCGGCCGGAACACCAGCACCAGAATAATCAACGCGAACGCCACCGTCAGCTTGAGCTGGCTGGCGATCAGATAGGTGCCGACCAGATTCTCAGTGACGCCGACGATCAGCCCGCCAGCCACGGCGCCAACCGGACTGGTGATGCCGCCGAGCAGCGCGCCTGCGAACGCGTAGATCAGCACGCCGCCCATCATGTTTGGATCGAGGAACAGCACCGGCGCCACCATGACGCCCGCGGTCGCGCCGATCGCAGCCGCCAGACCCCAGCCGATGGCCAGCATGCGGCCGACTGGGATGCCGCACAGCCGCGCCGATTCCGGATTTTGCGCGGCAGCGCGCATGGCAAGCCCGGTCGAGGTGAAGCGGAAGAACGCGAACAAGAGAACCAGCATCACCAGCGTCACCGCAATCACACCCAAATCACGCGTCGTCATGAGTGCGCCGAATACCGGCCGGTCGGGGAAGGGGCTGGGAAAGTCCTGAACGGTGTAGCTGTAAATCCAGCCGGCGACCGAATTGAAGATCAGCAACAATCCGATGGTCACGACGACGGCGGCAAGAACCGGCGCGTTTTCGACCGGCCGGATGAGAACGCGTTCGATCACCATGCCCCCGATGAATGAAACCACCAGCGTGATCAGGAATGCGAGCCAGAACGGCAGTCCGGCGTTCACCAGCGTCCAGGCGATGTAGGTCGAGAACATCGCCATCTCGCCCTGCGCGAAATTCACCAGGTCCGTCGCCCGGTAGATCATCACCAGCGCCAACGCGACGCTTGCGTAAATTGCGCCGGTGGCAAGGCCTGAAAAAATCTGCTGCAGGAACTGATGCATCACAAGCCCGTCAGTATCCGAGATAGGAGCGGCGGATTTGCGGATCATCGGCGAGCGACTTTGCACTGCCCGAGGCGACGACGTAGCCGGTCTCGATGAGGTAAGCATGGTCGGCAAGCTCCAAAGCAAGATTGGCGTTCTGCTCGACCAAGAGCACGCTGACACGCTCCTCGCGCCTGATCCGCTCGACGATCTTGAAAATGTCTTCAACAATGCGCGGAGCAAGGCCGAAGGATGGTTCGTCCAGCACCAGAAGCCGCGGCGCCATCATCAGGGCGCGAGCGATTGCGAGCATCTGTTGCTCGCCGCCGGACAGCGCGCCGGCCTGTTGCCGCCGGCGCTGGGCCAGGATCGGAAAATAGCCGTACATGCGCTGCATAGTTTCGAGCTGCTGGCCGCGGGTGTACCCGCCGAGGCGAAGGTTTTCTTCGACGGTCAGGCCGATGAACGTGCCGCGACCCTCCGGCACGTGGGCAACGCCCAGGCTCGCTATCGCTTCGGTGGCGCGGTGGTCGAGCTTTTCGCCAGCGAAGATGATTTCACCCTCTCTGCGCACCATGCCGCAGATGGCGCGCAACGTGGTGGTCTTGCCGGCGCCGTTGGCGCCAAGCAGCACGGTCATGCCGCCTTCTTCGACCGCGAGGTCTATGCCGTGCACGACTTCAGACTGGCCGTAAAAGGCTTTGACGGTACGAAGCTCCAGGATCGGCGCCATTAGTGCCGCGTTCCCAGATAAGCTTCGGTGACGGCAGGGTCGCAGCGCACGTCTTCGGGCGGGCCATCGGCGATGACGCGGCCGAAGTTCAGCACCACGACTTGATCTGAAAGACTCATCACCAAACCCATGTGATGTTCGACCAAAAGGACTGTGATCCCGAGCTTGTCGCGGATCGAGCGGATCAGCGTGCCCAGTTCCGCCACCTCTTCGTGATTGAGGCCGCCCGCGGGCTCATCGAGCAACAGCAGAACCGGCCGTGCGGCAAGCGCTCGTGCCAGCTCGACGCGTTTGCGCGCGCCAAGCGAGAGGTTTGCGGCCGGCCGGCCCGTCAGTTTTTCGAGACCGACGAAGGCCAGCATTTCGCGGGCTGTCTCATCGAAACTGTGCTCCTCGCTTCGCGTGGAAGGCAGCGTCAGCGCGTCGGTCAGCGGCCCATTGCGGCCGCGTGAATGCGAGCCGACTTTGACGTTGTCGAGGACCGACATAGAGGCGAACAGGGTAGGGGCCTGGAAGGTGCGCCCTACGCCGAGGGCCGCAATGTCAGAGGGCGCGCAACGGCGCAGCGACTGCCCGTTCAGCCTGATGTCGCCGCGCACCTGCCGATAAAGCCGGCTCAGGCAGTTGAACAGTGTGGTCTTGCCGGCGCCGTTTGGGCCGATTAATCCGACAATGCGGCCTTGATCGACGGCGAAGGTGACAGCGTCGAGCGCGACGATGCCGCCGAAGCGCATGGTCACGTCGGCAATCTCCAGCAAATGCGGAGAAGCGGAATTTTGCGGGCCAGCCGGCATGGACGACGGGGTTTCGGTCACGCAGATCGAGCCGCCATTGGGCCTTATTCCTCCGCTGGCCTGTCTTCGTTCCTTTTATCTGACGTCTTGCGGCGCCGCACCGGTTACGAGCCCATAGCCGGCAGATCCTGAAGCCGTCAGAGGGACAGGGGCGACGAAAACGTGACACGCCCACTGTTCGCGCGTCAACGTTGCGCACGAGGATATTTTGGGAAGAAGTTATCCCGCGGTGCAGCGAAACGCGAAGCTCAGTGCGACATCAGCACCGGGGCCGTCATGGAGTGCATAATGCTGCGGGTGACCCCGCCCAGCACAAATTCGCGCAGCCGCGAATGGCCGTAGCCGCCCATGACGATGAAATCGCTGCCGACGTCGGCGGCGTGCGAGAGGATCACATCGGCGACTGCGATATCGCCCAGCACCGTGCGCTTGACGTCCACCTTGAGGCCGTGCCGCGCGAGATGTTGCGCCATATCGGCGCCTTCAATTTCGTCCCGCTTGCCACGTTCGTTGGTAACGATGACGACCTCGACTTGGCCCGCCTTCTTCAATAACGGCATGGCGTCGGCGATCGCACGGGTGGCCGCACGGCTGCCGTCCCAGCACAGCATGACGCGGTCGAGCTTGAGCGGATCCTTTTGAATATAGGGGACGATGATGACCGGGCGGCCGGACTCGAACAGGGCGGCTTCGGCGATCACCTCTTCCACGGCGCTTCTTTCCGGTTCGGCTTGCCCGACGATGGACAAGTCGAAACGGCGCGCAATATGGCCGAACTGTTCGCCAACGCCGGCGAGGCTGGCGCTGAGGGTGAGCGGCTCGGCGGCGACGCCGGCGCGTTTGCACGCCGCGGTAAAGCGATCGGCTGCCGCCTTGCTCGCGGCGGCGTTCTCGCGCTCCTGCGTCTCGATCACATCGGCTGGAATGTAGCCCGCGCCCGACACCGGGACGATAGGATCGTAAACAAACGCGATGCCGGCAAGATGGGCGTCAAACGCGGCGGCGACCGATATCGCATAATCGCCGGCCGGCCCCGGCCGCTCGCCGACACTGAGATTGACGATGATGTCCTTGATCATTGGGGGCGTCTCCTCCAGCCAGCTGCGCGTTATCGGATCACGATTGCATATTTATGGCAAAGCCACAGCCAGCAGATTTGCGCAAGATCAAGGGTCGCCCCGCGTTCGGTTATTTCTTTATATTGCCTTCGGCATCGAATTGTTTGAGGTACGCCCACAGGTCGTTGACCTCCTGCTCGTTCTTGATGCCGGCGAAAATCATCTTGGTACCCGGAATCTTGGCCCTCGGGTCCTTGATGTATTCCTTGAAAGTCGCCTCGCCCCACACAATGCCCGAATTCTTGTTGGCGTCGCTGTAGTTGAAGTTTGGAGCCTGACCGGAGTGTCGGCCGTCGAGTCCGTTCAATTCGGGGCCCACCTTGTTCACGGCGCCCGCTCCGATTGCATGGCACGGCAGGCACTTCTTGAAGGCATTTGCGCCTTTTTCCACGTCCTGGGCAAACCCGGTCGTGATCGACACGGCGATAAACGCAACGGCGGCCGTTAGCGTCCTCAGCATCATTGTGTGGTTCCTTTAAGCGTTTATGCGGAAAGGGGGGTGCAGCTATTCCGACGCGCGCCGGTCGAAGCGACCGACCAGGCCATACCAGTATCTTCACTCCTGGTATATTTGCGTCAATAGGACACAGCCGCGCTACAAGGTCGCCTCGCCGACGACCGAACAGCCCGATAAGCTCATTCAGCTGCCTACGTTAGCCGTGAGTGTCGTCGGACGCGCTAGTCTACCACTCACGTCGTGACGACCACGGCATCTTATTCAGCGCCTTGAGCGTTGAGGAGTTTGGGCAATAGTCTTCCCAAACGGGATTTTCCGAATCGTGCGCAAGATCTCGCGCGCACCGCCGGTGGCTTTCACACATCGCGCAAACTCGTTGCAAGTCTTGCAAAGTCCGACGTTCGGTCTGCGACACTTCTTTGGGATCGAGGTCAATCGCTTCCATGCGGCGAAGCAACAGGTCAGCTCCCTCCGGACCCAAGCTCGAGAGCTTGCGGAATTCGGCAACGGAGACGCCGGCATCTTGCGCCATGCGCGCGATCTCCTCCTCTCCGCAACAGCGCAGTTCTGACGTGGTGCCACCCTCAGTCCAGTCTCGCCACCATCGTGAAATGGCTTGGATCGGCGACCAGGCTTTGTTGCTATTGGGCGGGGCTAACATGCGACCCTCCTTTTTCAGGATTGCTTTAGAAAACCATAGGATGGTTGATTGCTGGCGCTTTGACCTAGATCAATCGCCGAGCGCCCGGCTATTGGATGATCGGCCCGTCAAAGCCACGGCGACGACAAAACGCTGTTGATCCAGGTCAATGTGCTAGATGTGGTCAAAGCATGAAGTGGTTGAGGTTTGGAGGCGGTCGATGCAATCTCAAACAGTCCGAAAGCCCGCGGTGGTAAGTGTGAATGTCGCGGAAGCTTTAGAGCTTCCTCGTCACTTCTACGATGCGAGCCTGTTGTTTCGCTGCATGGATATGTTCCAGGTCGACCAACGAGAGCTTGCGACCGACGATCCGCTGCTGTTCCGCGAACTCCAGGGCAGATGCTCTCTCTGCCCCCACAAGGACGATTGTGCGCGGGATCTTGAGCAGAAATTCGACAATGATCGATTAGATAAGTGGCGGGCGTACTGCCCGAATTCGGCGATGCTCACGAGAATCGGCGCCATCCAAAACTGCGGACACGCTGCGCAGCATCTTACGATGCGGCAGGCTATGCCTTGGTCTGAGGTCGGTTGAGGATTGGGTTTTCGCCGCCGTAACGTTGACCGCGTTGGATCACTTGACGAAGCTTAGATACGACGCCAACGCCTCGATTTGATCGCGAGACAATTTGCCGGCAATGCGAGGCATCGGCGCTCGCGCTGTTGCATGATATCCCTCGCCCCATTGTTGCAGCCGCCTTTTCAGGTAGGTGTAGGCCAAGCCTCCCAAACGAGGAATTTCGGCAACTCCCTCGGCATTCGGGCCATGGCAGGCAACGCAGGCGGCGATATTCGCGTCCGGAAGCCCTTGTTGATAAATCGTTCTTCCAGTCGCAGTGAGCTCCCGGTCACCATCATTGGCCGCGTCGGCGGGCAGTGAAGCAAAATAAATTGCGAGATCGCGCACGGCTTGCGGACTGAGGTTCCGCGCGGCGCCCCACATGTATTGTTTGGAAAATGGTGCATCCCGCGTATGGGTGCGAAAGCTTATCAGCTGATTCTGCATGTAGGGCACCCGTTGTCCGGCCAGCCGCGGCGCCGGCGTGTACCCTTGAGCCGAGGAGCCGTGGCACCAGGTGCAGTTGCGGATCGCGAGGCTTTCGGCATGCGCCAGCAATGCCGAAGCGGCGACGGAGACGATCGCCAGCACCACTGTTTTTAGCCAGGTCTGTCTCATGATCCGCGTTCCAGGCTTTCCGCTTCCCCGTTGAGCCAAATAAAGCGCGTCACTTCAGATAACTGAGATACGCGGCCACGGCCTCGACTTCCGGCCGGGTCAGGCTGTGCGCAACCGGCGCCATGATGAACGAAGTATCCGGGTGCGCCGGAGCCTGCCCGCGCTCCCTGCCCCAGTTCGTCAATGCCTTGATGAGGTATGGATAGAGCTGCCCGGCCAGGCGCGGGACTTGCCCTTTGCCCATCGCATCCGGACCATGGCAGGCGGCGCAGGCGGCGACGTTGGCATCCGGGACGCCGTCTTCAAAGATCTTTTTGCCAGCCGCGACCTGTTTTTTCGGCGCGCCGCCAAGTGGCGCCGGATTGAACGATCGAAAGTTTGCGGCCAGAGCCGCGATCATCGCCGGGCTCATGACATGCGCGACGTTGGCCATGATGTTGTTCGGCCGTCGGTGTTCAACAAACGCCCGCAACTGGTTCTCAATGTACTCGGTTTGCTGTCCGGCGAGCCGCGGGATCGGATAAAATCCGCGATAACCCTGTCCGGAAGGTCCGTGGCAGTCTTGGCAATATTCCATTTTTGCTTCCAGGGCGCCTCGCGGAGAGGCAGCCCTGTCGATGCTCTCGGCGTGAGCGGTCGCCGACAACACAAGCGCCAGCATCGCTGTTTGCACCGCGCATCGCAGACCGATGAATGTCATCATCCGGCGCGCGCGGTCTCGGCAGCCGACGGCGCCGGCGCGAACACCCAGATATGGTTCTGACAGCTTCATCATCTCGACCTGAAAATCACTCCAGATTGCTGACATAGGCTGCGACGGCTTCGATTTGCGGCTTGGTCAAATTGTGCGTTATCGGCTCCATGATGGAGGACGCATCGGGGTTTGACGGATTCTGCCCGCGTTCTTTGCTCCAGTTCGTCAGTTTATTGAAGATGTAATCGTTGAGCTGACCGGCGAGGCGAGGGAATTGTCCATCGCCCTTGGCTTGCGGTCCATGACAGGACGCGCACGCGGGCACATCGGCGGTAGAGATTCCTTCCTCGTAAATCTTCTTTCCGGCGGCCATGAGATTTTTGGGCGCGCCGCCGAGGGGTTTTGGATCGAAATTTTTGAAATTCGTGGCGAGAGCCGCCAACATGGCCGGACTGAGCACGTGCGCCACATTGAACATGATATTGTTTGTTCGCCGGTGCTCGATGAATGCCTGCAATTGATTCTCGAAGTATTCAGGTTGCTGGCCGGCCAGTCGCGGTATCGGATAATAGCCGCGGAAACCTTGGCCCGATGCCCCGTGGCAGACTTGGCAGTACGCCATCTTGTCATGAAGCTCCTGTCTCGGAACTTCTGGCTTTGTTTCTTCCGCTTGCGCGACGACAGCGAATGCCATTGCGACGATCGGCGTCAGCAATGCCAGTTGCAGCACGGCGCTCTTTGGCGCGCGCCGTCCGCATCGATCGGCTTGAGTTGTCGGGCCAGCGGGCCAATGATTTAGCATCACAGCTGCCTCACCACCTCAACGGGGCGCCCGGCCCGGTGACGACGTGAAAATTCAAACCGAGTTTGACGGTCTGAATGGTCTGATTGATGTTTTCGGGGCCTATGTTGCCGGTCGTGGCATCGATCAATGTGACGCTCCGGCTCCCGAAGCCGTAATAGTCGTATTCGAGCCGCACTGACCAATCATTCCAGATGGCCCATTCAATGCCGACGCCGGCGGTCCAGCCGATGCGATTTTCCGACCCTTCGAGATCGTACGGCACACCGCCAAATGTCCCGATTGCGCTGTACCGGTCGCTCGCCCAAGCGGCGCCGCCTTTTGCATACCAAAGCCAGCGATCCCACGCGTAGCCGACGCGCCCGGTTACGCTGGTCAGTAAGTCTGTTGTTTCTTTGAAGTTTGCGCTGTCGCCGAAAATGCCGAGCGGCTGCGCGACGCTCATATTGCCGCTGATATTTCCACCAGCCGCTGCGCCTTCGATTCCGGCAACCCAATTAGGTGCAAATTGATAGTCGCAACCGAATTGTCCGCCGAGGACGTAACCGCCGATGCTGAGATTGGCGGATGAAAAGCCGGTTATCGGCGAAAGCACGCCGGCGCTGTCGTTGAGATCTTTTTGGCCCCAGCCGCCTCCGACCTGGCCGCCGCCATAGCAGCTTGTCCACGAGAAGGGTGGCGGCACGTCGGGCGGCGGCACCGCGAGATCGGCAGCAAACGCCGAGACGCTCAACAGCGTAACCGCGGCTCCTCCCAGCAGTGTTGCTTTCATCGCACGTCCCCAAACCATCGAGCGGACCCGTTACATTGCTACCCACGCATAGAGGAACAGCGTGTTGTTGGCGCTGGCGCCCGCGCTCGTGCCGTTGAATTCGGTGTACCAGGTGTATTGCAGCCCAAGGCGAAGGTTGAACCATGGCCATCCCGCCGCCTGGCTGCTGATGAATGGAATGTAGGCGATCTCAGCGATCCAGCCGTTGCTGTTCGGGCTGCCCGAATAAAGAATCGCGTCCGGGCTGCCCCAGCTGTTGAAGTACTGTCCAGTGAGCACGATCCGGTTGTCGTTGCCGTAGGCGAGCGATGCGTACGCCCGCGCCTCGTTCAGATTGTTGTTCAGATTGCCGGAAAGCCCATTGGCGAAGCTGGCATTTAGATTTTGATATTCGTGAATCAGACTGCCGCGTAACGTGACCCAATAGTTGCTGCCTTGATATTGGTATTGCGTATCAAAGCCGACGTCGGTGTAGTTGTCGCTCGCCCCGAAGGTCGATGTCGTTGTCGTTCCGGGCATCGTCCACGGATGGACGGCGGCATACATGCCGAAAGTGCCGAACTCGAGCCAATTGTTGCCCCAGTGTGGTTCGTAAGCGACGCGCCAGTAGGGGGCGGCGCTGAACATTCCAGGCGAGTCGAATGGATCGGTTCCCAGATCATTCTGAATGCCGGGACTGAGCGCGGTGTAAACCGATGCTTCGAGATAGAGCGCGTCGTTGATGTACGTATAGGCGCCGACGCTCGCGACATGTGCGGCAAAAGCGCCGTCGAGGATTGTGGTGGGTCCAAATCCGTTGCCAAGGGTCGAGGCTGCGTAAGGAAATGCCCAGGCCGGCGTGGTGTTCCAGGGATCCTGAACGGTCGGATTGTTGTTAGCCGTGATGCCGTAGACGACATTTGTACCGTTGATCCGGGTCGAGTCCGCGAAGCGGATGTCGGTATTGTCCCATGTCCAGGTATGACCGAATGGATCGGTGCCGAATCCGCCGGGCCCCACTGCGTTGTAGGTTACCTGCTGGAACGCGCCGATATGATCGGTGATCGCGCCGCCCCAAAAAAAGCTGATGGGCGATACAACGATGTTGTTGTTGCCATTGTACGGCGCGCTCGGGGGCGGTATCGGGGCCTGGGTGTTGGTGAAGCCGGCGATCGCCATCATCGAGATTGGTGGCACCCAGGGTTTTTGATTGCTGGCGGTATCGTCAGTTGGGAAAAGGGTCGTGCGATATTGGCCGCCGCCGAGCGTGTAGCCTTCGATCTTGAAGCGGCGACCGTAAGGAGTAAGCCCCGCAAAATCGGTGTGGCAGGTACCGCAGGGCTGTCCGGTCTGTCGAGCATAGCTCGGCAGAGCTTCGGCGGGCGGCGCGTTGGCGGCCAACAAAAGAATGGCAAGCGACAGCGCCGCTGCAGCGGATAAAAATCCGCAACGCGCCACGGCAAAACCGAAGTGCTTGGAAAAGCCCCTCATCCCCCGTCACACCAATCCGTTGTGGTGATCCGTGACAGAGCACAGAAACACGGACCGACTACCCGTGGTAATCCGCGACACAGCACGGAAAACACGGATCGTTCGCCGGGGGCTGGGTAACGGTAGGAAACTATCGGCGGGCTGACAATCTCGAATTGAACAACTTGGACTTTTTACTCCTGTAGTGCTTTTCCAGTCACAGATCACCGCCATGGAATTGTGTCGTGTGCGTCGCGGCTGAGCCGCCACAGCACAGATTTTTCGCTATAATCGTTTGAGAAGCGTTCGAGAACACCCGGAGGCGTTTCAATGCCGGTGACGATGCCCCAACCCGACAGCGCGGTGATAACCCGCCGCGTTGAGATTGTAGCAGCGCTGAAGCGAATCGTGCCGGGCGAGGGCGTGATCGATTTCGGAACTGGCTATGCGGCCTTACGAAAGCGACGGTCTCACCGCCTATCGGGCGCTTCCGATGGTGGTCGTACTGCCCGAGACCACCGAACAGGTCTCCGCGGTGCTCGCCTACTGCCACCGCGAGGGCATCAAGGTGGTGCCGCGCGGGGCAGGGACCTCGCTGTCTGGCGGAGCGTTGCCGCTCGGCGACGGCGTTCTTCTCGGCATGGCCAAGTTCAATCGCGTCCGCGCCATCGATTTCGACAATCGCGTCGCCGTGGTCGAGCCTGGCGTCACCAATCTTGCGGTTTCGCAAGCCGTCGAGAGCGCCGGCTTCTATTACGCGCCAGACCCGTCATCGCAGATCGCCTGCACCATCGGCGGCAACGTGGCGGAGAATTCGGGCGGCGTGCACTGCCTGAAATACGGTGTCACCACCAACAACGTGCTCGGCTGCGAGCTGGTTTTGATGACAGGCGAAATCTTGCGGCTGGGCGGCAGCCATCTCGACGCCCCCGGCTACGATCTCCTCGGCATCGTCACCGGCTCGGAGGGGCTGCTTGGCGTCGTTACCGAAGTCACAGTCCGGCTTCTCAAGAGGCCGGAATCGGCGCGGGCCGCGCTCATTGGTTTTAATGCGTCGGAAGACGGCGGGGAATGCGTCGCGCGCATCATCGGCAGCCGGCATTATTCCCGGCGGCATGGAGATGATGGACGGGCCGGCCATCCGCGCCGCCGAGGACTTTGTCCACGCCGGTTATCCGCTCGACGTCGAGGCGCTGTTGATCGTCGAACTCGACGGCCCGCGCGCCGAAGTCGATCATCTGCTTGAGCGCGTCGAGGCGATCGCGCGGCAATGCGGCGCGGTGACCTGCCGCGTCTCGAATTCCGAAGAGGAGCGGTTATTGTTCTGGGCCGGAAGGAAGGCCGCGTTCCCGGCAGTCGGCCGCATCTCGCCGGACTATTACTGCATGGACGGCACCATCCCGCGGGCAAAGCTGCCGCTCGTCTTGAACCGCATGAAAGAATTTTCGGAGAAATACGGGCTGCGCGTCGCCAACGTGTTTCATGCCGGCGATGGCAATTTGCATCCGCTCATTCTCTATGATGCCAACAAGCCGGGCGAACTCGAGCGCGCCGAAGAATTTGGCGCCGACATCCTGCGGCTCTGCGTCGAGGTCGGCGGCGTGCTCACCGGCGAGCACGGCGTCGGCGTCGAAAAGCGCGATCTGATGCCGGTGATGTTTTCGGAGACCGATCTCGATCACCAGCAGCGGGTCAAATGCGCTTTCGATGACAAGAGCTTGCTTAACCCCGGCAAGGTGTTCCCGACGTTGCACCGTTGTGCTGAACTCGGGCGCATGCACGTCCATGCTGGCCGGGTGGCATTCCCCGATATTCCGCGCTTTTAGCGGATGCACGAAAACCTCAAACCGCGCGATGCGGCCGAAGTCGAGCAGGCGATCCAATGGGCGCTCGCCGACGGCAAATCGCTTGAAATCGTCGGGCGAGGCTCCAAACGTGCGCTCGGCCGGGCGGCGCAGTGGGACGCCACGCTCGATCTGTCTGGCCTTTCCGGTGTGACGCTGTACGAGCCAGCCGAATTGGTGCTGTCGGCGAAGGCCGGCACGCCGCTTGCCGAGATTGAGGCTTTGGTCGACGCGAGCAAACAGGAGCTCGCCTTCGAGCCCATGGATTATGGACCGTTGCTCGGCACCGCGGTGGGTAGCGGCACCATCGGCGGAGCGCTGGCGGCAAATCTCTCCGGGCCGCGTCGCATCAAGGCCGGGGCCGCGCGCGATCACTTTCTAGGCTTCAGCGCGGTGTCGGGCCGCGGCGAAACCTTCAAGTCCGGCGGGCGCGTGGTGAAGAACGTCACTGGCTACGACCTCTGCAAACTTCTTGCCGGCTCGTGGGGCACGCTCGCGGCCATGACCGATGCGACGATCAAGACGCTGCCGCGGGCGGAGACGGAAGAAACGCTGATCGTGCTCGGGCTCGACGATGCGATGGCCGGCGCGGCCATGACGACGGCGATGGGTTCATCCGCTGATGTATCTGCCGCTGCGCACCTGCCGGCGCCGGCAGCGGCGGGGGTCGCCAACATCGCCGCCGGTGCCGCGGTTACTGCCTTCCGGGTGGAAGGCGTGGCGCCGTCGGTGTTGCACCGCAAAGCGTTGCTGGAGCGGCTTATGGCTCCGTTCGGCGGCTTGAGCGCGGTCGAGGATGCGGCCTCACGCGCGCTATGGCGCGCGATCCGCGATGTTGTTCCGTTCGCCGCGAGCGGTCCCGCAGGAAACCGAATCATCTGGCGCATCTCGACCGCGCCATCACGCGGCGCCGAGGTCGGGCGTGCCCTTGTGGAAAAGCTGCGGGCGGACGTTATTTACGACTGGGCCGGCGGGCTGATCTGGGCTGCTTTGCCGCCGGCCGACGATGCAGTTGCAGGTGATGCCGTCGCTGGTCCTGTGCGCGCCATCGTCGCGGCGGTAGGCGGACACGCGACGCTCATCCGCGCGCCGGCCGCCATCCGCGCTGCGGTCGATGTGTTCACGCCCGAAACCGCGGCACTTTCGGCGTTGACGAAGCGGCTCCATGACAGCTTCGATCCGCGCGGTGTGCTCAACACCGGACGCATGTGGGCTGGCGTGTAACGATGCAGACTTCATTCACTCTCGCTCAACTTGCCGATCCGGACGTTGCGGAATCGGAAAAAATCCTGCGCGCTTGCGTCCATTGCGGCTTTTGCACCGCGACCTGCCCGACCTACGTGCTTGACGGCAATGAGCTCGATTCGCCGCGCGGGCGCATCTACCTCATCAAGGACATGCTGGAGAACGACCGGCCGGCGACGGCGGAGGTGGCCCTCCATATCGATCGCTGCCTGTCGTGTCTGGCCTGCATGACGACGTGTCCATCAGGGGTCCACTACATGCACCTCGTGGACCATGCTCGCGCCCACATCGAACGCAGCTATGAACGGCCACTCGGCGATCGGCTGCTGCGGACAATTCTGGCCAAGTTGATGCCGTATCCGCAACGCTTCCGCTTGGCGCTCACAGCGGCACTGGTCGGTAAGCCGTTCGCCGCGCTTGGCGAGGCGATTGGCTTAAAACGTGTTGCCGCCATGCTGCGTTTGGCGCCCTGGCACCTTCCGTATCGGCCGCTGGATTCGGGCATTTTTCCTGCGGTGGGGCTGGAGCGACGGGGCCGTGTGGCGCTGCTGGCGGGCTGCGTCAACGACCTCTTATCGCCGCAGATCAACGCCGCCGCGATTCGCGTCCTCACGCGTCTGGGCGTTGAAGTTGTAATCGCCCGGGGTGCGGGTTGCTGCGGTTCGTTAGTTCATCACATGGGGCGGGAGGATGAGGCCTTGGCGCAGGCGCGCGCCAATATCGAGGCCTGGTCCGCGCTTGGGGGCCTCGACGCGATCGTGATCACCACGTCGGGCTGCGGCACGACGGTCAAGGACTACGGCTTCATGCTGCGTACCGATTCGGTCTACGCCGAACCGGCCGGTAAAGTGTCCGCTCTCGCCAAGGACATCAGCGAATATCTTGCCACGCTGCCGCTCCCGGCGGACCACAGCGCGCCACCGCTGACCGTGGCCTATCATTCGGCGTGCTCGCTCCAGCACGGCCAGCGGGTGACGCGGCAGCCGAAAGACATATTGCTCAAGCTCGGCTTTACCGTGAAGGATGTGCCGGACGGACATCTCTGCTGCGGCTCAGCAGGAACATACAATATTTTGCAGCCGGATATCGCAAGGAGGTTGCGTGAGCGCAAAGTCGGGACTATCGAGAGATTGCGACCTGATGTTATCGCGGCAGGAAATATCGGCTGCATGACTCAGATCGCTGCGGGCACGAAGCTCCCGGCCGTCCATACGGTCGAGTTGATTGATTGGGCTACCGGCGGGCCGTGTCCACCTGCGCTTTTGGAACATCGGCAGAGTTGGTCGATCGGTCCATCTGCGGCTCCGGGCTAACGGGGGGCTCGGTCGTTTTTCGTGCGTGAACCCGGTCTCCCGTTGGGGGCCGATGGGATTGATGACTCCTAGCTTGGATCGGGAGGATGATCATGGCGAAGAAATCGAAGGTGAAGAAGAAATCCGCGAAGAAGAAGGCCGCTCCGGCGCGCAAAAAGAAAAAAGTATTAAAGTCGGCGGCCAAGAAAAAGGCTCCGAAGAAAGTAGCAAAGAAAGTCGCCAAGAAGGCGGTGAAGAAGGCTGCTCCGAAGCGCAAGGTGGCCAAGAAGCCCGCTCCAGCGCCGATGCCCGCAGCGGAACCGGCGCCTGCTCCGTCCTGGCCGCCTCCGCTTGGCGGTTCCGGCTTCGGCGGCGACAACACCTAGACGTCTCCGGTCTAAGTTCGAACACGGGGCGCGGCCGCGCGTTGATTGCGCGCGGGCCGCGTTGCCGCGTTTGGCGGAATGGCTGAGGGCGATGCGCCCCTCACGTTCAAGCCGCATTGCATCGCTGGGGCGCCGCCCATAGCATTGGTGCGGCGATGGCCGGCGAACGATTGCCGGCACCGGCCGAATTGACCGGCGCGATCCAGGCGGGAGGTGTGCAATGGCGGCTTACAACATCCTGATTATGGGCGCTTCGTATGGCTCGCTGTTGGCGTCGAAGCTTTTGTTTGGCGGCCACACCATCAAACTCGTTTGCCTCCCGGCCGAGGCCGACCTCATCAACGCTGAAGGATTTCGCGTGCGTCTGCCGGTCCGCGGGCGCAAGGCTCCGGTCGAGCTCGACTCGCGCAAACTGCCCGGCAAGGTCAGCGCCAGCGGTACGTCCGGCGTCGATCCGAAGGACTACGATCTGGTCGGGCTCGCGATGCAGGAGCCGCAATACCGCTCGCCAGGCGTGCGCGAGCTCCTCGATGCGGTAGCCCGCGCCAAGGTGCCGTGCATGTCGATCATGAATATGCCGCCGCTTGCCTATCTGCGGCGTATTCCGGGTCTCAACACCGACCCGCTGAAAGCCGCCTATACCGACCCCAGCGTCTGGGACAACTTCGATCCGGCGTTCATCACGCTGTGCAGCCCGGACCCGCAGGCGATCAGGCCGCCCGAGGAGAAGATCAACGTGCTGCAAGTGACGCTGCCGACCAATTTCAAGGTCGCGCGGTTTCCGTCGGAACAGCACACCGCGATACTTCGACAGTTGCAGGACGAGATCGAGGCGATCCGGTTCGACACGTCGGAGGGCAAGACCGAGCTGCCGGTCAAGCTCAGGGTCTATGATTCGATTTTCGTGCCGCTTGCCAAGTGGGCGATGTTGCTCGCCGGCAATTACCGGTGCGTGACCAAAGACGGCATGCGCACGGCGCAAGAGGCGGTGCACAGCGACATCGAGACCTCGCGCTCGGTCTACAATTTCGTTGTCGACCTCTGCGTCAAACTCGGCGCCAGCCCCGACGACATGGTGCCGTTCGAGAAATATGCCGCCGCCGCACAATCGCTGACGCGTCCGGCATCCGCGGCGCGCGCTTTGCAGAACGGCGCGCCGAACATCGAGCGCGCCGACAAGCTCGTGCAACTCATCGCCGCGCAGAAGGGATTGCATCATCCGGCCATCGACGCGCAGGTCGCGCTGGTTGACGCGCGCCTCGAAGCCAATCGCAAGAAAGCGGCGGCGTAGCGGGGCCCGAGGGCCCGCTTAAGCCCGCTACTTGACCTCGACATCTTCCCAAAAGCCGAACCGGCCGCCGACTTTCGCCATCTGCGGCTGCGGTTTTTCGTAGGACCACGCGGCTCGCTTATGGCGTTTGCCGTCGATGACGACGTCGTAGAACTGGACGCCGTGAGGGCAGGCGCGGTCGTCTTCGGTTTTCTCGGTCTTCTCCAGCCAATCCATTCGCACTGCGGAAGGCGGAAAATAATCGTAGCCGTGGGCTGAAACGATGTCGCCGCTCTCGGCGACTACGTGTCCGTCGACGCTTGCCTTCATGATACCGATCTCCCTGGAACCTAAGTCTAATATTTATTCATTCGGCAGCCGAGACCAAGGGCACCTCTCGCAAATGCGAGAAGCCGTCATCCGGCACCACCACCTCAATGCGGCGGCCATGGAAGACGTTAAGCGTCGAGCGATGGCCGATGGAAATGATGGCCGTTCCCTTCAGCCGGTCTTGCAGCAGCCGGTACAGGGCGGCCTCGGAGGCCTCGTCGAGCGCGGCCGTCGCTTCGTCGAGGAACAGATAATCGGGCGCCGCCAGAAGCGCGCGCGCGATCGCGAGACGCTGCTGCTCGCCTTGCGACAGCCTGTGATTCCAATGCGCTTCTTCGCCAAGCCGCGCGACCAGTTCCGGCAGTCCAACGGCGGCGAGCGCTTCGGCAATCTTTGCATCGTTGTACGTGCCGGGTTCCGCCGGATAAGCGGCGGCGGCCGACAGCGTCGCAACCGGGAAATAGGGTCGCTGCGGCAGCAGCATGACGCGCGCTCCCCGCGGCGCCGTTATTTGGCCCGAGCCGAACGGCCAGATGCCAGCGATGGCGCGAAACAGCGTCGATTTGCCCGTGCCGGAAGGCCCGGTGACCAGAATGCGCTCGCCCGCCGGAAAGGCGACATGCTCGGCTGAGATCAGCGGCTCGCCGCGGGGCAGGCGTACGTTGAGACGATCGGCGGCAAACACCGCTCCGCCCCCACGCCGGAGCATTTCAATGGCCGGTGGCGTCGCGGCAGCCGCGCGGCCCGCGGCGATCGCTTCCTGGAACCCGGTCAAACGCGCGATCACTGAGCGGTATTCTGCAAGCTCGATGTAGATATTGATAAAATAGGAGAGCGCAGTCTGGACGCTGTTGAAGGCCGATGCGGTCTGCATCAGACCGCCGAGCTGCATGGCGCCCGAGAAATAGGCCGGGCTGACGACCAGATAGGGAAAGATCACGGCGACCTGCGTATAACCTTGCGTGAAGAAGGTGAGCTGTTTTTGCCGGCGCATGATCGCAATCCAGTTGCTGAACACGTGCCCGAAGCGGCCGAGGTGCCCCTCGCGTTCGGCGGTCTCGCCGCGGAGCGAAGCAATCTGCTCGGAATTCTCGCGGGTTCGCACCAGATTGAAGCGGAAATCGGCTTCGACACGTTGCTTTTGGAAATTCAGCGGAATCAGCGGCCAGCCGATCAAATGCGTGAGCAAGCTGCCGACAACGGCATAAATCAATGCCGCCCAGACCAAATAGCCGGGAATAGCGAAGCCTGAACCAAACAGCCGAAGCGGGGCCTCATCCGACAGCGTCCACAGAATGGCAATGAAGGCAACGAGCGTGCCGCAGGCATTGAGCAGCCGGGTGCCGATCGAAAGCGTGCTCTCGACAAACAACCGCAGATCTTCGGCGATGCGCTGATCCGGGTTGTCGGCGGCGTCGCCAAGAAGCTGCATGCGGTAGTGGTTGCCGGCGCCAAGCCAATCGCCCAAATAGGCTTGCGTCATCCAGCGCCGCCAACGGATTTGCAGCCATTGACCGAGGTAAACCTGATAGACTGCGATCACAGTGTTGAGCCCTGCAATCACGCAGAAAAAAAGGATTGCGCTGACGAATGCGTTCCAGTCGCGATCCTGCAGGGTGTTATAAAATCGATTGTACCAAAGGTTGAGGATCACCTGGAGCGCCACAAGGCCAAGCTCCATCGCAATCACCGCAACCAACAAAATACGGCCCGCCTTGCGGTCATCGGAGCGAAAGTAGGGAAGGGACAGCCGCCAGATCGCGGCGATCGTCGAAACGAGGCTTTTCACGAGGACCTCCGGTAATCAGCGCCGCCGGGCTTTAATTCGCACAGAATGATCGATACCGCGCCAAAACCAAAATCCGCCGGCAATCCCCAAAGTTTCCCTCGGAGCGAACAGCGGTCGCTTGCTAACATTGGAAGCGGGGTATTAGTCTGGCCCGGGGCGTGACAAAAAATCTCGTTCGTTTGATGTCCTTACGGCGTAACATGCCGATCCAGGGACATTCGGCGACACGTCAGAGCGGTAAACGCCGGCGCACAGCGCTGTTGGGGGGAACCATCGATGTTTACACAAATCCTCGATCCGACTGGAAACCTGTTCGTAACCTGGTTGGTCGCCCTGGTTCCTGTAGCACTGCTGCTGTTCCTGCTCGCCGGTTTGCGCATGTCTGCATGGCTCGCCGTGCTGATCGGCTCGATCGTTACCTTCCTGCTCGGGCTTTGGGTCTGGCGGATGCCGCTGGCAGATGGTTTGCGGGCGTATCTCTATGGTTCCGCGACCGGCATCTGGAACGTCGACTGGATCACGTTTTGGGGAGTTATGCTGTTCAACACCCTGGTCACGACCGGGTCATTCGACAAGCTTCGGCGCTGGTTAGTTCAACTCGGCACTCGTGACGTGCGCGTGCAGACCATCCTGTTTGCCTGGGCATTCGGCGCTTTGCTGGAAGGTCTTGTCGGGTTCGGCTATCCGTGGGCGTTCGTGGCTCCGATCCTGATCGCGATCGGGATACCGGATCTTGACGCCATTCGAGTGGCGGCCATCGCCAATAACGCACCGGTGTCCTACGGCGCTTTGGGAGCGCCGATCATCGCGCTCGCCACCGTGACAGCTGGCACGCTTGGTATGACCTTCGTTGAACTCTTGCCGATCTACTCGGCTGCGGTTGGTAAGATCGTTGCCATTCTCGCCCTGCTGCCGCCGTGGATCCTGCTCTATCTGGTATCGGGCAGTAAAGGCATGTGGGCCGCGTGGCCGCTCGCGGTCGTCGGTTCGCTGGGCTATATCGCGGGGCAATTGCCGACCGCGGTTTATCTCGGACCGTATCTGCCGGACGTCATCGGCTCGATCGTTTGCTTTGCGGTGCTGTTGCTCCTGCTCAAGGTGTGGCGGCCGGCGCAAGTTCTCGGCTACGGCGGCGCTCCTGTTACCGGCGACACGCGAGCCGAGGCCCACGGACTTTCGATGGGCGATGTCGGCATGGCCTGGCTGCCGATTGCGATACTGATCGCTGTCGTGGTCGCCTGGACCGGACCTTGGTCAAAGCTCCCCTCCGTCATCCTGCTTCATCTTGATGTCGCCGCCATCTCCGGTCTTCCGGGCGGCGGCCCGATCCGCGCCATTTTTAACTGGACGCCGTTTGTCGGCGGCTCGGCGATCTTGGCATCGTGGATCATCACCGTGATTTTGCTTCGCGTCAGCTTCACGCAGATCGGCGCGATTTTTGCCAAAACGTGGTCGCAGATGTGGGGCGCCTGCCTGGTCGGGGTTTTCATCTTCGGTCTCGCGTATGTCTTCAACTATTCCGGAATGGCCGGATCATTGGCCAGCGCCTTCTCCAAGCTCGGCGTCGCGTTCATTGTCGTCGCGCCGATTTTCGGATTCATCGGCGTGGCTTTGTCGGGCAGCAATACTTCGACCAACGCCATGTTCGGCGCATTCCAGGCACTTGTCGGTAAGCTGCTCGGCTTTCCGTTATTGCTATTGCCGGCGCTGAATTCGGTCGGCGCCGAGATCGGCAAACCGATCGCGCCGCAGACCGCGAGTGTCGGCGTGTCGACCAGCCGGTTTGTTCGCAACGAGGGCGCGGTGATCCGGCACAATTTCGGCTGGACCATTGTTCTGCTCGTTTATCTCGTCCTTATCGGTCTTGCCTGCTACTTCTTCTTCCCGGACATCGCAGTGCTGAAGCACTAAGACACGGGCACTACCTGTCGTGAATGGCGAAGTCCGCGAGTTTTTCCAATCGCCGCTTCGCGATTCGCCGTTTCCTGCGCTGCCTCCCGCCGATCCGACGAACTGGAAAACAATCATGTATGGACCGCGTCTTCACTCGGTCTGCTTTTTCTTCGCGGCCATTCTGACTGCGGTGTTAGGACCTGCCCTGAGTGCTGAAGAGTCGTTCCCGTTCGACCATGAACTCGTGCTCGACGCGACACCGATGCGCGGCTCCAGGCAGGTTCCAATCATTGAAATCGCCGAAAACGGCGCCACTTCGATTCAATTGTGGTGCGCGAGCGTACGCGGTCGGACTAACGTCGGGGCCGGTTCGATTACGATCGTGGCCGGCGAAGCGTCACCGGCGCGGTGCGGCCCCGAGCGCCAAAGCGGTGACGCCAACCTCTTGGCCGCGCTGGCGCAGATAACAAGCTGGCGGCGCCGCGGCGACGTGGTCGATCTGCTCGGTGCGACAACGCTGCGATTTCGATTAATGACAAACTAATTGCTCCGGAAGGATTTTGGTCGCAATCGGCGCAAAAGGTCGGTCGCAGGGGGGCGGCTGAAAAATCGGCGGTCCGGCTACGTAATAAACCGGAGCAGCATCTTTACGGTAGCTTAAGTCTGCTGCCCGTGAATAGAGAGCGAAAATGCGGTCAAGTGCGTTTTGGCTGACCCGAGCCCGGCGCGAAAGTGCGCGCGCAAGAGATCCAGATTTCAGGGTGTGCGGATGTTTCGCGTTCTATCCTGCGTTGGCGGCGAGCATGACTTGCGTTTGGTGCTGCTCGCGGGGACTATTTGCTTTGTTACCAGTCTGGTAGCCGTCAATCTGATCCATCGCGCGCGTATGGCGCAACTCCGCGCCCGTTTTGCGTGGATAATTACTGCCGGCGCCGCCAGTGGGTGTGGAATTTGGGCGACCCACTTCATTGGGATGCTGGCCTATGAGCCTGCCGTCCCGGTTTCATATGACGTTTTCCTGACGGCGTTGTCGTTCCTGTTTGCTGGTGCGCTGACAAGCCTCGGCATTGCCGTTGCCATCATCGGGTCAGGCGTGCGCAACGCGCTGCTCGGAGGCGCCGTTGTCGGGCTCGCCATTGCCGGCATGCATTTTCTCGGAATGCAGGCTCTGCAGGTGCCGGGTCGGGTGATCTGGGCCCCCGATCTTGTCATTGCCGCGATCGTGTTTGCGGTGGGCTTTGGGATGGCGGCGATGGAGGCGAGCCGCCGCAAGGGCGTCACCATGACGGTGCTCGCGGCGGTGGCGCTTTCCGCCGCCATTCTGCTTCTTCATTTTACGGCGATGGGCGCGATCGAGATCGTCCCAGATCCCACACGAAGCGTAACTCCATTCGCGCTATCGCCGACCGTGCTGGCGCTATGCGTCGCGGCGGTCACTGCGGTCGTGCTGGCGATCGGCGCGGCGGGCTCGATTGTCGATCAGCGCATGGGCGAAAAGAACGAGCTGCTCGAAGCCGCCCTGCAAAATATGTATCAGGGCCTGTGTATGCTCAACAACAACCTCGAAGTGATGGTTGTTAATCATCGCTTCCTCGAAATGTTCGGTATTGCACCGGAGCAGGTCAAACCGTTGATGCCCATGAAGGACCTGCTGGATGTCGCCCAGCAAGCGATCCCGTTCGGAGAGCAAACGCTTATCGAGCTGCGCAGGTGGGCGTTTCGATTGATACGGCAGAAAAAATCCGGAAAAACGATTTTTCAGCGCAGCGACGGACGCATCTACGCGGTCTCTCACGAGCACATGCCGACCATGAACGGATGGGTCGATACATTCGAGGATATAACCGAACGTCGCGTCGCCGAAGAGAAGATCGCCTTTATGGCTCGTCACGACGTTCTGACCGGGCTGCCGAACCGGATGAATTTTCAGGAGCAGCTCGACAAGGCGGTGGCCGAGAACAATCGGAACGGTGCGTTCGCTGTGCTCTGTCTCGATCTCGACAACTTCAAAACCGTCAACGACACCCTCGGGCACCAGAGCGGCGATCAGCTTCTGCAGGTTGCGGCGAAACGCCTCGAGGGCGCGTTGCGCGAAGGCGATCTGGTGGCGCGGGTCGGCGGAGATGAGTTTGCGATCCTGCAGCTGGTCAAAGAACAACCTGCTGCCGCAACCGCTCTGGCCGGCCGGCTGGTCGAAATCATGCGTGCTCCGATCAAGATCGGCGATCATCAGATGCCGGTTGGAGTGAGCGTCGGTATCTCAGTCGCGCCAACCGACGGCGTCGATGCCGTTACGCTTCTGAAGAACGCCGACTTGGCGCTCTACCGCGCGAAGGCGGAAGGGCGCAACACCTACCGTTTCTTCGAACCTGAAATGGATGCGCGGATGCGGGCGCGGCGCGAGCTCGAACTCGATCTGCGCCAGGCGCTGACTACCGCCGCGTTCGAGCTGTATTACCAGCCGATCGTCAATGTCGCCAGCAGCGAGGTGACGAGCTTTGAGGCGCTGCTGCGCTGGCATCATCCAAATCGCGGCATGATAGCTCCACTAGAGTTTATTCCGCTTGCGGAAGAAACCGGATTGATCATTCCAATCGGCGAATGGGTGATCCGTCAGGCTTGCGCGGATGCTGCGATCTGGCCGGCCAAGGTTCATGTCGCCGTTAATCTGTCGCCGGCGCAG
Source organism: uncultured Alphaproteobacteria bacterium (assembly GCA_963727325.1). Lineage (GTDB taxonomy): Bacteria > Pseudomonadota > Alphaproteobacteria > Rhizobiales > Xanthobacteraceae > BOG-931. The sequence goes on from CAVSFV010000035.1 coordinate 222,997, forward strand.
TTCAAAAGTCCCAATCTGATACCGACCGTGATCAGCGCGCTGTCGGCGTCGCAATTGTCGCCGCAGCGGCTTGAGTTCGAGATCACGGAATCGGTGTTGATACAAGACATCGATGCGGCGCTCGATGTGCTGAGCGGATTGCGTAACCTTGGTGTCGCGATCTCGATGGATGATTTCGGCACCGGCTATTCGTCGCTCAGCTATTTGCGCCGGTTCCCGTTTGACAAGATCAAGATCGACCAGTCGTTCATTCACGATCTGGCCGACGGCGGCGACAGCCTAGCGATCGTACGGGCCGTGACCGGACTCGGCAGCAGTCTCGGCATTTCGACCATCGCCGAAGGCGTCGAGACCGCCGAGCAACTCAATCGCCTGAAAGCCGAAGGCTGCACCGAGGCGCAAGGCTTCCTGTTTGGCGCGGCCAAGCCCGCGAGCGAGGCGATCCGGCACCTGGGCGGCACGCGGCAGCTTCGCGTCGTCGCTTGACCGAAGTACGCAGCCGGCTCTTCGCGCGCTTGAACATCAGGCTGAGGTTATGGACGCGCCTTGGCAGTCGCGGCACGAGCGGGTTGCATTCTTCCGGGTCGACGACCTCGGCGAGGCGCACTCGCCTGGACAGACGTCAAAGCAATCCAACTTGTCGGCAATGCCTCAGCGTGCAGAGGCGCCCGCGAAAAGAGCGGTAGCTGTTTAATTCGGGTGCCGAATTGCCAGCCGCTTCGAACGGCTATTTTTTTGTCGCCCGCGACATCAGGAACGGCATGCGCACCGTATTGTCTTCGAAGATACCGGCGGCCATGGCGTCGAACTCGGCACGGACTTTCGCCAGCTTGTCCGGATCGTTTGCCAGCGAAGCGATGAGCTTGGTGAGCGGGCCGATGGTAGCCTCCTGCGCGGTGCGAAAGTGCTGAAGGCTGAGCGCGGGCGCGACCAGCGTATCGCGGGCAAAGTCGGGATCGGTCACCATGGCACCGAGACGTTCGCGAACGACGTTCGGGTCGCCCCACAGCGAAGGCGGTGCCGGCACATCCGCGTCCGGGGGAGGTGGCGGCTGATGTCGGGCGACGAAGGCAAACAAGCGCCCGGTGAAATGCTCCGGCGGCCAGGTCGAGAACGCAATGCGGCCGCCGGGTTTCAGCACTCGCAGCATCTCCGCCAATGCGACGGCCGGGCGGGGCGCGAAGATATGCCCGAATTGGCTGAGCACGACGTCGAATGAAGCGTCGGGATAAGGCAGCGCCTCGGCATCGCCTTCGGAGTAGTCGATCGCGACGCCGGCGATGCTCGCGTTCTTGCGTGCACGTTCGAGCAGTTCCGGCGTCAGATCAATAGCTGAAACATTGGCGCCGCGACGAGCGGCGGTCACGGCGACGACGCCCGTCCCGCAGGCGACATCAAGCACACGCTGTCCTTGGTCGACCTCCGCGAATTTCACGAGCTTTGCAGCGGGCGTCGTCGTCGTGATTTCGACAGGGACAAACGACGCCCACGCTTCGCGCTGCCCTGCCTTGAATTTAGCGAATGGGCCGGCGTTTGCGGTTGTCATGACCTGATCCCCTTCGGTGGCGTTCGTCCTATGGCGTGGAGGATAAACAAAAAGGGCGCGGCTTGCACCGCGCCCTTTCAATTGGAAACCAGCGAAATGACTTAGAAACCCATCCCGCCCATTCCGCCCATGCCTCCGCCGGGCGGCATCGCCGGCATGGCCGGCTGCTCCTTCGGAGTTTCGGCAACCATAGCTTCGGTCGTGACCAGAAGGCCGGAGATAGAGGCCGCATCCTGCAACGCCGCGCGCACCACCTTGGCCGGATCGACGATGCCCTTCTCGATCATGTCGACATATTCCTCGCTCTGCGCGTCGAAGCCGTACGTCTCGGACTTGTTCTCCATGATCTTGTTGACCACGATCGAACCCTCGACGCCGGAGTTTTCGGCGATCTGGCGCAGCGGCGCTTCCAAGGCCTTGAGCACGATATTGATGCCGGCTTGCACGTCGGCATTTTCGTTGCTCAGCTTGCCGACCGACTTCTTGGCGCGCAAAAGTGCGACACCGCCGCCGGGCACAATGCCTTCCTCGACCGCGGCGCGTGTGGCGTTGAGCGCGTCTTCGACGCGATCCTTCTTCTCCTTGACCTCGATTTCGGTCGCGCCACCCACGCGGATCACCGCAACGCCGCCAGCCAGCTTGGCGAGCCGCTCTTGCAGCTTTTCTTTATCGTAGTCGGAGGTGGTTTCCTCTACCTGCTGCTTGATCTGAGCGACACGCGCCTCGATGTCCTTCTTTTTGCCGGCGCCGTCGACGATGGTGGTCTTCTCTTTCTCGATCACCACCTTTTTAGCCCGGCCGAGCATCGCCACCGTGACGGTTTCCAGCTTGATGCCGAGATCATCGGAAATCAGCTGGCCGCCGGTCAGAATGGCGATGTCCTCGAGCATGGCCTTGCGGCGATCACCGAAGCCCGGCGCCTTTACCGCCGCGACCTTCAAGCCGCCGCGCAACTTGTTGACCACGAGCGTAGCGAGCGCCTCACCCTCGACGTCTTCGGCGATGATCAGCAGCGGCTTGCCCGATTGAACAACGGCTTCGAGTACTGGAAGGAGCTGTTGCAAGCCGGGAAGCTTCTTCTCGTGGAGGAGCACATAAGCATCCTCGAGTTCGGCCAGCATCTTCTCGGCATTGGTGATGAAATATGGCGAGAGATAGCCGCGGTCGAACTGCATCCCCTCGACGATCTCGACATCGGTCTCGAGCGCCTTGGCTTCCTCGACCGTGATCACGCCCTCGTTGCCGACTTTCTGCATCGCCGAAGCGATCATCTTGCCAATCGCTGCATCGCCGTTCGAGGAGATGGTGCCGACTTGAGCGACTTCCGACGACGAGCCGACCTTCTTCGCGCGCTTCTTGATATCGGCGACCACAGCGGCGACCGCGATATCGATGCCACGCTTGAGATCCATCGGGTTCATTCCGGCGGCCACCGCCTTGACGCCTTCCTTGACGATCGAGTGCGCAAGAACGGTCGCGGTCGTTGTGCCGTCGCCCGCCAGGTCGTTAGTCTTTTGCGCGACCTCGCGCACCATCTGCGCGCCCATATTTTCGAACTTGTCTTCGAGCTCGATTTCCTTGGCGACCGTGACGCCGTCCTTGGTGATGCGAGGAGCGCCGAAGCTCTTCTCGATCACGACGTTGCGGCCCTTGGGGCCGAGCGTCACTTTGACGGCATTGGCGAGTGTCTCCACACCGCGCAGCATGCGGTCGCGAGCGTCGCCTGAAAATCGTACGTCTTTCGCAGCCATTGTTGTTGTCTCCTTGAGATTTGCGATTGACCGTCATCCAGAGGTGCGCGCGAAGCAAACCTCAAGCGTGACGGAATTGGCTCAGGCGATCACGCCCATGATGTCGGACTCTTTCATGATCAGGAGTTCATCGCCTTCGAGTTTGACTTCGGTGCCCGACCACTTGCCGAACAGCACACGGTCACCGGCCTTGACGTCCATGGTGATGAGCTTGCCGTTCTCGTCGCGGCCACCAGGACCGACCGCCACGACTTCGCCCTCCTGCGGCTTCTCCTGGGCAGTGTCTGGAATGATGATGCCACCCTTGGACTTTTCCTCGGCCTTGATGCGCTTGACGACGACACGGTCGTGCAGCGGACGGAATTTGAGCTTCGCCATGATCACCTCATCACCGCTCTCCGAGCGGGCTCCCGTTAAATAGAAAGTATATTGATTTCAGCAACTTAGCACTCTTTGTGTTGAGTGCCAAGGATACGCGAGGGAGATAAGACCTGCCAGGGAGGCTGTCAAGCCGCTCCAGTCCATGCAACGAGCCGTGTCGTATGTTTGCTTGCGCGCGACACCGCGAAGCTTTGGGTAAGGTGTGGTTTGGGTAAGGTCTGGCACTTGGCGACGAAACTCGTCACCATACCGGCTAAATGTTCGGTTCAAGCCGACGCCGTGGCCGTCGTCCTCGACTGCGTTCGACGGTTGGGTTTCCAGGGGTTTGGCTGCAGGGGTGCAAAGGGAGGGGTTTGATGGGCGCGTCGCTCCGTGGTTTTCGATTGCTTGCGAGCGCAATGTTGTGCGTGCTCATGCTGTCCGCCTGCGCCAACAATCCGTTTTCCCACCCTGAACCAGCCATGGCGCCGCCTCCGCCCGCTGCGGAAATTCCGGCCACGATCCGGGCCGAGGAAATCGTCGGTCGCTGGGGTTATGGCGCCTATCATAACGACGCCGATCGGACGCGAACCGAAGCCGCCGCCAAGGCGCAGTGCGGCCAGCCAGTGGTCATCAATCGAGGGCCGAACGGCGGCGTGATGATGTACCTCGCCGACAGCGCGCAACTGCAGGAGCTGAGACTTAAAGGCAGCCCCAGCGGCAAGAACTATATCGGTCCGCCGGGACCTGCCGGCGGCCCCCCTGATCGCGAGATCGTATCTTTTGACGGCCGCAGCATCGTGATGCGCTGGATGAATCCGGAAGTCGCCAACCGTTACGGCATGGGTGTTTACGTGCGTTGCGGAGCGGAAGGCGTGGCCCGCTCAAAACGGGCGCCTGCCGTCCGTTAAGGCGAGACGGTCAGGCCGATTTAACGTCGCCGCCGGCGAACATTGAATCGACGTCGCTTTGCGAGACGTGGCCGCCGTCGTCGGCGAGCCGCGGGCCGTGCATGGGCGGCGCGCTCTCGCGGGCAAGCTCGTCGAGCGCGCGGGCGATCTGACGCTCGATGAGCCCGAGTGATGTCATGACCTTGGCGACCCGCTGGCTGGTCAGATCCTGAAAATTGCAGGCCTCGAAGATTGCGATCACGCGCTCGCGGATGTCTTGAGCGAGGCCTTGTTCGCTGTCGTTCTTGAGCACGGCGGACAGGGTGTTCGCCGCCTGATCGATTTCCTCGGCCGCTGCGAGAATTTTCTGTGTCGCCTGTTCGCTGCCTTGCATCACCGCTTCGAGCTCGTTGGCAATGCGCGTGGCCGGTGTTCCCGGCAAGTGCGACCCGTTCGGGCCCGGTTGCTCGTGTCCCGCGCCGGTGATGGTTGAACGAATAAGCCGAAGCTTCGAAGCGAAGCGCTCGGCTTCATCGCGCTGCAACGCGCTTGATCCGGAAGATGGTCGCAACGGCCGGCCTGACAGCAAAGCGCGCAGTGCGCCAAGCTCTTGCATAATTTCAGCCAGCCCCGGCACCTGCCCCGGCGCCTCGTCAAGCCGCGCCGGACGCTCCGGAGCAGTCATCTCTTCGATGCGAAAGACCTTACGCGGCGCGGCCATACATCACCGACCAATTCGGCGCGGGACATTAGAAGCCGACGCTTAATGTCGCGTTCACGTCGGGGGAGCGACGCGCGTGAGCGGCGCCGGCTGACCTTGCTCTTGGGTAATTTACACAAAATAAACCATAATTTGCTGAACAATGTGCGAATAAGAGCCCGCCGAACTCGCGCCGGGAAAAATTAACCAAACAGTCGACGTTTGCGCCTGTACTCGTCGCCGCGGCGAGTGAGCTCGTTCGGCGTCTTGCCGCCGTTGCGAATAGAGGGTGGGCATGCGGCGTATTTTTGCAGTTGCGCGGGTCGTGATTGTTACCTCAGCGGCAGGTGCGGCTTCGCTTTTGATCACTCCTGAGGCCCGCGCGCAGGCTCCGCTGCTTGATCCCGGCTGGCAGTTTTATGGGGGAGGTCAGCCGAGCGCCGTCAACAGCGGCTTCATCGCTCACACATTCGGACCAGGACAATACGGCCTTCAACCCGCACCTGATCCGAGACCCGCTTATCCGGCGCGCGGATATTCCGCACCCCGATATGTCGCGCCGGTCAGCTCAGGGCGCCCTTATTCCCAACCCGCGCCGCTGCAGCGGCACGTCTATCAACCGGCGCCGCGATACTACGCGGTCGCGCCGGCACCGCAGCCGCGCGGGTATCAGCAGCCTGCGTCGCAATATTATGCCGAACCGCCCGCGCCGCAGGAACGCGGAATCCAGGCGCCGGCCTTCTTTCAACAGCCTGCGCCGCAGCAAAATTACGAGCCGCCGCCGCGACAGCCGCTCGCCGCTCAACCCCCGCCGCCGCCGAGCGCCTACCAACCGGCACCCCAATACGTCCAGCCGTCGCTGCCGCCGTTCTTGTCGCAGTTGTTCGCGCGCGGTGATTCGTCGCCGGGTTATGCGCCGTCGAGTAATGGCGACTTGGCGCGCCCGATGGTCGATCCGAAATTCGATCGTCAGGTTGTTGACTATCCGACCAGCCAGCCGCCTGGCACGATCATCATCGATACGCCGCACTATTTTCTTTACCTGGTGATGCCGGACGGCAAAGCGCTGCGTTACGGCATCGGCGTCGGCCGCCCCGGGTTCACCTGGGCAGGGATCAAGGAAGTTTCGGCGATGCGTGAGTGGCCCGACTGGCGGCCACCGGACGACATGCTTAAGCGGCGACCTGATCTACCGCGCTTCATGCCCGGCGGTCCGGAAAATCCGCTCGGCGCGCGGGCTATGTACCTTGGCTCGACGCTCTATCGTATTCATGGCTCTAACGAGCCGTGGACAATCGGCACCCAGGTGTCATCGGGCTGCATCCGCCTGCGCAACGAGGATGTCATCGATCTTTACGGTCACGTGAAAGTCGGCACCAAGGTCGTTATCATTTGATCGTTGCGCTTCGCCCCGAAAGTAAAACGGGAGCGGCGCAACGGTTCACTCGGCCGCGGTTTGCGCGTCGCTCGCCGGCTGCTTGTCCTCCTCGTGCAGCTTCACTGCATGCTCGGCCACGAAATACACCGGCCGTCCTTTCAGCTCGTAGAGGATCTTGGCGATATATTCGCCGACCACGCCGAGCATGATGAGTTGCACGCCGCCGAGCACCATGACGCCGACGAATAGTGACGGATAGCCGGGGACTTTCTGACCATAGGCCATCGTTTCGTAGACGATCTGCCCGCCATAGACGAACGCGATCAGCGCGAGAACAAGACCAAGCAGGAGTGCGACCCGCAGCGGCGCTACCGAAAACGCAGTCAATCCGTCGACCGACAATCCAATCAGCGAGCGCAGATTCCAGGTGCTGCGCCCATCAGTGCGCTCGTCGGGCTCATAGTCGATACGGACTTGGCGGAAGCCGATCCAGCTCGACAGTCCTTTGAAGAAGCGGTTGCGTTCGGGAAGTTGACGCAGCGCGTCTGCGGCCCGGGGCGAAAGCAGCCGAAAGTCGCCGGCATCTTCAGGGATTTTCGTCTTGGCGCCCCAGTTCAGCAGCAAATAAAAGGCACGCACCAAAAGGCGCCGGCCGATCAACTCGTTGGCGCGATGCGCCTTGGCGGTGAAGACGACGTCGTAGCCGTCATCGAGCCAGCGGCTGACCAGTGTCTCGATCAAGGCCGGCGGATGCTGACCGTCGCCGTCGATGAAAAGGACTGCGCCGAGCCGGGCATGATCGAGGCCGGCAAGCAAAGCCGCCTCCTTGCCGAAGTTGCGCGACAGCGAGATGACCTGTACGTCGAGCGCGTTCGCCGGCAGCGCGTGGGCGATCGAGAGTGTATCGTCGCCGCTACCGTCGTCGACGTAGACCACTTCACAGCGAAGTCCGCGGTTGGAGCGCAGCGAGCGCGCGATTTCGACCAGCCTGGTGTGCATCCGGGCAAGCGAGGCCGCTTCGTTGTGCAGCGGAACAACAATCGAAAGTCCGCGGCCGGCATCCGCAGTCCGCGCGGCGGAACTTATGCCGCGCGCCGCCAGTGTCGATCTCGGTTCGGTTATTGGGTTAGCCACTTCGCCTTTCCTTGCGCGCGTGATGTATAGCGCACCCGGTTCCAGATGTCGCGCTATGTGGTCGCAGGCGTGGCGGCGATAACTTGCCGGTCGAGGGCTGGCGGATCACGTCGGACATGATATTCGAAGGCGGCAATGACCGAAATTTCCCGCTTCGACCGGGCGCGCGCACGGCTTCTCGCCGGCTGGCGGACCCGCGCGCTGGGTTTCAAGGCGATCGCATTCGGGCTTGTCGGCTTGGTCAACACCGCGATTGATTATGGTGTGTTTCTGCTGGCGCGTGCAGGATTTAACGATTCCTCGGCCGCGCTCACGGCTTTCGATTCGCTGTCCGCGTCCTGCCGATGCGGCAGCGGCGCGACATTGTTGTTGATCGCCGCCAATACGATCTCGTGGTTCGTCGCCGTCAGCGGCTCCTATGTGATGAATTCGTCGATCACCTTTGCGGCGGAAACGGGCCGCAAGCTCAGACGGCGCGCTTATTTCACATTCGTCCTGTCCGGCGTTGCCGGCTGGCTCGCCAATACCGCAACTTTGCTTGTCGCGGCGGAAGTCCTGCTGCTGCCCGTGTGGCTCGCCAAGGCCGTCGCGATTTTGGCAAGCTTTGTCGTGAACTTCTCGCTCTCCCATTTCGTCGTATTTCGGGTGCGGAAGCAGCCGCCGGGCGAGGCGTCAAAAGACGCTTGAACTCACGTGCTGCGCTTGCGCTTCTGCGCGGCGAGAAATTCGCGCATGGCGGCTGCGGGCTCGTCGGTCGCGTAAGCTTCGGCGAAGGCGTCGATACCGGCACGCACGGCGTCGGCGAGCGGTAAGTCCTCCCATCGCCGGATCAGCCGCTTTTGCAGCCGCACCGCGCGCGGTGCCGAGGTGAGGAGCTTCCCGATCCAGGTTTCGACCGCGTCATCAAGTGCGGCTGCCGACACGACGTGCTCCACCAGCCGCCATTCGAGCGCCGTGGCGGCAGAGAAAGTTTCACCGAGCAGCATGATTTCGCGCGCGCGTCCCCAGCCGACCAACGTCGGCAGCAGCGCGGCCTCAATGACCGACGGAATACCGAGCTTGACTTCCTGCATGCCGAACGTGGCCGCTTCCGACGCAATGCGGACGTCGCACGCCGCCGCCATTTCGAGGCCGCCGCCGAAGCAGTAGCCGTGGATGCGCGCGATCACCGGCACCGGAAGATCGCGGATTGCATCACAGCATCGATGCAGCCGCGTGATGAACGCCGTCGCCTGCCCGGCGTTGTTGATGCCGGCCATTTCGTTGATGTCGGCCCCAACGATAAACGCCTTGGGTCCGGCGCCGGTTAGGACGACCGCGCGCAAGTCCTGTTCTGTCGCGAGCACAGTCATGGTCGCGACGAACTCGTCCATCAGTATGCTGTTCATCGCGTTGAGGCGGCGCGCATTGTTGATCGTCAGGTAAGCGACGAGGCCGCTTTCGCGCTGATCGCGGCGTAGCAAAATTCGACTCTCGGAAGTTTGCAACCGCGCTTCCTCCTTGACCGCTTCAGCCGCGCATCCGAAGCTCACGAACTCCGGGCACCAACAGGAGCATCGATATGACCGAAGGTCCGATCGACTTCTGGTTCACCATGGGCAGCACGTATTCATATTTGAGCGTAATGCGGCTTGCCGACGTAGAGCGCTCGACCGGCGTCACATTCCGGTGGCGGCCGTTTCATCTGCTTCTGATCCTTCAAGAAATGAAGCATATTCCGTTTGCGGACAAGCCCGCGAAGTCGCGATACATGTGGCGGGACATCGAGCGTCGCGCCGCGGTGCATGGTCTGCCGGCCAGGCTGCCGGCGCCATATCCGGCCAAACAGTCGGTCACGGCCAATCTCGTCGCCATCGTCGGCATGCGTGAAGGGTGGGGCACCGAATTCGTGCGCGCGGCGTACCGGCGATGGTTTCAGGCCGGAGAGGAGACCGGTAGCGAGCCTAATCTGTCCTCAAGCTTGCGCGACATCGGACAGGATCCCGCCCGTGTCCTGGCGCTCGCGAACTCGGCCACGGCGAACGAAACCATGCTCGCCGAAACCGACGCCGCGAGAGCGTTGGGAATTTTTGGTTCGCCGACCTTTACGATCGGCGACGAGCTGTTTTGGGGCGACGATCGTCTCGAAGATGCGATCGGCTGGTATCGCGGCAGACTAGGACGGCGCAATTAATTCGTGGTTGCTGGACCGTCTCGATCAAGTTCGGCAGTCAGGCGCGCATAGAGCGGATTGTCGCGCGAATAGACGTATTCGAGCGTCGCGACGGATACTGCCTCAGCGCCATGCTCGCGCAAGAAGCTTGCCAGTCCATGCACGTTCCGGGGCGGGCAGTGCAGGGTCAGCATGCCGGAGGAGGTTGGGCCGCCGAACGGCGCGGCGACGCCGAATTTTTCGCACGCGGTTTTGAGCAATGCCTCATTCATTCCGGCAAAACGCGTGCGGACTTCGCGACAGGCATGCGCGCGTTTTTGCGCGGCGATGCGGTCGAGCAGAAGGCGCGCGGTTTCGCGGTGCGCGGTGTCCCATTGTGCCGAGCGCGCCGCGACCAGGTTCGCCTGCGAGCGCAGAATGGTGCCGTCGTCAATCACCTTGAGGCCGTTGGCGGCCAGCGTCGAGCCTGTTGTGGTGATGTCGACAATCAATTCAGCGGTGCCGGCCACCGGGGCACCTTCAGTTGCGCCTGAACTCTCGACAATGCGATAATCGACGACGCCATGCTCGGCGAAGAAGCCGCGCGTCAGATTGGCGTATTTCGTCGCGAGCCGCATCTTGCGCTTGTGCTTCATTCGGAAGGCGGTCGCGACATCGTCGAGATCGGCCATGCTGCGCACGTCGATCCAAGCCTGCGGCACGGCGACGACGACATTGGCGAAACCGAAGCCGAGCTGATCGATGAATACGACCTTGCGGTCGGCGGCGGGGATCATTTCGCGCACCAGATCCTCGCCGGTGATGCCGAGGTGCACCGCGCCTTGCGCAAGCTGGGCGGTGATCTCGGCCGCGGACAAATAGGCGATCTCCGCGCCGTCAAAGCCGGCGATCGCGCCGCGATATTCGCGCGCGCCGCGCGGCTTGACGAGTTCAAGCCCCGAACGCGCAAAAAAGGCCTCGGCGTTGTCTTGCAGCCGGCCTTTGGAGGGCACGGCAAGGATCAGCGGCACGCTCATATCCCGCCTCCACAGGCGGTGAGTTCGTCGATTGAAGCTGCAAATCCGACGGCCGGAATCGGCCCGGGCGCGCCCAATCGCGTCAGCAGTTCATCGTAGCGACCGCCGGCAATCAGCGGACCCTTGGCGCGGGAATCGTGCAGCTCGAAAACGAAGCCGGTGTAGTAGTCGAAGCCGCGCCCAAATGCGGTGGAAAAATGCATGGTGCCGACGTCGACGCCGTGGGCGGCAAGAAAGCCGGTGCGGGTCTCGAACAGATCGATCGCGGGCCCAAGCGCAAGGTTGGCGTCGGCGGCGAGTGCGCGCAGTTCTGCCGCTGCCTCGTCCGGAATGCCGCGCACCGCGAGAAAGCGTTCAATCAAACCGCGGGTCTCGCGCGGCAGCCGCGTTCCGGTGCCGTGTGCTGATTGTTCGAGAAACCGGTCGGCGATTTCACCTACCGAGCGTCCGCCCACCGCGGCAATGCCGGCGATCGAAAGAAGGTCGGTAATGAGATTGTGCGCCGCTTTAGGATCGGAGCCGGCCAGCGCCGCAAGCACGCCCTGATATTCCGGCGGCCGGTTCGTGGCGGTGAGTGCAAGTTGATCAAGATCGTGCGCCAGCGACCATTTGCTGTTGAAGTCTTTCAGCAGCCGGCGCTTCCACGCCGGCGCAAGATCGAGCGCGGCGACGAAAGCCATAAACATACCAACATCGCCGATGCGGATCTCCGGTGTGCTCAGTCCATAGAGCGTGGTCGCTTCAAGTCCGAGCGCGAGCATTTCCGCGTCGGCCGCCGCTTTGTCCTGGCGGCCAAACGATTCGATGCCGGCCTGGACGAACTCGGAGGGCAATCCCTCGCGGTGGCGGAAGACGTCGCCTTGATAGCAGAAGCCGGCCGGTTTGCCGGCCGCTGGCGATTGCAGATAGGCGCGCGACACCGGAATGGTCAGATCGGGCCGCAGGCACAGCTCGCGCCCATGCGGGTCGCTGGTGAGGAACATGCGGCGGCGGATGTCCTCGCCGGAAAGATCGAGGAACGGCTCGGCGGGCTGCAGCACGGGCGGTTCGATCAGGGTATAGCCGGCCCGCACATAGGAGGCGACAAGCCTCTGCGCGCGCTGGTCCGGGGTCGGTGCCATACTCGACATGCTGGTCAAATCCACGCCGGCGTATGGTTAATCGATCCCCGTTCGCGCGACGATAGTGCCGTTTCCGCAAACCCTTAGCATGGCAGTGGTCGCTATTCGATGAAGATTGCTGGGCGCCGTTAATGCCGCGGCGCAGGGCCAAGCCAGGCGACGAAGTTGAGCTTAATGTTTAGTTCGAATGCGGCGCCGCGCCGCGTATTGCGGCGACGATGGCCGGTACCGCGCTCGGGTCGGTGGTGAGCGCGGTATGGCTGAGCCCGGGGACGATGGTTACCGGAATTCCGGGTTTGATCGCGTTCAAAGTCGGGGCGAATTTGTCGGCATAGAACAACTCGTCCTTTTCCCCGACCACGACGGCGAGCGGCGTTTGCGCGTTGCGTACGTCGGAGGCGTAGTCGCCTGTTCCAAACGCCCGCATCAAGAGCCACGAATAATGGCCAACGAGGATGTCGGTCCGCGCCGGATCGATGGCGAGAAGGAGCGTGGTCAGATGATCGAAGGCGTGGATGCCAATGCGGTTGAGCAGAACAAGCGCCAGGATCCGCGGCAGGAAGGGGCGGGCGTATTTCTGGTCCTGGTTGTAGGTCGGCGCAAACGGGCCGAGCATCGGCGACAGCATCACCGTGCGGACAAACATTTTTCCGAGCGGGGTTGCGGCGACGTGGAGCGCATACCCGCCGCCGGAAGAGAAGCCGATCAAAACGAGTTTCGCGTTTGGCTGCTTGGCGCGCACCGTGGCGACGAAGTCGGCCATGTCTTCATCGAGTTCGCCGGCATAGTCGATGTCGCCGCGCGTGCCAGTGTCGCCGTGGCCGCGGATGTCGGGCGCGTACACCGGAATGCCGGCGGCGCTCAACGCTTTGCCAAGCGGATGGATGCTCGCGCTCTGCGCCGAAGAGCCGTGGATCGCGATGACCACGAGTTCGGCGTCGGATGCGGCCGGATTCTCCCGCCAGACGCGGTACGCAATCGGCGAGCCGTGGCTTGTTTCGAGTTTTTGCGGCTGTGGCAGATCGCTGAAATCGACCTTGCGGAACGGCGCGCCGAGCGAAGCGAGTGCGACCGGTGGGCCGCTGGTGCCGAACGCGAGCATGCCGGCGAGTGCCGCGACGATGGCGGCGATCAGAACGCATACAACGATGACGACGATTTTTGCCGCGCGGCTCATCGCTCGCCGCCAAGCCCGTGCCGCGCCAGCACCGCGCGGACGGCTTCGACGAGTTGCGCTTCCGGCACGGATTGCTGCGCCTCGCTTTGCTTTTGCAAATGCTCCTCGCGGCCTTTTTCGAGCTTTGCCAGTTCGGCGCCGACGATCAAATCCTTGATCGTGACTTCGCCCTTGGCTTTCTCATCGCCGCCCTGGATCACGACGCAGGGCGCGTTGCGCTTGTCGGCGTATTTGAGCTGATTGCCGAGGTTGCGCGGGTTGCCGAGATAAAGCTCGGCGCGGATTTTTGCGGCGCGCAGCTTCGCGACCATGGTCTGATAATCGGCGAGGCGGTCCTTGTCGAACACGGTGACGACGACCGGGCCATGCTCGGGTTTGCTGTCGAGCTTGCCGAGATGTTGCAGCGCGGCCGCCAGCCGCGACACGCCGATCGAGAAATCCGGTCGCCGGCACCGGCTCGCCGCGAAAGCGCGAGACAAGTCCATCGTAGCGCCCACCGCCGCCGACAGAGCCGAAGCGCGTTGCGCCGTCATTGTCGTCGGTGGAAATGTCAGCTCAACTTCAAAAACCGGGCCGGTGTAATATTCAAGGCCGCGGACCACCGAGATCGATCAACGCGAGATTCTGATCGTCCATACCCGCTGGCATTGATCAGTTCGGCAATTTGTTCAAGCTCGTCCAATCCTAAATCCAATTCAGGCGGCGCGGGGTTTCCTTAAGAACGAAGCGATGCATGTCCGATATTCATCGAAATCAAAAGGTGCTTTTTTGCCAATTCGAACGTCAGCAATCTCATTTGCAATTTTGATCGCGCGAAAACAAAGTGCTCGTCGATCAAGTCACCGTGCTAACGGATGAACCCGCTGTGATAAAGTTGTTTGCAAAAATTGAGAGATCTGCGCCTTTTGTGAAATCGCCGCTTTCGTCTTTGCGGCCCTCGCCGAAGCAATTCTTGCGACGCCCTCGACTCCAAGACGATCCAATTTATCGATGGCTCGCAAAACAGTAAGACGCTTCTCAGCCATGCGGATTTTAGCTCCGAGTCCATGCGTTCCATAACTCCGTCGAGCAGCTTGCGATTATTCAAACCTTCACCACATAAGAGCCGCGCGGAATGCCCAACTCCTCCATCGTATCCGCGGCCATCATGCACATCTCGGCGTCGGCGGCGGGCGAGGCTGAGCCGACCGTGTCGGCATCGAACTGCATGAACTGGCGGAAGCGGCCCGGGCCCGGGCTTCTCGTTGCGGAACACCCAGCCGAAGCGATAGCTCCGATACGGCTTCGGCAGCGCGTCGAAATTTTCCGCGACGTAGCGCGCGAGCGGCGCGGTCAGATCGTAGCGCAGCGACAGCCATTGCTCGTCGTCGTCCTGGAACGAGAACACGCCTTCGTTCGGCCGGTCCTGATCGGGCAAAAATTTGCCGAGTGCGTCGGTGTATTCGATCGCCGGCGTCTCCACCGGCTCGAAGCCGTAGCGCTCATAGACCGCGCGGATTTTTTCGATCATGGCGCGCGTGGCGGCGATCTCCGCCGGCCCGCGGTCGGCCAGCCCGCGCGGCAGCCGAGCCTTGAGCTTGTTGTTTTCTTTGCGCTTCTCGGCCATCTGCCGGCCTTATCTCATCGGCTAAAGGGAGCGCGTGGTTGGTACCAGCGGCGGGGCGGGGCGGCAAGGATCGGCTTGATGCGCGCAATCTTCGGACCGGCGGTTTGCGGTCCGGCATTTTCATGGCCTAGCCAATCCAAAGTCGAACGGTTAGGTATTGGCGAAGCATTTTTCGGCGGGGATGCATGATGATTTCGCGACGGAACGCAATGGCAGTGGCGATCGCTGCTCTGGTCGGCGCAACAGGGACGGCATGGGCCGCGGGTTCGACTCTCGTCGGTCATTTCGACACCGACAATGACGGTACCGTCGACCTCGCCGAAGCCAAAAAGGCCGCGGCCGATCTGTTCGATAAACTCGATACCAGTAAAAAGGGCGCGCTCGACCGCAGGCAATTAAAAGGCCGGCTCAGCCGCAGGCGAATTCGCGGCCGCCGACGGCGACAAGGACGGCACGCTGAGCAAGACAGAATATCTGGCCGTCGTTGAGCAACGGTTCAAAGCCGCCGATGCGCGCCATGACGGCAAGCTCGTGACCTGGGAGTTTCACACTCCCAAGGGCGCCGCGTTGACCCGGCTATTACGTTAGCGCCCGCTGCATGGGCTGCTGCGCTACAACGAAATCGGGGAGCGGAGGGCACAGGATAAGCAGTCATGACCAACGTCAGCGCATTGGCCCGTCAGACCAACGATCTTGATGCCTACTGGATTCCGTTCACGCCGAATCGGGCGTTCAAGCGCGCGCCGCGGCTGCTCGCCCGCGCCAAGGAGCTGCATTACTACACGCCCGACGGCCGCGCGGTGTTCGACGGCTTGGCCGGGTTGTGGTGCACCAACGCCGGCCATAACCGCGACCCGATCGTCGCTGCGATTTCAAGCCAGGCGGCGGAACTCGACTACGCCGCGGCGTTTCATTTCGCGCATCCCAAATCCTTCGAGCTGGCGAGCCGGATCGCCGCACTGGCGCCGGCCGACCTCAACCGGGTGTTTTTCTGCAACTCCGGTTCTGAGGCGATCGACACGGCGCTCAAGATTGCGCTCGCCTACCACAATGTGCGCGGCGAAGGCGCGCGCACCCGCCTGATCGGCCGCGAGCGCGGCTATCACGGCGTCGGCTTCGGCGGCATTTCGGTCGGCGGCATCGTCAACAACCGTAAAATGTTCGGCACGCTCCTCGCCGGCGTCGATCATCTGCCGGCGACCTACAGCCGCGAGCATCAAGCCTTCACCAAGGGCGAGCCGGAATGGGGCGCGCACCTTGCCGATGAGCTTGAGCGCATCGTCGCGCTGCATGGCGCTTCGACGATTGCCGCGGTGATCGTCGAGCCGATGGCCGGATCGACCGGCGTGCTGCCGGCGCCGAAGGGTTATCTGCAGCGGCTGCGCGCGATCTGCGACCGTCACGGTATTCTGCTGATCTTCGACGAGGTGATCACCGGCTTCGGCCGCCTTGGTCACGCGTTTGCCGCAGAGCGCTACGGTGTCACGCCGGATCTCCTTTGCTTCGCCAAAGGCGTCACGTCGGGCACGGTGCCAATGGGCGGCGTGATCGCGCGCGAGAGCATCTACGACGCGTTCATGCGCGGGCCCGAGCACACCATCGAATTGTTCCACGGCTACACCTATTCGGCGCATCCGCTTGCCTGCGCCGCGGGTCTGGCGACGCTCGATCTTTATCGCGACGAAAATCTGTTCGATCGCGCCAAGCGGCTGGAGCCGGTCTATGCCGACGCGGCGATGACGCTGAAAGGCCTGCCGAACGTCCTTGACGTGCGCACCGTCGGGCTTGCCGCCGGGATTGATCTCGCCTCGCGGCCAGACGCGGTCGGCGAGCGCGGCTATGAGGCGATGGAGCGGGCGTTCCAGGACGAGGACCTCGTCATCCGCATCACCGGCGACACGCTGGCGATCGCCCCGCCGCTGATCGTCAACGAAACGCACATCGCGGAACTTTTCGAGAAGGCCGCGCGCGTCATTCGCGCGGTGGCCTAAATCATACCCCCAAAGATCGCGTGCAAAGGCCATATCGCGCCTCTGCTCTGTACGTTGTTACGCGGATAGAGGCGCCGCGTTGCGGCAGTTTTGGATGGCTTTCCTGGATATTGCCGTTCCATTGGCGAGGACACAATGCGTTGGTTCCACGGCCTTGAGGCTCACCGCCGGTCGTTTTCGAAGGCTGTCTCCTGGCGAAGCATGGCTTCGCTCGACACCTTCGTTGTCAGTTTTGTCGTAACCGGCCGGGTCGGGCTTGCCGGATCGATTGCCGGGGCCGAACTGGTCACCAAGATCGCGCTATACTATCTGCACGAACGCATATGGGCGGCGATCCCGTGGGGCCGGAATTAGCGGCTCTCATTGAAATAACCCATTTCGCATTCGTGCCATAAAACCGGACTTGCGGCGGGTTAGAGCTTGTGGACACTGGTGGCGTCTGGAAACGAATCGATTTCTCGGGTCTAGCGCGCGGGGTCGTCAAAAAATGGTGCGCATCAGCGCCATTTTCATCGCCGGGTGCATGGTGCTCATCGCCGCCTCGCTCGGCGCGGTGCTGTTCCTTCGTTTTGGCTTGAGCCTGCCCAATTCAGCGCTCGTGGCGGTTTGCGCGCTGGCCGTGCTGACGATCTATAGCGCCATCGCCGGCCGCAAACAGGACCGCGCCGAGGTGAGCGATCAGGTTTCCAACATCGCGCGCGGCTCCGGCGATCTCGCACGTCAGCTGGCGGAATTCGACCGCCGGCTTGGGTCGATGGAGGGCAAGGTCGAAACGGTGCTCGAGCGGGCGCTGTCAGCCGCCCGCCCGCTCGCTAACGAAATCGAGGAACTTTCGCGGCTGGTCAATCAACTCGCCGAGGCGGTGGCGCAGCATGACGCGGCGCTGGCACAGTCGCGCGCCGTCGACGAGTTGCGGGCGCCGCATAGCGCCTCCCAACAGTCTGCGGGCGTGTCGGCTGCCGCTGGGAAAGGCGCCGATACAACGGTCGCCGCCGGGCCCGTCGCACGCGAGATTCCGGCCTTCAGCGGGCTCAACCGCGACGCCATCATCGCGATCATTCGCGACGGCATCGAGGCACAGCGCATCGATCTTCATCTCCAGCCGATCGTGACCCTGCCGCAGCGCAAAGTTCGCTATTACGAGGCAGTGTCGCGGCTCAACACCGGTAACGGCGAAGTGGTCGCCGCCGAGGATTTTCTGCCCTACGCCGAAGCCGGATCGCTGTTGCCGAAGCTCGACAGCCTTTCGGTCATGCGTTGCGTGCAGGTCGTGCGGCGTATGTTGCTCAAGAACCGCGAAATCGGTCTGTTCTGTAATATTTCCGTTGCAACGCTGACCGATCCGGGCTTTGCCCAGTTGCTGGAGTTCCTCGACGCCAATCGGGCGATCGCGCCTTCTCTTGTGCTCGAGTTCACCCACGCCGCGGTTCGCGGGATGGGACCGATTGAGCATGAAAGCCTTGCGGCACTTGCCGAGCGTGGCTTCCGGTTTTCGATGGATAATCTCACCGATCTTCGTCTCGAGCCGCGTGAATTGAACGAACGCGGCTTCCGCTTCATCAAGACGTCGGCGGCGTTGCTGCTCAACCGGGCGACCGAGAACACCGTCAATATCCACCCCGCGGATTTTTCCGACCTGCTCGGCCGCTTCGGCATCGATCTCATCGCCGATCGGATCGAAAGCGAATCCAGCGTGGTTGATCTGTTGGATTACGACGTCCGGTTTGGACAGGGCTTTTTGTTTTCGCCGCCGCGCCCGGTGCGTCCGGAAGCCTTGCAGGGGGCCGGTAGCGAGGCGGGTAGGGGCGAGCCGGCGAGGATGGGCGGAGCTGCGCCGAGCGAAGCCGCTCCTGCCGGACTGAGCGGTTTCGCCAAGCTTGCCCGCGCCGGCGGCGGCAACTGAGGCGACGCAACTTCCTTGCCCAAAATCATCGAACGATTTGCGCCGCTCGCGGAAACTTACGACGTCCTGCTTTGCGACGTGTGGGGTGTGGTGCACAACGGTGTCGCCGCCTTCGCGCCGGCTTGCGAGGCGCTGATGCGGTTTCGCGCCGACGGCGGCACAGTCATTCTCATCACCAACGCGCCGCGGCCGGGCGCATGGGTGCAAAAATTTTTGGATCGGCTCGGCGTGCCGCGCGACGCCTATGACGCGATCACGAGTTCCGGTGACGTCACCCGCGGTATCGTCGAGAGCAGGATGCGCGAACGCGTCTTTCATCTCGGGCCGGAACGTGACGCGGCGATCTTCGCCGGTCTCGATATCAGCTACGCGCCGATCGAGACCGCCGACTACGTCGTCTGCACCGGTCTGTTCGACGACACGCGCGAGACCCCGGAGAGCTATCGCGAACTCCTTGCGAGCCTGCGGGCCCGCTCGCTGTTTATGGTCTGCGCCAATCCGGACATCGTTGTCGAGCGTGGCGATGAACTGGTGTACTGCGCCGGCGCGTTGGCCGATGCCTACGCGGCGCTCGGCGGCGGAGTGCTTTATTGCGGCAAGCCGCATTCGCCGATCTACGAGGCGGCGCTCGGCAAGGCCGCCGCCTTTCGCGGCGGCGACGTGCCGCCGCTAAAGCGGGTTTTGGCGATCGGCGATTCGGTCCGAACTGATCTGAAGGGCGCCGTTGCTTTCGGCATCGATTGTCTGTTCGTCATTTCGGGCATCCACGCCGACGATCTCGGTGGACGCGAGGCGGCGGATTTGTCGAGCTTGAACACGGTCTTCGCTACGGCCGGCGTGGCGCCGAAAGCGGTCACGCGCGCGCTGGCGTGGTGATTTTTAGCTCGGCGCGCCTAGAATTTCAGCGCGCTATCGGCTGGACCGCCGTTGTCGCCACCGCGACCAACAATCGCGTAATACGTCTTGGTGATCAGCTCATCGACCAGCGGCGGCGGTGGTTCACGACGTTGCAGATGTTGCTTCACGGCAGCGGTCGGAACTTCTAACAGCACGAATGTGGCGCGACGGAGCTGCGCCGGACCAGCGCGGCCGAACGCATGCCGCGCGAATGTCTTCAGGCAGGTTTCAACGCGTTTGGTCTGATCGGCGACGCCACGCTTGAGCGTTGCCGGCCATTCGCCGTCGACAAAATCGTGGCGGCTGTAAAGGAGCAGCAGTCGAGCATCGTCCAGGTGCTCGCGTGCCCAGCCCGGAATGTGCAGCGCGGCGCGCAGACCGTCGCCGGCTTCAATCGCGGCGACGAAACCCTCCTGAAAGGCGAGCACGGTCGCCAGCCATAATTCACCGAGCAGCGCGTCGCGCGAGGCGAAGCGGTGATAGAACGAGCCCTTGGGGGCCTTCAACCGTTCAATAATCGAATCGACCGTCACGGCGACGGGGCCGCGTTCCGCGGTCAGCGCGCGGGCAGCGGCAAGGAAATCGGCACGATCGAACTGCGCTCGCCCCATGATGTAGACTAGGAGGTCTAGACGATTTCGTCAACATATGGCATTGTGCGGTCGAGAGGAGTGCACGCCAATGTTGGAAGCGACAGACAAGCACGACGCCATCGAAGTAAGCCGCCTGCTAGCCGGCGCCGCCAAGACCGTCAGAGCTGTGCGTTATTGCTGGTTGGCAACCGCTGCCGACGGGGGCTTCACCAATCTGCGGCCGATGGGTCGATTGCTGCACGATGGAGCCGACGGCAGCGACGACTGGACCATCCGCTTCATCACCGACGGCCGTTCGCGCAAGGCAGCCGAGATGCGCCGCGTCGGCACGGTCGCGATCATCTTTCAGCACGATCCCGACGACGCCTTCGTCACGCTGATCGGCAAGGCCACGTTGTGCGACAGCGAGGCCGTGGTCCGCCAACGCTGGAAAGCCGCGTACGGCGCCTACTTCCCGACCGAGCAGGACCGGGCAAATGCCGTTTTTGTCGACGTCGAAGTGGAGTGCATGGAGCTTTGGATTCGCGGGATCACACCGGAGCCATTCGGAATGCGTGCGACGAAACTCGAGCGCGACGTAGGGCGCGGCTGGCGAGTCGTTTCTGAATAATGCCAAGGCAAAAAGGACCAGGGGCCGCGCTGCGGGTCGTGTTCAACCCGCGAGACGAAATTCATCGATCGCATTAATTTTTGGCGGACACGATTTGCGAGTGAGCGCCTTAACGGATGGTGGGCTCGAGGTCCGCTGCGGACTCGGTGAACACCGCTTCGATTTTGCTCTTGAGCGTCTGCGCGTTGAACGGCTTGACGATGTAATTGTTGACGCCGGCCTTGCGTGCCGCGACTACGTTTTCGGTCTTTGATTCGGCCGTGATCATGATGAACGGCGTTTCGCCGAGGTCGGGGTCGGCGCGCACTTGGCGCAGCAGGTCGAAGCCGGTCATCGGCTCCATGTTCCAGTCCGAAATCACCAAACCGTACCGCTTGGCGTGCATCTTGGCGATCGCTTGGAGGCCGTCGCTGGCATCGTCAACGTCGGCGAAGCCGAGCTGGCGCAGCAGATTGCGGATGATACGGACCATGGTGCTGTAGTCATCGACTACGAGCACCGGCATTGTCGGATCAAGAGCCATCGCTCCGCTCCTTGGCGCGGCCTCAGCAAGGAGTGTCGTTGGTCGGCTCCTCAATCTGAGGTGACGCTGCCCCCAAAAGCGCTCCTTTAAGGCGCGGTGATCTATCATCGCTGATTGAATATCGGGTTAATCGCGGCGGCAGGGTGGGTCCATGGACTTTCCTCTTCGCGACCTCGCTTGACTTGACTTGGACCCGCCGCGGCGGCACCAACAGGCCCCACAGGTTTTCTTAACCATTGCAGGCTGATGGCGCCGAAACGCTTCCTCGTCGTGCGCGACGCAGCGCCCGGTGGCGCGCTCCGCGGCGCGGTGCTCGCCATGGGCAATTTCGATGGCGTCCACCGCGGCCACCAGGCGGTGATCGCGGTAGCGATTGATCGCGCCCGGGGCTTAGGTCGGCCGGCGGGGGTTCTGACCTTCGAGCCGCATCCACGCGATTTCTTCAACCCCAGTGAGCCGCTGTTCCGGCTGACCGATGAGGCCGCGAAGTTGCGGCTGCTTGCTGCCAATGGTCTCGACGGGACGGTTGTGCTGACTTTCGATGCCGCCTTGGCGAGCGTGACGGCGCACGATTTTGTCGCCCGCATTCTGGTCGAGCAGCTCGCGGTGAGCGGCGTCGTGATCGGCTTCAATTTCCATTTTGGGAAAAATCGCACCGGCTCGCCCGACTTTCTTGTCGAGCAAGGCCGCAAGTACGGCTTCGCCGTCGATGTGGTCGCGCCCTTCGAACTCAACGGGCGCCCGGTCTCCTCCGGCCCGATCCGCGATGCGCTGGTCGCCGCGCGCCTCGACGATGCGGCGACGCTGCTCGGCTTTCCATGGTTCGTGTCGGGTGAGGTAAAGCACGGCGACAAGCGCGGCAGGGAGCTCGGTTTTCCGACCGCGAATTTAACTCTCGATGCCGCGTGCGGGCTGCGCCACGGCGTTTATGCGGTGCGGGTTGGGCTTGGCAAACGCCGTTACGATGGTGTAGCGAATTTTGGCCGGCGGCCGATGTTCGACAGCGGCGTCATTCTTCTTGAAGTCGTTTTGTTTGACTTCAATGGCGATCTGTACGGCCAGCGCATCGATGTCGCTTTCATCAGTTGGATTCGCGAGGAAGCGGCTTTTAGTTCGGTGGACGAACTCGTGCGTGCCATGCACGACGACGCGGCGCGCGCGCGCGAGGCGCTGCAGCTGGCGGGAAATCGTTTCCCGCCGATTTAGCGAACGGATTTAAGCTGCATCGTCGGGCGGCCGGTCGCCGCGCTCGCGCACCCATTGCGCCGCCAGAAAGGCCAGCAGTGCCAGTGGGACGATACGCTGCCAGCCGAGCGTGCGGCCGGCTTGCAGGGCGACGCCCAAAATTTTCGGATCGAGCAGCCATGACGACGCGCTGTGCGCGCGCGCGGCGCGCTCAAGGATGGCGCGTTCTCTGGCGCGCCGCCGCGCTATGGCGGAAATGAGCGCTCCAATGAGCGCGATCAAAATAAAAATGCCGGCCATGACCAGCGCGGCATAGACCGATCCCAATTGCAGCGACAGCCAATCGTAAGCCGCCACACAGATGAACGCGAATGCCGTGAACGTAGCGAACAGAACGATCGCCAGCCACACCACAAAGCCTGCGGTCAAGCCGCTGCGCGCCTGGATCGCAAGCGCTGCGTCGTGCATCCAGTTCTTGAGCATCGGGATCTCAGCGGCGCCAGGTTGCCCCGAACAGGAATGCAATGCCGGCGACGATGGCGAGCGTGGTGTATGGCCGGGTCTTGATCGATTCGTCGATCGCGTCAACGAAGTGGCCGGAGACCTCGCGCATGGCGCTCGCCGCCTCGCGGCCCTTGTCCTCGGCCTCGGCAACGGCCTCGTCGATGCCCGATTTAGCGCGGCGCCACGCGGCGCTGCTGCTACCCGCAACGATCCCAGCGACCTGATCGGCCAGCCGGGCGAACTCCTCGCGCAGCGTCTGCAAATCGCCTTCGAGATTGCCGGAGGCGGCTGATGTTGCCTTGCGGGCTTCGCGAATGGCGTCGCTCGCCGTCTCGCCAGCATTACCCGCCGCTGTCGAAGCGGTGCTCATGGCTTCTCTCCACGCAATGAACGGTGCAAACTACCGTCACAAGCATATAAGCGCCTGAAAATACCGTTCAATCAGGAAATTTTGCATTCGTTGCGGAACCAAAGGCCAGATGCGGCTGGGGCCCGGTACGGGACCCTTTGCGCCGTGCCGGTGGCTTGTTAGAAGGCGCGCCATGAGCGAGCAGCCGACCAAAGCGCGCGATTACAGCGAAACGCTATTTCTGCCCAAGACCGATTTTCCAATGCGCGCCGGCTTGCCGCAGAAAGAGCCGGAGATCCTCAAGCGCTGGAAGAGCCTCGATCTCTATGGGCGGCTGCGCGCTGCCGGCAAGGGGCGGCCGCGCTTTGTCCTGCACGATGGCCCGCCTTACGCCAACGGGAACATCCATATCGGCCACGCGCTCAACAAAATCCTCAAGGACGTGGTGACCAGGAGCCAGCAGATGCTCGGCTTCGATTCCAACTACGTGCCCGGCTGGGACTGTCACGGCCTGCCGATCGAATGGAAGATCGAGGAAGAGAATTACCGCGCCAAGGGCAAGCCGAAGCCGGATTTGTCGAACCCCACCGCTCTGGTGGAATTCCGCCAGGAGTGCCGGCGCTTTGCCCAGCACTGGATCGATGTGCAGCGCGTGGAATTCGAGCGCCTCGGCGTCGTCGGCGATTGGGCGCATCCCTACACCACGATGGACCCATTCGCCGAAGCGCAGATTGCGCGCGAGATCATGAAATTCGCGGCGAACGGCACGCTCTATCGCGGCAGTAAGCCGGTGATGTGGTCGGTGGTGGAAAAGACTGCGCTCGCGGAAGCCGAGGTCGAATATGAGGATTACACGTCGGATACGGTGTGGGTGAAGTTTCCGATTGTCTCCGCCGGCGAAACAGCTGACGCGCAATCGGCAACTCGTCGGCGCTTCGATCGTCATCTGGACGACGACGCCTTGGACTATTCCGGGCAACCGGGCGATCAGCTATTCGCCGCGAATTGAATATGGGCTTTACGAAGTTACCGACGCGCCTTCCGACAATTGGGCCAAGGTCGGGGACTTGTTCGTCTTGGCCGACAAACTGTCGCTCGACGTGCTGCGCCAGGCGCGGGTGACGGCATTCAAAAAACTCAGGAGCGTTCACAATAACGATCTGGCGACTTTTGTTTGCCAGCACCCACTCAAGAAATTAGGCGGCTACGATTTCGAGGTGCCGCTGCTTCCCGGTGATCATGTCACCGAGGATACCGGCACCGGGTTCGTCCATACCGCGCCGGGACATGGCCGCGAAGACTTCGACATCTGGACCGCCCATGCACGCGAACTCGCCGCGCGCGGCATCAATACGACAATTCCCTATACCGTCGATGCCGATGGCCGTTTCACCGAACAGGCACCCGGCTTCACCGGCAAGCGCGTGCTCACCGACAAAGGCGAAAAGGGCGACGCCAACGAGGCAGTGATCAAAGCTCTGGCCGACGCCGGCATGCTGATCGCGCGCGGGCGGCTCAAGCATCAGTATCCGCATTCGTGGCGCTCAAAGAAGCCGGTGATCTTCCGCAATACGCCGCAATGGTTCATCGCCATGGACCAGCCGATCACGCTGTTGAGCGGCACGGCGCGGCATGGCGCAACGCTGCGTCGGCTTGCCGAGCAGGCCATCAAGGCGACGCGCTGGGTGCCGGAGCAGGGCGAGAAGCGGATCTCCGGCATGATCGAGAGTCGCCCCGATTGGGTGATCTCCCGCCAGCGCGCCTGGGGTGTGCCGATCGCCGTTTTCATCAAGGTGAACGCCGGACGGCGCGGTGGAAATTCTCAACGATCCCGAGGTGAATGTCCGCATCATCGAAGCTTTCGAGAAAGAAGGCGCGGACGCCTGGTATCAGCCTGGCGCGCGCGAGCGCTTTCTCGGCAAGCTCGGCAATGAGGGCTGGCAGAAAGTCGACGACATCCTCGATGTCTGGTTCGACTCAGGCTCCACGCACGCGTTCGTGCTGGAGGATGCCGAACACTTTCCGGCGCTCGCCCACATCCGCCGCAGGGCCGACGGCGGCGACGAAGTGGTGATGTATCTCGAAGGCTCCGACCAGCACCGCGGCTGGTTTCAGTCATCGCTCCTTGAGTCGTGCGGGACGCGTGGCCGTGCGCCGTTCGACATCGTGCTCACCCACGGTTTCGTGCTCGACGAGAACGGGCGCAAAATGTCGAAATCGCTCGGCAACGTCACCGCGCCGCAGAACGTGATCAAAGAAGCGGGCGCCGACATCCTGCGCATGTGGGTTTGCGCCGCCGACTATGCCGACGATCTGCGCATAGGGCCCGAAATCCTTAAGACCACCGTCGAGACTTATCGCAAGCTCCGCAACACGCTGCGCTGGATGCTCGGCAATCTTGCGCATTTACACGGCGAGCGTGTCGCCTTGGCGAACATGCCGGACCTCGAACGTCTGATGTTGCATCGGCTCGCCGAAGTCGATGCGGTCATTCGCGGCGCTTACGCCGATTTCGATTACAAGCGCATCTTCGCCGCGCTCAATACATTGATGACCGTCGATCTGTCGGCGTTCTATTTCGATATCCGCAAAGACTCGCTCTATTGCGATCCGTACTCCTCTAACACACGCAAGGCCTGCCTGACTGTGCTCGACCACCTGTTTCACTGCACGGTGACCTGGCTTGCGCCGATCCTTTGCTTCACCGCCGAGGAAGCGTGGCTCGCCCGCCATCCGTCGGCCGCCTCGGTCCATCTCGAACCGTTTCCTGAAGTCCCGGCCGCGTGGCGCGACGAAGCGTTGGCGGAAAGGTGGCGCAAGGTGCGACAAGTGCGCCGCGTCGTCACTGGCGCGCTTGAGATCGAACGCGCACAAAAGCGCATCGGATCATCGCTCGAGGCGCATCCACTGGTGCATATCTCCGATCCCGATCTTTTCGCGGCGGTCGTCGATGTCGACCTCGCCGAAGTCTGCATCACCTCGGGTTTGGCGCTGGTCGAGGGCGAGGGACCGGCCGATGCATTCCGGCTGCCGGATGTGGCGGGGGTTGCCGTTGTCCCCGAATTGGCCGCAGGGCGCAAATGTGCGCGCTCGTGGAAGATTTCGCCCGCGGTGGGTCTCGATCCGCAATATCCCGACGTGACGCCGCGCGATGCGCAGGCGCTGCGCGAGTGGGACGCGATACGCAAAGCCGCAGAGTAGGGGCCGCCATGACCGAAGTGGCGCAAGAAAAAGCCGGTCACTCTAACGCGTGGGGGCCGCTAAGCGCGTTCGGCCTGACCATTGCCGCCGTTACCGGCGTCTTCGACCAAGCGTCCAAGCTCTGGCTTTTGGACGTGTTCGACCTCGCCGACCGCAGCCGTGTGGCGCTCACACCCTTTCTCGATCTCATCGTCATCTGGAACACTGGCATCAGCTATGGGCTGTTTCAGCAGCAGGGGCTCTCGGCATTGTGGGCGTTGCTCGCCTTTAAAGTTGCGGCGGTGGTGCTGTTGTGGATTTGGCTGGCGCGGGCGTCCTCGCGGCTCACGGCCGTGGCATTGGGTCTCATCATCGGCGGAGCGCTCGGCAACGCCATCGACCGGCTGCACTGGCCGGGGGTGATGGATTTTGTGCTATTTCACATCGAAACCGCCACTTGGCGCTTTACCTGGTATGTCTTTAACCTTGCCGATACCGCCATCGTAGCCGGGGTCGTCGCTCTGATGTACGATTCGGTGCGGGCCAGGGGTGCCGTAAAAGCGCCCTGATCGCGGGTAAAAGGACTTACGGGTTAAGGTCATGCTCCGGCGTACCGCCGTTTTGGGTGAGCGCATGCTGCAGGATTTGAGTGCCATTTGAGTCGCCGCCAAAAGGGCGGCACCGTGTCGAATGTGCTGCTGCGCGCAGCGCTGAGCGTAGCTTTGGCCGGCATCGTCGCTGTCGTTGGTACCGCGGCCGCCCAAGCGCAGACCTATGGCAGCGACAGCGGCTGCCTTTAGCAAGATCCTGCAAACGATCGGCTTAAGCAAAGGGGCCGACCCGGACGCCGACATCAACTACACGGAGCGCTCGCCGCTCGTCGTTCCGCCGAGCCGCGACTTACCTCCCCCGGCAAAGGATGCGGCAGTGCCCGCTCCGGATTGGCCGACCGATCCAGCCAAGCGACCCAAGAACAGTAAAGCCAAAGAGGCGGTCGTTCCCGACACGGCCGTTCAAACCCCTAATCCGCACATTGAGAAGAAGCCTTGGTACAATCCGATGGGTTGGTTCGACAGAGAGGAATACGCCAACTTTGCCGGCGAACCCGTACGCAGAAATCTTACCGACCCACCCGCCGGATACCGGATTCCGTCGCCGGAACAGCCTTACGGCGTCAGTCCCAATAAAAAGTCGGGCAAAAAGCAGGCGTCGGCGACCGACTTCGGCATGGGCCCGATCACGCCACCTGCCGCTGGCTCCGGGAAATAGCCGCGAGTTTTTGTCGAGACTACCGGGGGCGTTGCGTTTGACTGCCGTTCTGAGAACTGCTCGCGGCGTTGCTGCCCAGGCAACCGCCGTGTGAGCATGTTGCGGCTGGCGGTTTAGCGTGAACAAACAACTGGAGACCCTCGTGCCGAAAACCCTGCTGCTCGCATCTGCTTTGCTCGCCGCGTTGTCCGGTCGCTGCCGGCGCCGAAAGCGGACCCAAAGTCGACCATTTCACCTTGAGTAACGGTCTTGAAGTCGTCGTCATCCCGGATCATCGCGCTCCGGTCGTCACCCACATGATCTGGTACAAGGTCGGTGGCGCCGACGAGACGCCGGGGAAATCCGGTCTCGCGCATTTTCTTGAGCATCTGATGTTCAAAGGCACGGCGCAGAATCCCGGCAACCGATTCTCTGCGACCGTGGCCGACATCGGCGGTCAGGAAAATGCTTTCACTTCAGATGATTATACCGGCTTCTTCCAGCGCGTTCCGCGCGAGCATCTCAAGGAAATGATGGCGTTCGAGGCCGACCGCATCACCGGACTTGTGCTCACCGACGAGGTTGTGCGTCCCGAGCTCAACGTGGTGCTCGAAGAGCAGAATATGCGGGTAGCGAATAATCCAAACAGCCGGCTGTCCGAGCAGATGGATGCAGCGCTCTACCTCAACCATCCTTATGGCCGTCCGGTGATCGGCTGGCGGCCCGAGATCGAAAAGCTAACCCGCGACGAAGCCCTGGCCTTCTACCGGCGCTTCTACACGCCAAATAACGCGATCGTCGTCATTGCCGGCGATGTCACGGCTGACGAGGTCAAGGCCGACGCGGAAGCAACCTACGGCAAAATCGCGCCGCGCGCGGAAATCGCGCCGCGCCGGCGGCCGATGGAGCCGCCACAAGAAGCGCCGCGGACCGTCACGCTTGCCGACGCCAGGGTCGAGCAGCCAAGCGTCAGCCGGGTCTATCTGGCGCCGTCGCGGATTACGGCGAAGCCGGGAGAGAGCCAGGCGCTCGAAGTTCTGGCCCATGTGCTCGGCGGCGGCGTGAACGGCCGCCTCTATAAAACACTCGTGGTCGAGCAAAACCTGGCGCTCAATGCCGGCGCCTATTATTCGAGTACCGCACTCGACTATGGGAAGTTCGGCCTCTACGGCGTGCCAGCGCCCGGGAAGACACTGCAAGACGTCGAAACCGCGATCGACGCCATCATCGCCGATGTCAGCGAGCACGGTATCACCGCAGACGAGCTTGCGCTGGCCAAGAACCGGCTGATCGCGGATGCGGTCTACGCGCAGGACAATCAGGCGACGCTCGCGCGCTGGTACGGCGCTGCGCTGGCAACCGGCGAAACCGTCGACATGGTCCGCAATTGGCCGAACGAAATTCGGGCAGTGACTGCCGAGGCCGTACGCAACGCGGCCCGCACCTGGTGTAACCGCCGCGCGTCGGTCACCGGCTATCTGGTCAGCAGCTTTCCGGCGAAGGAGAAGCACTCGTGAACGCCATCATTTCACTTCGCCGTCTGCGGCGCTTCGCGCGTCGCGATTGCAGCACTTTTTGCCGTCGCAGGACGCCGGCCTGTGCAACCACCATCGAGCGCGTGGTGAGCCCCGGCGGCATCGAAGCCTGGCTGGTGCATGAGCCGGCCGTGCCGATGATCGCCATCGATTTCGCCTTCGCCGGCGGCGCGATCCAGGATTCGCCCGGCAAGGCGGGCACAGCGAACCTTGTCGCGTCCCTGCTCGACGACGGCGTCGGCGAGTACGATTCGAAGACTTTTCACGAACGTCTGGAGCGCAAGGCGATCGAGCTGAATTACGAGGCGGAGCGCGACACGCTGCGCGGCTCGCTGCGCACGCTCACGGAGAATCGCGACGAGGCGTTCGAGGCGCTGCGGCTTGGACTAACAGCGGCGCGGTTTGATCCGACCGACGTCGCGCTCAACCGCGCGCAGATCATGTCCACGCTGCGGCGCGCCACCACCAACCCGACCGAGATGGCAAGTCTGCGCTGGTGGCAAGTCGCGTTTGCCGATCATCCGTACGGCCGGCCGGTTGCCGGCACGCTGGAATCGGTGCCGACAATCACTGTCGACGACCTTAAGGACTACACGCGGCGGGTGCTGGCGCGCGGCAACCTGAAAATCGCCGTGGTCGGCGACATCGACGCCGAGACGGTGAAAGCGATGCTCGACCACGTGTTCGGGGCGCTGCCCGCCGAGCCGCAGCTGAGGCCGGTGGCGAACGTCACGCCGCATGGGCTCGGCCGGCGCATCGTCGTCAAGCTCGACGTGCCGCAGGCCGTCGTAGCGTTCGGCGGTACCGGCATTGCCCGCAACGATCCGGATTTCATGGCTGCCTACATCGTCAATCACATTCTCGGCGGCGGCTCGTTTTCTTCCCGGCTTTATCAGGAAGTGCGCGAGAAGCGTGGCCTTGCTTATTCGGTCTACGACAGCCTGGTTTGGCTTAATCACAGCGCGTTGTTTCTCGGCGGTACGGCGACGCGCGCTGATCGCACCGGTGAAACCCTCGATCTCATCCAGAAAGAAATCCATCGCCTGGCGGAGGATGGTCCGACGGCGGACGAACTCGCCAAGGCCAAAGCCTATCTGAACGGCTCGTTCGCGCTCAATCTCGATACGTCGAGCAAGATCGCGGCCCTGCTCGTGCAATTGCAGCGCGACGGTCTCGGCATCGACTATTTCTCCCGGCGGCCGGAAATGATCAATGCGGTGACGCTTGATGACGCGCGTCGCGTCGCCAAGAGGCTGCTCGACGGCGGGCTTCTTGTTACCGTCGCCGGCCGTCCAGAAGGTGTCGTTTCGACCACCGCCGATTAATTATCGTTCCCCGCACTGCGAGCCGAGCGGGTGAGGATATTTGCTGTCCCCGCTATGATCCGCGTCACCGACCAGATCAGCATCGACGAGCGCGAAATCGAAGAAAGCTTCGTGCGCGCTTCGGGGCCGGGCGGGCAGAACGTCAACAAGCTTTCGACCGCTGTGCAGCTTCGTTTTGACGTGCGCGGATCGCCGTCGTTGCCGGCGGAGGTAAGGTCGCGGCTTGAGCGGCTCTGCCGGCGCGCGCCTCACCCGCGATGGCGTGCTGGTCATTACCGCACAAAGTCATCGCACGCAGGGCCGTAATCGAGAGGACGCACTCGACCGCCTCCTCGACCTCATCCGCCGGGCAGCGGTCGTGCCCCGGGCGCGGCGGCCGACGAAACCGACCAAGGCATCGCGCGAACGCCGCATCGAAAGCAAGAAGCGCAAAGCTGGACACAAACAGCGCCGCGCCAAACCGTCGTTCGAGTGATTGTCCGGCGCTAACCTCCGACGTCCAGATCGATCGCTTTTACCGCTGCCACGCCGTCGGTCGTTGTCCGCTGAGTGCTACGAACAGTTTGTGATCGCATTGGCATCGCCAAATTCATTTCGATCGTACGAGCGAGTCCGTGGCTCGGCGCTGACGGCGGTGTCGTCGGACGTTGCCTTCAAAAATCGCGCTACCCGAAGTACCATTCGCAGAACGGTACCTTGCGTTCTGCATCAGTGCCCGGGTAGCAGCGTGTGAACAAAGATGAGGCGCAAAATCGAATCGCATCATTTTTAAGCGCCTCGCATCGCTCAAAGCATCCGAGGCATTATCGTGACTCATAAATTAATTTTGCGACAGGTTGCGACGGTTAGATCAACTTTTCTGCTGCTTCGATCAAATATCTGTATTGCGTCGACGAGCGCTTGCGCCGATGATGCGTCGGTCTTACTTCCGACCAAGGGAAATGCCTGCTTCACGAACGGTGCATTAAAGGCCGTCGCCGAGGCAAAATGTACATCCGCGTAAATCCGGGAGGGTTATCGGCAAGCAGCGGCGGACGAAATGTCGCCGACTGCTTGAAGCTTGCTGACATGCAGGAGACGTTATGAATCAGACCCCCTCTCCCGAACTCATGATTAAAGGCGCAACGCGCATGCTCCCGTTCGAGCGCGTCGCGCTGGTTTTGCAAGGCGGCGGCGCGCTCGGCGCATATCAGGCCGGCGTTTACCAAGCCATCCATGAAGCCAAGATCGACGTGCATTGGCTGTGCGGCACCTCGATCGGCGCGATCAACGGAGCCTTGATTGCGGGCAATCCGCCCGACAAGCGGGTCGAGCGGTTGCGCGATTTCTGGGAAACCGTCACCAAGCCGCCGCTCCGGATTCCCAATGTGCCCTGGTTTACTGAACTGCCGTGGAACGGCAATGGTCACGCGCGATTCTGGACCAACAAGATCAGCGCGTTTGCCACCATGGTGCACGGAGCGCCGGGTTTCTTTTCGCCGCGCCCTTTTCCACCGGTAAACTCCACGGCCGAAAGTCCTGAGGCGGTCAGCTACTACGACATCACTCCGCTGAAGGGCACGCTGGCGCGTCTGGTGGATTTCGACCGGATCAACGCCCAACCGGAGCCGATGCGGTTCACCGCTCTCGCCACCAATGTCCGCACCGGCGCACCGGTCTATTTTGACAATCGCGAGCGGAAGATCACCGCCGAGCACATTCTGGCCAGTTCGTCGCTGCCGCCGAGTTTTCCGCCGACTGAAATCGACGGCGAATATTATTGGGACGGCGGCGTGGTTTCGAACTCGCCCATGCAGTTCGTCATCGACAATCGCGGCGGTCATACCGCGCTGGTTTTCCAGGTCGATCTTTGGGATGCGAGCGGGGAAGCGCCGATGGATATTCCGTCGGCCAATCTGCGCGCCATGGAAATCCATAGTGCGAGCCGCCTCAATATTTCGTTGGAGCAGTACCAAAAGGATGCAGAAATTCCGCCATGCGCTGCGGCGATTTTTGGACCAGCTCCCCGAGCAATGCCAGAACGACCCCGAGGTGCAGTTTCTTTCCGAGCAGGCGCGGGTGAAAGTCGCGACCATCGTGCAGTTGAAGTACCAGGCGAACAAATTCGAGACCGCGGGCAAGATGTTCGAATTCTCCCGCCAGGCCATGGAAGAGCATTGGCAGGCGGGCTACGAGGATACCAGAGTCGCGCTGGTCGAGCCCGGCGTTCTCGAATTGCCCCACGTTTCGGAAGCCGCGCGCATCTTCGACGTGCATCACGGCTGGGCGGCTTAAGACTGCGGCTTTCGGGCGCCCGTAGAGCGGCGCGATGAGAGCTAAGGCGGGCAGCGGTTGGTTTTGACCATTCGTTGCTCGCCATTCGCTAGGCGCTCAAGTTAGACTCTGCTGTTTCAAAGCGAGTCGCCGATGCCTGTCCGCCAGCTTTCCGAGGCCGTCGTCAACCGCATCGCCGCCGGCGAAGTGGTTGAGCGTCCGGCGAGCGTCGTGAAAGAGCTGGTTGAAAACGCACTCGACGCCGGTGCCCGCCGCATCGATGTGTTGACCGACGGCGGCGGCCGGCGGCTCATTGCGGTCACCGACGACGGCGAAGGTATGACGCGCGCCGATCTCTCGCTCTCGGTCGAGCGCCACGCCACGTCGAAACTCGCCGACGATGATCTTGTCTCGATCAGTACGCTCGGCTTCCGCGGCGAAGCTTTGCCTTCGATCGGCGCCGTGGCGCGGCTTTCGATCACCTCGCGACACCGCTCCGAGCCGCATGCCTGGTCGGTCGAAGTCGACGCCGGCGTAAAATCGGAACTCAAGCCGGCGGCGCTGGGGGAGGGGACGCGCGTTGAGGTGCGCGATCTGTTTTACGCCACGCCGGCGCGGTTGAAATTCCTCAAGCTCGATCGCACCGAGGCCGAGGCGGTGCGTGACGTGGTGCGCCGGCTTGCCATGAGCCGGCCGGATGTCGCCTTCACGATCGCCGGCGAAGAGCGCTCACCGGTCACGTTTGCAGCGGCGCTTCCCGGTTCGACCGGCCGCCTGACGCGGCTTGGCGATGTGCTCGGCGCGGATTTTCGCTCCAATGCCGTCGAGATAGCGGCTGAACGCGAGGGCGTCAGCGTCGAAGGCTTTGCCGCGTTGCCGACGCTCACGTCGCGCCAATTCGCTTGGCCAATATCTGTTCGTCAACGGCCGGCCGGTGCGCGACAAGCTTCTTGTTGGCGCCGTGCGCGCCGCTTACGCCGATTATCTTCCGCGCGACCGTCATCCGCTGGTCGCGCTGTTTGTCGAACTTCCCGCGCGCGAGGTCGACGTCAACGTGCATCCGGCGAAGGCGGAAGTGCGCTTCCGCAACGCCGGTCTGGTGCGCGCCCTGATCGTGCAGGCGCTGAAAACGGCGCTGGCGCGCGACGGCACCCGAGCCGCGACAACGGGCGGCACTGCGACGATCGCCGCATTTCGTCCGCGGCGGGAAACTTCGCGCCAAACATGGGTCGGGCTACGCGGCGGCGGTTTTGCCGAAGCGTCTCAAGCCGCGTTTGAGAGTCGGCGCGCCCGAGGCCGATCTCGGCACCGGCCTCGACCCGCATCTGGCCGCCGAGATCGCCGCCGGTTTGGCCGATGCCCTCGATCACCCGCTTGGGGCGGCGCGCGCGCAAGTGCACGAGACCTACATCGTCGCGCAAACGCGCGACGGTCTCGTCATCGTCGACCAGCACGCCGCCCATGAGCGCATCGTCTATGAGAGACTGAAAGCTGCACTCGCCAAGACCGGCGTAGCGCGGCAAATCCTGCTCATTCCCGATGTCATCGAACTCGACGAAGCAGATGTCGAACGGCTGCTCGCCCACACCGAAGAGCTTGCGCAATACGGCGTGGTGATCGAGTCGTTTGGCCCCGGCGCGGTAGCGCTGCGCGAGACGCCGTCGCTGCTTGGCGAGATCGACGGCGGCGGTCTGCTGCGCGATCTCGCCGAGCATATCGGCGAATGGGATGAAACCTTGCCGCTGGAGCGCCGTCTCATGCATGTCGCCGCGACCATGGCTTGCCATGGCTCGGTGCGCGCCGGGCGAAGATTAAAAGCCCAGGAAATGAACGCGCTGTTGCGCGAGATGGAAGTCACGCCGAACTCCGGTCAATGCAATCACGGCCGCCCCACTTACGTGGAATTAAAGCTTACCGATATCGAGCGGCTGTTCGGGCGGACGGTAGTTTATGACAACCGCAGGAAGACGAACTCGGTGTCGTCGTAAGCGCGCCGTTCGAGCTCTGTGAAACCTTCAGGCGCGGCGAACTGCGCCTTCTTGGTCTCTTCAACGACAATCAGCGCGTCCGGCGTTAGCCAGGAACCCGCCCGCGCTGACGCGAGCGCCTGTTCGGCCAATCCCTGTCCGTAAGGGGGATCGAGAAACGCAAGCGAGAACGGCTCGACCGGATGCGCGGGGCCGAGATTGGTGGCATCGCGGCGAAAAATCCGCGACGTGCCGCCGAGGCCGAGCGCGGCGGCGTTTTCCCGCAGTAATGCGCGGGCTTCCGCGCTTTCGTCGACAAATAGCGCGAACGCCGCGCCGCGTGACAGTGCTTCAATGCCGAGCGCGCCGGTGCCGGCGAAAAGATCAAGCACGCGCGCGCCGGTGATCGGATCGTCGTAGCTATGGACGAGGATGTTGAACAGCGATTCGCGCAGCCGGTCGGCGGTCGGGCGGATGCCCGGTGATTTCGGGCCGGCCAGCGTGCGGCCGCGCAAACGTCCGCCGACGACGCGCATCAGCGCGCGCGCGGCCGATGCGGCCGTGCGCCCGAGGCACGATCCGGGGCGCGGCGGCGGCGATGGTCCCGCTTGGGTTCAGGCTTCGCGGGCCGTTCCACTGGCCGCGGCTGGCCAAACCGCTCGACACGAACGGCGCGGCCCTTGCGATCGCTGAGCACTTCGGTGCGCGCGGGTCCTACGGGCTTCTCGCGCGGTTCGACCTTATCGCGACGCGCACCGTGGAATTTTCGCCGCAGTTTTTTTGCCGGCCGCTCCTGTTCGTGCGCTCGCCAGGAATGGGAGCTCGATTTGCCGTGCGCCGCTTTTTCTCGCACGTCGCTGCGCGCTTCTTCCTTTTTGCCGAGTTTGCGAGGCGCGGAGGCAGGCACTGCGACCGGGATGGAAAAGTCCGCGCTTGAAGCCGCGACCACGCGTTCGCCGAGTTGCTCCCTCAACGTCCGCGTGGGCACTTCCTCGATCGCGCCTTCGGCGAGTTCGCCAAGCTGAAACGGTCCGAACGAAACCCGGATCAGCCGCGCAACCTCTAAGCCGAGATGGCTTAGCACATTGCGCACTTCGCGATTTTTTCCTTCGCGGATGGCGAATGTGAGCCACACATTGGACCCCTGCACGCGTTCGAGCGCTGCTTCGATGGCGCCGTAATGGATGCCGTCGATGGTCACGCCGGTTCGCAGTTCGTTGAGCCTGGCTTGGGTCACCGACCCATGTGCGCGCACGCGATAAGTGCGCTGCCAAGCCGGTCGCCGGCAATTCCAGCACGCGCGCCAGCGCCCCGTCGTTGGTGAGAAGAATGAGGCCTTCGGTGTTGAAGTCGAGCCGGCCAACGCTGATCAGTCGCGGCAGGTGCTTTGGGCAGACGCTCGAAAATGGTCGGCCGGCCTCTGCGGATCGCCATGCGAGGTCAACAGCCCGCGCGGCTTATGATAGAGAAAGAGCCGCGTGCGCTCGCGCGTCGGCAGCGCTTCGCCATCGACCACGACGTGATCGTTTCCAGTGACATTGAGCGCCGGGGACCGGATGACGGCGCCGTTGACCGCAACGCGCCCGGCGGCGATCCATTGCTCGGCCTCGCGGCGCGACGCAAGCCCGGCGCGGGCGATCACCTTGGCGATGCGTTCGCCCGCTTGGTCGTTTTTGGCCTTGTCGTCCATGGTGGGTCCGGCAATAACGCCCTGCGATCAAACAGGCAATCGCCGATGGCATCGTTCATGGAGATGGCGCTGGAGGAAGCGCGCGCCGCAGGCGGGCGCGGCGAAGTCCCGATCGGCTGCGTTATAGTCCGCGACGGCGCCGTCGTCGCACGCGCGGGCAATCGCACTGTTGCGGAGCGCGACCCGACCGCACACGCAGAGATCGTCGCAATTCGCGCTGCATCCGCCGCGCTTGGCTCGGAACGGCTTACCGATTGCGACCTCTATGTCACGCTCGAACCCTGTACGATGTGCGCCGGTGCGGTCGCATTCGCCCGGATTCGCCGCCTCTATTACGGGGCTGCCGACCCGAAAGGCGGCGCCGTGGATAGTGGTGTGAAATTTTTCGCCTCAGCCGCCTGCCATCATCGACCCGAGGTCTATGGCGGGCTGGCGGAGGCCGAAACGTCGGTCCTGCTGAAAAGATTTTTCCAGGAACGGCGCTAGCTCAGTCGCGCAACAGCGCGCCAAGCCGTTCTTTCACTTCCATTTTCACCGCCTCGGCGGAGCGCAGGATCGCGGTCGCCTGATAAAAATCGAGGGTGCGAAAGATTGCGACGTTCGGGCGGATCACGAGGTCGGGCGCGCCCTGCGCAAGCTTTCCGGCGACGATGGCGCTACCCATGATGTTGAGCGTAACGATCACGCTTTCCCAGGCACCGGGGATGTCGCCGCGCTCGGTCGGCGGAACAGTCAATACGTCAACAGCGATGATGCGGTCGGCGCTGCCGCGTAAACGATCGAACGGCAATGGATTGGTCGTGCCGCCGTCGATGAGGATGCGGCCGTCGACGGCGACGGGCCGCAACAGGCCCGGAATGGCGATAGAGGCCGCCAGCGCCGGGCGAAGCGGCCCCGCTATCAGCGGCACTTCCTGGCGGCGGTGCAGATCGGTGGTGGTCACCGCCAGCGGAATCTTTAATTCGGAAAAATCGGCCGGAATGGTCTCGGGCAAAAATTGCGCACAGAATTTCTCGGCGTCGATCTGGGTAGCTTGACCGAAAGCGCCGGCAAACAAATCGGCGAGCGTGCCGGCGCGCGACGCGATCAGGCGGCGGGTGGTTTCGCCCCGGTCGTGAGCGAAGCGGATGACATGGTGCCGGATATCCTTGCCGTGCATGCCCGCTGCATAAGCTGCGCCGACCAGCGCGCCGATCGAGGTGCCGGCAATCGCAACGGGTTTCACGCCCATCTCGTCAAGCGCTTCGATCACCGCGATGTGCGCGAGCCCACGCGCGCCGCCGCCACCGAGCGCGAGCGCGAAGGTTTTCATCCGCGTTGCGGTCCTAGCCGCCGGCCTGGCGTGCGAATTCCCAGCCTTTGGCGGCCAGCGGTCCAACGAGATCGGTTTTGGCGGCCGCAAACGCGCCGGTCGCGGTGCCGTCGCGAACCCGGCCAACGATGCCTTGCAAGATCGCAGCGAGGCGGAAGAAATTGTAAGCGGAATAGACCGGCAGATAAGGTCGCGGATCGAGCCCGGTGCGCTTCACGTAAGTATCGACATACTCGGACAACGATGGAATGCCGAGTGCGGCGAGATCGAAGCCGACCAGTGAGCCGGTGCCGGCTTTCGCCTGCGGCATATGCCATTGCATCAGGTGATAGGAGAAATCCGCCAGCGGGTCGCCCAGCGTCGACAACTCCCAATCGAGGACGGCTGCTACCTTGGGACGCGTCCGGCGCCAAGATCATATTATCGAGGCGGTAATCGCCGTGGACGAGCCGTGGCGGCTGCGGCGGCGGCAGGTGCGTGGGCAACCACGCCATCAGCCGCTCCATCTCGTCGACTTTCCCCGTCTCCGAGGCGCGGTATTGTTTCGACCAGCGCTCGATTTGGCGCGCGACGTAGTTTTCGCCCCGGCCATAGTCGGATAGCCCGATCGCCGCCGGATCGAAGCTGTGCAGCCGGGCAATCGTCGCATTCATTGCATCATAGACCTGCGCACGCTCGGCCGGATTGGATGAGGGCATATCCGGTTCCCAGAACACCCGACCCTCGACATGCGACATGACGAAGAACGCCGTGCCGATCACGCTTTCGTCGGCGCAATAAAGGATTGGCTCGGCAACTGGAAAGCTCTGGCGATAGAGCGCGCTGATGACACGGAATTCACGATCGACCGCGTGCGCCGAAGGCAAGAGCTTGCCTGGAGGTTTCCGCCGCAGCACGTAGCGGCGTTGCGGCGTCTCGACGAGATAAGTCGGATTGGACTGGCCGCCCTTGAACTGCGAGAGCCTGATCGGCCCGGCAAATCCTTTTACATGCTCGCCCAGATAGCTTTCGAGTCGCTCGACGTCGAAGCGCAGCCGTTCGGCGACTTCCTTGGTGCCGGAGAACGCTGTTTGACGGTCGCTGGTGTTCATAGCATTTGTCCTCCCGGCGGCGAGGTCGTCTTGGCATGAGACAATATCTTAGCGGTTTTCCCGCTCGACCGCCCGCCAGCCAATATCGTGGCGATAGAACCCCTCGGGCCATCGAATACGTGAGATGGCCTGGTAGGCCCGCGCGCGCGCCTCACCCACATTCTTTCCGAGCGCCGAAACGTTGAGCACGCGTCCGCCATTGGCGACAATGTGACCACCCTCCGCCTTCGTGCCGGCGTGGAAAATTTCCACCCCTTCGACTGCAGCGGCATCGTCCAGCCCCTCGATGATTGAACCTCTCGCATAGGGGCCGGGATATCCGCGCGCCGCCATCACCACGGTCAGCGCGGCGTCGGGATACCAGCGCAGATCGAATGATTTGAGTGTCCCGTCGCGGCTTGCGAGCAAAGCGGGCACGAGGTCCGACATCAGGCGCGGCATCAGCACCTGGGTTTCCGGATCGCCGAAACGCACGTTGTATTCGATCAGCTTCGGTCCATCGGCAGTCAGCATCAAACCGGCGTAGAGCACCCCCTTGTAGGGAACTCCCATGGCCTGCATCGCGCGCAAGGTCGGCAGCACAATTTCGTCCATGACGCGGGCGGTTATGGCGTCATCGATGATTGGCGCCGGCGAATAAGCGCCCATGCCGCCGGTATTGGGTCCCTGGTCGCCATCGAAGACGCGCTTGTGATCCTGCGCTGATGCCAGCGGGAGCGCGGTCGTGCCGTCGCAGAGCGCGAAGAACGATGCCTCTTCGCCAACAAGAAATTCCTCGACGACCAGTTCAACGCCGGCTTCACCGAGGTTGCCGGCGAGTATCATATCGATGGCGGCTTCCGCGTCCGCCAAAGTTTCCGCGACGATCACGCCCTTGCCGGCAGCCAGTCCGTCGGCTTTGACGACGATGGGCGCGCCGCAGTCGCGGACATAGGCTTTGGCCGCTGCGGCGTCGCGGAAACGCTGATACGCTGCCGTCGGAATGCGGTTGGCGCGGCAGAGGTCTTTGGTAAAGCCTTTGGAGCCCTCGAGCTGTGCTGCGGCGCGGCTTGGCCCGAAGGCTTTGATGCCGGCCGCTTCCAGATCGTCGACGATACCGGCGCAGAGCGGCGTTTCCGGTCCGACGACGACGAGATCAATGCGGTTGCTTCGGCAAAACCCAATCACTGCCGCATGGTCGGCGATATCGAGTGCGACACATTCGGCTTCGTGCGCAATTCCGGCGTTGCCGGGTCCGCAAAACAGACGGTCGGTGAGCGGGCTTGCCGCCATCTTCCAGGCCAGCGCGTGCTCGCGTCCACCGGAGCCGAGGAGCAGAATATTCATGTTCCAGAGATGAGTTGCCGCAGCCCGTGTAGCATGGGAGTGCATCGGCGCAAGATCACGCCGGACATTGTCCAATGGAACGTCCAAAGGACTTTAATAAGGGCTCTACCGCTGCGTCTTTAACCACGGTCCAAGGGTCTTGACCCCACCGGCATCGCGCAGCACTAACAGCCACCATGAACGAACCGCGACTCAATCTGCCGGAACTGACAGTTTCCGAACTCTCGGCGGCGCTTAAGCGTACCATCGAGGAGTCCTACGGCTACGTGCGCGTGCGCGGCGAACTGGGCAAAGTCAGCTATCACGGCAACGGCCACGTTTACTTCGACCTCAAGGACGATCGGGCTTCCATCGCCGGCGTGATCTGGCGGACCACTGCAGCGCGCATCAAGCTCAAGCTTGAGGCCGGTCTTGAGGTGGTGATCACCGGACGGCTCACCACTTATCCGGGACGCTCGCAATACCAGATCGTGGTCGAGACGCTGGAGCCGGCCGGCCTCGGTGCGCTGATGGCGCTGCTTGAAGAGCGCAAACGGCGGCTGACCGCGGAGGGATTGTTCGACGAAGCGCGCAAGCAGCTGTTGCCGTACTTGCCGGAGGTGATCGGTGTCATCACCTCGCCGAGCGGCGCCGTCATTCGCGACATTCTGCATCGGCTCGCCGACCGCTTCCCGCGCCGGGTGCTGGTTTGGCCGGTGAAGGTGCAGGGTGACGGTTCTGCCGCCGAGGTCGCTGCCGCCATTGCCGGATTTCAATGCTTTGCCGGAACGAGGACCAAGCGCCGCGGCCCGATCTGATCATTGTCGCGCGTGGCGGCGGCTCACTGGAAGATTTGTGGTCGTTCAATGAGGAAATCGTGGTCCGTGCGGCGGCGGCAAGCTTCATTCCGCTGATCTCCGCGGTCGGCCATGAGACCGACGTGACGCTGATCGACTTTGCCGCCGATCGCCGTGCGCCGACGCCGACCGCGGCCGCCGAGATGGCCGTGCCGGTGCGGGCCGAGCTTATCGTCGACATCGAAAATTTGGAGCGACGTGCCCTGACGGCGTGGCTGCGCAATCAGGAAGGCCGGCGCAATGCCGTGCGGTCTGCCGCACGCGCGCTGCCGGATGCCGACGAGGTGTTGGCGGTTCCGCGACAACGCCTCGATCATGCCGCCGCGGGGCTGGTACGCGCGTTACGGGCCAATGCGCACATCCATCGCGTGAGCTTCTCCCGTACCGGTGGGCGTTTGAGCGTTCATCTCCTGCGCATGCAGGTTGAGCGCCGCCGTGACCGCTTTGCCGGCGCTGCGCTGCGGCTGCGGGCAAGCGTCGCGGCGAATGTTACGGCGCATCGCATGCGGATCGCGGGTGAAGGCGAACGCGTTGACGCGCTCGCCAAGCGCGCCGGGCGGGCCATCGACAATCTTCTTGATGCGCGCTGGGCGCGGTGCGAACGCGACGCTCAATTGCTCGCGGCGTTCTCGTATCGCGGTGTATTGGCGCGCGGGTTTGCGCTGGTGCGCGATCGCGCCGGCCGGCCGCTGCGCACGGCTGGTGCGGTTTCGACCGGCATGCAGATGGACATCGAATTTTCCGACGGCCGTGTCGGCGCCCGCGCCGAAGTCGTGCAATCGGCCGCCGCGCCGCGGCCCGAACCGCCACGGCGGCGCAGACGCCGTGACGATGATCCCGGGCAGGGAAATCTCTTCAGCTAGGCCGTTTGGCCTGATCGTGTGAAACAGGTTGCTCGCTCGGTTCATCAAGCTGACTATTTGTTCAGTTCCCCGCAGCGGTTCTGAAATATAATTTTTGTTCATCACCGAAGAATGTTTGCTCGCTGCGGAACCGGTCTCGCGCAACTCGCATTATCTGTTCAATGAACTAATTCGCCTCAAGGAGGAGATTATGATTCGAACGGCGTGCGCGATTGCGGTCGCGAGTTTTCTGGTCGCAAGTGTTTCTGGAGTTTCACACGCGGCGCCGATAGCGCCGTTGCCGGCCGGAGTTTCAAGCGACGCCTCGTCGGGTAATGTCGTCAAGGCGTGGTGCGGCTGGCGTTGCGGGCATCGAGCCTGGGGTTACCACCGCTATTACGGCTATGCCCCGGCTTGGCGTGGCGGCGGTTGGTGCCGTTGGCATCCGGCGCGTTGCGGCTGGTGATCTGGTGATTAAGCGCGCTTCCTCGCGCAGGCGTGGGTGGTTTTTCGGGAGAGCGGCGTATGATTATGCCGCGTCGGCCGTGAGGTCGGCGCGGCACAACGTTTTGTCCGCATAACGGCGGGCTTCGCCGATACTGGAACCGGGTGGCTTTCGCCCTGCGAGCGGAATGACTATGTTGCGGCGTCGCAATTGGCCGTCCGGCGGAGGATCATTTGCTCAATCGCACCGATCGTTCATCGCCAACCCCAGGCGAGGCTGAAGTTAAATATCTGGATGGCGATTTCCGGGTCGTTCGTCCCGGAGCGTTCGTGCGCTGCG
Organism: uncultured Alphaproteobacteria bacterium; assembly: GCA_963727325.1. Lineage (GTDB taxonomy): Bacteria > Pseudomonadota > Alphaproteobacteria > Rhizobiales > Xanthobacteraceae > BOG-931. The sequence goes on from CAVSFV010000035.1 coordinate 265,772, forward strand.
CGGTGACCGGTGCGGCTATTCCGCTTGAGGAACTGCGATATTGGAGCGTCGATTTGCAGGAAGCCTACGCTACGCCGGAGGTGGTGCTGCAGCGGCACAGCGCCGCTTATTCGCACAAGTCATAAGCCGCTCGGGCGCTGCTCCAAAACGTCCAATACCATTTGCTGAAACTGCTCTTGCTCGTCGATGACGAGGCGCACCGGCAATGCGCTTGCGCGAGCCGCTAGCCGGGTGAGGCGCGGATCGCCAGTCAGCCGCGCGAGATCCTTCTCGGTAGTGACCAGCAACAGGTTTTCAGCGTCGGCGCCCGCGATTAGCGCCTGCGCCTCCGCCGCGGAGTAGCGATGGTGATCAGGAAAGCTCGTGTGTTTGGCGATCACAACGCCGCCTTCCGTCAGGGTCGTAAAAAACTTCTCCGGGTCGCCGATGCCGGCGAAGGCGAGCACCTTGCGGCCGCGGAACGCCGCCAGCGTATCGCGGTCCGGTTCAAGGCGACCATGAAGCAGAACAACATTGTGACGCGACGCATGCTGCATCACTGCCCGCGGCGGGGCATCGGAGCCAACGACAATAATGGCCTGCGCACGCGCAATTTGCGGCTCAAGCGGCGCCCGCAAGGGACCCGCTGGAATAATGCGGCCGTTGCCGATGCCACGCCGGGCATCGACCAGCAGGATCGAAAGCTCCTTCTCCAGCGCAGGATTTTGAAAGCCGTCGTCCATGACTATGACAGTGGCGCCGCCACGCCGCGCGGCTTTCGCACCTTCCAGACGATCGCGCGCCACGATGGTCGGCGCGAGCCGCGCCAGCAGCAGCGGCTCGTCACCAACCGCGGCCGCTGAATGGGCTGCCGGATCGACCCGCACCGGCCCGGCCAGTTGCCCGCCATAGCCGCGCGTCAAAAAAAACGGGTGCTGGTGCGCGGCGAGAAGAAACCGCCCGACCGCGAGTGCCGCCGGCGTTTTTCCCGCTCCACCGACTGTCAGGTTACCAAGGCAGATGACAGGAACGCCGACGCTCCGTCCCGGCGACTGCATACGCCGCGCTGCGACCGCGCCATAGATGGCGCCGAGCGGACTGAGCAAGGCGCCGCCCTCTGGCCGCCACCAAAAGGCCGGTTCACGCATCGACGCAGGATACTGCAAAATCCCCGCTCTGCACGAACGTCAAATCCGCCAAATCAAGAGGCCCGCTGTTCGAGCCGAAGCTGCATGAGATAAGGTTCGATCGCGGCAAGCGTCCGTTCAAGGGCGCCACTGAGCTTTCCGACCGTAATGAGCGCTGCATCGGCGACCGCCTTTCGAGCCGCCGGACGTGCGAGCCAATCGGCCAGGCATGCCGCCAGTCCTTCCTCATCGGCAATGCGCTCGGCCCCGTGCGCCGCGTCGAGCGTGGCGTAAATTTCGTCGAAGTTCCAGACGTTCGGACCATGAACAACGGCGGCGCCAAGGCGGATAGCCTCGATCGGATTTTGGCCACCATGGCTGGCGAGCGATCCGCCCATGAACACGATCGGCGCCAGACGATAAACTATACCGAGTTCGCCGAGCGTATCGGCGACGAAGATGTCGATATCGGCATTCGGCAGATCGCCGCGCGAGCGAACCGCCACCGAAAGGCCTGCCGCCTTTGCGCTCTCGACAATGCTGGAACCGCGGTCCGGATGTCGTGGCGCGATGACGGTCAGCAACGACGGATGCTTGGCGCGCAGCCGCTGATGCACGGCAACGATGGCCGATTCCTCGCCGGCATGGGTGGATGCCGCGGCGATGACGGGGCGCGTGCCGATGATCGACTTTAGCTTGCGTAGCGTTGTTTGATCGGCGGGCGGAGCGGGCACATCGAGCTTGAGATTGCCGCTGCTGCTGATGCGCGGCGCGCCGAGTTGTGCGTAACGCTGCGTGTCGGAGCCGGATTGCGTCAAACACAGATCGAAACAGCCGAGCAGCGCCGCGATCACAGCCGGCAAGCGGCGCCAACGGTTAAAGGAGCGCTCCGATACGCGGCCGTTGACCAGGATCATCGGAATGCCGCGCCCGGCGCAGGTCAAAATCATATTCGGCCACAGGTCGGATTCAACAAACAGCGCCAGATCGGGTTGCCAGTGATCGAGAAATCGGCCGACAAATTTCGGCGCGTCGAGCGGAATGAACTGGTGAAACGCGCCCGGCGGCAGACGCTGCTCGGCGAGTGCAGCAGAGGTGACGGTGCCCGAGGTGACGAGTACGGCGAAGTTCATGGCGCGGATGCGCTGGATCAACGGAATGACCGCGAGCATTTCGCCGACGCTGGCACCATGCAGCCAGATCAAAGGGCCGTCGGGACGCGGCAGTTTGGTGATACCATAGCGCTCGGATAATCGAGCCGGATTTTCCTTGCCGTGCTTGAGGCGCCACGCCAACAACTGCGACGCGACCGCAGGTGCCGCCGCAATCGACGCGAGGCGATAGACTTGCAACGCCAACGGCAATCGAACGCGCACGCTCAGACCCCTGCATGCGGGCGAGCGGCAAGCGGAGTGCTTGGCCGGTTCAGCCGATCACAGGGTGAGCAGCCGAGGAACTGTCCCAACATGCGTCTTCCCAAGGCTACGACGCTTCGGTTCCCGGATCGAGCAGCCGGTGGAGGTGGACGATGAAGTAGCGCATTTCGGCATTGTCGACCGTGCCCTGCGCCTTTGCCTTCCACGCCGCATAAGCAGTGGCGTAATTCGGATACACGCCGACAATGTCGAGCTTGTCGAGATTTTTGAATTCCGTGCTCGCCACGCTGTTCAGCTCGCCGCCGAAAACGAGGTGAAGCAATTGTTTGGAGGGCGATTGGGGGATGTCCGGCATGATGGTCGACCCGCGCAATTCGCGATTCATGAAGACGCCAGGCGTTCATCCCCTAAAAGTTCGACGAGGGCCGCATGCCTGTCCCGACCGGCCGCGACCAGCATTTCGTGTCGCAGCACCGGACGATTATAAATGACAGTTCCGCCCCCGATAGCGGTTAGCGCCCCACCAGCTTCGTGCACCAAAAGATCAGCCGCCGCAAGGTCCCAATCGTGGCTGTCGACACCGGCGATGGCGACGTCGTATTCGCCTTGTGCCACGCGGGCGAGCCGCAGCGCGAGCGACCGCGTGCGCGGCATGATGGTGAACGGCGGCGCCAACTTCGCAAGCCGCTCGAGAACGCTTTTCGGACCGGCGACGCGCGCCTGCGCGAGCGATGTTCCGCGCGTAGCGGCGAGCGGGGCATTGTTGCGCGTGGCGCCCTTGCCGATAATCGCTACAAAGAATTCGTCCGTGACCGGTGCATAGAGGCACCCGACGATCGGCCGTCCGTTCTCAACGAGTGCGGCGGATACCGCCCAATCCGGTTGGCTCGCGAGATAAGCACGGGTGCCGTCGATCGGGTCGACGATCCAGACGTAGCGCGCGGCGAGCCGGGTCGGATCGTCGACGCTTTCCTCCGACAACCAGCCAAAGCCAAGTCCCGTACCAGTCAGGCGTTCGTGCAGCAATCGGTCGACCGCGATGTCGGCCTCGCTGACCGGCGAAGATTCGCCTTTGGTCCAGTTCTTGACAGTCGTTCCGAACATTGAGCGGGCCAGCAGGCCCGCTTCGCGCACAGACGCGGCAAGCCGTGCGGCCACTTCTGTGAGGTTTACGGCCTCACTGGCCGGCAACGGTCATGCCTTCGACGCGCACTGTCGGCGCATTGGTTCCGTAGCGGAAAACCAGATCGTTCGCCGGAGTCATACTGGCGAATATCTCGAACAGATGTCCAGCGATAGTGACCTCGCTTACCGCATAGGTGCATTCGCCATTCTCGATCCAGAAGCCGGACGCGCCTCGGCTGTAGTCGCCGGTCACCAGATTGACGCCCATTCCGATCATGTCGGTGATGTAGAAGCCGTCTTCGATGTCCGCGATCAGTTCGTCCGGACTTTTTTCTCCGGGAACAAGATGAAGGTTGCTTGCGCTGGGTGAAGGCGTCGATGACACGCCGCGCTGCGCGTGACCGGTCGTCTCCAGGTCGAGTTCACGCGCCGTCGCGCTGTCGAGCAGCCAGGTTTTGAGTACGCCGTCTTCCACCAGCTTGCGGCTACTTCCGGCGATGCCCTCGGCGTCGAACGGCCGCGACCGGAGCCCGCGAGGCCGCAGCGGGTCGTCGATGATGTCGATGCCGGAAGCAAAAATCTTGGCGCCGAGTTTCTCCCGGAGAAAACTGGTCTTGCGCGCAATCGCGCTGCCGTTGGCAGCACTGGCGAGATGCCCGACCAGCGAACCGGAAATCCTGGAATCGAACACAACCGGCACGCGGCGGGTCGCGACCTTGCGCGGGTTGAGGCGTTTGACCGCGCGCTCGCCGGCGTGGCGTCCGATCGCTTGCGCGTTTTCCAGATCCGATGCGTGCAGCGTCGAGGAGAAATCGTAGTCGCGTTCCATGCCGGTGCCTTCACCGGCGATCGCGGTCATGGCGACACCATGGCGCGAGCCGATCGTGGCGCCGTGGAAGCCGTGGCTCGTCACTAACACAAGGCCGCCGATCCCGGCCGACGCCGAAGAGCCGCCCGACTTGGTCACGCCGGCAACGGCGAGCCCGGCCGCTTCCGCCTCGCGGGCACGGGTTTCGAGCATTTCGACGTCCGGCATTTCCGGATCGAGCAGGTCTAGGTCGGGCAACGTGGTCGCAAGCAGCGAGGGATCCGCCAATCCGGCGAAGCGGTCATCTGGCGCAGCGCGTGCCATCGCGACCGCTCGCTCGGCCAGCGCATCGAAGCCGTTGCCCTTGAGGTCGTTGGTCGAAACTACCGCCTGCTTGTGGCCGACAATGACGCGCAGCCCGAGATCATCGCCCTCGGAGCGCTGCGATTCCTCAACTTCACCGTCGCGCACGTCGACCGAAAGCGACACCGAGCGAACAGCAATGGCGTCCGCCTGATCGGCCCCGGCACGCCGGGCGGCGCTGACCAGACGTTCGGCGAGATCAGTGAGGTCGGATTGATCGAGGAGTGAAGTCATGGAACTAGCACGATTGGTTTATGCGTGGTGACCAGCGAAGACAAGCCGAACATGTGGGGCAACACCGTCCTATTCAACCCATGCAGCGGCGCGTTCCGGGTACGAAAGCGGCGAATTGCGCGCGCCGCGGCAACGGCTTGTCAATCATGGGAGGCCTTTGGCCGCTGCGATACGCCCGATTAACCAGGGTTCTTAAGCCGATGACGACGGCGCGGTGGCAATCTGGCGGCGACCGGGCGGAAACAGCCCGGCGGGAGCCGAGTTTTCGGGGCGTCAAATGGAAGACGGCAGGTTCGCTGCCGGGTCGAGTCGCGCGTTGCGGCTCGACCCCTTCTCTTTGCCCGTGCGTTTCGAAGCCGCAGACGATGCGGCCGATGAATGCCGGCGCGTCATCGACCTGCACCGCGAGCGCGTCGTCATGCGGCGCTCCGTGCGCGGCATGCGCATGGCGCTCAATTTGCCGGTCGCGGCATTTCGCGGCGTTGCCATCCGCCTGACCGGCGCGGTAAACGCACCGCCGTCCTCAATCGCCGTCGTGCTGGAGCACGCCGATCCGGCGCTGTCATTACCGCTGTTTGCTTCGAACACGACCGACGACATCGTAGCCGAATGGCAGTCGTGGGGCCGCGTACTGGGTCTTCCGCTTCTCGTTGTTGAGCCCGACGGCTTGCTGCGCGAGCCGTTCGCGCGGCTTGGCGCAGTGCGCATCGAAGCCCCGACTTGGCGCCGCCGCCGGCGCAGCGTTATCGCCCGCCGCCGGCCTTCGATCTTGTCGCGGCGCCGCGCCGGGGTGCCACCGGCAACGCCGATCTCGCATCGCAGCGAGCACGAGATTATTGCGCGGAATTAAGTGCTGCCGTCATTGCGAGCCGATAGGTCTGATCCAAAGTGGCGGGCCCGATAACAGCTCCAGCGCTTTTCGCTTCGCCTGGCGCCGCCTAATCGGCCATGCCGAGCAACACTCCACCATCGATGACCATCTGCGATCCCGTCACGTAGCTCGCGGCCGGTGAAGCAAGGAACAGCGCGAGGCCCTGAATTTCATCGGTCGAGGCGATGCGATGCAGCGGCACGAAGCGTGCGAAAGCCGCGACCGTCGTCGGGTCCTGCATGTGTCCGCCGGCGATATTGGTGACGAACGGCCCTGGCGCGATGGCGTTGACGAGAATGTTGTATTTGGCGAGTTCGAGCGCCGCCTGCCGGACCAGATGCGCGGCGGCGGCCTTGGCCGGCATATAGGGCATGCCGACGATCGCTTCGCCGCGAATCGCGGCGACCGATGTCGTGACGATGATGCGTCCGCCGCTGACGTTCTTTTTCATATGCGGGATGCTGGCTTTGATCGTCGAGTAGATCGAGGTGAGGTTCGTTGCGATCACCTGGTCCCAACGCTCATCCGAAACATTTTCGAACGCGCCTTCGGGGACACGCTCGCCGGTCATGCCGAGAAAGCCGGGCGGTAAATCGATGCCGACATTGGCAAAGGCAACGTCGAGCCTGCCGTAATGAGCGGCCGCCGCATCGACGGCAGCCCGCAGTGCCGGGCGATCGGTAACATCGAGGACCTGACTCCGCACCTCTCCGCCCCGCTCGGCGAGACGGCGTGCCGCCGCATCAAGGGACTGTGCATCCTTGTCGAACAGCGTTACCCGCGCGCCGTTGTCGGCCATCACCTCAGCGTAGGCGAGGCCGATGCCGCTCGCCGCGCCGGTCACGATAGTCGCCAAGCCGCTGACGTCGAATAATTTGACTGCTTTCATGTGTCTCTCCCCTGCTTCCCGTTTCTTGCGAAACGATAGCATCATTGCGCGCGACGCGGCGAAAGCCGTTCAACCTTGCATCCGGCCCAGGCCAGCATTTTCGGCGCGGCGATATCTTAAGTGTCGCGATAAGCATCGAAGTGATCCAAGCCATTGTCCGAAGCATCGACATCAGCGGAAGGTTTTTGGCGCCTTTCGGTTTTGCTAGCGTTCGCAAATCGAACAACTGCCTGCGCATTCGGCAGCCGCCGGTATTTTTCCGCGCCGACTGGTACTTTCTACCGTATCGGCGCGATCTCTTTGTTTGGAGGAGAAGCCGGCGTCAGCTTTTATTTGTCGTTTAGCCGACAACGCCGCATTCGGTGCTTCGCTCGCGCGCAAGCTAGTGATACACTTGATGATGTGAGACACGAAGCACGGTCAAAATCGTGCTCGCGCACGAAATGTGCGGTCAAAAGGGAGGGGAAGGTTACAATGCAACGGACAATTACCGTGTTGCTGGCCTTGGCTGTCGCCGGGCTTGCATCGTCGCTGGCGGCAGCGCCGGCCTCGGCAGCGGACGCGCCGAAATGCGGACTGAACAACGGCAAAGCTGCCACCGGTCAGCCGATTGAGATTGGCGCCATTGTTGGCAAGACCGGTCCAGCCGACTTCAGCGGTTCGGCGCAAGCTGCCGCCGCATACTTTGCCTGCGTGAATTCCAATGGCGGCATCAACGGCCGCCCGATCCATTACAGCGTTGAAGACGATCAGTGGAATCCGGAAACCGCGGCGCAGGTCGCCGCCAAGCTCGTCAACGATACCAAAGTAGTCGGCATGGTCGGCAATTCCAGCTTCGTGGAATGCGCCGCCAACGCCAAGTTCTACGAGACCAGCAATGTGCTGGTGATTGCCGGCGTCGGTGTGCCGCGAGACTGCTTTCATGCGAAAAACATCGCCCCGACCAACGGCGGCCCGCGGATGAGCAATATCGGCGCCGCACAGTACATGCACGACGATCTGAAAGTTAAGCGGCTGGTGTGTCTCAGCCTCAACATCCCGAACGTCGGCGACTGGTCGTGCGACGGCATCGCCGCTTACGGCAAGTCAGTCGGGATGGAAGTGAAAACCATCCTGTTTGATCCGGCGTCGATGGACGCGACCTCGCTGATCCTTCAAGCAATGGCGTTCAAGCCGGACGCGATTGACTTCAATACGCCCAAAGAAGGTGGCATTCCGCTCTACGCGGCGGCCGAGCAGCAGCAACTCGGTGGTAAGGTCTATCTGACCGCCCCGACATCGCATTATGACGACAGTTTGCCAAAGGCGATCGGTCCTTATTGGAGTCAGGGCGGGCGGGTGTTCATCCAGCTTGAGCTCGAACCGCTCGACAAGCACGGCGGCGACGTCGACAACTGGCACGCCGTGCTCAACAAATACGGCAAGCCCAGCGATCAACGCAACACGTTCTCCCAGGCCGGCTATCTGGCGGCTCTGGCGGCAACCAACGCATTGCTAAAACTGGACCCGGCAAAAATTGACCGCGCGTCGGTCACAGAAGCGTTCCGCAATATCAAGATCTCTAAAAACCGATGTGTCTTGCAGCCCGTGGTATTTCGGTCCCGGCGATGAGCACAACGCGATCCACGCAGGTTCGGTAGCCGAGATCAAGGACGGTGCCTTCGTGACGCGCAAGTCGTGCTTTCAAGCCTACGATCCCGACTTGGCCGGCATCGTGAAGATGGAGAAAGACCTTCATCTCGCGGATTGAACCGGGCGTGAGTTGAAAGCAAGTCAGAAGTAATGCCCGATCTCAGTCCTTTCGTCATTGCGGGCCTCAGCACCGGCGCGGTTTACGTCCTCGCCGGTGTTGGTCTTGTTGTGCTCTATCGGGCCTCCGGGGTCCTTAATCTGGCGCAGGGCGCGCTCGGCGCGTTGAGCGCCATGATCGCTTGGCAGGTTGCGGATTCCGGCGGCCCGCAATGGATCGGATGGATTGCCGCGGTCGCGGCCTCGACCGCGCTGGCGCTGTTTTATGGTCGCCTCATCGCGCCTCGGCTCGCCACCAGCGACCCGATCGTGCGTGCCGTGGCGACGCTCGGCTTTGCGCTGATCATTCTCGGATTTTGCGATTTCATTTGGGGCGAATGGCCGCGCAGTTTGCGGCTGCCGTCGGATAATCTGGGCTTCGAGTTGTCTGGCGTGCGGGTCACGGCGACGCGGGCCATCGCCTTTCTGCTCGGCTTGGCCGTCGCCGTTGGCATGATCCTGTTCCTGAAAATGAGCCGTTTGGGCCTTTCCATGCGGGCGCTCGCCAATGATCGCGACATCAGCGGTCTGGTTGGCGTTCCAGTCCTCAGAGTTGATGCCTGGGCGTGGGTGATCTCCGGCGTGCTTTCCGGCGTCAGCGGTATTTTCCTCGCCAACATGGTGCGGCTGCAGATTATTCCGCTGACCTACATGGTCATTCCGGCGGTGGCGGCGGCTATCCTTGGTCGCTTGACGTCGCTGACGGCCGTCGTGATCGGTGGACTCGTGATCGGCGTACTCGAAGCTGTAGCGTCGCCGTTTCCGGAAGTTTCGGCGTATCGCTCAGCCACGCCCTTCGTCGTCGCCGGGTTGGCGTTGCTTTGGTTCCAGCGTGGCGGCCTGATGCTGAGCCGCATGGACCAGTTTCGGTCTGTGGCGACCAGTCATCAGTCGCCAAGCTCGTTATGGCAGGAGCTTCGCGTTGGCATCGTGTTGGCTATCATCGTCGCCGTCGCCGTTCCGTATCTGGCATCGGCTTATTGGCTCAAGACGTTCACCGGCGTCATCATCGTTTCGCTGTGCAGCCTGAGCGTCGCGGTGCTGTACGCCCAGCTTGGCATGGTGTCGCTCTGCCAGTACGCACTGCTTGGCGTCGGCGGCTGGGTCACCTTGCGGCTTTACCACGGATTTCACATTGCATTTGAAATTGATCTCCTGGCGGGTGGTATCGCCGCGTCGATCTTTGGCGTGATCTTCGGGTTGCCGGCGCTGCGCATGCGCGGACTTTATTTCGCGCTCATTACGTTGATGATCGCCGGCGCCTTCCAGGTATTCATCAGCGCGATTGGATTTCCCGACGGCGGTCCTGGCTTCACCGGCAAGATCTATTCCGGTGCACGCCAGTACATGCCGCATCCGCCGATCGCGCAAAGTGACGCCGCCTATTTCAGTTATGTCGTGACGGTCGTGGCGATCGGCTTCATTATTGTGATGTTGATCCAGCGCTCGCGCGCAGGCCGAGCCTGGGCGTTGATCCGCCGTAGCGAGCCGGTCGCGGCGGCAATGGGCGTCAATATCGTCGCCTACAAGGTGGTAGCGTTCGCGCTCGCCGGTTTCCTCGCCGGGGTCGCCGGTGGCTTGATGTCGGCCAACATCGGTCAGCTCGACGGCCGCGCCTTTCCGCCAAGCAACTCGATCATGATGTTCGCGCTGACGGTGATCGGTGGCGCGTTTCATTGGTCGGGGCCAATCTTCGCCGGCCTTCTTCTACGGGCGGTTCCGGGCCTGCTCACCGATTGGCACGTCGATGGCAACCTGGCGCTTATGGTGTTCGGCGCCGGCCTTCTCCACGCGCTCATCACCGCGCCGCAGGGTGTATCGGGTCAGGTCGTCGCCGTCTCGCGCGTGCTCGCCGCCAAATTCTCCGCCGCAATGCCGCGCATAATGGAGCGGAAATTATGATCGAAATCCGCAACCTCACAGTTGAGTTCGGCGGCGTGCGCGGATTGAACGATGTGACCGCGGATATTGGCGCCAGGATTACCGGACTGGTCGGCCCGAACGGCGCCGGCAAAACCACGCTTCTCAATGTCATGAGCGGCTTCGTCAAACGGTCGGCCGGCTCGGTGATGATGGATGGTACGGATTTGCTGCGCATCGCGATCAACCGCCGTGCCGCTTTCGGTGTGCGGCGTACTTTTCAGACTGAGCAGGTCGTTGAAAACCTGACTGTCTGGGACAACGTCGCCGCGGCCCTCGACAATGTGCCGACCGGCGGGCGCGGGCGACGCGACCTGATCGGCGAAGCTCTCGACTATGTGGGCATGACCCGTCAGGTGGAGCGCGTCGGCGCCTCGCTCAACGCCAGCGAACGCCGCCTGGTCGAGATTGCGCGCTGCATTCTGGCTCGGCCGAAGCTGGTGATGATGGATGAGCCGGGTGCCGGGCTGAGCGAGCGCGAGGCGGAACACTTGCGCAAAGTGATCGTCGGGATTCCCGATTTCTGCGGTGCCCAGGTTCTGTTGGTCGACCACGACGTGGATCTGATCTCGACCACTTGCCATGAGACGCTCGTGCTCGATTTCGGCAGCAAGATCGCGTTTGGGCCTACCGCGCAAGTTCTCAAAGATCCCAAGGTCCGCGCCGCCTATCTCGGAACCCTCGTCGAAGAAGCTGCATGAGCCAGGCCCTCACCGTTTCGGGTTTGACGGTCGCGCGCGGCGGCAAACCGATTATCCACGGCGTGGACATCGAGATACCGCCGGGCAAGATCACAGCGCTTCTCGGCGCCAACGGTGCCGGCAAAAGTTCTCTGGTGCTGTCGATTGCCGGCGCACTGCCGGTGGAACGCGGCGAGATCGTCCTTGATGGCCAGCCGATCAGGGGGCTCCGCCCGGAGAACGTGCGCCGGCTCGGTGTCGTGGCGGTGCCCGAAGGCCATCGCGTTCTCACCGATCTCACGGTCGAGGAGAATCTGCGCGTCGCCGGTACGGCGCTGCATCGCCGCGAGCTTGACGATGCCGTGCAGCGGGCGCTGGAGACGTTTCCCGAACTAAGGCAGCGTATGGCCGCGCGCGCCGGCACGCTTTCAGGCGGCCAGCAACAGATGCTGGTGCTGGGTCAAGCGATCATCAGCCGTCCGCGCTATATTCTCGCCGACGAGCTTTCGTTCGGGCTTGCGCCAGTGATCGTGGCCCGGCTTGTGCCCGTGCTGGAATCTTTTGCCGCCAACGGCGTCGGCGTGCTGCTGATCGAGCAGTTCACGGACATTGCACTGCGGATTTCTCATCATGCCTATGTCATGGAACGGGGCCGCATTCGCTTTTCCGGCGCGCCTGAGGCGCTGCGGCAAAATCCCGATATTCTGCACAGTGCTTATCTCGCGAATTAAACAAGGGGACGCACATGGCCGGCCGCTTTGCTGATCGTTGCGTGTTGGTGACCGGTGCCGGTTCGGGCATCGGCAGGGCAACCGCGCAACTGTTCGCGGCCGAGGGCGGGCGCGTGGTGGTAGTCGATCAAAACCAGGCGGACGCTGAGAAAACCGTCGCTCTCATCAAGGAAGCAGGCGGTGACGCATTTGCTGTGGCCGGGGACGTCAGCCGCGAGGCCGATTGCCGAGTCATGGTCGAGCGCGCCGTTGCGGCTTACGGCAAGCTGAATGTCGCGTTCAACAATGCCGGCGTCGGGGCCAGCGGCTTTGCGGTCGCCGACGAGGAGGAGGTCGCCTTTAGCCGTCTGATCGACGTCAACCTGAAGGGCATCTTTCTTTCGATGAAATACGAAATCCCGGCCATGCTGGCCGCGGGCGGCGGCGCCATTGTCAACACCGCTTCCGTCGCCGGCTTGGTGGGCGAGCGCGGCATTGGCGCATACGCGGCGAGCAAACACGGCGTCGTCGGGCTGACGCGGACCGCCGCGCTTGATTACATCGGCCAGGGAATCCGGATCAACGCCGTCTGCCCAGGCGCGACACGCACGCGCATCCTTGCGGACTGGTTTCAGGACCCGAAGGTCGAGGAGTTTATCCTCTCACGGCATCCGATCGGGCGAATAGCCGAGCCCGAAGAAATCGGACGGGCGGTTTTGTTTCTGGCTTCCGACGACGCGTCGTTTGTTGTCGGACAAGCGCTCGCCGTGGATGGCGGGTTGACGGCACAATAATATCGGCTGCGCGGACGATCAAACAAACTTGCGCAGCGCCGCGTCAAGCAATAATCCGGCAAACAGGATCAGACCCGCGTCGCGGTCGGATTTGAACAAGGCCAGGCAGCGGTCGGGATCGCTGATATCGAGGCGCACGATCTGCCAGGTCAGGTGCGCGGCGAACGCCACAAGCCCCAAAGCGAATACGAGTCCGGCGCCGGCGGCAAAACCGGCAGCGCCGATGAGAATAACTGCGACTGAATAGAAAAGACCGAGCATCAGCTTGGTACGCGCGCCAAATAAGAGCGCCGTCGATTTGATGCCGATGAGCGCATCGTCATCGCGATCCTGATGCGCGTAAATCGTGTCATAGCCGATCACCCAAGCGATAGAGCCGGCATACAGCAGGAGTGCCGGTGCATCGAGTCGGCCGAAAGCTGCCGCCCAGCCCATCAGGGCGCCCCAGGAGAAAGCCAGACCGAGCACGATCTGCGGCCAATAAGTGATCCGCTTCATGAACGGGTATACCGCGACGATCGCAAGCGAGGCGATGCCGAGGCCGATGGTGAATCCGTTGAATGAGACGAGCACCGCAAAGCCAATCAGTGCCTGCAGGATCAAAAAGATCGTGGCCTGAACCACACCGACCTGTCCCGACGGGATCGGCCGCGAGCGGGTCCGCTCGACGCTACGGTCGAGGTCCCGATCGACAATGTCGTTCCAGGTGCAGCCGGCGCCACGCATAGCGAAGGCGCCGATGAAGAACAGCGCGATATGGATAAAGCTCGGCACTGCGTTGTGGGCGGCAACGGCGGCGAGGGCGGAGGACCACCAGCACGGCAGCAGCAAAAGCCATGAGCCGATCGGACGATCCAGTCGTGCGAGCCGCAGATAAGGCCGCGACCAGGCCGGCGCGAGCGTATCGACCCAATTGCCGGTCGCGTCCGCGACCGAACCGGCGGTCGGGCTCATTTCGCCAGCGGATTACCGTTAAGCGAATCGAGAGTGCCGTGACCGGTCTTGGTGTTGTTTCCGGTGTCCACCGATGGGGTAGCGATGGCGTCACTGAGCGACGGCGCTCGCGGTTTAGCGGCCGGCGCCTCGGCGCAGGCAGCGGTGCGGAATTTCAGCGTGTGTTCGTGATTGGATTTGGCGCCCGTAATCGCCTGCTCCGGGATACCGCACCAGGTTTTATTCTTTTCGAGGAACCGAATCACCGTTTCCTCGGCCGCAGCGAAGCGCACCACCAGCGCGCAAATGTCCTTGCGCTCGGCCTTGTGCTCGAGCGCGGCGCGGATTGCCAACGCCTTTTTCTCAGCGTCGTCCTTCAACCCAATGAAAGCATTGCACTGTGAAGGGGTATTTTGCGGTGGCGGCTGCCCGAAAGGGGTCTGGTTGAAGGGAGTCTGCCCGAATGCAGCATGGGATCCCATGGCGGCGGCAAGCAGCGTCAACGCCGCGAGGCTCCGCCTCATGTTAGGTCCTTTCCCGTTTCCCGGTGACTCACAGCATGAATCCTCGCGCTTAATGGCTCGTTGATTTCGGCAATAAGGCGGCAGGATAACCGCAAAGCTGGCGGCTGCGACGTCGAGCCTCCCTGCGCGCCGGTGATGCGTGCTGGTGCACCATTCCGGTTCATATTATTCATATTTCTCATGGCTGGGTATGACTTTCGCGGTCCGCGCTTGTACGTCAAAGCGCTACTGGAAGAGGGGGCCCAGATATCGCTCGGCCGCGCTCAGGCCCATTATCTGGGTACGGTGCTGCGGCTAAAATCAGCGGACCGCGTTCTCGTTTTCAACGGTAGTGACGGCGAGTGGGCGGCAACTCTTACGGCGGAGAGACGGGGGGCTACGCTCCTCGTCGGCGCCAAGACCCGCGCCCAGACCACGCCGGCGGATTTGCACTATCTGTTTGCCCCGCTCAAGGCCGCGCGCCTCGACTATATGGTGCAGAAGGCGGTCGAAATGGGTGTGTCGCGGCTGCAACCGGTGCTCACCCGCCATGTCCAAGTGACGCGCGTTAACACCGAACGAATGGAAGCAAACGCCGTCGAAGCCGCCGAACAATGCGGCATTCTTTCGCTGCCGGCCGTCGAGCCGCCTTTGCCGCTTAGTCGTCTGCTCGCCGAATGGGACGCGTCGCGCCGCCTCATATTTTGCGATGAAGACGCGGAGATAACGAGCCCCGTCGCCGCGCTGACCGGCATGCCGCGCTCGCCGCTGGCGGTACTGATCGGACCGGAAGGCGGATTTGCCGAAGACGAGCGTAACGCGCTGCTCAAGCTGCCAAATGTCGTGCGAATTTCGCTCGGTCCGCGCATCCTGCGCGCCGACACCGCCGCCGTGGCTGCGCTCACACTTGTTCAGGCTCTAATCGGCGACTGGGTATAGCGCTCGGGTTGAGGGCCTTAGTGAATGACGTGCCGGCGATCCATGCAGACAAAGGTGATGTAGTCGCCATATCTGCGGTGCACGCTTGTCACCTGCGACAGGCGCCCCCAATGGGCGCAATAGCTGGCCGCCATTTCGCGATATTCGACGAGTTTGATGTACGGCTTATAGGGCATGATGCCGCCGGTATCGTTACCGTAAGGCCATGGAAATTCGAACCACGGGCCCGGGCCGAACAGGCCGGCTCGTGCAACGCCGCCAGTGCAGACACTCAACACCGCGCTCATTGCGACAGCGATCAGGGTATTTCTGAGCATGCACAAGCCTCCGCACGGCAAAAAACGATATTAGAGGCCTCCGGCAATATTTGAAAGCGGCTCGCGGCAAACGCGCGACATCGAATAGGCGCCGGCGACGTTGCCGACAGGGCCGCTTGTCGGAAGCGCCGAGCAGCATGGCGAAGATTCAAATCCAGTTGGTTCTGTGAAATTTCCCGGCGGCTCCCCTGGTCGTCGCATATTGTTCGCGTCGTTTCGCGTTCGCCCGTTTTCGTACCGCCACTCTTGACCGGCAAACGCGGGCGCGGCACGGTTGGCGGTGTTCTGCGCAAGTGGCAAGCGCTGGAGGGTCTATGTCGGTCCGGATCGCGTCTTTAGCGCTGGGGCTCGCGCTCAGCGCCATTTCGTTGTCGCAGTCACAGGCAGCGAATTGGTTCGAAAAGAACTTTTGGCTGCCCGGTCCGGAATATTTTCGCGACATGCCGGCATGCGATTCTGGCCCGGCGCTCGACCGCATTATGGGTAATTTTCGCGACAAGGAGAGAAGGTTCTGGAATTCGGAGCTAAAGATCGTCGGAATCGAAAATATCCGCCAGACTGCGGTGTTGGCCTGGGCGGCGCAATCGATTCCCCGGCGCTTCTGCAGCGGCACGGCGCTGATCAGCGACGGAGCCAAGCATCCGATCTATTACTCTATCGGCGAAGACACCGGCATGATTGGCATGGATTTCGGCGTCAACTTCTGCGTGGTCGGGCTCGATCGCAATTGGGCATACGGACCGGGGTGCCGCGCCGCGCGGCCCTGACCATCATTGCTTTGCCGCCGCTTCCTCAGCGCACACCGTGCCACGGGTCATATTGCTTGTCCGGCAAGTTCTTAAGAACGGCATTATAGGCCTTGTCGTTGGCCTTGACCTTCTGTTCCGAATTGTCGTGCTCGTTGACTTTACCTGCTGCCTGGCCAATTGCCGCATTGCCTTGCATTTGTGAGGCTTGACCGGCGAGTTGGGCCTGCGCGCTAGCCGTCAACAGCGCCATGACCAGGCTCGCAATCAGTAATCTCATGGGCTTCCTCCCCCCTTCTGATTTTGGCGCATCAGCCCAAATCTACCCATTTGACCGTCGCGCCACCATAACAGCAAACAGGCACGAAAGTCAGGCGATGTTTGGACAGCAGTGCTTACTGCGCATCGAAATCCACGCTGCGTTTTGTTCTTGATATGTTCCGGGCGGCTGAGTAAAATAGAGTTACATCGACGTCTGTAGTGGGGGCGAGATGATGGTTGGGTCGTTGGTTCGCGGCTTTGTCATGGTGATAGTCATCATCGCCGCCGGGCTCCGGTACGCGGCCGCTCAGGATACGCGGCAGAACGAGGCAGGGCAGTTCGACTTTTACGTTCTCTCGCTATCCTGGTCGCCGTCGTTCTGCGCCGCTGCCGCTGAACGGGAACGTGGGCGCGCTCCGACCGCTCAGTGCGGCGCGCGGCCGTACTCATTCGTCGTCCACGGGCTCTGGCCGCAATATGATCGCGGATTTCCGGAATATTGTCAGGTGCCGGCGCCGCGGCTTGAGCGCGGGATCGTATCTTCGATGCTTGATCTGATGCCGGCGCCGCATCTGGTTTTTAACGAGTGGGATAAGCATGGGACCTGTTCGGGCCTTGCACCCCGCGCTTACTTTGAGACCGTGCGTAAGGCGCGTGCGGTGGTGAAAATTCCGCCCGAATATATCAATCTGCAGGAGCCGCTGAGCGTCACGCCGGCGGCGGTCGAGGAGGCTTTTAGGACAGCTAATCCAGGGCTCTCGGCAAACGCCATGGCGATCGGCTGCGACAAGAAGCGGTTGACCGAAGTCAGGATTTGCCTGTCCAAGGAATTACAATTTCACGATTGTGCCGAGATCGCGCGGCGCAGCTGCCGCAGGGATCAAGTGCAAATGCCGCCGCTGCGCGGGAGCTGATGAACTATCGCCATGCGTTTCACGCCGGTAATTTTGCCGACGTGCACAAGCATGCCGTATTGGTGCGCATCCTCGTCCATCTGCGCTCAAAGCCTGCTGCCTTTCGCGTGATCGACACCCACGCTGGCGCGGGCCGCTATGATCTTTTGGGCCCGGAGCCGAGCCGCAGCGGCGAATGGCACAATGGGATCGCGAGGCTCTGGAATGCGAGCGGGTCGGGAATAACGGACCCTCTGCTGGAGACCTACCTCGATGTCGTTAAGACGTTCAATCCCGGCGACGCGTTGCGCAATTATCCGGGCTCCCCACTCGTTACGGAAAGCTTGTTGCGGTCGCAGGATCGCCTCATCGCCTGTGAACTCGAGCCGAAGTCCGCGGCATTGCTGGCGAAGGCGCTGCAAGGCGACCGCCGCGCCAAGTCGGTAACGATCGATGGCTGGACCGCGCTCGGTGCCTACGTGCCGCCGAAGGAGCGTCGCGGCCTGGTCCTGATCGATCCGCCGTTTGAAGAGGCGAGCGACTTCGACCGTTTGTCGAGTGCATTTGCCGCCGCGCATCGCAAATGGCCGACCGGCATCTACATGATGTGGTATCCGATCAAGCAGCGCGCCGCGCCGGACGCGCTGGCGCGTAAGCTGCAGAAGCTCGGGATCCCCGATATCCTGCGTTGCGAGGTGACGCTCGGGCCGCCGCGCGCAGACACAGGGCTTGTCGGTTCAGGGCTCATCATCATCAATCCGCCGTTCCCGTTGCAGCCGGATTTGCGCGCTCTTATGCCCGTACTCGCCCGGCTTTTGTCACCGGACGCGGCCAGCAGGATCGATTGGCTGGCCCGTGAAGCAGTCCCAGGCCGCTAGCTCGCGGTAGCCGGATCTGCGGCAGCGAGCACCCCACTTTTCCACACGCAAAAAATGTGGCCTAATTGCAAAGTTGCTGGCTTAGACGTTCCGCCTCCTGTGGGGGCCGGCGGAGTAACCGAGGCCAAATTTGGCCGAAGCCTTGCCTGTGTGGATGTCCAGCCAAGCCGTCGCGCCGTGGGGGCCGGCGGCGAAGCAACCACGGGGAAGGAGTTGCTCGATGGCAATGGCCGGTACGGTCAAATTCTTTAACGGCGAGCGTGGCTACGGCTTCATCAAGCCTGATGACGGCGGACGCGACGTGTTTGTTCACATCACCGCGGTGGAACGTGCGGGGCTGAAGTCGCTGATCGAGGGGCAGCGCATCAGTTTCGATGTCGAACCTGACAAGAAGGGCAAAGGCCCCAAAGCGGTGAATCTGGTGGTGACCGGCTAGTCGCTCGATCCGAAAAGCGGAAACCCCGTTTCCCAAAGGATCTTGCTTCACTGAGGACGCGAAGGCAGCTGGTGTCGTACGCGAGTGCGGCGCCGGTTGAGTGCGGCTTGCGGCCGCCGGAACAAGTATTGTCTTTTCAACATCGTTTTTCTACGTGGGTGTGTAACTACCAACAAGGTGATGCTGTCATGATGATCCTGCGTTCTGCCGCGCCGTCTCCATTCGGTCGCAAAGTGGAAATCGCGCTGTCTGTGCTCGCATTCAACGACGTTAAAGTCGAGCCGACCGACACTATGGATCCGCGCGACCCCGTTCGCGCGCAAAATCCACTCGGCAAGATTCCGGTGCTGATCGATGAAGACGGTACCGCATATTACGATTCGCGGGTGATCCTTGAATACCTCGATGACCGGGCCGGCGGCGGGAAGATTATTCCGCGTGAATCCAGGCAGCGTTTCGCTGCGCTCCGTTTGCAGGCCCTGAGCGACGGCTTGATCGATGCCTCGATCCTGACAGTCTACGAAGGTCGCTGGCGTGCGCCCGAACGTCACGAACCGAAATGGCTGGATCACCAGGCCGGCAAAGTGACCCGCGCGCTCGCGGCGCTCGAAGCGGCACCACCGCTGCTCGATCCTGCTCCGGCGCTTCCCAATGTCGGACAGATTACACTTGCCTGCGCTCTCGGTTACCGCGACCTGCGGTTCGGCGGTGATTGGCGTGCCAATCATCCGCGCCTCGTTATCTGGCTTGATAGTTTCGCCGCCCGCGTGCCGGCTTTCGGCGCGACCGCGGTGAAGGCCTAAGCGACCGCCGAGCCGATCTGATAATTGTAGCCGATGGTCCCGCCGACAAGTCCGCCCGAGAGGCTGAACGGACCTGACGAACTCCAGGACGAGCCTGCCCACCAGCGCCGCCGTTCACGCCAACATAAAATCCTGCCCTGCTGAATGCCGGCACAATTGCGGGCGCCATGCTCGGCGGAGATTTTGTTGGCAGGATATCCGCGGCCTGACCGGATCCAGTCAACGCGATGAACGCAAAGGAGGCCATGACAAAATGGTTCCTCGTCCGGTGCCTTTCTCAGGTGGTGTTGCGTTCGTGCGACAATCGCGTAGCTCAAGTGACAAAAACCCCGGGACTTTTGTCCCGGGGTTTTGCAGAGCGTCGCGATCGGAGCGACGAAGTCCGATCAGAACCGGTAGTTGATGCCGCCACGAACCAGGCTGGTGGTAAACGACACGTTGTCGGTTGCCGCACCCGCCGCACAGCCGGCGCCGCAATTGAATTTCCCGAGATCGACGTAGAGATATTCCGCCTTTGCCGACCAATGGCCGGCAATCGCGAACTCGAGCCCGGCACCGACCGTCCAGCCGGCGTTGGTTGAGGTCCCGCCGGCCAGACCCGGTGTTGAGGCATTAATGTTCCCGAACGCGCCGCCGCCTGTCACATAGGGCAAGAAGCGATCCGCGGCATAGCCAAGTCGCCCACGGACGGTCGAAAGCCATGAGTTACTGGTCGTGCAGCCAGCGGGACAGGCCCCGGTGGTGGTCGTTCCTTTGATGCCGCTCCAATCAATGTCGCCTTCGGCGCCAAGGACCACGCGCCCAAGCTGATAATTGTAGCCGACCGTACCGCCGACAACGCCGCCAGTGGTGGTGAAGGAACTTGTGGTGTCCCACGCCGAGTTCCCGAAGCCGCCGCCGCCGTTCACACCGACGTAAAATCCGCTCCAGGTGAATGGCGGAAGGGCATATGCCGGAGCTTTGTAATAGGGGCCTGGGCCAGGAGGCAGATCAGCTGCGGCGGCCATGCCGGCCAGCGCGATCAGGGCTACTCCGGCAACAAATAAACGCTTCATCTGTGGATCTCCATCACACGTAGGTCCACGGATAGTATTCTTGGACAATATTGCGTCTAGTGTAGAAAAGACACAGAGCGTTTCTTCATGTAGCCAATATTGTGGCGAAATTAGACTGTTAGCTGTCCATATTATAGGTAATTATGTTTTAACACCGGTCTAATCATGGTTAAATTACTTCTAATTTTCGGCAAAGATCGATAGACGCGAATTCGCGGTTCCCTTCAATCGGCTTGTTCGGGCGGGACGGTTTGGCCGTTGTTTGGGTCGGTCGCTGGTTGTAGACCGCAGCAAACCCTACGTTCGCTGCTGGCAGATCGACGACCGCGGCACGCCGCCGCGAACGCGAACTTCCGTATTCACCGTAACATGGCCACGGCAGCGGTATTGCTCATCGGCCGTATGTTGTTATTCGAGCCATCAAGAAAATGAGTGTTCCGAAAAAAGACATCGTGCCGGAAATCGAGAGCGCCGAGGAAGACGAAGAGGCGTCTCTTCCTCAATCGGATGAAATCGATCCGGCGAACGGTGGCGAGCAGGGGGTCGAGCATTCGCTGGCCGCCGGCCGCGACGCCGTCCTCCGTTACGCCAAGATCGCGCCCTCCGGGCCAGGCGTCTACCGCATGATCGACGCGCGCGGCGACGTGCTCTACGTCGGCAAAGCAAAAAATGTTCGAAATCGCGTTCGCGCGTATGCGCGTCCGACCGGCCTCGACACCCGCATTGAGCGCATGATCGCGGCGACCCGCGGCCTTGAATTCGTCGTGACCCGCACCGAGACCGAGGCGTTGCTGCTTGAAGCCAACCTGATCAAGCGGCTGCGGCCACGCTTTAATGTGCTGCTACGCGACGACAAGTCGTTTCCCTATATCATGATCACGTCTGATCACTGGGCCCCGCAAATCCTCAAGCACCGCGGGGCGCGGACCCGGCCCGCTCACTATTACGGGCCATTCGCATCGGTTTGGGCGGTCAACCGAACCATCAACGCCCTACAGCGCGCGTTTCTGTTGCGCTCGTGCACGGATCCGTTTTTCGAAAGCCGCACCCGTCCGTGCCTGTTGCACCAGATCAAACGCTGCTCGGGGCCGTGCACCAACGAGATCGACTTCAACGAGTACGCGGTGCTGGTGCGCGAAGCCAATGCATTCCTGTCCGGCCGCAGCAAGGCGGTGAAGGACGAACTTGCCGACGAGATGGAAAAGGCGTCAACCGCGCTCGATTTTGAACGTGCTGCAGTTTATCGCGACCGCCTGGCTGCGCTGTCGGCAATCCAAGCTCACCAAGGCGTCAACCCGCGGGGGGTCGAGGAAGCCGATGTTTTCGCGCTTCATCAGCAGGGCGGTTTCGCCTGCGTCGAGGTATTTTTCTTCCGCACTGGACAGAACTGGGGCAATCGCGCCTATTTCCCAAAAGCCGATCGGTCGATCTTGCCTGGAGAAATCCTCAGCGCATTCCTGGCCCAGTTCTATGACGACAAACCGTGCCCGCGCCTGATCTTGGTCTCGCACGATTTCGACGATCACGAACTGTTGGCGGAGGCCTTCGGCACCAAGAGCGGTCACAAAGTGGAAGTCGTGGTGCCGCGCCGCGGTGAGCGCAAAGATTTGATCGAGCATGCGCTCGCCAATGCCCGGGAGGCGCTTGGCCGCAAGCTCGCCGAGTCATCGACGCAAGCGAAGCTCCTGCGCCAACTCGCCGAAACATTTGGCTTGCCGCGTGTCCCGCAGCGGATCGAGGTGTACGACAACAGTCACATCCAGGGAACGAATGCCGTCGGTGCCATGATTGTCGCGGGCCCGGAGGGCTTCCGTAAAAAAGAATACCGCAAGTTCAACATCCGCTCGGCCGAGCTTACTCCAGGTGACGATTTTGCCATGATGCGCGAAGTGCTGGGGCGCCGCTTCAAGCGGCTGATCGCGGAGGCGCCGCGTCCTGCTGTCATGGCAGAGCTTGCCGCCTTGGCCGTTTCCGCGACGCCCGAGCCGGTTCTTCCGCAGGAAGAAATCGAGCTTTTGGAATCTCACCCTTCGGCCGATGATCCGGAATCGCCCTGGCCGGATCTCGTACTGATCGACGGCGGGCAGGGGCAGCTCAACGCAGCGCGGGAGGTGTTGGCCGAATTTGCCGTCGACGTTCCGCTCGTCGCCATCGCCAAGGGGCCGGATCGTGATGCTGGCCGTGAGACTTTCTTTCTTCCGGGACGCGACTCATTCAAGCTGCCGCCGCGCGATCCGGTGCTTTATTTTGTCGAACGGTTGCGTGACGAGGCTCATCGCTTTGCGATCGGTTCGCACCGGGCGCGCCGCAAGCGGGATTTGCGCGAAGCCGGTCTCCAGGAAATCGCCGGCATCGGTCCGACGCGAAAGCGCGCTTTGCTGCACCACTTTGGCACGCTCAAAGCGATCGAGCGCGCCTCAGTCACGGACTTGATGCAGGTCGATGGTATCAGCGCGGAAACCGCGCGGCGCATCTACGAATTTTTCCATGAGGGGGCGGCGTGATCGGACGACGAAACGAGTGCGGACGCGGACTTTCGGTGCGCAGGCCGTGAGGCTGGCATGCGGGGAAGGGCCCTGTCGGTTATGACGTGGCGGCGTTAAGGTGTGAGCATGAATTCGACAACTACGACGACAGGTCGACTGCGCAGGGGCCCGCTCGCGCTCCCCAATGTGCTGACGTATGGCCGCATCGTTGCCATACCGATCGTCGTCGGCTGTATGTTCTGGCAAAGTATCCTCGATGGCGCGCTCTGGCTGCGATGGGTTGCACTTGCATTTTTCATCGCCGCCGCGATCAGCGATTTCCTCGACGGCTATCTTGCCCGCATGTGGGATCAGCAATCCTCGCTTGGCCGCATGCTCGATCCGATCGCTGACAAGCTTCTGGTATCGTCCTGCCTGTTGATGCTTGCAGCCGAGGACACCATTCACGGCTGGTCGCTGTTCGCCGCGATCGTCATCCTTTGTCGTGAAATTCTGGTCTCGGGTTTGCGCGAATATCTCGCGGGGTTGCGCGTCAGCATCCCGGTAACCCGGCTTGCCAAATGGAAGACGACACTGCAGCTTGTTGCCGTCGGGTTTCTGATCGCCGGCGATGCCGGCGACGCGGTCTGGCCGGCCATCACTTCGATCGGCGTGATACTGTTGTGGCTCTCGGCTTTGCTGACGATCTATACAGGATGGGATTATCTGCAGGCCGGGCTGCATCACCTGAGCCAGGAGGATGCGTGAAGCTGGTCTATTTTGCCTGGGTCCGCGAGCGCGTGGGCAAGACGGAAGAACAGATTGATCCGCCGCCGGAGGTGGCGACAGTCGGTCAATTGATGGCGTGGCTCGCCGGACGAGATGAGCAATATGCCTACGCGTTCGAGAATGCCAAGGTGATCCGCGCGGCGATCGACCGTCGCCACGTTCGGCCGGATGCCATGATCGCCGGCGCCGGCGAGATCGCATTTTTTCCGCCCATGACAGGCGGCTAGACCGTTGCGTCGATGACCACGACCATACGTCTGCAGCGCGGTGCTTTCGACGTTGCCGCCGAAACGGCGGCGATGACGCGAGGGCGAACCGACATTGGCGCGGTTGTGACCTTTACCGGAATCTGTCGCGCCGACGAGAGCGGTGCGCCGATCGCGGCGCTGACGCTCGAACATTATCCCGGCATGGCCGAGGAGGAGATCGCCCGCCACGTCGAAGCAGCTTGTGCGCGTTGGCCGCTCCTCGGCGTGACCGTGATCCACCGCTATGGGCGCATTGAACCGGGTGATGTCATCGTGTTGGTCGCAACGGCTTCGAGCCATCGCGAGGCGGCGTTTTCGGCGGCTTCATTCCTGATGGATTATCTGAAAACGCGCGCCCCGTTTTGGAAGCAGGTAGAGGCGGCGACCGGCACCGCGTGGGTGGAAGCAAAAACTGCCGACGACACCGCCGCAGAGCGCTGGACGCCGCGGCCGGCAGGGCGCGAAGCCGCGAAGTAAGCTGCGCAGAGGCCCCGGCGACGTGTCGACCGCTCGCCCGCTCGGCATTGGCACGCTGCGGGGAGAGGTGAACCTTGAGCTAAGTCAAGGCACTGACCCGCCTGAGCGCTAGCCTTTTAAACGATTTTTTAGCGCGAAACGCTTCCGTTGGCGGTGCCGGTCGGTTCAGTGAGGCCGCCGCTCTAGCGAGGGTTCGAAAGTGCACACGCCTGCGGCCGCAGTCACCGCGAAGCACGTCAAAGTGCGGACGCACGTGCCACGCGGAAGTTTTGCGGGGCTAAGCGTCGGAGCATTGGGCATTGTCTACGGCGATATCGGCACGTCACCGCTCTATGCGATGGATCAGTTATTCTTCGGCCGCGCGGGTGCCGCGCAAACGCCGGCCGACATCCTCGGCGGGGTATCGCTGGTGGTTTGGACGATTACGGTCATCGTCGCGATCAAGTATGCCATTCTGGTCTTGCGCGCGCAGAACGATGGCGAGGGTGGGCTGTTCGCACTTTACGGCCTGCTCCATGAACACAAAAAACGCGGCACGACGCTGGTGTTGTGGGCGTTGATGCTTGGGGCAGGACTCCTGTTCGGCGACGGTATGATCACGCCTGCGATCAGCGTTCTTTCGGCTGTCGAGGGGCTCGACGTTGCGACGCCTGCGTTGGCTGGCATTGTTGTACCGATCACGATCGCACTCCTGACCGTACTGTTCGCGATCCAGTTCAAGGGAACGGCCGGCATCGGCATCGTCTTCGGCCCCATCCTCTCGGTCTGGTTTGTCGTCATCGCCGTGATGGGTTGTTGGCAGATCGTGCAGCACCCGGAAATTCTCGCGGCGTTCAATCCGATTTATGGAGTGAAATTTCTCGCGCACGCAGGCTGGTTCGAGGATCTCCTTATTCTGAGCGCGCTGATGCTCGTGGTTACCGGCGGTGAGGCGATGTATGCGGACGTCGGCCATTTCGGCGCCCAGCCGATCCGCGCCAGCTGGTTCGCCGTGGTTTTTCCCGCGCTACTGCTCAACTATCTGGGGCAGGGCGCCTATCTTTTGACCGGCGCGCCCATCGCCGGCGGTAAACTGTTTTACAATCTCGCGCCGGCAACGTTGCTCCTTCCTACCGTTCTGCTCGCGACGATCGCAACCATCATCGCTTCGCAGGCGCTGATTTCCGCGGCGTTTTCGCTGATGTCGCAGGCGATCAATCTGGGTCTGTTTCCGCGTCTCAAACTTTTGCACACGCACGAGCGGCAGGCGGGGCAGATTTATATCCCGTTCGTCAACTGGTCGCTGTTTGCCGGATGCATTCTGCTGGTCGCGGCGTTCCACACGAGTTCGGCGCTGGCGGCGGCCTACGGCCTTGCGGTTGCCGGCGTCATGGTTATTACGTCCGTGGCGATGTTCCCGATCGCGCGGGTTTACTGGAAGTGGGGACCGGCCACGACAGCCGTCGTATGGGGCGTGTTGTTGGCTGTGAACGCCGCATTCCTCGTCGCATGTTCGCTCAAATTCCTTGACGGTGGTTTCGTTCCTCTATCGATCGGCGCCGTGTTGTTCCTGGTCATGGCGACCTGGCGATGGGGCCGTAAGGCTACCTTCGCGGCGTACACGGCGAAATCCACCATGACCATGGCCGAGCTTGTTGAGCTCCACCGCGCGTGCAAGGTTTTTATGGAACGCAACGCCATCGTGATGGCTGCACGCCCAGTGCGCGCGATATCCGATCACGTCCCGGCGATCGTTGAAATGTTATGGGAACGCCACGGCATCCTGCCGCGGAATTTGATCCTTGTTGAGGTCACCCACCGCAAAGTGCCCTACATCAACGATGACCGTTATCGGGTGACGGTGTTCGACCGCGATCATAACCGCGGCAGCATCATCGCGGTCGAACTGAGCTTCGGCTTTATGGAAGAGCCGAACGTCGAAAAACTGTTGGAGGAAATGGCGCAACACAAGGAAATCGCGCTACCGACGGATCGCCGTCAATGGATCGTGCACGCTTCGCAGGAGAACCTGTTGCCATCGCGGCGAATGGGCCTGCTCAGGCGGCTTCGGTTCAGGCTGTTCCTGTTCCTGCGTTTGGTTTCACAGCCGGCTTATTACTATTACGGTCTCGGCGACGAGCAGAAGCTTTCGGTTGAGATCATCCCGGTGCGCGTGCGGTAGAACGCCCTGCCATCGCGCGCCGATCGCCGAAGTTGGGATATGGTGCCGGCTCGCTCAACCGGCCTTCCTCACGAAGCCATGCCAGAATTCGATGCCGTCATAATCGGAGCCGGTCACAACGGGCTGACGTGTGCAGCCTATCTCGGCATGGCCGGGCTGCGGGTGCGCGTTGTCGAGCGGCGTTTGGTGGTTGGCGGCGCTGCGGTGACCGAGGAATTCCATCCAGGCTTCCGCAATTCGACCGCAGCCTATACCGTCAGCCTTCTGCAGCCGAAAGTCATCCGCGACCTGAAATTGCACGAACACGGGCTGCGCATCGTCGAGCGGCGCGCGCAGAACTTTTTGCCGCTGCCGGATGGGGGCTATCTCCTCACCGGCGAGGGTCGTACCGAGCCCGAGATCGCAAAATTCAGCGCCAAGGACGCCGCCCGCTATCCGGCGTATCAGGCCGAGATCGGCCGCGTTTCGGATGTTTTGCGCAGCCTCGTGCTGAATGCCCCGCCCAATCTGACGTTGGGCCGTATCGACCACGCGGCGCGCGAACTTGGCAAGCTCGCCGCGATCGGCAAGCGGCTCTGGCAAGGCGACAGCCTCGGCCCAGCGTTGCGCCTGTTCCGCAAGTCAGCCGGCGACACGCTGGACGCGTGGTTTGAGTCCGATCCGATCAAAGCCGTGCTTGGCTTCGACGCGGTCGTCGGCAATCTGGCCAGTCCCTACACACCGGGGTCGGCTTACGTGCTGCTGCATCACACGTTTGGTGAAGTGAACGGCAAGCGAGGCGTGTGGGGACATGCGATCGGCGGTATGGGGTCGATCACGCAAGCCATGGCCAAAGCAGCCGGTGAGCATGGCGTCCGCATCGATGTGGGCTCGGCGGTGCGGGAAGTTATCTTGGAGCGTGGCCGCGCCGCCGGCGTCGTCCTGCAAGACGGCACGCCGATCCGGGCACGCGCGGTCATTGCCAATGTGAATCCGCAGCATCTGTTTCAGGCTCTGGTTCCGGCTGAGGCAGTGCCGCGCGCCATAACGGAGCGCATGAAGAATTGGAAGGCTGGCTCCGGGACCTTCCGCATGAATGTCGCGCTGTCCAAATTGCCGACTTTTAGCGCGCTGCCGGAGATCGGCGACCATCTTACCGCCGGCATCATCCTCGCGCCGAGCCTGTCCTACATGGACCAGGCCTATCGGGATTGCGTCCGTGACGGCTGGAGCCGGAAGCCGATTGTTGAAATGCTGCTTCCTTCCGTGCTCGACGACAGTCTCGCCCCGCCCGGCGCGCACGTGGCGAGCTTGTTCTGCCAGCACGTCACCCCGCAATTTGCCGATGGCTCATCATGGGATCAGCACCGCGAAGCCGTTGCCGAGCTGATGATCGATACGGTTGAGGAGTACGCGCCGGGTTTCAGAGCAAGCGTTATCGGGAGGCAGAGCCTCTCGCCGTTCGATCTGGAGCGCATCTTTGGGTTGCCGAACGGCGATATTTTCCACGGTGCGCTGAGCCTTGATCAGCTCTTTTCCGCGCGCCCGATACTCGGACACGCCGACTACCGTATGCCCGTTCCGGGGCTCTATTTGTGCGGCTCTGGCGCTCACCCCGGCGGCGGCGTGACCGGCGCGCCGGGACACAACGCCGCCCAGGCGGTAATTGGGGATCTCTTGCGAAAGTAATTTCCTGTCGGTTATTTGAGGTTCGCGGGTGACATCCCGCGAATTTGCCGCTAATCGCAAACGATGCCTGCACGGATCTTTCGTCTCGGCCGCTCGGTGACTGGACTCGGCCTGTTCGCCACCAAACCGATCAAGCGCGCCGCCTATATCGCCACCTATCGCGGGCGGATCATCACCACAAAGGAAGCCGACCGGCGCGAGGCACGCGGCGCCAGATACATGTTTGAGCTGAACAAGCGCTGGACCATCGACGGCTCGCCGCGCTGGAATGTCGCCCGTTACATCAATCACTCGTGCCGGCCGAACGCCAAGCCAGTCAGCCGCAACGGCGGCATCGTCATCGTCGCGTTGCGCGAGATCGAGCCGGGAGAAGAAATCACCTACAGCTACGGCAAGGAATATCTGGAATATTTCCTGAGCAACGGCGGCTGCCGCTGTGCGCCATGCCGCGCAAAGGCCTCCCGGCGCCGGCGAAAGGCGCGGCTCGCCAGGGCCGCAGAGGCTTTGCGAGCGGCGCGCCGGAAAAAGAAAGCACGCCGCGCCTAAGGCCGCCTTATTCCGCGGCGATCTGCGCAGCCTCGGCCTTGAGCTTGGGATTGAGCTCGCAGGCGTCCTCCCAGCTCAGGACGTTGAGCGATTTGACGAACTTGCCGACGCCGTCGACCTGGGCGCAGAACAGGCCAAGTTCGATGATCTCTTCGTCCGTGAAATGCTTGCCGAGCTCTGCATAGACCTCATCTTTGTCGATCGCATGCTCGCCCTGCTTGAACAGGTCGGCGTAGTGCAGCGCGGCCTTCTCGCGCGGGTTGAAATAGTTGCTGCCGGCATAGTCGAACAGATCGTCGATCATCGCCTCCGTCAGCCCCTCGGCCTTGGCGACGTTCGACCGCACCGTCGAGCAGTAGCCGCATTGATGCGCCACTGAAATCTTGATGCGGCACATTTCCTTGAGCTTGTGCGGCAGCACGCCTTGATAAAGGATCGCGTTCCAGTATTCGACCCAGGCAGTACCCAGCTTGCCGCGAGTCATCAGGCTTACCACGCGCGGATCGGGGGCGCCGGTGCGCTTCGCCGATTCAATCAGTTCGCGGGTATGCGGAGTTTTTTCGCTTTCTTCGATATAACGCAGCCTGGGCATCGTTTCCTCGCTTCCTCTACCTAAAAGATTAGTTCGCCAGTTTTCTCAGCCACACCTTGTTGTCGTGGAACGCCGCACCGCCAAATGGAGCGACCGGGTCGGCCCCGGTTAGCGTATTGATGCCGCGCCCGTCGGCGTAAGCGGAATTGGGCCATAGCGATTCCGCGATCAGCACGCCCCGACGCACGCCGTCGAACAGTCGCGCATGCAGGTGTACTTTGCCGCGGCGATTGCCGAGCACTACTTCTTCACCGTCGGCGACCGCAAGGGCGGCGGCATCCTCGGGATGGATCATGACCTCAGGCCGACGTTCGCGGGTGAGCGAGGTTGGCGTCTCGGTAAAGCTCGAATTGAGAAAGCCGCGCGCCGGCGAGGTCGCGAGGCGAAACGGATGTTCAGGCTCCGCCTCCTCGATCACCTCCCAGTGGTCGGGCAACTCCGGAATTGACGGTGCGGCGTGTTTGCGGTGCCAGCGCCTGAATGGGACGCTCTGCCAATCCGGCTTGAAGCGGAATTTGCCATCAGGATAGGCGAAGCCATCGAGGTAATGCGCCGTAGCAAAGTCCGGCTGGCAATCGATCCAACGGTTGGCTTCGAGTTCCGCGAGTGTCCCCCAGCCGGATTTCTGCAACGTCGCGTCGATCAATTCGCGCGGCGTCATCGCGAAGCCCGGATGCTCCGCGCCGAGACGTTTGGCCAGACCGCAAATCACCTCATGGTTCGACCGGCATTCGCCAGGCGGATCGATCAGCTTCGGTCCGAGCAAAATGTATTGGCTGCCGCCGGCCGTATAGAAGTCGTCATGCTCGACAAACATGGTGGCGGGCAGGACGATGTCGGCCATTTTGGCGGTGTCGGTCATGAACTGCTCATGCACGCACATGAACAGATCATCGCGAGCAAAGCCGCGCTTGACCGTCTCCTGCTCAGGCGCCACCGAAACCGGGTTGGTGTTTTGGATCAGCATTGCGGTAACCGGCGGTCCGCCGAGCAACGCATCTTCGTCGCCGGTGAGGATGGCGCCGATGCGCGATTGATCGAGCATGCGGATCGAAGGGTCGCGCAAATCGGTGCCTTCGATCAGACTAGCGTCAAGGTGGAAGATCGCGCCGTTGTTGTGAAAAGCGCCGCCGCCCTCGTAACGCCACGCGCCGATCACCGCGGCAATACAGCTCGCCGCGTGCATGTTGATCGCGCCATTACGCGAACGCGAAAATCCGTAGCCAAGGCGAAAGTAGGCGCGTTTGTTTTCACCGACCAGTCGCGCGAAGGCTTCAATCGTCTCTACCGACGCGCCGGTAATCCGCGACGCCCAATCCGGATCGCGCGCGCGCAAGTGTTCGGCGAGCTCTTGCGGTGCATCAGTGTAGCGCTCGAGGTAATCCCAGTCGGCCTTGTTGTCGCGAAACAGACAATGCATCACGGCGCAGGCGAGCGCGCCGTCGGTACCGGGCCGGATCAGCACCGGCAGATCAGCCTGCCGCATGGTGCCGTTCATGTACACGTCGACGGCCACGATCTTGGCACCGCGCTCCTTACGGGCCCGCGTCGCGTGCGTCATCACGTTGACTTGGGTGTTCACCGCATTGGTGCCCCAGATCACCACGAGATCGGATTTTGCCATTTCGCGCGGATCGGTCCCGGCGAGCTTGCCGGTTCCGGCGATGAAGCCGGTCCATGCCGGATTGACGCAAATGGTCGAGAAGAAGCCGGAATAATTTTTGGCGTGCCGCAGCCGATGGATGCCGTCACGCATCACGTAACCCATCGTGCCGGCATAGAGGTACGGCCAGACCGTTTCAGATCCATGCCTTTGTTCGGCGCGGATGAATTGTTCGGCGACGAGATCGAGGGCGTTGTCCCACGAGATCGGCGCGAATTCGCCGCTACCTTTGGCGCCAACGCGGCGCAGCGGATGCTTCAGGCGGTCGGGGTGATGAACGCGCTCGGCGTAGCGCGCGACCTTGGCGCAAATAACGCCGGCCGTGTAGGCGTTGTCCTCCGCGCCGCGGACCCGGCCGATGGTGTGTTTGTCGAAAACCTCGACTTCAAGCGCGCAGGTCGAAGGACAATCGTGCGGACAGGCTGATGCAGCGATTTTGGGGCGGACGGCCTGATTCATGACGACAGTAACTTAACGCCTTTGGGCAGGATCGAACAGCGTCCAATCCACCAATCGGGTCGCCCGCGGCCGGTTGCAACAATGCCAGCGAACGGCGCCAGCCTCTTGGTGACGGAGCCTACGCCGCCGCAGCCTTACCCTTCGGCTGAACTTCCGCGGTGTAGTCCGCCATCAATTGCTGGGTGATACGGCCGGGCGTGAACGACCAGTCGGCGATTTGCGAAACCGGGGTCACCTCGGCAGCCGTGCCGGTGATGAAGCACTCGGAAAAATCCGCGAGCTCTTCCGGCATGATGCGGCGCTCGATGACTTCGATGTTGTGCCGGCGCGCCAGCATAATCGCGGTCGCCCGCGTAATGCCGGCGAGGAAGCAATCGGCGATCGGAGTATGGATTTTGCCGTCCTTGATGAAGAAAATGTTGGCGCCGGTGCACTCGGCGACCCGGCCGAGCCAATCGAGCATCATGGCATCGGCAAAACCGCGCCGCTCAGCGCGATGTTTGGAGATCGTGCAGATCCCGTACAGGCCAGCTGCCTTGGCCAGCGCCGGCGCCGTCTTTGGATCCGGACGCCGATACTCGGCGAGGTCAAGCCGGATACCCTTGAGCCGCTGCGCCGGGTCGAAATAGCTCGGCCATTCCCAAGTGGCGACGGCGAGGTGAATTTTGTTGTTTTGCGCCGAGACGCCGAGTTGCTCGGAACCGCGCCAGGCGATCGCCCGGACATAGGCTTCGGACTGATCGTTTCTTTCCAGAACGGTACGCTTGGCCGCATCGATCTCCGCAACGCTATAGGGGATTTCGAAATCCATCAGCTGCGCCGAGCGCTTGAGCCGCTCGGAGTGTTCGGTGCCCTTGAAAATCTCGCCGCCATACGCGCGCTCGCCCTCGAACACGGTGCTGGCGTAGTGCAGGCCATGGGTCAGCACACTGATCTTGCAGTCGGCGGTGGGAATGAGTTTGCCGTCGAACCAGATCAGATCGGCGCGTTGGTCGAAGGGCACTGCCATGACCTTGCCTCCCTCGGCACGGATGGCCCGTTCCATGCCGGAATTCTGCCGTGCATCGTCAGCTTTGCGCCACGGGCCTTTTGCGCTCGGCTGTAACTTTTGCGCCGGGAGCGGACTCCCAGTATGCTCGCATTTGCCTTGGAGGAGCGCGCTTTAGCGCTCGGGCAACCTCGCGCTTTGGCCTAACCCGGCACGATGTTGCCATGACGTTGCTGCCATGACATTGCGCTTTGGGGGTAACAATCAAACCGAAATATGTCAATATGGCTGACATAATGGCATCCCGGACATCAATGGCAGCCCCGATCTAATGGCCGACATCAGTCTGACTGCACCGAGCAAACCCCAGTCCAGCGCCGCACCCGGCGATTCCGCGGCCGAGACGCCGGCCCCTTGCTGGGATCTTATCGAGCTTTTGTTTTTCGCTTACCGCGATTTTGTCGGCGATCCGGACCAGGTTTTGGAGCGGCTTCGTTTTGGACGCGCGCACCATCGCGTCCTTCACTTCGTCAACCGCAACCCGGGCATGAAGGTGGCCGAACTGCTCGACGTCCTCAAGATCACGAAGCAATCGCTGGGACGCGTGCTCAAACAACTGATCGACGAGGGCTATGTCGTGCAAAAGGCCGGCCCTGACGATCGCCGCCAGCGCCTGCTTTACGTCAGCCCGGCGGGGGCTGCACTGGCGATGAAGCTTGCCGGTTTGCAGACCGAGCGCATCGGACGGGTGCTGGATGAACTCGGACCTGGTGCCCGCGAGACGGCGCGGCGGTTTCTCGCCGGTATGATCGATGCCGAAGAACGCGAACGGGTACTGCATCTGATTGCCAACGCCGACCGCGTGCAGCTTAACGGTCGAGACGGCGTCTCATGACCGCGCTCGCCGCGAATCCCGCCGATGATGCGCCGCACTTGCTTGTCGTCGACGACGATCGCCGCATTCGCGTGCTGCTGTCGCGCTTCCTGGTCGGGGAGGGTTATCGCGTCACCACCGCGGAATCGTCGCGCGAGGCACGAGCCAAGCTCGAAGGCCTTAACTTCGATCTCCTTATCCTTGATGTCATGATGCCGGGCGAGAACGGCTTTGATCTGGCGGGCGCGATCCGCGCCGGGTCGGCGGTGCCCATCCTGATGCTCACGGCGCGGGATGAGAAAGAAAGCCGCATTCGGGGCCTCGAAATCGGCGCCGACGACTATCTCTCCAAACCGTTCGAGCCCCGCGAACTGTCGCTGCGGGTAGCCAGCATCCTTCGCCGAGTCAGGCCCCCAAGTGCTCCGGCGCCGGAGTCCGTGCGCTTCGGTCCGTTTGTATTTCATCTCGCGCGCGGAGAGCTGCGCCGCAGTGATGAGGTGATCCGCCTCACCGATCGCGAACGCGAGATGCTCCGGGTGCTGTCGGCAAGCGTCGGCGAGACGGTCCCGCGGCAGGCGCTGGCCGGCAACGGCGACAGCGTCAGCGAGCGCACCGTCGACGTGCAGGTTAATCGGCTGCGGCGCAAGGTGGAAAGCGATCCGGCGAACCCGCTTTTCGTACAAACCGTCCGCGGCATTGGCTATCGGCTGGTCGTGTCGCCATGACTAGCTCGATGACGAGCCTGGATGGTGGCGCCGGGCGGTTGCGCAGTGCGGCGAGCCATCTTCTGGCCGCCGCGAACGTTGCGGCCACCACCGCCGGCGTGATGGCCACACCTATCACCGGCCGATGGGATCGCTTCGCGCAGTTGCTCAAAGTGGCGATGCCGAAAGGGCTTTATGCCCGCGCGCTGCTGATCATCATCGTGCCCATGGTGGTGGTGCAGTCGGTAGTCGCATTCATGTTCGTCGAGCGGCAGTGGAACCTGGTCAACTACTACCTGTCTTCCGCGGTGACGCGAGAGATCGCGACGCTGATCGACGTTTACAAAAGCTATCCGCAGGGCGCCGACCGCGCCGAACTCCGGCGCATCGCGCAGGAGCGTCTGGGACTCGTCGTCGATTTCCTCCCCGAGACGCAATTGCCGCCGCCGGGGCCGAAGCCGTTCTTCTCGCAGCTCGATGCCGCGCTGTCCGACGAAATCCGCAAGCTCGGGCTGCCGTTCTGGATCGACACGGTCGGGCGGTCTTCGATCGTTGAAATCCGCATCAAACTCGACGACACGATCATGCGCATATTCGCGCGTCGTGCCGACGTCTACGATGCCAATTCGTGGATATTCCTGGCCTGGATGGTCGCGACCTCGCTGATCGTGCTCGGCATCGCCATCCTGTTTCTTCGCAATCAAATCCGGCCGATCTTGCGGCTTGCCGACGCTGCCGAGGCTTTCGGCAAGGGCCGCGAAGCGCCGAATTTCCGTCCGCGCGGTGCGCGCGAGGTCCGTCGTGCCGCGGCCGCGTTCATGGAAATGAAAATCCGCATCGAGCGCGCGATCGAGCAGCGCACGACGATGCTTGCGGGTGTGTCACACGATTTGCGGACGATCCTCACGCGGTTCAAGCTTGAACTCGCGTTGCTCGGCGACGGCCCCGAGGTCGACGCGATCAAAAAAGACGTCGACGAAATGGCGGCGATGCTCGAAGCTTACCTCGCCTTTGCCCGCGGCGATTCAGGTGAGCAATCTTGTCCGACCGATATCGCAGCGATGCTGGAAGAGCTCAAGCTCGACGCTGAACGCCACGGCCATCGCGCGACCGAAACGTTCCACGGCCAGCCCGAGGTCAGCGTGCGGCCGGCGGCGTTTAAGCGGTGCCTCGCCAATCTCGTTTCCAACGCCGGACGTTTCGCCTCGACCGTCGCGATCAGCGGCCATCGCGACCATCGCTGGCTGACGGTGACGGTGGACGATGACGGTCCGGGAATCCCCGCGCCGCTCCGCGAGGATGTGTTCAAACCATTCCTTCGCCTCGACGATGCGCGCAATCAAGACGAAGGCGGTACCGGATTGGGCCTGGCGATCGCCCGCGATATCGCCCGATCGCACGGCGGCGATATCGTGCTCGGCGATGCGCCGCTCGGAGGCTTGCGGGCTACCGTCCGCGTGCCGGTGTAATCGCGCTCGTCATTTGCGCTGCAAATCGGCCGCGGCGCGGGCGAGAATTTCAACAAGCTGCGCTTCGAGCTGGGCGTCGCCTTCGAGTCGCTTGCTGACGGTGTCGCGCAAATGCGTGAGGGCGGCTTCGACCAGCGGGGGCATTGAGCGGCGACGTTCGCGTTCGTCTTCGGCGGCACGCCGCATGCGGTTTGTGCGTTCGCCTACCGCGCTGAGGCGCGCGAGCACGATGTCGGCAATGGGTCGATTGGCGGCGAGGAAGGCGCGGCCGTCGTCGGTGATGGTGTAAAGCTTTTTGCTGCCTTCGGCCGCGGCGGTCACGTAGCCCGCTTCCTCCAGATAGGTCAGCGTCGGATAGACGGTACCGGGGCTCGGGCTGTACCAGTCGCCGGTTTTTTCCTCGACCAGTTTGATGATTTCGTAGCCGTGGCGTGGCGCTTCCGCAATGAACGCCAGCGCGATAAGCCGCAGATCGCCTTGCGCCAGCATACGCCCCGCGCGGATATCGTCCGGCCCCATGCCGTCTGATCCGCCATAGCCCGATCGTCCGCCGTAACTATGGCTGCGATGGTGGCCGCCGCGATGGCGTCCACCGCAGTGTCTTTCGCCCCGAAATTCGCGAGATTCATGGTGTCCGTAATGTCCGTGCATCTATCGTTCTCCTTGTAAAGATATATCGTTAGATAGGTTATAAGGAGATATAACACAAGATATATCTTTTAGGGCAACGTCCTTTATTTATCGAGCTCCTAGTCTCGCACCAGCCCCGTGTGCGCCCGTGTTGCCGGTGCGGCTCGACGGCCGCCGGCCGGACGATTAGGTTTGCCGTGATGTTCGCGACTTTTTTCCATGAGCTAAAAGACGCTGGCGTGCCGGTGACGTTGCGCGAGTACCTCACGCTGATGGAGGCGATGGAGAGGGACCTCGCCGGGCGCCGGGTCGAGGATTTCTATTACCTTTCGCGCGCGGCGCTGGTGAAGGACGAGCGCAATCTCGACCGCTTCGACCGCGTCTTCGGCCACGTATTCAAAGGCCTCGATTCCATCGGGGATTCCCTGACCGCAGAAATTCCGCTCGAGTGGCTCAAGAAGCTCACCGAAAAACATCTCACCGACGAAGAGAAGCGGCAGATCGAGGCCCTGGGCGGCCTCGACAAGCTCCTGGAAACGCTGCGCAAGCGGCTTGAAGAGCAGAAGGGCCGCCATCAGGGCGGCAAGAAGTGGATCGGCACCGGCGGCACCTCGCCGTTCGGCGCCTATGGCTACAATCCTGAAGGCGTTCGCATCGGCCAGGACGGCAACCGCAATTTCCGCGCCGTCAAAGTTTGGGACAAGCGCGAGTTCAGGGATCTCGCCGGCGACGTTGAGCTCGGCACGCGCAATATCAAGGTCGCGCTGCGGCGGCTGCGTAAATTCGCCCGCACCGGCGCACCGGATGAACTCGATCTCGACGGCACCATCAAGGGCACCGCGCACAAGGGCTATCTCGACATCCTGATGCGCCCCGAGCGGCACAACACCATCAAGGTGTTGTTGTTCTTCGACATCGGCGGCTCGATGGACTGGCACGTCAAGGCGACCGAGGAATTGTTCTCCGCCGCCAAGACCGAGTTCAAGCATATGGTGCATCTCTACTTCCACAATTGTCTGTACGAAAAAGTGTGGAAAGAGAACGCGAGGCGGTGGACCCAGACGACGCCGACCTGGGATGTGCTCCACACCTACCCGCACGACTACAAGGTGATCTTCGTCGGCGACGCCTCGATGTCGCCTTATGAGATCGCCGCACCTGGCGGCTCGGTTGAGCACTACAACGAAGAGGCCGGCAGCGTCTGGATGCAGCGCGTTATCGCCACCTATCCGTCCTGCGTCTGGCTCAATCCGGTGCGCGAACGCGAATGGGAAATGACCGAGTCAATCAAGATGATGCGCCAGCTGCTCGAGGGTCGCATGTATCCATTGACGCTTGAAGGTCTCGACGCGGCGATGCGGGAACTCGGGCGGTAACCGGACACGGTCAATGCGGTGAGGCGTCACATAAAACCCACTTCCGAATCGCGGCACCTGCTCTATATTCGGGGCGTCGTTAACAACCGAAAGGAGGTGATCCAGTGTCTCATTGTCTATCGCCGCGGTCGCCGGCATTCATGAACTGGATCCTCGCCTCTGCCGAGGCTCCTGCCAGGTGACTTAAATCCGTCACCGGCTCATGAGCGCGCGGCAGGAGATCGCCGCGTGCAACCGGGCCACGGCCTGACAATGGAAGGGCTGCCCTTGCGGGTGGCCCTTCTTTGTTTTGCAATTATGGCGCTGCGCGGCAGTCGGGAAATTGGCGTACCTTGGCGAAGACTCAAGGAGGTCCGAATGCCGGCCGAGAAATTCGATTTTCCCAACGCTCAGGGTCAAAAGCTTGCCGCGCTGCTTG
This sequence comes from uncultured Alphaproteobacteria bacterium, assembly GCA_963727325.1. Lineage (GTDB taxonomy): Bacteria > Pseudomonadota > Alphaproteobacteria > Rhizobiales > Xanthobacteraceae > BOG-931. The sequence goes on from CAVSFV010000035.1 coordinate 303,727, forward strand.
ACCGGCCCGATGGCGCGACGCGCGCGGTCGCGTTGTTCGCGCATTGCTTTACCTGCGGTAAGCACAACAAGGCGGCGCATCACATCGCCGAGGGTCTGAAGCTTCACGGTATCGCCGTGCTGCGGTTCGATTTTACCGGGCTCGGCGCCAGCGAAGGCGAGTTTGCCAACACCACCTTTTCGTCCAACGTCGACGATTTGGTCGCCGCGGCCGACCATCTGCGTCAGGCGCTCGCGGCGCCGGCGATCCTGATCGGCCATAGTCTGGGCGGCGCCGCGGTGCTCGCGGCCGCGCACCGCATTCCCGAGGCCCGCGCCGTGGTCACAATCGGTGCGCCGTTCGATCCGGCCCATGTCGTCGGACTACTCGGCGAGAAGGCCGCCGAGATCGCCAGCAAGGGCGAGGTCGAGGTCACGCTGGAGGGCCGGCCATTCCGCATTCGCCGCACGCTGCTCGACGACATTGCCCAGCAGAATCTCGCCCCTCGCGTCGCCGACCTGCACAAGGCATTGCTGGTATTCCACTCGCCGACCGATGACACCGTCGGAATCGACAACGCCAGCCATATTTTTATGACCGCGAAGCATCCCAAAAGTTTCATTTCGCTCGCCGGCTCGGACCATCTGCTTAGTCGTGCGAGCGACGCAGATTATGTGGCCAGCGTCATTTCCGCTTGGGCCGACCGCTATCTCGACATGGCCGTCGACGCCAGGCCGACAGCCGATACCGTGGAAGGTACCGTTATGGTCCGCGAGACGGGCCGGGGTCAGTTCCAGCAGGAAATCATCACCGGCGCGCATCGGCTGCTGGCCGATGAACCAGTAAAGGCCGGCGGGCTCGACAGCGGACCGGGACCGTACGATCTTCTGCTCGCCGCTCTCGGTGCCTGCACGTCGATGACGGTGCGGCTTTACGCCGATCACAAGCAGATCCCGTTAAAACGGACGCAGGTCCGCCTCCGGCATCAGAAAATCTACGCCAGCGACTGCGCCGAGTGCGAAACTAAAGAAGGCAAGGTCGACCATATCGATCGTGTCATCACGTTCGAGGGCGATCTGACGGCCGAACAGCGCGCGCGACTTCTGGAAATCGCCGACAAATGCCCGGTGCATCGGACGCTGAAATCCGAGGTCGATATCCACACCGAGGAAGTGCGTTAGATTTTAGTGGAGCGCGTCTTTTTGGGAGACCGGGTTCCACTCTTCCCGATCAGTTCTAACTGGCGGCCTTTTGTACGCGCTGGCGCGCTTCGGCGATGACTTCGGGAATGGCGGCATCATTGCCGGGCGCCATGACGTGGACGCCGGCGACGCCGGGGATGGTGGCCAGTTCGTCGATCAGCTCCATGCAAATGCGCGTGCCCTCGCGGACCGGGTTCGCGGCCTTTTCCATGCGTGCGATAAACGCGTCCGGGATGATGGTGCCGAACAGGTGGCTTTTCATCCATTGCGCCGACTTGGCCGAGCGCAGTGGATTGATGCCGATCAGGATGGCGAGCTGTCGCGTCAGACCGGCCCGCGCGAGCACGCCGACGTAGCGCCGCACCAGCGCCGCATCCATGCAGAACTGGGTCTGCACGAACTGGGCGCCGGCCGCCACTTTCCCGCGCAGCGACGTGGGCTGCCAATCGGCGGGCGGATCGATCGGCAAGTCGGCTGCGCCGAGAAAGAACGCGACCTTCCCCGTAACCTCGCGACCAGTTGGCAGCTTGCCCTCATCGCGAAGCCGACGCGCGGTCTCCAGCAGCGTTTTTGAATCGATGTCGAACACCGGCTTGGTGTCCGGCTGGTCGCCGGCTTTGGGGTCGTCGCCGGTGAGCACCATGACATTACGGATGCCGAGCGCCGCTGCACCCATGAGTTCGCTTTGCAGCGCGATGCGGTTCTTGTCCCGGCAGGTGATCTGCAGGATCGGCTCAATGCCGGCGCCCAGAAGGATGTTTGCGGCAGCCAGCGCGCCCATATGGGCGCGTGCGCCGGCGCCGTCGGTGACGTTCACCGCGTCGGCGAGCCCGCGCAGCGGCGTCGCTTTGCGCAGCAGGTCCTGCGCGTCACAGGAAACCGGCGGGGCTACCTCCGCGGTCATGACAAAGCGGCCTGCCCGAAGCCGTTCGGCAAAGGTGCGGGGCAGGGGGACGTTTCCGTCGCTCATGGCAAGCTCGCCGCGCTGATGCGCTTCCGGGAGAGCGCTTATATGTTTTGTCCCCGAACCGCAATTGGGCGTTTCATCGCGGTTTTCTGGACAGGAAACAACTGCCCGGCTAGAGAGTGACCGCAATGAGTGGCGTCAACGAAATCAGGTCGAATTTCCTCGGCTATTTTGCCCGCGAGGGGCACGAGGTCGTGGCCAGCTCTCCGCTCGTGCCGCGCAACGACCCGACGCTGATGTTCACCAACGCCGGCATGGTGCAGTTCAAGAATGTCTTCACCGGCCTTGAAAAGCGCCCGTATGCGCGCGCGACCACTGCACAGAAGTGCGTGCGCGCCGGCGGCAAGCACAACGATCTCGACAATGTCGGTTACACCGCGCGGCATCACACCTTTTTTGAGATGCTCGGCAATTTCTCGTTTGGCGATTATTTCAAAGAGCGCGCCATCGAGCTTGCCTGGAATCTGGTGACCAAAGAGTTCGGCGTGCCGGCGGACCGCCTGATGGTGACGGTCTATATCGACGACGACGAAGCCTTCAGGTTGTGGAAGAAGATCGCCGGCCTGCCCGACAGCAGGATCGGACGCATCGCCGGTTCAGACAATTTTTGGGCCATGGGCGACACCGGGCCGTGCGGTCCCTGCTCGGAGATTTTCTACGATCACGGCCCGCATATTCCCGGCGGACCGCCCGGCAGTGCGGACGCCGACGGGGATCGCTTCGTCGAAATCTGGAATCTCGTGTTTATGCAATATGAGCAGCTCGCCAAGGGCGGCGAGCGCGTCGATCTTCCGCGGCCGTCGATCGATACCGGCATGGGCCTCGAGCGCATGGCGGCCGTGCTGCAAGGCACCCACGACAATTACAAGATTGATTTGTTTGGTGCGTTGATCGAAGCGATCGCCGATCTGACCGGCGTTGATCCCGATGGTCAGCACAAAGCCTCGCACCGTGTCATCGCCGACCACCTGCGCGCCAGTTCGTTCCTGGTTGCGGATGGCGTGCTGCCGTCGAACGAAGGGCGCGGCTACGTGCTTCGCCGCATCATGCGCCGCGCGATGCGCCACGCCGAACTGATCGGCGCCAAGGATCCGCTGATGTGGCGGCTCGTACCGACGCTCATTCGCGAAATGGGGCAAGCTTATCCGGAATTGCATCGCGCCGACGGGCTGATCACCGAGACGCTCAAGCTTGAAGAGATTCGCTTCCGCAAGACGCTGGAGCGCGGGCTCGCCATCCTCGACGAGGCGAGCAAGACGCTGAAAAAAGGCGACATGTTCGACGGCGTCACGGCGTTCACGCTGTATGACACCTACGGCTTCCCGCTCGATCTGACACAGGACGCGTTGCGATCCCGCGGCATCAGCGTCGATCTTGCGTCGTTCACCGACGCGATGGACGAGCAGCGCCAGAAGGCCCGCGCTTCGTGGGTCGGGTCTGGGGAGGCCGCTGATGAGGCGGTGTGGTTCGGCTTGCGTGAGAAACTCGGCGGCACGGATTTCCTCGGCTATGAAACTGAAACCGCCGCAGGTGTTGTAGTTGCGCTGTTGCGTGATGGCAAAGAAGTGACTGAGCTTGAAAAGGGCGCGAGCGGGGCCGTCGTGCTCAACCAGACGCCTTTCTACGCGGAGTCCGGCGGCCAAGTCGGCGATACCGGTGTCATGATTGGCGATGGGTTGCGTTTCAACGTCACTGATACGCAGAAACGCGCCGGCGATCTTTACGTGCATTTCGGCACCGTCGAGCAGGGCACGTTGAGACGCGGTGCGGCGCTCGATCTGAAAGTCGAACACAGCCGGCGTAGCGCAATCCGGCAAAATCACTCCGCCACGCATCTTCTGCACGAGGCGTTGCGCCAGGTGCTGGGCGATCACGTGGCGCAGAAAGGTTCGTTGGTTGCGCCCGACCGTCTGCGCTTCGATTTTTCACATCCGAAATCGATCACGCCTGCAGAGCTGGAAAAGATCGAGGACATCGCCAACGACATCGTGTTGCAGAACGCGCCGGTCACGACGCGGATCATGGCGGTCGACGACGCGACCGCTTCCGGCGCCCGCGCGCTGTTTGGCGAAAAATATGGCGATGAGGTTCGCGTCGTTGCCATGGGTGAGGGTGGCGGCAACACCATGGGCTGGTCGGTTGAATTGTGCGGCGGCACGCATGTCCGCCGCACCGGCGACATCGGCGTCATCTCGGTGGTGGGCGAAAGCGGCGTTGCCTCGGGCGTCCGCCGCATCGAGGCAATCACCGGGAACGCCGCACGCAAGCAAGCCAATCACGTCATGCAGCTTGCCAGGAAAGCGGCGTCCGAATTGCGCGTCCCGGTCGATGAGGTGCCGGCTCGCTTGGCTGTGCTGCTCGACGAGCGCAAACGCTTCGAACGCGAGTTGTCCGACGCCAAGAAGAAGCTCGCCATGGGCGGAGGCGTCAAAGCCGATGGGGCTGACGGGCTTCGTACCGTCGGCGATGTGAAGCTTATGGCCCGCGCGGTAGACGGCATTGATCTGAAAGACCTGCGCAGTCTCGCCGATGAGGGCAAGAAGACAGTTGGCTCCGGCGTTGTCGCGATTGTCGGGGTCACCGGAGACGGCAAGGCCGGCATCGTCGTCGGCGTGACCAACGATCTGATCGCACGGTTCAATGCAGTCGAACTTGTACGCAAGGGTGCCGAGGTGCTCGGCGGCAAGGGCGGCGGTGGGCGTCCCGACATGGCGCAGGCAGGCGGGCCGGACGGCTCCAAGGCCGACGCAGCGCTCGAAGCGATCGCAGCCGCGCTGGGCGGCTAGCGTCAAATTTCGACGATCATTCCGTCCTCGGCCGTCTCGAATGGCACCTCGGCGCGGCGTGCCAGCATCTCGTTGCTCATGTGACTGAGGATCAGACGTTTTGGACTGATCTTGTCGAGATGGGATTCGAGCAAAGACAGTGCCATGTGGGTCGCAATCGGCTTATCGCGTGTGTACGCCTCGCAGATGAAGAGGTCTGCGCGGTAGCCGATGTCAATTAGCGAATTGGTCCATTCGGTGTCGCCGGAAAAGGCGATCACCTTGCCTTCGGCCTCGAAGCGGAATCCGAGACAAGGTCCAGCGCGGTCGTCATGTACGACGTGGAACGGAGTTACGCGCAGCCCGCCGACATCGTTGCACTTGCCAATCTCGAGTTCCGTGAGCTGCAGTGGGAACCGCAGGTTCAAATCCTTCGTGCCCGGGAAGCCAGCCTCCATGAGGCCGGCAAAGCGCGACTTGAGGCTGGGCGGTCCGGCGATCGTGAGTAACTCATCGCGCTTGAGGACGTAGTTCGCTTCCAACAAATAAAACGGCACGCCGCCAACATGATCTTCATGGAAGTGAGTCAGAAAGATGGTGCTGACGTTGTTGCGGTTGATCGCAAACTTGTTCATCGAAATCAGCGAGCTTGCGCCGCAATCGATCAAGACATTGATGTTTCGACCGGTGAGGTGGAAGCAGGTGTTAAATCGTCCGCCGGAGCCGAAGGCGTCGCCGCAGCCGACGAATTGCAATCGCATCGATACTCCCCGGGCCGGTTTGTCGGATCGCCTGTGAAGCGATCAGACAGAGAAAGCAGTGTGACGCTGGGCCGACGAGAAGTCCGTGATAGCGGTCACATTGCGGAACCGCCCGGCAGGACTATAGAATACGCTCAAATGCCTGACCTCTCATCGTTTTTTTACCTTTACCCAATTCAGTCCATGATCTGCAACGCGGCGGCCGAAACGGCATGCGCGAGGGGCCAGCGCCACGATCAAACCACAAACCGGCGCAATGTGCCCGGATGGCTCGCCGCGCGGAAGGGGATGCCTCGGTGTTCGTGGGGATAAAGCGTGTTGTTGGACTGGCGCCCGGTGCGTTGGCGCTCGCCGTCGGGCTGTGCGGCTGCACCGATTTCGACACCAGCGGTGCCTGGTTCTCAAAGCCTCTGCGGCTTTACGGCTCCAACCTTGGTTACACCTATACACAGATCGATGGGGCGGCGACAGATCATCCGATTACGGCGAACGATTTTGTCGACGCGAATGGTGCCTGCCCGAGGTACGTCGCGCGGGCGGCGCCGCCGCCGGCTGGAGCGTCGGCGGAGGCCGGTGGCCCTGGCGCAACATCAGATCTCGCCTCCCTGCTGGGGGGTGGTGTCGCTATCGGCATGAGCGAATGCGATGTCGTCGCGCGCCTGGGCCAGCCGACCGCCGTGAACATCGGCAAAAATCCGGGCGGCGAGCGAACGGTGGCACTCACCTTCCAAGGCGGCCCGCGACCCGGTGTCTATCGGTTTGCCGGCGGCCGGCTCGACGAAATGGACCGGGTGGAAATGCCGGCCGCGCAGGCGGCCGCGCCCGTGCCCGCGAAGAAGAAAATGGTCAAAAAGAAACCGGATAGGACCAAAGGCCAGCCAAAACCGGACGATAAGTCATAGCCGGCCGGACGATCCCTCCAGAACGGGGTTCGGCGACCAAAACACAGTCCAATTGAGAGGCCGTGAAGTCCGCGCTCGTGCTACCATTTGAAAATGACGATCGGCCCCACCGTCCAACGTACGATCGAGACCAACGGCATTCGTCTGCACGTTGCCGAGCAGGGGGCGGGGCCGCTGGTCGTTTTGTGTCATGGCTTCCCGGAATCCTGGTATTCCTGGCGCCATCAGCTTGGCGCCCTTTCCGCAGCCGGGTTTCGCGTTGTTGCACCGGACATGCGCGGCTACGGCCGGTCTGACCGGCCTGAGGCGGTTGACCAATACACCTTGCTCCATCTCGTCGGCGATATGGTGGGATTGCTCGACGCGCTCGGTGTCGAGCAGGCGGTGATTGCCGGGCACGATTGGGGCGCTCCAGTCGCCTGGCACGCCGCTTTGCTGCGACCCGACCGCTTTCGCGCGGTCATCGGACTGAGCGTTCCATTCTGGCCGAGGCGACCGATTAAGCCAACCACGGTGATGCCGCGTCGCGACGATGCGATGTTCTACCAGCTCTACTTCCAGGAGCCCGGCGTGGCCGAGGCGGAACTGGAACGCGATGTCCGGCAGACAATCGTCAAGCTTCTGTTTGCAGCTTCCGGCGACATGCCGCGAAGCGGCGCGGGCGGGGCGGGCGGCCCTGTCGGCATGGTTCGCCGCGACGGCGGTTTTCTCGCCGGCATGCCAAGTCCGGCTACCTTGCCGGCCTGGCTCAGCGAAGCGGATGTGGATTTCTACGCCGGCGAATTTGCGCGCAGCGGATTTCGCGGCGGACTTAACTGGTACCGCAACATCGACCGGAATTGGGAGCTGATGGCGCCGTTCGCGGACGCCAAGATCGCCGTCCCGGCGCTTTATATGGCCGGTGATCGTGATCTTGTGGTCGCGTTTCGCGGTATGGATCAGGTCATCGCCGCCTTGAAACACACGGTGCCGCATCTGCGCCAAAGCATCATGCTGCCGGGCTGCGGTCACTGGACACAGCAGGAGCGTGCATCCGAGGTCAACGCTGCCATGATCGACTTTCTGCGCCAATTATGATGGCTCAGATCGCGCGCCCGCTTGCCGGAACGATAGGTGACGGATATAAGCCGCGCACTTCCACGTCGCACCGCGATTTTCCAAGGACAATTTGATGGCTATCGAGCGTACATTTTCGATCCTCAAACCCGATGCAACGGCCCGCAACGTCACCGGCGGGATCAACGCAATGATCGAGAAGGCTGGACTGCGCATTATCGCGCAGAAGCGCGTGATGATCACCCGCGCTCAAGCCGAGCAATTCTATGCCGTTCACCGCCAGCGGCCGTTCTTCGGCGAACTGGTCGATTTCATGATTTCGGGACCCGTGGTCGTGCAGGTTCTTGAAGGCGAGAACGCGATAGCGGCTTATCGCGATCTGATGGGTGCCACCGATCCGGCTAAGGCAGCGCCCGGAACCATCCGCAAAGAGTTTGCCAAGTCGATCAGCGAGAATTCGGTGCACGGCTCGGACGCCCCGGACACTGCGCAAAAGGAAATCGCGCAGTTTTTCGCCGGCAAAGAAATCGTCGGTTGAGGCGAGCGCGGTTTCGCGGCCGCGCCCGACTGAAGAGGCACCGTTCGGCATTGAAGCCGGATAGGTGATGTTCCAAACGCAATGGACAATCTGTTCATCGCGCTTCTGGCATTCGTTCCACTCGCCATAGGCGCCGCGCTTGCGGGTGTTTCACCCGTCGTTGTGTTTTTCCTCTCCGCGCTCGCCATCGTTCCGCTGGCAAGATTTATCGGCCGATCCACGGAAGATCTGGCGACCAGAACCAGTCCCGTTATCGGGGGACTGCTCAGTGCGAGCTTCGGCAACGCGCCGGAACTCATTATCGGCGTCCTGGCGCTTCGGGCCGGGCTCGTCGACCTGGTCAAGGCCTCCATTACCGGCTCGATCATCGGCAATCTGCTCTTGGTACTGGGCCTCGCCATGTTCTCGGGCGGATGGCGGCGCGAGAAGCAAAGCTTCAACAAGACCGGCATCCTGGCGCAAAGCACGACTTTGTTTCTTGCGACGATTGCGCTCATCGTGCCGGCGATCTTCTTTCAGACGGCGAGCGAACCGGTAGCCGTCGAAGGTCTGAGCTTGCTCGTGTCGTTGGTACTGATTGTCATGTACGGCGCCAACCTGTTTTTCTCGTTGCACACCCACAAACATCTCTATCTCGAGGCCGCCGGAAAATTCGAGCCGCGCTGGAGTACCGCGCGCGCCGTCATTGCGCTCTTTGCAGCTACGCTTGCGGTCGCGTGGGTGAGTGACATTCTGGTCGCGTCAGTGGAGCCGCTCGCCGAAAGTCTCGGCTGGTCGCAGCTTTTCATCGGCGTCATTGTCGTAGCCGTCGTCGGCAATGCCGCGGAGAATGCCTCCGCGGTGCTTATTGCCCGCAAAAACCGGATGGATGTTGCGCTTCAGATATCGATCGGCTCGGCGACGCAGATCGTGTTGCTGGTCGCGCCGGTCCTGGTGTTGCTCGGCGCGCTTTTAGGGCAGCCGATGAATTTGGTCTTTACGACGCTCGAATTGGTCGCGACTGTGCTCGCCGTCGTCATCGTCAATTTTGTCGTCCAGGACGGCGAAACCAATTGGCTCGAAGGGCTGCAGTTGTTGGCCGCATACACCATTATGGCGATCGCGTTCTTTCTGCTCCCGTAGTTACGTCCCGTTATTCAAGAAACAAAATGCGAGCGTGTTGAGCGGCTGATGGCAGCCATGCTTGCGCCGCATTTGTCGGGTTTTTTTGGCAGGCAATCGGATTTGGGCCATCCGGCCGGTGATGTCTTGGCGACGCGATCGTTTCGGACTTTCCCCCATAATCTGGCTTGTGGCGCGAAGCGCGGTCTGCACGCGGCGTGCGACTGTGTTCCGTGTCGGCACTGACATACGCATTGACTGGGAGACAGACGATGCAAAAGGGCACCGTCAAGTGGTTCAACCCGACCAAGGGCTACGGGTTCATCAAGCCTTCATCCGGCGACAAGGACGTGTTCGTGCACATCTCCGCCGTCGAGCGTGCCGGCTTGCGTTCGCTCAATGAAGGCCAAGAGGTCGAGTACGAATTGGTGACCAATCGCGGCCGGACGTCCGCGGAAAATCTCAAAGTCGCGTAGCAGGAATTCGCAGCTCTGATTTTTGCGCCCCCCTGTGGGGGCGCTTTTAGTGCGCTTTTCACTTCTCTCCGGAGGTCGCGATGGCCACGCGGCCTTCGGCCAGCGCCCGCAGGGCGCGCGGGTAGATGCGGTGCTCGACTTCCAGCACGCGCGCGGCAAGCGTGTCTTCAGTGTCGCCCGGATGCACCGCGACTGACTCTTGCTCAACGATCGGTCCCGCATCCATTTCCGGGACGACGAAATGGACGGTGGCGCCGTGCTGCGTGACGCCGGCTTCAAGCGCGCGGCGATGAGTGTGCAGCCCCTTGAATTGCGGCAGCAGCGCCGGATGAATATTCAGCATCTTGCCGCGCCAGCGCTGCACAAACCACGGCGACAATAGCCGCATGAAACCGGCGAGGCACACGAAATCAACTCGATGGGCTGAAAGCGCGTCGTCAAGCGCGTGTTCGAACGCCGCGCGATCTTCACCAAACAGTTTGTGATCAACGACTGCGGTCGTGATGCCTTCCTCGCGGGCACGGGCCAAGCCGCCTGCCTCCGGCCGGTTTGAAACGACGAGCACGATCGCGGCGGGATAGTCGGTGCCTTTGGCCGCCTCGATCAGTGCGGTCATATTTGAGCCGCGGCCGGAAATGAGCACGGCGACGCGCTTCTTGTTCATGCGTCTACCAGGATGCGTCTACCAGGACAGGTCGAGATTTCCGCTAAATTCGACGCGCGACTCGCCGCCGCCGGCGATGACCTCGCCCAAGCGCACGACGGTCTCGCCGTTAGCCGCGAAGTGTTCGCACGCCGAGGCGGCGCCACCTGGATCGAGCACCGCGATCATGCCGATGCCGCAGTTGAAGGTGCGCAGCATTTCTTGCTCGCCGACGTCGCCCTTTGCGGCGAGCCACTTGAAGACGGGAAGCACCGGCACCTGGTCGAGCTTCACGGCCACGGCAAGCCCCTTCGGCAGAACGCGGGGAATGTTGTCAACAAATCCACCGCCGGTGATGTGAGCAAGCGCTTTGATCGCCTTAGTTTCGCGGATCGCGGCGAGGCACGATTGCACATAGAGCCGCGTTGGCGTCAGCAATGCTTCGCCCAGGCTTCGCGTCGGATCGAACGGAGCTGGTGCATCCCAGCTCAGCCCGGTGGCGGCTACGATGCGCCTGACCAAAGAAAATCCGTTGGCATGCACGCCCGACGATGCAAGGCCGATCACCACGTCGCCCGGCGCCATATCGTTGCGCGGCAGCAAATCCTTGCGCCCGACCGCGCCCACGGCAAAGCCCGCAAGGTCGTAGTCGCTGCTCTGGTACATGCCGGGCATTTCCGCAGTCTCTCCCCCGATCAACGCGCAACGCGCTTCGCGGCACCCGGCGGCAATGCCTTTGACCACCATCGCCCCGACCGCCGGATCGAGCTTGCTGCAGGCGAAGTAGTCCAGAAAGAACAGCGGCTCGGCACCCTGCACCACGAGGTCGTTGACCGACATTGCGACAAGATCGATCCCGATGGTGTCGTGACGCGACGTTTCGACCGCGATCTTGACCTTGGTGCCGACACCGTCGGTTGCGGCGACCAGCATCGCATCGGAGAAACCGGCCGCCTTAAGGTCGAACAGGCCGCCAAATCCGCCGATCTCGGCGTCCGCGCCAGCTCGTGCGGTCGCGCGCACCAGCGGCTTGATCATTTCGACCATGCGATTGCCGGCATCGATATCAACGCCGGCAGCCGCGTAGCGCGCCTCTTTCACGGAGCCACCAATCGGCAGATGAGCCTTCCCGCAGGCGGGGAGGATTACTCGGCGCCTCCTACGTCGGAATCGCCGGGTGCGCAAGCGCGCGGCGAAGTTATATAGTGCTGGTGCAAGGTGGTTCGTTGAGGCCGGTAGAGGCGGTTTCGGCGTGCCGGGAGCCGGGGCGAGCGTTTTTGAGTATTCCGAACCTTATCAGTCTGGCACGTATCATCCTCGTGCCGATTGTGGTCTGGGCGATCACGTCGGGCGATATGTTCGTCGCGTTTGCACTTTTCCTCGCCGCCGGGATCAGCGATGCCGTCGACGGTTTCCTGGCCAAGCGCTTCCACATGACGAGCGAGCTGGGAGCTTACCTCGACCCGCTGGCTGACAAGGCCCTGATTGTCTCGATCTATGTGGCGCTCGGCATCACGGGCGCATTGGCGATCTCGGTGGTAATTCTCGTCGTCTCGCGGGATATCATGATCATCTCCGGTTTCATGCTGTCGTGGCTGGTAGGCAAGCCGATGCCGATCAGGCCGCTGCCGGTGTCCAAAGCGAACACGGTGGCGCAAATCTTGCTCGCGACCTTGGTGCTGGCCGAGTATGGTTTTGGCTTCGATGCCAAACTGATCGTGACCGTGGTTGCCGCGCTGGTCGCCGTGTTGACGTTGCTGTCGATCGCCTTCTATCTCGCCGAGTGGCTTCGCCACATGAACTCTTTCGGCACCGGACACTGATCACGCGAGAGGCGCAATGCGGATCGAGCGGCAAATCGCGTTTTGGACTGCCGCGTTTTTGGTCTTCGTTGGCCTGCTTTGGCTGTTGCATCACATTCTTCTGCCGTTCGTCGTCGGCGCGGCGCTCGCGTATCTGCTCGACCCTCTGGCGAACCGGCTTGTCAAGCGCGGCATCAGCCGGCTCGTCGCTGCCTTGCTCATTCTGGGCGGCTTCGTGCTCGTATTCGTCGGCGTGGTCATCGTGGTGGTGCCGGTCCTTGCGAACCAGCTCTCGGCCTTCATCAATCACGTCCCCGAATACGTGCGGCAGTTGCAAACACTCGTCAGCGATCCGAGCCGCCCGTGGCTGCACGAGGTCTTTGGCAATACGACCAGCAGCGAGTGGTCCTTCAGCGTCCTCTTGAACAAGTTCGCCGGCTATCTGACGGAAGCGCTTCCCTCATTGCTGACCAAAGGCGAGGCTCTGCTGTCCTTGCTGTCATTGCTTGTAATTACCCCGGTTGTGGCTTTTTACCTGCTGAGCGATTGGGACCGCGTCGTAAACTCGCTCGACGGGTTGATCCCGGTCAATCAGCGCGAGACGGTGCGAGGGCTGGCGCGGCAGATCGACGCCGCGATCTCCGGTTATCTGCACGGGCAGCTGATCGTGTGCGTGATCCTTGGCTGCTATTATGCATTCGGCTTGACGATGGCCGGATTGAGTTTTGCGCTGCTGATCGGCGCGGTGTCCGGCTTGCTGACTTTCGTTCCATACGTGGGTTCGCTGACTGCGCTTGTTGTTTCGACCGGTGTAGCGTGCGCGCAGTTTTTCCCTGACTGGAAACGGATTGGGCTCGTGGTCGGCATCGTGCTTTTCGGTCAGTTACTCGAGGGCAACGTGCTGTCGCCAAAGCTCGTCGGTGAAAGCGCCGGGTTGCATCCGGTGTGGCTCATATTTGCGCTGCTGACTTTCGGCTTTTTGTTCGGGTTTGTTGGGCTCCTCCTCGCCGTACCGGTTGCGGCGGCGGCCGGCGTGTTGACACGATTTGCCGTGGCGCGGTACCGCACAAGTCCGCTCTATACCGGAAACCCGCCGGCCAAGGCGTCATGATTTTTCGTCCGCGGCAGCTTGCCCTCGTGCTCGATCACGCCGAGAGCTATGCGCGCGAGGATTTTTTCTCCGGCCCTTGCAATGAGACCGCGCTGCGGCTGATCGATTGCTGGCCGGATTGGCCGGCGAATGCCATCGCTCTGGTCGGACCCGAGGGATCCGGCAAGACTCATCTGGCGATGATGTGGGCTTCCGCGGCAGGAGCTCGTATTATTTCGGCTCATGCGCTCAGCGCCGCCGAAATCCCGACCGCGCTTGCAACGGGTGCGCTGGTCGTCGATGACGCCGCAACGGCGGCGGATGAACGCGCGTTATTTCATCTCATCAATCTTGCACGTGAGGAGAATGCCTACCTCCTGTTTACCGCGCGCACGCCGCCGGCAACGTGGCCGGCTACGGTCCCCGACCTCGTCTCACGGCTGCGAGCCTTGCCGCTGGCGACACTGGCGGCGCCGGACGACGCGACGTTGCGCGCGGTCATTGTCAAGCTTGCAGCGGATCGCCAGCTCAACCTCGACGAAGCCGTGGTCGGGTATCTGTCAACCCATATCGAGCGCTCGTTTGCAGCCGCACGCTCCGCTGTTGTCGCGCTCGACAACGAAGCGTTACGGTTGCGCCGCCCGGCTACGCGTGCGCTCGCGGCCGAAATATTTCGCGACAGCAGTTTTCTTCGCTGAGACACCCAAAGTCTCGATAACGACTCGCCCGAGCGCCGCGAAATCGCGCTCGCGCGGCGAGGTTCGCCGCCAAGCGAGCCCAATCGTTCGCGCCGGCTCGCGGCCGGCAAAGCGCAACTGCTTGACGCGTCTGTCGCGAACTTCGACGCTTGCTGCCACCTCCGGCAACAGCGTCACACCGTACCCGTTCGCCACCATCTGCATGACGGTTGCAAGCGAAGTGGCGCCGAGACTGGCTGGCAAGTCCCCGCTCGATGCGGCACAGAACGCCAGCGCCTGATCGCGCAGGCAGTGTCCTTCCTCAAGGAGAATAAGCCTGCGCTGATCGACGTCGCCGACGGTGACGCGCCGGTTTGCTGGCAATGGGTCGTTCGCCGGAACGGCCAACAGAAAGGCATCGTCGAAGAGAGGTTGCGTTTCGATGTCGGCACCGTCCACCGGCATTGCCAGCATCACAGCGTCGAGATCGCCGGCAACGAGTTCGTCGAGCAGATTTTTGGTCTGAGTTTCGCGCACCTCCAGGCGAAGCTGCGGATAGGTCGTCTGCAGTTGTGGCAGCACGCGCGGCAATACGTAGGGTGCGAGCGTCGGGATGATGCCAAGGCTAAGTCTGCCGGTGAGTACGCTGCGGTGGCGGGCGAAATCCACCAGGTCGCGGGTTGCAGCGAGAATGTGCTCCGCACGTTGGGCGATTTCGAGACCGATCTCGGTCAGCGCGATCTCGCTGGCACGCCGCTCTACCAGTTCGGCGCCGACCTCGCGCTCGAGTTCCCGCACTTGCATCGACAGAGCTGGTTGGGTGACAGCGCATTCAGATGCCGCGCGGCCGAAATGGCGGTGGCGTGCGAGTGCTGTCAAATAGCGGAGTTGCCGCAGGGTAATCACGCCGATAAGCTATTCTTATCGACGGTGGCAAGCAATACGATTAGACGTAATCGTTCGGGCGGCTTACATTTCGCCCCAGCCCCCAATCCAAAACCTGGTCGGAGAGAAACATGGACGCAAAGACTGACGACCGCGCGGGCAAATGCCCGGTTGTGCACACGAGCTTCACCAACCGCGACTGGTGGCCTGACCAGCTGAACGTTTCGGTCCTCCACCGGAACTCCGCCCTGTCCGACCCGATGGGTGAGGCGTTCGACTATGCCAAGGAGTTCAAGAGCCTCGATCTCAATGCCGTGATCAAGGACCTGACCGCCTTGATGACGGATTCGCAACCGTGGTGGCCGGCCGACTTCGGCCACTATGGTGGTTTGTTCATTCGCATGGCGTGGCACAGCGCGGGCACATATCGCATCACCGACGGCCGCGGCGGCGCCGGAGCCGGCCAGCAGCGCTTCGCGCCGCTCAACTCTTGGCCGGATAACGCCAACCTCGACAAGGCGCGCCGTTTGCTGTGGCCGATCAAGCAGAAATACGGCCGGAAAATCTCTTGGGGCGACCTGATGATCCTGGCGGGCAACGTCGCGCTCGATTCGATGGGCTTCAAGACGTTCGGTTTCGCCGGCGGCCGCAAGGATGTCTGGGAGCCGGAGGAACTCTACTGGGGTCCCGAAGGGACGTGGCTGGGTGACGAACGCTACAGCGGCGAACGCCAGCTCGCGGAACCACTCGGCGCCGTCCAGATGGGCCTCATCTATGTGAACCCGGAAGGACCAAACGGCAACCCGGACCCCGTAGCAGCGGCGAAGGACATCCGCGAAACATTCTTCCGTATGGCGATGAACGACGAGGAGACCGTCGCGCTGATCGCTGGCGGCCATACCTTCGGTAAAACTCACGGCGCGGGCGATCCGTCACTGATCGGTCCGGAGCCGGAAAGCGCCGCCATTGAGGATCAAGGCCTCGGCTGGAGGAGCAAGCACGGTACGGGCGTCGGAGCCGACGCCATCACCGGCGGCCCCGAAGTCACCTGGTCGCAAACGCCGACGAAGTGGAGCAACCACTTCTTCGACAACCTGTTCAAATACGAATGGGAACTGACGAAGAGCCCGGCCGGCGCGAAGCAGTGGAAGGCGAAAGGTGCGGAAGCGTCGGTCCCGGACGCCTTCGACAAATCGAAGAAGCACGTGCCCACCATGCTGACGACGGACCTCGCGCTGCGGTTCGACCCGGCCTACGAAAAAATCTCACGCCGGTTCTACGAGCATCCGGACCAGTTCGCGGACGCGTTCGCCCGCGCCTGGTTCAAGCTCACGCACCGCGACATGGGCCCGATCGCTCGCTACCGCGGTCCGCTGGTGCCGAAGGAGATTTTGATCTGGCAAGATCCGATCCCGGCGGCGAACCATCCGCCGATCGACGACAAGGACGCCGCTGGACTGAAGGCGAAGGTCCTCGCGTCCGGCTTGCCGGTGTCGCAGCTTGTCTCGACCGCTTGGGCGTCGGCTTCGACGTTCCGCGGCTCCGACAAGCGGGGCGGCGCCAACGGCGCGCGCATTCGCTTAAGCCCCCAGAAGGATTGGGAGGTCAACCAGCCGAAGCAGCTCGCGGGAGTGCTTCAAAAGCTCGAAGCGATCCAGAAGGAATTCAATACTTCAGCCACTGGTGGCAAGAAGGTCTCGCTTGCCGACCTGATCGTTCTCGCCGGCAATGCTGCGGTCGAAAAGGCCGCGAAGGACGCCGGGGTCGACGTTAAGGTCCCGTTCACGCCGGGACGCATGGACGCGTCGCAGGAGCAGACCGACGTCGAGTCCTTTGCACCGCTCGAACCGAGAGCAGATGGTTTCCGCAATTACATCAGCGGCAAGCGTCAGTTCATGGCACCGGAAGAAGCGCTCGTGGACCGCGCGCAATTGCTGACGTTGACCGGTCCGGAGATGACCGTCCTCGTCGGTGGTCTGCGCGTGCTCGGCGCAAATGCCGCGCAGTCCAAAAATGGCGTCTTCACCAAGAAACCCGAAACGTTGACGAACGACTTCTTCGTCAACCTGCTCGACATGGGCACCGAGTGGAAGGCGGCCGCCGGGTCCGATGGTGTGTTCGAGGGACATGACCGCAAGACCAAGCAAATCAAGTGGACCGGAACGCGGGTCGACCTGATTTTCGGCTCGCACTCGCAGTTGCGTGCGTTTGCTGAAGTCTATGCGTGCTCGGATTCGAAGGAGAAGTTTGTGAAAGACTTCGTGGCGGCGTGGACCAAGGTGATGAACGCTGACCGCTTCGACGTGGCCTGATCTCGGCCAAGTGGGCGGAATCGACACCTCCGCCTGCGCATCACGATGACAAAACGGCCGGCGGTTCGCCGGCCGTTTTTCATTAAGAGATTGTAATGCCTTGATATTTTTCCCACTAATCGTGGCGGTCCATTATCACTCCGGTCCGGCCTGCACAGGCTTGACGGAATGGCCGCCGCGCCGCCTTATCTCAGCACTATTTATTCATCGAATCGTCATCGAGGGCGGCGAGGGTGGGGCTCGATCAACAAGGAGCAGCTATGGTCGACCGCGGCCAAGCGACTGCCGTCGCACTCGAACCGGGCCATGCCCGGCGTCTGGACGCGCCCGTGCGGCTGGCTGAGCCAGCCGAAAAGCACCCGGCGTCGGAGCTGGCATCGAGCCCGGACCGGTTCATCAATCGGGAGCTGTCCTGGCTTAATTTCAACCGGCGTGTCCTCGAAGAATCAGCCAACCGCGGACATCCGCTCCTGGAGCGACTGAAGTTTCTGTCGATCTCGGCGAACAACCTCGACGAATTCTTCATGGTCCGCGTGGCCGGCCTTCGGGCGCAAGTACGGGCGGGCATCGGCACTCAAAGCCCCGAAGGATTAACGCCGACCGAGCAGCTTGCTCGGATCGCGGAAGCCGTCATGCTGCTCGTTGAGGATCAACAGTCACAATGGCGCGAACTGCGAGCGGCCCTTGCGCAAGCCGGAATCGTGCTGGTCGATGGTCCCGACGTCGGCAAGGCGGAGAAATCCTGGCTTGAGGATTATTTCCTTTCGCACATTTTTCCTTTGCTGACACCGCTTGCGATTGATCCGGCGCATCCGTTCCCGTTCATTCCGAATCTCGGCTTCTCGATGGCCTTGCAGCTGGCGCGCTCAAAGGACGGCAGGGCGATGAACGCGCTCATCCGCATGCCAAACCGCATCGACAGGTTCGTGCGGTTGCCGCAGGCGGGCGAAAGCGGAGAGGTCCGGCTGATCTCGGTCGAAGGCGCAACCAGTCTGTTCATCGGCAAGCTCTTCCCCGGCTACGCGGTGAAGGGGGTTGGCGCCTTCCGCGTTATCCGGGACTCCGAACTGGAAATCCTCGAAGAAGCCGAAGATCTGGTGCGGCTGTTCGAGACCGCGCTTAAGCGTCGTCGCCGCGGCTTGGTCATCAGGCTCGACATCGAGGCGAACATGCCGGCCGAGTTGCAGCACTTCGTGCAGCGTGCGCTCGGCGCCGCCGATGGCGGCGTGTTCAAGGTCGACGGCGTTCTGGCGTTGAACGAAATGGCGCAGATCGCAAAGCTCGACCGGCCGGATCTCGAATTCGTGCCCTACACGCCGCGCTATCCCGACCGCATCCGCGACCACGGCGGCGATTGCTTCGCTGCGATCCGGCAGAAGGATCTCATTGTTCACCATCCTTATGAGTCATTCGACGTGGTGGTGGATTTCCTGCATCAGGCGACGCGCGATCCCGATGTCGTTGCGATCAAGCAAACACTCTACCGCACCTCAGCAGAATTCTCCGATCGTGAAGACGCTTGCGGAGGCGGCCGAGGCCGGCAAATCCGTCACTGCGGTGGTCGAACTCAAGGCGCGGTTCGACGAGGAGGCCAACATCCGTTGGGCGCGCGATCTTGAACGCGCCGGCGTGCAGGTCGTCTACGGCTTTATCGAACTGAAGACCCACGCCAAGCTTTCGTTGGTCGTCCGCCGCGAGGGTGCTGCACTTGCCTCCTACGTGCACGTCGGGACCGGGAATTATCATCCGGTGACTGCGCGCCTCTACACTGACCTGTCGTTCTTCACCGCCGATCCTGTTATCGCCCACGACGTCGCGCGGGTCTTCAATTACGTGACCGGCTATGCCGAACCTGCCGGCCTCGAGCGCATGGCGGTGTCGCCGCTGACGTTGCGCAAGCGCATCCACGAACACATCTACGCGGAGATCGTCAATGCCAAGGCCGGCCGTCCCGCCGGCATCTGGATGAAGATGAACTCGCTGGTCGATCCCGACATCATCGACGCACTTTACGCGGCGTCGAGCGCCGGCGTGGCGGTTGAACTTGTGGTGCGCGGCATTTGTTGCCTGCGGCCGGGCGTTCCAGGTCTGTCCGAGAACATCCGCGTCAAGTCGATCGTCGGCCGCTTTCTCGAGCACGGCCGCATTTACTGCTTTGGCTCGGGCCACGCTCTGCCGCATGCCAAGGCTGCGGTTTATATTTCCTCCGCCGATCTGATGCCGCGCAATCTCGACCGTCGGGTCGAGGTTCTCTGCCCCATCCTCAATCCCACCGTCCACGAGCAGGTGCTCGATCAGATCATGGTGGCGAACTTCAAGGACAACGAGCAGAGCTGGCAACTTCTTGCCGACGGCTCCTCCTCGCGGATCAAGCCCGCGGCCGGCGAGGAGACATTCAATGCCCACACCTACTTCATGACCAATCCAAGCCTTTCGGGGCGCGGGAAGTCTCCTAAGGATTCGATCCCCCGATTGCCGCCCCGCGCGGAGCGGGCGTGAACAAAATCGCGCGCGCTCTGCAGCCTGCCTTACGCTGATTTCAAAGATGATCCGCGCCAAGATCGATGCACCTGGACGCCTCGACCACGGTCCGCCGCTTGCGGTCATCGACATCGGCTCAAATTCGGTGCGTCTCGTCGTCTATGAGGCGCTGACACGAAGCCCAACGGCACTGTTCAACGAAAAGGCGCTGTGCGGCCTCGGGCGCGAGGTGCAGACGACCGGCCTTCTGGCCGCCGATGCGGTCGAGCAGGCTTTGGCTGCGCTCAAGCGCTACCGCGCGCTCTGCACGACGATGGGGGTGAAAAAGGTCTTGGCGATTGCGACCGCCGCCTGCCGCGACGCCAAGAACGGCCACGCCTTCATCAAGTTTGCCGAGCGAATCATAGGGACGGAGATCGATATCCTGTCGGGATCGCGCGAGGCGGAATTGACTGCACTCGGCGTGATTTCCGGTGTGCATCAGGCGGACGGCGTGGTGGGCGATCTCGGCGGCGGCTCGCTTGAGCTCGTCGATGTCCACGGCACCCGCGTGCGGCGCGGTCTGACCCGGCCGCTCGGCGGTTTGGCGTTAGCCGACATTTCGGCGAAGTCGGTCAAGAAGGCGGAAAAATTCGTCAAGAAAACGCTCAGCACTTTGCCGGTGCTCAAGGGCTGCGAGGGCCGCACCTTCTATGCGGTGGGCGGCACTTGGCGTGCGTTGGCGCGGCTGCACATGTGGCAGACCGGATATCCGCTGCACGTCATGCATGGCTACGCTATTGCGGCCGATGACGCGCTCGAGTTCGCCCGTCTGGTGCACCGTGTCGATGTCGAAACGTTGTCGAACATCGAAGTGGTCAACAACGCGCGCCGGCCGCTGCTCGCTTATGCTGCGCTGGTTCTCGAATACGTGCTCCGCACCGGGAAGCCGCGCCAGGTTGTGTTTTCAGCGCTCGGCGTGCGCGAGGGGCTGCTCTACTCGCTGCTCAAACAAAAGGATAAGGAGAAGGACGCGCTTATCGAAGCGGCGCGCGGGCTGAACCGATTGCGCTCGCGTTCACCGCTTCATGGTGAAGAGTTGATCGGTTGGACCGATCGTTTCATGGCATCCTCGAGCCTCGACGAAACGGCGGAGGAACGCCGCCTTCGCCACGCGGCGTGCCTCTTGGCTGACATCGGCTGGCGCGCGCATCCCGATTACCGCGGCGAGCAGTCGCTCAATATCATCGCTCATGGCGGCTTTACCGCGATCGATCACCCCGGGCGGGCCTATCTCGCACTCGCCGTGTTCTACCGCCACGTCGGCCTGGTGATGGACGACGAATTATCGCCGCGGCTGCGTGAACTCGCGTCGACGCGCACGCTCGACCGGGCGCGCATACTTGGCGCGGCGCTGCGGCTGGCTTATGTCGTGTCGGCGGCGATGCCCGGTGTGCTGCCGAGGACCCCGCTTGCGGTGGAGCGACAGCGGCTGGCGCTGCATCTTCCCGGGGAATATGCCGCGCTTTCCGGCGAACGCGTTGTGAGCCGGCTGCGCTCGCTCGCGCGTCTGATTGGGCGCGAGCCGGTCGTGTTGTTGGGCTAGATCGTTCGGACGCCCGGTCGTCCGGTCGTTGCCAACGCGGCAGCCGTGCTATTCAATGCGTTCGCGCAAGAAATTGCGCGGCGAATGGCGCTGCCAGTGAGGGGCAAAATAGGGGGGACGAGGTGGAAAATCTCAAGCGCTTCTTCTTAGTTATCGCCGTGATTTCTGTTCTGAACGGCATCGGGCTTCTTCTGGCTCCGGCTGCTGTACTCACCACCTATGGCATTCAAGTCACGGCCGGCGCCGAGCTGGGCTTCAGGTTGCTTGGCCTGACATTGATCGAGTTCGGTCTCATCAACTGGTTCGTCAGGTATTCTCACGACTGGATTGCACTGCGCGGGCTCTTGATAGGCGGCACGGTCGGCTACGTGCTGGGATTGATCGTGTCTGCGTGGGCGACGCTGACCCACATCATGAACCCGGGAGGCTGGGTGCTCGTTGTTACTTACGCGGTCCTGCTGCTCGGCTATGTTTATTCTTTGTGGGCCGGCATGAAAAAATTCGGCACCAAATAGCTGGAGCCGTTTGTCCGCAACACGGACCAGATTCAAAAAAACCAGATTAGTGGCGCTCGACCGTCGCGACTTTGCCGCGTTCGATGGCAAGCGCCAAGTCGCCGTGCTTGAGAGCGAGCGCCTTTTCACCAAATAGCTCGCGGCGCCAGCCGGTGAGTGCGGGCACGTCGGCCGCATCGTCGGCGGCGATACGCTCGAGGTCGTCGACGGTGGCGATGACCTTGGCGGCGACGTGGTGGCGCTCCGAGATCATGCGCAACAGCACTTTCAGCAACTCCACCACGGCGGTGCCGTTTGCGATGGCCGGGGCCCGTGCTGGCCGGGGCAAGTTCTTCATGTCGCTCGCCAGTCCGCGCGCCACCGCAGCGACAATGCCTTCGCCCCAGCGCGAACGCTCGAACCCCTTTGGCAGCGATCGCAGGTTCGCAAGCCTATCAACGGTTGTCGGTGCATGCACGGCGACGTCGGCAATCACCTCGTCCTTGAGCACCCTTGAGCGTGGCACGTCGCGCGATTGTGCTTCGCGTTCGCGCCACGCCGCGACCTCGATGAGAACCGCCAGTTCCTTTGGCTTGCGCACCCGTGTTTTGAGCCGCTGCCAGGCGTTCTCCGGATCCATCCGGTAAGTCTCGGGTGATGTCAGGATCTGCATCTCCTCCTGCACCCAGTCAACTCGACCGCGCCGTCCAAGATCGTCCACGAGTGCGGCGTAAACATCGCGCAGATGCGTCACGTCGGAGATCGCGTAGGAAAGCTGCGCTTCCGACAGCGGCCGGCGCGTCCAGTCGGTAAAGCGGTGCGATTTGTCGAGCGCATCCCCGGTGATGCGCTGCACCAGCTGATCGTAGGAAATGGAATCGCCATAGCCCAGCACCATGGCTGCGACTTGAGTATCAAAGATCGGATGGGGAATAAGCTTGGCTTGGTGCCAGACGATTTCGATGTCCTGGCGCGCGGCATGAAAGACCTTCATCACTTTTTCGTTTGCCATCAGGGCGAAGAACGGCGCCAGATCGATGTTGGGCGCGAGAGCGTCGACGACCACTGCCTCATCCGCCGTAGCCATCTGCGCGACGCACAGCAGCGGGTAATATGTGGTTTCGCGTAGAAACTCGGTATCAATGGTGACAAAAGGGTGGGACGCCATGCGCGCGCACACGGCAGCAAGTTCAGACGTTGTCGTAATTGGATTCATTGTGGTGGTGTCAACGGAATCTTGTTGTCTAGTCGGCCGGACGGGCTCGTTTCATGTATTTTTTGAATCACTCGGACATATCCTAATCGACCCGCACGTGGCGGAACAGCGCGACTTTCACTTGATCGAGCAAAAGCGCGAACACAATTGTTGCCGAAAACAGCGTGAGCACCACGCCGGCGGGCAGCGGTTGCATGAGGGTTCCGGAAATCGCGAGCGTTGAGACGACTGCGATGTCCGCAAGCGAAAATATCATCATGACCAAGCTTGGACGGGAGCTCCAAAGCGGTCCGCGCTCGCGAAGAACATAAACCAGAGCCTGAACGTCGAAGACAAACATGATGAAGATCAACGTTTGAATCTGGCCGCTATTCAAGCCGAGGTGGAATGCGCCGATCGCCAGTACGCCAACGTCGTACAGGAACTTGCACGCGGCAATGGGGATCGCCGCCAGCGTCAGGTTGCGCAGCCGCCAGGCATTAGGATGCGGCGAGGGCGTGGCGCGGTCGGCTGTGCGCGCCATGCTGACGAAGTCGTTGGTGAACATGGCCAGCGCCTGCAGCATGGGCGTGAGTACGGCGTGGCCCGTTAAGACCAGGCCGGCGCCGAGCACAAGCAGCGTGACGCATTTTGTGACGAGTATGCTGAGCGTATAGGTTAATACCCTCTGGAAAACGGTACGTCCTTCCTTGATCGCGGTGACGATGCCGCCGAGACCCGGTGTGGTCAGCACCAGGCCCGCCGCTGTCTTGGCCACGTCGGTTGCGGTCTCTACAGCGATGCCCATCTGGGCTTGACGGAGCGCCGGTGCATCGTTGGCGCCATCGCCGCACATGCCGACGGCATGTCCGCTTCCCTGCAAGGCCTTTACCAGGCGAAATTTCTCCTCCGGGAAAACACCTGCGTAGATTGCGAACTGTTCGGGAGTGACGCGATCGGGAATGTGGCCGCTCAGACAGACATTTCCGGTGATGCCGATGGCACGGCCGACAGTCACGGCGGTTGCCGCAGTATCGCCGGTGACCATGACGGTTGGCACTCCCAGTGCTCGCAACTCGTTAAGGAGCGCTGCCGAATCGGCCCTCGGTGGGTCGTTAAGGGCGACGAAGCCGAGTAAGGCGAGTTGTCCGGGCGAGCCACTGGCAACCGCCAAAGTCCGGTAACCGGCGTTGGACAGAGTTGCCAATTCTGCTGAAGCGGCCGCATCCAGCGGCGCGATCGTCGCAATGGCTGCCGGTGCGCCCTTCGTAATCACGAGCTCATGACCTTCGGCGTCTTGCGCGTTGGCTTCCGCCCGCTTGCTGGCGGGATCGAATGGCGTGAATTTGCGGACCGCCGGCAAGGGACGGTGCGATGGAGCGCTGCGGGCTGCGCGGCGTATGGCAGTGTCGATCGGGTCACGGCCATCCGATGAACTCGCGAGCGCCGCATAGGCGAGCACATCATCTGCGGTCCAGTTTTCGCGCAAAGGCCGGACTGTCGCGACGCCGACCTTGTTTTCAGTGAGCGTGCCGGTCTTGTCCGCGCAGAGCACGTCTATCGTTGCCGCCTCGTGTAAAGCCGAAAGCCGGGTCAGCAGCACGCCGTGGCGTGCGAGGTACTTGGCGCCGAGCGCTGCGGCCAGCGTGAAGGTCGCGGGCAATGCGACCGGCACCGCCGACAACATCGCCGTGAGCACGAGCATGATGATTTGCTCGGTCGGCAGCGCAATCGCGTGGGCATAAAAGACCAGCCCAATGACAATGGCTGCATTCAAGATCGAGAGATTGCGAACGAGCCCGAGCACCGTCTTGACCTCGGCGCTTTCGACATGGGCAATGCGCACCAGTTCGGCGGCGCGACCGAAAAAGGTCGCCGCACCGGTGGCGGTCACAACCGCGACGGCTTCTCCCCGGCGCACCAGAGCGCCGGCATAGGCGAGCTTGCCGACACCCGCTTCAACCGGAACGGACTCGCCGGTCAGCATCGACTGATCGAGAATGACCGAGCCCTCGGTAATGCGCACATCCGCAGGCACGACGGTTGCCAGTGACAATTGCACGACATCGTCTGGTACCAGAAGCGCGGCGGGCAGTTCCGTCCAGCGCCCGTCGCGCCGTGCTCGCGCTTTGAACGAGAGTTGTTGTTTGAGCAGCTCCAGCGTGGCGTTGGCTCGGCTTTCCTGAAACGCACCGAGCGCGACGTTGAAAATCAGGAGCGTCGCGATGAGCCCCGCTTCAATGCGCTCCCCCATGACGAGTTGGAGGATCACGGTTAATTCGAGCATCCACGGAACCGGCGCCCAAAAATGCCGAAAAATCCGTACGAGGACGTGCTCGTGTTCTTCGGCGACTTCATTGCGGCCATATTGCTCGAGCCGTCGGGCTGCTTCCTCGGACGTCAGTCCGGCTGGCGTCACCTCGTCTGCAACAGCTGGGTCTGGACTGTTCATCGTGAGGTCCGGAACCGGGACGGAAATAATTTCTGCGGCATTTAACTGCTAACCCCCGCGCGCCCGTCCCATCATGATGAACTCCCAGGGGCTCGGCATGATGCCGACCGGGACTTCGATCAACGTCGGACCATCGCGGCGGGCCAACGCCCGCCGCAGCGCGTGCCGCAATTCCTCGGGGCTGTTTGCGCGCATGGCTGCAGCGCCGAAGCTTTCGGCGAACGCGACAAAATCGGGATTGGCGAGGTCGCAGGCGATCAGGCGATTGCCGTAGCGCTCTTCCTGAATGCGGCGGACGTTGCCGAAGGCGCCATCGCTGAACACGATCGTCACCAGCGGAATACGGTGACGCACCGCGGTCGCCATCTCGTTTGCCGTGAACAGAAAACCGCCATCGCCGCTGATCGACACCACCGGCACGTCGCGCCGTGCGTCCTGAACACCGAGCGCCGTGGCGAAGCCGTAGCCGAGATTGTCCTGATAGCCGGGCGAGATGTAGGTGCGCGGCCGGTAAACTGGAAAAGCCAGGCGGGAAGCAAACCCAACCTGGGTCACCTCGTCGATGAAGAGTCCGTCCTCGGGCAGCTCCGCGCGAATTGCCGCGAGATACGAGAGTTGCGGTTCAAGTCTGGCAAGGCGCTGGCGCATGCGGGCATGGCGTTCGCGCATGTCGTCGCTGCGCGAGGGGCGCCGCGTGTTGTGTGCCGGCAGCACGTCCAGAAGCCGGCGCAAGATTGGCGCCGCCTGGCCGACTAGCGCGACTTTGGGCTTTGCCACCCGCGCCGGTTCGTCCGGATCGGCGTCGACGCGGATGATGGCCAGGTTGCGGTCAACACCCCACTGCAGGAGGGGCATGTGCAGGTGGGTACCAACGGCAAGCACCACATCCGCCTCCGCCCACAATTGGTGGCCGAGCGGCAGATTGACGGAGAGCGGATCACGGTCGTCCAAGACTCCCCGCCCGCGCCGATAAGCGAGGACCGGCGCCTGCAGCATGTTCGCCAGCTGGGTGATTTCGGGTGAAGCGTCCTGCGCACCGCCGCCGACGACAATAAGCGGCCTTGCGGCGGCGCCCAGCCGCTTCGCGGCGGCTTTGACGGCGTCATCGTCGATACGAGCTTTGGGGACGGGAAGCGGAGCTTGCGCCGGCACCAGACCCGAGCGCCCCCAGACGTCCATGGCGCACTCAAGGGCCGCCGGGCCGGGCCGGCCGGTGAACATCGATTGCATCGCTTTAGCGACCAGGAGCGGCGCCTCACGCGGCGCATTGATGCGCGCCGACCAGTCCACCAGCCGCGAAATGATCCCGGTCTGATCGCGAATTTCGTGAAGGTAGGCGAACCCTTTGCCGATGGCCTTTTGCGGAATTTGACCGAACAGCGCCAGCACCGGTGCATTCATGCCGTAGGCGGTGAGCAGTGCTGCGGCGGAATTCAGCAAGCCCGGCCCGGGCACGACGCAATAGGCTTGCGGCTTGCCGGTCGCCAACGCAGCGCCGAGCGCCATATACGCGGCGCCCTGTTCGTGCCGGGTGTGAACGGTGCGGATTTTGTCGGCGTTCCTCGCCAGCGCGTCGAAAAAGTCGTCGTTGTGAACGCCGGGCAGCGCGTAGACCGTGTCGAGTCCGTGGGCCGAAAGCGCGGCCACGGCGCCCTCGGCGGTCGTCATCTGACGCGTGCCGGTTGTTATCTTTTTACGTCGTGTTTTAGCCATCCGTACCTGTTCCTCATGCGGGCCGGGCAGCATGCGTTGCCGGGGCTGGTCCGGCAACGAGGAACTTGCCGCGCGCCTTGACAAAGACGCCCCTGCGTGCGCTTTCCGCGTTCCGGCCAGCAGCAATCAAAAGACAATGCAAGCGACAATGCACCGCTATCGCACCCATAAATGCGGCGATCTTCGCGACAGCGACATCGGAGCCGAGGTCCGTCTGTCAGGCTGGTGCCATCGCATCCGCGACCATGGCGGCGTGTTGTTTATCGATCTGCGGGACCATTACGGTCTCACGCAAGTTGTCGCGGATCCTGACAGCCCGGCATTCAAGGTAGCCGAAACGCTGCGCTCGGAATGGGTGGTGCGGGTCGACGGCAAGGTGCGGCGGCGCCCCGACGGCACCGAAAACCCTGATCTCCCGACCGGCGCAGTCGAAGTTTACATCCGCGAAATCGAGGTTTTGGGGCGGGCTGCCGAGTTGCCGATGCCGGTGTTCGGCGAGCACGATTATCCCGAAGACATCAGGCTTCGCTATCGCTTCCTTGATCTGCGCCGCGAGCACCTGCACCAGAACATCATGACCCGCGGCGCGATCATCGATTCGCTGCGGCGGCGGATGAAGGAGCAGGGCTTCTTCGAATTCCAGACGCCGATCCTGACGGCCTCTTCGCCGGAAGGCGCGCGCGATTATCTGGTGCCGTCGCGGCTGCATCCGGGAAAATTCTATGCGCTGCCGCAGGCGCCGCAGCAGTTCAAACAGCTCATCATGATCTCGGGCTTCGACCGCTATTTCCAGATCGCGCCGTGCTTTCGCGATGAGGACGCACGCGCCGACCGCTCGCCCGGCGAGTTTTATCAGCTCGATCTGGAAATGAGCTTCGTCACCCAGGACGACGTTTTCGAAGCGGTCGAACCCGTCATTCGCGGCGTATTCGAGGAATTCAGCAACGGCAAGCCGGTGACCGAGGAATTTCCGCGCATTCCATACGGTGAGGCGATCCGCAAGTACGGCACCGACAAGCCTGATCTCCGCAACCCGATCGAGATGCAGGACGTCTCCGAGATTTTTCGCGGCTCCGGTTTCAAGGTTTTCGCACGAATCCTTGAGACCAGCGCCAAGGCGGCGGTGTGGGCGATCCCTGCGAAGGGTGGCGGCTCGCGCGCGTTCTGCGACCGGATGAACTCGTGGGCGCAGGGCGAGGGTCAGCCGGGGCTCGGCTATATTTTCTTGGCACCGCGACGGCGAACGCAGATGTCAGTTGGCCGCGGTCCGGTTGCCAACAATCGACTTAGGTGCCGAGCGCGAACCGAGGCGATTGCGAGACGCGAAGCTCTGAAGGTCGTCGCAATGACTTGGCGATGACCGGTGTTTTTCGTCGCGCTGGGCTGAAGGCCGCGATGACGTTTTTCGTGCCGGCACAGATTTGTTCAAGTTCGCCGGGGCGCGGACAAAGATTGCCGAAGACCTTGGCCTGATCGACAAAGAGCGCTTCGACCTTTGCTGGATCGTCGATTTTCCGATGTTCGAATGGAATGAGGAGGAGAAAAAAATCGACTTCTCCCACAATCCATTTTCGATGCCGAATTTGCCTGCGGAGGAGTTTCTGGCGCTCGATGCCAACGACCGCGAGAAAATACTCGGCCTCAAGGCGATCCAGTACGACATCGTCTGCAATGGGACCGAGCTTTCCTCCGGTGCCATCCGCAATCATCTTCCCGAGGTGATGAAAAAGGCGTTTGCTATCGCCGGCTATGACGAGAGCGTGTTGGAGCAGAAATTCGGCGGCATGCTGCACGCGCTGTCGCTCGGCGCGCCGCCGCACGGTGGCATCGCGCCCGGCATCGACCGCATCGTCATGCTGTTGTGCGGTGAGGAGAATCTGCGCGAGGTCGTGCTGTTCCCGATGAATCAGCGCGCGGAAGA
Source organism: uncultured Alphaproteobacteria bacterium (assembly GCA_963727325.1). Lineage (GTDB taxonomy): Bacteria > Pseudomonadota > Alphaproteobacteria > Rhizobiales > Xanthobacteraceae > BOG-931. The sequence goes on from CAVSFV010000035.1 coordinate 332,724, forward strand.
TCTGTTGATGGGTGCGCCTTCGGAGGCGACGGCCAAACAGTTGCGCGAGCTTCATATTCGCGTGGTCAACACCGGACCATCGTGACCGCGCCCTTCGATCACTCCGCGGCCACTGCCATCGGCGTATCGCAAAAGGCCACGACGATCGCTGCGTAGGCAGCGTTCATCTGCTTATAGCGCATGAGCCTGAGAATGAGGCGGAGCTCGCTCAAGATTTCGAGTGAGAGCCGGCTGGCGCGACCGAAGGCGCTGGCGATCTGAAAGGCTTTGCGCTCGTCGCGCCACCAGCGCTCCACGACGAAGACCGCGACGTCGAGATTGCGGCCAGACAACATGGCAGCCCGAGCGCCAAATCGGGCGCGCACCACCGGATGATCGGGTCCAAGCCGGATCAGCCGATCGATTCTCATCTTGAACGCGTTGATGGTGGCGGCTTCGTCGAACGCCGTGCCGATTTGCGCGAGTGCCGCGGCCATCGCCGGCATGGGCTCGCCGTCGGCCGTTTCGGCGGCGAGGCGCATGCGCCGAATATCGCGCTCGCTGCGCGGCCTGTGCGCCATCGGGGCCCCTTTTTTGCGAGAACGGAGTTTAAAACCATGTTACCAAAAAAGAGACGTAATGTCAAGCTGAGTTGCGGTATTGGGGACGCGATCTGAGCGACGCTGCGTCGTCACAACTCACGCGCCGGCCGGCGATGAAGTCATCGCCGGGGGGCCACCGCGGTTTTGATCGTGAAAGGAGAGGGCGCTTAGCTCAAAACAGCTTGAGACAGCACAGCACCTTGCCGACGATCTCCAACTCGCCCAGCGAGGTCTCCTCGCTTGGATGGTTGGGATTGTCGGAAATGATTTTGAACTCGCGGCGGCCGCGAGGACCGCAGCACCTGCAGGCGCTTGATGACGATGCAGTTGAAGGTATCGCGGATTGCGTAAAGTCCATCCGGCGTCGGCGTATTGTGGCTCGCGTCCACAATGACGCGTTCGCCCGACACGATGGTCGGCGCCATGCTGTCGCCGGTGGTATCGATGACCAGCAGCCGGCTTGGTGTGGTGTGAAGCTGCTCGCGCACGAAACTTGCGGGAAACAGCCATCCTTCGGGCTTTAGCGGGTCGGCGTGACGGCCATCCTTGCGCAGTTCACGAGCCGGCACGCCGCCGCCACCAAGGCCCGCACGGGTATCGAGCTCGGGTATCTGGCCGGGCGACGGGCCTAGCGGCTCGTCGTGGGCGGGCTCTTCGCGCAGCACATCGCTTGATTCGATATGGCTGCCGGCCGTGCCCGGATAGCGCCCCCAGAGCAAAATCTGCTCCACCGTATAACCGAGCGGGCCGGCGAACGGCTTTAAGTGGTCCAGGCGCAGCCTGATATGGCCGTTCTCGAGACGGGACAATTGCTGCTTGGAGACGCCTGACAGCCGCACCAACTCGGAGCGCGACATGCGGCGCGCTTCTCGCGCGTAATAGAGGCCGCTCTTCGGCGGCACCGTTCGAATCCGTCGTGCCATCAATGAATTGTCACCAATTCGGTTCAATCCGCCTAGCATCTAAAGTGGTGACTTGACTGTCCTATTTAAAGTGACTATACATCACGAACGGTGACATTGTCTCTATCCGTGCGGCCGCCCCAATCCGACCGCGCGCGACGAACCTTCAAAACACCCCCGGAAGTGCGCTGCGCAGATAATGCGCCGGCGGCTGAATGGAGTTGACTTAAATGCAAGACCAACCTTGGACCGCGGAGCGCATCGCATTGTTGCGCAGACTGTGGAGTGAGGGCGAAACTGCCGTTACGATCGCAGATCGCCTCGGCGGTTTGTCGCGTTCGGCCGTGCTGGGAAAGATTTTTCGGCTTCGTCTGCACAAGGATGACCGTTCGGCCGCGGCGCAAAGCAAACCCGCTGCACTGACCGAGCCACCTGATGCGGCCGAGGCACCCGCGCGTCGCCGGCGTGGCGGTGTCGGAAAGAAACGGGTTCAGGACGCGCCAACGAAAGCGAGACAGCAAAAGTCGCTGCTGGAATTAACGAATACCACCTGCCGTTGGATCGTGGAAGCGGCCGTAAAATGGGCGCTGACGCGCGCCTTGTCTCACTTTCTTTAGCGCGTCGCCTTGATGGACTTTCCGACCTGCGCCCATCCCGGTTGAAAGAGCGGCCAGTATTCGGCAGATACCCGCAAGAGGGTAGCGTCAATGCCGATGGGTCGGGAATCCAAGTATGCGTGTGGTGGGGCCGGGGTCTTCATCGCCCTCTACGTGCTGCTGGCTTACATCCTGTTGCCGTCGACGTGGCGGCACTACGAGCATCAGAAGAAACTCGCGACGCTCGTTATGGTCACGCACACCCGGGACGGCATTCCGGGTGATCCGATCAATGTCGGGCTGGTTGGATCGAAAGCGGATGTGCTGTGCGCCATGAAGGCGGCGGCGTGGTATCCGGCCGACCCGATGACGCTGCGCTCAAGCATGGAAATCGCCGGCAGCGTACTCTTGGACATGCCGTACCGCGACGCTCCGGTGAGCCGTTTATATTACGAGGGCAGGCGGCAGGAGCTGGCCTTTGAAAAGCCGGTGGGCCGAAGCGCCGATCGGCGCCACCATGTCAGACTTTGGCAGGTATTCGAGAGTGGCCAGGAGAACCGGCCGGTCTGGCTCGGCGCCGTGACCTTCGACCGTGGCGTCGGCTTCAGCCACGACAACGGGCAGATCACCCATCACATCGCGCCCGATATTGACGCCGAACGCGACTTGCTCACCGCTGACCTCGCGGCCGCGAAGGTGGTCGAGAGCACATATGAAGTCAGTGGCATCGGGCCAACGCTCGACGGTCGCAACGGCGAGGGCGACAGCTACTACACCGACGGCGAGATCAAGTTTTCGGTCCTGGTGGAAGGTTGCGGGCAAACCGCGGCAGCCACGACCGAACTCGGCGATCCCCCGCTGGTCGAAGCAAAGAATCGGGCATGGTCGGCGGTCGCACATACCGTGCGGTCGTGGGTCGGCGCCGCGCGATGAAAGTCATCTAATAGGCCGGTATCATCTCGTCCGAAATGCTGACGACACCGGGTACACCTTCCGCCAACGCCAGCAGCGCCTTGTGCTCGTCGGGCGAGCCGACCAATCCCCAAAGATGAACGACGCCGTCACTGACAATAACGTTACGCTCGCCGAAATCGGTCCAATCCTGCTCGGCGAGCCGACCCAGCACTTCGTGTCGGATTTCGCGGTCAGTATCGGCTCCGACGCCAATGCCGGCATCGCTTGGAGTCTGCGATGACGCCAGCGCTTGAATGAGGTTCGACCGGCTCACAATACCGACGAGCCTACCGCCGCGCAGGATCGGCACGCGTTTGATTCGGTGCCGTTCCAGCAGCGCGGCGATCTCCCCGAGCGGGGTGTCTTCTGACGCGGAAATGACGTTGGCCGACATGACCTCCTCGACGCGACGGCCGTGCGACTTGGCGAATTCTTCGGCGAGCGTCGAAGCCGGGGTGACAGCCTCGATCCACCACGGACGTCGCTTTTCCGTGCCGATCTCCGGCCGTTGCAGCAGGTCGGCTTCGCTGATGATGCCGACGACATTCTCATCATCGTCAATGACCGGCAGCGCGCTGACATCGTAGTCGGAGAGAAGCCGCACTGCGTCGGCCACACTGTCATTCGGGTTGACGGTGATCACGTCACGAACCATGACGTCCATCGCTTTCATAGCGCGCTCCTTTTGACGGCGGATTTTGCGCAATGGCGCGACTTGCTGCTGCCGCTCGTCAGCGTGTTTGGGGGTTCCTCAGGAAAGACCCCTGGCGTTACAGCTGTGTGACGGGACTTGGGCTTTCGGGGTCCTTGGCGCCATGAGCCTTCCGCGCTTTGGGATCATGCTCGGACCTTGTTGTAGTCATACAGCACGCGCCCATAGGGCAGCGTCACGTCGGCCACGAAGTGATGCGCGCCGACGATCTTCCGCACCGGAAAATCGGCGACCGGCGCGTTTACGTGCGGTACCAGATGCAGACGGCCAGGTCCCAGCCACGAGCCTCGCACCGTGATGTCAGTCAGATTGTAGGCGACGAGCTGACAGATTTCCGCGTGCCCCTCGACACCCGGAATGAGTTTGAGGTTGATTTGCGTCTTCGACAGGATTGCGGTGGTGCGCTCACCGTTGCCCGCCATGCTCTCGTGTTTGTAGCCCATGGTCCCCATGGCTACGAGCTGCCCGGCGTATTCCAGCGTCCCGGTCAGGGTATCCTTGACGATGTCGAGCTTCGGATGCGCGTATTTTTTGGGGAACCCCCAGATTTCGCGGCCGGCCGAGATCGGCGGGTCGTCGTCGAGATACATCTGCACGACGAAGTTGGCTTCTTCGCCTTGATAGCGGCAGGGCAACACCAATCCGGATTCGGTGTAGTCGCCGAAACCCGAACTGTCCGGCATCTTGATCCATTCGTAATGCACCAGCGGCTGATCGGTCGGCTCAAGCGGCTCCGGCAAATGGTCGCGCACCACCTGCGGGTCGGTTTCGTAGGTGATGACCATGAATTCGCGGTGAATGAAGCGATAGGGGCCGGCGGGATAGCTCGGGCCGGCGGCCGGCATCGACGGCAACTTGAGAATGTCTTCTTTGCGCATTGCCGAGTCCGATCAATGCGCGGTCCAGCCGCCGTCGATCGGGAGCAAACTCCCGGTAATCGACGCGGCCTCGTCGGAGCACAGGAACGTGGCAAGCGCTGCGATCTGCGAAACCTCGACGAATTCCTTGGTCGGCTGGGCGGCCAGCAGCACATCTTTCATCACCGCCTGTTCGCTGATGCCGCGAGCCTTGGCCTGCTCGGGAATTTGTTTTTGCACGAGAGGCGTCAGCACGTAGCCGGGGCAGATCGCGTTGGCGGTCACGCCGTGCTCGGCCACTTCCAATGCTACCGTCTTGGTCAGCCCGGCGAGACCGTGTTTGGCCGACACGTAGGCCGACTTGAACGGCGAGGCGACCAGAGCGTGCGCTGAGGCAATGTTGATAATGCGGCCCCAGCCTTTTTTCTTCATGTGGGGGACCGCCAGCCGGCAGGTGTGAAATGCGCCCGACAAATTGATCGCGATGATCGCGTTCCATTTGTCGACCGGAAATTCTTCGATCGGCGCTACGTGCTGAATGCCGGCATTGTTGACGAGAATGTCGACGCCGCCGAACTCGGCGCAGGGTTTCGTCGACCATGTCTTCGATCTCGTTCGGCTCGGCGATATTGGCCGCCGAATACATCACCCCGACGTTGTGCTGCCGCTTCAGATCGCCGACGATGGTATCGATCTCATCCGCGGCGCCAAAGCCATTGAGCACGATATTCGCGCCGGTCCCCGCCAGTGCGGTCGCAATTCCAAGCCCAATGCCGCTGGTCGAGCCGGTGACGATCGCGGTTTTACCTGCCTGCATCAATTCCCCCTCAAGCCCGCACAAAAATCCAGACCGCCACCCAAAGCGAGAGTGTGAAACGACGCCGACAGTCTCGTGACAGATCGCCCGAATTTCATTTTGTCATTTGGCGGTCATTTGATTTCGCAAAGCTTATGGTCGTTTGCGCCCCGCTATTTTGAGTATCCCGCCATGCATGACGTCCGCACTCGTCCTAAAGACCATCCGGCGCGACCTTATCAATCGGAAGCGTGGCGCCCCGAGCGATGCGACCGCGTTGCCCTGGTGCTGCAGGGCGGCGGTGCGCTCGGCGCTTACCAGGCCGGCGTGTATCAGGCGATGCACGAAGCGGGCGTCGAGCCCGATTGGGTGTCGGGCGTCTCGATCGGCGCGATCAATTCAGCGATCATTGCCGGCAATCCGCCCAAACACCGCTTGCGTCAATTGCAGGCATTTTGGGAAATGATCACCGATCGAAAAATCTGGCCGTTCACGCCGGACGGCGACATTTTCCGAAAAGCCCGTAACGCGCATAGCTGCCTCGTGACCAGCGTCGCCGGCCAACCGGGCTTCTTCAAGCCGCGGTTTCCCAATCCGTGGATGAGCCTGACCGGGGCAAGCACCGCGACCAGCTATTACGACACCGATCCGCTGCGCGACACGCTCACTGAACTGGTGGATTTCTCGCTGATCAACGATCGCGTCACCCGCTTTTCGGTCGGCGCCGTCAATGTGCTGACCGGCAATTTCGTCTATTTCGACAACGCCAAGGAGGAGATCGAGCCCGAGCACATCATGGCGAGCGGCGCGCTGCCGCCGGCTTTGCCGATGGTCAAGATCGGGACCGATTATTTCTGGGACGGCGGCATTGTTTCCAACACGCCGCTCCAGCACCTGCTCGATCAGGACGACAAGCTCAATACGCTGGTGTTTCAGGTCGACTTGTTCAGCGCGCGCGGGATGTTGCCGCGCGACATTCAGGATGTCCTGGCGCGTCACAAGGACATTATGTATTCGTCGCGGACCCGCTACACGACCGACGTTTACCGGCGCATCCAAAACCTGAAGATGCTGCTGGCCAATGCGCTGGCCAAGGTGCCGCAAGAAGCGCTCAACGACGAGGATCGGCGGCGGCTCGACGAACTCGCGGATTTGCCCGAGATCACGATCCTCCACATCATCTATCAGCAGAAGGCCTACGAGGGTCACGCCAAAGACTACGAGTTTTCCGGCACCTCGATGCGCGAGCATTGGCAGAGCGGCTACGAAGACACCCGCCGGACGCTTAAACGGCAGGAATGGATGACCATGCCGGCGCCGGGCTCGGGCGTCGTTGTCCACGACGTCCATCGCCACGAGGATTGAACCGGGTTTCAGCGGCGCGTCCTCCCTGTTGCGCCCGCGGTACGCCTCCGAAGGGCAGGCGATCATATGATGCACAAAATTTGGCCTCCGGCCGCCGCCTGGCGCGGCATGGGGCTCTGGCATCGAAAAATAACTCAACAAAATCAATATTATAACGACTGGCACACCATTTGCTGCCTCTTTCAATGAGGGCAATGGGGCCTGCCGAGGGGACTTTGACCAGTCTGTCGGCGGGCCTTTTCGCATTTAGGAGCCGGGACATGGATTACGTGAAGCCTGCCGATGTCGCGTCCGCCATGATCAATGCCGGGCGCACCAAGCTTGGCTTATCTCCCGCTCGATCTCGTGATCCGCGGCGGGCTTGCGGGCAGCATCCTTGCCGCCGCGACCAGTCTCGCCATCACCGGCGCGGTGCAGACCGACCAGCCTCTGGTCGGTGCGCTGATCTTCCCGGTGGGATTGATTCTCATCGTGCTGCTCGGCCTCGATCTCGTCACCGGCAGCTTCGGTCTGGTGCCGCTGCCGTGGATCGAGAATGACACCGACGGCAAAACCGTTCTGGCCAATTGGGGCTGGGTTTTCCTCGGCAATCTGATCGGCAGCGTCGTCTATGGCGGACTGCTGGCGATCGTGCTCACCAATTTCGGTGCCACCGCGCCCGCCGGTGTCGCTGCGAAGATCATCGCCATCGCCCAAGCCAAGACGACGGGCTACGAGGCGCTTGGCTACGCCGGCATGATCACGGTCTTCGTCAAGGCGATCCTGTGCAACTGGATGGTCTGCCTCGCCATCGTCGCGGCCATGACCACGACCTCGACGATCGGCAAGATCGCCTGCGCCTACATGCCGATCTTCATCTTCTTTGCTCAGGGCTTCGAACATTCGGTCGTCAACATGTTCCTCATTCCAACCGGAATGATGATGGGCGCGAAAATCACGGTCGCGCAATGGTGGCTGTGGAACCAGATCCCGGTCACGCTCGGCAATTTTGTCGGCGGCTTCGTGTTCACGGGGCTCGCGCTTTACATCACCCATAAACCCCGCACTGCGGCGCCGGCGCCACTTGCCGCGCCGACGCGGGTACCGGCGGAATGAGCGAGACTGACCTCAAGCAGGCGGCCGCGGCAGAGACCGGCGACTTCAACCCCGAACAGAAACGCTACCTCGAAGGGTTCGTTGCTGGCGTGCAAATTGCCAAGGCGGCCAAGAGCGTCGCCGGTGCTGCCGGCGGCGGCGGAGGCAGCGTTGCGGCAGCCGAACCCGTTGGGCCGGACGCGGCCGCACTGAAGGCGCAGAACCGGCTGGTTTCCTCCGGCGGCAAACTTTCCGATCAAGAAAAATTCAAGCGTGAGCAGCATCCGTTCGACACGTACCAGCGGCTGAAGGAGCACGCTGAAAAGGGCGAATATCCGAAGCCGCCTGACAATTTCCGCTGGCGTTTTTTCGGTCTGTTTTACGTCGCGCCGAACCAGAACTCTTATATGTGCCGACTGCGGATCCCGAACGGCATCCTCAAGGCGGCGCAGTTCGCCGGTCTTGCCGACCTCGCGGAGCGGTACGGCGGCGGCTACGCGCACGTCACGACGCGCGCCAACATTCAGATCCGGGAAGTCAAGGCGCACGATGCGGTCGCCATGATCGAGGCGGTGCAGGATTTGGGGCTCTGCTCGCGCGGCTCCGGCGCCGACAACATCCGTAATGTCACCGGCACTCCGACCGCCGGCATCGATCCGCAGGAGCTGATTGATACGCGGCCGTTCGCGCGCGAATGGCATTTTCACATTCTCAATGACCGCTCACTCTACGGCCTGCCGCGCAAGTTCAATGTTGCGTTCGACGGCGCCGGCACGATTGCGGTGCTCGAGGATACCAACGACATCGCTTTTCAGGCGGTGCAGGTGAACGACGGGTTCGGGCTCGCGCCCGGCATCTGGTTCAAGCTCGGGCTTGGCGGCATTACCGGGCATCACGATTTCGCCCGCGACACCGGCGTGCTGGTGCAACCGGGCGACGCCTGCAAAGTGGCGGACGCTGTGGTGCGTTTGTTCATCGAGCACGGCAATCGGGCCGACCGCACCAAAGCGCGTCTGAAATATGTACTCGATGCCATGGGCATCGAAAAATTCGTCGCTTTGCTGGAGGAAAAGCTCGGTCGGAGATTCGATCGCGCGGTGCCCGGCGCCGTTGCGTCGCGCCCGCTGTTCGATCGGACGGCGCACCTCGGCGTTCACCCGCAGAAACAGGACGGGCTGAACTGGATCGGTATTGTGGTGCCGGTCGGCTATCTGTCGGTCGCGCAGATGCGCGGCCTCGCCGACGTCGCCCACGAACTCGGCGATGGAGATCTGCGACTTACGGTCTGGCAGAACCTGCTGATTTCAGGTGTCGCGACCGCGAACGTGGCAGCGGCGAGGGCGCGGATCGAAGCGCTCGGTCTTGCCATCGAAACCAATCCGATCCGCGCCGGGCTCGTCGCCTGCACCGGCAATACCGGCTGCAAATTCGCGGCATCCGACACCAAGCGTCATGCCGAGGAGATTGCGCGCTGGTGCGAGACGCGCGTTGCGCTCGACACGCCGGTCAACATTCACTTGACCGGCTGTCATCATTCGTGCGCCCAGCATTTTGTTTCCGAGATCGGGCTCCTTGCCTGCAAGGTCCAGGCTGACGACGAGGAAGCGGACCCGGTCGAGGGCTATCACATTCTGGTCGGCGGCGGCTTTGGGCCGAACGCCGCGCTCGGACGCGAAATTTATCGCGATGTCGTTGCCGAAGACGCGCCGCGCACCATCGAGCGAATTCTCAAGGCTTATCTTGCGCACCGCGCCTCGCCCGAAGAGACGTTTCTCACCTTCGCGCGCCGTCATGAGATCGACGCGCTGAAAGCCATGTCTGAGCTTGAGGCCGCCGCATGAGCGTGACGGAGCGGCCGCCGATCCCGTCGTTCATTCCTGAATCGGCGCCGTTTACGCCGGAGCAGCGGACCTGGCTCAATGGGCTGTTCGCGGGACTGTTTGATTTGCGGGAGAGCGTCACGCCGCTCTCGACTGTCGATGCCGCGAAGTTGCTCGGCGGACTGATCGATGGCGTTGCCCAGCCGGCTTCGACCGAATCCGAAGATGGCGCCGCCGATGATGGAGCCCCCTGGCACGATCCCGCCATGCCAATGCCGGACCGTATGAAACTTGCGCAGGGCAGGGCGCTCCCGCGCCGGCTGATGGCGGCCATGGCGCAGCAGGATTGCGGCCAGTGCGGCTACAATTGCAAAGACTACGCCGACGCGCTGTTTGGCAAATCCGAGAAGCGCCTGAACCTCTGCGTGCCGGGTGGCAAAGAAACCTCCCGCATGCTCAAGCAACTTTATCAGGAGCTTGATGGTGCGCCCGCCGCTGCCGCGGAACTGGCGCCAGCCCAACTGGCGCCGGCGCTCGCCACGCCACCGGGACGGTCCCGCGACAATCCGGTCTATGCCACCTTCCTGTCTCGCCGCCGGCTCAACAAGCCTGGCTCCGAGAAAGAGACTTGGCACATCGACATCGACCTTGCCGGTACCGATCTCGATTACGTGGTTGGCGATTCATTCGGCATTTATCCCGCCAACGATACTCATCTGGTCGCAGCAGTGCTCGCCGCGCTGGACGCGCCGGCGGATTTTCCGATCGGCGACCGCAGCTTGCGTGAGGTGCTCACCGACGGCGTCTCGCTGTCGCCGGCGCCCGACATGCTGTTTGAGCTGATTTCGTATCTCACCGGCGGCGAGCGCAAACAGAAAGCCAAGCGGCTTGCCGCCGGCGAAGACCCCGATGGCGATGGCGCAACGCTCGACGTGCTCGCCGGTCTGCACAAATTTCCCGGCATCAGACCCGATCCCGAAGCCTTCATCGAGGCGCTCGATCCGCTGCAGCCGCGCGTCTATTCGATTTCCTCGTCGTTCAAATCCAACCCGGGCCGGGTCTCGCTCACTGTCGACGCGGTACGCTACGAGATCGACAAGCGCACCCGGCTTGGCGTCTGCTCGACCTTCCTGGGCGGCCGTATCGCGCCGGGCGACAAGATCCGAGTCTACGTTCAGAAGGCGCAACATTTCGCGCTGCCCGACGATCCGGGCAAGCCGATCATCATGATCGGGCCTGGCACGGGGATCGCGCCGTTCCGCGCTTTCCTTCACGAGCGGCAGGCGATCAAAGCACCCGGCCGCAACTGGCTGTTCTTCGGCCATCAGCGCAGCGACTACGATTTCTTCTATGAAGAAGAACTGGTCGCGATGCGTGCCGCCGGCCACCTGACGCGGCTGACGCTCGCCTGGTCGCGTGACGGCAAAGAGAAAACTTACGTGCAGCACCGCATGCGCGAAGTCGGACGCGATCTGTGGTCATGGCTCAATGACGGCGCGCACGTCTATGTCTGCGGCGACGCGCTGCGCATGGCCAAGGATGTCGAAAACGCGCTCACCGATATTGTTGCCGAGCATGGCGGCTGCTCGCCGCACGACGCGGCGAGGTTTGTTGCCGACCTGAAAGCAAACGACCGCTACCAGGCCGACGTTTATTAGGAGCACTGCCGCCGTCGCTGCAGCGGCTGGAGCTAGCGTCGCTCCAGAATCATCTGCATCCCGTGACGTGGCCGCAGCGTGATCAGGCCTTGCGGCTCGACCGGATGGCCGGGTTTGAGCTGCAGCCGATAGCGCTGCGCGATCGTTGCGAGGATGAGAATCGCCTCGGTCATCGCAAACGCTGCGCCGATGCAGATACGTTGTCCCGCCCCGAACGGAATGTAGGCAAAGCGCGGACGCGCGGCGACGCGCTCGGGCAGGAAGCGGTCGGGATCGAAGCGATCCGGATTCTCCCACAGTTGCGGCTTGCGATGCAGGAGCCACGGCATGATCAGGACCTCGGCGCCGGCTGGAATGCGGTGGCCGAGAATCTCGTCAGGCGCGATCGGCTGACGTCCGGTGGTATGCGCCGGCGGATAGAGGCGCATCGATTCCTCGATCACCATGCGGGTGTAGCGAAGATTGGCGACGTCGGCGTAATCCGGCGTGCGGCCGCCAAGCACCTCGCGCAGTTCGTTGTGGACCTTTGCTTCCACCGCAGGATGCTGCGAGAGGAGATACCAGGTCCAGGTCAGCGCCAGCGAGGTGGTCTCATGGCCGGCCATGAAGATCGTCACCACCTGATCGCGAACTTCCTTCCCGGTCATGCCGCCGCCGGTCTCGCTGTCACGGGCGGCGAGCAGGCGGGCGAGCAGATCTTTCGGCTCGGCGTCGGGCGCACGGCCCCGCTCGGTCAGGAGCCGGTCGACCTTGCGGTCGAATTCGTTGAAGATGCCATCCGTAGGCAGCGGTGAAATCAGGCGCGCGAACCATTGCGGAAAATGCAAAAGATCGAAAACGCTCGGCCGCACCAAGGACTGATACTGGCTGACACCGCCCTCGACGACATCGACAATCTCGTCGGAATCGGAAGAAAACATCGAGCGCGAAATGATGTGCAAGGTCACCTGCATCATCGCCGCGGCGACATCCAGTTCGCGCGGTTCCGGCATCGCATCCCACTTCGTCAGCAATTCCGCGGTGACGCCCGTCATGATCGGCGCATAGCCGATGACGCTGCGCGGATCGAACGAGGGCGCCATGATGCGGCGGTGCCCCCGCCAGGTCTCGCCTTCGCTCGTCAACAGGCCGCGGCCGAGGCCGGGCTCCAGCAGGCGGCGGCCGACTTCCGACTTGGTGTAGTTCGCGGCGTTATCGAGAAGGATGTACTTTATTGCAGCCGGCTCGTTGACGATGAACATGCGCCGCCACAAAATTCGCTGCGTAATAATGTCTGCGGCGAAGTTCTCCGGCGGGTGAGCGGCCAGCGCGTTATCGCGCATGGCGCGCAGCGATCGCCGCATGCTGGTCGGGCCTTCCGGCCGCCGCGGCTCGGCAAGAGTTGGGAATTCGGTACTGTCGATGACGCTCATGGCCGTCTCGCGATCGGGGACCTATGCGTTGGAGCAAACTTATCGCTCACTATAGCAAGGATTGTGGCTGGGAACTGCACAAGAACGCCGCTGGTGCTTCCGTGACGTGCGAAAGGCCGATCGAGCCAGGCCTTCGAGCGTCTCGGCCTTGAGATCGACATCAAGCAATTGCTATAGTCGCGTTATGGGGACGCAGGGGTTACACGATCGGGTTTTGGGTCCGCGAGGTGCCGTACGCCTTTATCGCGCGCGACAGGCTGTCATTGTGACATCGCTTGCGGTTCTGCCGGCGCTGGCGGGCTGCTCGTCTTTTTCCTCCTCATCTTCTCCTGCGGCCCAGACCGCTGCTGTCGCCCCGCCACCAAATGTCGCGATGGCGGCTCCCGCTGCGCAACCCGCACCGGATGCCGGCGTTGTGATTTCCCCTTATCCCAGACAGTCGCTGGTGGAATTGTTCTCGGAGCCAGACGATTCGCCGCCGCCCGTACAATATGTGCCGCGGCCGCCGAGCACCTACACGCCTGCGGGTCAGCCGTACCCCACGAACCAGCCGGCTTACGGTGCGCCTGTAGCCGCCGCTCCCCCGCCAGTCGACAACACGCCCAACCTTTCGCCGTATCCCAAACAATCGCTCGTGGATTTGTTCAGGGATTCGGACTCCCCACCGCCTGCGCAGAATGTGCCGAGGCCGCCGAGTACCTACACGCCTTCGGGTCAGCCATATGCCGCGAATGCGCCGGCCTATAACCCACCAGCCTACAATGCACCGCCGGCCCCGGCTCCCGCCCCGCCGCCCGCTGCGGCTCCAGCCAATTCCGAGCCGGTAGCATCCGTCTATCCGCAACAGTCTTTGATCGACATTTTCTCCTCGAAATAAATTGCCGCGACGGAAGCCGCGCGCAGTTCGCTGCGGCATTCGCGTGATTGCGGCATGTGTTTAGAAGGGTCGGATACGTGAATAGCCGGCGAGTTCTTTGTGCTCGCCAAAATCAGGCATGCGTCTCTTAAGTTTCGTGCAAATAAATAGTGACGCGGCTCTCTCGTTCGCCGATCTCAATCGGAGTCGAATGTCAGCGTCGGCGCAAGGACCAGGTCGCTTTCCGAAACCACGCGTTCGTGGGCCTCGCTTTTGCTCTTGATTCGATAATGGGTATTACCGCCCTCAGCCGGCCGCAGGCTGACGATTTGGTAAGTCCCTTTGGCCGCGGAACGGAATGTCGAGTGGATCAGATCGACGGTTTGACCAACTTTGAATTTATGCGTGCCGTCTGCCATCGCCGATGCTCCTTACACTGGGCCGGCCGCGATACAACGCAAGCCGCGTCATTTTCGTCCGGTGAAGACTGCCTCACTAGCCGACTGCGGCCTTCTTGCTCATGCGCCAGAGTTGATAGCCGGAATCTTTGATCGCCGTTTCGATCGATTGCCGCGATAGATTGTACGGCGGGTCGCGGTCGGGAGCGATGGCGCCGACGGCGCGCCACGGTCTGAACTGGCTCGGCAATTGCGAGCCGGCCAGATCGGCGCCGAATGCCCGCAAGCGAGGACTTGCCTCGGACTTAAAAATGAAGAGTTCGCATGGTTCCCGCCTATCTTTGCCCTGGCGTTGCCGGTTCTGGTGCGTGCTCGGGCAGGGCAGGTCACCGTCGGCGGAACTGATTGCGTTGCGGCGGACGACTGGCTGACGAGGCTCTCTCGTCCTTGTGACGGAAGATCAGCCGTCCTTTTTCCAGATCGTAAGGCGAAACTTCGACTGTCACGCGGTCGCCGGCCAGGGTCTTGATCCGGTTCTTCTTCATGCGTCCGGCGGTGTAGGCGACGAGCGCATGGCCATTGTCGAGCTCAACGCGGTAGCGTGCGTCCGGCAAGATTTCGGTGACGAGACCCTCGAACTGCAGGAGTTCTTCCTTGGCCACGTTCAGGATCCTTTCGCGGGCGCAGTCCGCCGCGGCTCGTGGAGAGCAAGGTCACGTCCCGGCGCGCCATGGTGGTGCAAAAAGCGAACCGATGCGATCCCGCTCGCGGACTCTGACGAATGAGAATGATCGTAATGGCCCCGTTCGCGCGAGGTGCCGTTGCGATGCTGCTGCCGCCGTTTCGCAGGTCGACCGGATGAGGGCCGGGCGTTGCCGCCATTGCCACGCGGCGGCTCAGACTGACGTCCCGGCGTCCGTCGGTCGGTCGACGGAATGGACATGCGGATGAGCTTCTCGATATCGCGAACGAATGCGATCTCTTCGCCGTCACACAGCGAGATGGCAATTCCCTCCGCACCGGCGCGCGCGGTCCGGCCGATGCGATGGACGTAGGTCTCCGGCACGTTCGGCAGATCAAAATTGATCACGTGGCTGATGCCGTCGACATCGATGCCGCGCGCGGCGATATCGGTGGCGACGAGAATTCTGGTCGCGCCTTTGCGAAATGCGACAAGGACCCGCTCGCGCTGGTTCTGCGATTTGTTGCCGTGGATCGCGTCCGCGGCAATACCGGCCTTGAGCAAGCCGCGCACGACCTTGTCGGCGCCGTGCTTGGTTCTGGTGAAGATCAGGGCACGATCGATCGTCTCGGACCGCAACACGTCGACGAGTATGGCGGACTTGGCTGCGCGATCGACGCGGATGAGACGCTGTTCGATTCGTTCTGCGGTAGCAGCTACCGGCGCGACCGCGACTCTGACGGGGTCGCGGAGCATGTGGGCGGCGAGGTCGGCGATGGCGTTCGGCATAGTTGCCGAAAGCATCAGTGTTTGGCGGCCGACGGGAAGCTTCGCGACGATTTTGCGGATGTCGTGGATGAACCCCATGTCGAGCATACGATCAGCCTCGTCGAGTACGAGACATTCGACATTGTCGAGGCGAAGGGCGTTGCCTTTGACCAGATCCATGAGCCGGCCCGGGGTCGCGACCAGGACGTCCACGCCGTTAAGGAGGGCACGAACCTGGCCGCCCAGCGGAACGCCGCCGATGGCCAGCGCCGATTTGATTCGCAGATGCCGGCCGTAAACGCGAAAACTGTCGAGGATTTGCCCGGACAATTCGCGGGTCGGCGCAAGCACCAGGACCCGACAAGCCTTGCGTTCCGGCGGGCGCATATGGCCGGCGAGGTGATGCAGGATCGGCAAGGCAAATGCGGCGGTCTTGCCGGTTCCGGTCTGGGCGATTCCGATTACATCGCGGCCCGCCATCACGGGCGGTATCATCTGCACTTGGATCGGGGTTGGAGCGAGGTATTTTTCTTCCGCGAGACTACGCGTAATTGCGTCGTTAAGTCCGAATTCGGGAAATGAGGTCAAAGAGAAGACTTTCTTTTTTGTGCGCTGCTGGCAGCAGCCGCTGCATGATGCGCAGGGCCAGCGTTGCGGGTGATACGAGACACCCCGCGCGATCCTGGGCTGTCAATGAACTAGGAAAAAGGTCGAGCCAGAGGCCGTCTAAACGGTGCCGGTACACGCGGCTCGCAGCAGCCTATAAGGCCACAAACGCAACATAGGCCATCGATGTGTTCGTTTCAAGGCGTACCGAAACGATCGGGAGTCTTACGTCGTGAAAAGCAGCTTGCCGTATTAACGAAATATCCCCGGAAATAACAACCTGCCAATTGAGCGTGCTTTGATTCTCCGGAGAAGAATCATTTCCACGGCTTGATCAGGATGCCGCGGGAAGCGCGAGAACGGTGCTTGCACAATCAACGCTGTCAAAGACGGTGACGTGAAGTATCGGATATTCTTTTTTGATCGCGAGGCCAGCCAGTTCTGCGGTTTCGATGGTTTGATATGAACCCTTGGTTTGCCGGTCTACTTGCAAAAGATACCGGCCCAATTCTGGCCGCTTACGCTGCGAGAAATGTTCTTCAGGTTCAGCTTCAGCTTTGGCCGGCATTTTCATTTGGCGCGGGGCCATTCGGATCTCCTTGTAAGGGCGTGGACTCCAGTAGCTACTTGAAGTCTTCACGTATGATGTAGTCACTGGTGCGCAGAATGTGAAACCGGATTGGTCTCGCGGCTAGTACATTTAAAGCGACATTGCTCGGCACTCAGTACAAACTCGGCGTGCAGCACAGAGAATGTCGATAACAAGTGTTCAAGATCAAAAGCGGGGAGCGCGCGGTGGGGCGCTTCGTCCTCCGGCAGCCCCGGGGGCCGGCCTGGGCTTCATCGGCAGCAGACCCTCGCGCTGCAGCTTTTTGCGCGCGAGCTTGCGCGCGCGGCGGATCGCTTCGGCCTTCTCCCGGACTTTTTTCTCGGAGGGTTTTTCGTAGTGGCCGCGGAGTTTCATCTCGCGGAAAACACCCTCGCGCTGCATCTTCTTCTTCAGCACCTTGAGAGCCTGGTCGACATTGTTGTCACGGACTAGGACTTGCACGTGGTCTTACCTCTTTGATCGAGCGGTTGAACGGTCCGGCGGCCAGGTGTCGAGACAACTGCCGTACGGATAAGCAAGTATCGCGCGCCAAAGCCGGCCGCGAATAGCACCCAGCGTCGATAAGTGTGATCGCGCGCGCCGATGGGCACCCAAACTGCCAACTATAAAAGCGGAGACTTCGCTTCGTCGCCGTTTTGTCGGCAGCTCGTCGGAATGAACCAGCGCTTGCCTATATAGAAATTGACAGATTTGTCAAAGGCTTCATAGAAATCAACAGTTTTGTCAGAGACTTCCCCCTCCAGTCGGTGCGCTCGCTCTCCGCCAGCTCCGGCCCCCGAGGCGGCAATGGGTGGGTATCTTTCTTCCGGCTCCTTGTCGGAGTTCCCACGTAATAATAAGCGGCGTTGAGGTATTCGAGTATTGCGTAGTATTGCGCCTCATATTCCAGCATATGGTTAATAAAGTCGCATAGATTTGTTGACTTCCCTCAGCACACTGGGTTCACTACTCAAGTTACTTACGTGTGGGGAAAGTCTCACTATGCGAATGATCGACAAGGCCGTGTCTTACGCTGCAGTGGCCGCGACCCTGGCGGGATTGGGACTTCTAGGAACTTTGCCTGCTGAGGCGAATACCTATGATGTCACGTTTAGCGGCACCAACTTTGACGTCAGCGCGGTAATTACGACGTTGTCGACCTTGGATTCTTTAGGTGGCTATAACATCACCAACATTCAAGGTTCGGTCACCGGACTGAATGGCGGCGTCGCCGGTGGGGCAATTACCGGCCTCGTATCAAATCTCCCAGGCACTCCTCCTGCCCAGGGTACCTATTATGATTCGAGTGGTTTGGGCTGGTATTACGACGACGTGTTGTTCACGAATGGGAAGCCGTCGTTCGACAACAACGGACCGCTGTTCGGTTTCCAGACTAGCGGGGGAATTGACGTTTTGGCGAACCTGTATTCGGTAGGATCGCAATTCTACCTGTCCGTAGATAGTCCGACCACGCTCTGGAATCCCGGCGACCCGGGATCGCTTCAAGTCACGGCAACTCCCGTTCCAGCTGCGCTCCCGCTTTTCGCTACCGCACTTGCTGTAGTGGGGATGCTTCTATGGCGCCGGAAGCGAATGGCCGCTTTGCCTACAGCAGCCTAATCATCCGCGCACCGTTTCGATACAGATCCCCCGGGCAATGTCCCGGGGTTTTTGTTAGCGGATATGCGGGGACGGATGGGCAGAGCGTATTTCGCGCTAGTGCCTGAAGACCGCGTGCTTTGGTCGGCTCCAACTCGTCGGACCGCATATTTCCCGACCCACAGCTGAGCTCACAAAAGACATCGCCCGTCGCGCGCACATCACTGTCTGACGGGGAAGTGGAAAAAGTACCAAATTTTCCATCGAGCGGTTGAAGCGGTCGAGTGCCGCCCGCTTGTCCGCCGGAATGCTATCGGCTTCCATCATTGAATCTCGGTGGCTTTTGTCTCGCCGCGAGCCGGATATCCTTGATGATCATAAACAGATGCCGCGTGTCGGTCGGCGAAGGCGTGAAGCCAAAGTGCCGGTAGAATGCAACGGCCCGGTCGTCTTTGGCATGAACGGCGAGTGCGCGCACGCCGATCACATCGGCGACCTGGAGCGTGCGTCCGAGCGCATCTAGCAGTAGCCCGGAACCGATGCCGCGGCCTTGGGCCTCGCTGTGGACGGCGAGGCGCGCGAGCATCAGCAGCGGGATTGGATGGCGTGACATCCCCTTAACCACGCGCTCGGGAGCTTGCGCGTGCTGAACCTCGCCGGCGACGATCGTGTAGAAACCGACTATCTCACTGGCGCTCACGGCGACGTAGGTCTGCGACGAATTTGACTGTTGGGCTTGTAACGCGTGACGTATGAGGAAGCGATCAAGCTCCGGTTGTCCGCAGGTGAATTGCTCGACGTTGTGAGTGCGATGCAATTTTTCGATACGAAGCGAACGCGTCACGGTTCGCTTTTGGGATCAAACACGGAAGGCTCTTGAAATAGTCGCGCAAGGCGTGGATGACGGCGCGGCGGCGCATCTAGCGCGGCGACAAAGGCATCCCAATTCTTGGCATCGAGCGTGAAGACACGCCGATCAGCCAGCCGTTCCTCAGCCTCGCTGAGCGCGGTGTCGAGCACGAATTCGCTGACGGACTTGCGTTCGGCTGTAGCTGCTGCCTGCAAGGTCTTTTTCGCGGCCTGGCTCAGCCGAATATCGAGCTTTTCCGTCCGATTTGTGCGTTGGGTCATTTTGTCTCCTAGTATTGCAGGATATCACAATTTGCCCGACAATGTCACGACAAATACCCGCTGCGCCAAGAGGCACTTAATGCGATGCAGGCGCTATCCGGAAGAGCAACGCCGGCCTACAACCCGCCCCTACAAAGGCTTGCCCGACCTCGATTACCCGTCCCGCGACAAGACCGTCACCGTGGCCACATGCGGCCCCGTCTGCTTCAATCGGCTGAAAATCAATCCCAGTACCGTATTCGCCGGTCAGAACGTCGGTATCGAACAAGTCAGCCACAACATCTGGCTCGTCAGCTTCATCGACTATGATCTCGGATACTTCGACCACCAAACCTGCAGGTCGAACCCCTCGACAATTCCTTCGGATCAAAAGTATTACCTATGTCTCCAGTATAAACCGTAACCTATGTGTCCGGAATGGGCCCATCCTGTTTGGCTGGGGAACTAGGATTCGAACCTAGATTAACGGAGTCAGAGTCCGCTGTTCTACCGTTGAACTATTCCCCAAAATACTTTGTCTTCAGATCGTTATTGAAAAGAGTTTAGGTACTTCCTAGGCGGGTTAGCCTCTCGCATCGCAGCGGCGGTCTTGATCTAAGCGATTTTGCCCAACTTTCCAAGCGGTGGCAGACGTTCCCAGATCGGCAAGACTCACAAGACTCAACTGTGCTGCATAAATCTTCGTTCGGAGAGGTGCGAGGGCTTCCTTCGCCAACAGCGAAGTCGTACTGACCGCGGACGCTTATGGCGCCAGCAATAGCTTGCCGGTGGTCTTGCGGCTCTCCATGTCGGCATGGGCCTCAGCGGCGTCTGCCAGCCGATACTCGCCGCCGATCCTGACCTTTAGCTTTCCGGCCGTAATCCAGTTGAACAGCTCCGCCGAATGCGCGCGAAGTAGCTCGGGCGTATGAATATGATCGGAGAACACCGCATAGCCGATCTTGATGCTCTTCGGCAGGCTCATGACGTCAAGCGGTCCCGGGCCCCCAAGGACGGGGCCGTACCAGCAGAACGTGCCCGACCGGCGCAGCACATCAAGTGACCCCTGGAAGGTCGTCGGCCCGGATCCGTCATAGACAACATGGACGCCTTCTCCTTGGGACAGACGCAGGGCCTCCTCGGCGAAGCGGCCCTCGGTATCGACAATCAGATGGTCGGCGCCGGCCTCCCTGGCTATAGCGACCTTTTCCTCGGACGAGACGCGACCGATGACATGGCCGCCCCGCAGTTTGATGATCTGGGTCAGTAACAGGCCGACGCCGCCGGCGGCGGCGTGGACGAAGGCGACATCACCGGGCTGCACCGGATAGAAGTCCGTTGCGAAATGGCTGGCGGTGAGACCCTGCATCATCACGGATGCAGCCACGCGGTCGTCGATCGTGTCAGGAATCGGCACCAGCGACGTGGCCGGGATCGCGATTCGCTCCGCGTAGCTTCCGGGCGCATAGACCCAGGCGACGCGCTGGGCTGGTTTGATGCCTTCGACATTAGCCCCCAGCGCCAGGACACGGCCGGCACCCTCGACGCCGAGAATCTTTGGATTGCGAACCTCGGTCCAGGCCATGCCCTGTCGCACACCGATGTCCATGAAATTGACGCCAGCAAAGGCGACCTCAACCAGTGCCTCGTTCGGACCCGCGATTGGATCGGGGCGCTCGACATACTCCAGCATGTCGCGGCCGCCCGTGCCGTTCATCACAATAGCTTTCATTGACCCGCTTCAACTTTGAATAATCGTTCTGTAACTGGGCAAAAATAGGAACCATCGCCGTGCCCTTAGCGCGATATGTGCCGGTTCAGCAAAGAACGGCCGCAGCGTCACCGCGCTTTTCCGCAACATCGCGGCGTCCATGTCATCATGGCTGCCATTATCGATATGACTGACCAAGCCAGGTTTTGGCCAAGTCGCCAATTCGGCCAAGAGAGCGCAAAGCGCCGTCGCCGCTATCCGATGGAATAGCTGGCTGTCGCGCGGATACGGTGCGCGAACGCTCTGTTTGAGCGCAAGCCGGAACGTCATGCCGCTCTCCGCAGGTTTGGCAATCGCTATTGGCCATGTCGGCTCATGGCCAAAATCCGACTTGCGAGCCGTACCTGCGAATGTCGGCTTCCGGGGCAAGGCCGACATCAAAAATTAGAGCCGCCAAGTCTAAGCCGCCTGCCATCATTAGGCCGCTATCAGTTCGATCGAGCTGAAACTGAGCTTGACGTTTCCAATAGATATTTACGTTCTGTATGATGTCGCAGACAGATTGATGGGCGGATCAGGAGCAAGGCGACACCGCTCTCAGGAGAGCTGGCGTGACATTGGATCAGCTTCGCGTCTTCGTAGCCGTCGCCGAACGTCAGCATGTCACGCAGGCGGCACTGGCATTAAACGTTGCTCAATCCGCCGCAAGCAATGCAATCGCCAGCCTTGAGGCCACGCACAAAACCAAGCTCTTTAATCGAATTGGACGTCACATTGAATTGACCGACGCCGGCCAAGCTTTTTTGAAGGAGGCACGCGCGGTACTCGCCGCCGTCGACGCGGCCGAGCTCGCGCTCGTTGAATTCGGCAATCTGAAGCGGGGCGTACTTTCGGTTCAGGCAAGCCACACTATTGCGCACTATTGGTTGCCTCGGCGTCTGGCCACGTTCCGTCGTGTGCATCCCGAGATTGAGATCCGCATGAGTATCGGGAACACGGCCCAAGTCGCCATCGCTGTTGAGAACAGAGTGGCCGAACTCGGTTTTGTTGAGGCTGCAATTCACAGTGAGCAAGTCGACAGTACCGCCGTGGCGCGGGATCAGGTTATCATCGTGGCAAGCCCGGAACATGGCCTGGTTAAACGCAAGTCGATCGCGCCGCGCGATCTCCTGGACGTGGAGTGGGTACTGCGTGAGCGCGGTTCGGGTACCAGGGCGGTCTTCGAAGTTGCACTTGCGCAATCGGGTATTGACCCTCACGCATTGCGCGTTGCCCTTGAGCTACCCTCAAATGAAGCGGTGCGCGCTGCCGTAGAGGCGGGCTTGGGTGCGGCGGTCATTTCCGCCTCGATTGCTGCTCCCAGTCTGGAGGCTGGTCTCCTGGAGCAGGTTAATTTTCGCTTGCCCGAGCGTGAATTCTACGTGCTGATACATCGAGATCGACAGCCTAGCCACGCGGCTAGAGCGTTTCTTGCGATGCTGACTTCTGCGCGAGATGCAAAGCGCTCCCGTCAGAAGGTGAAGTGATGTCCCTTTTACCACCAGCTCGCCGGCGGCGGACGACTTGACCGTCCGAAATTAGTACGCCTCCGGCGCGGATAACCGGCGTGTCATAATCCCGCACGGCTGATTGCTTTGCCGACGGCCACCTCGCGGCGGCATTTCGGGCCAATCGAACGGAACTAAAATCCAGCGTCAACGCACACGGCAGTTAGCCTCCGTGCTGAGCAAATTGATCGCGAGATCAGATCAAACCAAACCGGATTTTGTATTGGAAGGTCGGCTCTTCAACATCCATTTGGCTTTGTGTGGCTCGAACCACCAACGTTACATCGCACGAACAAACTCGTGCCGAGTAACAGGAGTTCAGCTTTATTGGAGAGCAAAGATGACAAACTCAGTCAAAATGGCGTCAATTGCTGCGCTGGTCGCTTTTGGCCTGGCAAACCCGGCGCTTGCGCTGCCGTCGTACCACGATCACGCGCGCACAATTTCGGAAGGCCAAGGGTCTTTGACGGCGAGGCCGCTGTACGACAGTGTACGTGATGACATGTCCAGCCGCTGGTCCAGCTATCGTTCGGGACCGCGCCAGGACCCGAATGACGCTTGGGGTGGCTATTTCGCCAACCCGATCGACAATCCGAACTACCACGGCTCCAACGGCGGCTAGGCGCGGCCGGCCCTGGCCAACAGAGTCCCGGTCGTCTCAGATAACGGTATGCGCTGTTGGTGAGCGACCGGGACGCCATTCATCACCGCTCGTCAACGCCTCGACTATCGAGCATTACCTCCCTGGCAACCAGCTGCAACTTTCAAAGGTAAGCTTCATGCGCAAGAACGCTCTGACCCGGATGGGTCTGACCTTTTTTGTCGCCATTGCTGTTGGTGGAACGCTGTATCTTCTTTCGATTGCGCTCGAAGTTGCTCCATTTTATGGCGATGTAGTTTCCGGTATTGCTTCGGATCTGACGGATGTGGGTTATCCTCCATAGCTATTAATATTGCAGGGTTCTATTTGCCGGATTGCGCTTGGCAGTTTTATGGCAGAAAACGTCGACCGGCGATGGTACCCTCTCATGTCTGCCCTTGGCTGGCGAACAGACATGTCGTGTACAGCGCAACTCGGCAGCGAGTGACCCCACAAGAGACATTAACAGCACTCGTCGCTGTCATGTCCTAGGCTGGCTTCCCTCGCGAAAAAGGGAGCTCGTGATGAGCGCCGTTCGTGGAGGCTGTCTTGCGGCGGCGTATAATTCGAAATCGCCGGGCCAGCCCGCTCAACGACGAGGAACCCGTCTTCATGCTTGGTTTAGATGTGACTGCCACGCCTTTGCCTCACGACGGGGTTTCCTTTACCCACTTTGACCAAATTCATTAGAGTTTTGTGCCCATTATTGATGCATCTTTGACCGGACCGAGTTACCGTGACGCAATTATGTTTTGAAAGGGGCGCGCTCCGGGGCTGATCGCAGCCTGTCCTCGGGTGGTCGATGAATTCGAAGTTTTCGAACGCGAGTATATCGACAGTTATTAGTATCGCGCTCGCGTTCCGGCACCTCAGCAGACGCCCCGTTTTCGCGTACACCGTCGCGATCCTGCTCGTAGGGTTTGCGTCCCTCATACAATGGCAGCTCCGAGATCAATACGCAGGCGCGCCATTCCTTACTATCTATCCCGCTATAATCCTGGCCACGTTCGCCGGCGGTTTGGGCGCGGGGCTGTTTGCCGCCATTTTGGCTGGCGTTTCGCAATTCGGGCTATTCATTCCTAATTTTCGCTGGGTGGCTATTGGCTCGTATTCGTTCGATGCCACCGTCTGCGTCGGGCTGATCGTTTTGATAAACCGCACGATAGACACTTTGTGGACGAATGATGCGTTGACCGGGTTGGCCAATCGCACGCTTTTTGGCGAACGGCTTGAGCGGATATTGAAACAAGTTCACCGCGGGGAACGGATCGCGATATTGTACCTTGATCTCGGTCATCTGAAGCGTATCAATGAAACGCTTGGGCACCCTGTCGGCGATAAATTGATTCAGGACGCTGCGAACAGGTTGCGCGGCTGTGTCAGAGACGTTGATTTTGTCGCTCGTTTGAATGGCGACGAATTTGCGATCATTCAAACACAGCTCGAACATCCTTCCGATGCCGCAGAGTTAGCCGTTCGCGCCTGCAAAGCGATTCGTGAGCCGTTCAGGCTCGATGGTCACGAAGTAAAGATTGATGCCAGCATTGGCGTTTCAATTGCGCCGGATGATGCAAGCGATGCCAACGAGTTACTTAAGGCGGCGGATATCGCTCTCTTTGAAAGCAAGCGGGCTGGCCGCGGAAACTATTGCTTTTATCGGGCGGAAATGAATGAAAGCGTGCAGCGACGCAGTAGGCTGGAATGGGAATTACAAAGCGCGCTGGCCAATGGCGAATTTGAACTGTTGTATCAGCCGATTCTCAGTCTCAGGGAAGGTCGTATCAAAACGTTCGAGGCCCTTTTGCGGTGGCATCATCCCGAGCGAGGCCTAATTTCGCCGTCAGAATTCATTCCGATTGCAGAGGAGACGGGCTTCATCGTTCCATTAGGCGAATGGGTATTGCGTACTGCCTGTGCAGAAGCTGTCAATTGGAACGCTGGTATCGACGTTGCTGTAAACGTTTCGGCCGTTCAACTGGCTAGCGGATCTTTCATCAACGCTGTGATCGGAGCCCTTAGTTCCGCCGGGTTGCCGCCGAGCCGGCTTATTGTGGAGATTACAGAATCGATATTTCTGGAAAACACGTCGAGCAACCTCGAAACGCTGAAAAGTATCCGCAGTCTCGGTGTCCAATTTTCAATGGACGATTTCGGTGCCGGATACTCCTCACTGACCTATCTACTCAGTTTCCCATTCAATAAAATTAAAATCGATCAAAGGTTCATTGCAGGGTTGCCGGACAGATGCGAGTTCTCGAGCCATTGTTCGCGCTATGGCCGATTTGGCGCGCGATCTCAATATGCGGGTGGTGGCTGAGGGTGTTGAAACCAGGGAGCAGAACGACGAAGCTCGCAAACTCGGGTGCACAGACATCCAGGGTCATTTCATTAGCATTCCGCTTCCTGCGAATGCGATTCGCGACTTATTTCGGACTTATGAGATGGATGCGGTCGTGGCCGCCAATAGGGTTGCTTAGATCCGGCACGCGCCCATGCCGGGCGGCGAGTTGGAATGTCGCTCGTTGGAGCAGAGCTTCCAATTTGCTTTCTCAGACGGTGCTTGCCTCGCGCATCTCTGGCAGATAGTTCGCCAAATTGTAGACTTCGGCGACGTCGGTCAGGATGGTCACGGTCTTGATCGTGCCGAGCCGGTGATTGAGCAGACGCTCTACAACATGCGGCAGCACCCCGAGTTGCGCCAAATTGGTCGCGAATGAGCGTCGAAGATCGTGCAGCGTCCACCCGCAGACGCTGCACCGTCGGCACGCCGCGCACCTGCCTGCGGTATGGTGGGAAATAGAGGTCACCTTCGACGACGGTGGACCGGCGAGTGATCGTTATCAGGCGACGATCGGGGCCATGTTGCACGACGAAGCTCTTAGCGAGACGCGGCAACCGAAGTTCTGAAGCGTGTCGTCCCAATGCGTTTTCTGTCCTTTCTCGGGGAGAGGCAGCGCCCGCACGCTTATATCTGTTAGTCTCATTAGCCTCTCCCTAGCCTCAGCAAACGCGCGTGTTGGCACGCGCCGCGTTGAGACACCGTGGTCAGGAGAGAGGACTACTTCTTAGGAAACAACTACTTGAGGGAAACCATGGGGCACTATGGTTTTGATGCGGCGATTTGTCAGAGTCCGCTGTTCTATCGTTGAACTATTCCCCAATTCTCGCGCCCGCGGAGATCTGGGCTTACGCCCACGCCGTTCGTCGGAAACGGCCTCGTTTAGGACATCTCGACTCGTTTTCCAAGCCTGCCGGAAGGCCTTTCGCACGCGATGATTGGGCGACTCAAGCTTCTACTGCGCGTTGCTGCCGGCCCGAAAAGCCAAACACCACCGTGCCGATGCAGACAATGCTGCAAATCGCCGAAAACAGAAATACGCCCCGCGGTTGCCCGTGATCCATCAGCATGCCGTAGACGGTCGGGGCGATCATGGCGCCGATGTTGTAGCCGGACGAAACAAAGCCGAAGACGCGACCGTACGCCCCGCGCGGCGTCACGGCGCGAACCAGCATGTCGCGCGAGGGACTCGCTATGCCGACGAACAAGCCGGCGATCGCCGCCAGCGCGATGAGTGCGGGGGAGGAAAACCCGACCACGGCCAGGAGGCCCGTACCCAGACCAGCGACACCCAGACCGACGGCAGCCACCATGGCATGACGGTCGGTTCGGGACGCCAGCACGCCGCCGATCAGTACGCCGAGCGCGTTCATCAGCAGAAGTGCGCTGAGCGCCACGTTGGCAATGGTGGCCGGCGTCTCGTAAAGGGCAGCGAGCGCAACAACAAAAAAACTATACAGCCCGCCCATCAGTGAGAGCAGAATAAAGAAGCCAAGATTGAGAAGAATGGGCGCCGACAGCAGCAGTCGCCAACCATGATCATCGCCCGTTGAAGTATCGGCAGCATTGCCGGCCGTTCTCTGGGATCGATGCTTTGCCTCCGATCGCTCGGAAGGCATTGCCGATCGCTCGGCGATAAGGAGAGCAAGGACCGCGAAGCCCAGTATGGCGGCCCCGACGAAGGCGCCGCGCCAGCCGAAGTAGCTATGCATCACCAGCAGCGTAGCCGGGGCAACCGCGCCGCCCAGAATGCCGGCGAAGGTGTGATACGAGAAAATCTGGCTGATGCGCGCCGGCGATCCGTGGTCCGACAGCAGCGAATAATCGGCGGGATGGTACACCGTATTGCCGATGCCGGCGACGGCGAACATGGCAACGAAAACGACGAACGAATTGACCAGGCCCGCGACCGCGAACGCGGCGGCGCCGAGCGCGACGCCCACCATCAAGACGGCGCGCGCACCTATCCGGTCGACCAGGAAGCCAGTCGGCGTCTGCAGCACCGCCGAAACCAGGTTGAACGCGGTCAGCGCCAGCCCGAGGTCCGTATAGCTGACGCCATAGTCCATGCGCACGAACGCGAACAGCGGCGCCAATATCATCATGTAATAATGGCTGACGAAGTGGGCCGCGCAGATCGGCACGACCAAGCGCATCTCGCCGAAGCGCCGAACTGGAACCGAAATAGCCTGCGTCATTGCTTCAAGTGTTCTGCCCCGGCCCCGTTCGTTTTTTGCAACGCCTGCCAGATCCGGAATGGTGTCAACGGCATGTCGACGTGACGCACGCCGCGGTCGGCAAGCGCGTTGATGACGGCGTTCATCACCGACGTCAGCGAGCCTGCGCACCCGGCTTCGCCGCAACCTTTGACGCCGAGCGGATTGGTCTTGGCCGGCACCGGATGCTCGGCCAGCTCGAATAGCGGCACGTCCGTAGCGCGGGGCATGGCGTAGTCCAGGAACGAGCCGGTGAGCAATTGCCCGTCGCTGTCGTAAGCCGTCATCTCCATGAGCGCCTGGCCGATGCCCTGCACCACGCCTCCGTGCAACTGGCCGGCGACTACCAGCGGATTGACGACGATGCCGAAGTCGTTGACGCAGGCGTATTTGACGACCTCGACAACGCCGGTGTCGGGATCAACCTCGACTTCGGCAATGTGACAACCGTTGGGAAAGGTTGGCGCACTGGGTCCGTCGCTGATGTGGGTGACGTCGAGCGATTTCGGTGCATCCGGGGGCAGCTTGGCCCCGCCGTCTCGCAGCGTCTGCGCCAGCTCCATCACCGAAATCGAACGGTCAGTACCGGCGATCACGAAGCGGCCGTGCTGGAATTCGATATCGGCGGGGGCGGCCTCAAGAATGTGGCTGGCCGCCTCCTTGCCTTTCTCGATAATCTTGGCTGAAGCTTCAACGATTGCGGTGCCGGTGTGCATCAGCGACTTCGAGCCGCCGCTGCCGCCGCCCATGACGAGCAGATCGCTGTCGCCCTGCACGAGTTTAATCTTCTCGAACGGGACGCCGAGCTGCGCGCTCAGCACTTGCGCAAACGGTGTGGCGTGGCCCATGCCGAAATCGAGCGTGCCGGTCGTCAGCGTTACTGTCCCGTCGGCGTTGAAAGCAATCTCCGCCAGCTCCTTCGCGGGCGGAGCCGTGACTTCCAGAAAATTGCCGATACCAAGGCCCCGCAACTTGCCGCGTTTGCGGCTTTCGCGCTTGCGGCCGGCGAACCCCTTGCCGTCGGCGAGTTCGAACGCCTGCTTGGTCAGCGCGGCAAAATCGCCGCTGTCATAAGTCACGTCGGATGCGGTCTTGTAGGGGAGCTCTTGCGGCCGGATCTGATTGCGCCGCCGCAGCGTCATACGATCGATGCCCATCTCCGTTGCGGCCGTATCGATCATTCGCTCCATGAAATAATTGCCCTCGGGCCGGCCGGCGCCGCGATAGGGGCCGGTCTGCGAGGTGTTGGTGAAAACGCACTTTGCCGATAGTTCGATCAGCGGCGTGCGGTACATGCTCTGCACGTTTTTTACGATGTTGACGGTGCCGGGGAACGGCCCCATCGGCGAGAGAAACGCGCCCATGCCGGCAAAGCATTGAATGCGAATCGCCAGGAACGTGCCGTCTTCCGCCAGCGCGAGTTCGGCCGTGACGACGTGGTCGCGGCCGTGACTGTCGGAAAAAAAGCTGCCCGAGCGTTCGTCGGTCCACTTCACCGGCCGGCCGAGAGTCCGCGTGCCGTGAAGTATACAGATGTACTCAGGGAACACGCCGCCCTTCATGCCGAACGAGCCGCCGACTTGGCCGGTCAGAATGCGCACTGCTTTGGCATCGACGCCCAGCGCCTCGGCGATGTTGGCGCGCATTCCGGTTACGCCCTGCGAGCAGACATACAATGTAAAGCGGTCGGCATCGTATGCGGCGACCGCCGCGCGCGGCTCCATCGCATTGACGACCACACGGCTGTTCACCAGCTCCATCCGCGTCACGTGCGCCGCCTTGGCAAAGGCGGCCTCGACCGCGGCCGTGTCGCCGTAGTGATAGTCGAGCGGAACGTTCGCAGGGACGTCGTCGTAGAGGAGCGGCGCGCCGTTGCGGACCGCATCGGCTGCAGTGGTCAGTGCGGGCAGGGCTTCGATGTCGATTTCGACCGCCTCGGCGGCGTCCTTGGCGGCGTTGACAGTTTCAGCAATGACACAAGCGATCGGATCGCCGACATAGCGCACTTTGTCTTTCGCCAGTGCACCGCGCCACGGTTTCTTCATCGGCGTGCCGTCGCGGTTCTTGAGCGGCACGACGCATTTCAGCGCACCGTAAGCTTCCAGATCGGCGGCGGTATAGATTGCGAGCACGCCCGGCATCTTCCGCGCCGCGTCGAGCTTGATGGCCCGAATGATCCCATGGGCGTTGCGGCTGCGAACCATCACCGCATAGGCTTGGCCGGGGAGGCTGACGTCGTCAGTATACCGTCCTTGGCCCCGCAGCAGCATCGGATCTTCGCTACGCGGCACCGCCTGGCCGACGGCAAATTTCTCAACCGCCAATCTGTCAGCAGCTGACTGGTCCGCCGGTCGGGCGGTGGGCTGGTGCAAATTCATCGGGGGTCAATCCAGTCACGATTCACTGGGCGTCACATAGTGGACTTGGTGCACTGCGACAAGCTAGGCGCTGGGCATGGCTCATAGGCAGGAACGGCACGGAATGGCACAGTATTGGCCCTGCCGCCTCCGGCTGATACATTCGCCGGGATTTGAACTTGAACCAAGCCGCGTCGTCGAGCACGGAGTTCCGGCGCAGCAGGAAGGTATTGGATGAAGGAGGAGGCCCCGCCGACCGGCGGCCTCGACGGTCGTGGAGCGTCACGACGGCGGCCCCGCTGGCCGCGCCGAACGCCGTACGGCATCCGGCGCGATGGCCCATGGGATGATGATGCTCAAGAGTTCGTAAACGCGCACTCCGAGGCCACCTACGCCGCGCTCGATCTCGGTACCAACAATTGCCGCCTGCTCGTCGCTCGACCGACGGCTGACGGGTTTCGTGTCATCGATGCGTTTTCGCGCATTATCCGTCTCGGCGAAGGCGTGGCGGCTTCGCGCCGTATCAGCGATGCCGCGATCGAGCGCGCTGTTGCCGCGTTACTGATCTGTCGTGACAAGATGCGGGCGCGCAACGTAAAGCGCGCGCGGCTGATCGCCACCGAGGCTTGCCGCGCCGCCGAGAACGGCGAAGCGTTCCGCGCTCGCGTCGCAGCGGAAGCCGGCCTCGAACTGGAAATCGTTGACTCAGCCACCGAGGCAAGGCTGGCAGCGGCCGGTTGTACGGAATTGTTCGATCCGGAGGCTGCGGGCGTCATCCTGTTCGACATTGGTGGCGGATCGTCCGAACTCGTCCGTCTTGGTCGGCCTAGCGGTGATCGCCGCGGGCCGCCGCGACCCGACATTATCGGCTGGGCGTCGTTGCCGGTCGGTGTCGTCACGCTGGCCGAACGTTACGGCGGCACGGTGGTGCCGCGCGAAATCTACGACGCCATGGTTGATGATGTCGCCGCGTCGGTTGAGAAATTCGCGGCCGATCATCGCGTCGATCTCGATGGCTTCCACATGCTCGGCACGTCCGGAACGGTCACAACGATCGCCGGAGTCTCTTTGAAGCTGAAACGCTATGAACGCCGCCGGGTCGATGGCTATTGGCTTTCCGACACTGAAGTCTCGCGCGTCGTCGGCGAACTGATAGCGATGAGTTTTGACGAGCGCGCCGCCAATCCGTGCATCGGTGCCGAACGCGCCGATCTGGTGCTTGCCGGCTGCGCGATCCTCGATGCCATTCGCCGTTCGTTTCCCTGTCCGCGGCTGCGCGTCGCCGATCGCGGCCTGCGCGAAGGGATGCTGGTCGAGATGATGCGTGCCGACGGCGTGTGGGGCGAAGCCTGACGGATCATGGCGCGGCTCAAGGATGAAAAGCGCCGTACACTGTCCTCTCGCACGTGGCTGGAGCGCCAGCTCAAAGATCCGTATGTCGTGCGCGCCAAGCGTGAGGGATTTCGCTCCCGCGCGGCGTATAAGCTCGCTGAGATCGATGACAAATATCATTTGTTCAAACAGGGCGCGCGGGTTGTCGATCTTGGAGCAGCGCCGGGCGGCTGGAGTGAAATCGCGGCGCGGCGTGCCGGCGCAAGCGGGCGCGTGGTCGCGCTCGATATTTTGGATATGAAACCGCTCTCCGGCGTGGAGTTCCTCAAGCTCGATTTTCTCGATGAGACCGCGCCGGAGCGCCTGAAAGCTTTGCTTGGCGGCGAAGCCGATGTGGTTCTTTCCGACATGGCGGCCAATGCTACGGGGCACCGGAAGACCGACCATTTGCGCATTATGGCGTTGGCGGAAGCCGCCGCGTATTACGCTCGCGAAGTGCTGTCCCCGGGCGGGAGCTTTCTCTGCAAGGTGCTGCAAGGCGGCACGGAGGCCGAACTCCTCGCCGATCTCAAGCGTGATTTCAGCAGTGTCAAACACGTCAAACCGCCGGCTAGCCGCACCAATTCAGCCGAGCTTTATCTGCTCGCCCGCGGATTTCGCGCCGGCGGTGACCGCTTGCCACCGATTTCATCAGGCCAGATCACAAAATAGGCTTTAGGCCACCGCCAATAGGGATCATTGTTTCCCCTGGCCGGGGATGTCCACCGGTGCTCAACGGGGAACGCCGATGCCGAGCGCGCTTGAGGCGGCGAGAGTGAGCGTCGCATCAATTCCGCTCATTGATATTTCCGGGTTGACCAGTCCCCACGCGGCTGATCGGCAAGCGGTTGGAGCGCAATTGCGCGCCGCTTGCGTCGACAAAGGGTTTTTCTACATCAGCCACCACGGTGTTTCCGAAACCCTGGTCGAGGACGTTTTTGGGGAAGCGGCCGCGTTCTTTGCCTTACCCGTCGAACAGAAAATGGCGGTCGACAAGGCGCACTCGAACGCCAATCGCGGTTATGAGCCGCTGCAGGGGCAAACCCTTGAGCGCGGAACGCCGCCCGATCTCAAGGAAGGTTATTACATCGGCCCCGACCACAAGCCGGACGATCCCAGAGTCATCGCCGGCATGTTCAACCACGGCGCCAATCAGTGGCCGGCGCAGCGGCCGAACTTTCGTCCGGTGATGCAGGCCTATCTGAGTGTCATGCTTGATTTGTCGGCGCGGATGATGGGCGGCATTGCGCTTTCGCTCAATTTGCCGGAGCCTTATTTTGACGACTATTGTCGCGATGCAATGGCTACAGTGCGGCTGCTGCACTATCCGCCGCAGCCGGCGCGCGCCCAGCCCGGCCAAAAAGGCGCCGGCGCGCATACTGATTTCGGCGGGCTCACGCTGCTGCGGCAGGACGACGTCGGCGGGCTGCAAGTCTGGGATCAGGCTTCCGATGGATGGATCCACGCCGATCCGGTGCCCGGGACCTATGTGGTCAATCTCGGCGACATGATCGCGCGCTGGACCAACGATCGCTATCGTTCGACGGTGCATCGCGTCGTCAACGCGTCGGGACGCGAGCGCTATTCGGTGCCGTTCTTCTTTACCGGCAATTACGCGCACACGGTCGAATGCATTCCGACCTGCCTTGGTCCCGGAGATACGCCGAAATATCCCCCGACTTCGGTGGAGGCGCATATGCGCGAAATGTACCGTCAGACCTACAAAGGCTGACGCCGGCGGCGCTGGCGCGACTATTGCTTAAACGTCCGGTAAGCGTGGAGATCAGTGGGATGACGAAAAAGCTGCTTGCTGTTTTTGCCGCGGCCGGGCTTGCCCTGCTGCTTGGCGCCAATGCGGCGGCCGTTGCGGCCGAGAAAATCGTTTTCATGATCGACTGGCTTCCTGCCGGAGACAAGGCCGTGCCCTATCTCGGCGTTCAGGAAGGCCTGTTCGCGGCCGAGGGCCTTGAGGTTACCATTCAATCCGGCCGCGGCTCGTCTGACGTCGTGACCAAGCTGGGCACCGGCGCGGCCGACCTCGGCACCGGCGGACTTGCCGCGCTGCTGCAGGCGCGCGCGCAGACTCCCGTCGCGGTCAAGGCACTGGCGTCAATCTACACGTTGCAGCCCGATGCCATCTTCACCACCGAGGGCTCCGGCATTTCGACTCTGAAAGACGTTGCCGGCAAGACCATTGCGACGGCGACTTTCTCGTCCTCTAACGTCTCGTGGCCTCTGGTTCTTAAAGCTAACGAGATCGACCCGGCCAAGGTCGATCTGCTTAAGGCCGATCCGGGCGCGCTCGCGCCGATGCTGGCGACCGGCAAGGTGGCCGCGACCATCAATTGGGTGACGGTCGCGCCGGCTTTTGCCAAGCCGCTTGCCGAAACGGGCAAGAAACTGAAAGTCATCGCCTGGTCCGACTACGGCTTCGACGGCTATGGGCTTTCGGTGTTCGCGTCCGAGAAAATACTGACCGAGCGCCCCGAAACCGTGAAGAAATTCATGCGCGCCTACATGAAAGCGACTGCCGCAGCGATCGCCGATCCGACGGCTGCGGCCAAGGCCTTGAAGGCGATGGTGCCCGAGGTCGATGTCGAGGTCGCGCGCGCCCAGTTTGCGGCGTCGATACCGCTGATCGTCAATTCTATCAGCAAGAAAGACGGCGAAGGCGCTTTTGAGAAAGCGCTGCTGGCAAAGACCTGGAAGTGGACCGCCGAAGCGCAAAACATGCCGCTCGACAAGATCGATCCGGAGACGGCGGTCGACCGTTCGTTCCTGCCCAAGTGAAGGCGCGCGTCGCCCGCCGCGCCGGCCGCGGAGCCTGGCGATGAGCGAGCCCTCACACGTCATTCGCTTCGCCGACGTCGAGCAGACCTTCGGACGCAATGACGGCTCGGCAGTCACCGCGCTCGCAAACGTGACGTTCGATGTCGGCAAGAACGAATTTCTGGCGGTGCTCGGTCCATCCGGTTGCGGCAAGTCGACACTGCTTCGGCTGATCGCGGGTCTGATCTCCCCCACACGCGGGGCGGTCAGTATCTACGACCTCAAGGTGACCGAGCCGCGCGACGAGATCGGCATTGTATTCCAGCGGCCGACGCTGCTGCCGTGGTTCGACGTACTCGGCAACGTGACGTTTCCGCTGCGCCATAAATATGGCCGCGTCACCGCCGAGGACAAGCTTCGGGCGCGTGAGCTGCTTGCGCTCGTCGGACTTTCAGATTTTGCCACCAAGCGGATTGATGAACTCTCCGGCGGCATGCAGCAGCGCGTCGCCATCGCCCGCGCGCTGCTGCTCGATCCGGACATTCTGCTGATGGACGAGCCGTTCTCGGCGCTCGATGCGCTCACCCGCGACGAGATGAGTCTCGAATTGCTGCGTATCTGGTCCGAACGACCGAAGACGGTTTTGTTCATCACCCATTCGATACCCGAGGCGGTGTTGCTCTCCGACCGCATCATTGTGATGACGCCGCGGCCAGGCCGGGTCCGCGAAATCATCGATGTCGATTTGCCGCGCCCGCGCTCGATTGCGACTTTGTCGGAGCCAAAATTCCATGCGCTCGCCAACCATATCCGCGGCCAGCTCTTTACCCGTGTCGCCGCCTGAGGCGAAAGCCGGCGCTGCTGCGATCGGCCCGAAGCTGCGCCTCTGGGCGGATCGCCTGGCGCCGGCGGCGGCTTTCGTGGCGCTCATCGTCGTATGGGAAGGCGCCTGCCGGCTGTTCCATATCCCGTCGTTCCTGCTGCCGTCGCCGAGCGCCATTGTCGCCGCGGGTTTCGAGATTACGCCGGCGCAGTGGCTGACCAACATCGGCGCGACGCTCCGCGTGGCGCTGATGGGTTACTTCGTCGCTATCGCCGTCTCGGTCCCGCTCGCCGTTGCTCTCGTCAACTCGCGGTTCTTGTCGCGCACGCTTTACCCGATCCTCGTGATCGTCCAGTCGACTCCGATCGTGGCCGTCGCGCCGATCATCGTCGTGACTCTCGGCGCCTCGGATCTGCCGCGCGTCGTCATCACGTTTCTGATCACGTTCTTTCCAATCGTCGTGTCGACGGTAACCGGCCTGATGGCGACGCCCGAGGAGTTGATCGAGTTGTCGCGGTCGCTCCGCGCCGGGCGCGCGCGTGAAATGCTGCATATCCGGTTGCCGTTCGCGGTGCCGTACATCTTCAGTGCGCTCAAGATCTCCATCACGCTCGCGATCATCGGCGCCGTCGTCGCCGAGTTCGTGGCAGCCGAGCATGGTCTCGGCTTCTTCATCATGTTCTCGACGTCGTTCTTCAAGATTCCGCAGGCGTTCGCCGGCCTCGCAGTGCTGGTGGCGTTAAGCCTTATTCTGTTCAGACTGTGCACGCTGGCGCAGCGCTGGTTCGTGCCGTGGTCGCTGCCGAAGTCGGAACAATAGCGCCAATCGGCGTGGGCCCCATCAGCGAGCGGTATCGGGCGCGGCCTGGGCGATGATCTCGCGGCCGGCGAGTTCGGCCCCGGCGTTGGGCGCAAGCCGAAGAAAGACCAGGCTCGCGGCTGCCGTGAGGACGCCGACGGCGAGAAAGGCCGGCGGAAAGTCATAGGCGTTCATGGCGCCGCCATGCTTGAGCCGTATCATGATCTCCACAACGAGGGCGCCGACTGCGACGCCGGTCGATAACGCCAATTGCTGCCCCATGGCGACAAG
This sequence comes from uncultured Alphaproteobacteria bacterium, assembly GCA_963727325.1. GTDB lineage: Bacteria > Pseudomonadota > Alphaproteobacteria > Rhizobiales > Xanthobacteraceae > BOG-931. The sequence continues at coordinate 368,921 of CAVSFV010000035.1, forward strand.
CGTGGTGGCGCGGCTCATCAACCGCGGCTCGATCTCGGCATAGGCGATGGTATTGATGGCGGTGAATTGCAGCGAGCGGAAGAATCCGCCGGCAAGCAGTATCGCGACCATCGCCGCAAACGGCATGCCCGGCACAAAGCTTGCGCATGCGGCGAGGAAGGCGGCGCTAAGCAGACTGTTGTAGACCAGTATCGGACGATACCCGGTGCGCCGGAGCACGCTGGCGACGGCGGCCTTCATGAACATGGAGCCGACGGCGCTGGTGAAGGTGATCAGTCCGGATTGAAACGGCGACAGGCTGAAATCCGATCTGCAACAGGAGCGGCAGCAGAAAGGGCAGGGCGCCGATACCGATCCGGAACATGAAGCCGCCGAATATGCTGGCGCGAAATGTCGGAAACCTGAACAGAGTGAGATCGAGGATCGGCGCTGCTTTGTGTCTGGCATAGAAGATGTAAGCGACTGTTGCGGTCGCACCGCCGCCCAGCAGCGCGGCAACGATCCAGATCGGTAAGAACTCGAGCCCAAGCACCGAAAGTCCAAAAGCCAATCCACCGATGCCTAGTCCCGAAAGAACGAAGCCGACAAAGTCGAAAGGTCCCGGCGATTCGCCCCGCAGATCGGGGATGTAGCGCGTCGCCATGACCATCCCGACCAGACCGATCGGCACGTTGATAATAAAGATCCAGTGCCACGACGCGTAAGTGGTAATGAAGCCGCCCAGCGGCGGACCGGCGATCGGGCCGACCAGCGCCGGTATGGTCACGAGCGACATGGCATTGACCAGCAGCCGCTTGTCGATGCTGCGCACGACGATCAGCCGTCCGACCGGCGTCATCATCGCGCCGCCGACACCCTGAACAATCCGCGCCAGCACAAATTCGTCGAGCGAACGCGACAGCGCGCAGCCGATTGAGCCGAGCACGAACACCCCGATAGCGAGGCGAAAAACATTGCGCGCGCCGAAGCGATCGGCGGTCCAGCCGCTCGCCGGGATGCAGATGGCAAGCGCCAGCAGATAGGAGGTGACCGCCAGTTTCAGCGCCAGCGGATTGGTGCCGAGCGCCTTCGCAATGGCCGGCAGCGACGTCGCAATCACGGTCGAGTCCATGTTTTCCATGAACAACGCGACCGCGACGATGAGCGGTACGGCGCGGTCGTACGAACTCGACGGCGTGCTCAAGGATCAGCGGCTCGCGGCAGGCTCGGCTTTCAGCCGCCGCAAGCCTTCGGCCGGCTGCTGGAACGAAGGATCAAGCTCAAGCGCTTTGCGGAAATCGGCGATCGCCCCCGCAGTGTCGGCGAGCCGTTCCCGGATGAGCCCGCGCGTCGAATAGGAACTCGCCGAGTGGGAATTGAGTGCAACCGCGCGATCGGCATCGGCCAGCGCAGGTACGCTGTCGCCGGCAAGGTAGTGAGCCCAGGCCCGATTGTAGAAGGCAAGCGCGGCATTCGGCGAAAGCTCGATGGCGCGCGTGTAATCGGTGACGGCTTCGGCGAGACTAAGCCGTTCGCGTTTGGCATTGCCGCGGTTGATGTAGGCGTCGGCGGAGCGCGGGTCGAGCTTGATGGCCTGGTCGAGATCGGCAATGGCGCGGTCGCTTTCGCCTTTGGCGAGGAACGCGCTGCCCCGGTTGTTGTAGGCCGCAGCCGTTGGATTGAGCTTGATCGCCTGATCGTAATCGGCGATCGCGCGATCAAGGTCGCCCTTGCGGCGCCAGGCGATGGCACGATTGTAGAGCGCCACCGCATAGTTTGGATCGACCCGCAACGCCTCAGTGTAATCGGCGATGGCGCGACCTGGGTCGCCCTTGTCGTCAAGCGCGTTGCCGCGATTATTGTAAGCGACGGCGAATTTCGGGTTGAGCTTGATTGCCTGATCGTAGTCGGCAACGGCGTGCTCGAAGTCATGGCGCTGATAGAACGCATAGCCGCGCTCGTTGTAAGCGCCGGCGTGTTGCGGGTTGAGCTGGATCGCCTGGCTCAAATCGGCGATGGCGTGATCAAGGTCGCCGTCGCGGCGGAACGCGATGCCGCGATCGTAGTAGATGCGCGCGTTCTTGGGATCGAGGCGGATGGCTTCGTTGTAGTCGGCGATCGCGGCAGAGCGATCGCCTTTATCGTCATGAGCATTGCCGCGGTTGCCGAATGCGTCGGCATTGGTCGGATCGAAGCGCACGGCTGCGTCAAAATCGGCGATGGCGTGCTGATAATCCCGCTTTTGGTAATAAACCAGGCCGCGATTGTCGTAGGCGAGCGCGAATTGCGGTGAAAGCTGGATCGCCCGGTCGAAATCGGCGAGTGAGCGCCCGAGATCGCCTTTGGCGCGCCAAGCGTCGCCGCGATTGTTGTAGGCCGCGGCAAAATTGGCATCAAGCCGGATCGCCTGATTGTAGTCGGCGATGGCACGGTCGAAGTCGCCCTTTTCGAACCAGATGATGCCGCGATTGTTCAGCACCGACGCATTTTTGGGATCAAGCCTGATGGCCTGGTCGTAGTCGGCGGTCGCATGATCGAAGTCGTGCTTGCGGCGGTAGGCGAGACCGCGATTGAAGTAGGCGGCGGAAAAGTTCGGCGAAAGCCTGATCGCCTCATTGTAGTCCGCGATGGCGCGGTCGAAATCCGCTTTCTCGTCAAAGACGTTGCCGCGCATCATGAAAGCGCCGGCGTCGGTCGGATCAAGCTTGACGGCTGCGTCCAGATCGCCAATGGCGCCGTCCAAATCGTGCTGGCTGAAGCGCACGCCGCCGCGATCTGCATAAGCACGCTCATAGTCGGGATTGAGCTTGATAGCCTCGCTGAAATCATTCCGCGCGCCGGCGAGGTCGCCCTTTCCGCGCATTGCCATGCCCCGGTTGTGGTGCAGGATGGCGAGATTGGGCGACTGAAAGCGGCCGGAATCAATTAGCGCCGTGCAGGACGCGATGCGCTCCTCGTTGCTGGCGCGTGTTTGACCGGTGCAGCGGCGTTCATCGCCGGCGTCCTGCGCGTGAGCGGACAAAACGAACACCAGCGGCGCAGCAAAGGCGATCACCGTAAACACCGCGGAACGACGAAACAAGTTCTGCGGCAGTAAGAATTCACCCGGTACGGGTTGGGCAAACCAGCTCGGTTTTATTCGCATCGTTCTGTCTCGGCTGCGGTCAATGTACTCTGCTGTGCACTGGCCGGCAAAGCCGGCCCGCACCATCTATCAATCCGGGTATGGACGTGCTAGAAGCCGCCGCCAACCCAAAAGCGGGCCGTTAGAGTCGATGAAGAGCCGGAGCGTTTAGTCCGGCTACGCAAGAGTTCATCGATCGATTGGCTTTTTCAATGTGCCCGCCCAACAAGCCCGCAACCGTGCGGGCGCGAGTGAGTTGGCGATGCCCAAGAATAGTCCGCAAAATGGTTCGCAGAACGGTCCCCGTGAAGGGCTGACCTTCGACGACGTGCTGATCCGGCCGGGTCTGTCGGACGTGCTCCCTTCCGAGGTCGATATCCGCTCCCGCATTACCCGCGGAATTTCGCTCAATGTCCCGATTATCGCTTCGGCCATGGATACCGTGACCGAGGCGCACATGGCGATCGCCATGGCGCAGGCCGGGGGCATCGGCGTCATTCATCGCAATCTCGAGCCGGCGGTCCAGGCGGCCCAGGTGCGGCAGGTCAAGAAATTCGAATCGGGCATGGTGGTCAATCCGGTCACCATCCATCCCGACGCGACGCTCGCCGACGCCTTGGCGTTGATGCAGGAGAATCGCATTTCCGGCATCCCGGTGGTCGAAGGTGGCGGTAACGGCCGTGCTGGCAAGCTCGTCGGTATCCTCACCAACCGCGACGTGCGTTTTGCCACCGACCGTCGGCAAAAGGTGTCCGAACTGATGACAAAGGATTCGCTCATCACTGTGAGCGAAGGTGTCGGCCAGGAGGAAGCGAAAAGGCTTTTGCATCAGCACCGGATTGAGAAGCTTTTGGTTGTCGATGGTGACTATCGGTGCGTTGGCCTCGTTACTGTGAAGGACATGGAGAAGGCGGTGGCCAACCCGAACGCCTGCAAAGACGAGCAGGGCAGGCTGCGTGTCGCTGCCGCCACCAGCGTCGGCGAAGCCGGTTATGTCCGCAGTGAAGCGCTGATCGACGCTGGCGTCGATCTCATCGTCGTTGATACCGCGCATGGCCATTCAACCCGTGTGCTCGACATGGTGACGCGCATCAAGCGCCTGTCGAACGCGGTGCAGGTTGTTGCCGGCAACGTCGCGACCGCCGAAGGCGCCAAGGCGCTGATCGACGCCGGAGCCAATTCGATCAAGGTCGGGATCGGCCCGGGATCGATCTGCACCACTCGGGTTATTGCCGGCGTCGGCGTGCCGCAGCTTACCGCGATTACAGACACCGTTGAGGCGGCGCAGAAGACCAATACGCCGGTGATCGCTGATGGCGGCATCAAATATTCGGGCGATCTCGCCAAGGCGATGGCGGCGGGGGCCGATTGCGCCATGGTCGGTTCGCTGCTTGCGGGCACCGATGAGACGCCGGGCGAGGTGTTTCTGTTTCAGGGCCGTTCTTACAAGACCTATCGCGGCATGGGTTCGGTCGGTGCCATGGCGCGCGGCTCGGCCGACCGCTACTTCCAGCAGGAAATCAAAGACACGCTGAAGCTCGTGCCGGAAGGCGTCGAAGGTCAGGTGCCGTACAAGGGTCCGGTCGCCAACGTGCTCCACCAGTTGGTGGGGGGGCTCCGCGCCGCCATGGGCTACGTCGGCGCCAGGAACCTCGCCGAGTTTCACGAAAAGGCGGAGTTCATGCGCATCTCAGGCGCCGGTCTGCGCGAGAGCCACGTTCACGACGTCACCATCACGCGCGAGAGCCCGAATTATCCGAGCCGCGAGTGATAGATGAAGAGGCCGGCCGCCGATCCGTTCGCGCACGTCCGCAAGGCCACCGAGCAGCATCGTGCGCGGCACGGCTGCGGCGCACATCCTTATGACAATGGTCCGTTGCTCAGCGCTTTGGCGGCGGCAGTCCAGGCGCGGCGCATTCTCGAGTTGGGCACGGCGCTCGGTTACACCGCGCTATCCTTTGCCTACGGGGCGCCGAACTCGACGGTCGATACGGTAGAGCGCAATTCTGACCACGCCGCGCTTGCCCGCGACAATATCGCAGCCGCTGCGCTCGATCATCGCATTGCTGTACACGAAGGTGATTTCGCTTCCGTGCTGCCGACTCTCGATGCCGGCTACGATCTTGCGTTCTTTGATGGCCACACACCGGTGCCGGCATTGCATACCGCTCTGCGCAAGCTGTTGCGGACCGGCGGTACTTTGATCACCGCTAACCTCAACCATGGCGGGACGGCCGATGCCGTGGCCAAGGCGCTGTTCGAAGGCAAATCCTGGCGCAGCGCGCTGGTTGATGACGACGGCGAAACCGCGATCAGCGTCAAGCTGTGACGATCGCATGACACCGTACATTGGCTGCGCCGCGGGCGCAGTGATAAGACGTTTGCCGATCAATTCGAGGTCTCTTGCCGATGTCGCTCCAGGCCGTCTTGCTGCCGCTGTTCGTTGAGGTGATTCTTACCTTCGCGCTGATGCTCCGCATGGGCGCGCTGCGCAGCGCGGCCTATCGGACCGGGGCGGTCAAACCGGCAGACATTGCGCTGCGCGAACCGAACTGGCCGAAGCCGGCGATGCAGGCCGCTTATTCGTTTTCGAATCAGTTTGAACTGCCGGTTCTGTTCTACGTGCTTACCACTCTGGAATGGGTTACCCGTCATGCGGGCTATGCGTTTGTCATCCTGGCCTGGATTTTCGTCGTCTGCCGGCTGCTTCAGGCTTACGTGCATGTGACCAACAACAAGGTGCGGGTGCGCGGCGCTTTTTACTCCGTCGGAGCGGTAGTGCTCATGGTGATGTGGGTGATCTATATCGTCGAGGTCCTCAGCGGCGGCATTCTGTGACGCCATGCCGGTAGACTTTTGCCATCCCACCGCGCCGCATAAGACGCCGAAGTTGTGGTACGTCTCCAATCTCATGCTCGACCGCCCACTGGATGCCATCGTACGCCGACACGGTACTGACGCCGCCCGGCGCAAAGCGGCGGTGGAGCAGGCGATGAAATGAGTCCGGCCGGCAGCGGGGCACCCGCATGACGCCTGCCGCACGTCTTTCGGCTGCGATCGAGGTGATTGCCGAGCTTGAAACACGGCGCCGTCCGGCTGCCGATGCGCTCAAGGATTGGGGTCTCGCGCATCGGTTCGCGGGCTCGTCGGATCGCGCCGCGATTGCCGGGCTTGTCTACGATGCACTGCGCCGCCGATCGTCGTCGGCGTGGCTTATGGGTGAGAACACCCCGCGCGCGGTGCTGATCGGCATGTTGCATCGTGAGCGCGGTCTCGATGTCGAGCAGATTTCGGCGCTGTGCAATGGCGCGCGCTTCGCGCCTGAGCAATTGACGCAAACCGAGCGCGAGGCGCTTACTGGCGGGGCGCTCGCTAACGCGCCGGCCTATGTTCTGGGCGACTACCCGGATTGGCTTGAGCCGCATTTTGCGCGCGTGTTTGGCGACGAACGGGCGGCAGAAGGCGCTGCGCTCGCAAGCCGTGCCCCACTTGATCTGCGGGTCAACACCCTCAAAGGCGAGCGCGACGAAACTTTAGCCAAGCTCGCCCATCTCAAGGCGGAGCCGACGCGATGGTCGCCGATCGGCCTGCGCATTCGGCTTTCGGCGGACGCGAAAAGCCCGGCGATTCATGCCGAGCCCGCGTTTATCAAAGGTGCCGTCGAAATTCAGGATGAGGGTTCCCAGCTCGCAGCGCTGTTTGCCAACGCCAAGCCCGGTGAGCAAGTTGCGGACCTTGCAGCCGGCGCCGGCGGCAAGACCTTGGCGTTGGCGGCGGTCATGGAGAACCACGGCCAGATCTACGCAACCGACATCGACAAGCGGCAGCTCGCGCCGATCCATGAACGTCTTGCGCGCGCCGGCGCGCATAATATTCAAGTGCGCACGCCGCGCGGCGAGGCCGACATGCTCGCCGATCTCGCGGGGCGCATCGATCTGGCGCTGATCGATGCGCCGTGCACCGGAACCGGCGCCTGGCGGCGCAATCCCGACGCCAAGTGGCGCGTGCGGCCCGGTTCGCTGTCGCAGCGCCTGACCCAGCAGGCGGGCTTGCTCGATCGCGCCGCCGGGCTGGTGAAGCCGGGTGGCCGCATCGCCTATGTCACCTGTTCGGTCTTGGCTGAAGAGAATGACGATCAGGTGCGTGCGTTTGTCGAGCGAACCCCCGATTTTTCCGTGGAAAAGCCTGCTGATATGGCGCAGGTGCTGGGCGAGCGCGCCTATCTTTTTACCCGTGCGGCGCTTATCTCCGACGCAGGATTGCTGATGACGCCGCGCCGGACCGACACCGACGGGTTTTTCGTCAGCTTGCTGCGGCGCTCTGCATGACCTCTGTTGCCGAAAACCGATCCATTGAGTCGGCGTCTCCAGTGCCCCCCACGGCGTTGCACGACAAAATTCTGATCGTCGATTTCGGATCGCAGGTGACGCAACTGATCGCGCGTCGGGTGCGCGAGGAGAAGGTCTATTGCGAGATTGTGCCGTTTCAGAAAGCCGAAGCGGCGCTGCGGGAGATGAAACCGAAAGGCGTCATCCTCTCGGGCGGCCCGGCCTCGGTGCTCGACAACGATGCGCCGCTGGCGCCGATGGCGATTTATCAGGCTGGCGTGCCGGTTCTCGGCATCTGCTACGGCGAACAGGCCATGGCGCACCAGCTCGGCGGCAAGGTCGAGGCCGGACATCATCGCGAATTCGGCCGCGCCGAACTTGAACTGACCAAGCCGTCACCGCTGACCGACGGTGTCTGGCAGGTTGGCGAGCGCTATCCGGTGTGGATAAGTCACGGCGATCGTGTCACCAGGTTGCCGGATGGCTTTGCCGCGATCGGCACCTCGGCCAACGCACCGATCGCGATGATCGGCGACGAGAAACGAAAGTTCTACGCAACCCAGTTCCATCTCGAAGTGGTGCACACCCCGCACGGCGCTGCCATCCTGCGCAATTTCGTGCGCAACATTGCCGGCTGCACCGGCGACTGGACCATGCGTGCCTTCAAGGACGAGGCGATCGAAAAAATCCGCCGGCAGGTCGGCAAGGGCAGGGTGATCTGCGGCCTTTCAGGCGGCGTCAATTCCGCCGTCGCCGCGGTGCTCATTCACGAGGCGATCGGCCATCAGCTCACCTGCGTGTTCGTCGACCACGGGCTGTTGCGGCTAGGCGAAGCCGAAAAGGTGGTGGCGCTGTTTCGCGGCCACTACAACATTCCGCTCGTTCACGTCGATGCCGCTGAGGACTTTCTGAAAGCCCTGGACGGCGTCGACGATCCGGAAGTCAAGCGCAAGACCATCGGCAAATTGTTCATCGACGTGTTCGAGGCCGAGGCGAAAAAGCTCGGCGGCGCCGAGTTCCTCGCTCAGGGCACGCTCTATCCAGATGTAATCGAGAGCGTGTCGTTCACCGGCGGTCCGTCGGTGACGATCAAGTCGCATCACAATGTCGGCGGCTTGCCGGAGCGCATGAACATGCGGCTCGTCGAACCGTTGCGCGAATTGTTCAAAGACGAAGTCCGCGCGCTCGGTCGCGAACTCGACTTGCCCGAAGCGTTTGTTGGCCGTCATCCATTTCCCGGGCCCGGGCTTGCGATCCGCTGTCCCGGGCCGATCACCCGCGAGAAGCTCGACATCCTGCGCTTTGCCGACGAGATCTTCATCGAGGAGATCCGCCGCTGCGGACTTTACGACGACATCTGGCAGGCGTTCGCGGTGTTGTTGCCAGTGCGAACCGTGGGCGTGATGGGCGATTTCCGCACGTATGATTTTGTCGTCGGCTTGCGCGCGGTGACGTCGACTGACGGCATGACCGCCGACTTCTATCCGTTCGACATGCAATTTCTCGGCACGGTGGCGACCCGCATCGTCAACGAGGTCAAAGGCGTCAATCGCGTCGTCTACGACGTAACCTCGAAGCCGCCCGGGACGATCGAGTGGGAGTGATGGGCGCTGGCGTTTGCAAATTATCCATATAATTCAATAATTTATTTGAGTGACGGCTATTGTTATTGAAGTGGCCGGGTGCTGGCCGTACATTGAAGACAGGAGAATTGCCATGGCAAACGTAGCCTCGAAATCGGCCCGTGGCCGCACCCGTGCGCGGCGTCTTGAGACGCGGGTAACGGCGGAGCAGAAGACGCTTATCGAACATGCCGCCGCCCTGCAGGGACGGACGGTCACTGATTTCGTGCTGACCAGCGTCCAGGATGCCGCGCGGCGAACCATTGAGGAGCATCGGCAGCTCGAACTGTCGGTGCGCGACAGTCAGGCGTTTGTCGATGCGTTGCTGAACCCGAAGCCCGTGAACGACCGTCTGCGCGACACGGTGCGCCGTTATCGCGAAGCCACCGGCGTTTAGCCGTTGGCGGATGCTCCTGACGGATCGCTTCGAATTGAGGCCCTCGGTCCGCACCACGATCGCAACTCATTCGTCAGCGGCGTCGAACCGCTCGATCGATACTTCCGGAGCCAAGCCGGGCAGGATGCCCGCAAGAACATGGCAGCACCGTTCGTGCTTGTGCTGCCGGACGGTGCAATTGGCGGCTACTACACGCTATCGGCGACGGGCGTGAAACTCACCGAGTTTCCGGTCGACATTATGCACAAACTTCCCAGGTATCCTCTCGTTCCGGCGACACTCTTGGGCCGGCTTGCTGTCGATCGCCGCCAACAAAGTAAGGGTTATGGGCGGTTCCTGCTGGCCGACGCACTTTACCGCGCCGCCCGGAGCGATATCGCGTCATTTGCCGTGATCGTCGAAGCGAAGGATGACAGCGCCCGCGGCTTCTATGAGCGGGAAAGCTTCCTGGCGCTGCCGGACCAGCCCATGAAGCTATTCCGGCCGATGACTGATATCCGGCGGCTGTTCGATGAAGCCTGAGCCCGAAGTTGGAACAGGACGATCATGTAATCGCCTGGTAACCGCGGTTTCTCGGGCCGGGCCCGACATCGCGCTTAGAGCGCGTTACGATGCGTTGAGAGAATCGAATGGGAGTGAGGCATTCACTACGGATGGCCGATGACAGCCGCATCACGCTTTCGGCATCCTGTGTCTGTGGTCAGGTCGCCCTTGAGGCGACCGGTGATCCCATTGTGACCGCCGTTTGCTATTGCGACGACTGCCAAGAGGGCGCTCGCCGGATCGGGGCGTTGCCAAACGCGGCCGCTATTCTCGAATCCGATGGCGGCACGGCCTACCTCCTGTTTCGCAAAGACCGGATTTGCTGCGCGCAGGGCGACGCACTCCTCAAGAGTTACAAGCTAGAGCAAACGTCGGCGACGAACCGGGTCGTCGCGACCTGTTGCAATTCGGCAATGTTCGTCAATTTCGACAAAGGGCCGCATTGGGTGTCAGCGTATCGGGCGCGCTTCCACGGCGATCTTCCGCCCGTGGAGATGCGGATCTGCACGAAGTTCCGGCCCGGTGACGCCGAACTCCCTGGCGACGCGCCAAACTACCCGGGTTATCCGCTGCGATTGATAGCGCGGCTGCTCGTCTCTAGAGCCGCGATGCTGCTGGGACGATAATGGGCGCACCGCCGCGCAGAAACGAAAGCATCAGCGGTGACCTCTGTGTGCAGGCTTACCCAAGTCTCATCGAATATACTAACATTCGGAATGTACCTGCCCGATGGAGTGACAGTCCGTGCCACCTATCCGAGAATCGCAAGCACGGACCCGTGCGTTTGCGCGCGTCATCGGGCCTTGGCTGGTCATCGTTCCTGGCATCATCGCGCTGCGCGCGCCGTCAATGGGCGTGTTGGCAGCCGATTTCTTCAGAAGCGATCTGTTCGTATGGTTCGCGGGCGCGCTGCTGTTGTTCGCAGGACTGCTGATTATCGCTTTTCACCAATATTGGTCGAGCGTGGCGGCGGTCATCATCTCGCTGTTCGGCTGGGTCCTGGCGCTTCGCGGCGTGCTGCTCATGGCCGCTCCAGATTTGTACGAGCGCGGTGGTATGTACTTTGATCGCGGTGCCGGTTGTGCGGCTGATCTTTGGTATTCTTGTCGCTGCTGGCCTTTATCTCACCTATGTCGGGTGGCTCGCCAAGCCCGCATCACCATCGACAAATAACGACGCGTGAGCCTGTAACTATTCCGCAAAATTGGAGGGCATTTCAGCTCCGAGGTCCCTCGGCTTTTTCCTTCGCGGCGAACGCGAAAATCTGATCCAGCTTCGCGATAATCTCGGGCGGCAAAACCAGGCTTGCGGCCTTGAGATTGTCATGGAGGTGCTCGACGGAAGACGTTCCAGCAATGATGAGGATGTTGGGCGCACGTTGCAGCAACCAGGCCAGGGCCACCTGGCGCGTCGTCGCTCCTGAAAAGGCCGCCGCTTGGTCCAGAAGCGGTGATTGCAGGGGACGAAAGCCGCCCAACGGAAAGAACGGCACGTAAGCGATCCCCTGAGCCGCCAGCCTACTGATTAACTGATCGTCGTGTCGGTGAGCCAGATTGTAGTGGTTCTGCACACACACGATCTTGGCGATCTCCTCCGCCTCCGCAAATTGCTGTGGCGAGATGTTGCTGAGACCAATATGACGAATTAGTCCCTTGGACTGGAGATCGGCCAGAACCTCAAGCGGTTCTGCGATGGAATTCTCGTTTGGTCCAAACGGCCCGCCGACGCGAAGGTTGACGATCTCCAGCGCTTCCAGCCCGAGATTGCGCAGATTGTCCTCGACGGCGCTGACGAGCTCCTCGCGAGAGACCGCGGCGGGCCATGACTTATCAGGACCGCGCCTGGCACCGACCTTGGTGACGATCACAAGGTCTTTGGGATAGGGGTGGATGGCTTCGCGAATAATCTGATTGGCGACGTGAGGGCCGTAATAGTCGCTGGTATCGATGTGATTGATCCCAAGCCGCACAGCCTCACGGACCACAGCAAGAGCCGCTTCACGATTCTTGGGCTCGCCGAAAGCCATCGGACCGGTGAGCTGGATTGCGCCATAACCCATGCGATTTAGCGCAAGACCGGTACCGGTGGGCGCGAAAACACCGCCAAGATTGGTGGAGAGGGACATGGGGACCTCTGCGTCAAGGATTGCTTCTTAAGTTAATGACCATAAACTTACATATGTAAGGTTACGGATGTCAACCCTTGCGCTAGACTTCGGCTCAATCACCGCGGGAATGATGGAGCAATGAGGGGGAAGACAGTTCGCAAGAATGAAGCACCCAGGGCTCGCAACGCGCGGGGAGAAGGTGACCGTCTGCGCGAAGAAATCATTTCGGCCGCGATCAGAGTGCTGTCGACCATCGGCCCGGAAGACCCGTTCTCGCTGCGCGCGGTGGCGAAAGAAGCCAAGATCGCTGCGCCGTCGGTCTATATCCACTTCGACGACCGCAACGTCTTGTTGCTGGCGGTGCTCGAAAAGCTGTTTCGAGAGCAGGTGGGAATTCGCGCCGTAGCCGAGGAAGAAGCCGCAAGAAACGGCGGGGACGCTTGGGCGCGCCTGCTTGCCCGCTCGATTGCGTCAGTCGAGTTCGGGCTGAAGCACCCGGGACATTACAAGGTCCTGTTTGAAGGCCGCGTCGTCTTGCGGCTTGACGATCATCGGGCCGCCGATTTTGGCCGCCCCCTTCTCGATCGATCTGTCGAGTTGATACGGCAGATTAAGCCAGTGTCCGACAAGGCGCGGGTGTCCGACGAGCCGCGGCGGCTTGCGCTTCTCTTGTGGTCAGGGCTCCACGGCGTAATCTCGCTTCGTATCAACAAACCCACGTTGGATTGGCCATCGGCGACAGAGCTTGCCGAACAGATAACCCGCGCGATCATTCAGCCGAAATAGCCCGGCGGGCCTTGCGTTTCCATTCTCGATTACTTCGCGTAGTTCGCCGCGATCCGTTGCTGCAGATAGTCATGCGCCGTGATCGGCGCATAGCTTTTGCTAGGACCCTGGATCACCGCGTCTTTGTTAGCCTGACAGAAAAACGGAATGGAATAGCGCGGGCCCAGATATTCGTCTGTTCGCGGCATCCGCACACGGTGCAGCGTTGACAGAAGTTTATCGTCGCTCCAGCGCATCAGCATGTCGCCGATATTGCAGGTGATGACGCCGGGGAGAGGCTCGACATCGGTCCATGCAAGCTCCGCGGCTTCCTTTCCGGGACAAAGCTGCAGCCCACCCTGGCCGGTGCGCTGATGCAACAGCGTCAGGCAGTCGAAATCGGTATGAGCTCCGGCGCGCCAGCCGGTGAAATCCGCAGGCTTCGCGTTGACCATCGGCAGATAATGCAGAAGCCGCAGCGTGCACTGATATTCGGCCGATTGCGGATCGTGACACTCGGTGAAGAAGTCCGGCTCAAAGCCGAGCTTGAGCGCGAAACAGGACAATACCTTCATGGCCAGCGCCCAATTGGTGCGCTCGAACGCGAGCATCGCCGCTTTGAAGCCCGGCAGTTCATCTCCCGTTGGCCAAAGTCCGGACATCCGCGGCAGGGTGATCTGGTAGGATTCTTTTGGATCGGCGGTGCCGGTCGAGGGGCGTACCTGGCTTTTGTATTCCCAGCCGGCATTGGTACCCTTGCCGAGGGGGTAGCGCGCTTTGATGTCGCGAGGCAGGGCAAAGAAACGCTCCGTCATCGCAAACGCTTCGTCGATCTGTTCTTGCGGAATGCCGTGATTGACGAGCTGGAAAAAGCCGATCTCGGTCGAGGCGTTCCATATTTGCTCGGCGATTTCGGGCTTGCGCTTGTCGAACCCGCTCATGTCGATGCGCGGCACATCGCGGGCTTTTGTCTCGCCGATGCCGCCGAGGGTCTGCTCCTTCTTGAGCTCGGCGAGACCATAGGCCGTATTACCAGGAGGCGTCATGGATCGTCCTTCGGGATCGTATTGTTGCCAAATGGAAACAAACACCGCCCCGCCAGGCAAGTGCATAAGTTAGGCAATCGACGGTAAAACCATCGCGATTTGTGTTAGACGCGTCCGACGGAGCGGACTTATGGCCAAGCACATCACCATCTACGGCATCAAGAACTGCGACACGATGAAGAAGGCGCGCGCCTGGCTCGACAAGCGCGGCGTTGCCTATTCATTTCATGACTACAAAACTGCGGGGATCGAACACGAGCGACTTGTGGGATGGAGCAAGAAAGTCGGCTGGGAAATTCTGCTCAATCGCGCCGGTACGACCTTCCGCAAACTCCCCGATAAAGACAAAAGCGGCCTCGACGCCAGAAAAGCTCTGGCGCTGATGCTCGCTCAGCCGTCCATGATCAAGCGGCCGGTGCTCGAATTCGGTGACGGTGAGCTATTGGTCGGATTCTCGCCGGAGCGATACGCCGGGGCCGTTTAGGCAGTCACTGATCGCGCGGTGTCAAGAACCGCGACAGTCTCCGCGCCTCACTTCTTGTGCTTTAGCCCATGCATGAAGGCCCGCTCTTCGGGCTGCAGATAGACCAGCTCGGTCAGCGTGCCGATGACGGCGGTCGTGTCGAAATAGGCAAACCGCGTTTCATTATGGCGGCCGCCTTGGACGAGCGAATAGCCGGCTGCTTCCATCTCCTTCACGCCCTGGGCGTAGTTGGCGATTTCGATGCCATAGTGATGGACGCCGCCTTGTGGATTGTGGTCGAGAAACTTCGAATAGGTGCTGACGCCTGCGATCGGCTGGATGAGTTCCACTTGCATCTCGCCGCACCAACCGAAGGCCAGGTGCAAACGCAGCGGTGCCGGCTTGCCCATGTAGGTCTCGTCTTGCAATTCCGGCTTTTCGATAAACAGAAACTCGGGAACGCCAAGCTTATCTTTGAAAAACGCCATTCCCTTATGAATATCGGGCACCACGATACCGATTTGATAGGCGCCTTGGGCCAAAGTGCTGGGCATTCGACTCTCCCGTTGTCTCAGTTGTGATTGATCGGATTGATTTGGATTACCACGCCGTCGTGCCGCCATCGACGGCGATGTCGGCGCCGGTGACGAACGAGCTTTCATCCGAGGCCAGATAGAGTGCGGCGGGCGCTACTTCTTCCGGTTTGCCCACGCGGCCAAGCATCAGCTTTTCCATCATCGGGTTAAGGAAGTTCGGATTCTTCAAAAGTTCGCGCGTTGCGCCTGTCTCGATCAGGCCCGGCGAGATCGTATTGGCGCGGATGTTGTGCTTGCCGCCTTCCATGGCCAGTTGGCGCGTCATGGCAAGAACGCCGCCTTTGGCGGCGGTGTGGGCAATTCCAGGCAGCGCCTTGTACGCAACCTTGGCGGACGTTGAGGCGACATTGATGATCGAGCCGCCGCCACGCGCGACCAGATGTGGCCAGACGGTTTTACAGAAGCGGAATACAATCAGCAGTTCTTCCTCGATAGTCCGGGCGAATTCTTCATACGTGAATTGATCCATCCAGCCGAAATAGGCGTGCGCCGCGTTGTTGTAGACGACATCGATGCCGCCATAGGTTTTGAGCGCGAGTGCCACCAGAGCGTCGCATTGGCCCTGCTTGGTCAGGTCGGCCGGTTGCAGCGAAACCATCTGACCGCCTGCTTTCAGCGCCTCTCGCAGCGTCGCCTCGGCATTGTCGGGGTTGATGTCGCAGCCGACGACTTTCGCGCCTTCGGCGCAAAACAATAGCGCGGCGGCACGTCCCATACCGCTCCCGGTACCGGTGATGATGCAAACCTTATCTTTCAAACGTCCCGCCATAGCTCACCTCGAATGTCCAAGTCCTACACGCGCCGTCCGCGTTTACCGGTAATGTATCGCAGCCGCAATGATCAGGACGATAGCTTCGATCGCGCTCTGATAGCTGGCTGGTGCTCAAGCCGAGAATGTCGAAGCCGTTGCCCAGTGTGTAAAGCACTAATGGCGTTAGCGACCACGTGAGCCGGCATCAGCCCCGATCGCAGCACGCTTAGGTCGAAGCCAGAAACACGGCGCTACCAACTCGGCGATGATACGCTTCCGGCGGTCACGCGGTTAGGTGAGAAGCGCGCCGCTCCACACCACGCCCTCGGCAAGGAGAGCGTGCGAGTTCCGTCACATCTGAAAGCAAAATGAGGATGTCTCAGCATTGGCGATCGATCGCGGTGACTGCGCGCAGTGCTGACATGATCGAAACTGTACCTGCGATTTCATCGAATTTATTTCGATCATTTTGTTCCACTTTTTCGCCGCTCAAATTCCAGATTGCAGTTTCATTAACAACAAAGTCGCCGTCATTTTCCGGCCACGGTGACACCATCGTTTTTCCGAACATGCATGGCTTCTTGCATTCCGCACGATGGAGCGTCGGGTTCCGTCGGTGCGTGGGGCGAAAGCGCGTTTGGGGTAAGGGTGGAGTTTCGTCATGACAATTCGTGCCTTCGTCGACGGCATCGCCGGTGCCGCTGTTGCCGCCTTGTCTGTGTGTTCGGCGACCGCGGCCGACCTGCCGCCGCCGTCGGTTCCGCCTCCAACGGCGCCGGTCGCTTACGCCCCCGCGGCGATCTACAACTGGAGCGGTTTTTATATCGGCGGGCATGCCGGCGGCGGGTTCGGCAATTCGTCCTGGAGCGACCCGTTTACCGGAGCGAGCAACACGTTCAGCAGCTCGGGATTTCTCGGCGGCGGCCAAGTCGGCGCCAATTATCAGATCAATAGGCTTGTGCTCGGTGTTGAGGGTGATTTCAGCTGGACCAATCTCAAAGGCAGCGGCACCAATTCGCTTGGGGATTCGATCAATACCGGCGTGAACTGGACCTCGACCGTCACCGGCCGGGTCGGCGCCGCCTTCGATCGTTTCCTGATCTACGGAAAGGGCGGTGTGGCGTTTGCACAGGACGCGAGCAGCTTTACGGACACGTTCGCCAACAGCGCGAACACGACTTTCATGCGCACCGGCTGGACCGCCGGTGCCGGATTAGAATACGGCATCACCAAGAACTGGTCGGCGAAGATCGAGTACGACTATCTGAATTTCGGCTCGCAGGCCTTGAACTTCACGACGCCGACAACTCCGCTCTACACCTCGAATCCCAGTCTCAATATCCAGGAAGTCAAGGCCGGCATAAACTTCCGCTTCGGCGGTCCCTGACGTAGTGAAATCTTCCGGCGCGGTTGGATGACGCTAGTTGATGCGGATATGCGCCGTCTCGATCACCGGCTTCCAGCGGGCGAGATCCGCGTTGATCCGGGCGCGGAACTCGGCCGGCGTATCCGGGATGGGCTCCATCAACTGCGTGGCGAGTTTCACGCGGATCGCCGGCGAGGTGATGGCGTCGCGGACGAGCCGATTGATGCGGTCGACCGTGGCCGGTGCCAGGCCGGCTGGACCGATCAGTCCCATCCAGGCGTCCGCTTCAACGTCGATGCCAGCCTCTTTCAACGTCGGAACGTCGGGTAACAAAGCGGAGCGCTCCGCCGTCGACACGGCAAGGATTTTCACCGCGCCGGTGCTGACCTGCGGCACGACTGAAGTCGCCGGCAGGCAAGCCATCTGCACTTCGTTACGAATGAGCGCGGTCATTGCCTGAGGCGAAGAGGCATAAGGCACGTGCACCAATTGGGTGCCGCTCTTGATGGCGATGGCTTCCATCGCCAGATGCGACAATGATCCGGTGCCGATCGAGCCGAAATTGTACTTGCCCGGGTTGCGTCTGATCAGATCGAGCAGTTGCTGCACGCTGGTCACGCCGAGATTGCCATTGACTGCCAGCACGCTCGGTTGCGTGACCAGCATCGTGATCAATGCGAGGTCCTTGCTCGGATTATAAGGAAGTTTGCCGAACAGAAGCGTGTTGATGGCAAGGGGGCCGCCGATGCTGACGCCGATGGTCGAGCCGTCGGGCTCGGCTTTGGCCACGGCGTCGGTGCCGATATTGCCGCTTGCGCCGGGCCGGTTCTCGACAATGAAGGTCTGGCCGAGCTCCTGATGCAGCGCATCCGCGACGAGACGGGCGACCAGATCAGGTGTTGCCCCGGCCGCGAACGGCACGATGACCCTAACGCTTTTGCTGGGCCAATCCTGCGCCAATGCCGGGACTGCGAGCAGGATAGCGATGAGTGCTGCGGCGAAACGCTTCATTGGGCCTTGGTATTCGTTTTCGCAGGCTTGATCACTGTCCACTTTGCCGCGGGCGACGGCAAAGTACACTGACCGCGGTGCGTGTTTCGGGGGCTATCGAGAGCATCATTGACAAGCAAGGCGCGCTGGCCATGATCGCGGCCTGCCGCCACCGGGGCCGGCGATTTTGACGCCTTTGCAAGCCTCGGCTGCGAACCTTGCGTGGACCATGGGCCTCACTGTCGAAATCGTCGGGCTGATCGTGTTTCTCGGCGCGCATGTGTTTGTCTCCATGCGCGGCGAGCGGGAGGCCTTGATCAAGCGCCTCGGCCGTGGGCCGTATCTCGGCCTGTTTGCGCTGGTTTCGATCGTCGGCCTTGTTCTGATCGGTTATGGTTTCGCGCGCTATCGTGCCGAAGGCTTGATTCCGCTGTGGTATCCGCCGGGATGGACGCGCCATATCGTGGTCGCGCTGATGTGGCCGGCCAGCATTGCGGTCGTCGCGGCGTACATACCCGGCGATATCAAGCGCGTGCTCAAGCATCCCATGCTGGTTGGGGTCAAACTCTGGGCTTTCGCGCATCTGTGCGCGAACGGCGACCTCGGCGGCATCATCCTGTTTGGCGCGGTGCTGGCGTGGGCCGTATACGACAGGATCACGCTCAAGCGCCGGACTGACCCCGGGGCTCCGCCCATACCCACCGGCGGGCGGCGAAACGACATTATCGCGATTGTTGTTGGTACCGTTCTCTATCTCGCGCTCGGCTTTGTGTTTCATCCCATCGTCATTGGATTGCCGGCGTTCGGAACGCCGGCGCTCGGACATTGACGCGTGTCGGTGCACGAGGCCATACGACGGTTAACCGCGCCTGACATTCGCGCGCGCAAGGGCGGTGAGCCGATTGTTTGTTTGACGTCCTATCACGCGCATACTGCGCGCATCCTCGACGGCTATTGCGACGTCATTCTGGTCGGCGATTCACTCGGCATGGTGATGCACGGCCTCGAAACCACCGTGCCGGTCACGCTCGACATGATGATCCTGCAAGGGCACGCGGTGATGCGCGGCTCAAAGCGGGCGCTGGTGATCGTCGACTTGCCGTTCGGCTCTTACGAGGCTTCGAAAGAGCAGGCCTTTGCTTCCGCGGCCCGGGTGTTGAAGGAAACCGGCTGCGGCGCGATCAAGCTCGAGGGCGGCCGCCGTATGGCGGAGACAATCGCGTTTTTAGTCGAGCGCGGCGTGCCGGTGATGGGTCATGTCGGCCTGACGCCACAAGCGATCAACACTATCGGCTCGTTCCGCGCCCAAGGCCGCGAGGAGAGCGATTGGGCGCCGATCGAAGCGGACGCGCGCGCGGTGGCCGATGCCGGCGCTTTTGCCGTCGTGCTGGAAGCGATCGCCGAGCCGCTTGCCCGCCGCATCAGTGAAGAGGTTGTGATCCCGACGATCGGCATCGGCGCAAGCGTCGCCTGCGACGGCCAGATCCTCGTGCTCGAGGATATGCTCGGCCTTTCTCCCCGGGTGCCGAAATTCGTCAAGCGCTTCGGCGAGCTGGGCCCCTCGATCGAGCGGGCAGTGAAGAGCTACGCCGACGAGGTCCGGGCTCGCAATTTTCCAGGGCCCGATCAGGTCTATGCCATGCGAAAGAAGAAGGATTAATTCGCGGCTGCGTTGACCTTTGTCGTTGCGCATTCGCCATCGGAGCGCGCCAGGCTTTGCCTTGCTCGCGCCACATGCTTATTCTAGCTCGCAGGCGGTTCTCCGAGCCTAACCGCCCGGAATTCCTTAACTTTGTCGTTGGATGGTTCGTCGCGCCGGGTTCCTCTCGCTTTGCTGAGGGGGGACGGTTCCTTCGAGCCGGAACTGGTGCTGGGGCAGGTCCGTGTCGGATATTTTCCAGGAAGTCGACGAGGAGGTACGCCGCGAACAGCTCAAAAAGCTGTGGGAGCGCTACGCCACCTACATCATTGCCGCGTGCATTCTCGTCATCGTAGCGGTTGGCGGCTGGCGCGGTTATGAGTGGTGGCAAGCCAAACGAGCGGCAGAGGCTGGAGCGGCGTTCGAGCAGGCGGTGACGCTTGCGGAATCAGGCAAGCGCCAGGAGTCGGAGGCGGCGTTCGCCAAACTCGCCACCGACGGCACTGCAGGCTATCGCGTGCTGGCGCGCCTGCGTGAGGCGGCAGAACTCGGCCAGACCGACCGCAACGCTGCGATCAAAGCTTATGACGAGATCGCCGCCGACAAGAGCGTTGGCATGGTCATGCAGGATTTGGCAGCGCTTCGTTCCGGCTTTCTGCTTGTTGACAGCTCATCTTACAGCGACCTGCGCGCGCAGCTTGAGCCACTGACCGGCGCCGATCGGGTATTCCGGCATAGTGCGCGCGAACTGCTGGCGCTGTCCGCGTGGAAGCAAGGCGATGTCACTGCCGCGCGGCGGTGGACCGATATGATCACGGGTGATCCGCAGACACCGGCGGCAGCGCGCAGCCGCGCCGAGGTTTTGACCGAACTTATTGCCGCTGGCGGCAAGGGTTAAGCAGGGCCGAACGGATGCCGGCGCGACGAGTTTTCTTGCTGGTTTGGATTGGCTCAGCGCTTGCGTTGGAGCTCATGCTTGGCGCATGCACTCCGGGCGGTCAGTTCGACCCGACGGAAGTGCTTTCATCCGACGTATTCAACACCAAGAAGAAGCTGGCAGGCGAACGTGAGCCGCTGTTCCCCAACGGTGTGCCGGGTGAGGAGATCGGCGTGCCGCCGGATTTGGTGAAGGGATATCAGCCTCCGCCGGAGCAACAAGCGGCAACTACTACGGAGTTGACGCCTCCAGCGCCCAAAGCCGCAGTCGCGGCCGCCCCAATCAAGCCGAAGCCGAAGCCCAAACCAAAACCGGCGGTCGCTGCGCCGGCGACCACGCGGCCTGCGGCCACCGCCGCGCACGACCCGGCTTGGGATCGCGCTCCGACGCCGTCTGCTGCGCATGGCGCTCCGCCGGCTTGGCCGAATCCTCCAGCATCCGCGCCTGCGCAGACAAATTGGCCGGCTCCAGGGCAACCGGCGGCGCAGCCTGCGCAGTCGGCGGCGTGGCCGCCTCCGCCACCGACGGGCCAAGGCCAGCAGGCGGCGCAGCCGGCGCAACCGCCGTGGCCAAATCCGCCGCCACCTGGGACCTATTCACGCTGATCGCGCCGGGATAGACAGCCGCGTACGGCGCGGAACTGCCGCGTGCGCTCGTCGGCCCCAGCAGTCAGATCGCGTATGTCATTCACTATTGCCATTGTCGGTCGGCCTAACGTCGGCAAATCGACCCTGTTCAATCGTCTTGTCGGGGCGCGGCGCGCGCTCGTGGACGATCGACCCGGCGTGACGCGTGATCGCCGGGAAGGCGAGGGGACGCTCGGCGATCTATCGTTCAAGGTCATCGACACCGCGGGGTTCGAAGCGCCCGATCGCGATGGCGAAAGCCTTTCTGCAAGGATCCAGGCGCAGACGACCGCCGCCTTGAAGCAAGCTGACGCCGTGTTCTTTCTCGTCGATGCCCGTGCGGGCGCCACCCCCGCCGATCGCGATTTCGCGGGCCTCGTCCGCAGATCGGGCAAGCCGGCGATCGTCGTTGCCAATAAAAGCGAAGGGCGTGCCGCCGAGGCCGGCGTTCTTGAAGCCTATGCGCTCGGTCTCGGCGATCCGGTTGCGATCAGCGCCGAACACGGCGAGGGGTTGGCCGGGCTTTACGACGCGTTGCGCGCGGCGCTGCCCGAGGCGACCGCCGAAGACGAAGAGGCAGAAGCCGCGACGCCCGCGGCAGCGGTCGAGAAGCCGATCCGCATCGCCGTGGTCGGCCGCCCCAATACCGGCAAATCGACCCTGATCAACCGCCTGCTCGGCGAAGAGCGGCTGCTGACCGGACCTGAGGCCGGCATCACGCGCGACGCGATCGCGGTCGACCTCGACTGGCAGGGGCGAACGTTGCGCGTCCACGATACCGCGGGACTGCGGCGCCGCTCACGCGTGTCGGAGAAGCTCGAAAAACTGTCGACCGCCGATACGCTGGACGCGATCCGCTTCGCTGAAGTGGTCATCGTCCTCGTCGATGCGGAGGCCCCGTTTGAAGAGCAAGACACCCGGATCGCCGATCTCGTCGAACGCGAAGGCCGCGCCATCGTCATCGGCATCAACAAAGTTGATCTGGTCGAACGGCAACCCGGCGTGCAGTTGCGGCTGCGCGAAATAGTCGATCGCGCGCTGCCACAGATCAAGGGTGTGCCGGTTGTGACGCTGTCGGCCCGCACCGGCGAAGGGCTCGATCGGCTGATGACCGCGGTGATGGAAAGTTATGCGATCTGGAACCGCCGTGTCCCGACCGCGGCGCTCAACCGCTTCCTCAGCGAAGCAGTTTCAGCCCATCCGCCGCCTGCGATTTCAGGCCGGCGCGTCCGGCTCGATTACATCACCCAGCCGAAGGCGCGTCCGCCAACCTTCGTCCTGTTTTCGTCGCGCGCCTCGGCGCTTCCAGAAACGTATCGCCGCTATCTGGTCAACGGTTTGCGCGAGGCGTTCGCGCTGCCGGGCACGCCGGTCCGACTCACAATGCGCGCCAAGGCCAATCCGTATGCGGGCCGAAAGCGCCGCGTGATGGAAGCGCCGACGACGGAACCAAAACCAAAATTCCGTTTGCTGCGGCGCGAGGCTGCTTTTGTTTTCATTTTTGCGACCGTCCTCTTGGACATGCTCGCGATCGGCATAGTCATTCCGGTGTTGCCGAAGCTGGTGGTTGATTTTGTCGGCGGCGATACTGAGGCGGCGGCGCGGGTTTTCGGTGTTTTCGGTACCGCATGGGCGTTGATGCAATTTTTATTCTCGCCATTTCAAGGCGCGTTATCAGACACGTTCGGCCGGCGGCCGCTGATCATCATCTCCAACTTTGGCGTCGGCCTCGATTATGTGCTGATGGCGCTGGCGCCGACGCTCGGCTGGCTGTTTGTCGGGCGGGTGATCTCCGGTATCACGGCTGCGAGCATCGCAACCGCCTACGCCTACGTCGCCGACGTCACGCCGCCGGATAAACGTGCGGCGCGTTTCGGTCTGCTCGGCGCGGCTTTCGGCGCCGGGTTTGTGCTCGGGCCCGCGCTCGGCGGTCTCGCCGGTAGCATCTCTCCACGCTTGCCGTTCTGGATCGCCGCAGGCTTAAGTCTCGCCAACGCCTGTTACGGATTTGCGGTGCTGCCGGAATCGTTGTCGCCCGAGCGTCGCGCATCGTTCCGCTGGCGGCGCGCCAACCCTCTCGGCGCGCTCGTGCTGCTGCGTTCGCACGCCGAGCTGTTTGGACTAGCCTTTGTGGGCTTCCTCGGCAATCTCGCGCATGCGGTCCTTCCCAGCATCGGCGTTCTGTACATGCTCTATCGATATGGCTGGAACGAAAGTACCGTTGGCTTGACCCTTGCCGCCGTCGGAGCGGCCTCGATCATCGTGCAGGGCGGCGTCGTCGGCTCGGTCACCAAACGGATCGGCGAACGCGCTGCCTTGCTGGTGGGACTGGCGTTTGGTGTCGTCGGCTTCACGGTTTTCGCGCTGGCCCGCACTGGTGCGGAATTCTGGCTTGGCATTCCGCTGATGGCGATATGGGGATTGGAAGGCCCGGCGTGCCTTGCCCTGATGAGCCGGTTCGTCGGCGCCGATGAACAGGGACAGCTTCAGGGCGCCAATGCCAGCATCAGCGGCATTGCCAATCTGTTCGGGCCGGTGGTGTTCACACAGATTTTCGCCGCCGCGATTGCTGGCGGTCGGGAATGGCATTTGAGTGGCGCGCCGTTCATGCTGGCGGCGCTGCTGCTGTTTTTCGCCGCCGTCACTGGCTGGTTGGTGACGCGCAAGCGAGCCTGATGGATCAGGCAGGTTGCCTGAAGTCGAGAAGCTTCCCGGCGCGGAAATCGTAAAGCTTTCCGCTTTCAGAAAATCCGGGCAGGCAAAGACCGAGAATCTTCTCCGCAATCTGTTCCGGTGTGGGGAGACTCATTGGATCTTCCCCCGGCATGGCCAGAGCGCGCATGCGGGTGCGGGTCGGGCCGGGATTGAACAAATTGACACGCACAGCCGTCGCGCTCGTTTCATCGGCATAGGTCCGCGCCAGCACGTCGAGCGCTGCCTTGGAAACCGAATACGGAGCCCAATAGGCGCGCGCGAGCGTGGCGATGCCGGAGGTGATGAACACGGCGCGGCCGGCGTCAGAGCGTTTGAGCAACGGGTCCATGGCGCGGATCAGATGCCAGTTAGCGGTGACATTGACCGCCATCATCTCATCCCAGGCTTTCGGCTCGATGTGATCGAGCGGAGAGGGCACATCGGCCATCGCGGCATTGCCGACCAGTACATCCAGCCGTGCGTAGCGTTCGTTAAGCGCGGCAGCGAGTTTGTAGAGCCCGCCATAGTCCCTGATATCGAGCGGCGTCAGCGTTGCCGAACTGCCGGACGCCTTGATTGCATCGTCGAGTTCTTCGAGACCGCCAACAGTGCGTGCCAGTGCAACCACATGAGCGCCTGCGCGGCCAAGCGCCAGCGCTGTCGCATAGCCGATGCCGCGCGAGGCGCCAGTCACGAGCGCGATCCGGTCCGCGAGCGGTAGCGGCATTCCTCAACTCGCCTCGGCGAGCAGCGAAAGCTGATGGGGTGGAGCGTCCTGCGCGGTGCGGTCAGTCAGTGGCGTTGGATATTCGCCGGTGAAGCAATGGTCGGTGAATTGCGGGCGCGCAGCATCGCGGCTCTTCTCACCCATAGCGCGATAGATGCCTTCGACCGAAAGGAAGGCGAGTGAATCGGCGCCAATGAATTGCCGCATACCTTCGAGGTCATGAGTGGCGGCGAGCAGCTTGTCCTGCTCCGGCGTGTCGATGCCGTAATAGTCGGGATGCGTGATCGGCGGGGAGGCGATGCGAAAGTGCACTTCGCGCGCACCCGCATCGCGCATCATCTGCACGATCTTCACCGATGTCGTGCCACGCACGATCGAATCATCGATCAGCACGATGCGTTTGCCGCTCACCACCGCGCGGTTGGCGCTGTGCTTGAGGCGGACGCCGAGCGCGCGAATCTGCTGCGTCGGCTCAATGAAGGTGCGGCCGATATAGTGATTGCGGATGATGCCGAGTTCGTACGGGATGCCGGATGCCTGCGCGTATCCGATTGCCGCCGGTACGCCGGAATCGGGAACTGGAATCACCACGTCGGCGGACGCGGGCGCCTCACGAGCGAGTTCCGCGCCGCAGGTCTTGCGCACATCGTAGACGCTGCGGCCCCCGATGATCGAATCTGGCCGGGAGAAATAGATGTATTCGAAGATGCAGGGACGCGGCGCCATCGCCGGGAACGGCTTGTGCGAATGCGCGCCGTCCTCGTCAAACACCAGCACCTCACCGTTTTCCACGTCACGCACGTATTGCGCGCCGATGATGTCGAGCGCGCAGGTCTCCGAGGCCAGGATCGGGCAGCCATCCAGTTTGCCGAGCACCAGCGGCCGGATGCCCAGCGGATCGCGGGCGCCGACCAGTTTCTTGTTGGTCAGGCCGACGAAGGCATAGGAGCCTTCAAGCAGGCGAAGTCCCTCAATGAAGCGATCGACGAAACGGTTGCGGTGGGAGCGCGCGACCAGATGCAGGATCACCTCGGTGTCTGTCGTCGACTGCATCATCGCGCCTTCGCGCACGAGCTGCCGTCGCAACGTCAGGCCGTTGGTGAGATTGCCATTGTGGCCGATGGCAAAGCCGCCGGCGTTGAGCTCGGCGAACAGCGGCTGCACGTTTCGGAGAATAGTTTCGCCGGTGGTTGAATAGCGAACATGGCCGACGGCAGCATTGCCCGGCAGACGATCAATCACCTCACGTCCCGAAAAGGCGTCACCGACAAGTCCAAGGCGGCGTTCGGAGTGAAAGCGCTTGCCGTCGAACGAAACAATCCCGGCGGCCTCTTGGCCGCGATGCTGTAATGCGTGCAGGCCAAGCGCGGTGATGGCGGCGGCATCGGGATGGCCGAAGATTCCGAACACGCCGCATTCTTCCCGGAGGCGGTCCTCCTCAAGATCGAGCAGGCCGGTTTCGGTCATGTTCGGCCTTTCGATGCTCAATGCAGTGTTCCTTTGGTCTCAAGCAATTGCCGCATACCAACGCGGCTGGAGCGATCGTAACCGGCACGGCCGCCGGGGCTGTCGAGGTCGCTGCGCTGGTCGGGCGGGCTGTCCGGAGAATCGGTTTCCTCCGGGCGCGGCTTCTTCAGCCGCTTTAAGATGGTGGCTTCGGCGTTCTCCGGCAATTGGTCCTTGAGCCATTCTCCGGTCCCGCTCAGAACCACCCTGGATTTGGCATGCAAGACCCATTCCGGCTTGCTGCGGTCGGGTACGAGCCAATCGAAGAACATATAGGCGACCACAACGATAATAAGTCCGCGCCCAAGGCCGAACAGGAAACCCAGCGTGCGATCAAGCGCACCAACCCGGCTGTCGAGAACCATGTCCGAGATCCTGACGGTCAAAATTGAGACCACCAGAAGCGTGACCAGGAATACGCCGCCGATCACGGCGACGGTCGCGACGACGTCGTTGTTGAAGTACTGCTTGGCGAGCGGCAAAAGCTTCGAATACGCGTAAAGCGTCGCGCCAGCTGCCAGTATCCAGGCGATGATCGAAAGAATCTCGCGCATGAAGCCGCGCACCATCGCGAGCAGTGCCGAGACGAGCATGATGACGATCAGCCCGATATCCAGAAGCGTAATCGGCATGGTTTGCTGGTCCGCTCGATTGCCTGCCGGATCGGAGGTGTGCGCAGGGGCCCGAACCCGAAAGTCCGCCGCGTGTATAACCGGGCCAGGCGTCACAGTCATCCGCCTTCTCGCACGCTCAACAGCCTCATCTTGGTCGTGCGAAGGCAGACCAAAATCGACGATTGCGGGCTATGGTTTAGGATTAGCCTTCCTGCCGCCCCACGCGCCTGAGCGCGGGTGCGCCGTTCTGCGCAATTTCGGCAACGAGATTTGTGAGAGTGCCGATGGCAAAGAGCGTGAAGCCCTGCGGCGCTTCGGCGCGGGCAGCTTCCGGCACCGTCGCACGAGCGAACCCGAGTTTTTGCGCCTCCTTGAGTCGCGCCGCAGTCTGCGCCACCGGTCGCACCGCTCCCGATAGCGATACTTCGCCGAAATAGACGGCATCGGGGGGCAGGGGCGCATGCGCCAGCGATGAGACCAGTGCGGCGGCAGCGGCGAGGTCCGCCGCCGGCTCCTGGACACGCAAGCCGCCGGCTACGTTGAGATAGACGTCATGCCCGGACAGACGAACGCCGCAATGGGCTTCCAGCACCGCCAGCACCATCGACAGCCGGCTCGGATCCCAGCCAACGACGGCACGGCGCGGTGTACCGAGCGACGTCGGAGCGACCAATGCCTGGATTTCCACCAGTAGCGGCCGCGTGCCTTCTATGCCGGCAAACACCGCCGTGCCGGCGCTGCCGAGTTCACGCTCGGAGAGAAACAGTTCGGACGGATTGGCGACCTCCCGCAGTCCGCTACCGGTCATCTCGAACACGCCGATTTCGTCGGTCGGGCCGAAACGGTTTTTGAGCGCACGGAGGATGCGGAACTGCTGCGATCCTTCGCCTTCGAACGACAGCACGGCGTCAACCATATGCTCAACTACACGAGGGCCAGCGATCTGTCCGTCCTTGGTGACGTGACCGACGAGGATCACGGCCGTGCCGCTTCTTTTGGCAAACCGAATAAGCTCGGCCGCCGAGCCGCGTACCTGCGTGACGGTTCCGGGTGCTGCTTCGACGGTTTGGGTCCACATGGTCTGGATCGAATCGATGACGAGGAGTTGCGGCGCCCGCCCTTGTGAGAGGGTCGCCACGATATCCTCGACCGACGTCTCCGCAGCGAGTTCGACCGCGGCATCGCTGAGGCCGAGCCGCTCGGCGCGCAGCCGCACCTGGGCGACGGCTTCCTCGCCGGAGATGTAGACCGCGCGATGCCCGTGCCGCGCATAATCCGCCGCGACTTCAATCAACAAGGTCGATTTGCCAATCCCCGGATCGCCGCCCAGCAGCAGCACCGAACCGCGCACCAGACCACCGCCGGTCACCCGATCGAATTCCGCGATGCCGCAGGCAAGCCGCGGCGCTTCGTGCGTTTGTCCCTTGAGCGGCTCGACGACGAAAAGCCGCCCCTTGCGCGACGAGGAACGGGCCGCCGTCGCAGCGCCTTCCTCGACGATCGTATTCCACGCGCTGCAGGCTTCGCAGCGGCCGGCCCAGCGCGCGGTAGCTGCGCCGCAGCTTTGGCAGACGAAATTTTGTCCGCGCGCGGCCACCTCTGAACTCCCTATCCGCCGCGATAAACGAGATGGTTGCGACGGCCGAGCCGGGTCTGAACTTCATAGGCGATGGTACCGGCGGAGGCAGCCACTTCATCGATTGACAGATCCTTGCCGATAAAAGTCGCCACATCGCCGCGTTGGACAGGCGGGGTGCCGACTTCAGTAATGTCGATGCACGTAAGATCCATCGAAATCAGCCCGACGATGGGGCAGCGTTTACCGGCGATGACGGCTACGCCGCTCGATTTGCCATCGACCCCGCTCGCCGAACGAAGCATACCGTCGGCATAGCCGAGCGCGGCAATAGCAATGCGCGATGCCCGCCGTGCCTTCCACGCAGCGCCATAACCGACGGTTTCACCTTGCGGCACCTTGCGCACCTGCAGAATACGCGCGGTCAGTTCGACCACACTCTGCATGGGATTGGCACGATTCGGTGTCGGGTTGATGCCATAGAGTGCAGCACCCGGTCGCGCGACATCGAAATGTGCCGAATCGCCAAGGAAGATACCCGACGAGTTGACCAGCGAAGCGGGGATGCCGTGATAGAGCATGCGCAGTTCGCGAAACAGCCGGATCTGGCTCGCGGTGAGCGGGTGATCGGCGATTTCGGCGCAGGCGAGGTGGCTCATCAACAATGTGATGCCGTGGTTCTCGGTTTGCGCGCGTGGCGCCAAAGCGGCAGCTTCGTCCGCGGTGATGCCCAGCCGATTCATGCCGGTATCGATATGCAGCGCCGCGCCCCCGCGCCAGTTCTGGCCGGAGACGAAGGCATCCCACTCCGCGAGTTCGGTGGTGCTGTTGATGACGGGTTGCGCGTTCAGTTCGGCGAACGCGTTTGCAGCCTCGGGCGAGAAGCCGTTGAGTACGTAGACAGCGGCGTCGCGCGTCTGCGCCCGCGCGCGCCGGGCTTCGGCAACGTCGGCGACGAAAAAAGTCTTGCAGCCGGCCCTGGCAAGCTTTGCCGTGACCGGTTCTAGCCCGAGCCCGTAGGCATTGGCCTTGACCACAGCCGCGCATTCGACAGTGAGAAGTCGGCGTCCGAGCGCGCGCCAGTTCGCCTCGATCGCGTCGAGGTCGATCGCGAGCGTCCCGCCGGTTTCGGGATCGAGGAAGTTATTTGCCGGTTCTGGCAATGGCTGCGCGAGTGCCATTCCCGCGTTATGGCGGGCGCCGGGGCGGCGGTAAAGCTGGACTGTGACCCAAGGCGCGATATGCCTCGGGGCGTTGTACGCTTGACGTACAACTCTACGCGATATATCCTTCTGTTTGATGATCCGGTCGTTTCGCGATCGCGCAACCGAGGCCTTGTGGATGGGCGCTTTTGTCAAGCGTTTCAGTGGCGTCGAGAAACAAGCGCTTCGGAAGCTCGACATGCTGCACCAGGCGCAGAACCTCAATGATTTGCGCGCTCCCCCGGCCAATCGGCTCGAAGCGCTTTCAGGAGATCGACGGGGGCAACATTCAGTGCGCATCAATGATCAATGGCGCATCTGCTTCATATGGACCAAGGAGGGTCCGCTCAATGTCGAGATTATCGACTACCACTAAGGGTGTGGCCACCCCAGATCGCGTGACCACCCATCCGGGCGAAATGTTAAACGAGGAATTCCTCAAGCCGCTTGGAATGTCAGTCAACGCGCTCGCGCTTGCCCTGCGCGTGCCTGCAACGCGGATCGGCGCCATCGTCAAGGGGGCGCGATCGGTGACAGCGGACACCGCGTTGCGGCTTGCGCGCTTCTTCGGCACCACCGCTGAATTTTGGATCAATCTGCAGGCGATGCACGATCTGACCAAGGCACGGATGGAGAATGGTTCAGCGATCGAGCGCGATGTCCGGCCGCGGGCCGCCTAGAAGCTCGGTCGGTGCGCGGTGTCGAGGTTGGCAAAGCGCGTCACGGCAGCATCGAACTGCAATTCGATCGTGCCGATCGGGCCGTGGCGCTGTTTGCCGATAATCACCTCGGCCTTGCCGTCAACGCGCTCGCCCTCGGCCAGCCATTCGGCAAACTTTTCCCGATTCGCTTCCGTCGGTTTGCGCATCTGGTGATAGTATTCCTCGCGGAATACGAACAGCACCACGTCGGCGTCCTGTTCGATCGAGCCCGATTCGCGCAAATCTGAAAGCTGCGGCCGTTTGTCCTCGCGCGCCTCGACCTGGCGCGACAATTGCGACAATGCGAGGATCGGCACGTTCAGTTCCTTGGCGAGCGCCTTGAGCCGCGTGGTGATTTCCGTGATTTCCTGCACGCGGTTCTCGCTGGAACGGCGCGATGAGCCTGTCAAAAGCTGAACGTAGTCGATCACCAGGAGATCGAGGCCGCGCTGCCGTTTGAGGCGGCGCGCGCGAGCCGCCAATTGTCCAATCGAGAGGCCGCCGGTTTCGTCGACGTAGAATGGCAGGTTCTGCAGCTCGATTGATATGTCCTTGATTTTTTCGAAATCCGCTTCGTCAATCGCGCCGCGCCGGATCTTGTTCGACGGAATTCCCGTTTGCTCGGCGATGATGCGGGTCGCCAGCTGCTCGGCCGACATTTCCAGCGAGAAGAAGCCGACGATGCCGCCGTTGACGGTTGCCATATGCCCGTCGGCGCGGACTTCGCCGGCCCAGGCCTTGGCGACGTTGTAGGCGATATTGGTGGCAAGCGCCGTTTTGCCCATACCCGGACGGCCGGCAAGGATAATCAGGTCGGACGCCTGCAAGCCGCCCATTCGGGCGTCGAGATCGGTCAACCCGGTGGCGAGACCCGACAGGCTGCCGTCGCGCTGATAAGCGCGCGCCGCCAGGTCGACGGCGGTCGTGAGAGCTTGGGCGAATCGCTGAAAGCCGCTCTCGTAGCGTCCGGTTTCGGCGAGCTCGAACAGCTTGCGCTCGGCGTCTTCGATATGGCTCTGCGGCGTTGCCTCGACCGGAGCGTCGTAGGCGAGGTTGACCATATCCTCGCCGATGATGATCAGGTCGCGCCGGATCGATAGATCGTAGACAGTCCGGCCGTAATCTTCGGCATTGATAATGGTGGTCGCTTCGGCGGCGAGTCTCGCCAGATATTGATTGACGGACAGACCGGCGATGTCGAGGTCGCCCGGCAAAAAGGTTTTCAGCGTCACCGGGGTCGCGATTTTTCCAGCCCGGATCAGGCCGCCGGCAAGCTCGAAAATGCGCTGATGGATGGTCTCAAGGAAATGCTTCGGCTCGAGAAAGTCGGAGACGCGATAGAAAGCCTCGTTATTGACGAGGATCGCGCCCAGCAGGGCCTGCTCGGCCTCGATATTGTGCGGAGGCATGCGGAACGCGGGTTCCGCAGGCGCCTGCTTGCGTGCAGTCGAATCGAATGCTGCCATGGTCCCGATCAAGGGATTTCCCTGTGGCCGATTTGGGGTAACTCAACATCGCGGACTACTCGACAAACGGTGCACCACCGAACTAACAGCCGTTGCGCCTACCACGAACGCACCGTCGATAGTAGAGCGGCGGCGCGATGGGAAATGCTGATTGCGCCTTTCCCCGTTACCCACCGCATCTCGACAAGCAGTGCGGACCGGAGCAGTTCGCTCTTGACCTTCGGCTTTTCGCGGCGCCCGCGATCCGCGCGTTACTCCCCGGCCAGGCGAAGCGGCTCAGCGTAGCCGGCTTCGGCAGCCCGCAACCGCGCTTCTTCGCGCGCAATGTAGTCGCGGGTCTGTGGTACGACGCCTTTCCGCTTGGCCATCTGGATTTGGAACACCACCATGTCACTCTCACGAAATGCCATTTCCGACGATGCCAAATAGAACTCCCACATACGCACGAACCGCGGGTCATACAGCCGCTCCACGTCGTCGCGGTGGGCGAGGAAGCGTTCGCGCCACGCCTTGAGGGTCTCGGCGTAGTGAAGCTGAAGAATCTCGACGTCTGTGACGATGAGTTTTGCGCGTTGGACGGCCGGCAAGACTTCCGAAAGCGCCGGGATATAGCCGCCCGGGAAGATGTATTTGGCGATCCAGGGATTGGTGACGCTCGGCGGACTACTGCGGCCGATGGTGTGAAGGAGAAACACGCCGTCGTCATCGAGAAGCTGCGCGCACTTGCGAAAGTACCTGTCATAAAAACCGACGCCGACGTGCTCGAACATGCCGACCGATACGATACGGTCAAAGCTTCCGGTCACGTCGCGATAATCAATGAGCCGGAAAATCGCATCCTGGCTTCGGCCGCGCTCGCTCGCTCTCTGTTGGGCGCGAGCGAATTGTTCCTTCGAGAGCGTGATTCCGGTCGCGTGCGCACCCGCGACCTCGGCGAGGTAGAGGGCCAAGCCGCCCCAGCCGCATCCGATATCAAGGACATTGGCGCCGGTATCGACCAGGAGCTTCGCCGCAAGGTGGCGTTTCTTTGCGAGTTGCGCGTCGTCTAGCGACTGATCGTCACTTTCGAAATAGGCGCAGCTGTATTGTTGGTCGGCGTCGAGAAAGAGGCTGTAGAGCCTGCCGTCGAGATCATAGTGATGGGCCACATTGCTCCGCGACCGGGAGCGCAGGTTGAACTGCTGCACCCGGCGAAACAGGTAGCGCGCTACCCGCGTCGGCAGGGCCCATTTCGGCGCGGCGATGTGCTCTTGCCGTAGCAGTATCGCGAGCGCGTCGGCGATCGAGCCCTGCTCGACGACGAATGTACCGTCCATGTAGGCCTCGCCCAGTCGCAGTTCCGGATCGAGCAGGACTGATCGCTGGGCTTTGGCGTCGGTGAAGCGTACGGCGACCGGCGGACCGCTGCCGTCGCCGAATGTAAATCTCCTGCCCGAGGCTGTTGTGACAGTGAAAGAACCGTGGCGGATAAACCGCCGCATGAAGAACGATAGTAACCGATCCAACGTCGCCTCCGCACTCCTACCTGCGCCGGGCCGGACGGGACGGTCGACGCATATTTGCTTTTGATCTGCCGCCCTGCGACTTATTGACAGCAGGTTAACAGGCCGGCGGACTTGCCGTCATTAAAACAAAATCCTCCTTAACCAGCAATCCTTGGCGAAGGCCCTCCGCAGGGGCTCAACGCCTCTCACATTTGCCCGGTTTTGGGGTAAGGAAGAACCGGGTCAAGCCGCAACGATTTGAGGAGTTCAAGGGGTGAACTGGCGTCTCGCGCCGACAATCGGGCTCGTTGCAATGCTAGCGCCGGCTATGGCGCTTGCGCAGACCAATCTCGATCAGGGCAAGTCGGCATCGCAAATCTTTGCCACCGCTTGTGCCGAATGCCACAAGGCTCCACGCGGATTGGCTAACGGCAAGAATGCCGCGGCACTGGGGGACTTTTTGCGCGAGCACTACACCACCAGTCGCGAACAGGCGGCGGCGCTTGCCGCTTACGTACTGGGCGGTCGTGGCGCCGAGCCCTTAGGGGGCGCCGGGCAAGGCAGGGGTCAAAAGCCGGCTGCCGAGCGCTCCGAGCGCGAGGCGCCAGCGTCCGAGGAACCGAAACCGAGCAAACGTCAGGCGCGGCAATCAAAACCGGAGGCCGCGGTCCGTGCCGAGGCCAAATCGGACGCAAAGCCTGAGGTCAAACCGGACATCGAACTTGGGCCAGGCGACCGGCCGGCGACCAGCGTTACGCGCGGCCGGCATCGGGAGCCTAAGCCGTTGCCGATGGAGCCGGCGGGTGTCGCCCGGGAGCCGGCGGGTGTCGCCAGGGCGCCTGCTGCGGCTGCAACAGAGCCAGCATTGGTCGTGCCGCCGATTGAAGAAGCGAAGCCCGCGTCGACACCAACGCCGGACACTTCCACCCCGGGAGATGCGGCGTCCGGCGAAAGCGTGCCGGTGCCGCGTGACAACATTCCTGACTGAGACCGATTGATTCCAGCGAAGGCCGTGTGGCGCCGAGACTAACCCTTATCGGCCGGCGCAGCAGGCTCGCTGTCTTCATCGTCTTCACGA
Source organism: uncultured Alphaproteobacteria bacterium (assembly GCA_963727325.1). Lineage (GTDB taxonomy): Bacteria > Pseudomonadota > Alphaproteobacteria > Rhizobiales > Xanthobacteraceae > BOG-931. Next base: position 403,248 of record CAVSFV010000035.1, read on the forward strand.
GCCCGCAACAATTCCGCGGCTTCCGGTTCAAAGAACGCTTCCGCTGCGAGCGCCGCGGCTTCTTCCTCGGTCGGCTCTTCGCGCAGTCGGGTGACGTCCTCGCCGCGTTCGATCCGCGCCGCTTCTTCGTTGTTGCGAGCAACGATGACCGCAATCGACGTCTCAATTTCCGGATGCAGTGACAATTGAACCGTATGCCGGCCCATCGTCTTGATCGGGGCGTTGAGTTCGATTTGACTCCGGTTCAGGGTAAAGCCGCCTGCCGCAAGCAGGCTGAGGATGTCCCGCGGCGAAACCGAGCCAAAAAGCTGACCTGATTCCGACGCTTGGCGCAAAACCGTAAAGGTTTTGCCGTCGAGCTTTGCGGCGACCTGACCTGCCTCGTTTTTGAGGGTCAGTGATCGCGCCTCAAGGTCGACTTTCATTGTGGAAAAGCGGGTGCGATTCTCTTCGGTGGAGCGCAGCGCCTTACCGCGCGGCAACAGGAAATTGCGGGCAAATCCGTCTTTGACGCGGACGACGTCGCCCATCTGGCCGAGCCTGGGCACCCGTTCAAGCAGGATGACTTCCATGTCAGATCTCCCGGCTCAGCGGATCACGTAGGGCAGCAGCCCGAGAAACCGCGCGCGCTTGATCGCCTGAGCGAGTTCGCGCTGCTTCTTTGCGGAGACTGCGGTGATGCGGCTTGGAACGATCTTGCCGCGCTCAGATACAAACCGCTGCAGCAGCTTAACGTCCTTGTAGTCGATCTTGGGCGCGTTGGCGCCGGAGAACGGGCAGCTCTTGCGGCGTCGGAAGAATGGCCGGCGCGCTCCGCCGCCTGAATGCGGTGACATCGCCATGACTATTCCTCCACTGCAGTTGCAATATCGTCAGAACCCTCGGCGGGCCGGCGGTCGCGGTCCCGAGGCCGGTCGCCCCTGTCCCCGCGATCGAACCGGTCGCCGCGATCAAACCGGTCGCCGCGATCGCCTCTATCGCCGCGGCGGTCGTCGCGATCACGGTCGCGCTCGGCCCGGCGCATCATGGCGGAGGGCTCCTGCTCGTGCTCTTCGACCCTGATCGTCAGATAGCGCAGCACGTCTTCGTTGAGGCGTTCCAGCCGCTCGATTTCGTTGATGGCGGCAGGCGGTCCATCGATGTTCATCAGGGTGAAATGGGCTTTGCGGTTCTTGCGCAGCCGATAGGACAGGGATTTCACGCCCCAGTATTCGGTCTTGGAAAGCGTTCCACCCAATCCTTCAATCACGCCCTTTAAATGCGCCGTTAATTCCTCGACCTGCTGCGCGCTGGCGTCCTGGCGCGCAAGGTAGACGTGCTCATAGAGCGGCATAGGTAGCCTTTCCTTTGTGTCGTCGCTCGCTCTCGGCGCGAAGCCCCTCGAACCCTTCGGGAAAGGCTCGAAGCTCTGAAGGCGGGAACACCGGACGCCGGACCACTTGGTCCTACCGCCCCATTGACGGAACGGCCGTCCGTTCAGCCCCCGGCCGGGGACGAGCGGAAAAGCAGGCCTTATACGCAGCCTGTGGCGAAAGGCAAGGCCATCAGGGACCGCGAGGCGTGCCCGACGTGGTCTGAATGAGTTCGGCAAGCCGCACCGCAAGCGTGACGCCTTCTCTTATCTGAGCGGCCGAAGCCGTTGCGGAGTGCGGCGCTTGGCGCTGCGTTTGAAGCTTGCCGAGCAGGATTTCGAGGTTCCGAGTCAAAAGCTTATTCCGAAACGCCGGATCCTCGCGCGCTCGCGCGAGTTGGGCCTCGGTGACCGGTGCAAATGGGTCCATCGTAAAATAACCCAAGAGGGCAAATGCGCCCGGTTCCTTGAGAGTAGCGGCACTCAGTTGTCGCTTTGTTACCGGGCACTTTCCCTTGACAGAGCCGGGAGGGCGGTATCTCTCGCGCCCCCGAGAGGTAACCATGACCGTCGCTTTCGTTTTTCCCGGCCAAGGCAGCCAAGCCGTTGGCATGGGTAAGGGGCTAGCCGAAACCTTTGTTCCCGCTCGCCAAGTGTTCGAGGAAGTCGATGCTGCGCTTGGCGAGAAGCTCAGCGAGACGATGTGGAACGGCTCCGCTGACTCGTTAACCCTTACCGAGAATGCACAACCCGCGCTGATGGCGGTCTCGCTCGCCACCTTGCGGGTACTCGAAGCCGAGGCTGGCGTCGATCTCGGACGCGATGTTGCTTTCGTTGCCGGTCATTCACTCGGAGAATATTCGGCGCTCGCTGCCGCGCAGTCGCTTACAATTGCGGACGCGGCGCGGCTCCTGCGCATCCGCGGCCGCGCCATGCAAAAGGCCGTGCCGGTCGGCGTCGGAGCCATGGCCGCCCTTGTCGGCGTCAAACTCGATCAAGCGAAAGCCATCGCTGCAGAGGCTGCCGCGAGCGGCGTCTGCGCGGCTGCGAATGATAACGGTGGCGACCAGGTCGTCTTGTCGGGTGAAAAATCGGCGGTCGAACGAGCGGTCGAAAGCGCGAAGGCCCAAGGTGTGAGACGGGCGATGATGTTGCCGGTTTCCGCGCCGTTTCACTGCTCGTTGATGGCGCCTGCGGCGGATGCCATGGCGGAGGCGCTTGCCGGGGTTGCGGTCAAACCACCTGTGATACCTCTTGTCGCCAATGTGCTGGCGCAGCCGATCACCGATCCCGCGGTCATCACTCGAAGTTTGGTGCAACAGGTGACGGGCACCGTTCGATGGCGGGAGTCCGTACTCTTTATGGCGCAAGCGGGAGTTAATGTGTTTTATGAAATCGGCGCGGGCAAGGTGCTCACGGGTTTGATTAAGCGCATCGCCGACACGGCCACGGCATCGTCGATCGGGACGCCCGAAGACGTTGCGAAGTTCATGGCCGCTCGCGGTTAGCCTGACGCGTTCGAGAGGGCTCTTATGTTTGAACTAACCGGCAAGACAGCGTTGATTACGGGAGCGAGCGGCCCAATTGGCGGCAGCATCGCGCGCGTTCTGCACGCGCAGGGCGCCACGGTCGCCATCTCAGGCACGCGGCGTGAAATTCTCGACCAGCTTGCCGCCGATCTTAAAGCGCGGGTCCATGTGCTGCCCTGCAACCTTTCCGACCGCGGCGAGACCGATGCGCTGATCCCGCAAGCCGAAGAAGCGATGGGCCAACTCGATATCCTCGTCGCCAATGCCGGAGTGACCAAAGATAATCTGTTCGTGCAATTGCGAGATGAGGATTGGGATCAGGTGATCGCCATCAATCTGACCGCCACGTTCCGCCTGGCGCGCGCCGCCGTGCGAGGGATGATGCGCCGGCGCTTCGGACGGATCATCGCCATCACCTCTGTGGTCGGCGCAACTGGAAACCCCGGGCAAGCGAATTATGTTGCCGCCAAAGCCGGCATCAACGGAATGATCAAATCGATCGCGCAGGAATATGCCAAGCGCAACGTCACAGCGAACTGCGTCGCTCCGGGTTTTATCGTTACGCCGATGACCGACAAGCTTAGTGATAAACAGCGCGAAGTCATTCTCGCGAGAATACCGGCGAGCCGTGCCGGCACGGTCGAAGAAGTCGCGGCAGCGGTCGCCTATCTGGCCTCCGCCGAGGCCGCCTACGTAACCGGTCAGACGTTGCATGTGAACGGTGGAATGGCCATGATTTGAAGGCGATAGAGCGAGCGACGACGCTGTACTGCCGCGCTGGTCAAGGCTATTGAAGTGTGGTAACCGGACCGTGACTTTGGCTGGGGGAACCGCAAAGCTGAAGTGTGGGGAGTGAACGTCCGCATCTGATCGCCTTCGATCCGCGGCCGTCGCCCAAGAGTTACGTAGAACTCGGACGGGGCCGAGACGTAATTGATCGGGCCGCGTTGAAAGAAGAGGTTGGAACGATGAGCGATATTGGCGAGCGCGTTAAGAAGATCGTCGTGGAGCACCTTGGCGTCGAGCCCGATAAGGTGACTGAGAACGCCAGTTTCATCGACGATCTCGGCGCTGACAGCCTCGACACAGTCGAGCTCGTCATGGCCTTCGAGGAGGAGTTTGGTTGCGAGATACCCGACGACGCCGCCGAGACGATTCTCACCGTGGGCGACGCCATCAAGTTCCTCGAAAAAAACGCGAAGAGCTGATTCCGCCCACGATCTTTCACCACTTTTTGAATCGCGCACGCGGGCGCGACGGCTGTGCGCCGCGTTGGGCGGGCGCGCGGTGTGGCGGCGGATCTGACGGGATCAACAACGGTGTCTGCCGGGAGTGCAGATTATGAGACGCGTCGTCGTCACTGGTCTTGGGATGGTGACGCCGCTTGCCACCGGGGTCGACGAGACGTGGCAACGCTTGCTGGCGGGCAAGAGTGGGATCGGGCACGTCAGCAAGTTTGAGGTTTCCGATCTGCCGTGCAAAATCGCCGGTCAAATTCCACGCGGCGACGGTTCGAACGGCACCTTCAATCCTGACCAGTGGATGGAGCCCAAAGAACAGCGGAAGGTCGATGACTTTATTCTGTTTGCTATGTGCGCGGCAAAACAGGCACTCGATGACGCCGACTGGCACCCCCAAACCTACGAAGAAGAGACCACGACCGGCGTCCTGATCGGCTCCGGCATCGGCGGCATTGAAGGCATCGCAGACACCGCCGTGCTGCTGCGAGACCGGGGGCCGCGCCGCGTCTCTCCATTTTTTATTCCCGGACGGATCATCAATCTCGCTTCGGGCTACGTCTCTATCGCGCACTCGCTGAAAGGCCCCAATCACTCCGTCGTCACCGCCTGTTCGACCGGCGCTCATGCGATCGGCGATGCGGGCAGACTTATTGCGCTCGGCGATGCCGACGTGATGGTGGCCGGCGGGACGGAATCGCCGGTGAGCCGCATCTCGCTGGCCGGTTTTGCCGCATGCCGCGCGCTCTCGACCGGATTCAACGACACGCCTGAACGGGCCTCCCGACCTTACGATCGCGATCGCGACGGCTTCGTGATGGGTGAGGGCGCGGGCGCCGTCGTGCTCGAAGAGTACGATCATGCCAAGCGGCGAGGCGCCCGCATCTATGCCGAACTTATCGGGTATGGCCTTTCGGGCGATGCGTTTCACATTACCGCGCCGGCCGAGGATGGCGATGGCGCGCTGCGCTGCATGAAAGCTGCAATCAAGCGCGCCGAAATTTCGCCGGCGGAAATCGACTACATCAACGCTCACGGTACCTCGACGCCGCTTGGCGATGAGATCGAGCTGAAAGCCGTCGAGCGGCTGGTCGGTAATGCTGCCGGCAATATCAGCATGTCATCGACGAAGTCTTCAATCGGTCATCTGCTTGGTGCGGCCGGGACCATTGAAGCGATCTTCTGTCTGCTCGCCCTCCGCGATCAGATCGTACCGCCAACTCTCAATCTTGATAATCCTTCGGTCTCGACCGCCATCGATCTCTTGCCGCATAAGCCGCGCAAGCGAGCGGTCAACGTCGTGCTGTCTAACTCATTCGGATTCGGCGGAACCAACGCTTCGCTGGTGTTTCGCCGGGTGACCAACTAGTGCTGCGCTTCGCCGCGCCGCCATATTTGCCCCGCACTCGCGTGCGATCCGGCACGGGGGCATTGACCTGTGGCCCGGCGCAAGAGTGTAGCTCATCTGGTCGCCGCGCAGGGTTCGGCCGTTTTTTGATCATGCTGAGTGCACAACTGGATATGCGGCGGTGACTGAGTCCGATTCACCTCCACCGCCCAAAAGCAGCGGGAGCACGGCAGTACCGCCGCGTGTTCCGCCGGCCCCCGATGCCAACGGTTCAAAATCCCCGCCCGCTGTACCGGCGGGCGGGAAGCCGGCGCCCGGGTTGACATCAGCGCCGCCAGCCAAGGTGCCGCCAACATCAAGTCCACAAGTGAGCGTGACGCCCGCGTCCAAGCCAAGTGCGGCAGTGACGCCGAAGCCGCGGCCCACCGGCGTGGGTCCCGACAAAGCTCCCAACCGCGCGCCCCAGCCGCCGACAAGTGGCGCCGCCAACGCGCCGCTTGCTGCTTCGGCGCCAGCGCAGCGGCCGACGGCCGCGGCCCCGGTTGTTCGGCCCGCTAACGCTAACGGCCGATCGGGGCGCGCAGCTGCGCCAAACCCGGCGGCACCAAAAAAAGCGGTACCTGGTGCAGGCGTACCTGGTGCAGGCGTACCTGGTGCAGGCGAACCCTATCCGCCTATATCCCAACGGCCCGTGGCGAACGGCGCGGTTTCGGCGGATCCCAAAACTTCCCGGCAGATCACGCCGCGCAGCCCGCGAACCGCGCTCGAGCCGGATACCGTTGAAATACCGACGCGTCGCTCCAAGAGTGCTCGGCATCCTTTTGTTGTTGTTGGCAACGCTATTCTCAGCGTCTTCGTTCTTTTGGCGGTCGCGGTCGGCGCGTCGCTCGTCGTCGGCAAGCAGCGTTTTGATGCGCCGGGGCCTCTGCCGGAGAATCGCATCGTCAATATTCCGCGTGGCTCAGGCATTAACGACATCGCCGACGTGCTCGTCAGCGAAAAGGTTATCGATCAGCCCTGGGTGTTCGTTGGGGGCGTGTTCGTTCTCAAGGCCCGCGAAGATCTCAAAGCCGGCGAGTATCAATTTAAGGCGCACGCCAGCTTGCGCGACGTCGTTGCGACCATCGTCGAGGGTCGCGTCGTGACGCATCAGTTTACAATTCCGGAAGGGCTGACTTCCGAGCAGATCGTTGCGCGACTGTTGGATGACCCCGTACTGGTCGGGAACATCAAAGACGTTCCGCGTGAGGGCAGCCTGTTGCCGGATACCTACAATTTCACCCGCGGCGTGACTCGCGAGCAGATGATCCAGCGCATGCAGCAGGCGCAACAACGTTTGCTGAAAGAAGTCTGGGACCGCCATTCCCCTGATCTGCCGATCAAAACACCCGATCAGCTGGTTGTGTTGGCTTCGCTGGTTGAGAAGGAGACGGGAAAGCCCGAGGAACGCACGCGCGTTGCCGCGGTATTTGTCAACCGGCTCAGGCAGAAAATGAGGCTGCAATCTGATCCGACCATCATTTATGGGCTGGTCGGCGGCAAGGGGTCGCTGGGGCGGCCGATCATGAAAAGCGAGATTGATCAGCCGACCGCCTATAACACTTATCAAATCGATGGATTACCACCGGGACCGATTGCCAATCCCGGTCGTGCATCAATCGAGGCTGCCGCCAATCCGGCTCGCACGCGCGAACTTTATTTCGTTGCCGATGGCACCGGCGGTCACGCTTTTGCGGAGACTTACGAACAACATCAGAAGAACGTCGCCCGCCTGCGCTCAATGGAGGGCGATCAGAAGGATTCGGCTCCTGCTGAGGCTCAACCGGCATCCTCGCCGCCACAACCAGCGCAGCCTCGCCGTCCGTCAAATCATCGCGCCCAAAGCACTCAACAACCGGCTCGTTAGGCCGAGTTGCACCCCGGCGCTTTGCCGCTCCTAAGGCTCATCGGCATCGCCCTTGTGACAACAGAAACACGCCGGTAAGTTCGACGCGAAATTTCGCTATTTTTCCCCGGGGAAACGCATTCCATGGCGCTGTCGAGCATGACGGGATTTGCTCGCGGTCACGGCGTCAGCGGCTCCTATGCGTGGGCCTGGGAAATCAAATCGGTCAACGGCAAAGGGCTCGATTTGCGGCTTAGACTGCCGCCGGGTTGGGATGCGATCGAAGTAGCGGTGCGTGCCCAGGCCGCGGAGAAGCTTGCGCGCGGCTCGCTGCAAGCGAATTTGACGCTCGAACGCACCGGCATCGTGCCGGTCGTGCGGATCAATACCGCAGTTCTGGAAGCTGTTTTGACGGCGGTGCGGCAGCTCGCGCGTCGCGTTGAGGCATCGCCGCCTTCGCTCGATGGCCTGCTCGCGCTGAAGGGCGTGATCGAGGTCGGCGACGCCGAGGAGAACGAGGAAGAAAAGCGAAGCGCTGAGACGGCAGCGATAGCCGGCTTCGCCGAGACCATGAGCGCGCTCGTCGATATGCGCCGCCATGAGGGCGCGGCACTTGGCCAGGTGCTCTCGGCGCGGCTGGCTGATATTGCCGGGCACGTACAACGCGCGGAACTCACGCCGGGCCGACGGCCTGAGACCATACGGGCGCGTCTTGCGGAACAGGTCGCGGCGCTCCTCGCACAGTCCGATCGCTTTGATCCGGACCGGCTTCATCAAGAAGCAATTCTGATCGCGACCAAGGCGGATGTGCGTGAGGAGCTCGACCGGCTGACTGCGCACCTGGCGCAGGCGCAGCTTCTGATCGGCCAAGGCGGACCGATCGGCCGCCGGCTCGATTTTCTCGCGCAGGAGCTTAATCGCGAAGCCAACACGCTTTGCGCCAAAGCCAACGACGTAGAGCTCACCAATATCGGCCTGGAGCTTAAGGCCGCGGTCGAGCAGTTCCGCGAGCAAGTACAGAACGTGGAATAGGATATGGCGCGCCGTCAGAAAAACGGAACCAGCGTCGCGCGTCGTGGCCTGATGTTCGTTTTGTCCTCGCCTTCGGGCGCCGGCAAGACGACGCTCGCGCGCATGTTGCTCAAGGCGGACCGCAATGTCGAGCTGTCGGTATCGGTCACGACGCGGCCGAAGCGCCGCGGCGAGATCGGCGGACGCGACTATCATTTCATCGACCCATCCCGTTTTGAGGTCATGGTTAAAACCGGCAGGCTTCTGGAATGGGCCGAAGTTTTCAATCACCGCTACGGCACGCCGCGCCTGCCGGTGGAAAAGGCATTGCGATCCGGCCGCGATGTGCTGTTCGACATCGACTGGCAGGGCACGCAACAGCTCCGCGAGAAAGCCCGCGACGATCTCGTCAGCGTCTTCATCCTGCCGCCCACGGCGAAGGAACTGGAGCGGAGACTCAAACGCCGCGCGCAGGACAGTCATGACATCATTAGTGGGCGCATGGCCAAAGCCGCGGGCGAGATGAGCCATTGGCCTGAATACGACTACGTGATCGTCAATCGCGATATTGATAAAGCATTTGCGGAGGTGCGGGCCATTCTCGGGGCGGAGCGGCTCAAGCGCGAGCGGCAGATCGGCCTTTCCGGTTTCGTCCGCGATCTCCAGGCGAATCTGTAAGATCGAGCAGGAATGTTTTTGTAATGGCACTGGCAACGAATGTAGTGAACGTCACGCGGCTAATCGACGAAGGGCGGGTGACGCCGTTTCAGATCGCAACAATCATCTTCTGCGCTCTGGTCAATTTGTTTGATGGCATCGACACCCAGTCGATCGGTGTCGCTGCGCCCTTCATTGCCGACGCGCTTGGTATCAAGATAGCAAATTTTGGTCCGATCTTTTCGTCAGCGCTGGTGGGCGCCACGATCGGGGCGGCATCGTTTGGGCCACTCGCCGACCGCATGGGGCGCAAGACACTTCTGATAGTCGCTACTGTCCTTATCGGTATTTTCACGCTTCTGACCGCGACGGCAACTTCTGTGCCCATGCTGATCGTGTTCCGGTTGCTCGCCGGGCTCGGGCTGGGCGGCGCCACGCCGTGCTTCATCGCGTTGACGTCGGAATACGCGCCGGCACGGCTGCGGGCGGCGATTGTAACGGTTATGTGGTCGGCATTTCCGTTTGGCGGAATGGTTGGCGGGTTATTGAATTCGTACCTACTGACGAAAATGGGATGGCAGGCGATCTTCTATATCGGGGGTGTGGTGCCGCTCGTCATTGCCGTCCTGCTGTTTTTATACCTGCCGGAATCGATCAAATTTCTTCTGACCCGGCGGAACGACACCGCTGCCATCCGAAAAATCGTCGCTCGCTTCCGCTCGTCGCTGGTCCACCCGGACTCCCATTTCGTTATTGACGAGAAGAAGCTTCCGGGAGCGCCGATCCGGCATTTGTTCAGCGAGGGGCGAGCGGCGGGCACGCTGCTGTTGTGGGTACCGTTTTTCATGGGCTTCTGCGTGCTCACGGTGGTGACACTGTGGACGCCGGCGTTATTGCGGCTCAATGGCATCTCGCCGGCCAACACCGCCTTTGTGATCGCCTTCAACGGCTTGGGCGCCTTCATTGGGCAATCGACCGCGGGGCGGTTGATGGAGCGCTTCGGCATCTTGGCTGTATTGTTTCCAGCGTTTCTGCTGGGAACCGCGGCGACCGTCGGTTTGGGTTACGGGGCCTCCTCAGTCCCGCTTGCCGCGACGTTCATCGGACTGGTTGGACTCTTCATGGGTCTTGGGACCGCCGGAGCGATTGCTCTGTCGGCCCTGATTTACCCAACGCCTATTCGCTCCACCGGAGTTGGTTGGGGCATGGCTATGGGCCGGTTCGGCCAGATTGTCGGTCCGTTAATCGCCGGAGCGCTTTTAGGCGCCGGTTGGACGGCCGATAAGATTATGATTGTGATCGCTTGCGCGGGTCTGATCGCCGCACGTCTTTGTCGTGCTGTTTCGCGGGTGGTTCGTTGCCCGTGGCGGCGATCTTCGATCTGGCGAGGGCATGTCCAGCAAGGCGCCAATTTCCGCGTGACGCGGACTGCGCTCACTTCAGATGCGTCTGCGTACACTGCCGCTCAAATCTCACGCCGACAACACGGTGCGTCCGACGATGCGGCCGAACCGCAGATCGTCGAGCGCCGCCTGGGCTTCCCCAAGCGGGCGGTCGCGCGTGGGAATTGGCGCAATCTTTCCCGCGCGTGCCAGGTCGAGAAGCTCGCGCGCTTCAGCGAGCGTTCCGGTCAGGGTGCCTTCGATGGTCATCGCTTTGATGCCGAACATAGCGGCGGCGATTGAAAAATTGCCGCCAAGAAGGCCGGTCACGACGACCTTGCCGCCGCGCGCCAGTAAGCCTGTGGCAAATTGCAACGACTTGTCCGAGCCGACGAAATCGCAAATCGCGAGCAGCCCGCCGGTCGCTGCCATGACGGCCTTGCGCGCGGCAGGATCGGACGGATCGTAGGCTTGCGCCGCGCCGGCTGCCAGCGCTGCCCGGCGTTTGTCCGCATCAATATCGGCAACAATCGGTGGCACTTGAAACAGGGCGCGCGCTATGGCGAGGCCCATCATGCCGACGCCGCCGAGCCCGACAAGAAGTATCGGACCACGCTCCGGCCGGTTGGCGTGCCGTTTGAGCGCCGCATAGGCGGTCAAACCCGAGCACATCAACGGCCCGGCAAAATCCGGCGACAGTGGTGCGTAATCGAGGAGGTAGCGCGGGTGAGGGACGAGGACATGGGTGGCAAATCCGCCATCGGCCGAGATGCCGAGATGACGATGATTGGAACACAGGTTCTCTTCTCCCGCCGCGCACGCTGGGCAGGTCCCACACCCGATCCATGGATAAACTGCGACGCGATCGCCGATGGTCACGTCCTTGGCCGTTTCGCCTGCGCTCCCGATCACCCCGGCGATCTCGTGCCCGAGCGTGAATGGCAGCGTGCGGCCGGCGGTGACATCAAGTTTTTTGTCGCCACCCAGCGAGAAATAGCCGTCCTGCAGATGCAGATCGGAGTGGCACACGCCGCAACGCTCGATACGCACCAGCACTTCATTGCCGCGAGGCGTGGGGCAGTCCACGATCGTCTCGCAGAGCGGTTGCCCGTAAGCGATAAGCGACTGGCGGTGCATTTTGGCCATAAGGATCCTCCCCGCGGCGTCAGGCGGGGTCATCATGCCCGAGACGGCGATGGGCGGCGAGAGCCCGCGCCAGCGACACAAATCCGGCGATCGGGATATCTTCGGCCCGCGCGGTCGGGCTTAAGCCGGCGGTCGAGAGTAGCGCCGGGACATCGACATCAAGTGAGCGCAGGCTTTGACGCAGCATCTTGCGGCGTTGCCCGAACGCCGCCTGGGTTACTGCCTCGAGCAGCTTGCGTTCGCAAGGCAGCGGCTCCGCCCGCGGCACCAGGCGAACCAGAGACGAGGTGACCTTCGGCGGTGGGACGAACGCCGACGGATTGACGTCGAAAAGAATGCGCGCCTCGCAGCGCCATTGCACCAGCACCGACAGGCGTCCGTAGCTTTTCGATCCCGGCGCAGCCACAATGCGTTCGGCGACCTCGCGTTGGAACATTAATACCGCAGCCTCGTACCAAGGTGGCCATGGCTCCAGCGTGACCCAGGAGACCAGCAGCGCCGTGGCGATGTTGTAGGGTAGGTTGGCCACGATACGCACTGGACCACTTTTGAGATAAGGGCGCGGATCAAACGAGAGTGCGTCCGTCGCGATGATCTCGAGCCGGCCACGATGGTGATCGCCAATTTCCTCCAACGCCGCAATCGCGCGTGCGTCACGCTCGACTGCAATCACGCGAGCGGCTCCGAGCCTCAGCAGTGCCCGTGTCAGGCCGCCCGGTCCGGAGCCGATTTCCAGCACGGTCACGCCTGAAAGATCGCCCGCTGCGCGGGCTATGCGCCCGGCGAGATTGAGATCCAGCAGGAAATTCTGTCCGAGCGATTTCTTGGCGAACAGTCCGTGCCGGCGAATGACCTCGCGCAACGGCGGCAGGCCGTCCGGCGCGTCGGTCACGATACGGGAACGGATGCCAGGCTATCAGCCATTGCCAGCTGCGCCGCCAGCCGCAGGGCTGCCACCAAACTCGTCGCGTCCGCGGTGCCGGTGCCGGCAATATCGAATGCGGTGCCGTGATCGGGCGAGGTCCGAACGAAAGGAAGCCCGAGCGTCACGTTGACGGCATGGTCGAAAGCGAGCGTCTTGATCGGGATCAGCGCCTGGTCGTGATACATGCACAGGGCGGCGTCGTAGGTTGCGCGCGCCGCCTCGTGGAACAGCGAATCCGCCGGTAGCGGGCCCCGCGCGTCGATGCCTTCGGCGATAAGCTGGGCAACCGCAGGCGCGACGATCGTGCGGTCTTCTTCGCCGAGCGCGCCATTTTCGCCGGCGTGCGGGTTGAGCCCGGCGATCGCGAGACGCGGTCGCGCAACCCGAAATCGCGCGGTCAGGTCATGCGCGACGATGCGTCCGGTTTCGACCACGAGGCCGATCGAAAGATGCTCAAAGATTTCTCGAAGCGGAAGGTGAATTGTCACCGGCACGACGGCGAGCTCCGGCGACCACAACATCATCACCGGTCGCAACGCCTTGCCCGTTGCTTCCCGCACCAGCGTCGCCAGAAACTCAGTGTGACCGGGTTCGGCAAATCCCCAATTGTAAAGGACGTTCTTGGCCACGGGGTTGGTGACAATCGCGGCGGCTGCTCCCGCCATGACGTCTCCCACCGCGCGCCGAATGGAGGCCACCGCGGCAGGGGCGCTCGACCGGTCCGGGCGGCCTGGCTCGGCGCTTATCGCAAGATCAAGCGGAACGACCGGCAATGCCGAGCGAAACGCCGCCGCGGCCACCGTTGGCGTGACCGTTGCTATCGGAACATTGAGGTCCATCCGACGGGCGCGCTGCCGGAGAAAATCCGGGTCGGCCACGACGTAGAACGACGGAATGTCGAGTTCGGCGCGTCGATGCCAGACCGCAAGCGTTAAGTCGGGGCCGATTCCGGCAGGCTCGCCGATGGTCAAAGCCAATGACTGCACGATTTCGCTTCTGCCGTCTATTTGTCTTCCGGCATCTTGTATTCGATCATCGCCGCGCGCCGCAAACTCTCCAGGTAGCGCTTGGCCTGCGCGCCAAACCTTTGCTGCAGCATCTGATCGCGGATTTCGTGCATTTCGGGGGTGTCGGACTTGGTCTCTCTCTTGGCGCAGATGGCAAACATCTGCACTCCCTCTGCGGTCGTTTCCGGCGGCGTCAAGTGGCCGACCGCCGTATTGTCGAGGATTTCACGCAACTGCTGCGCAAGATCGGCGGAGTATTTCGACACTTGGTCGCGGACTGCGACATCTTCGAGCGCGCGCGCAAAAGCAATCCCATCGTTGCAGTTCTGGAAACGCGCGCGCAAGGCTTCGGCGTCGCGCTTGCGCGTGTCATAAGCGGCTTCGGGCGAACCCCGCGGCACGATGAATACCACGGGCCGCATAATGTATTCGTATCCGACGTCGTTCTTTACTTTTTCCGGTTTTTGTTGGAGTTGCGCCTCGATATCTTTGTCTCTGATTTCAAGGCTCGATTTGTAGCGGCCGCGCACCAGGTTGGTCCAGACAAGCTGAGCTCGCAGCCGCCGCTTCAGCGTGTCGCCGCTTGCGCCGCCGGCGACCAGCAATTGTGTCAGCTTCGCCGCGTCGATCCCCATCCGGGTCGCCACGCCTGCGTAATTGGCTTCTATTTCCGAATCCGGAACTTCGATGTTGAAACGCTTCGCTTCGTTAACTTCCAATATCTCGTCGATAAGACTGTCGAGGGCTTCCTTACGCGACGCAGGTTTTTTTGTGCTCAGCAGAATGAACTTGGCGCGATGCTCAACATCGAGGTTCGTAATAGGCTGTCCGTTTACAAAGGCGACGACCTGTTGCGCAGGGGCGGCGGTTGAAACAGCCAGCAGGGTTCCTGCCGCGAGCAGCGCCGCAACGAGGATTTTACGGTGAGTATTGAGCAGGATTTGCATGATCTCTTTTTGTCTCTCGGCGATTTATGCGCCGCCTTTCTCCGGCTCCCCAACCCCTGTTGAAGTCACAACGTTAGATCCGAGAATTCAGAACGCCGTGGCGATCGGCGCCAGCGTCGCCGGACCGAGCGTGCGCAGGCTGAACTGAAACATAAACACATTATCCGGCGTCGGCGTCGTGCCAGTATAAATATACGACGTAATGTAGTTGAGCGACAGCAGGAAACAATCGTCGGTATAACCGATGCCAAACCGGGTCTGCTCGAATTGATTGACGGCAAGGTCGTACCGGGCGGAGCCCATGACGACCCAGTTCTGGGTGACCTTGAACGCGGCTCCAAGCAGAATTTCCTCACGTCGCGTCAGGAAGCCGATCTCCGGTTGCGGCGCGTAGTCGCCATACATCAACTGGAAAGTCCACCGATCGAAGTTGGCGCGGGTTTCGAACTCGAGTCGTTCGGGCGTGAACTCCGCCACGTTTTCGCCTAAACCCGGATCATACCCGCCCGAGGAGAAACGGCCATGGGCGATGAACGAAAATACCGAGTTCGGCTGGTAAGTCAGACCGGCGACGTAGTCAGATATGGTCTTGTCGAGGCCGCTTTCCACGCCGGTATTGATCAGGTCGGCGGCGGCAAACGAATTCTCACCGAAAATCTGATAGGATTGGCCGAACAGGGCGTTGAAAGTGCCAGCGCCATTGACCTGAGCGGTGTACTGAAAGCCGGCATTAACACGGCCGCCGCCTTCGACCCGGTCCCAGCCCGAAAATTTGTCAACCGAGAACAGATTGCTGTCGCTGAAGACTACGCTCTGAGCATCTTCGTTCGGCCATCTTCCGATTTGAGGCTCGTTCGGCCGCAGGATCAGCTGTGCGATCGGCTCGATTTTCTGTGTGCCCCACGGCTCCACATCGATAAAGGGATAGCGATATTCGACCCCGATGTCCGGCATGGCCCGAGCAAGTTCGCTGTTGCCAGGGTTGATAAAGTTCGACGTGCCGGGCTGGTTTTCAACATCGAGCTGAGCGACGTCGCCGCGCACGCCGAAGAACGGCGTAATCATTTGGCCGTTGTCGGTGACAAACGTGCGCCGCCAATCCACTTCGCCTGAGGCGCGCGAATAGGTTCCCGCGATGCCCCGCAGCAGGCAGTTCGAGGAGGTCATAACTGCGGGATTGTTTGATGTGCAGAGGTTGTTGGTGGCGGCGTTCTCATTGATGGCGTCGAATTCTGCCTGCTGCCGCGTCAGGCTCGTCGTATTGAATTTGTAGCTGAGTTCGCCGCCCAATATCGTCTGCGGGACCACGTTCGAATAATCGAGCACCGGATGGATGATCGGAATCTCCGCCTGGATGTCCTGGCCTGAGAAGCCGTAGTAATAGACCGTGCGGATGTCGAAATAGCTGCGGTCGCCCGCGCCGGTCAGGTAAATCTGGGAGACGCCCTCGGTGGCAACGCCGGTATGAAACGGATCAAACGCGCTCAAGAACTGAGAAAGCTGATAATCGTACAGAAACTGGTTGTCGGTCATCAGCAGCCCGGTCCATCCCCAAACCCACTTATCGGTCAACGCGAACTGGCCCGCAGTCTGGACCGCACCGCGGAATGTATTGGCGGTTGGGCTGTCGGGGCCGTCGCGATTGGCAAAATAACCCGGGTCTTGTTGAAAGATGCCTGCGGCCTTGATGGAGTATGAGCCGTCCATCAAGCGCTGGCGCCAAATTCCGTTAAACAGCTCCCCTTGTTTCGTTGTCGCCGTCACCCCGAAAGTGAGGTCATAGTCCGGCGCCGGCGCCCAGAAATAATCCACTTCGGCGCCAACGCCGTAAGCGGTGCCGTAGGTGAAGGTCGGGTAGAGGAAGCCGCTCTTGCGCGTCACCGACGGATCAGGCGCCGACAGGAACGGGAAATACATCAACGGAGCGCCAAAAAACTCGACGCGGGCGTCTTCGAAATAGATCATCTTCTCGCCGTTGTCGTGGATGATCCGAGTGGCCTCGACCTGCCACAGCGGCGGCTTCTTTGGATCATCCTTGCAAGGCTCGCAGGCGGTATAGACGCCGTTTTGCATCACCGTGTAGTTGCCTTTGACACGGTCGGCGCGCTTGGCGGCAAACCGGGTGTCGTCGGCAGTTTCAAGCCGTAGTGAATCGACAAAGCCGTCGCGATAATCCTGAGTGAGGTCGATGAACTGACCATAGGTTATTTTGCCGTCGGACTCGGTCAGTCTGACGTTGCCGCGCGCCTGCAGCCGTTTGGTCTTTTGATCGTAGATGACCTCGTCGGCTTCGACCGTCGCGCCGTTGTAATAAAGCTGAACGTTGCCGACCGCCGCTACCGTATTGTTGGTGTAGTCATATCTGATCTCGTTTGCCTGCACGAGCATCGGCGCATCGGACGCCGTCGGCGGTGGTTTGGTCGGCGCCGGCCGTTCAGGGAAATGCAGCAGGTTCGTCATTTGCGCAGCAGCGGGCGCAGGCGCGAGCAGCGAGCAAACGGCAAACGCGACCAGAGCAGCAAGGATCGCTACACTCGTTCGAACGCCACTTCTCACACCAGACCCAAAAGGCTGGAACGGACTCGCCACTAACCGTCCTCCTGGTGCAACAGCACAACGAAGCCAGTTAGACTGCCGACCAGCACTGGGATCCACGCCGCCATGACCGGCGACATGAGTTCCGATTTGCTCATGTCCTCTGTGAACTTTGACAACACAAACAGCAGAAAGCCGGAGGAGATACCGCCCAGCACCATCTTTTGCACACCGCCGAAACGAAAGAGGCGCAGGCTAACCGAAGCGGCGAGCAGGACCATAGCGGTGAGCAGAAACGGACGCGACAGCAATTGCTGGTATTGCAGCCGGTAACCGGCGGCAACCAGTCCGGCGCGCTCCGCCAAATCGATGTAGAAGGGCAGTTGCCAGAATGGAACGGTTTCAGGTGTGGCGAAACTTTCCCGGACCTGGGCAAGCGTCAAATTGGTGGGGAGGCGGTAGCTATCACGGACTATGGCGGGATTGCCGCTCGAGTAGATGTGCGCATCCTCGAAGCGCCAGTAGTCTTGTTCCAGAAAAGCGACCTTCGCTTCGATTCGATCGCGGAATTGGCCGGAATTATCGAAAGTGAACACGGTGACGCCGCCGAGTTGGGAGCCCTGTTCGCGGCTGGACTTGGCATTGATGATCGCCGCTCCATCGGCGCTTTTCTGACGCACCCAAAAGCCGCCGGAGGTCCCCTGCAGTGCGGTCGATGGAGCCTCACCCATCATCTCGGCCTCGAGACGTTTGGAGCGCTCGTGCAGCACGGCGGCGAGCGGATTGTAGACCGTGGTTGCGACCACGCCGAACAGGAATGCAGCGATCATGGCCGGGGCGATGAACTGCCAAGCGGAAACGCCCGCCGCACGCGCAACGACCAGTTCAAGCCGGCGGGAAAGCGTCAGGTAACACGACATCGCTCCGACCAGCACGGCGAACGGCATGATGCGCTCGGAAAGCTGAGGAACGCGGAAGATGGAGATCTCGGCGAGGACCCAGGCCGTAACGTGCGGCCAGTCGGAACTGCGGCGCAACAGCTCGACGTAATCGATCATGGCGGCGAGCGCGACCACGCCGAAGAACGTGCCGACGAGGGATTTGAGAAAGCGAAATCCGAAATAGCGTGAGAGTGTACCCGTTAGCATCGCCCGCGCCTCAACTCGCCGTTGCCCGCGAGAAGCGTTCGGTGAGGGTGGTTGCGATCTTGGCGACCGACGTAACCGGTTCGATCGCCTGTCCCCGTGATATCTGCCAGAGGCCGGCGGCAATCGCGCCGATGAGCGCGACATACTGCACCGCGAGGACACCCGGATTGTGAGCGCCGACAATCACGCTGAGGAAGCCGATGAGTCGCAAGAGCGCCACTGCGCCGATCAAACTCAACGCCGCGAGCGCACGGCTCTGACGGGTCGTCTGCGGCGGGCCGAGAAAGGTGAAGGCAAGGATGACGAACGCGACTGGATAGAGCGGAGTGGCAAAACGGTCATGGAGTTCTGACCGGAACTCGCCTGGCTGTGCCACATACAACGGATCATCAGGAGCAGGCCACATCAGCTCCCAGACGTACTTTTCCCGCGTGTTGTAGACAATGTTTTGCGGCCCGGCGGCAAACTTCGAGAGGTCGAAGGCGTATCGGTCGAACGTTACGATGCGCGGATCGCTCTTGCCGACCTCCAGACGTTGAACGCTGCCTTTCTCGAGCACGAGGAAAGAGCCAGTCTCGTTTTTCACGATCTCGCCCTGCTCGGCGAGATAAGTGGCATGCTCCTTTGGATCGCGCCGGTCGTCGAGAAAAATGCCGAGCAGGAGTCCGTTGGGCCGCCGATCGGCGATGTGGAAAGTAAGGTTACCGCCTATCGTTGTGAAACGGCCCGGCTGCACGATATTCGTAAGGATGTCGGCGCGAACCTGCGTGGCCCAATTGCGCAGCGCCCGCAAACTCAGCGGTGAAATATAGACGGCAATGGAGGTGACCAGGAGCGAGACGACCAAAGCAACCGCAATGAATGGACTAAGCAACCGCCACGGCGAGACCCCGGCCGCGTTCATGACGATGATCTCGGAATCGGAACTGAGCTTGTTGAGAATGTGAGCGACAGCGAGCACGAGCGAGATCGGCGCGATCATCATCACCAGAAGAGGAATCAACAGTCCCGTGATGCCGACGAAAACGAAGACCGTCTGCCGTTGGCTGGTGATCAGGTCGAATTCGCGGATTGCCTGCGTGAACCACATCACGATGGTCAGGCTGACGCAGGTGATCAGAAACGCACCCATCGTGGTGCGAAACATATAGCGACCGATCGACCCCATCGGACGTGACATCCCCACAGACGGGCCCTGCGGCCGCGACCGGCTCCCCCTGCAAAGCGATCGCCGCCTTGCGAGCCAAGTTCCCCCAATACACAAGCAATTTCATGCGTTCACAAAATGGCCTCGCCAAGGCAAATCCGTTGAAAATCCAATGCTAACGGTTGCTAAGGGTTAACAGATTCTATCCAAGCGAGCCGGGCGGTCCGGACGTGCAATTGCGAGACCGGCTTTGCACGTTTGCGCGGTCCGGTTCATATGAAAGGATCGAGGCCGGGTCGGATCCGGCAAACAGGGATTGCGACCATGCCCGACCTTAAAATCGGTTTCACATCGTTTGACCGCGCGCGCGGAGTTCTGGTTGCGTTCTGCGCGGAGGGTCTCAAATTCGGGCCCGCGACGCAAAAGCTTCTATCTCCGATCGCCGATTACTTGCGCCGCGCCGCGGCAGTTGACCGCTTTACCGGAAAGACCGGTTCCACTCTCAACATCATAGCGCCGACGGGTCTGAACGTGCCCCGTCTGATCGTGGCCGGCATCGGCAAGGAGCGCGACTTGAAGGATCGCGACCTGGTCAGGCTGGGAGGCGTCGCTGTCGGCGGAATCCCCACTTCGGCCGCACAAGCGACGATTGTGGCCGAATTCCCGGCCGGCGCACTGAAGGGCGACCAAGTTGCCAGTTTAGTGCTCGGCGCTCGGCTGCGGGCGTACTCGTTCGATCGATACAAGACCAAGCGCAAGGAAGGTGAGGAGCGGCCGGCGAAAGTGGAGGTCAATTTCGCCAGCGCCAATCCCGATGCCGCCGAAAAGGCTTGGGCGGGTGCGGTTGGCCTTGCTGATGGTGTCGTGTTGGCCCGTGACCTCATCAACGAGCCGGCGAATGTGCTTTATCCGGGGGAGTTCGCGCGCCGCGCGTCGGATTTGCGAAAACTCGGTGTTCTCGTCGAGGTTCTCGACGTAGCCGCCATGAAAAAGCTCGGCATGGGAGCGCTGCTCGGTGTCGGCCAAGGCTCGGCGCACGAAGCGAAGCTCGTCGTGATGCGCTGGAACGGCGGCAAACGCGGCGCCGATCCGATAGCGTTCATCGGCAAGGGCGTGTGTTTCGATAGCGGCGGCATTTCCATCAAACCGGCGCAAGGCATGGAGGACATGAAGGGCGACATGGCGGGCGCGGCCTGCGTCGTCGGTCTCATGCGCGCGCTCGCGAAGCGCAAAGCCAAGGTCAACGTTGTCGGCGCGATCGGGCTTGTCGAGAACATGCTTGACGGCAAGGCGCAGCGGCCGGGCGACATCGTGACGACGATGTCAGGACAGACCGTCGAAGTTATCAATACTGACGCCGAAGGCCGTCTCGTCCTCGCCGACGTGCTGTATTACGTCAACAAGCGATTCAAACCGCGTTTCATGATCAATCTGGCGACTTTGACGGGTGCCATCATCGTCGCGCTCGGTCAAGAATACGCTGGGATGTTCTCCAACGACGACAAACTCGTCGAACGTCTGGTCAAAGCGGGGGAGGCGACCGGTGAGCGGGTGTGGCGGATGCCGCTGGGGCCGGAATACGACAAGATGATCGATTTCGAAATTTGCCGATATGAAAAATACCGGTGGGCGTTGGGGTGGTTCGATTACAGCCGCACAATTTCTGCAGCGGTTCGTCAACAAGACTCCGTGGGTTCATCTCGACATTGCCGGCACCGCGTTAAGCTCGCCGCAGACCGACATTAGCAAGAGCTGGAGTTCCGGTTGGGGCGTGCGGCTGCTTGATCGCCTCGTTGGGGATCACTACGAGCGTTGATCAGCCACAGTTTTCGAGCCGATCGGGCGATGACTGAGTTCCTGTTCTATCAGCTCAAAGGCCAAACGCCGGAGCAGGTCCTGCCGGCGCTGCTTCAGAAGTCACTCGAGCGCGGCTGGCGTGTCGTGGTGCAAGGCTCGTCCGAAGAACGCATCGAAGCACTTGACTCGCATCTGTGGACCTGGCGCGACGACTTATTTCTCCCGCACGGCACTTGGCGCGACGCGGAAGCGGCCCAGCAGCCCATTGTGTTGACGCTTTACGATCACAATCCGAACCAGGCGCGTGTGCGTTTCCTGATTGAGGGGGCAGCCATGCCAGGCGACGCTGCCAACTACGAGCGCGTGGTGCTGCTGTTCGACGGCGAGGATCCCGATGCGATCGGTGCTGCGCGGACGCATTGGAGCGAGGCCAAATCCGCCGGTTTTGAGGTGACTTATTGGCAGGCTGACGAAAGAGGCGGTTGGCAGCGACAAGCTTAGAATTGAGCCGTAACTCAACTTGCAGGACCTTCCTGCATATACTTGAGATAGTTATCCTTTTTAATTTGGCGGCCCGCTCTCGCAAGACCCGCTCGGCGACACTATATTTTTTGCTCAAGTCACCATTTTGTCTATATAGTGGTTCTATGAATAGACGTTCAGTGAAGAGTAAGCCTGCTAAGGCAACCCGCAGTCCAGTTGTTCGGAAGACTGTTTCGCAACAGATTTCGGCCAATCAGGAACCCATAAGCACCATCAAGATAGCTACCGTGACCGTCGCCGAGGTGACGATGCGCCCGCAACCGTTGCGCACGCATAAATTCCGCGTTGGTCAAACGGTCCTTTACACCTCGAGCCCGATCAGCCGTCCAGGCGCCAGTGGCACGTACAAGGTGGTCAAGCTGCTGCCCTCAGATGGTGATGATTACCAGTACCGGATCAAAAATACCGGCGAGGCGTTTGAGCGCGTGGCTAGAGAAAGCCAGCTCGAGCTTGATCACTGACTATTGGCCGTGTCTTTTTATTGGCCGAGTCTTTCGAGCGGCGTGAGTGCTTGACGGCTTGAAGGTCTCAAACACAGACGGGGCTGGAGTCGCTGGGGGCTCTGCGCCATACTTCTTGAGGCGAGGTGGCGTTTCGTCGGTACCGGGGTGGGTTGATGCTCGGCGTTGATCCTGAATTCGGAACTTCGGCGTTGCGCTTATGGGTGGCGGCCGGCTCGGCGGCTTTGCTGTTCTTGTTCTGCATGCTCGCATTGTTCCGGCCGCAGCCGAGCGTGCCTTGGCGCGGCGGTCTCGTCATCCTCAGCGCGATATTCGGCGCTGCAATGGCGTGGTCTTTCCTCGACCATTCCTCATCGGGTGACTTAGGTGCCGATCGCCGGGCTCTGGAGCGGCGCTTCGCCGAACTAAGCGCACAAGCACTGGCTCCCGGCTCGTCGCTCGCCTGCCTCGATGCGCTGGCGGGCGATAATGTCGAGGCGGCGTGCGAGAAAGCGCTGTTTGTTTCGCCGGTCAGTGTCGCATCAGCGTCATCTTATATTGCCGCGCGCCTTTCCTTGCTCGCGGGCATGGCGGCATATGCCGCGCGCGGCGGCGGAGATATCGAATACGCGTTGGCGCCGTTGCGTCGCTCGCTCGAGGCTGATCGTTTTGGTTTCGTTGCGCATGTGCTCGCGGTTCGTGACGCCTGCACGAGCCAGAATTGTAAGGCGCTTTCGCTGCTGCGCGATCCCAGCCGGGTGCGTTCTAATCTCAGTGCGCAGACGATTGACCGCTATCTCGACCATTATCAGGAGGTTTGGGCGAAGGCGCCCGATGCGGCGCCCGCCGACGTCGCACAGGCGCAGCCGCCCGGACCGCGCAAGCCGGTCAATATCGATTTCCCGTCGGCAGCTTCGATCCCGCCCGTCAGCATCATGAATCCGGAACCCACCGGGCCGGTGTTGCCGGGCGTAGCCGCTGCCGCTGCAGCCAATCCGAACCCTCAGGCTTCGGCGTCGCGACGATCGCGCAGGCAGGCCGCTAATCCGCCGCCGCAGGCTGTCGCGCAACCCACCCTGGCGGGCTCATCTCAGTCCGAACCGATCTGGCCGGAGCCGCTCCCGCCGGCGCCGAGACCGACGTCCGCGGCGCCGACCGGCGCGCCGGTTCAGCTCAATCCGCCTTCGCCCAGCGCGAGCGCTGGCGGCGCAATGCGCGCGCAATGAGTTGAGCGTGCGTCGGGCGCCAGCCGCTAATCTCCGGTGATGTTCAGCTCGGTCCTCATCGCCAACCGCGGCGAAATTGCCTGCCGCGTCGCCCGCACCGCGAAACGGCTCGGGATGCGCACGATCGCTGTTTATTCCGCGGCAGACGCTCAGGCGCTTCATCGTCGAGTTTGTGATGAAGCCTATTTCATCGGTCCTTCGGAATCGCGTGAAAGCTATCTCTCAATCGATCGGTTGATCGAAGTCGCAAAGCTGGCGGGCGCGGAGTGCGTCCATCCGGGATACGGGTTTTTGTCCGAAAGCGGTGATTTCGCCGACGCGTGCGCGCAAGCCGGGATCGCATTCGTGGGGCCGCCGGCAGCAGCGATGCGCGCGATGGGGCTTAAAGATCGCGCCAAGGCGCTGATGGAAAAAGCAGGCGTTCCGATCGTGCCCGGCTATCACGGCGAGCGGCAAGACGCGATGTTCCTCAGGGAGCAGGCGGACAAAATTGGGTATCCGGTCCTCATAAAGCCCGCCGCAGGTGGTGGCGGCAGAGGTATGCGTCGTGTCGACACACATGCCGCCTTCGATGATGCCCTTGAAGGCGCGGTGCGCGAGACCGCGTCGGCGTTCGGTTCGACCCGGGTTCTGATTGAGAGGTATGTCGCGGCACCGCGTCACATCGAGATTCAGGTATTCGGCGATCGGCATGGCGGTGTCGTTCATCTCGGCGAGCGCGATTGCTCGTTGCAACGCCGCCACCAGAAGGTGATCGAGGAAACACCCGCGCCGGGCATGACCGGTCCGTTGCGGGCGCAGATGGGAGCGGCTGCCGTCGCGGCGGCGAAGGCCGTCGGTTATGTCGGCGCTGGCACGGTCGAGTTTGTCGCTGACGGCTCGGCGGGATTACGTGCCGACGGCTTCTGGTTCATCGAAATGAATACGCGGCTTCAAGTCGAACACCCGGTGACCGAGGCGGTCACCGGCATCGATCTCGTTGCCTGGCAATTCCAGATCGCTGCCGGCGAAAAACTCCCGCTCGAACAGGCACAGATCGGCTTCGATGGTCACGCGATCGAAGCCCGCGTTTATGCCGAAGACCCTGAGAACGGCTTTCTGCCGTCGACCGGCAAGATTTTAGGTTTGGAATTGCCCGCAAATGTCCGGGTAGACAGCGGTATTGAACAGGGCGGGGAGGTGACGCCGTTCTACGATCCGATGATCGCGAAGCTGATCGCCCATGCGCCGTCGCGGGAGGCCGCGATTAATCGGATTTCCAGTGCACTCGATCATACGCTCGTCGCCGGCGTACGTAGTAATGTTGCCTTTCTCGGCGCGCTTTCCCGGGCTCCGAGCTTTCGCGAAGGCAGGGTCGATACCGGCTTCATCGATCGCAACCTCGCCGCACTCGGCGCCGTGCCGCAAAATCGCGACGTTGCGGCTGCGGCCGCCGGTGTCACGCGCCTGCTCGCCGGCGACGCTGCCGACGAAGGCGTGGCGCCTGGGGAGGATGCAAATTCGCCCTGGGCCGTGCCCGATGCGTTTCAACTCGGCGGCGGTCGTTCGATCACGGTTCCAGTCGTTATCGACGGTGAGGCCGCCAACGCTACTGTCACCTGGGATAACGACGGCATGAAGATCGCGATCGGCGGCGTAGCGCCCGCGGAAGACGCCAGAACCTTCGCGGCCGGAGACGAAGTCTACGTTGTGCGTCATGGCCGCCAAACGCGCGTCCGATTGCAGGATATCTCCGTCGCAGCCACGGAAGCAGGCAGCAGCGACGGCGTCGTCAAGGCGCCAATGCACGGTCGGGTTCTGGAGTTTTTTGTGAGTCTCGGCGATGCGGTCACCCACGGTCAGCGGCTGGCGGTGATCGAAGCCATGAAAATGGAACACACATTGCGTGCGCCATTCGCTGGAACGGTACGGGAGGTTGCAGTCGCCGCCGGCGTTCAAGTTGTGGAGGGCGGAAAGATCATGGTGATCGAGCGGGTGATGGAGGGATAGGTTCACCGGATGCCCCTTCATCTCATTAAGCTGTGCGTCGGCGCGGATTCGGTCCGCGACCTTGAGGACTGGATCAGGCAAAAGCTCAAAGAAAAACGCAAACGCGGAGAAAAGCCGGAGCACATCCACCGTACGCGCATGGTGCCCAAACGCGCGGCGGAATTGGTCGATGGCGGTTCGCTCTACTGGGTGATCCGCGGAGAAATCGCCTGCCGTCAGCGCATCCGCGACATCAGGCCGTTCCGCGACAAAGAGGGGATCGGCCGCTGCGGCGTGGTGCTCGACCCCAAGGTGGTCTTGGTGGCGCCGCGCCCGTTTCGCGCTTTCCAGGGCTGGCGCTACCTCGCGGTGAAGGATGCCCCAGGCGATCTCGACAAGGCGGCACCTGGGGCCGCTGCCATGCCGGAAAAAATGCGTCGCGAGTTGCGTGAACTCGGCCTGATGTGAGGCCGCGATCCTGCGTGGCGCAATCCTCGGCGATCCCGTAAACTCCACCGCAACGGCAAATGCGCCGATGCGGAGTGGACAATGATTATCGAAAACCAGGCGGACGTTACCAAGGCGGTGCTTAGCGAATTATCGCGAGCGCCAGATCCGCGCTTCCGCGAAATCATGTCCGCCTTTATTCGCCATCTGCACGATTTCGCCCGCGAGGTGAAGTTGACCGAGCAGGAGTTCCAGGCTGCGACCGCCTACATCAACGCGCTCGGACAGCACACCAACGAGAACCACAACGAAGCGGTGCTGATGGCTGGAACGCTCGGTTTCTCGGCCCTCATCTGCCTTCTCAACAACGGCGATCAGGGTCAGACCGAGACCGACGCGAGCCAACTTGGGCCATTCTGGCGGATGAACTCGCCGGTGACGAAGAACGGCGGTTCGATCGTGCGCTCGCCAACGCCGGGGCCGGCGCTGTTTGTCGATGCCTACTATCGCGATGTGAAGGGCAAGCCGATCGAGGGAGTGGAGGTCGATATATGGCATTCCTCGCCCGAGGGCTTCTACGAGAACCAAGACCCGGTCCAGTCGGATATGAATTTGCGCGGCAAGTTTTTCACCAACTCGCAGGGGCGCATCAGTTTTCGCAGCGTGAAGCCTGCGGGATATCCCATCCCGATCGATGGCCCGGTCGGCGATCTGTTGCGCGCCCAGGGGCGACACAACATGCGTCCGGCGCATCTGCATTTCTTGGCCTTCAAGTCCGGCTACAAGACGCTGGTGTCGCAAATCTATCCGCCTGACGACAAATACATCGACACCGACGTGCAGTTTGGTGTGACGCGCCACTTGCTTGGTAATTTTGTACGTCACGACGATGGGCCGGCCCCGGCCGCTGACGTCAAGGCGCCCTGGTACACGCTGACGCATAATTTCGTCATGGAAGCCGGCACCGCGCGTCTTCCGAGAGCGCCGATTACCGGAAAGGCCGAGGGAGAGCGGCCGCAAATTCCGCACCTTGAACCGGCCTGAACTTTTTGCGCTTGCCGATGCCTGCGGCAAAGCAGGCACGGAAACATAAGTCGATAAAATTGGGGGAGGGGAACGCGATGTTGCGGAGAACGATGCTTAAGGGCGCGGTGGCGAGCGCTGCCGCGGCAATGCTCGGCCATCGCGCGAGCGCCGACGAAGTTCTCAAGATGGGGATCAGCATCCCCCTGACCGGCGCGGGCTTCAACGCCGTGGGCCGGCAACTGCAGGCGGCGATCAAGCTTTATGTGCAGCAACACGGCAACGTCGTCGCCGGGCGAAAACTGGAACTTATCATTCGGGACGATGGCGGCGTGGCCGACACCGCGCGCCGCATCATCCAGGACATGATCGTTAATGAGAAAGTGGGCCTCATCGGCATCGGAACCACACCTTGTGCGTTGGCGATTGCCCCATTGGTGACCGAGGCAAAGATTGCGACCCTCGTATTAAGCTCCGGTGCGTCGATCACGGTGACAAAATCGCCCTACATGGTCCGGGCGGGTTTTCTGGTCGGTCAGCAGTCGTGGATCATCGGCGAATGGGCGTTCAAGAACGGCAGCAAGCGCGTCGTCACATTGGTCAATGACTGGGCACCCGGCATCGAGGCCGAGACCGCGTTCAGAAAGCGCTTTACCCAGGCCGGCGGCGAGATAATTGAATCAATCCGCATTCCGCTTGCCAATCCCGACTTCGCGCCCTTCCTGCAACGCATCCGCGACATCAATCCGGACACGGCCTTTATCTATTTTCCCGGTACGCAGGCCGGCATCTTTGCCAAGCAGTTCGCCGAGCGCGGCCTCGCGAGTTCAGGCATCAAGATCGTCGGCCCCGGCGACCTGACCGATGACGACGATCTGAACACCATGGGTGATCAGATGCTCGGGATGATTACGGCCGGGTCGTACTCCGCCGCGCACGATTCAGCGTTGAATAAGGCCTACGTTGCCGCATTTGAGAAGGCGAGCGGCTTTCGCCCGGACTTTGTCTCGGTGGGCGGCTATGACGGCATGCACCTGATCTACGAGGCATTGAAGAAGACCGGCGGCAGATCTGATGGGGATGCTTTGCTGGCCGCGATGAAGGGCATGGCTTGGGAAAGCCCGCGTGGCCCGATCACGATCGACCCGCAAACCCGCGACATCGTCCAGAACATCTATATCCGCAAGGTCGAAAAGGTGAACGGGCAGCTCTATAGCGTCGAGTTCGCCACGTACGAGGCGGTGAAGGATCCGTTGAAGCCCGGCGCAAAGTAAGCGGAAGCGGCGGCGCTAAACCGCAACATTGTCGATCAGCCGTGTCTTCCCCAGGCGCGCGGCAACAAGGAGTCGAATAGGCGCCCGTTTGACTGACGTTATAGGCGCCAGCGTCTTGGCGTCGCGGGCTTCCAGATAGTCGACGATAAAACCCGCTTCGGCAATTGTTGCACGTCCGTTGGCGAGGACACCGGCGACCGGCTTGCCGGCGGCGATCTGTGCCGCGCAGGTTTTGAGCACCTGATAAAGCACAGGAGCCTTGGCCCGCTCGCGCGGCGACAGGTAGCGGTTACGCGAGGACAGCGCGAGGCCGTCTGTTTCGCGTACGACCGGCGCTCCGACGATGCGCGCTTTCAGGTCAAGGTCGCGCGCAAGCTGGGTTACTACCTTGAGCTGCTGGTAGTCTTTCTCGCCGAAGATCGCGAAGTCGGGGTCACATTGGATCAGGAGCTTTGCGACCACAGTGGCGACGCCACCAAAGAAGTGCGGCCGGTAGGCGTCCTCAAGGCCGACCGTCGCCGGGCCTTCCGGCGTGATGCGGCTGGCGAAGCCGGCCGGGTACATCACCTCTACCGAAGGCGCCCACACCAGGTCAGCCTTCAAGTCGGCGAGCGCAGCGAGATCGGCGGCAAACGTTCGCGGATAAGCGTTGAGATCCTCGCCGGGCGCAAATTGCGATGGATTGACGAAGATCGATACAACGACGCGGTCGGCTCGTCGCTGTGCCAGTTGCACCAAGCGAATATGGCCACCGTGCAAGGCGCCCATGGTCGGCACCAGTGCAATTGTCTTGTGCCGCACACGCCAAACGCCGAGCTTGCGTTGGAGCGCCGGCAGTGAGCGGATCACCGGCGGCCGGTTTTGTCTCGATCCCGACATTTGTTTGGTCATGCCTTGCCGCGCGAGCACACAGTGTGCGCATTCGACATGCGCTTCGTCGTTAGTGATTAACTTACGCCGCGAAGTGCTGTAGCTTGATCAAAGAGCACCAGGCAAGAGCACCGGGCAAGGCCAATCGGCAAGACAGTTCCAAACAACAAAGTTGCTAGAAAACGGCGGATCGAATTGGATCAGCACGGCGAACGTCGCAGGTGTGCCGCCCGGTACGCCGTCGGGGATAGACCATGGGCCTTTGAAAACCTGCGCGAGAAATGCGCTGCGTCGTTAAAGCCCCATGAAAATGCGATGTCGGTGACCGAGCTTTCGGCGAGTTGCGGATCGGTAAGGTCTTGACGCGCCGCGTTCAGTCTTTCCGCCCAAAAGGTTCGTTCAATCGAAGTCCCGCGTCGGGCAAATAGCCGCGCGAGGTTGCGCGTCGACATGCCGACATGAGCCGCGACGGTAGCAGGCTTCAATTCCGGATTCGTCAGCTGCAATCTGATGAACTGCCGCGCGGCGAAGTACGGGGTCGAATCTCCGAGATCTTTCTCGGCGCTGGACGGATGTGCGGCCGAACCCAAGAGGTCGGCAAATGCGTTTTCAATCCCGACCTCCTCCTCGGCAGAGAGGTCCATCGGCTCTTCCAATAGTGAAAGCGCGAGCCGTTGCAGCAGCCTTGCCGGCCCCTCGGACAGCAACAATGATCGTTCGCGCGTTCGCCCGATCCGCTCCTGCAGCATCAGGCTCGACGGCAACTTGAGAACGAGTTGGCGGAAGTTTTCGGGGAAGTCGAAAAAATAACATTCGTCCGTCGTGACGACGGCGCTGCCGCCGGGAAGGAGTCGGCCGGACGAGTTGTTTTGCCCGGTTTGGCAAATGCCGTCGATTTGCAGCACGACGATCAGATCATCGCTTGGCGCATGCGCAATGGTCGCCGCCGTCCGCGCGACTCGCATCGCCGAAGCCTGAACATCGGCGATGCCGACAAGGCCGATTTGGCGATGACGCAGATTGCCGAAGAAAGTGTGACGATCCGGAGTGTCGCATTGCAATGGAACGAACGTTTGAGTGACGACGTCGGCCCAATAAGAAAACCTGTCGGGGCCCGCAAGCGAGCTGGTCGACGTTATCTGCAGGTGAGGTGTGCATCGCATCGTGCATGTCCGGTTGGATCAAGCAAATTGACCCTGTTGTGCATGCGTTTGAGATCGCCCAACGGCATCCTGAACAAGCAAGGATCGCACCAAATCAGGAGTTTGTCATGGGCATCGGAAAAAAACCGGTACTGGGTGGTCGTGAGGCCGTGAAGGTCGCCATAGTGCAGAAGGCATCGCGGTTTCTCGACAAGGAAGCCTCGCTGGCACGCGCGGAAGCCTACATTGCGGAGGCCGCAGCCGGTGGCGCCGAGTTGATCGTTTTTCCGGAAGTCTGGCTGGCCGGATACCCGTACTGGACGGAAGGTTGGGATTCTTCGCTGCAAGCATGGGCCGGCGGGCGGGTGGCCTTTCGCGACGCGGCCGTGCTCGCGCCGAGCGAGGATACCGAGCGCCTGGGCGCGGCGGCGCGGCGCGCCAACGCTTACGTGGTCATGGGCTGTAATGAAATCGATCCGCGGCCGGAAGTCAGCACGATCTACAACACATTGTTGTTCTTTGATCCTCAAGGCCGGCTGATGGGGCGGCACCGCAAAACCATGCCGACATTTTCCGAGCGGCTGTTCTGGGGCCAGGGCGACGCCGGCGATCTGCGCGTATTCGAGACCGACATCGGACGTCTGGGCGGGCTCATTTGCGGCGAACACATCATGACGCTGATGCGAGCCGCCATGATCGGACTCGGCGAAGATATCCATATAGCCGTTTTCCCAGGCGCGTTCACCCTGCACACTGGTCCCGAACTCGAGGAATGGGATGGCGACCATTCGTCATTCTGGGGACATTCGTCCGTTCGCGCTCATGCATTGGAAGCGGGCGCATTTGTAATTTCAGCATGCGGGATCATCGACGAAAGCGATGTACCCGACGAGTTTCCGCACAAGGGCAAAATGAATATACGCTACGCGCGTGGCGGCAGCTCCATCATCGCCCCCCTCGGCATTCCTATGGTCGGTCCGGTCGAGGGCTCTCAGATTGTTCACGGCGAACTACAGGCTTGGATGATCAAGGCGGTCAAAGCCATCGTGGATACGACGGGGCATTATTCCCGGCCCGACGTCGTCCGTTTGGTGGTCAACGACCAGGCGCCTGGCCGTCACCCTGTTATCGGCTACCGGGCGTTCTTCGAGAATGCATCGCCCCGCGCTCTCGCCGACGCCGCCGATCAACACGGCGTCGAACCTGAGCTCGTGGAGCGGCTGTTGCAGTCTTCGTTGGCGAAGCCGGCGTTAATTGCCGACGAAAGCCCGTCTTGAGCTGCGCGCGTCTTGCTCGCTCATGCGGTGAAGGCAAAAGGAAGCCAAATCCATAGCCATTGCGCCGGTTGCCTGAGAGCGCCACCTTAGGACGAGATTCTTCGGCGCGAAGGCTTCACCATGCGCAAGCAGACGCCCGGCCAATCACGGGCGCCAAGTTCCGAGTTACCAGATAAAGCGCCGGATGGTGTTCCGGCGCCCTCGTCGCGTGCCGACGTCGACGCTTTCTTGAATAGCGTTAAAGCACTCGGTCCTGCGGTCAAGGCTGGTACGCGCGGCCGGCTGGTTTTTGCGCTTGATGCGACAATGAGCCGGCAACCGACCTGGGATCAGGCCTGCACGTTGCAAGCCGAAATGTTTCGGGAAGCGGCCGCCGCCGGAGGCCTTGACATCCAGCTCGCGTACTTTCGAGGTTTGGCGGAGTGCCGTGCCTCGCCGTGGGTCGCTGAACCGGAACGGCTCGGCGCACTCATGTCACGGATCGATTGCCGCGGCGGTCATACTCAGATTGCGAAAATCCTTGCCCATACGCGGCGCGAGAACGATAAGGCCAAGATCGGTGCTTTGGTGTTCGTCGGCGATGCCATGGAAGAGTCCCTCGACGATCTGTGCGCCGGCGCCGGTGAACTCGCCCTGCGCAGCGTTCCGGCGTTCATGTTCCAGGAGGGCTACGATCCGGTTTGCGAGCAAGCCTTTCGCGAGTTGGCGCGGCTCACGCGCGGCGCCTACTGCCGTTTCGCGCCGGGTGCCGCACACGAACTGGGAGAACTTTTGCGTGCGGCTGCGGCGTACGCTGCCGGCGGCATGAAGGCCCTCGCTGATCTTAAGGCGCGGCATTCGACCGGCGCGGCCAAGCTGCTCCAACAGTTGAAGTAGTCATGCCGCTTATTCTCGGCGTCGTCGTCCTCATCCTGCTGTTGTGGGCGGTCAGAGCCTTTTCCAAAGCCGATCCCAAACAGGCGGCAAAGCTGATACGCGGCATCGGCGGCGGCGCGGCCTTACTGTTCGCCGCATTCCTTCTATTTCGCGGCGAAATCGGTGTCGCGATCACGGTAGGTGCGCTTGGCCTCGGAATGCTCGGCTGGATTACCTTATGGCCGGCGGGCTTCGGACGACGGACGCAGAAAAGCACCGGGCAGGTCTCCCGCGTGCGTTCGGCGTTCCTCGAAATGGAGCTCGATCACGATAGCGGCGCGATGCGCGGACGCATTCTTGCGGGAAAATATGAAGGTGTTGCGCTCGATGCGCTCGACCCTCCGACTCTCATCGGTCTGCTGGGTGAGATCGACAGCGACAGCCGCCAGCTACTGATGGCGTATCTTGACCGCCGGGAGCCCCGTTGGCGTGAGGACACGGAGGGTAATGCGGCATCGGGGGATGGGAGCAGCGCGGCGCCCAGCGGCAAAATGACGGAAAAGGAAGCTTATCAGATCCTTGGCCTTCAGTCCGGGGCGAGCGCGCAGGAGATCGGACGCGCTCACCGATTCCTGATGAAGAAACTGCATCCCGACCAAGGGGGGTCGACGTACCTTGCCGCCCGCGTCAATGAAGCCAAGGATGTTCTGCTTCGCCGCCATCGCTGAAATTCCCTACGCAACAACTTTCGCGTGGCATCCCATCCGTGATTGACGTCCCGTCGTATCCACCGGTTGATCCGGCTTTGGCTTCTTGACGCGCGTTTTCGAAAACTCTTGTCCGTTCCGGCCTTGGCCTAGTTCTTCAGCGCCATGCAAGCGATATCGCTGCGCTTGAGTAGCTTGCAGGTGGCTTCCGCCGTCGCCTTGTCGAAACCGGCAAAGCGCGCGCGGTAATAGGCTTTGTCGCCTTTTTGCACGCGCTCGGTAAACGGATCCGCAGCCGCAAGCATGGCCGGCACTTTCAGCTTGGCGGCACTCAAATGCTGCTTTGCGTCACCTTCATCCTCGAACGCGCCGACTTGAATCAGCCATTCGCCGCGCGCGTGCGCGTGGTGCTCGGTCGGGTCGGGGATTGGGAGATTGGTCTTGGCCGGTTCCGCCTTGGCGGTCGGTGACGATCGGAGCGGGCTCTGTTGACGCGACGACGACGTGGCTTGGTTCTGGCTCGGGCTGCACCACCGGGGCGGTGCGGACCGCAACGGGTGCAGGCGACGGCGGTGAGGAGGCGACCGGGGCAAGCGCAGG
Organism: uncultured Alphaproteobacteria bacterium; assembly: GCA_963727325.1. Lineage (GTDB taxonomy): Bacteria > Pseudomonadota > Alphaproteobacteria > Rhizobiales > Xanthobacteraceae > BOG-931. The sequence goes on from CAVSFV010000035.1 coordinate 436,673, forward strand.
CATGGCGGCGAACGAATTCGTCGGCGCCGGGATCGTACGGTACGTTATGGTCCTGACCATGACCGGCTGGATTGGGTCGCTGGCCCCCGCTGCCGGTTGGGCGTTCGTCGCGACGCTGCTCGTCGTTTCTACCTTCGGCGGGAGTGGCGTTTGCACCCTGGCAAGCGGCGGCTGCGGCTCAGCACGCGGCTCAGACTTTTCCGCGACCGGCGGCGCGATATGGCGAAGCGTCGCCTCTCTGATGTGGTCGCCGATCAATTCGCGCATGCGCTCGTCGCGTTCGGAAGCTGAACGGCCGCCAAGCACCACGGCTACGAGATAGCGGCCGTCGCGATGCACCGAGGCGACGAGATTGAACCCGGAGGCGCGGGTGTAGCCGGTTTTGATGCCGTCGAGACCGCCGACTTGGCCGAGCAGATGATTGTGATTGCGCATCTCGCGGCCGTGATAGACGAACTCCGGCGTGGAGAAATATCGGTAGTAGCGCGGGAACCGCTCCTGAATAGCGCGGCCGAGCAGCGCCTGGTCGCGGGCGGTCGTGATCTGGTCATCGTCTGGCAAGCCGGAGGCGTTCACGTAGGTTGTACGGCTCATGCCGAGCGCGCGCGCCTTTTGCGTCATCAGCCGGGCGAACTCGGCTTCGTCGCCGGCGATGTTTTCGGCGATGGTTACGGCGGCGTCGTTCGCCGACTTCGTGACCACGGCTTTGATCGCATCGTCGACGACGATGGTCTGGCCGGGTCTCAGGCCAAGTTTCGTCGGAGCCTGTTCGGACGCGTGCTCTGAAACTTTAAGCTGGGAATCGAGTCTGAGCTTGCCGGCTTCGAGCCGCTCGAACAGCAGGTAAAGTGTCATGATCTTGGTGAGCGACGCCGGATGACGCTGCGCGTCGGCATTGGTCGCGGTCAAGACTTCGCCGCTGTTGCCGTCGACCACAATTGAGGCAAACAGCGGCGAATAGCTTTCGCTGTCGGCGCGGTGATGGGTTCTGGCAGCGTCACGTATCAGCAGCACTCGGTAGCGATGGCGATATGCCGCGTCGGCCGAATTGGTGGTGATAGCGAACGCCGCTGCGACGGCGGCGAAACCCAAGATGCAAAAGCGAAGCCCGTACCGGACCTCAGAACGCACGCAACGCATTACTTTCCCCGTCCCTGACGCGCACGGAACTCCCAGAGGAGTCCACCCCTGTTGGCTCCTTTGGGGTCCATCCTTCTTTCGCAATGGGCTGTCGGCTCGGTCCCGGACAACCATCACTGGCGAAGTACTGACCCAAATCACAAGGAACGACCGCTACTTAGACGGCACGTTCCGATACGCTAGGCCAACGCCATTGCGAAAGCGTTAACCTCACTTACGTCAACCGTTGGTGCATCGTCTCCGCCGCTTAATTGTGCAGCGCAATTAATCTTAGTTGTATTTTTTGTGCAGTGCACTATAATAGGTTTGCCTTCGCGGAAGGCCTTTTTGAGGCGGAAGGGCCGGGCAAGACTTCACCCTTAAACGCCGGGCAGCATCGTCTGCCGGGAGGATCCGATGAACACCGATCAGATGCAGAAGATGAGCAAGGACAGTATGGATATGGCAATGGCTTCGTTTGGTACGTGGACGAAGAACGCGCAGGCTATTGCAACCGAGGTTGCGGACTACTCGAAGAAGTCATTCGAGGGCTCGGCGGCTGCTTGGGAAAAGCTGATGGGCGCCAAGAGCCTGGAGAAGGCCATGGAGGTTCAGAGCGAATACCTCAAGTCATCGTATGAGGGTTTCGTCGCCCAATCGACCAAACTCGGTGAGCTTTACGCCGGTCTCGCCAAGGAAGCCTACAAGCCGTTCGAAGGTGTGATGGCGAACGCCGGAATGAAGTGACGTTGTAAAACGGCATTACTTGGCGCCACGCCGGCCGAATCCAATCGGCTGGTGCGGCGCTGGTTGCAGCCAAGTCACGCGTTAAGTCACGTCTTCGACAACGTTGACTCGACGATGGCTGCTATTTTGGCAAGTATTGCTCGATGCGGCCGACCTGGAACGCAATGTGCTCCAGCGCATAGCCCGCGCGCGGCGGACGGAAAGTTCGACGCGTCATAATCCGGCACGAAGTCCTGCTCGAACTCGCGCAGCGAGTTGGCGCGGCGTTCGGGACCGACCATCTTCCCCCTATCGCATTACCGCGATGAATAACCGAGTCGCCGGGTTGGCACCGAACGTGCACTCACGGCGTGTGTGCGTTCGGCGGACTGTGTGGCGGGCAAGGCGGAATGCGCAAGCCGGACCCGCGGTTCTGCAAGGGGGCAGTTACTTCACCGATCTGGAAAGCGGCCGATTCCGTATTATGATAGTGTATACATTGGCGGGTTCGACGGCCTCGCGGGAGGGGTCGATCACCACCGCAACGGGTTAAGCGATAGACGAAGCAATGCTGCCAAGGGGCGACAATAACCAGCCGGTTCGCGCGGCCGATGACGACCGCAAGCGAAAAAACGATCAGGGCGGTCCGGGCACGGCGGTCATTACCAAGACGCGGCCGCAGACCAAGCGGCCGAACCTCTATCGCGTGCTGTTACTCAACGACGACTACACGCCGATGGAGTTCGTGGTTCACGTGCTCGAGCGCTTTTTTAATAAGGACCAGGAAGCCGCTCATCGGATCATGATGCACGTGCACCAGCACGGGATCGGCGAATGCGGCGTGTTCACTTACGAGGTTGCCGAAACCAAAGTGACGCAGGTCATGGACTTTGCACGCAAACATCAGCATCCTTTGCAGTGCATCATGGAGAAGAAGTGATTCCGGGGGGAACGCCTACTACAAAGGAAATGAGACACTGAATGCCCACGTTCTCGCGCAGTCTCGAACAATCGCTCCACCGGGCTTTGGCGCTGGCCAACGAGCGCCACCACGAATACGCCACGCTCGAACACCTCCTGCTCGCGCTGATCGAAGATCAGGACGCGGCAGCGGTGATGCGCGCGTGCAATGTCGATCTGGACAAGCTGCGCCGCAGTCTGGTCGCTTATCTCGAATCGGAACTCGATAATCTCGTTACCGACGGGGCCGAAGATTCGAAGCCGACCGCCGGCTTCCAGCGCGTCATCCAGCGCGCGGTCATCCACGTCCAGTCGTCGGGACGCGAAGAAGTGACCGGCGCGAATGTGCTGGTCGCGATCTTCGCCGAGCGTGAGAGTCACGCCGCGTACTTCCTGCAGGAGCAGGACATGACGCGCTACGACGCGGTCAACTACATCAGCCACGGCATCGCCAAGCGGCCCGGCATGTCGGAGGCGCGGCCAGTCCGCGGCTCCGACGAGGAGACCGATGCCAAGAGCGGGGATGAGCCGAAGAAGAAGGGCGACGCACTCGACGCTTACTGCGTCAACCTCAACAAGAAGGCGCGCGAGGGCAAGATCGATCCACTGATCGGCCGCGACGCTGAGATCAGCCGCACCATTCAGGTGCTCTGCCGCCGTTCGAAGAACAATCCGCTGTTCGTCGGCGATGCCGGCGTCGGAAAGACCGCGATTGCCGAAGGGCTCGCGCGCCGCATCGTTCATGGCGAGGTGCCCGACGTGTTGCGCAACGCGACCGTGTTCGCGCTCGATATGGGCACGCTGCTTGCCGGTACGCGCTACCGCGGCGATTTCGAAGAGCGGCTCAAGCAGGTCATCAAGGAGCTTGAGGCCTATCCCGGCGCGATCCTGTTCATCGACGAAATCCACACCGTCATCGGCGCCGGGGCCACCTCGGGAGGCGCAATGGATGCGTCGAACCTGCTGAAGCCCGCGCTGTCATCGGGCACGGTTCGCTGCATCGGCTCAACTACTTACAAGGAATACCGGCAGTATTTCGAGAAGGACCGGGCGCTGGTCCGCCGGTTCCAGAAAATCGACGTCAATGAGCCGTCGGTCCCGGATGCGATCGAAATCCTCAAGGGGCTCAAGCCTTATTTCGAGGAATATCACAAGCTGAGATACACCAACGAAGCGATCAAGGCGGCGGTGGAATTGTCGTCGCGCTACATCCATGACCGCAAACTGCCCGACAAGGCCATCGACGTGATCGACAAATCCGGCGCGGCGCAGATGCTGCTGCCGGAGAGCCGGCGTAAACGGACCATCGGTATCAAGGAGATCGAGACCACGATCGCCACCATGGCCCGGATCCCGCCGAAAGCGGTCTCGAAGGACGACGCTGAGGTGCTCCGCCATTTGGAAGAGACACTCAAGCGCGTCGTCTATGGTCAGGACAAGGCGATCGAGGCGCTCGCGGCTTCCATCAAGCTTGCGCGCGCAGGCTTGCGTGAACCTGAAAAGCCGATCGGTTGCTACCTGTTCTCCGGCCCGACCGGCGTCGGCAAGACCGAAGTGGCGCGGCAGCTCGCCGCCACCCTCGGCGTCGAAACCATCCGCTTCGACATGTCCGAGTACATGGAGCGCCATACCATATCGCGGCTGATCGGTGCGCCGCCCGGCTATGTCGGGTTCGATCAGGGCGGTTTATTGACCGACGGTGTCGACCAGCATCCGCACTGCGTGCTCCTGCTCGACGAAATCGAGAAGGCGCACCCGGATCTCTTCAATGTGCTCCTGCAGATCATGGATCACGGCAAGCTGACCGACCACAACGGCAAGCAGGTCGATTTCCGCAATGTCATCCTGATCATGACCACTAACGCCGGTGCCGCCGATATGGCCAAGGCCGCTTTCGGTTTCACGCGCAGCAAGCGTGAAGGCGACGACATGGAGGCGATTACAAAATTGTTCGCGCCGGAGTTCCGCAACCGGCTCAACTCGATCATCACCTTCGCGCACCTGTCCGAAGCGGTCATCGCGAAAGTGGTCGAGAAGTTCGTCCTCCAGCTTGAAGCGCAACTCGCCGATCGCGACGTGACCATCGAACTCACCGACGAATCGTCGAAATGGCTGATTGCGAACGGCTATGATGAGCTGATGGGCGCGCGGCCGATGGCACGGGTGATCCAGGAGCACATCAAGAAGCCGCTGGCCGACGAGGTGTTGTTCGGACGGCTGAAATCGGGCGGCCACGTGCGCGTCGTCGTGACCACCAACGAAAACGGCAGGACCGAGCTTGGGTTCGAGTATCTGGATGGTCCGGTGACGCCGCGGCCGGAAAAACTGCCCGAGCCGCGCCGGGCCAAGAAGCGAAAGTCATCGCCGCGACGGAAGCCGCCTGGCGGCGGACCCGGCGGTAACTCGCCGCCACGCCGCGGCTCGGTGCCGAAGGTACCGCTGGTCAAGGCGTAACCGCCCGAGCCATCGTCTCATCCTGATGTGCCCGCGCTCAGCGCGGGCACTGGAGCATTGCCGGCGCGAGCTTAGTGCGCCGGACGGCGATGCAGTTCGTATCCAAACCAGACCGCAAGCACCGGAAACGCGGCCGCGGTCCCGAGGAATACCGGCATCGGGCCGGCGCGGTCGATGACGAACGCGCCCACGGCGACGCCCGCGGTCTGTCCAAGGTAAAGCGCCGAAGAGAAGATCGAGACTGCGGTGCCGCGTGCTTCCGGCGTCATCTGGGTGGCGATGGTCTGCAAGGTGTTGTGGAACATGTAGAAGCCAAGCCCGATTGCGGTGACCGCGATCGGCGCCAGCCACCAAACCGTCTGGAGGCCGAGCACCACGTAAGCGCCGGCTATGACAAATCCGCCGGCAATGGGCAGGGCGATTTGGCCCAGTTGGTTCATGAACAGCCGCACCAACCCGGAATAGATCAATCCGCCGATACCGAAGAACGCGACGGTGATGCCGATCAGCGTATAACTAAGGCCGAAACGAAAATGCAGGCTTGCGCCGATATAGGCAAAGGCGCCCCAGGCCAACGCTCCTTCGACGAACGCGATGGCAAGGATGATGCGGGCAAACGGCTTCGACACGACCGCCGCGTAATTTCCGATGAAACCTCGGGAGCCGACCGATTTGCCCGATGCCCGGGTCTGCGGATTGATGATGAGCTCCACAATGAGGCCTGCGGCCGCCAGCGCGAACATGCCCCCCAGTGCGAAGAACACATTGCGCCAGCCGAACAGGTCGCCCAGTACGCCGCCGGCGGCCTGCCCAAACAGCTGGCCGAAAATGTAGCCTGACGCGTAGCGCGCCAGCAGCGGCTGCAGGCGATCGGCTGGGGTGACGTCGCCGAGATACGCCATCGAGACCGGTATGACCCAGCCGACGACGGCACCGGTCGCCAGCCGCGCCAGCGCGAGTTGCGGAAGCGATGAGACGGTGCCGCAAACCGCAACCAGGACGGCGGAAAGCACGCTGATGATGGCGACGGTGCGATATTTGCCGAAGCGGTCCGCCACGGGGCCGACCACGAACTGAATGGTGCCGTGGGTGATGGCGTAGGCGGTAACGACGATCGCCGCGACGCCGACCGTCGTGTGGAAGTCGTTGGCGATTTGCGGCAACAGCGAATCCGTCACGCGTATTTGCGCCTGCGCCGCAAAGCCCGCCACCGCCAGCACGAGGATCGAGCGGGTCGGAATTTTCTGCGCCGAAGCGGGCGGGGCGTTGAGCGGGGACAACACGGCGCGGTTAACTCGCACGGCAAGCGGTTGTGCCAAAGCGGCGCAGGAACACCGGCGTTGACAGTGCGCGCGGCGCGGGTTTCTTAGGCCACCGCCGCGGCCGCGGATACCCGTTTTCTGGAATGACCGCGTTGCAGTTAAGCGCTGCCGCGCGGCGGAAACAGTACGATGACGATTGACAAGACCTATCAGCCCGCCGCCGTCGAAGGCCGCATTTATGCGGCGTGGCAGGACGCCGGCGCGTTCCGCGCCGGACGGCCTGAGCGCGCCAAAGCCGCGCCTTACTGCATCGTTATTCCGCCGCCCAATGTGACCGGCTCGCTGCATATGGGGCACGCGCTCAACAACACGTTGCAGGACATTCTCTGCCGCTTTGAGCGCATGCGCGGCAAGGACGTGCTCTGGCAGCCCGGCACCGATCATGCCGGCATCGCCACCCAGGCGGTCGTTGAACGCCAATTGATGGAGCGGCAGCAGCCCGGCAGCCGCGAAATGGGCCGCGAGGCGTTCATCAAGCGGGTGTGGGAATGGAAGGCGGAATCCGGCGGCGCGATCTTGAGCCAGCTCAAGCGGCTCGGCGCTTCCTGCGATTGGTCGCGCGAGCGCTTCACCATGGACGAAGGCCTCTCGCGCGCGGTGGCGAAAGTGTTCGTCGAACTCTATCGCTCAGGCCTGATCTACAAGGACAAGCGGCTGGTCAATTGGGACCCGAAGCTCAAGACCGCCATCTCCGATCTTGAAGTGCAGCAGGTCGAGACCAAAGGCTCGCTCTGGTACATCAAATATCCGGTCGAAGGCAGCGACGAGTTCATCGTGGTGGCGACGACGCGGCCCGAGACGATGCTCGGCGACACGGCGATCGCCGTGCATCCCGAAAATGAACGCCTCAAACATCTGATCGGGAAGATGGCGATCCTGCCGCTGGTCGGCCGCCGCATTCCGATCATCGGCGACGAATACGCCGACCCGGAAAAAGGCTCCGGTGCGGTCAAGATCACGCCGGCGCACGACTTCAACGATTTCGAGGTCGGCAAGCGGCACAATCTTCCGCTGGTGAATGTGTTCGATGTCGAGGGCAGGCTCGATCTTCGTGACAACGCCGCGTTTCTTCATGAGGTCCCGCCGTCGTCCATGCTCGACGAGACGCTGTCGCTGCACGGCATGGATCGTTTTGCCGCGCGCAAGCGCATCGTCGAGCATCTCGAAGCGCGCGGGCTGCTGGAAAAGATCGAGCCGACGACGCACACGGTGCCGCACGGAGACCGCTCCGGCGCGGTGATCGAGCCGTTTCTCACCGACCAATGGTATGTCGATGCCAAGACCCTGGCGCAGCCGGCTATCGAAGCGGTGCGCACGGGGCGCACCGTCTTCGTGCCCGGACAATGGGAGGCGACCTTCTTCAACTGGATGGAGAACATCCAGCCCTGGTGTATTTCGCGGCAAATCTGGTGGGGTCACCAGATACCCGCGTGGTACGGCCCCGACGGAAAAATCTTCGTTGCCGAAACCGAAGACGACGCTGTCGCCGACGCGCTCGCCCATTACACCGACATCGAGGAGATCACGGTCGAGGACGGACACGACATCGCCGCCGATCCGGAGCGAACAAAACGCTTCGCCAACGAATACCTCCACCGTGACGATGACGTGCTCGACACCTGGTTCTCCTCGGCGCTGTGGCCGTTCTCGACGCTGGGCTGGCCTGACGAGACGCCGGACCTGAAACGCTTTTATCCGACCAGCGTGCTCGTCACCGGCTTCGACATCATCTTCTTCTGGGTCGCCCGCATGATGATGATGGGTCTGCACTTCATGAAAGAGGTGCCGTTCCCGACCGTCTACATCCACGCACTGGTCCGCGACGCTTCCGGCGCCAAGATGTCGAAGTCGAAAGGCAACGTCATCGATCCGCTGCAGCTGATCGACGAATATGGCGCCGATGCTTTGCGCTTCACGCTCGCCGCGATGGCGGCGCAGGGCCGAGACATCAAGTTGTCCTCAGAGCGCGTCGCGGGCTATCGCAATTTCGCAACCAAGCTCTGGAATGCCGCGCGTTTCCTCGAATTTAACGGCGTTGAGCGCGTTGAAGGATTTGTGCCAAATGCATTGAATGAACTGCTGAATCGATGGATCGCTCAGAACCATCTCGCACAACAATACAAAATACTACAACAGCGATCGAGCAATACAGATTCAACGATGCGGCAGAACATGTCTATCGTTTCGTTTGGAATAATTTTTGCGATCAATACATCGAGACTTCGAAGCCGCTAATGACGGGGCCTGACGGGCCCGACAAAGTTGAGACTCGAGCAATGGCGACTTGGGTGCTCGACGAAATTCTCAAGCTACTTCACCCATTCATGCCATTCATAACCGAGGAGTTGTGGCGCGTCACGGGAGCCGCAGAAGCAAACAGTGGCGGTCCATTGGCGTTGGCCAGTTGGCCGCAAGCTTTCGAGGTTGCCGACGATGTCGAAATGGAGCCAGTCTTTGACGTAGTAACCGAGCTTCGCGCGATTCGAACGACGTACAATCTCCCGTTCAGAGAAATACTGTCCGCGAATTTAACAAGCTTTGATACAATGACGACTAGCGTCCTCAGTTCGTCAGCAAGCAGCATCTCGCGAATGGCAAACACGGTCGTTTTTGTTGATGGCACCCAGCGTGCTGCTCCGAATTGGGAAAGTGGCACGATTCAAGTGACGTTGCCGAGCGATGGAATGGCGCCTTCGAGTTTTACTCCGGGCGCTGCCGTTGTTAACTCCCCTGTCAGCGACGGAGTGATGTTTATCGCGTTGCCAACCTCTTTCGACGCAAATGCCGAGCGCGCGCGGCTCGCCAAGGAAATGGCGAAGTGCGATGCCGACATCGCTCGGGTTGACGCGAAGCTCGGAAATCCCAACTTTGTGGCGCGCGCGCCTGAAGATGTGGTCGAGGAAGAAAAAGAAAAGCGCGACGAGGCGCAGGCGCGCAAGAGCAAGATCGCCGAAGCGCTGGAGCGCCTTAAAGGCGCGGCTTGATACGTCGATCGTGTCTTAAGCGAACATCGCCGGAAACGAAGCTGTGAAATCGCGTCACCTTTTTGTCTCGTTGGGTCTGCTTTGGCTCGTCGGGATCGCATTGCGGCTTGCCATTCTGGCGGTGCCGCCGGTCATTCCGTTGTTGCGCGACGAGTTCCACCTCTCCGGCACGGAAATCGGCGCTCTCAGCGGCACGCCGGTCATTGTGTTCGCTGTAGCGGCCTTGGTCGGCTCGCGCCTGGTCGCACGCATTGGCGTGGTGGCTGCGGTCGTCGCCGGATTGCTGTTGACCGCGTTTGGCTCGGCTGGCCGCGCCTTGGCGGCGGATGTGATGCTCCTCTTCGCCGCCACTATCGTCATGGGGGCCGGTGTTGCGGTGACACAGCCCGCTATGACCGCCTTGGTCGGCCGCTGGCTGCCGCATCACATTGTGCTTGGAACCGGCGTTTATACGAATGGATTGCTGGTCGGCGAAATCTTGCCGGTCTCGCTTTTCCCCGTGCTGTTCCCGCTGCTGGGCGAAAGCTGGCGCGCGACGTTTGTGTTTTGGGCGATTCCGATCGTCGTCATTGCTTTGCTGATGCTGGTGTCGACGCCGCGCGATCGGGGCGTGAAGGTGAGCGTCTCGTCGCGCTGGTGGCCCGATTGGCCTATGCGCGACGTGTGGCGTCTCGGCCTGATTTTTGGCGGCGTCGGCCCGCTTTATTTTGGCAGCAATGCTTTCCTGCCGGGCTACTTGAACGAGGTCGGCCGCAGCGACCTGATCAGCCCCGCGCTGACGGCGCTTAATCTCGGCCAGCTTCCGGCTTCCCTGCTGCTGATGGGATTCGCGCGCCACGTAGAAAGCCGCGCGTGGCCGTTCGTGCTTGCGAGCGCGCTGGGGCTCGTCGGTGTGGCCGGCGTTGTCTTGACGGCGGGCGCCGCTACCGTTGCCAGCGCGGCGTTGCTCGGTTTCGCCGCCGGAGCGGCCTTTGCGTTAGGCCTCACGCTGCCGCCGCTCTTGAGCTCGCCGCAGGAGGTAGCGCGGGTGTCAGCGGCGATGTTTACGATCAGTTATGCGCTGACCGTTGCGGTCGCGATCGTGTGCGGTTTTGCCTGGGATTTCACCGGGACCGCGCGGTCTGCGTTTTTGCCAATCGCGCTTGCGGTGCTTCCGTCGCTGCTGCTCGCGCCGACGCTGAAGTTTGGCCGCGCAGATCGGACGGCGCGCGAGCGGCATGGCACTTTTGATCGGGCGGCGCTGGAGGACGAAGAAGGCACACCGTAGAATAGGCGCAGGCGAGGGGACGCGCAGCGTGCGCGCCGCGCTGGCGCAAACGAGGTCTATAATGTTCGATCTCAACAACCGACCCGGCGGTCCGAACCTGATCGTCACCGCAAAAACGGCCCATAAGGTGCACTTTCTCGATGCCGCGACGCTGACGCTGTCAAAGACCATCGACATGCCCGGCTCGACGCATGAGCTTGCGCTTTCAGCCGACGGGCGCACCGCTTACGGCTCGGTCTATGGCGACGGGATTTTCATCAAACGCGTGAACCCGGACCGGCGCATCGTCGTCATCGACCTGCCGTCGCAGTCGCTCACCCGTGTCATCGATCTCGGCGAAACCTATGCGCCGCACGGCGTCATGATGGATCAGGCGGGCGCGGTCTGGTGCTCGGGCGAACTCGGCAATGCCGTGCTGGTTATTGATCCAGCAACCGACAAGGTGCAGCGGATCGATGTCGGCAGCACGGCGCACTGGGTCGCGATCAGCCATGCGACCGGGAAGGCGTTTGTTTCGGTCAAAACCAAAGACATCGTCGTGGTCGACATCGACCGCCGCACCGTCATCGATCGTATCAAGGTGCCGCAGGTGACCGAAGGGCTCGCCATTTCGCCCGACGGCGCCACGCTTTATGTGTGCGCGCAGACGGCGCCCGAGTTCTACGCGATCGACGCCCGCAGCCACGCCGTGCAGCAAACCGTTGCGATCGACGAAGCAAGCCCGATCAATCCGCAAATGCGGCGCGTGCGCGTGTCACCGGATAATCGCTACGTTGTGGTGTCATCCAACAAGGGCGAGCACGCCGCGATCTACGGTGCCGATGGATTGAAGCAGATCGCATCGTTCCCGACCAAAAAGAGCCCGATGGGCTTCGGCTTCGCGCCTGACGGCGAACGCGCTTATCTGTGCTGCCACGATGATGCGGTGGTGTTCGAGTTTGAGCTAAAGACGGGCAAGATCATGCGGACGTTTCCGACCGAAGCCGGTTGCGAATTCATCGTCGCCTATCATTGACGGCCATCGTGCGGATTTTTCTTGCAGGGGCAGGCGGCGCGATCGGCCGGCGGTTGACGCCGCTTCTGGTTTCGGCCGGCCACGCCGTCACCGGCTCGACGCGTTGCGCCGAGAAGGCCGATGACCTGAAGGCCGCCGGCATCGACCCGGTTGTCGTCGATGTTTTCGATAAGGATGCCCTGCGGGATGTTGTCGTCCGAGCGCGGCCGGACGTGGTCATTCATCAGCTCACCGATCTGCCGCAAGTGATCGATCCGGCGCGCCTAGCCGACTGGCTGACGCGTAACGCGCGTCTGCGCATTGAAGGGACGGCCAATCTGGTCGCCGCCGCGCTGGCGGCCGGCGCGCGCCGGCTGATCGCCCAGAGCATCGCCTTTGCCTATGCCGACGGCCCCGAGCCGCATGGTGAGGGCGATCCGCTGGCCTCGGCCGAGGGTGACGGGCCTGGCGTGATCTCAGTGCGCGGCGTCCGCGCCCTGGAGGACGCCGTGCTCAACGCACGCGGCATCGAGGGCATCGTGCTGCGCTATGGGCGGCTTTACGGCCCAGGCACCTGGAACACCCCCAACGCGCGGGCACCGCTGCACGTCGATGCCGCCGCGTACGCCGCGCTGCTTGCCGTCACCCGTGGATCGCCGGGCATCTACAACATCGCCGAGGACGACGGCGCGGTGAGAATCGACAGGGCGCGTCAAGAATTGGAGTTCAATCCGGCATTTAGGCTCCAGACTTGGCAATAGCCGGAAAGGGCTTACTGAGATACTTCGACCCCTTCAGTCCATAACGCCAGGGCAGGTCTACTGCCTTGGTGATGCCGATCCGGATGCCGTCCACCACTTCCACCGGGCCGGAACGGGCGAAAAGCTCAAAGGGCGGCTCATCGAGCCTCAGCCCGCCGTCGGCGCCGGTAATGCGCAGCGCCTCGCAAAGCCGACCGGGACCCGAGCAGAGCAGCCGGTCATCGCGGACACCTCGCCGCCGGCGCATCGCCGGAAGCCCAGTAGTCGGTTCTAAGGCGCGGATCAGCACGGCGCTGGCCGAGCCTTTTGGCTCGCAGACGAGGTTCAGGCACCAGTGAATGCCGTAGGAGCGGTAGACGTAGGAGTAGCCCGGCGGCCCGAACATGACCGCGTTGCGGCTGGTTGGCCCGCGGAAGCTGTGTGCGGCAGGGTCAGTTTGATCGTACGCCTCGAGCTCAACGATGCGGCCTCCGACGCCATCAAACAAAAGGGTCGCGCCGATCAGATCGGGGGCGACCTCATGAACGCTTCGGCTGAAAAAGGCTCGGGTTAGACGCCGCGGCATTGGAGCATCGCTGGTAGCGAGATACGTATAGTAAATCCGGAGTTAAGTTTTGACGGTCCTGCGGCAAAATCTGTGGCCCCGGTGCAACAGGCAGGGAACATTTGACCATGCCGCACTGCACGCGTCCAAAGCGCCGCTTTTTGGCCATAGGATTTTTCGACACGATGGCTGCGTGTCCGTCAGGGCTGGCGGTACAGGTGTTTTGCGGCGCTTTCGATTTCAAGGGCGGCGTGCGTCCTTGAAGTCGGAAGGGGGGCGAGGGGGCCGAATAGGCCCAAAAGCGTTCGATGGATGCCAAGACCAGTTTGAAGTCACGACTGCCAAGCCGGCACGCCACGGAAGGGCCTGAGCGAGCACCACACCGCGCGTTCTACTACGCGATGGGTTTGACGAAAGAGCAAATCCACCAGCCTTTCGTCGGCGTCGCGACCTGCTGGAACGAAGCCGCTCCTTGCAACATAGCGCTGATGCGGCAGGCCCAGGCGGTCAAGATGGGCGTCGCCTCGGTCGGTGGTACGCCGCGCGAGTTTTGTACGATCACTGTGACCGACGGCATCGCCATGGGGCACGGCGGTATGAAGGCCTCGCTGCCGTCGCGCGAAGTCATCGCCGATTCCATTGAGCTGACGGTACGTGGCCACTCCTATGACGCCTTGGTCGGCGTCGCGGGATGCGACAAGTCGCAGCCCGGCATGATGATGGCCATGTGCCGGCTGAACGTGCCGTCGATCTTCATCTATGGCGGCTCGATCCTGCCCGGCACCTTCAAGGGCCGGCCGGTTACCATTCAGGACGTTTACGAAGCGGTCGGCAAATACTCGGTCGGCGCCATGTCGGACGCCGATCTCGATACGCTGGAGCAGAACGCGTGCCCGTCGGCGGGGGCCTGCGGCGCGCAATTTACCGCCAACACCATGGCGACGGTGTCTGAAGCCATCGGGCTGGCGTTGCCATATTCCGCGGGCGCGCCCGCCCCGTACGAGATCCGCGACAAATTCTGCATGCTGGCGGGCGAGATGATCATGGATCTGATCGTCAAGAAATCTGCGTCCGCGCGATATCGTGACGCGCGAAGCGCTGGAAAACGCCGCGGCGGTTGTTGCCGCGACCGGCGGCTCGACTAATGCGGCACTGCACCTGCCGGCGATCGCGCATGAGTGCGGTATCGAGTTCGATCTGTTCGACGTCGCTGAGGTCTTTAAAAAGACACCTTACATCGCGGATTTGAAACCAGGCGGCCGTTATGTCGCCAAAGACATGTTCGAAGCTGGCGGCGTGCCGTTGTTAATGAAGACGCTGCTCGATCATGGCTTCCTGCATGGCGACTGCGTGACCGTCACCGGCCGCACGATTGCTGAGAACCTCAAATCGGTAAAGTGGAACAACGATCAGGATGTTGTTCATCGGGCCGACAAGCCCATGCTGCCCACCGGCGGCGTTGTTGGTCTTAAAGGCAGTCTCGCTCCGGATGGCGCCATCGTTAAGGTTGCCGGGATGCAGCGCTTGCAATTCTCCGGGCCGGCGCGTTGCTTTGACGGCGAGGAAGCCTGTTTCGAAGCGGTGAAGAACAAGAAATACAAAGAAGGCGACGTGCTGGTCATACGATACGAAGGTCCCAAGGGCGGCCCGGGCATGCGCGAGATGCTCTCGACCACCGCTGCGCTTTACGGTCAGGGCATGGGCGATAAGGTGGCTTTGATCACCGATGGCCGTTTCTCCGGCGCCACGCGGGGCTTCTGTGTTGGCCACGTCGGTCCTGAAGCCGCGGTCGGCGGTCCCATCGCGCTCATTCGGGACGGCGACATCATCGAGATCGACGCCGAGAAAGCGACCCTCGACGTCAAGCTGGCCAAAGGCGAGCTTGAACAGCGTGCGCGGGAGTGGAAGCCGCGCGCGGAAGAATTCGCCTCGGGTTACTTGTGGAAATACACCCAGCAGGTTGGGCCGGCGCGCAGCGGCGCGGTCACCCATCCCGGCGGGGCAGTTGAGAAAGCGTGCTATGCGGACATCTGAGCAAACGAAGCGGGTCGCCGCCGGCGGCCTGATGGTCGCCGCAATTTGCGGACTTGGTCTCGGACTTGGCCTGATGCCCGGACCGGTGTTCGCCTTCGATGGGACGAGCGCCCCCAACACGGCCTTGCTTTCGCCGAGCGACGGATTGCGCAGCCCGGGCGCGGTACCGGATGGCGGAGAAAAGGCTAAAGCGCTGACCGCGCTGCAATACGCTGCCGATCAGGGGCACCTCGCGGCACAATGGAAAGTGGGCCGCATGTATGCGGCAGGCGACGGCGTCCCGCAGGACGACCAGCGGGCCTTTGCTTATTTCAGTCAGATCGCGAACACGCATCCGGACGAGACACCGGGCACCACGCAGGCGCGGATTGTCGCCAATGCCTTCGTCGCGCTCGGGCACTACTATCTCACCGGCATTCCCAACTCCACGGTTATGCAGGACACGTCGCGCGCCCGCGAGTTGTTCGGCTATGCTGCGTCGTATTTCGGCGATGCCGATGCGCAGTATCAGCTTGGTCGCCTTTACCTCGATGGTGCCCCGAGCGACCCGCACCAGGCGGCCCGCTGGCTGCTGCTCGCCGCCACCAAAGGCGATTGCCGCGCCGAGGCGGTGCTGGGTGACCTGCTGTTTCAGGGTGTGAAAGTGCCCCGGCAAGCTGCCCGCGGCCTGATGTGGCTCACGCTCAGCAAGGACTGTGCGGGCTCCGAAGAAGCCTGGGTCAAGCCGCTCTACGACGGAGCTTTCCGCCGCGCGAACGACGACGAGCGGGCAATGGCGCTGGTCTATCTGGAAGGTTGGCTGAGGGGCCGCAGGGACTAACCGCCGGCACCGTTTAGGCGGCGCGAACGATTCTCTCAAAGCGTATAGGCGGTGCGAAAGCCGCCCCAATGCTTGCCGAACACCCGGATCGGTGCATCAATCTCGCGCACCAGAACGGTCACGCCGCCCATGTCGCGCGGATAGACCTGAATCAGATAGGGACGCACGTTGCGCGCGGACGCGAGGCCGGCACGATCGTCAAAGATCCGGCGATTGCGTGAATTCGCGGTGTTCCAGGCTTTCTCGCCTGGCCGCTGCGCCAGAGAATACTTGCGATTGTGAACCGGCAGGTAGCCGTTTCGATCGACGGCTGCGCAGAACACCATCCGCGCTTCGTTTGCCAGCAGCGGCTCCTGTATCGGCGGCAGCACATCCTCCAACGCCGAAAGAAAGCGTGTCCGATATTGCTGCGGATCGGTGCCTTCGATCGGAAGGTAGTCGTTGTCAAACAGGTCTTGCCGGCTCAGCTTGCCCTGTTCGATCAGACCCTCGAGCAGCCGCGAGATGTCGTTTGCGGCGTCGACTGCGCGTGAAATGATTTCGCGGTTCTCCTCGCGGATGGAAGCGAGTTTGCGCTCCAAATTGGCGCGAGGACCTGAACCCATTTCCACAAATTCGAGGTGCAATCCAAGCGGCGACTTATTGGCCACGCGAACGCGCACTGCGCCGATGTCGGCGATCGTTGCGTCCAAAACGACGCCCACGACGATTGACTGTGGATCGTCGACGCGGATCAGCGCACCGCCTTCCGAAATATCGGCGGTACGGCCGCGAAAGACGCGGCTAACCGTCCGAAGTTCGGCACTGATTTCGCAGGGCAGGCGATCGTGCCGCCGGCGATCGCCGGCCTCGTTTTGGCGCAGGAATATTGTCGTCCGCGTCTTGAGCTTTTCCGTAAGCCCGATGACGCTTTTGCCGTGCTGCTCAACGGATTTCCCATGGGCATTTGCCCCGGTTGCGGCATCGCGGATTTCAGAGGCTCCTTCCGAGACCGAGTCTGCAAACCGCAGCGTTTCGGTTGCACTGCGCGCCACGTTTGTCGTCGCGGTTCCCTGCTGTTGCACCGCGACCGCCACCGTTGCGAACAGCGGCCGCAAGACCTTGATCACGTCGGCGATTTGCTGCACCGCCTCAAAGCAGGCCGCGGCGTCGCTCTGCAGCGCAGCGATCTTCTGTGCGATCTCTTCCGTTGCCTTTTGCGTCTCTTGCGAGAGTTTCTTCACTTCGGCGGCGACAATCGCAAAGCCGCGGCCGGCTTCACCGGCGCGGGCAGCTTCGATGGTGGCGTTGAGAGCCAGCAAATTAGTCTGGCGGGCGACTGTGGAGATCAGGCTTAAGACGTGACTTATCTGGGTCGACGAATTCTTGAGACCTTCGACGCCGCGTGCTGCGAGTTCGGCCAATTCATTCGCTTCGCCGGTGAGATCGTCAGCTTTGCTCACCTGAGATCCGATATTGTCGGACGAGCGCGCCAATTCCTCGATCGCGGCGGCCAAGTGGCTGAGATCGCGACTGGCGGCGCTCGATTGCAGGACCAGGCTGTCCGTTTTCTGGCTAATCCTCAAAGTGGCGGCCGCCAAATCTTCGGCTTCGCGGCAAACGAGTTCGCAGGCGCGATGGACGAGGCCAATCATTGCGCCGAGGTCGGAACTCGAGAAGATCAATCGTTTCGTGAATGCCGCTTGATTGGGCCGTCTGATCCGTCCCGGCCGGGTCTGGCAACGCCTCCGGCTCCGCCGTTCGACTAACGCTCTGCCGGCGTTTTAGTGAGGGCCATCGCATCGTGGGATAGGTCGAAGGTTCGTAACGCGACTTTCACTGTCCGCCGTCGTGGTGAAGATTGGGTTAAGTCCGGCAACTTCGCCGCGGAAACGCTGCGGCTAGTGGGGTCGCTCGATCGCCAAATCGACCCAGACCGGCACGTGGTCCGACGGCTTCTCCCAGCTTCGCACGTGCCGATCGATGCCGAGTTCGGTGAGCTGGTCCGCGGCTTCGGGTGACAGCAAGACGTGGTCGATCCGGATGCCGTTGTTCTTCTGCCAGGCACCGGCCTGGTAATCCCAGAACGTGAAAAGTCCGGCCTCTTCGCTGGTCGCGCGCACCGCGTCGGTCAGTCCGAGATTGATCAGCGACTGAAACGCCAAACGGGTGTGAGGCAGGAACAGCGCGTCGCCGCGCCAGGCTTCCGCGTTGCGAGCGTCGATGGTCGCCGGAATGACGTTGTAATCCCCAGCGAGGATCAGCGGTTCTTGTAGGGAAAGCCGTTCACGCGCATAATCAAACAGCCGTTTCATCCACCTGATCTTGTACGCATATTTGTCGGTGTCGGGCGGATTTCCGTTGGGCAGATAAATGCTCGCGATCCGCATGGCGCCATTCGCGGTCGACACTACCGCTTCGATAAAGCGCGCGTGGTCGTCGGCCTGGTCACCAGGCAACCCGATGGTCACTTCGTCGAACGGGAATTTTGATAATAGCGCAACGCCGTTGAAGGTCTTTTGCCCATGGACCGCGAGGTTATAACCCAGCGCCTCGAACGGCTCGCGCGGGAACGCGTCGTCAACGCACTTGGTCTCTTGCAAGCAAACGATGTCGGGTTGGCGCTCGGCGAGCCAAGCCAGTGCCCCGTCAAGGCGTTGCTTGATCGAATTGACGTTCCAGGTGGCAATGCGCACGGGCCGACGCCCTGTTTTGACCGAAGCGCCTAAAGAGCGAAGCTCGTGCCGCAGCCGCAGGATGCGGTCGCCTTTGGATTTTGCACCTTGAAGGCCGATCCGATCAGGTCGTCGACGAAGTCGATCTCGGAACCGGCCATGTAATTGAGCGAGATTGGATCGATCAGCACCGTGGCGCCGGCGCGCTCGATCACGATGTCATCGTCCGCTTTGGCGCGCTCGGTATCGAATTTGTATTGGAAGCCAGAGCAGCCGCCGCCCTCGACACTGACACGCAGCATGGTGCCCGCGGCTTCCCGGCCAAGGATTTCGCCGATCTTCCGCGCCGCGCGCTCGGTAACAGTAACGTTGACGGTCATAACCTTCTCCCGCCGGGCGATCGCGCCAATTGCCACGGCATCAGCCCGATAGTTAAGTGCGCCCAAGGCCGAGGTCAATTGCGGAGGCCGGGGCAGACCCATGGCGATCGATGCCGCAGCGCTGCGCGCGTCCTATGCATGCGATCCGGAACGGAGCCGCGGCCGGCTCCATATGGAACCCGCGAGCAAAGGCCGCAGCGCGTTCCGTCGCGACTGCGACCGCATCATCCATTGTTCCGCCTTCCGAAGGCTTAAGCACAAGACGCAGGTGTTTGTGTTTGACGAGGGCGATCACTACCGCACCCGGCTGACGCACACGCTCGAGGTCGCGCAGGTGGCGCGCGCGTTGGCGCGTGCGCTCCGCCTCGACGAGGACCTCGCTGAGACGCTCGCTCTCGCCCACGACCTCGGCCATCCGCCGTTTGGACATGCCGGCGAACGCGCGCTTGACCAGTGCCTTGGCGCTTTCGGTGGCTTCGATCACAACGCCCAGACTTTGCGTGTTGTGACCATTCTGGAGCGCCGCTACCCGGCGTTCGAGGGACTGAACCTGACCTGGGAGACCTTGGAGGGGCTGGTTAAGCACAACGGCCCGCTGACCGGCCGGGACGGTGCGCCGCGCGGCAAATATCGTGCTCACGGGATTCCCAAGACCATTGCGGATTACAATCAGCGCCAGGATCTCCAGCTCTGGAGTTTCCCGAGCGCGGAAGCGCAACTCGCTGCAATTGCCGACGACATCGCCTACGACGCTCATGACATCGACGACGGTTTGCGCGCCGAGTTGTTTAGTCTCGATGACATCGCTGCCGTCGCGCTGCCTGGCGCGATCGTCGCCGACATTCACGATGCCTTTCCGAAGCTTGATTCCGCCCGCCGCATTCACGAGTTCATCCGCCGGCTGATCGGCCTCCTGATCGAGGACGTGACCGCTGAAACCGAACGGCGGGTCACGGCGCTGGCGCCCCGCTCGGCCGATGATGTGCGGGAAGCGCCGTCGGTGATCGCCGGATTCTCCGGACCGACGGCGGAAGCCGAGCGCGCCATCAAGGAGTTTCTCAGAACCCGCATGTACCGTCACGAGCGGGTACAACGCGTCATGAGCGAAGCGGCGCGGGTGGTCGGAAACCTGTTTGCCCGCTACAGCGCCCATCCCAGCGATCTGCCGCCCGAATGGCAGGAAGGTCTTGGCGGCATGGAGGATGCCGGCCGCGCCCGCCATATCGCCGATTTCATCGCCGGCATGACCGATCGCTACGCGCTTGCCGAACACGCGCGGCTTTTTGACTCGACCCCGGAATTGCGTTAGGCGCGCGGCGCTCCATCATGGCGTCAGCTTCACTTCAATGATCGCGCACAACATCTTCGCCGAAATGCTTGATCGCGTCCGCCGCGCGAGTGAGCATTTGGTTGCGGCGGGCGTCTTGCCGGCCGGCATCGATCTATCGCGCGTCACGATGGAGCCGCCGCGTGACGCCGCGCATGGCGACATGGCGACCAATGTCGCGATGGTGCTTGCGAAGCAAGCCGGCAAGAAGCCCCGCGAGCTTGCCGAAGCCTTGGGTGAAAGGCTTCGCGCCGATGACTTGGTGGCCAAGATCGAGATCGCCGGTCCCGGTTTCATCAATCTCACTCTCAAGCCTTACGCATGGCTGGCAACGCTCCGGAGCGCTGTCCAATTGGGTGCGCAATTCGGCAAATGCGATATTGGTTCAGGCGCCCCGATCAATGTCGAATATGTTTCCGCAAACCCGACGGGTCCGATGCACGTGGGTCATTGCCGCGGTGCCGTGTTTGGCGACGCGCTGGCCAGTTTGCTCGCGTTCACAGGCTTCAACGTCACCCGCGAGTATTACGTCAACGATGCCGGCGCGCAGGTCGACCAGCTCGCGCGCTCGGCGTATCTGCGTTACCGCGAAGCCTTGGGCGAGGACATTGGCGCTATTCCCGAAGGGCTTTATCCCGGCGACTATCTCAAGCCGGTCGGAGCAGCGCTCGTGGCTCAATATGGCGATGCGCTGACGAAACAGTCCGAGGCCGATTGGCTTCCCGGCGTGCGGAAATTAGCAATCGAAATGATGATGGCGGCGGTCCGCGCCGATCTTGCCGCCCTGAATATCAAATTCGACGTTTTTTATTCCGAGCGGTCGTTGATCGAAGGCAACGTCGATCTCGTTGGTGCAACAATCGATTGGCTGCGGGCCCGCGATTACGTCTATGAGGGCCGATTGCCGCCGCCGAAAGGCGCTCTGCCCGAGGATTGGGAGGATCGCGAACAGACGCTGTTCCGGTCGACGGCATTCGGCGATGACATCGATCGTCCGCTGAAGAAATCCGACGGTTCGTACACCTATTTCGCGTCCGATATTGCCTACCACCGCAGTAAGCTGGAGCGCGGATTTCGCACACTGATCGACGTGTGGGGCGCCGACCACGGCGGCTATATCAAGCGCATGCAGGCGGCGGTGGCTGCGCTCAGCGATCGCCAGGCCGAGCTTGATGTGAAGCTTGTCCAGCTTGTGAGGCTTTTGCGTGGCCGGCGAGCCGGTTAAGATGTCGAAGCGGGCAGGGGAGTTCGTTACGCTTCGCGAGGTCGTCGATGAAGTCGGGCGCGATGCCGTCCGCTTCATGATGCTGTTTCGCAAGAACGACGCTGCGCTCGACTTCGACCTCGCCAAGGTGATCGAGCAGTCTCGCGACAATCCAGTTTTCTACGTGCAATACGGTCACGCCCGTGGCCAATCGGTGTTCCGCAACGCCCGTGAGGCATTTCCCGATCTGCCTGCAAATATCGTTAATTTGCTCGAGGCCGCGAATCTCGATTTGCTTGCCGATCCGGCGGAACTGGCGTTGATGCGGCAAATTGCGCTTTATCCGCGGGTCGTCGAGGGCGCCGCGGTCGCCCATGAGCCCCATCGAATAGCCTTTTATTTGTATGACTTAGCCAGCGAGTTTCACGCTCTTTGGACGCTGGGTAATGCATCGCCACATTTACGCTTCATTATCCAGAATGATCGAGAACTAACGCTGGCCCGTTTGGTGCTCATACAAGGCGTGGTCACGGTTCTTGCGTCGGGGCTCGGTTTACTTGGTGTCGCGGCGCCTGACGAAATGCGGTAATTCCCTTTGCTGCCGTCCGGGACGCGGCAGCCGCCGCCGGGAAAAGCTGATCGAGATAGTGTGGACGCCTGAACGAGGCGAGTTCGATGGCTGACAATAATTTCCGATCTTACAGCCGCGACAACAGGGCGCGGGTCGAGGCGCCGCGCGACAACGCGAGCGATCCTCTCGCTGAACTGGCTCGGCTGATTGGTCAGGGCGATCCTTACGCCGAGCATGGCTCTCGCCAGTCGCGCGATGATGCCGCCGCAGCCCCAGGATTTGATTGGGCCGCCAACCAAGACTACGCCGAAGCTCACGTCGAAGAACACTACGGGCCGCCGCCGGTGCCGCCAGCTTCCTATGCGGCTTACGCGCGCGACGAGCAGGACTACGAGGCCGAGGCTCCGGCAGGCGGCCAATATTTTGCCGGCCCGGCGGCGAAGTTCAACGGATTTGGTGAAGACGGCGAGCGGCTCGGGCCGGTTTTGCCGCCCCGGCAATTCCCGGCCTTCATGTCGCCCGCCCCTGCCGAGCGCTATGAGACGGAAGCGCCGGATCGCGCCCAAGAGGCGGGCGAAGATTACGGCGACTACGCTGACGATTACTACGAAGAGCCGCCACGACCGCGCCAGCGCGGCGGACTTGTCGTCATGATGGCAGTGCTCGGGCTGGTGATCGTCGGGACCGCCGGCGCGTTCGCCTATCGCGCGATGTTCGGCACCGTGGCATTTCCCAGTCTTCCGCCGATCATCAAAGCCAGCATGGCCCCGAACAAGATTATGCCGAGCAACAGCGCGGCCCAGGCGGACAATACTGCGTCATCCAACGCCTCGGGGCAGGCCGGCACGGATAAACTCGTCTCCCGCGAGGAGCAGCCTGTCAGCATGGAGCCGCCTAAAATTGGCTCCCGCGTCGTTGCGACTATTCCGATCAGCGGTGGACAAATGTCGCCGATGGCATCAGCGGCGCCTCCCCCGGCGCCGGTGGATACCTCTTCACCGCCGTCCAGCACGGCATCAGCGGCTCCGGCACCGGACGCCGCTGCGGCAGCGCCTCCGCCGATGACAGCAACCGCTGCTCCGGCGGCAGCGCCGGCTTCGTCCGAGACAAAAAGAGTCCACACGGTCGTGATCCACGCCGATCAGCCGGGCACCACGGTGCCTGCGCCGCGGAGTGCGCGCGCCACATCCGCAAACAAGGCCGGCACGTCAGCCGCGCCCGCGCCGGCCGGCGCGAATGCGCCGCTGTCAATCATGCCGGGGGCCGAAGGCGAGGCGGTTAAGCCGGCGCCAATCGCTTCGGCGCCTTCGCGTTCTCGCGCAGCGGCGGCAGCGCCGGTCGCACTGGCAAGCGCCGAGCCCGCTGCGGCGGCCCCGGTAAGCGTGGCGACCTCCGAGGGACGCTATGCGGTGCAGGTGACCTCGCAGCGTAGCGAGGCCGACGCTAAGGCGAGCTTCAGAGAGTTGCAGGCTAAATTCCCCAATCAACTGAGCGGGCACGAGCCGATCATCCGACGTGCCGACTTGGGCGCCAAGGGCGTCTATTATCGAGCGCTGGTCGGTCCGTACGCCTCGGCGGAACAGGCCGCCGGTGCATGCAGCAGCATCAAAGCGGCTGGCGGTAACTGCCTGGTCCAGAAGAACTAACGGTCGCCGCTTGACCCTGCCGCGCCACGCAAGCTAAGCGGCGTGCGATGCGTGCGTTCATCACCGGCATTTCCGGAACTGTATTGACCGGTGAGGAGCGCGCATTTCTTCGCGAGGCGGAGCCTTGGGGCTTTATCCTGTTTCGCCGCAACGTCGAGAACCCCGAAACCCTGCGCAACCTGATCGACGACGTCCGCGCGACTCTGGGCCGAGCGGCTCCGGTTTTGATCGACCAGGAAGGCGGCCGTGTGCAACGCCTCGGGCCGCCGCATTGGCCGGCCTATCCGCCGGGAGCGGCGTATGGCGCGATTTACGACCGCGATCGCGGCGCGGGCCTTGCCGCGGCACGGCTGGGAGCGCGCCTCATCGCGGCGGACCTTGCCGCACTCGGCATCGACATTGACTGCCTGCCGCTTGCGGACGTGCCGATTGCCGGCGCTGATCCAGTGGTTGGCGACCGCGCCTATGGCAACGAGCCCGGCAAAGTTGCCGCCATTGCCGGCGCTGTCGCGGAGGGCCTGATCGAAGGAGGCGTATTGCCGGTTCTCAAGCACATACCCGGTCATGGCCGCGCGACTGCCGACAGTCATCAAAAGCTACCAGTGGTGAGTTCAAGCCGCGCCGAGCTTGAGGTGACCGATTTCGCAGCATTTCGTCCGCTGGTGGCACTTCCGCTCGCGATGACCGCGCATGTTGTGTTTACAGCGATCGATCCGCTCGCGCCGGCCACGATTTCGGCAACTATAGTGCGCGATGTGATTCGTGATTCCATCGGCTTTCGGGGTCTCTTGATGACCGACGATATTTCCATGGGTGCGTTGTCGGGTTCGGTCGGCGAGCGCACCCGTGCAGCGATCGCCGCCGGTTGCGACATGGTGCTTCACTGCAATGGCGAAATGCAGGAAATGCTTGCCGTTGCCGCGCAGGCGCCCGCGCTGGCGGGGGAGGCAGCGCGCCGGGCTGCCGCTGCTCTCGCGATGAAGAAGCCGGCGGCGCCGCATCGACCTTGCCGCCGGCCGCGCCGAGTTCTTGCGGCTGATGACCGGCGCGTGGCAGCCGGCGCAGGGGTACGCATGATCGCCGACGATGCGCAATTCGTGACCGAATTCTCGGAGCGGGCCTCCGACGAGCCGGCGCTCGTGATCGATGTCGAGGGCTTCGAAGGGCCGCTCGATCTGCTGCTCACACTTGCTCGTCAGCAGAAAGTCGACCTCGCCAAAATCTCGATCCTGGCGCTCGCCGATCAATACCTCGCGTTTATTGAAGAAGCGCGCAAGCTGCGGCTGGAGATTGCCGCCGATTATCTGGTGATGGCGGCGTGGCTCGCTTACCTGAAATCGCGGCTGCTCTTGCCGGAACAACACGAGCCCGATGGTCTCAGCGCCGAGGATATGGCGACGGCGCTGGCGCAACGTCTGCGGCGGCTTGAAGCGATCCGCCAAGTCGCCGAGCAATTGCTCAACCGGCCCCAGCTTGGCCGCGAGGTTTTTCAGCGCGGCCAGCCCGAGCCCATCGCGGAGATCAAGCGGCCGGAATGGACCGCAACGCTCTACGACCTCCTTTCAGCCTATGCAGGGCAGCGGCAGAAGCAGGCGCGGGCCTATGTGCGCCTGCCCAAACGCACGGTCTGGTCGCTCGCCGAAGCGCGCGAAGCTCTCGAACGGCTGATCGGTCAGACGGCCGACTGGTGCGTGCTCGACGAGTATCTGATCGCGTACATGGTGGAGCCGTCATTGGCCGCGACGGTGCGCGCCTCGAGCTTCGCGGCAACACTCGAATTGGTGCGCGAAGGACGGCTTGAGCTGCACCAGCACGGCGCTTTTGCTCCGCTTTACGTTCGTAAGCGGCAGGATGCGGCCGATGGCGTGGCTTCAGTCGAGTCCGGGAATGTTTGACGTGGAGGCTTCGATGATTTCGAACGTGGCGGAGATGCGGGTGATTGTGAGTGATCAGGATGCCAACGAACGAGCCGAGGAATTGCGTATCCTGGAAGCTTTACTGTTTGCCGCGGATGCGCCTCTCGACGAGAAGACTCTGGCGGCGCGGCTGCCGGCCGGAACCGACGTGCGCCCGCTGCTGCTGCAATTGCAGAACGAGTACGCGTTGCGTGGCGTGAATATCGTGCGCGTCGGCGGCAAATGGTCGCTGCGTACCGCGGGTGATCTTGCATGGCTGCTGACGCGCGAAAGCGTCGTCACCAAAAAGCTGTCGCGCGCCGCGGTCGAAACGCTCGCCATCGTCGCCTATCATCAGCCGGTGACGCGGGCCGAGATCGAAGATATCCGTGGCGTCTCGACGTCAAAGGGAACGCTCGACGTGCTTCTCGAAACCGGCTGGATTCGCTTGCGCGGCCGGCGCAAAGCCCCGGGCCGGCCGGTGACCTATGGGACCACCGAGGCCTTCATGTCGCACTTTGGGCTCGACGCAATCACTGATCTTCCGGGTCTGGATGAGCTCAAAGGGGCCGGTCTTGTCGAAAAATCGCTGCCGGCCGGCTTCAGCATACCGGTGCCGTCCGACGATCCGGCGTTGCGCGATGACGAAGACCCGCTGGAACCGGGCGACCTCGATTTGGGGCTTGCGCCGCCGCCGGAGCGTACCGAGGAGTGAAGCTCCGGCAGTCACTTAGGCGTGAAGAACCCGCGGCTTAACGGCGTTTTCCGATATCCTTGTTTTTGCCCCCACTCGCGCTTAGTTTCCGGTTAAAATCGGCGCCTACGCGAGCGCAGGCGTATTCCCGCGCACGGAGGATTTTATGGGGTCTCTGAGCATCTGGCACTGGATGATCGTCCTCGCCGTGGGGCTTCTGCTCTTCGGCGGGCGCGGCAAGATTTCCGATCTGATGGGAGATGTCGCCAAGGGCATCAAGTCCTTCAAGAAGGGCATGGCCGAAGAAGACGCTGACAGCGGCAAGGCCGCTGCTCCGGTCAAGTCTCTCGACCATCAGGCGGCGGAAGCGGTCAAGCCGCGCGCCGAGGCTGGCACGAAGGTGTCCTGACGGTCCTTGCGGCCGAAGCCGGCGGATAGAATTCGTCCGGCGATTGACGCGCGGAATGGGCGGCTCGCCGGCCCGGAGTTTCCATGTTTGATATTTCATGGACCGAGTTCCTGCTGATCGGCGTGGTCGCGCTGGTTGTCATCGGGCCGAAGGAACTGCCTGCGGTGATGCGCACCATGGGGCAGTGGACGCGTCGAATCCGCAGCATGGCTGCCGACTTTCAGGGCCAGTTCCAGGAAGCCATGCGCGAAGCCGAAATGGCCGACCTGAAAAAGCAGGTCGACGACATGGCGCACGACATCAAGAGCTACGATCCGCTCAAAGACGTGAAGGCTGATCTCGAAGCTGCAGGTAAGGATATCCAGACTACGTTGAGCCAGCAGCCGGTGATGACGTCCACGGCAGCCGATTCCACGCCAGTCGCCGAACTGCCCGTTGCCGCAGCCGCGGCGGAGCTGCACGAGACCGATATTGTCGCCGCTGCCATCGGCCGGGTTGCGCCCGAGGCTGTTGATCAGACTGAAATTGACTCCGCCGCTGCCGGGTCCAGTGTCGCCGCGCCTGAGACAGAGGCCGTTGCCGCGTCTACCGGCCAGGTTGTTCATGAAAGCGTCGCGCCCGAAGCGGTCGAGACCGGCGCTGAAACGGACAGCACAAGGCGCGCCGGATGACGCCGGAAGAAGAAGAGAAGGCGATCGAGGCGACCAAAGCGCCGTTGATGGATCATCTGATCGAGCTGCGCTCGCGGCTGATCAAGGCGCTTGCCGCCTTTGCGGTTGCGGCCATCGTTTGTTTCTTCTTCGCCAAGCAGATCTACAATGTGCTGACCTGGCCTTACATCTGGGTGGCCGGCCCGGAACTCCAAGTTCATCTACACCGGTCTTCTCGAATATTTCATCGTGCAGTTGAAGCTTGCGATGTTCGGCGCCGCGTTCATCGCGTTTCCGGTCATTGCCACGCAGATCTACATGTTTGTCGCGCCGGGGCTTTATCGCAACGAACGGCACGCGTTCCTGCCTTACCTCATCGCTACACCGATTTTCTTCCTGATGGGGTCGATGATCGTTTATTTCGTGGTCTGGCCGATGCTGGCGCGGTTCTCGCTCGGCATGCAGCAGGCCGGCGGCCCCGGCCAGGCGACGATCGAGCTGTTGCCAAAAGTCGAAGATTATCTCGCGCTGATGATGAAGCTCATTCTTGCCTTCGGCATCGCGTTTCAGCTTCCGGTCATCCTCACGCTGCTGGGCCGCGTCGGCATCATCACCTCGGACCAGCTCAAATCGAAGCGGCGCTATTTCATCGTCATCGCGTTCGTGATCGCCGCGGTGCTTACCCCGCCCGATGTCTTGAGCCAGATGTCGCTTGCGGTGCCGCTGGTCGCGCTCTACGAGGGCTCGGTCTGGTCGGTGCGCTGGGTCGAGAAGCGGGCGGCGGCGGATCGTGCGGCTGCCGCGGCTGCTGCTGCGGCGAAGCCCGCGGAGTGATTTCTTTTACGCGGCGATTGGGCTTGACCCGTCAATCCATCGGCCGTTAGGTCCGTCACCCTGAGGTGCGAGCAAAGCGAGCCTCGAAGGGCGACGGTCGAGGCGCCTCGGCCGCATCCTTCGAGGGCCGCTCCGCGGCCACCTCAGGATGACGGGACAAGGGCATGCACGACATCCGCTTCATCCGTGAAAACCCCGATGCGTTCGACCGCGGCTTGGCGCGGCGCGGACTTCCGGGCGAGGCGCAGCGGCTGATCGCGCTCGACGAGAAGCGGCGAGAGAAAATCCTCGCGCTCGAAACCGCGCAGGCGCGCCGCAACGCGGCATCGAAGGAAATCGGCGAAGCCAAGAAGAACAAGGACGAAGAAAAAGCTCAAGAGACTGCTCGGCTGAAGTCGCGGTGCTGAAAGAAGTCCATGCCGGCGATGGAGGCCGCGGAGAAGAAAGCGAGCGAAGAACTCAACGCGGCGCTCGCGGAAATTCCCAATTTCCCGCTCGACGACGTTCCTGACGGCAAGGACGCAAACGACAACGTCGAGCGTCATCATTTTGGGGCAAAACGCGATTATGCGTTCACACCGAAGCAGCATTTCGATCTTGGCGAAGCGCTCGGCCAGATGGATTTCGAGACCGCGGCAAAGCTCTCCGGCGCGCGCTTTGTCGTTCTTAAAAAAAGGCCTCGCGCGGCTCGAACGCGCACTCGGCCAGTTCATGCTCGATGTGCACACCAGCGAGCCGCACGACTATACCGAAATCGCACCGCCGTTGTTGGTGCGCGACGAAGTGATGTTTGGCACGGCGCAATTGCCAAAGTTTGCGGAGGATCAATTTCAAGACATCTCGGCACCGGAGAATTTCTCAACATTCGAAGAGGTCATGAACCGTATTTTGCCAAAAGCGTTAGAAAGGATGCCGAAAGTTCGCGCTGAATACAAAGAACTAACTGCGAAAGTGATATTTCGATCGAGGAAACGCTCGAGGCCTTTTCTGATACCGTGAAGCACGATTTGCCCGAATATCAAAGCAATACGAAGAAGCCAAGACGTTGATGTCGCGACTTTGGCTCATTCCCACCGCCGAAGTGCCGCTGACCAACCTCGTCCGCGAATCCATCATCGACGAAGCGCAACTGCCGATGCGCCTCACCGCGTGCACGCCGTGCTTCCGCGCCGAAGCTGGCGCTGCGGGCAAGGACACCCGCGGCATGATCCGGCAGCATCAGTTCACCAAGGTCGAGCTGGTCTCCATCACCACGCCGGAGCAATCGAAAGACGAGCACGAGCGCATGCTGTCCTGCGCCGAGGAAATTCTGCGCCGGCTTGGCCTCCATTACCGCGTGATGACGTTGTGCACCGGCGACATGGGGTTTGCCTCGCAAAAGACTTACGACATCGAGGTCTGGCTGCCGGGCCAGAATATGTATCGCGAGATTTCCTCGTGCTCGGTCTGCGGCGAATTTCAGGCGCGGCGCATGAATGCGCGCTATCGCACCAAGGAAGGCCGGCAGGTGCGCCACGTGCATACCCTCAACGGCTCCGGCGTCGCTGTCGGCCGCGCGCTGATCGCGGTGATGGAAACCTATCAGCAGGAAGACGGATCGATTGCGGTGCCCGGATGCGCTTGCGCCATACATGGGCGGCATCAAGAAGATCGAAAAACAATGAGCCGATTTGTGAGCGAGCCGCGCGCCGCTCCCTCCCCCCTTGTGGGGGAGGGTGGGGAGGGGGGTCGGGAGGTAGGACGCCGGCAAAGACGCACGTACGAACGCACGTCTTCGCCCACGCAAAACCTCTCGACCCCCACCCCTAACCCCTCCCCACAAGGGGGAGGGGAATTGCTTTAGCTATGCGCATCCTCGTCACCAACGACGACGGCATCCACGCTGAAGGGCTCGACGTGTGCGAGAAGATCGCCCGCGCGATTTCCGATGATGTGTGGGTGGTCGCTCCGGAACACGACCAGTCGGGCGTCGCGCATTCGCTGTCGCTCAACGATCCGCTTGCGATTCCGACGGGTCGCCGAGCGCCGCTTCGCCGTGCGCGGCACGCCGACCGATTGCGTGATCATGGGCGCGCGGCACCTGCTCAACGGCAAGGGGCCGGATCTGATCCTTTCCGGCGTCAATCGCGGCCGCAATGCCGGTGAGGACGTCATCTACTCCGGCACGGTGGCGGGCGCGGTCGAAGGCACGGTGATCGGCGTGCCGTCGCTTGCGTTGTCGCAGGCCTACGCATCGCGGCTGAACCGTCCGCCGTTTTGGGATACCGCCCTCAAATACGGCCCGGACATCATTCGCCGCGTGGTCGCCGAAGGCATTCCGCGCGACGTGCTGATCAACGTCAATTTTCCCGATTGTCCGCCCGACGGCGTCAAGCGCATCGCCGTAAGCACGCAAGGCCGACGCGGCGGCCAGGAGCGGCTGCAAATCGACGAACGCAAGGACGGCCGCGGCAATCCGTATTACTGGATCACCTACGTGCGCCAGGGCTTTCTCGCCGCGCCGGAAGGCACCGATCTCGCCGCGCTCGATGAGCACTGCATCGCGGTGACGCCGCTCAAACTCGACATGACCGACGAGCCCTATATGACCAAGCTCGCTGCGCTGTTTGACGAAAGCTAATTGCGCGTTGTAGGCGCCGCCGCTTCGATGGCTTCGGCGAGTGCGTTCACCTGGAAAGGCTTCTGCAGGGTCGGCGTCGTCCGGTAGGGCTCGGGCACGCCGCGCTGGCCGTAGCCGGTGGCGAATACGAATGGCAGCCCGCGTGCGACCAGCACTTCGACCACCGGCGAAATCGGCTGTCCGTTTAAGTTGACATCGAGGATCGCCACATCGAACTCGCTCTGTTTCGCAAGCGTCAAGGCTTCCTCGATACCGCCAGCTTCACCGGCGAGCGTATGTCCAAGGTCGGTCAGCATGTCCTGCAGCAGCATGCGGATCATAAGCTCGTCCTCGACGACGAGGACGCGTTTGCCCGTTGCGACACTACTTTCAAACGTCATCCGAAATACAAACCCCCGTCTGCAACCGACAATATTTCCAAGCATATCCGCGCAGACGAGCCAGCTGCAACGACCCCTCCGCAAGCAGCCGGACCGGAATGCCCATGCCAGACCGCTTAATGCGGAAGTCCCGCCGCCAGTTCCGGGGGAGAACCCTGACGTGGCGATGTAAGCTGCTGGCACATAATGGTAAAAAAGCGGCGGCGTTTCCTCCCGCGAGGTTACCGTGGCCGGGATCAGATCGGACGATGTGGAGCGGATGGGGTTTCAGCTGACGCTGCGCCGCCGCGGTATCAGCGATCAGGCGGTGCTGCGCGCCATGGATGAAGTGCCGCGGGAGCACTTTGTGACTTCCGAATTCATTGAAAGCGCTTACGCCGACCACGCGCTGCCGATCGCCTGCGGGCAGACCATCAGCCAGCCTTATGTCGTCGCCTATATGACTGAACAACTCGAGGTCGAGCCGCAACATCGCGTGCTGGAAGTCGGTACTGGCTCCGGCTATCAGGCGGCTATTCTTTCCCGGCTGGCGCGCGAAGTGGTGAGCGTCGAACGCTATCGGACGCTCGCCGATACCGCGCGCGACCGCATCAAGACGCTTGGATATTCCAACATTACCGTTATCGCCGGCGACGGATTTGCCGGTGCGCCGGATCAGGCGCCGTTCGACCGCATTATGGTGACCGCTGCAGCAGAAGAAATACCCGACGCGCTCGTCGATCAGCTCAGGGAAGAAGGCAAAATGGTGCTGCCGCTCGGCCCGCGCGATGGCACCCAATACATCGTCAAGCTCAACAAATCAGCATCCGGACTGACGCGCCAAAATCTGATTGCCGTCAGGTTTGTGCCGCTCCTCCACGGAAAAGCACGAGAATTGTAACCATTCCACCACATTTTCCGCGTTGCTAAATTTCTCTCCCGATACTTAAAGGCCTGTTTACCCCAACGATGTCTATTCGCTGGCAGGTGTTTTTGCGTGCGAGCGAGTAACCATGTGCGCTTCGCGTTGGCGGACCATCGGGCCGCAGTTGGGTTTTGTTGCGTTAGTCGGATTGGGCGTTGCTAGCTGCAGCAGCAATTCCGACCGCTTTTCAGATATTTTCAGCGATCCGCGCACTGAAACGACGGGCTCAATCCCGCCGAGCACAAGCCGCGTCGAGAGCAAGCCGCTGCCGCATCTTGCCGGTAATTCCGGTGAAGGCGTCTCGGGCGGCGGACGTGGCATGGGCTCTTACCAGCCCGGCCAGGCCGCCAATTCAGATGTCACCGGCTCGCTGCCACCCGCGGCCCCACCGCCGCCGGCTTGGACTTGGGAAGGCGGTACGGCCGTGACCCTTGCTCCGGGCGAGACGCTCGAGGTGCTGGCGAAACGGCACGGCGTGCCCGTTGCCGTCCTCATGGAAGCAAACAACATTACAAGCCCCGCCCATGTCCACGCGGGACAGCATCTGGTCATTCCACGTTATCGGGGTTCGGCTAGCGCCCTTTCGGTGCCGCAGACGCGTATTGCCTCGTCAGTGCCTTCGGCCCTCGCTGTGCCGGTAAGTGCGCCGCAAAGGGCGCTCGCGCCCGCCGCCGCTACTCACGTGGTGGCGCCCGGCGAAACCCTCCACAGCATCGCGCGGCTTTATCACAAGCCGGTGCTGGTGCTGGCGAAGGCTAACAACATCCCGCCCGACACCCAGCTGCGGATCGGCGCCCGGATCGTCATTCCCGATGCCCATCCGGCAGCGCTGGCGGCTCCATCTGCGCCGCGCGCCGAAGCCCCGGCGCCTGCGCGCGCCGCTGAAAACCTCGAGACGGCGGAGTCGCCGCACAGCGCGCGGGTGGTTACACCGGTTGGCCCGGTTGGGCAGGAAGGCCCGCTCAAGTCGGCGCAACCCGCCGGTTCGTTGCAAGCCTTCCGCTGGCCGGTGCGCGGCCGCGTCATCACTGGCTTTGGACCGCAGCCGAACGGCTTACAGAACGACGGCATCAACCTCGCCGTGCCGGAGGGTACACCGGTCAAGGCGGCCGATGATGGCGTTGTCGCTTATGCCGGCAACGAGCTGAAGGGCTATGGCAATCTGGTGCTGGTCCGCCACAGCAACGGATTTGTCACCGCTTACGCTCACGCGAGCGAGGTGCTGGTCAAGAAGGGTGACGTGGTCAAACGCGGCCAGGTGATCGCCAAGTCCGGCCAGACCGGCACTGTGACCTCGCCGCAATTGCACTTTGAGATCCGCAAAGGCTCCGTGCCCGTGGATCCGGCGCAATATCTCAATGGCGCGTAGCCGCCGCTAATCTCGCAGCGGTACGCCGAGCCGTCCGGCCAGATCCTGCACGTATTGCCACGCCACGCGGCCGGAGCGCGCGCCGCGCGTCGTCGCCCATTCGAGCGCTTCATGGCGTAACGCGGTGTCGGCTAGCGGAATGCCGTAGCGGGCGACATAACCTTCCACCATGGCGAGGTATTCGTCCTGACTGCAGCGATGAAAGCCGAGCCACAAACCGAACCGGTCCGATAGCGACACCTTCTCTTCGACCGCCTCGCCGGGGTTGATCGCGGTCGCGCGCTCGTTGTCGACCATGTCGCGAGCCATCAGATGGCGGCGGTTTGAGGTGGCATAGAAGATGACGTTGTCGGGCCGTCCCTCGATGCCGCCTTCGAGCATTGTTTTGAGCGCTTTGTACGACGTGTCTTCGGCCTCGAACGAAAGATCGTCGCAAAACACGATGAAGCGTTGCGGGGCATGGCGCAAAAGTCCCATCAACTCCGGCAGCGACTCGATGTCCTCGCGGTGAATTTCGATGAGGCGAAGTGCTGCGGCGCGGTGCGCGGCGCCGACCGTGGCGTGAGCGGCTTTGACCAGCGAAGACTTTCCCATGCCGCGAGCGCCCCAAAGGAGCGCATTGTTCGCCGGCAAGCCGCGCGCGAATCTTTCGGTATTCTCGATCAGAAGATCGCGCACCCGGTCGATGCCCTTCAGGAGCGACATCTCGACACGGTTGACGTGTCGCACCGGCGCAAGCTTCCGGCCTTCGGGCTGCCAGACAAAAGCCTCGGCAGCAGAAAAATCAGGCCCGGAGGGTGAAGGGGGCGCCAGACGGTCCAAAGCCTCGGCGATCCGCTGCAGGATTCGGCCGTCGCCTGCAGCGGGAGATCGTACATTTGAGCCTCCGCCGCCGCGCTTATTGGGCGCCTTTTTTTGCCCGCGTTGTGAAGATTTGGCCATGTTTGTCCCGATTTGCGCCCATCCGTCGCCGGCGCTTCCGCGCACTCGCTAGCGTGCCGGACGATAAGCCGCAACATTGCAATTAAGCCACCGGCCGCTATATTCCGCGCCGATTTCCCGCGCAAAATCGGCCCTTCGTCCCAAGGCCGGCGCGTCCGAAAGGGACCGGAGGAGCTATGCTGATCACGCCTGCTTATGCGCAAGGCTCGCTGTTCGGCCTCGGTGGCGACAGCGGGGGCATGATCACGTCGCTGCTGCCGCTGATCTTGATTGTCGTCATTATGTACTTTCTGGTGCTGCGTCCCCAGCAACAGCGGGCGAAGCAGCATCAGTCGATGATCAAGGCGCTGCGCCGCGGGGACACGGTTGTAACCAATGGCGGTCTTGTCGGTAAGGTCACCAAAGTGGTCGACGACGATCAGATCGAGGTCGAGATCTCCGACGGCGTCCGGGTGCGGCAGATGCGCTCGATGGTGTCCGAAGTCCGCGCCAAGGGTGAGCCGGTCAAAGACGACAGCGCGAGCTAACCGCGCGGCTCGCCTGTAGCAAGGGTTACACTATCCATGTTGTTTTTCACGCGGTGGCGAGCGGCGGGCATCTTGATCACGGCTCTTGTCGTGTGCCTGTTCGCGCTGCCGAATTTTTTCTCCGAAAGCACTTTGCGCAAATGGCCGTCCTGGGCGCAGCGTCACATCGTGCTCGGCCTCGATCTTCAGGGCGGATCGAGCCTGCTGCTCGAAGTCGATAGCGGCGCCGTGCGCAAGGAGCGACTGCAGGGCATTGCCGACGATGTATTGCGTGTTCTACGCGCGGCGCGCATTCCCTTCACCGGGCGCTCGATCCACGGCAACAGCGTTGAGGTGCGTATCACGCGCGAAAGCGACGTGGATAATGCGGTTGGCAAGCTGCGCGAACTCTCGCAGCCATTGTCAGGCCTCGCTGGCACTTCGGGGCAGCGTAGTATTGATATCGCCGAGACCGGCGGCCTGATTACGCTGACGCCCTCCGATCCCGCGCTCGCCGAACGCATCCGCCAATCGGTCGACCAGTCAATTCAGATCATCGAGCGCCGGGTCAACGAACTAGGCCTGGTTGAGCCGACCATTCAGCGCGAGGGAGCAGATCGCATTCTCGTTCAAGTGCCGGGCCTGCAAGACCCGTCGCGCTTGAAGGAGATTCTTGGCAAAACCGCGAAGCTCGATTTTCGCATGGTTGATCAATCGATGACCCCCGAGCAGGCGATGGCCAACCGTCCGCCGCCCGATTCCGAAATCCTCGACGGCGAGGGTGGCCAGAAATACCTCATCGAAAAGCGCGTTCTTGTTTCGGGGGCCGATCTCGTTGACGCCCAGCCCGGCTTCGACCAGCGCAACAGCGAGCCGATCGTCAGCTTCCGCTTCAACTCCACCGGCGCGCGCAAGTTTGCCGAAGCGACCCAGCAGAACGTCGGCAAGCCATTCGCCATCATTCTCGACAATAAGGTGATTTCAGCGCCGGTCATCCGAGAACCGATCCTCGGCGGATCCGGACAGATTTCTGGCAATTTCACCGTGCAGCAGGCCAACGATCTCTCCATCCTGCTGCGCGCCGGCGCTTTACCGGCGCCGCTGACGGTCATTGAAGAGCGAACCGTTGGGCCGGGTCTCGGTCAGGATTCGATCAATGCCGGCGAGCATGCCGCCTATGTGGGTGCTGCCCTGGTGATCTTTTTCATGCTGGTGACCTACGGCCTGTTCGGACTATTCGCCAACATCGCGGTGGCGGTCAACGTCGCCATGATCTTCGGTGTGCTCTCGCTGCTCAGCGCGACGCTGACGCTGCCCGGCATCGCCGGTATCGTTCTCACCGTTGGCATTGCCGTAGATTCCAACGTGCTTATCTACGAGCGCATCCGCGAGGAGGTTCGCGCCGGCCGCACTGCGATCAACGCGATCGACGCCGGCTTCTCTCGTGCGCTGGCGACCATTCTCAACTCCAATATCACGACATTCATTGCCGCGGCGGTCCTGTTCTACATCGGCACCGGTCCGGTCCGCGGCTTTGCCGTGACCCTTGGCGTCGGCATCCTCACCAGCCTGTTCACCGCTTTCACGCTGACACGATTGATCGTGGCGTATTGGGTGCGGATGTGGCGGCCGCGCACGGTGCCGATCTAGAGCATGATGATCATGCCCGGACCAAAAGTCTAAAACGAAAGAAGTCCCGTGCGCCTCCTTCGCATCGTTCCCGATGACACCAAATTCGACTTCATGCGCTTTCGGCGCATCAGCTTCCCCATATCGGCGATATTGTCGATCGCGGCGATCCTTCTGTATTTCTTTCACGGACTGAACTTCGGTATCGACTTCGTCGGCGGCACCTTGATGGAAGTGCAGACCAAGGCCAGCCCGGCCGATATCGCGAAAATGCGCGGAACCATCGGATCGCTTGGCCTCGGCGATTTCCAGCTGCAGGAATTCGGTGCGCCGAATGACGTGCTGATCCGCATTTCAGAACAGCCCGGCGGCGACGCGGCACAGCAGCACGCGGTTCAGAAGGTCCGCGACGCTCTCGGCACCGAGGTCGAATACCGACGCGTCGAAGTGGTCGGACCGAGCGTTTCCACCGAACTCCTGTCTTACGGCACCATCGGTCTCGTGCTCGCGATCGCCGCCATCCTGGTCTATCTCTGGTTCCGGTTCGAATGGCAGTTTGCGCTCGGCGCCATGATCGCGAACGTGCACGATCTGGTGCTTACTGTCGGATTCATGTCGTTGACGGGGATCGACTTCGATCTCACCAGCATCGCCGCGTTGCTCACCATCCTCGGTTATTCGCTCAACGACACGGTTGTGATCTACGACCGCATCCGCGAAATGCTGCGGCGATACAAGCGGATGTCGATGCCCGATCTGCTCAACGCATCGATCAACGCCACGCTGTCGCGCTCGATCGTCACCCATCTCACCGTGTCGCTGTCACTGCTCGCATTGCTGCTGTTCGGCGGCCACGCGATCCGCAGCTTCACGGCGACAATGATGTTCGGCGTCGTGCTGGTCGGCACCTATACGTCCGTGTTCATCGCCTCGCCGATCCTGATCTATCTCGGTGTCGGCCGCACCCGGCACGGCGAGCCGGAGGACACCGAAGTTGAGACGCCGGTGGCGCCGCCGACTGCACCTTCGGCGCCCGCTCCGGCGCCGCGCCGCGCGAGGGCGCGCCGTTAGTGGACGACCGCCATCTGCCGCGGCAGGTGTTGATCGACGCCCACGGCGGTGGCGGCTTCCGCTTTGCCGGTCTGTCGCATCGCGGCTCGCTCCTGAGTTTTCCTGACGGCATCTGGGCTTGGCAGATCGCCACGCCGGGGGAGCTGACGGATGCGGCGTTGTCGCCGGTGTTCGAGCGCGCCGGCGCTCTGGACTTTTTCATTCTCGGGACCGGTGCCACCCTCTGGGCCGCGCCGGAATCCTGGCGCGCGCGATTCCGCGACGCGCAGATTTCGTTTGATGCCATGACGACGGGCGCTGCCGTGCGCACCTACAACGTCATGCTGATGGAGAACCGCCGGGTCGGAGCAGGTCTAATCGCGGTCGATTGAATGCTAAGTTGAGACGCATGGAGGATGCGTTCGCCTATTGCGCCGAGCTGGTCCGTAAGGTCGATCGGGACCGTTTCATCGCCGCATTGTTCGCGCCGCCGCAACACCGCGGCGCGTTGCACGCGCTCTACGCATTCAATGCGGAAGTGACACGCGTGCGAGACGTGGCGCACGCAGCGCTGCCCGGCGAAATCCGTTTGCAATGGTGGAGCGAGGTCATCGACGGCGAACGGGGAGGGGAGGCAAGCGCCAACCCGGTGGCTGCGGCGCTTCTTGCGACCATTCACCGTTATCGCCTTTCACCTGACAGGCTGGCTGAACTTATCGAGGCCCATCGCTTCGATCTCTACGACGATCCGATGGCCAGCGTTGCCGATCTCAAAAGCTACGCGATGAGATCATCTTCGGCGATATTTTCCTGTGCCACACGGATTCTCACTGGCATGGACGCCGAGACCGTGTGCCTACCCGCGGGCATTGCGTACGGCCTCACGGTGACGTTGCGCGACTTTCCCCACCACGCTGCGCGACGGCAGCTTTATGTGCCCGTGGATCTTCTGGAGCGCCATCAGGTCCGCCTGCACGATCTATTTGCCGGCCGCTCTTCCGCTGGGCTCAAGGCGACGCTGGCCGAGTTGCGGAGCCTCGCGCGCGCTGAACTTCGCGCTGCCGGCAGCCTGAGCGCAGCGCTGCCGCGGGAAGCCAGACCGGCTCTGCTTCCGCTTGCGCTCGTGCGCCCGACGCTCGACCGATTGGAACGCAGTGAGCCATTTGCGCCTGTTGAACTCCCGCCGTGGCGGCGGCAATGGCTGATCTGGCGAGCCTCGCGCAATCTGGCGCGGATTGCGAACTAAACAAGGTCGGTGCGTCATTGTCGGAGCGCATCTCATGCGTTGCAGCCGGCTTGCGGCCAAAGTCTCCGCGAGCGATAAAATGGCGCGGTGCGGCACGTGGGTACAAACAAGCGAGGGAGGATCGTCGTGGCGATTGTTGTGTTGGCTCACGGCGGCTGGTCGGCGGCCTGGGCGTGGAAAAAGGTGCGCCCATTGATGGCCGCGGCGGGTCACCAGTTTTTTACACCGACCTACACCGGACTAGGCGAGCGCGCGCATCTTGCGAGCCCCTCAAATGACCTGGAAACCCACATTGAAGACGTACTGGGCGTATTAAAATTCGAAGATCTCCACGAGGTCATGCTGATCGGGCACAGCTACGGCGGCATGGTGGCAACGGGTGTGGCGGACCGGGCGCGCGATCGCGTCACACGGCTGATCTATCTTGACGCCTTCGTACCCAAGGACGGCGAGGCCTTGACCGATCTGGTTCCGCCTGCCGAGCGACAACGATTGTTGGGCAGCGTAGAGACTGGAGACGGCTGGCGCGTCACGCCCAACCCAACACCGCCCGATACGTCTCCCGAGGACTTGGAGTGGATTACAAAATTCAGGATGCCGCAATCGGTCAAATGTTTCACAGAACCGCTCCGACTACACGCAGATCTTGATGTGCCTCGCGTTTTTATTCACTGCACGCGATACGCCGACAAAAAGCCTTTCGGCCAGTTCGAAAGCCTCGCCAAGGACAAACCCGGCTGGCAGTTCTATGAACTTGACGCGAGCCACAGTCCGAACATCACCGCGCCGGCGGCGCTCATGAAGGTGCTGGCGCGAAGTCTGGCTTGAGAGGCGCCTTTGCAGGCCACACGAGCAGCGTTGGACCCATCGCGGGCAGACAGCCAAAATTTTATTATCCTGCATCAATATTGACCGCGTCTTGCCGTGAATGTCTCGTTTTGTCGACGATCGGATTCATGCTCCTTAAACAGCGAGCGTTCTATTTTTAATTATAGATGGCGCGGGCCGGGGCCTGAACAAACCGGACCTAAACAAAAGATGTCCAAAGCATCTGAGTGAGAGGTCGTGGGATCACAATTCAACAGAATGCCGCCGGGGCTGGCGGAAGATCTTGTGAGTTTGGCGGGAGAACATTCTTCCGATAAACGCCTGAAATTGCTCAGGCGCCTGACCGACGTCTATCTGAAATCGGACGAGCAAGCAGTTCCCGCGGCACGGTACCTGTTTGACGAACTTGTCGGACGTATTCTTAGCGGGATCAACACAGACGATCGGGCTAAGGCGTCGGTCCATTTCTCCGAAATGGCCATGATTCCAGAGTCCTTGGCGCACCGCCTTGCGACCGACGACGACATCCAGGTGGCGGCACCCATGGTGCGGAACTATGCAGCGCTTTCGGAGAACACGCTCGTTGCCGTAGCAACGAAAGGTTCGCAGGAGCACTTGCAGTCGATCGTGAGCAGAGCCGTCGTCAGCCCGGCGGTCTCCGATATTGTTGTTGAGCGAGGGGATCAAAAAACGGTGCGAAAGCTCGCCGCCCACCAAGGCGCACAATTCTCCAGCGGGGGCATGCGGAAATTGGCGCACAAGTCCGAAACCGATACTGAATTACAGTGCTTGCTTGTTGACCGTGCCGACCTGTCGCTCGAAGCGATTGGAATATTATTGCCCAGGGTTTCGGAAGAACTGGCAGCCAGGATGCGGCATCGATCTATCGCACTGGATCCAGCTGTGATTGATTCGAAAGTTACAGGCTGGATGAAGGAGCGTTCGCAAAATATCGCCAGGACGGATGCTTACATCAGAGGCATTCGCGAAGGTCACCTTCGCATTGAAGACGTTGTCAAGGAAACGCTTCGCTCAAAACAATTGTTATGCGTGGTAACGGTATTCGCGGCGGTGCTGAATCTCGATCCCCTCCACGCTTTCGCCCTCTTTGCGAAGGGAACACCCGAGACAACGTTGTTGTTGCTGCGTTCAATTGAACTGCCATGGCCGCTTGTCGAAGGGTTCCTCGCACTCAAAAAGGAAAAGATGGAAGGACACGCCGACGAACCCGTCGATCCATACGTCTATGAATCAATCGATGCGGCCGCAGCGCAGCGTGTCGTGCGTTTCATGAAGGTGCGGCGGGTGGCCTCAGCTTCCGCCGTGGCCTGATCGGCGATGTTTTGCCACGGGGCGCACTAGAAGGCGAAGCGGTCGCGTAGGTTGCGGCGGCCGGAGACGATTTGCCCGACTAGCGCGCGTTCGGCGTCGGTCTTGACCAGCGATCCGATAAGGTCGAGTTGGTTCATCGCGACAAGCTCAAGAATTTCGTTGCGGACATCACCTTGCGCATTGCGCGGCAAGGCTTCGACCACTTGCAGGCGCTCCGGCCCGGCGCGGCCGAGAAAATCGCCGAGCTCACGCTCGCTGGCGCTGCCTTCCACAAATGCATAGAGGCCCGTGCCGGCGCGGCGGTCGGGAAAGGCGACGATCGAGACGTCGCGGACCTGGGGATGGGTTTTCAGACGCGCGG
Organism: uncultured Alphaproteobacteria bacterium; assembly: GCA_963727325.1. Taxonomy (GTDB): domain Bacteria; phylum Pseudomonadota; class Alphaproteobacteria; order Rhizobiales; family Xanthobacteraceae; genus BOG-931. The sequence goes on from CAVSFV010000035.1 coordinate 478,089, forward strand.
CGATCTCGGGCGCCTCGCGGATGAAACGCATGCCGCGGCCCTCGCGATCGGTCACGCCAATGCCGCGAGTAATTGCGTAATAGACCTTTTTGCCGGTCGCCATCCACACGCGGGTGATCCAGGTCTTGCGTGCAAGCACGCGGCGCTCGGCGGCGGTGAGCGCCGCGGGCGCATAACGGCGCTTGTGCTTGAGCAGGTGCCGCAAATCCTCATAGCGCGCCAGCCGGAACAGCCTGCCGCGGCTGCGGAAACACGAGGCAAGCTGAAAGTCGGTGATGTAAGCGCGCCCGTTCCGGTAGAGCCAGTTCTGTTCCTTGGCGAGATCGTTATGGGTGATGCCGGCGTGATGAAGCGCCCGCAATGCCGCCTTGGCGGAGCGGAAGTAGCCAACGTCGCCGTGCGGCTTGGCGATATGTAGCGACACGCCGTCGATCCAACCGCGTACCAGCATGCGGCGTCCCGCGAACAGGAGGGGCGGGCAAATTCCAAGCGGGCCGGCAATCGCAAGTGCGCGCCGCTCGCGCCGAAACAAAAAATGCGCCAGCGCCCGGCTCCACCACGGCACCTCGTCGAGGCGGCGCAGCACGGCTTCGACCTCGCCGGCCTCGGTGCGGAAGGAGCCGCGCTCTATCGTGGAAAAAATGTCGCGCTTGAGAAGGACGCTACTGCGCCACGCTTTCGCCAACACCGCCTGGTCGTCACGCTCATTCATGCGGCGCTTCTAGCACGATCACTCGGCGGCGTGCGGCATTGCCGCGCCGATCCACGCGTCGAGATCGGCGAGAGCGCGGGCACAAAGCGCCTGTTTTTTTTCGCCGCGCGCTATGTCGCCCTTAAGCGGCGGAAACAAGCCGAAGTTGACATTCATCGGCTGAAACGAGCGCCCACCCGATTCGATCGCTTCGATGTGACCTCCAGTGATATGGCCGAGGAGCGCTCCGTGTGCGGTGGTCGCGGGTGGCAGGCTTGGGTTTTCGCCCAGCCGCTCGGCGGCAGCGAAGCGGCCGGCGAGAAGACCGATGGCGGCGGATTCAACGTATCCCTCGCAGCCGGTGATTTGGCCCGCAAAGCGGAGCCGCGGCAGCGCCTTCAGCCGCAGCGTCGCGTCGAGTAGTTTCGGCGAATTGAGAAACGTGTTGCGATGAAGGCCCCCGAGTCGGGCGAATTCGGCGTTGGCGAGGCCCGGAATGGTGCGAAAGATGCGCGCTTGTTCGCCATGCTTCAGCTTGGTTTGAAATCCCACCATGTTGAAGAGCGTCGCGAGTTTGTTGTCCTGGCGCAGCTGCACCACCGCATACGGCCGTTCGGTGGGCTGACGCGGATTGGTAAGACCGAACGGTTTCATCGGCCCATGCCGCAACGTTTCCTTGCCACGCTCGGCCATGACCTCGATCGGGAGGCACCCGTCGAAATAGGGCGTCACCGTCTCGAATTCGTGGAATGCGATCTTGTCACCGGCAAGGAGCGCTTCAACGAAGCTTTCGTATTGCGCGCGCGACAGCGGACAATTCACGTAGTCGGCGCCGGACCCGGCCGGTCCGGTTTTATCGTAGCGCGATTGGAACCAGGCAATACTGAAATCAATCGTATCGCGATGCACGATCGGTGCAATGGCGTCGAAGAAGGCGAGCTCGGTCTCACCGCTGAGTACGCGGATCGTTTCGGCAAGCGCGGGAGAGGTGAGGGGACCGGTCGCAATGATCACGCTGTCCCACTCGGGCGGAACCTCGATAATTTCCTCACGGCTAATCGTGATGAGTGGGTCGCGCTCAACCGCGGCGGTGATTGCCGCGGCGAACCCGTCCCGGTCGACCGCGAGCGCTCCACCGGCCGGAAGCATGTGGGCGTTGGCTTCGCGCAGCACCAGCGATCCCAGCCGGCGCATCTCCTCGTGGAGGACCCCGATGGCGCTGCCTCGCGCGTCGTCGGAACGGAAAGAGTTCGAGCAGACGAGCTCGGCGAAATCTCCCGTTTTGTGCACCGCAGTTGAGCGCAGGGGCCGCATTTCGTGCAGCACCACCGGCACGGCGCGCCGCGCCAACTGCCACGCCGCTTCAGAGCCGGCGAGCCCGCCGCCGATCACATGAACAGGTTGGAAAGAGTGGGTCATCGTCCCAAATTAGGCGCGGTCCGCTGGCGGCACAATGTGGGCAAATATCGCTGAACTTAAGGAGCAGGCTGGCAGTTGGCGGCCTATCGACCCTCTGCTATAGCCGAGGTGTCGGTCACGGCGTTATAAAGGCTAAGGTTGCCGCTATGTCTGTTGATGCGGAAACTGTCCGTCGGGTTGCGCACCTCGCGCGCGTGGCGGTTGCGGAGGAAGAAGTCGAACGTCTTCGCGGTGACCTCAATGCGATGCTGGCCTTTGTCGAGCGGCTGGCTGAAGCGGATGTCGCCGGCGTCGAGCCGATGACGTCGGTGATGCCGATGGCAATGAGGATGCGCAACGACCAGGTAACCGACGGCGGTATCGCCGATGAAGTCATGGCAAACGCTCCGGCGCGCGAAGATCATTTTTTTGTCGTGCCAAAAGTGGTGGAATAAGAATGTGCATTGCATGTGAACAAGACGCTCTTTGGTTCGCCTATTTGCAAAAGCGCGGCCTCATCACGCCCGACGGGTATTTGGTGGAGCAGCCGCCGTTTCTGGCCGATCCAATCGAGTCGGTGCCTGCTCAGGACGAAAAGAAACAAGACAGCGCGGCCGCGCCTGCGGAAAAAAGCGAGTTTTCCTGCGACGATCCGAAGGTTGGATGACCGATCTTACCTCGCTGACGCTGGCGCAAGCCCGCGACGGTCTGCGAAATAAAGACTTTACCGCAATCGAACTTGCCGAGGCGCACCTCTCTGCCGTCGAGCAAGCGCGCCGGCTCAATGCGTTTGTGCTGGAAACGCCGGATCGTGCCCGCCATATGGCACGCGCCGCGGACGCACGGCTCGCGAAAGGAGAGGGCGGCCCGCTTGAAGGTCTGCCGCTCGGCATCAAGGATCTGTTCTGCACGGCCGAAGTGCGCACCACGGCGTGCTCGCACATCCTGGAAAACTTCATTCCGGCTTACGAATCTCATGTCACCGCCAATCTGTGGCGCGACGGCGCGGTGTTGCTTGGCAAGCTCAACAATGACGAATTCGCCATGGGCTCGTCGAATGAGACTTCTTGTTTCGGACCGGTCGTGTCGCCGTGGCGACGGCGCGGCTCAGAGATAAAGCTTGTGCCCGGAGGCTCTTCCGGTGGGTCTGCAGCGGCAGTTGCCGCTAACCTCTGCGTTGGCGCGACAGGCACCGATACCGGAGGTTCGATCCGCCAGCCGGCCGCATTTTGCGGCATCGCCGGGATCAAGCCGACCTACGGCAGGTGCTCGCGCTGGGGCATCGTTGCGTTCGCGTCTTCGCTCGATCAGGCAGGGCCGTTTGCGCGCACTGTGCGCGATTGCGCGATCCTGTTGCACTCGATGGCCGGCTACGATCCACGCGACACGACTTGCGCCGATCTGCCGGTGCCGGACTACGAGAAGGCTATCGGTGCGTCGGTCAAAGGCAGGCGCATCGGCATTCCGAAGGAATATCGGGTGCCCGGCATGGCGAGCGAGATCGAGGAGCTTTGGCGGCGCGGTGTCGAATGGTTGAAAGATGCAGGCGCCGAGGTCGTTGACATCTCGCTTCCACATACCGCGTACGCGTTGCCCGCCTACTACATCGTCGCGCCGGCAGAAGCTTCTTCCAATCTCGCGCGTTACGACGGCGTCCGCTATGGACTGCGCGTGCCTGGTCGCGACGTCATTGAAATGTACGAACACACGCGCGCGGCCGGCTTCGGTAAGGAAGTCCGCCGCCGCATCATGATCGGCACCTATGTGCTCTCTGCCGGATATTACGACGCGTATTATCTGCAGGCCCAGAAGGTGCGAACCCTGATCAAGCGAGACTTCGAAACCTGTTTCGCTGCCGGCATCGACGCCATCCTGACGCCGACAACGCCGTCTGCCGCTTTTGCGATCGGTGAGAAAGGCAGCGCCGATCCGGTCGAGATGTACCTCAACGACATATTCACGGTGACGGTGAATATGGCCGGGTTGCCGGGTATTTCGGTGCCGAGCGGCCTCGATGCCCAGGGGCTGCCGTTGGGCTTGCAGCTGATCGGACGGCCGTTCGAAGAAGAAACATTGTTCGCGCTCGGCGCGATCATCGAGAAGGCCGCCGGGCCGTTCGTTGCGGCGCGATGGTGGTAAGCGCTCAATGGCAGTGCGCGACGCGGACCTCCCGGGCTTGATCCGGTTGCTGCGCGGTCTGCCCCGTCGCTTCATAGCGACACCGCGGCGGCCGTAGGACAGCCGTTTGCCACATGCCGCGATCGATGATGGGGGTTCCAACTCCAGCCTTGTCCAAAGAACGGGTCCGAAGTCCGGTAGGTTCCCGCCTGTTCCCTAGACAGTGGTGGCGTGAAATGGCATCACCCGGCCCATTGGCGCCAAACGGTGCCTGGCGGTCGGGGCGGTACGCGATGAAAACTTTCCTGCTGCGCGTGTTTACCTGGTGGAACAGCCAGACCTTCGGCACGCAGTTGTGGACCGCCCTTTATGGCGAATTCGTCGGCGAGGACGAATTCGGCGACCGCTATTACCGCACCAAGAATGGCAAAATCGATCCGACGCTCGGCGTTGAACGGCGCTGGGTGATCTATAGTGGTGTCGCGGAGGCCTCTTTGGTGCCGCCAAGCTGGCATGGCTGGCTACACCACGTTGTGGATGTACCGCCGACCGACGATAAGACCAAGCCGCGCCCTTGGCAGAAGCCGCACCGGCCCAATCTGACCGGCACGCCCGGCGCCTATCGGCCGAGCGGCTCAACTCTGGCGTCGGGTCGCCGGCCGAAAGCGACCGGCGATTACAAGCCTTGGACGCCTGGTGGCTAGGTTAACGTCGACTTAACCATTCGCCCTTTCGGCGCCGCATTCCCCATGTTAACCCCGCGAACGCGATGATGCGCCAAACCTGATCGCGTCCCCGGATTCCATGCAACGTATCGCCGTCCTACTGGCCGTGCTCGGCGGAATGCTCGCCGCGGGACCGGCGCTCGCGCAGTTGGGAGCGATTTTCGGCGATTCGCCACCGCGCCCGCCGGCTAACGTCCCGAACGGATCATTTCCGCCGCAGCCACCCCCGGTGCAGTATCCCGGGCAGTCTTTGCCGCCGCCCGTGCAATATCCTGACCAATCCTTGCCCCCGGCGTCAGCCATGCGACCGTCGCTGGGACCTGCGTCATCCAATATCGAGGCGCAACCCTTGCCGCCGCCTCCGGGGGCGACCTTGGCGCCGCCTGCCGCGTCAAACCGGCCGTTGATCCCGCAAATCGGGCCGCCAGAAGCCAATCCGACACCGCCGCAACCGGCCGATACGTCACCGCAGCCCGACGATACGGTGATCACCGAAATGCCGACACAGAAAATCGAAAATTCGCGCGCTGTGTTTTCCGGGCTGGACAAAATCACCGGACGCATCATCAGCTTCGATGCCGGTATTGGGGAAACAGTGCAATTCGGTGCGCTGCAGGTGACGGCGCGGGTCTGTTACACGCGCCCGCCAACCGAAGCGACCAACACCGATGCGTTCGTCCAGGTGGACGAGGTTACGCTTCAGGGTGAGGTCAAGCGCATCTTCTCGGGCTGGATGTTTGCCGCCAGTCCGGGCCTGCACGCGGTCGAACACCCGATTTATGACGTTTGGCTGACCGATTGCGCTTCGCCGATCAAAGTCGCCGAACCGGCCCCACCACCGGCGCCGGCTAGCCCCCCGGCGCGTTCACCGCGTACCCGTCAGACCACGCCGCGCCAACAGCCGGCTCCTGCTGTCGAAGTACAACCGCGATAGCCTGAGCTCACGTTGCCGCAAGGCGAGCGAGCGCGACGGTGCCGGAAACCGGACGGTCGAGCCCGAGCGCGCCAAAATTGCCCTCGCCGACCAGCGCGGCATCGAGCAGCTTGTGGTACGCCGGCCGCGTGACTTCGACGGCGCCGAACGTTCGCAGATGCTCGGTGACGAACTGGGTGTCGAGTAAGCGGTAATGACCGGCTCTGAGCCTCGCCACCAAATGCACGAGCGCGACCTTGGACGCGTCACGGGCGCGGTGGAACATGCTCTCGCCGAAAAAGGCGCGTCCCAGGCTGACGCCATAGAGGCCGCCGACCAGCGTATGGCCATCATAAACTTCGACCGTGTGGCAGTCGCCGCGTTCGTAAAGCTTGCGGTAGAGGTTCCGGATTCGCGCATTGATCCAGGTGCGGGTGCGGCCCGGCATCGGCTCCGAACAGCCATCAAGCACAGCATCGAAATCCCGGTCGACCACGACGGTAAAATCGCTGGAACGCACTGTTCGCGCGAGACGGCTTGGTACATGGAACCGGTCGAGCGGGATGATGCCGCGGCGCTCGGGTTCGATCCAATAGAGCGCGGGGTCCTCGGCGCTCTCCGCCATTGGAAAAATGCCGCAGGCATAGGCCTTCAGCAGCACTTCCGGCGTAATGTCGACGAGTGCGGACTCGCGGCTTGCCATGGGCCTCGTTTATCCAACAGCAGGAGGCTTCTTCAAGTACGCAGGCCGTCCCGTCCCGCAGCGATTTTTGCCTGACGGCGCCGAGACCTGCTTAAGCACTTATAAACTAGGATTTCCGTAAAGTTTTCACCAGCTTGAACACAATTCTTTTGAAGGCGTTACACCACGAAAGCCGCCGTTACACCACGAAAGCCGAGTCGGAGCCCACCGCCATGAGGGCGACAGCCAATGAGGTTCAGGCGATCCGTGTTCTGCTCGTCGAAGATGAGTTTCTGATCAGCGAATGGGTCGCGGAAACGTGTGGTGGAGCAAGGTTTTGCGGTGCATGCGGAAGCGAATGCGGCGGATGCGCTCGTTTACCTCGGTGCGGCGCCAGTGGACGTATTGTTCACCGACGTGAATCTGCCGGGCGGACTCGATGGCACTATGCTCGCGCGCCGCGCCCGCGAATTGCTGCCTGACCTGGCCGTGGTCTATGCGTCCGGCCGCGTCAACGCGCTCGATCCGCAAGACCGCGTGCCGCGCTCCACTTTTGTCCCAAAGCCGTATCTGCCCGCGCTGATCGGGCGTGTTCTCGCAAATGCCGCAAAGGCGCGCGCAGAGCTCCTGCCGGCGTGAAGCGCTACTGCTCGATCGCGCCGCGCGCGAGAAACCCTTCGAGCCAGTGGATGTTGTAATCGCCGTCGATGATCTCCGCTTCCCGCACCAAGGCGCGAAACAGCGGCAACGTGGTCTCGATCCCGTCGACAACGAATTCGTCCAACGCGCGTTTGAGACGCATCAGGCATTCTTCGCGGGTCTTGCCGTGGACGATGAGTTTTCCGAGCAAGGAATCGTAGAACGGCGGTATCGCATAGCCATGGTAGACGGCTGAATCGATCCGCACACCGAGTCCCCCGGGCGGGTGATAGTGCACAATCTTGCCCGGCGACGCGCGGAACGAGACCGGATTTTCCGCATTGATGCGGCACTCGATGGCGTGGCCGTGGAACTTCACATCGCTTTGCACGAGCGAGAGATCGTTACCAGCCGCGACCCGGATTTGCTCGGCGACGAGGTCGATGTCGGTGATCATCTCGGTTACCGGATGCTCAACCTGAATCCGGGTGTTCATCTCGATGAAACTGAACTTGCCGTCCTCGTAAAGAAATTCGACGGTCCCGGCGCTCAGATATTGGATTTCGCGCATGGCTTTGGCGACGGTTTCGCAAATCTGATCTCGGATCGCTGTGTTCAGAGCAGGTGAGGGGCCTTCCTCCCAGACTTTTTGATGTCGGCGCTGCAACGAGCAATCGCGCTCGCCGAGATGGATCGCGCGGCCTTTGCCATCGCCAAGAACCTGAACTTCGATGTGTCGCGGTCGCTCGAGATATTTCTCCAGATAGACGGTGTCGTCGCCAAACGCCGCCTTCGATTCGGCGCGCGCCATGGCAAGCGCTGAGGCCATTTCACTCGCCGCGCGGACGACTTTCATGCCTCGGCCGCCGCCGCCGGAGGCGGCTTTGAGCATGACCGGAAAACCTACCTCGCGCGCCAATCGTTCGGCTTCTTCGTCTGAACCAACGCCACCGACGGACCCCGGCACGGTCGGAATGCCGAGTTCAACGGCGGCGCGCTTGGCGGCGATCTTATCGCCCATCAAACGGATGTGCTCCGGTCGTGGCCCGATGAATTGCACATTGTGATCGGCGAGAATTTCGGCGAAGCGGGCGTTCTCCGCGAGAAACCCGTAGCCCGGATGCACCGCATCGGCACCCGTGATCTCGCAGGCGGCGAGCAAAGCCGGGATATTGAGGTAGCTGTCCTTGGCGGCCGGCGGGCCGATGCAGACGCTCTCGTCGGCGAGCCGCACATGCATGGCGTCGGCATCTGCGGTGGAATGCACCGCCACTGTGTGAATGCCGAGCTCTTTGCACGCGCGCAGCACGCGCAGTGCGATTTCCCCTCTGTTGGCGATCAGGATCTTATCGAACATCTTGGCCTTGGAGGCGAATGGCAATCGGAGAACAGCAAATCGAGCTGGCGGCTCTTTTTCGCTGTTCGCTTACTCTATGATCATCAACGGCTCACCGTATTCGACCGGCTGACCGTCCTCGATCAAAATTTGAATAACGGTGCCGGAGCGCGGCGCGGGGATTTGATTCATCGTCTTCATCGCTTCGATGATGATCAAGGTCTCGCCGGTCTTCACCTGCGTTCCGACTTCGACATAGGGCCGAGCGCCCGGCGCGCCGCCGCGATACGCGGTTCCTACCATCGGCGAAGCGACCAGGCCGGGATGTTGCGCCGGCTCGATCGCGGGGGCGATCGGCGTTGCGACCGTCTCGGCGGCGATTGCTGTTGGCGTGTATGCGCGGCTGCCGGCGGTAACGAGATTTCGCGCGACGCGAATCGAAACGCCGTCCTGGTGATACTCAATCTCGGTAAGGCCGGTCTCATCAAGCAGGTTTGCAAGTTCGCGGATCACATCGTGATCGATCGCGGGCGTCTTTGGCACGGAGGTCTTTTGCGCCGGCGTCTTGGGCATGTTTGGCAGATTCCCGGGCTTGCGAACCACGATCAATCCTTGGTGTCGATCATGGCGGAAAGACCAGTGATCGCCAGTACATAGCCTTCGGCGCCAAAGCCGCATAGAACCGCGCGCGCGACTTGCGAGACGTAAGAGCGGCGGCGGAATTGTTCGCGGGCGTGAATGTTGCTGATGTGCACCTCGATAATTGGCGCCTCCAGCGTGACGAGCGCATCGAGTATCGCAACGGAGGAATGACTGTAGCCGGCAGGATTGATCACAAGCCCCGCCGCTTTTTCTGCGCGCGCTTCCTGGATCCAGTCGATGATTTCGCCTTCGTGGTTCGACTGGCGAAAGACGACGGAGAGGCCGTGTCGTTCCGCGGTTGTACGGCACAGCTTTTCGACGTCGGCAAGCGTCGCGCGACCATAGATTTCCGGCTCGCGGGTGCCGAGCAGATTAAGATTGGGTCCATTCAGGACATAAACGGTCTTCGGCATTTCGTCAGCTGACCCGGCGGCACTGGCTGCGGGCGGCGCCCGCTATGCCGGGCGGTTATAGGGAAGGCCCCGGCAAAGGGGAAGCGGGCGGCACGCCGTTGCGCCGCCAGCTATACGGCCTCTCCCCCCCGACAAAAGCCGGTAAGGCAGGCTGCAAGGCTTCTTCATAGGGCCGTGGCGGTAGGGTCCGATAAACCAAGCCGCTATTTACGCTCAGCCGCGAGTTTTTCCTTCAGTGCGTCGAGACCGACCGCGCCGACCACGACCTCATCGCCGACCACATAGCTCGGCGTTCCGTTGACGCCGAGTTCTTCCGCGAGCTTCATGCTCTCGTCGATTGTCTTTTTCACCTCGTCGCTACCCATGTCCTTCTCGATGCGCGCCATGTCGAAGCCGACGTCCTTGGCAACCGCGAGCGCACGCGCCTTGTCGGCCGCACCGCGGCCGCCCAGAAGTTTCTGATGGAATTCGATGTATTTTTTTCCGGTGACATCTTGCATGCGCGCGGCGACTGCGACGTGGGCTGCCTCGACCGATCCCTGGCCGAGCACCGGAAACTCCTTGAGCACAAACTTTAGATTAGGGTTGGTCTTCAGGAGGTCGAGCATGTCGGAAAGCGCCCGCTTGCAGTAGCCGCAATTGTAATCGAAGAATTCGACCATGGTGACGTTGCCGTGCGGGTTGCCGAGCACGACCTGATGCGGTGAATTAAAGAGCGTGGCGTTATTCTGTGCGACTGCGGCGCGATGCTTCTCGGCTTCCGCCGCCTGCTGGTTCTTTTCCAGCTCCGCCATGACGTCCTGCATCACTTCGGGATGCGCCAGGAGGTACTCTTTGATGATGGTCCCGATTTCCTGACGCTGATCGGCGGAAAACGTCTGCGCGGTCGCGACTGCGGGCGAAGCGAGAGATAGTGCGGCTGCAATCAAAAATGCCGTGCGGGAGTTGAATGTCATTTCCTTTTTCCTTTGCATTATTGGCCGAATAGCAGGGGACTCTTGCCTTTGTTAAAGGCAACGAGATCGTCAGCTCTTACCCATCCTGGCGATCCGATGGGAAATCGGGTTTTGGCTCGGGCCGCGAGTTCGCGTGCGGTCTTGCTGTCGCCACGCGCAAAGGCGGCCTGCGCGGAGGCAAGATCGGCTTCAGCGAGATTGCCGTTGTGGCCGTAAGCCATCGCAAGTTGCTCGTAAGCATCGCCGGATTCAGGTTCTTTAACCAGAGCGGCTTTTAGCAGTGGGACCGCCTCCGACGCCAGCTTGGGATTTTTGGTCGCGATCAGCGCCTGCCCCAACAGAATCTGAATGAGAGCGGGGTTGGGCGCCAGCGCAACCGCTCGGCGCAAGGGCGCTATCGCTTCGGCAGCGTGCCCGTTTTCCAGCAACGCCTGGCCCTCGAGCTCGTAGAAATAGGGATTGTTGGGCATCGCCTGGATCAAGCCCTCGATCTGGGTCAGGGCGGACCGCATGTCGCCGAAGCGGTACGTGATGATCGCGCGGGCATAGCGCGCCGGCATGCTGGTGTTGGATGACGGATAGCGCCGCAACACGGTGTCCGCCCGATCGGTAAAGCCGTACAGCTTCGCACGCATCATGTCGTGGCGGAATTGCAGTTCGGGCGGATCCTTTTTGTCCCAGTATTGCGTCTTGACCAGTTGCTCCAAGGCGGCCATGCGCTCAGCGGGCATAGGGTGATTCTGCACGTAGGGATCGATGTAGGCCGCCGTGAACATCATCTCGTCGGCGAAGCGCTTGAACGTATCGTACATGCCCTTGGCCGATTGGTGGGTCATAGTCAGAAAACGCACGCCCGAGCGGTCGGCCTGATCTTCCTGGGCGCGTTGATAGGCGAGCAGCGTGTGGGCCAAGTAGGACTGCGGCGCGCTCAGGACCGCTCCGCCAATGCTGCCCATGTCCAAGCTGTTGCCGTAATTGCTCGACTTCGCCGCTGCTATCATGGCGCCCGCGCCGACAAGCATGGCGACGATCGCTGCGGTCGTCGCGTTGGCAAGCTCCTGTCGCATCTTCGACAGATGGCCGCCGACGATGTGGCCGGTCTCGTGCGCGAAGACGCCGATCAACTCGTTGGGCGTGGTCGCTTGCATCAGCGCGCCCGAGTTTACGAAGATGCGGTGCCCATCCATCACGAAAGCGTTGAACGATTTGTCGTTGATGATCACGATCTGAATATTTTGCTGGCTCAGACCGGCCGCGCGTAAAATCGGCTGCGAGTATTCACGCAGCAATTGCTCGATCTCCGCATCACGAATCATCGGGATGCCAGCTGAGGATCCGGTTTGCGCGCGCACAGGCAGGCTTGTCAGCGCGAGTGCGGCAGCCGCAAACAGTGCGATGGCGCGAGAGGCTGGTCGAGCCGGGCGCATCTTGCTAGGAGGTTTGGCAGCGATCATTCGGGGCTAAAATACCGGGTCCCCGTCCAGGACCCAAGCTACGGATGGAAGCGGTTAGGGTCAACACAGCGCGGCCCGCTGCGCTGACAAGACCAAACTCCACAAAGCCCGGCGAATACGGCAGTACCGGGGCGATTCCGATAAGGCAGGCGAGCCGCCGAGGCGCAACATGCTTGAGAGGGCAAAACATCTGCTGCGTCCGTCGGCGCGCAGCGACGTGCCGCCGTTCATGGTGATGGATGTGATGGCTGCGGCGGCCCGCCTCGAGGCGCAAGGCCGCCGTGTCATTCACATGGAAGTCGGCCAACCAGCCGCGGGCGCGCCCGCGACCGCAATTGCTGCGGCTCGTACTGCACTTGCTTCCGGCCCGCTTGGCTATACCGAAACGCTCGGTATTCCCTCGCTGCGCCGACGCATCGCACGCGCTTATGCGGAATGGCACGGTATCGATATCGATCCAAGTCGCATTGTCGTTACCACTGGCTCTTCGGGCGGTTTCATTTTGGCGTTCCTCGCCGCCTTCCAGGCAGGCGACCGTGTCGCGGTAGCGCTCCCGGGCTATCCACCCTATCGCCACATCCTGACGGCGCTCGGCTGCGAGCCCGTAGGCATCGAGACGAACGCAGCAACGCGCTGGTCGATGACCGGTGACGCCTTGCTCGCCGAACACCGGAAGACGCCGATCAAGGGTATCGTCATCGCCTCTCCGGCCAATCCGAGTGGCACCATGATGACTGCGCCCGCACTCAGTGACCTGATCAGCGTCGCCGAAGATGCAGGCATTATTGTTATCTCGGACGAGATCTATCACGGCCTGGACTATGCCTTCGCGGCCGAGTGCGCCGCGCACATTTCGCCGGACGCCATCATCGTCAATTCGTTCTCCAAATATTTCTGCATGACCGGGTGGCGGATCGGCTGGATGGTGGTGCCGCCATCGCTGGTGCGTGCCGTGGAGCGGCTGCAACAGAACCTGGCAATCTCCGTGCCGACACTCGCGCAAATCGCCGCCGAAGCTGCGTTCGAGGGGCGTGCCGAGCTCGAAGATGTCCGGCGCGGCTATGAGGAAAATCGCCGGATTTTGCTGGAGGGATTGCCGCGCGCGGGGCTCGATGCGTTTCTGCCGGCTGACGGTGCGTTCTATCTCTACGCCGACGTGTCGCAGTTCTCGACGGACAGCTTAACATTCGCGACGCGGATGCTGGAAGAGGCGGGCGTTGCGGCGACGCCCGGCGTCGATTTCGATCCGGTGCGCGGCAGGCATTATCTGCGTTTGTGTTACGCCGGCGCCCGCGGCGATATGCATGAAGCGGTCGAGCAGATCGGGAATTGGCTCAGCTCCAACACGGGCGAACGAGGCGGACGATGAGCGACGCGCTATTCGACATTCTGCGTAAAGTGACGACCGCGACCATGACCACAATGCTGCTCAAAAAGGGCATCAGGCGCTGTTGGATGAACGGACCGAAGCCGCTTGCCCCGAGCGGTGAGCGTGTCATCGGGCGAGCGTTTACGCTGCGCTTCATTCCCGTGCGCGAAGATGTTGCGACCCCCGAAAGCTGGGGCAACCCCATATCGACCCGCGCCGCAATCGAGGAAATGCCGGAGGGCGCCATTGCGGTTGCCGACGCCATGGGGGTGCCCAGCGCCGGCATCTTTGGCGATATTCTTTGCGCGCGGATGAAAAAGCGAAATGTCGCGGCGCTTGTTACCGATGGCGTCGTCCGTGATCGCGCCGGCGTTTTGATGAGCGCGCTTCCGGTCTGGTGCGCGGGGACGGCATCGCCGGCTTCTGTTAACGGCCTTACCTTTGTCGGTTGGCAACAGCCAATCGCATGCGGCGGCTGCGCGATTTTTCCTGGCGACGTAATCGTGGCCGACGACGACGGCGCTATCGTCATTCCTCAGACGATGTTGGAATTCGTCGCCCACGAGGGAGCCGAGCACGAGCTTTACGAAAGTTGGGTTTTCAGCGAAGTCGAGAATGGCGTGAAATTGCCCGGCCTTTATCCGCCGAACGATGAAGCTAAGGCCCGCTACGCCGCGTGGCGCAAATCGCGTTCCTGAAGCTGCTCGTCGTTCTCGCGGCGGAACAATTTCAGCGTTAGCTTTTTTCGGAGCGTCGGATGTTCTTTGTCCTCTCCAAAATTTTGGGTTTCTTCGCTTTGCCGTCCAACTTCATTATTGCGGTTGGGCTCGTTGGCCTTGTTTTGCTGTGTACGCGCTTCACGCGGCTCGCGAGTTGGCTTGTCGTTACCAGCCTCGTGCTGATTGCGCTGGCTGGGCTGTCGCCGCTCGGCAATGCCCTGATATTGCCGCTGGAGCAGCGGTTTCCGCCCTGGGACGATACGCGCGGACCGCCCGACGGCATCGTCATCCTCGGCGGCTCAATCTCTCCCGCCGTGTCGGACGCTCGCGGCGTTGTCGCGCTCGACGAAGCCGCAGAGCGCCTCACGGTTGGCGCCGTGTTGGCGCGCCGCTATCCCAACGCCCGCATCTTGTTCTCGGGCGGCAGTAATGCCCTGATATTCGATGAAGGCGCCGAAGCGACGTTTGCCGTGCGGCAGTTGGAGGATCTTGGTGTCGCCGCGAAGCGGATCGTCGCCGAGGACAGATCGCGCAATACCATCGAGAACGCGGTGTTCTCACGCCGTCTTGCTGACCCAAAGCCGGGCGAGCGCTGGCTTTTAGTGACGTCGGCCTATCACATGCCCCGCTCGATGGCGGCTTTCCGGGCGGCCGACTTCCCGGTCGAGGCCTATCCGGTCGATTGGCGCACGCGTGGGCCCATCGACGCATTGCGCCCGTTCACTTCCGTTGGCGACGGGTTGCGCCGGACCGATACCGCCGTACGTGAGTGGATCGGCCTGCTTGCCTACCGCCTCGCGGGCAAGACAACCGAACTCTTTCCCGGCCCGTAAGCGATCTTACGGTTTTGAAAATTCACTGATCTTTTACGCGCCGCAAGATACTAACCTTGTTAGCGCGCTACTATTGCGTCTGGTGCTGGCGGGTTGTTCCGCCGATTTGCCGCATGGTGCCGGGCTGTTCTGTCCGATGTCCTTTTGCGGGAAGCGACCGCCATGTCACTGATCGAAATGCCTGCCGCGCTCGCACGGAGAACGCGTAAAGCAGCAGACCGTGGCGGAGCGCTGGCATACCAGTGGATTGCACCGGCCCTTGCGGTGTTGTTTGCCGCTGCGGCAGTTGTTTTTGCGTCGTCACTCGCCGTGGTGACAAACCTCGTCTGAGCGGCTGCGTTCTTGCTCATGAACGAGCGCCGTGCTGATCTGATCGCGATAAAGAGCGAACAGATCGTCCATGGGCCTCCGCCTGGTCATTGGCAATAAGAATTACTCTTCCTGGTCGTTGCGGCCTTGGCTGGCGATGAAGGTCGCCGGTATTGCATTCGAAGAGACGCTGATCTCGCTCGAAGCGCCTGACTTCAAGTCTCGGGTGACGGCGTTCGGCGGTGCCGGTAGGGTGCCGACGCTGATCGACGGCGACACCTGCGTTTGGGAGTCGCTCGCGATCCTGGAATACCTGGCCGAGAAATTTCCTGCCGCCATGCTCTGGCCTGAACCTGCAGCCGCACGCGCTCATGCGCGCGCGGTCGCCTCGGAGATGCACGCCGGATTTGCCGCGTTGCGGCGGCAACTGCCGATGAACATCCGCCGGCCGGTTATACCGCGCGCGCTTGACGCTGATGCGGCCGGCGATGTGGCGCGCATCGAAGCGATCTGGCGCGAATGCCGTTCGCGGTATGGCGCGAGCGGGCCGTTTCTTTATGGCGCCTTCACTGCAGCTGACGCCATGTTTGCTCCGGTGGTCTGGCGTTTCTACACCTATGCGGTCGAAGTGGGCCCGGCTGCGCAGGATTATATCCGCGCGCTGATGGCGCTGCCGGCGTGGAACGAATGGCGGGATGCCGCGCGGCGTGAGCCTTGGGTACTTCCGCACGACGAGGTGGACTGGCCCGACGTCAAGCGCGAGTGACGTCTTCAACCGCGACGCTGTTCAAGTTCGCGCAGCAATGGCTGCTGATAAGCAATAATTTTCACCATCGCGATCGGCAGCGTGAAGTAGGCGATGCGATCGATCTCGGGGAATTTCTGCTTGCGGCCCGATTTCGGCGGCCATTCAAGTTCGAAAGTGTTGCTGGCGAATGCCGCCAAATCGAGATCGGCTTCAAACGCCCAGACGTGCACGGCTTTCCCGCTCTTTTGTTTGACCGGCGTCAGCGGAGTGAGGTTTTCCGTCGCAGTAAGGTTCGTCTCCTCTTTAAACTCGCGCCGGGCAGTGTTGAGGAGATCGGCGCCAGGCTCGGCGACGCCCTTGGGGATGGTCCACGCCCCGTCGTCTTTTTTAGCCCAGAACGGCCCGCCCGGATGGGCCAGCAGCACTTCAAGCTCATTTCTTCGCCGGAATGCCAAGAGACCGGCACTGATTTCAGCCCTGCGACGCATCCGCGCAATTTACCTTGAAACTGCGGCTTCCTACCGCAGGTCTTGCCAAATAGGCCGTTGTCTGCATGATTTTGTCACGATTGCGCCCACAATGCCGGCTTCCTCGACGCGCTCGCAAGCGTGCCGTAAGAAAGGCCGCCAACCATTTCCTGAACGGGAGCCAACGCCAATGCGATATCAATTTATCGCCGCTCTTGCATTTGCCGCTGTTGCGGCCTCGCTCGCGCCAATTGCCAAAGCCGACGATACCCCTAAAGACGTCAAAGGCCTTTATCTGATGAGCGATTATCCCGCCGTTACGTTGCGGCCGGGTGAGACCTCCTCGGTCAGTCTGAAACTGCGCAATTACGAGCTGGCGCCCGAGCGTCTGGCGTTGTCCGTATCCGGCGTCCCTTCCGGCTGGACGGCGACGCTGATGGGCGGCGGCCAGCCGGTTGCCGCGGCGATGCCGGCGACCAATTCCAGTGTGTCGCTTGAACTGCGGCTCGACGTGCCGAAGAACGCCGCCGTCGGCACTCAAACGCTGACCGTCACCGCGACGGGCGGCTCAACGAACGTCGAGCTGCCGATCGCGGTGACGCTTGCCAAGGATCTGCCGGCCAAGCTGACGCTGACGCCGCAGCTTCCGGAATTGCGCGGCACGTCGCGGTCGAGTTTCGAGTATCAGCTCGGCATCAAGAACGACAGCGGCAAGAAGCTGACCGTCAGTCTGTCCGCCCAGGCGCCACAGAATTTCGACGCCTCGTTCACCGAGAACTACGGCAGCCAGGAATTGAACGCCGTGCCCATCGATCCCGGCCAGACCAAAGACGTGAAGCTCAAAGTGCGACCGCCGAACACCGCCGCCGCCGGCAGCTACAAAGTCATGGCGCGGGTCGGCGCCGAGGATGCGACGGCGACCGCCGATCTGACGCTCGACATCACCGGTCAACCCAAACTCGACATCAGCGGACGCGAAGGATTGGTGTCGACGCGCGCTTCTGCCGGCAAGGAATCGACAGTTCCGGTCGTGATCACCAATACCGGCACCGCACCGGCCGATGACGTCGAGCTAAGCGGCTCGGCGCCGAGCGGGTGGAAGATCACCTTCGATCCGAAGAGCGTCGATCACATCGCCCCTAATCAGAACAAGGAAGTGCAGGCTCTGATCACACCAACCGAGAAGGCCATCGCCGGAGACTATGTGACGACCATCCGTGCGGCTGCGCGTGGCGAGTCAGCGTCCACCACCTTTCGCGTTACGGTGACGACCTCGACGATGTGGGGGATTGCGGGCGTTGGCATCATCGGCATCGCGTTGCTCGTGATGGTCGGAGCGGTCGCAAGGTTTGGCCGGCGATGAGCGCCGACATCGTTATCGAGGCCAAGGGCCTCACCAAAAACTACGGGCCTGCCGTCGCCGTCGACCACATCTCTTTCACGGTCGGGCGTGGGGAGATTTTCGGGCTGCTCGGCCCGAACGGTGCCGGCAAAACGACCACGATCCTGATGCTGCTCGGCTTGACCGAAATTTCCAGCGGCGAGGTGAGCGTGCTCGGTTTCAACCCGGCGCGCGAGCCACTTTCGGTCAAACGTCGGGTTGGTTACTTGCCCGATTCGGTCGGCTTCTACGATCAGATGACCGCCGCCGATAATCTTCGTTACACCGCCCGCCTGATAGGTTTTAGAAAAGACGAGCGCGAAAAAAGGATCGCTGACGCGATCGACCGCGTTGGCCTTGCCGAGGCAGCCAACAAACGCGTCGCGACCTTCTCCCGCGGCATGCGCCAGCGCCTCGGGCTTGCGGAAATCCTGATGAAGGGCGCGCAGATCGCCATCCTGGACGAGCCGACGACGGGGCTCGACCCGCATGCGACCGCGGAACTGCTGGCTATTATCCGCGGCTTCAAAGGGGAGGGCGTTTCGGTGTTGCTGTCCTCCCACCTGCTCGAGCGTGTGCAAAGCGTGTGCGATCGGGTCGCGCTGTTTTCAGGCGGTCGCATCGCGCTGATGGGCTCGGTACCCGATCTTGGCCGCGAGATCCTGGGCGGCGGTTACGTGGTCGACATCGAAGCCGATGGAGCGGGCCTCGCCGAGCGGCTTGCGCTCATTCCGGGCGTCAGCGGCGTGGAGCGGACCGGCATCGGAAAAATGCGCCTGCAGGCGGACCGCGATGTGCGGCCGGAAGCCGCCGCCGAAGTCGTCGCCATGCAGGGCCGGCTCAAGTATCTCGGCGTGCAGGAGCCAAGCCTCGACGCCATCTACACCCGCTATTTCGAGCGCAAGCTGAATGCCGAAATACCGGTCAAGGAAGGAGAGCGCGATGCAGCGTGAGGGCTCCGCCTTTTCCGGTCTCGGCGTGGTCGTGCTCAAGGAGCTTTCCGACCACCTCACCAGCGTGCGTATGCGCGTACTCGAATGGCTTATCGTGCTGGTTGCGCTGGCCGCGCTTTATGGTGCCATCCAACAGATCAAAGAAACCACGGCCGAGGATCCGTTTTTGTTCCTGCGCCTGTTCACGACATCGCGTGAACCGCTGCCCTCGTTCGTGTCCTTCATTTCCTTCCTTGTGCCGCTGATGGCGATTGGGCTCGGGTTTGATGCCGTCAACGCCGAGTACAACCGACGCACCCTGTCGCGCATTCTCGCCCAACCGATTTATCGGGATGCGTTGCTGTTCGGCAAATTCCTCGCCGGGCTTATTACGCTTGCGATCAGCCTGATCACATTGTGGCTGCTGGTCATCGGGCTCGGCTTGCTGCTGATCGGTATTCCGCCTGGCGCCGAAGAGATCGCCCGCAGCTTCCTCTTCCTCCTGGTGACAATTGTTTATGCCGGCGTCTGGCTTGCGCTGGCTCTCTTGTTCTCAATCGTGTTCCGGTCGGCCGCGACCGCTGCACTTGTCACGCTCGGGATATGGCTGTTCCTCACCTTCATCTGGCCGGTGCTTGCCGGCGCCGTCGCGCAAATCATCGCGCCGCCCGACCCCCGTTATATCGCGTTGGGACTGCCGACGCCGGCGACCTCGCAGGTGGAGCAGATTTTAGCGCGGCTGTCGCCGTCGACGCTGTTTGCCGAGACGGTGGTGGCGATTCTTGACCCAACCACGCGCTCGTTGGGGCCGATTTACCTGAGCCAGCTCCAGGGTGCTGTGCTCGGTGCGCCGCTCCCCCTCACTGAGAGCATGCTGATCGCCTGGCCGCAGACTGTCGGAATGATAGCAAGCGCCATCGTGCTGTTCGTTATCGGCTACATAACCTTCCAGCGCCAGGAAGTGCGGGCATAGCGCAAACGGCAAAAGAACGAGGGCGGCTTTCGTCCGCTCTCGTTTTCGATGATCGTGATAGGTCAGGCGCGAACGACGGCGACGATCGTCATGTCGCGCGGATTGACGATAACGACGTCGTCCATCCACACGAAATAACGGTAGCTGCGCCACATCGGCTCAATCCGCACCAGGGTCTGGGGCACCGGCACGATGCGAACGCCGGTTTGCGGAATAGCCGTGCCAACGGTTACGTTGAAGTTTGGGTTGTCGAGCCCCGGAGCGCCCCGCGCGTCGATCACGGTTTCGCGAATCTGGGTGCGTTGTTCGTCGTTGAGCCGAACATTCATCCCTGAAGCGTTGGCCTGCAGCCCTTCCAAGCCCTTGTGCTCACGCTCGGCTGTGGCGCCTTTGATGTTGTTCTGACGCTCCATCGCTGCCGTGTCGTGCTCGGTCCGGGCCGTGTGGGTTTTGGCCCATTGCCGGCTTTGCGACATGCGGTTGTTGCGATCGTTTGCGGTCGCGGGTTTGTTGCCGCGCACCGTCTGCTGCGCCAGCTGGTTGGACTTTTGCATGCGTCCGCCGCTATTTCGGTCTTGATCTTGCGCGCTATGGTCGGTCTTGCCGGCCGCGGGCGCCTTGTTCATTTCGTGCTGTGCGCCTTTTTGGTCCTGCGATTGATCCTGCGCCGAAGCCAAGCCTGCTCCCGCTATTAACGGCAGCGTGGCAAAGCCGGCGAGCAATGCGTTTCGATGGTTCCTCATGCATCTCTCCAGTGATTGCTTGCGTGACGTCCGTCGGGTACGTCCAACGCGATGCTCATGGCGAACGCCAGTTCGGCAGGAAAGTTTCAGTTGCATGTGCTAATTTGCATGCGGCGCCCGTTTGCGTGGCCGACCGATGAACGAACTTGCAGACGCGCGACCTCTGACTGTTTGTTCATGTGTTTGATTCGAAAGTTTGCTGTCAGAAAATCCGATGAGGGAACGTGACAACACTCAAATCCAATACCGACACGACGCTCCCGGAATTTCAAGCCAATCAGGCGGCCATGCGCGCGCTGATCGCGGAACTACAGGACCGCCGCGCTCAAGCTGCGGAAGGCGGGCCGCCACGCTCGCGTGAACGTCACCTGTCGCGCGGCAAGCTCCTGCCGCGGGAGCGGGTGATGACGCTCATTGATGCAGCTTCGCCGTTCCTCGAACTGTCGCCGCTTGCTGCCAACGGGATGTACGAGGACTCCATCCACGCTGCCGGCATTATCACCGGCATCGGTCGGATCGCCGGACGCGAATGCGTCGTCGTCTGTAACAATTCTACGATCAAGGGCGGCACCTATTATCCGATGACCGTCAAGAAGCACCTCCGCGCGCAGGAAGTCGCCCGCGAGAATGCGCTGCCATGCATTTATTTGGTCGATTCCGGCGGTGCCAATCTGCCGCAATGGCCGGAGGTCTTCCCCGACCGTGAGCATTTCGGGCGCATCTTCTACAATCAGGCAACGTTATCGGCTGCCGGCGTTGCGCAGATTGCTGTGGTCATGGGCTCCTGTACGGCGGGCGGTGCCTATGTGCCGGCGATGTCAGACGAAACCATCATCGTGCGCAATCAAGGCACCATCTTCCTCGGCGGTCCGCCGCTGGTGAAGGCGGCGACCGGCGAGGTGGTCTCGGCCGAGGATCTCGGCGGCGCCGATGTGCATGCGCGCAAATCGGGGGTGGCCGACTACTATGCCGAGAACGACCGCCACGCACTGGCGCTATGTCGGCGCATCGTTGGAACCCTCAATACCAAAAAGCCAAACGACATTGTCCTCTCGGAGCCGGCGGAGCCGAAATTCGAATTCAAGCGAACTCGACGGCATCGTGTCGGCCGACCTCAAGAAACAATACGACGTCCGTGAGGTGATCGCGCGCCTGGTCGACGGTTCTGAGTTCGATGAGTTCAAGGCGCTCTATGGCACGACGCTGGTCACCGGCTTCGCGCACATTCACGGGATTCCGGTCGGCATTTTAGGCAACAACGGGATTTTGTTCTCCGAGAGCGCTCGCAAAGCGGCGCACTTTATTGAGCTGTGCTGCCAGCGTCGCGTGCCGCTGTTGTTCTTGCAAAATATCGTCGGCTTTATGGTCGGGCGCGAGTACGAGGCCGGCGGCATCGCCAAGGACGGCGCCAAGATGGTGATGGCGGTCGCCTGCGCGCAGGTGCCAAAGATCACACTGGTGATCGGCGGCTCGTATGGCGCGGGCAATTACGGCATGTGCGGCCGCGCCTACGGCCCGCGCTTTCTGTTCACCTGGCCGAACGCACGGGTGTCGCTGATGGGCTCCGAACAAGCCGCAAGCGTGCTCGCGACCGTGCGGCGCGACAACCTCGAAGCTGCGGGAAAGACCTGGTCAGCGGAAGAGGAAGAAAAATTCAAAAAGCCAATCCGCGACCAGTTCGATATGGAAAGTGACCCCTATTACGCAACCGCACGGCTATGGGACGATGGTATCATCACGCCTGCGGAAACCCGGCGGGTTTTGGCGCTGTGTTTTTCTGCTGCGCTCAATGCGCCGATTCCGGAAACGAAGTTCGGTGTATTCAGGATGTGAGCCACGCATACATGGAATGCTTCCCATGAAGCGGGAGCGCTTCCAGCGCCACGTAAGCGGGGCGATGGGTCTGATTCGATAATGTGAGGTGACTTATGCCCAAAATCATCGAGCACGTTCATTGGCCGGACGCTCCGGACATGTGGATGCCCTATGCGCCGGCGATCAAGGTGCGCGGCGGCACGACCGTGTATCTTGCCGGTGTTACCGCCGCCCCGGTCTATCATCACCATCCGCATCGGCCGGAAGAGTTTGATGCCATGCCGGGGGATATGGCAGGGCAGGCGCGCGCGGCGTTGGAGAACCTCAAGCGTGGACTCGACGCGGTGGGTGCGACTTTCGCCGACGTTGTAACCGCCGACCGCTTCGTGACCGATCTCACCGATCAGGACGCGCTCAACCGCGTTTGGGCCGAATACTTTCGCGACGCCAAGCCGACGACAACGACCGTACAGGTGGTGCGGCTTGCAACCGATCCGCGGTGCCTTGTCGAGATCAACGCGATCGCCGTTATCGATTGACAGGCACGCTAAGCACATCGCAGGCGCTTGACGCGGGCGCGGATTGGCCGCTCAAATCCGGGCCCGGTCCTTTGGGCCGGAAATGGAGGGCCGCATGGCCGAGTTGGCGTATCGAACGGCGCTCATTGTCGGGGTTGGCGGCGGGCTTTCCGCCTCTGTGGCGCGCACATTCAGCAAAGCGGGAATGAAAGTGGCGTTGGCGGCGCGCCGCGTCAACGATCTCGCGGTGCTTGCCAAGGAGATTGGCGGCAAAGCCTTTGCGTGCGACGCGACAAAGCGCGCCGACGTTGCAAAGCTTTTCGCTGACGTCGAAGGTGTATTCGGCGTCCCGGATGTCGTCGTCTACAACGCGAGCTACCGCACCCGCGGTCCGTTTGTCGAACTCGATCCGGCCGAGGTGGAGAGGACGCTCAGCGTTAGCGCTTTCGCTGGTTTCCTGGTGGCTCAAGAGGCGGCCAAGCGGATGTTGCCGGGCGGGCATGGGGCGATCCTGTTCACCGGCGCCTCCGCCAGCGTCAAGGGCTACGCACAATCGGCGCCATTCGCCATGGGTAAGTTTGCTTTGCGCGGGCTCGCCCAGAGCATGGCGCGAGAACTGTCGCCCCGAGGCCTTCACATCGCCCATATCGTGATCGATGGCGGCATCCGCAGCGCGAGCCGCGCCGAACCGGCGGATAAGCCGGACAGCATGCTGAGTCCCGATGCCATCGCGCAAACCTATCTCGACCTCTTGCGCCAGCAGCGCAGCGCCTGGGCCTGGGAGATCGAACTGCGTCCGTGGGTCGAACGGTTTTGAGTACCGGCATCAGTCCGCGTTACGCATTTGCCATGTCGGGGACCTTCGCCAGGGCGATGTTGCTTACTCTTGCACTCGTCGTAACTGCAACCACGGTGCAGGCGCAGGGCGCGCGTCAGAGGCGTCAGCAACGCGCCCCCGAGCCCGTGATCCCCGCCGTGCCAGTCGATCCGCGCGATGGCGTGGTTGCCGCGCCCGGATCGTTCAGCGGACGGCCTTATTGGCTCGCGCTCGCGCAATGCGGCGGCATCTATTTCAAGCTGAACGTGTTTTACACCGACATCGCAGTCCGCGCGCGTGTGGTCCAGCCAGATCCCACGACCAATGCTGAGTTCACCAAAAAGCTCACCGACGCAATCAAAACCGCGACGACCTTCTTCGACGGCGCCGAGCACTTTTTGATGACCAACCGTGGCGTTGAGCGCGCCGACGCGGTGCTCACCTACGAAGGACAGTCGCGCGCCGCCGGCGATCGGCTCAAGACCATTGAGACCGCATTAGCGGCGGCAAAGGCCTGCCCGGGGCTTTATCAGGCTTGCCGGCAGGCTTATCCCAAACTGTGTAATGAAGCGCTGATGCCGGCGCGCTAGACTTATGGCGGCGGTTGCGAAGACCTTTACGCACCGACGCGGCGGGCCCGGGGTGCCCCGAAGGAGCCATTTTATGAAGCTTTTGTTCGCCGTATTGACGCTCCTCCTGCTGATTGGCGCCAGTGCACGGGAGGTGACCGCACAGCAAGCCGCCGGTTCGCAAGGCGTGATCGAACCACCCGCACCTGGAATCGGCGAGATCATGACGCTCCAGCAAATGCGCCACATCAAGCTTTGGTTTGCAGGGCACGGCGGTAACTGGCCGCTCGCCGACTACGAGATCGACAAGTTGAAGGATGGCTTTGGCGACCTGAACCAGCAGCTTGGCGGCAGCACCGTCGAGAAGATGGTGGGCGCCCCGATTGCTGCTGTCGAGAAGGCCATAGACGCCAAGGATCGCGGCGCCTTCGGCAATGCGTTCGACAAACTGACGGCTGGTTGCAACAGCTGTCATCGCACGCTCGATCACGGCTTTATCGTCATCCAGCGCCCAACGTCGTCGCCGTACAGCGATCAGCTTTTTGCCCCGCAGCAATAAATCATCGCCGCGTCAACACGCCGCGGCGCGCGGACTCAGGTGAGGCACAATTCGTGGCGATATACGTCCTTGGGCAAGTTTTCAACAGGAGGTCCAAGATGACTTATCGCGTCTATTCCGGACCGCGCGGCTCCCAGTCGATCTCTCCGCTTGAGAAGGATCGTCATTTGTTCAAGGAATTCAGCCTCCTTGACGAAGCCATGAGTTGGGCGCGACACGTCAACAACAGCGGCCGGGTCGCTCTGCTGATCGAAGGCGACGACGGTACGCGCTTGACCAAGCAGCAGATCGTAACCGCGCTCAAGAATCCTGAAACTATCGAGTCGCATCACGACGCGGCTTGAAGTGTCGACAATTCGCCCCGTGCAGCGGAACTCGCTTCAATAGTTCAGCGTCGGCAACGCTGCGAGTTCGGAGATTTCGCGGAGCGGAGCGAAATCGTCGTATTCGTTCGGCATGCGGGCACGATTGAGCCACACCGTACCGAAGCCAAAGGAGGACGCGCCCATGACGTCCCACCGGTTTGACGAAACGAATAAGACGTCCTCCGGCTTGATGCTGAACCTCGCCGTAACGAGCGCATAGACCTCCGTGCGCGGCTTGTAAGCACGAACGCTGTCGACCGACAGAACCGCATCAAAGAGCCCAGCCAGCCCGGCAGCATCGACGGCTGCAGCGAGCATGCGCGGGGAGCCGTTGGAGAGGATGGCGAGGCGTCCGCCGCGTTCTTTGAGTTCGGCCAGGGTCGCGGCGGCGTCAACAAAAGCGTCGAGTTTGAGATACGCATCCAGCAATTGCGGGCGCAACGAGCGATCGACCGAAGGTACGCGGGCAAGCGCATAGTCTAGCGCGCGCTCAGTCAGCTGCCAGAAATCGACGTAGCGGCCGGCGAGCGTCAAAGTCCAAGTGTATTCAAGCTGCTTGGTTCGCCAGATCTCCGAGCACCGTTCGGCGTCCGGACCGGCCGTGGCGCGATGGCGTGCGATGGCGGCATGGACGTCGAATAGGGTGCCATAGGCATCAAAAACATAGGTTTTCATAGTCTTTGGGTCCTCCATAATCGTTGAGTCCTCATGATCTTGTCTCGGTGCTCAAGGCATGGTGACAAAGGAGGCATCCTCGGGACAACGGGGCCTTGTGGAAGGATAACGCGATGAGCCGGCCTGTGACATGGTCCAAGACCGTGACTTTTTTCGAAGATGACTGGCACGAAGGCAACGTGCCGATCATGGGCGTGCGCACGCACGCGGCCTGGCTCTGCACGTCAGTGTTCGACGGCGCGCGCGCTTTTGAGGGTACGGCTCCCGATCTTGAGCTGCACTGTGCGCGTGTCAACGAATCCGCCAGGACGATGGGGCTGAAACCGCTCGTCGGCGTGGACACCTGGCTCGGCCTTGTGCGCGAGGGGCTAAAACGCTTCGAGCGCGATGCCGAACTTTACATTCGGCCAATGTATTGGCCCGAGGACGCAGCCTCTGGCGCGGTTCGTCCGGATCCAGAGACCACGCGCTGGTGCCTGACGCTTTACGTCTCGCCGTTGCCCAAGCCGACGGGCACGGCCATTACGTTGTCGCCATACCGTCGTCCGACTCGTGAATCTGCTCCGGTCGATGCCAAGGCCGGTTGCCTCTATCCGAACAATGCCCGCGCCATGACCGAAGCGCGTTCGCGCGGCTTCGACAATTGCCTGATGTGCGACATGCTTGGCAATGTCGCCGAACTCGCCACCGCCAATATCTTCATGGTCAAGGACGGCGTTGCCTTCACGCCGGTGTTCAACGGCACCTTCCTCGCCGGGATCACGCGGGCGCGGGTTATCGCGCTGCTGCGCAAAGCCGGCACTACGGTGGTCGAGACGACGCTGCGCTATTCGGATTTTCAGTCGGCGGACGAAGTCTTTTCCACGGGCAACTACACCAAGGTGTCGCCGATCAGCCGCGTTGATGAGCGTAACTTGCAGCCGGGCCCGGTCTACCGGCGAGCACGCGAGCTCTACTGGGAATTCGCGCATGCCACCGCGTAATAGCACCATGCGCCGTGGCCTTTGATCCGGCGGTAACAAAAATACCGCACGGGTATTCCCTCTGCAAAAAGCGGGACCACATGGTCCCGCTTTTCGTTGGTGCAGTCGCCGTAGCGGACGGCTATTTCATCGCCGCTTCGTACATCTCGGCCACGTGGTCCCAATTGATCAGGTGATCAACAAATGCCTTGAGGTAGTCTGGACGCCGGTTGCGATAGTCGATGTAGTAGGAGTGCTCCCAAACGTCGCAGCCGAGAATTGGTGCAGCGCCGTGCACCAGCGGGCTCTCGCCGTTTGCTGTCTTCGTTATCGTGATCTTGCCGTCTTTCACGGCAAGCCAGCACCAGCCCGAACCGAATTGCGTCACACCGGCCTGGACGAAATCTTCCTTCATCTTGGCGATCGGCCCGATGTCGGTTGTGATCTGTTTCTCCAGTTTGCCGGGCAGCTTGTCGCCGCCGCCGCCTTTCTTCATCCATTTCCAGAAGTGGATATGGTTGTAATGCTGGCCCGCATTGTTGAAGAGGCCCGGGTTCTTGCCGAATGTCCCCTTCACCACTTCTTCGAGCGGCTTGTTCTCCCACTCGGTGCCTTTGGCGAGGTTGTTGCCATTGGTGACGTAGGCTTGGTGGTGCTTGTCGTGGTGATATTCGAGCGTCTCGCGTGACATGTACGGGGTAAGAGCATCATAGGCGTAAGGCAGCTCAGGTAGGGTGAATGTCATGGTTCTACTCCTCAATGTGAAATCGGAACGGGCGGGGGGAACGCCGACAAAACCGCGTCGGCGGGATAAGGTTTCGTCTAAATAGGCCTAACGACCCGGTTTCGGCAACGGCATCAGACTGCAAACGCGCGGGCCGACATCCCCGTTTCAACGGTCCCGCGACTTTCGCCGCTATTAATCCTTGCGCGTTGTTTTGACCACGGCCAAAATAAAGTGGGTGTAGGGTGCGTGCGGGCACCTTAAGGCGACGAGAGTGGTGTTATGTCACTGTTTTTGCTGGTTTTGGGCGCTGCGACGACCGTCGCCGGGTTCATCCTTGCAGCGTCAGGCGTGATCCTTCCCGAGGGTGCTGTTGGCGTGGAAGTTGTTACCCCGGGCGCGATTGCAGCGGTGGGTGGACTTACTCTCGTAGGTATGGGGCTCGTAGTCCGGCAATTACAGCGCATCGAACGGGTACTTGCCGTTCGGCCGGCTTCGCCCGCCATTCCGCATGAAGCGCCCGGATTCTCCACTGCAAAGCCGCCTGTCACCGCAGGGCGTTTGCCGCTTCCGCCCAAGCTGCAGGCCAGCTCCAACCCGCCACTCCTTGCAGCCGCAATCCCAACGCCGACGCCGACCGAAGGTGCGGCGCCTGAGATACCAGCAGCAATACCCCCGGCCTCGGCGCCGCTTGACAGCGCGCCGATCGACGAACAGGCCGACCTATCGCTGATGCCGCACGCGGATGAAGGAATCCGCGAGGTCAAAGGCCTTGCAGTTGCTCGGGGCGGGAACGGAGCGAGACCCATTCGCCCGGCGCCACGCGTCGTCGCGAGAGGCCGGCAATCCGCAGCGCCCGACCTCGCAAGGGGCGCGGTATTGAATGCATTTTGGCCGGACAAGTCGCGAGCCGGCGTTGGGGTAACGTCGGCAGAAGTTGCATTGTCGGCGCCACCGCCGTCGCCTGTGCCGCCGTCCGAAGCGCCGCCGGCGCCTCGGTCGGTTGTCGCTACAACTCTCACCGTGCAACCAGAGGCGATAGCGCCAGTCGGTCCAGCGCCAATTTCAATCCTCAAATCTGGCGTGGTCGAAGGTATGGCCTACAGCCTATACTCCGACGGCTCGATCGAAGCGAAGCTACCGCAAGGCACATTGCGTTTCGGCTCGATCGAAGCCCTGCGCAATCATATCGAAAATAACGCCTAGTCCGTCGGTCAAACCTGTAAGCTGAAGTGATTGACGAACGGAGCTGGTGCGTCCGTCTTTGTAATCGCTGGCGCAAATATTTTCGCAATAATTCTACCAGACAAAGCAAATACAGTGTATCTTACACTGTATACAGCAAAGACGTTCTTTGTATATCAGAGGGTTAAGTCGGCGACCCGCGGTTGATTATTTCGCGTCAGTAAGTATCATGTTCTAGAACCATTCTTAAATATGGTTCATTTGCGCGTGAAAACGCGTATTTGGCACGCCGGGGGGCGGCCACTCTTGCGAGAATAATCCTAACATGGCTGAGAATTCGGGGGAGACGAGTTATATTCAACTGACCGCGAGTATTGTGTCGGCTTATGTGAGCAACAACACAGTCGCAAGCGCGGATATTCCAAATCTGATCAGTCAAGTGTACTCGGCATTGTTCCGGGTTTCGAACGGGCAGGCGGCGCCGCCGACGGAACCGCTTAAGCCGGCCGTTCCGGTCAAGCGCTCGATCACGCCCGAATACATCGTTTGCCTTGAGGACGGTAAGAAATTCAAGTCGCTCAAGCGCCACTTGCGCACCCAATACGACATGACACCGGAACGATACCGGGAGAAGTGGGGTTTGCCGCCTGACTATCCGATGGTGGCGCCCAATTATGCGGAGGCCAGATCGCGCCTCGCCAAGCAGATGGGGCTCGGTCAGCAGCGTCGACGGCGGCGGGACCGCGGCTGACTCCCTTTTAACTGACCGGCGAAGCCGAGAACCTCAACGCTGCAAGACTCCGATCACCCGATTGGCAAAACTGAGGCGCTCCGACATCACCGCGACGACATAAGCCAGCAACGCTTGGCTAAGTGGCGGGTGCTCGCGCTTGATGCGTTCGAATGCGTCGGCGTCAAGCTCATAAAGGATGCTTGGAGCTTCGGCTTGGATTGTTGCACTGCGCGGGGCCTGGGTTAGTAACCCCATTTCGCCCACCGTCGTGTGCGGCCCAAGGCTGCGCACCCGCGTGGTGCGTGCACCCTGCAGTTCGACGATGATGCCGACCCGGCCCTCCAGAATGAAATGCATCGAGGCCGCCCGATCGCCCTGACGCGCAATGATGTCGCCCGCCTGAACTTCGAGGCGCCGGCAATATTGCGTCAGGCTGTCGGCAAGCTGCGAATTTCCCAGAGCTTCGGTCAGCCAGGCACGCAATGATCGAGCATCGCCGCCGTTGCCCCGATGCCCTTCGATGATGGCCTCTTCGCAGGCTTCCAGCGCCCGATCCAGATCGACCGAAACGACGATGTCATCTGAAATGAATTTGGCGGTGCGGAATGGCCGCTCGAGTTCCGGCGTAAGGTTCACCAGCACAATCCTGGCGCCGACCTCGGTCGCGGCTTGTTTGATCTGCGCGAAGCTCTGCGTCGCCGACAAATCGATGCCGGTCACGTTGCGGAAATCGAAAATAAGGAATTTACATTCCGGTTGCCGCGCCAGCAGCGCTTTAACGTGCTGGTAAAGACGGTTCGCCGAGCCAAAAAACAGATAGCTCTGCAGCGCCATCCCTTGGATCTGGCGCCCGTTCTCGGCCAGAAGTGCCAGCTCGTCCGGTCCACGATCGAGCGAGGAGCGATATTCGGAACCGTCGAAATTGAACTTGATCGCACTCACGCGGCTCGCGCTCACCGCAAACGTGGCGCAACCGATCACGATGCCGATCAAGACGCCGGCGACAAAACCCCAATTGATGATGAGCAACGCAATTGCAAGCAGCGAGATCCACTCGACAGGCAGCAATTGCCGTGATGATTGGATGATCCATTGGTAGACCAGCCCCGAGCCCAGGAAGATCAACAAACCGCCAAGAATGTACTTCGGCACATAGCCAAGGAAAGACGGATCAGCGACCAGGATTGCTCCCGAGATCGCGGCGACCGTTAGTCCGGACAATCGGCCGGTTGCGCCGGCCGTACGCACCAGTATTGAGCGGCTCAATGATGTACTGCTCACATATCCGCCCAGTCCCGCCGTCAACAAATTTGCGAACCCCAGCACCTTCAGATCGCGATCGATATTGGCGTCCCTTCTGGTCGCAATCTCGATTCCCGTCGTGTTGAGCAGCAGGGTGCTGGCCGTGACGAACAAAATGGCGAGAAAATCGCCGGCGAGCGAGGGCAGCAAGGTCCAGGAAAAACTGCCAAGTGCGCCGCTTTTCCACGGCAATGTCAGCGCAGCCACGGGCTGCGGCAGAAACATCCAGCCGCCTGCCCGCGCCAGCCCAAGCGATGCTCCGGTAAAAAACAGGACGAGATAGGTGGCGGCAAACGCCGCCAGCAGGACGCCAGGTAAGACGAAGGGGCTTTTCGAACGACGCACCAGGAGATGGAGGACGATCGCCACGACGAGCCCCGCCGCAAGCTTGCCGATAACCGGGAAACTGACAAAAGCGCCTAAATTGCTCAGGGTCGGCCGTTGATCGGTAACGACTTGCGTCGCGCCAACAATCATCAGCCACCCGGTAGCGCCCAGAAATCCGCCGATGACCGGAAACGGCACAAATCGAATTGCACGCCCGGCATGCGTGAACCCGAGGATACACAATACGAGCCCGGTAAACGCCGTCGCCAGCGACATGACGATGAGCGTCGGCTCGAGAAGGTCGGCGCTTCCGCCATGGGCGGCGAGTCGCTGGACCACGGTCGCGACCATCGCCGCGATGACCACGGAAATCGAACTGTCAGGCCCGGCGATTGCGAAAGGCAGCGAGCTGCGCAGCGCGACGACGGCCCCACCAATGGCTGCCGACAGGAATGTCACTGCAACCCCGTAAGCAAGCAAATGTGCGATGGGGCCAGTGAAGATGAGCGCGGCGTACGAAAGGCAATAAGCGATAGACAGCGTGCTACAAATCACGCCGGCGAAAACATCGGTCAATCCGCTACGAAATTTTTGATTGTTGAAAGTTCCGATGACGCCGGCAGAGCTAACAGCCATCGTTAAAGTTCCCGGCGCCGTGCTGGCGGTGATCGCAGGCCACAGGAACCTTACAACACGAGCGACGGAGTCGCCACAATACCCGATCGGGCGAGCGGCGCTTTCGCGCCGGTCATATCGCGTTCATACGGCGGCGGTAGTGAGTGCGGCGCGGGCGTCGGAGCGGATACGCTCAACCATCGAGCGGAAACCGTTGGATCGCTGCGGTGTGAGATGCTCGCGCAATCCCATTTGCGCGAACAATGAAAGCGCATTGGTCGAAAGGATGTCTTTCGCAGGCTTGCCGGAAAATATTGCGAACAGAATGGCAATCAGTCCGCGCACGATGTGTGCGTCGCTATCGCCCACGAATGTGAGCACAGGTTCGCCACCGCCGTTTGGCTGCACCGTGGTGTCGAGCCATACCTGGCTCGCGCAGCCCTGCACTTTGTTGGCATCGCTGTGGGCCGCTGGCGGCAGAGGCGGTAGTTCCCGCCCCAACTCGATCAGGTACCGATAACGGTCGTCCCAAACGTCGAGCGTCGCGAAATTGTCGATGATCTCTTCGATATCTGGCATCGCCTCGGGGGTTCCTCGTCGGCCCTTATATAGAGGCCAGTGTCGAGGAGGTCGATGCTTGGCAAAGCGCCGTTGCGACGATTTCGGGCGGGATCCGGCTACGCGGGGTGCTTGCCGTCTTTACGCGGCAGCGGCCCGCGCCACGACGGCGCAACGTCCGCGGGGGTCAAGGTGCTCTGCGAGGTCCGCTCGACGGGAGTTCTCTCCGCCGTGACCTTGGCGCCACGCCGCGACGGTGAGTTCGACGGTGGTGAGTTCGGCACTGTACCGGTTTCGCGCGGCGCCAGCGCCTCGGTCAACACATCGTAAAGCATCTTTGCGCCTGCCTGCGCCTTATAACCGATGGTCGTCGCGACCTGCGAACCCACCGTGCACGCGTCGGGCTGGCGTGTGCAGAAGCCGCGCATGTCACCGACGGTTGCCGAGGCGGCCGAGATGGCTTCTGACGCGTTGACTTCGCTGACAGACGGGCTTCGCGGTGCAGCGCCGGTCGGCAACAGCACCAGCACGACGCCCAGCCAAAATGCCATTCGCAACAGGAAGAACATAACACCCACATCCCCGGCGGGCAGTACCGCCGCACGTGAGCGCAACGTAGCAGGCAGCTTTGAAAGCCACGTTGGCGAGGCCGAGACGTTTTTGTCCATAATCGAACAGAATACGCTGCAAATTTTCGCGCAAATCGAAATAATATTATTTACCTAAAATTTGAACGAACGCGCCCTGTAGGTGTTTTCGCTGCGGACCGCACCAATGGGGCGACGTCGCTTCGGCTTCGCGTAGCCGCGCACCCGATAACTCCTCAAGCTGCCGACACTTTCTCACCGCAACGACCCGTTCACCATGATGACGGATTCCGAGGAGTACACTTGCACTCCGAGCACGTCGGCAAGTTTCCGCTGCCAAGCAAGTCCGGCGATTTAGGGTTCGCTTAAGCGCCGTCTGACACGATCACGCGATAGAAAAAGGGGAGCGCGTCGGCAAAAGCCGACTGTGCGATCGGGAACGTGGGCCTCTTCGCGCCGGTACGAGATTATGTTGCCTCGCTGGTCCACCCGTCGGCGCAGCAGGATGCGCTGACGGCGGCGCGCCATCGCGCCTTCATCGCGCCGCGACTGCTCGGAAGTATCGTCGCGTTGGCATCGTTCCCGGTCTACCTGATGGTGCGTGGCGCGCCGACTACGATCGAGTTGATGGTATTCGCCTGGCTCGTCGCTCCAATACTCATCGCTTATTTTCTTTCCCGCACCGGGCGCTATGAGAGCGCGCACGTCTTGTCGTCACTCGCCTTGACGGGTTTGGTCACGGTAGTGGCCGTGTTAACCGGCGGTATCGCTTCGTTTGCCGCCATCTGGCTCGTTATCGTCCCGCTCGAAGCGTCGCTCTCGGCGTCGCGACGCGTTGTCGCGATCGCGTCAACCTTTGCGCTCGCCGCCGCCGGTCTCCTGGTATTGGTCAGCGCGTTCGATCTGCTGCCAGCGCCGGCGCCAGGCGCTCATGTAACGCTGGCCGCGCTGGGTATTGTTTCGGCCGCGCTCTACGCGGCGGGCCTCGCGCTCGGCGCCGAGGCGCTGTCGCGTACGAGTTTCTGGCTTTTGTACGCTGAGGAGGACAGGTATCGGCTCCTGGCGCGCAACATGACCGATGTGATGACACGGCATAGCCGTGATGGTGCGGTGCTGTTTGTGTCGCCCGTTGCGCACTCTTTGTTCGGTTGCGGCGTTGCCGAATTACACGGACAGGGCCTGTTCAGCCGCGTCCATGTTGCCGATCGCCCGGCCTATCTGACCGCCCTCGGTGACACTGCAGCGTTGGGCGAGAGCTGTTCCGCCGAATTCCGTGTACGGCGTGAAGCGTTTGATGCAGACGGCCGCCCAACTTCGCAATTCGTATGGATCGAGATGCGATGCAGACCGCTGGAGCAGGCGACGATCGAGCCCGGCAGTCGCCGCGAAGTCGTTGCCGTGCTTCGTGATGTTACAGAGCGTAAGCGGCAGGTGCAGGCTCTTGAACAGGCTCGTGCCGAGGCCGAACGCGCCAACGCTGCGAAAACCCGGTTTCTCGCGACGATGAGCCACGAGCTGCGTACGCCGCTCAATGCGATCATCGGCTTTTCGGACATGTTGATGAATGAGGCCGCGCTGCGGCTCGATACGGAGCGCCGTAACGAGTACGCCGGCCTCATCAATGGATCCGGACAACATCTGCTCGGGGTCATCAACGGTATTCTCGATATGTCAAAAATCGAGACCGACAATTTCGAGATCACGCCGGAACCGTTCGCTCCGGCGCAAGTCATTACTGTTTGCTGCGACCTTTTAGCATTGCATGCCAATGAGGCTGGCGTTGGGCTTGAGCAAGTCCCCGGCGGCGAGCTTCCGGAAATCGTCGCCGACAAGCGGGCGCTGAACCAGATCCTTCTCAACCTCCTTTCGAATGCAATTCGCTTCACTGACCGTGGCGGTCGGGTGACGATTGGCGCGCGCGCCGAGGCCGGAAACATCGTCTTTGTGGTCGAGGACAACGGCATCGGAATCAACGAAGAAGATCTCGCGCGGGTCGGCGAGCCATATTTTCAGGCGCGTGCCTCCTACGACCGTCGTCACGGTGGTACCGGCCTCGGCTTCTCAATAGTCAAAGGTCTGGTCCGGCTGCATGGCGGTGAGGTCACCATCCACAGCCGGATCGGTGTGGGCACGCGTGTTAGCGTGCGCCTGCCGCTCGACTGCGAGCGAACACCTCGGGCGAAGCGGGCTTTCGGACAAGGCCCGACCGACATCACGCGCTATCTTTCGGCGCCGTCGCAGAATAACGCCGCTGCTCAATCGTCAAACTCAACGGTGACGCGCGAAGCCGCGCTGCCGCCGAGCAACATTCGAGTGAAGAAAAGTGCCTGAACGTCGCAACGACAAAGCGCGAAGTTCCACGGGTTCGACGCGCGTCCTTTGCGCCGTCGTTTCGATTGGGGCTTGGCTGTTGGCACGGGCGGCGCGCCGCCCGGTCAATTCACTGGCGATACTTGGCGCTGCTACAGCGAGCCTCGTCATTGTCGTCAACGCGCTTTTTCTGCAATCGCACGGACATCTCGCTCCATTTGTCGCCAATCCTGCGCCAAAGCCTCAAACCTTTGAAAACCGCCTGGTGTTCCCAGTCGTGGCAGCGCCGCGTGCGACGGCGGGCGCCGGGACGACGCCACAGACTGTTTCCGCACCCCGCAATGATCCCATCGCAGAATTGATCAGCTCCTCCATTCCCCCACCGTCGCGTGTTGTCGCGGTGCAGCGCGTCCTTTCGGCGTTCGGCTATGGCCAAATCAGGCCGTCGGGCATTGTGGATGCGGCGACGAGAGTGGCGATTGGAAAATTCGAGAGTGACCATAAATTGCCGGTGACTGGGCGGCTTTCGGATCGCCTGTTAAGTGAGCTCGGCGCCATGATCGGTCATCCGATTGATTAGTCGTTTTGGCGGGGCCGAAGCAGGGACGGTCGCAAACGTCGCGGTTTGTCGTTATGGATTTCAGTCGGCCCGTTTGGCCGGTCTGGGTCACGAGAATGCGTCTGAAAACCGGGCTCTGGGTCGCCGCTTATCTGCGGCGCTGTCATGTCGAGGGTGTCTTCGCGGTGGTGCGGCGGCGCGGGGCCGAAGAGGCCGGCGCAGTTTTCGTCCGCATCAGCAAGCTTGACGGCACATCGGATCTGTTCGGGCCGGCGCCGCAAAGCGCTTTTGATGCGACTGCGGAAACGGCGCGTGCGTTTACCCCGAGTCTTGCCAGCCAGTCAGCATCCGATGCCGACGTTGAGGCTTATCTCGCCCGGCAACTGAAATTCGACCCTGATGCCTGGATCGTCGAGGTCGAGGACCGGGAAGGTCGCAATTTCCTCGATGTCGTTGCCGGCTAGGTCGACTAATCAAGAAACGTTCCGGCGCCCGCTTGTTCGTTGGACCACAAGCGGGCGTGGCACGTTGGCGCCCGCTGGCCGGCCGCGCCGTCGCGTTTCGTCATCCCAGGCGATCGGCTGGTACTGAGATGCGGCGCGGTCCCGCTGGCGGAGCGCCTGCCAGATAGCGACCATGCCTTCGGCGGCCGCTTGTGTCATCTCGTCGTTGAGCACGGCGAGCGCGTGGACGCGTTCGACAGAGTGCCCGACCGCCGGATTGACGAATATGAGCACGCGGTAGAGCACCGCGCGCGGCATGCGGAGGGCTTTCGCCACAACGACTACCGGCTCGCCCAGCTCATCCCGCGCGATGCGTCTTGCTTGCTCGTGCGGAATTTGCAGCGCCCGTCCAAGATCATGTGCAAAGGCTTCCTGGTTGCCAGCGAGCGCAGCAGCTTCCAGCCGCTGGTTGACGGCAAACTCGCGGGCCACATGGATGCGGCCCTCCGACACCGGAGCCACAATGTTGAGGTTGAGCAGAATAAGGCGCCGTTCGATCGCGTTGGCTGCAAAGAACAGCTCCGTAAGTTCGGCAGCGGTGGCAGTGTCAAGCGGCGGGAGCAACGTGTCAGATGTCACTTCAAGCTCTTGGGTAGTATCGTCGGGCGTTGATAATGCCACTGATTGAACCGCCGGCCGTTGGCTCGGGGCGGAAGGTTGCAGCAGCGGATGCGAACGCAGTTGCGCGCGGACTTCCGGGAGGTCGCGCGTGAGCCATTGCAGGACTCGCAGCGGCGGCGAGATGTAGCCGGCAAAGCGCCGCGCAACGGCGACACGTGTGGCAACGTCCACAGCTTCAAGCAGGCGCAGTGCCAGTTCGGTGTAATGGCGCTCCTCCTCCGGCGTGTGACTAAGCCTGTGGACGTAGAGGTCGGTGAGCACGCGCAACAGCGTCGGGCGCATATCGGCCCCGGTGCGGGCCCCAAGCGCAGTAAGCCCTTCCAGACCGTAGAGGTGCTGCGTTTCCATTATCTGTTACTCACTCAACAACAGCGGATCGCGGCGCGATGTCGGATCGCACCCATCGAGCCGTCTTCTCAACCTAAGTTGTCGCCGTTAGCGGAGCGTTAACCCTGCATACGGCTTAGTTGCGGCAACACCGGTGCGTGTGCATCGGGGCAGGGGTCCGCTGTCCGGACAGGCAGAGGATTACGACGGCTGGCTGCCAACATGGGTAACATTGTCAAGTTCCCCGACGAGGGGCGGATTGTGAGATTCGGTCGTGCGGAGACCGCCGACGAGTCCGCAACGGTCATCATTCTTCCGGTCGTCCGCATCGAGCGACATGACGAGGTGCGCGCCGAAAGCGCGGAACCGCGCACTCATCCGCCGGCGGATAATGGCGGTCGCCGACGGGCGAGGCGACGCTAACGCGGGACACATCGATGTCGCCGCGAGTAGGGTGTCGCAGAGAGACGAAGCTAGCCTTCGCCCTTGTCCTGACCGCGGCTGTCGCCGGCTGCACCAGCATGGGCGATTTCGGCCGGCTGGATCGAGCCTTTGTTGCCGACGATGTTCACGACTGGGTGGGGCGCGAGGCCGCAGCGCACGCCGGTGCGCCAGTTTCGTCGGCCAATCTGACTGAAGATGAACGTCTGCTCCGCGACCTGGCGTTTTCGCTGATCGTCCCGCCCTATGGCCGGGAGCGCTGGGACGTGATACTTTATGAATACGGGATCAAGCGTCAATTCCGAACTGCGTTGTGGGTCGTTGACCCGACCGCCTATTACCAAGCTTTGCTGAGTGCCGACTTTCGCTCGACGGCTGGCCGCTACAACCGCCTGATTGATGATATCCGTAACGACGTAGTCCGTATCGGTCCATTTTTCGATATCGCGCGCCGCGTTGTCGAGATGGACCGGAAACGCCGTGATAGCCTGGACTACCTTCCCGATATCGCTCAGTCGGATCGTTTCAATGCGTTCGCGCGCATCGCCGAGAACACTTTGACTATTGAGTGGGTGCAGCATTCGCTCGCGCAGCGCAGCGCTGGTTACCGGTTTGCGCTTGATCACTTGGTGGTCGCCGAGCCGGAAAACCTTGCAGCTCAGGCGGACTTGGCGCTCGTTTTGCTGCAACAGCAACTCGCGGCCAACGCGTTGATACCCGACCCGCGCTTCGCCGCTGCCCCACGCACGGCAGCGGCCAAGCCGCCGATCGTCAAGTAGCGCAGGGTCGCGAAATTGCTGCTTACTGTTGCAATGGCACAGTACGGCAGCGCGCATCCGCGAGTGCGCGGCGTGCCATTGCCATTAATCCCGGCTCCGGCGCCAGCGCTCGCAGGATGATCAGCCCGGTCGTCGTCGGCGATTCGATAATCAGGCGATCGGCGGCCGTCACTTCTTCTTGCTCCGGCAATTCTGCGTGCTGCTCACGCGTCATCAAATCCAGTTCGATGGAGCGCCGCCCTGCCGCGCGGTCGTTGATCGCATAATAGGCCACGCTCTTGCGCGTGTAGAAGGTAACCGACGTGTAGGCCTGACTCACCGGCGCATTGAATTTGAGCGTGCCGGCGTCAAGATCGTATCGGCAGACCGCCACAGCGAAGGCAGGATCCATGAATGGCATGATCGGGTCCTGCGTGTTCGGCGGAGTCAACGGAACCAGGCGATTGACCGGTGCCAACCGCGCCAGCCGCGAATAGGCGTCTTGCGTCGCCGTCTGCGGCATCGCCAGAACGGTGGAAAGATGCACGATACCGGCGAGCAGAAGTGCGCTGAGGATCCAAAATGACAGGCGGATCATGAGCAAGTCTTTCGCACGATCGCCGGCATCGGCGCCTCCTTCGACGTCAGCGAGGCGACTCCGATCGGCGTGTCGTAGAGGCGCAGCACCAAAACAAAATGTTCGACCCCGCCACTTGGCAACCAGTTTCCAGGTCGCGCGCGCGGCCCGACATTGATCGCAAAGCGGCCGCTCGCGTCGCGCAGCAGTTCGGCGCTGGTAAAGCCGTGGCGATCGACCGTATTAGCGACCAGCTTTCCCTTTTGGTCATAGAGCGTCAGCGTCCAATAACGGGCCGAAGGCGTCATGCCGCTGAGCACGAACGAGCATCGGCCGTCAAAGGGATTTCCCGCATCGTCGGTGCGCGCATAGAAGGCGACGCCGTCGCCTGTACCAATTGGTAGTTCGCCACTGCGGGCGATGATAGCGCGGGCGTAGGGATCGATGTCGACCGAACCGCTCCGCGGCCAAGCCGTCCATGCACCGATTCTGAACGAGCCAAACGCGACGCCGCGCGTTACCGTCAGCCAGGTCGCGCTCAGTCCTATGACCGCCGCGAGCAAAAGTGCGAAACAGGAACCGAGAAACAAGCGCACGTTCAACTCGATCTAGAGGTGCCGTTGGCGCGAGGCCATTGCTAATTGCCGCGCGGGATTCCCGCCGGCTTCAATTCGCTGGCGGCGGTTACGGTGCCGCCATGGGTTTCGCCGCCATCGATCGCGCCGAGTGTTCCAGCTGGCGGCGCTTGGACTGAGAGCGCGTGGCTGGCATCGTCCAACGCGTGCTCGATACGAATGAGGGCGTCGGTCGCCTTGCGCGTCAGCAGGAGCTGTTGCGGCGCCGCGCTCTCCTTGAGCAGGGCGGCGTCGGCCACGCTAGGTGCGTGCGGTGGTATCGGCGGCAGGCCAGCCAATGGGCGCAATTCGACGCCCTGATGCGCATAAGTCATTATGTTGTGCCAGAGGAGTGCAGGGAGTGTTCCGCCGGTCATGCGTTTGGTCGGCGTGTAATCGTCATTGCCCATCCATACCGCACCGGTAAAATTTCCCGTGTAACCGACGAACCACGCGTCGCGGTAGCCGTTGGTGGTTCCAGTCTTGCCCCCGGCTCTGGTATCTGTGAGTTGCGCCCGCTTGCCGGTGCCTTTTTCGACCACCGAGTTCATCATCCCGATCATTTCCAGGGCGACCTGCGGCGATATCACCTGCTGCGGCCGTTTGCCGTCGCGGTCGAACCGCCAGATCACCTCGCCGGTGCCGCTGCGCACTTCGAGCGCCGCGTGCGGTGTAACGGCTTTGCCGAGGTTTGGAAACGTCGCATACGCGACCGCATGTTCAAGCACATTGACCGCATCGGCGCCGATCGGCAGCGATGGCGTATCGGGAAGCGGTGTGTAAATGCCGAAATTACGCGCGGTCTGAATGATCTTGGCGCGGCCGAGCTTGGCATTGCCGTCGCCCAGCGCAATCGAAAGCTTGACCGGAATGATGTTGACCGAATTGGTGATGGCCTGCGTCAGCGTCAGCGAACCGGAATAGCCGCCGGAATAATTGTGCGGGCACCAATTGCCGATGCATACCGGCGAATCGACGACGATGGAATTCGGTGTGAAGCCATTCGCCAGTGCGGTCGCATAGACGTAAGGCTTGAACGAGGAGCCGGGCTGACGCAGCGCGTCGACGGCGCGGTTGAACTGACTAGCGCCGTAGTCACGGCCGCCGACCATCGCCCGCACGCCGCCGTCGAGATCGGCGATTACCAGCGCCGTCTGGCTGGCGCCATAATCGCGGCCGAATTGGCGTAGCGTCGATTTAGCCTCGCGATCGGCGTAGCGCTGCAGGTCGGGGTCAAGCGCCGTCCGAACCACGAAGAAACTTTCGTTGACGGATTTCGGGAATGTATCGACGAGCTTGCGCATCTCGTCGAACGCCCAGTCGAGGTAATAATTCGGCGCGTAATCCTCGCGGCGATCCACCGGGGTGGCGGGGTTACGGCGAGCGCCGTAGACCTGCCCAGCG
Organism: uncultured Alphaproteobacteria bacterium; assembly: GCA_963727325.1. Lineage (GTDB taxonomy): Bacteria > Pseudomonadota > Alphaproteobacteria > Rhizobiales > Xanthobacteraceae > BOG-931. Next base: position 518,955 of record CAVSFV010000035.1, read on the forward strand.
GTCATGAAGCCGGTGTCGACCAGGTTGTCGAGCACGACGTTGGCGCGGGCGCGCGCTGCGGGCAGATTGGCGAGCGGAGAGTATTTGCTGGGCGCTTTGAACAGGCCGGCGAGCATCGCCGCCTCCGGCAAAGTCACGTCACGCACTGACTTGCCGAAATAGTACTGAGCCGCGCCGTTGACGCCGAACGTGCCGCCGCCAAGGTAAGCGCGGTCAAGGTAGAGTTTGAGAATCTCTTTCTTGGAAAGGTGAGTCTCAAGCCAACTGGCGAGAAACGCTTCGTTGATCTTGCGCTCGATGGTGCGCTCGTTCGATAGGAACAGGTTTTTGGCGAGTTGCTGCGTGATGGTAGATCCGCCTTGCACCACGCCGCCAGCCCGGGCATTGGTCATCAGCGCGCGGAGTGTGCCGTAGAAATCGATGCCGTAATGCTCGTAAAAACGCCGATCCTCGGTCGCAAGCACCGCCTTGATCAGATGGTCCGGCATCTCTTCGAGCGGCACCGAATCATTGTGCTTGATGCCGCGGTTGCCGATCTCATTGCCGTAGCGGTCAAGGAACGTCACGGCGAGCTCGGACTTCTTCAGCCAGTCTTCGTCCGAGGTTTCGCGGAACGAGGGGATGGCGAGCATTAGCAGCAGCAAGAGACCGAAGGTGCCCCACGTCGCGGCTTCCGACAGCGGTTCGATGATAATCCAGCGCCGCCAGCCGGATACATGGAACCGATCCATAATCGCGGTGAAGCGCTCATACAGCTCTCGCGTCCACTTGCCGGTTTGATACACGGCAAAATCGATCCGCGCGTCGAGATCAAGCAGAAGGCGCTTGAGCTTGACCCGCCAATCGTCGCGCTGATCGGGAAACCAGTCGGTCACGCTTCAACCACTCCCGGGACGGGGCCGGCCCCGTTTGTCATTCCAGCCTCATCAGGATTTAGCCGAGCCAGCTCCTGGGGCCAATGACGCTGGTAGGACAGTGTGAATGGAAATTAGGGGCAAATTGGGCGTAAGACCGTTGCGGCAAACCGGCGAAACCCATAACCGCCGATTGGCGGTATGTAACCGCGCCACGCTGGATAGCAAAGATGGCTGATCAAGGTCCCGGGGACGTTCCTTTCTGGCGTCTTAAGTCATTGGAGGAGATGACGGATTCAGAATGGGAAAGCCTTTGTGACGGCTGCGGCCGCTGCTGCCTCAATAAGCTTGAGGAGGAGGGAACCGATCGTACCTTTTATACCGACGTTGGGTGCCGTCTTCTCGACAGTAAGACCTGCCGTTGCCACGACTACGCCAATCGGCTGGAAAAGGTGGATGATTGCGTGCAGCTCACTCCCCAAAGCCTGAAAACCATAACGTGGTTGCCGCCCTCGTGCGCCTATGTGCTGCTCGCGGAGGGCAAGGACCTCTATTGGTGGCATCCGCTGGTGTCCGGCGACCCCGAAACCGTCCATGCCGCCGGGGTCTCCGTCCGCGGCCGGGTGAGCGCCAGTGAGACTCACGTCTCCGACGACATGCTCGAAGACTACATTGTCAGCTGGCCATTGAAGCTGCCGAAAGGGGCGCGGCGGAAGAAGGCTACAGTGAGCGGCGAATAACAGGATTACCCGACGCGATTTCACAACGCGATTCCACCGCAGATTCCGCCAAAGACAGCCCAGCTCTGCGGCCAAAGCTGTTGCATTCGTTTGCGGTGCAAGCCAAGTGATGGCCGGGCAGGGGAGGCTTACGGCGAACATGCTTGTGGCGCTGACCTGTGAAGGACTTACCCGATAGCGACACGCGCGACATGAACGGGAATCTGCCTCGCGATATCAGCCCCGACGACGCTCACAGCATCGCTCCGCGCCTCGCCGATGAGGCCTCGGCGATTGACCATGCGCGTGACGGCGCGGCGTATCGGTCGGGCGCGTCGATGGCGCTCGCTCGGGGGTTCCAAGATGCCAGCGTCTTGCCGCCGCTCGATCATGCGGCGATCCGCACCATCCTCGTCGGCATCATGCTGGCAATGTTTCTCTCCGCCCTGGAGCAGACCATCGTCGCGCCGGCTTTGCCGGCGATCGGCAAAAGCCTTGCTGACCTTGATGATCTTTCCTGGGTGGTGACAGCGTATCTTTTAGCCGCGACCGCGGCGACGCCGTTATTTGGAAAACTTTCCGATATCCATGGCCGGCGCACGATCATGCTGCTGGCCATCAGTATTTTCGTTATTGGTTCGATCGCCTGCGCGATGGCGCCGACTCTTTGGGTGTTGGTACTGGGGCGCGGCTTGCAGGGGCTCGGCGGGGGCGGCATCCTGCCGATCGCACAGACCATCATCGCCGACATGCTCTCGCCGCGCGAGCGTCCATTGGTGCAGAGTTACACGGCGGTCGTTTTTCTGAGCGCGAGCATTCTTGGACCTGTGCTCGGCGGATTGCTAACCGATCACCTGCATTGGTCCTTCATTTTCTGGATCAATGTTCCGCTCGGCGCGTTTGCGCTGGTCATGACTGGCCGAGCGTTGCGCCGCTTGCCGCGTCACGATAGAGCGCACCAACTCGACATCCCGGGCGTGGCGCTGATGGTCGCCGCGGCCGTCGCATTACTGCTCGCGCTTGATTGGGGTGGCGTCCGCTTTCGCTGGATCTCGTGGCCGATCGTAAGTTTAATAGCCGGCTCCGTTGTGCTGTGGATGTTGTTTGCGGGCAGACTTCTCACGGCGCGTGAGCCGCTTATTCCGCTCGCGATATTGCGCGATAGAGTGACAGCAGCGATCACCAGCGCAGCGTTTTTCAGCATCGGTACCATCATAGGGGTGACGATCTTTACGCCGCTCTATTGCGAGATGGTGCTCGGCGCATCGGCGAGTATTTCCGGGCTGGCGTTGATTGGATTTATGGCCGGCTGCACGCTCGGTTCGTTGATGAGCGGGCGGCTACTGGTCGGCTTGAAGCATTACATGCGTGTGCCAACCGTCGGCCTTCTCATTGCTATCGCCGTGTTCGGATTCCTTGCCATTGAGCCGGCCGCCCTGCCGCTCGCCGGTTTCGCGTCGCTGCTGACCGTCTTGGGCGTCGCGTTGGGGCCGATGTATCCGACCAGTACCATTGTCATGCAGAATGCGGTCAGGCCGCACCAGATGGGTATCGCGACCGGCACGTTGAATTTTTTCCGCTTGCTGGGTGGGGCGATCGTCGTTGCCGTGTTTGGAGCCATCGTGTTCGGCAGTGCCGGCGAGCACAATGCTGTCACGTTGACGGCGCTGGCGGGCACAGGGAATTTTGCAGTCACATTTCGCTGGGTGTTCTTGGCTGGTGCGGCGTTCATTGCCGTCGCGCTTGCTTCTGTGGCTGCGGTCGAGGAGCGTCCGCTGCACGGGCCCCGGCCGCTTGCGGAGTAGCATCCTGCGGCCGGCGCCGACGTCGCTTGGGCCGGGCAGTAGCGGAACCTGCATTTGATTGGCTGATTGGCCGTTCAGGTCTTATTCACGGCGGAATGCCTAGAGCATGACCGGGAAGGTGGAACAGGGCGTTTGACCCTGCACTTAGCGCTGGGGCGATGAGCATTGATCGCTCCGGGAGGCCCACATGGGTGCCCTCGCACGAGTGTTCATTGCCGCATTGTTCGCCACCGCCGTTGCGCTCACGCCGGTCCGGGGTCAGGAGGGGCATCGTCCGATTTACCCCGGAAGCGACTTTCCGCGCGGATGTCTCAGCCCGCGGGAGCGCCGCGCCTTGATCGAGAGTGGCGCGGTGTTGCGGCTGGTTGCCGTCATGCGGACGGTGCGGGTCACGGTGCCGGGATTCTTGGTGGGCGCACAGCTTTGTCGCCGCCCGGATGGCTTTGTCTATTTGCTGACACTTCTTGCCTTCGATGGCAAAGTGACGCAGCTGGCGATCGATGCTGTAAAAGGCACGATGCTTGGCAAGCACTAAGCGGAGCGACTTTTGCGCCTTCTGGTTGTTGAGGACGATCCCGATCTCAATCGGCAGCTTGCGACCGCGCTGACCGACGCCGGTTATGTCGTCGATCGTGCCTTCGATGGTGAGGAAGGCCATTATTTGGGGGAAAGCGAGCCCTACGACGCGGTTATCCTCGACATCGGCTTGCCGAAAATGGACGGCATTTCGGTGCTGGAATCCTGGCGTCGTACCGGCCGCGCCATGCCGGTGTTGATCCTGACCGCGCGCGATCGCTGGAGCGACAAGGTGCAAGGCTTCGATGCCGGCGCCGACGATTATGTTGCCAAACCCTTTCATGTCGAAGAGGTGCTGGCGCGGGTCCGCGCGTTGCTCCGCCGTTCGACCGGACATGCCAAAAGCGAGTTCACTTGTGGGCCGGTGCGCCTCGACACCCGCACCGGCCGGGTCGCCGTCGACGGCAATCCGGTAAAGTTGACCTCGCATGAGTATCGGCTGCTCTCTTACCTCATGCATCACAGCGGTCGCGTGGTATCGCGCACCGAACTGGTAGAGCACCTCTACGATCAAGACTTCGACCGCGATTCCAACACCATCGAAGTCTTCGTTGGCCGCATCCGCAAAAAACTCGGCGTCGACGTGATTCAGACAGTGCGCGGGCTTGGTTATCTGCTCACCCCGCCCGATGCGCGTTAACTCACTCGCATTTCGCCTGTTCCTTTGGGCGACCGGATTGACAGTTGTGGTCCTGATCATAACCGGGATCGCCTTGTCCTCGCTTTATCGCAACGCTGTCGAGCGCGGCTTCGATCTGCGCCTCGACGTCTATGTGCATACGCTGGTTGCCGATATTGCCTCGCCCGAGGAGGGCAACGAGAAGTTCCCGCTATCGATCGGCGAGCCGCTGTTCGAGTTGCCGCTCTCCGGGTGGTACTGGCAGGTCACGCGACTCGATACTTCTAAGCCGGAGGTGCATTCCTCCCGCTCGCTGTGGGATTCGAATCTTCCACGTTTGCCCGAGACCAAAGATGACCCCGCAGTATCTCGCGGTTACCGAAAAGGCTACGCGCTGGGCCCGGATGATGTGCAGCTTCGCTTGGTCGAACGCGACATCGACCTCGGCGATGGCGGGCGTTACCTCATAGCGGTCGCCGGAAATGCGTCCGAGATCGAAGACGAGATGCTCAGCTTCGATCGCATCATCGGCGCGATTTTCGGCGGTCTTGCTGTTGCGTTACTCATCACCACCGTTTTGCAGGTGCGCTTTGGCCTCGCCCCACTGAAGCGAATTTCTGCGAGCCTGGCCGCAATACGGTCTGGTCGGGCCGAGCGTCTGGAGGGCGAATTTCCGGTCGAGATCGCCCCGCTCGCGCGTGAGACCAACGCTCTGATCGAGGCCAACCGCGAAATCGTCGAGCGCGCGCGCACCCATGTCGGCAATCTCGCACACGCGCTCAAGACGCCGCTGTCCGTCATTGTCAATGAGGCGGCGGCAAGGCGCAGCGACCCGCTGGCACAAAAGGTCCTTGAACAGGCCGACATCATGCGCGATCAAGTCGCGCGGCAACTCGAGCGCGCGCGGCTTGTGGCGCGCTCAAGCGTGATCGCCACGCTGATTGACGTGCCACCGGTTGTGACGGCTCTCGCACGCACAATGGAGAAGCTCCATCGCGAGCGCGACATTGCTATCGCGGTTGACGTACCCGATCACGCACGCTTCCGCGGTGAACGGCAAGACCTCGAAGAAATGATCGGCAATCTGGTAGACAACGCCTGTAAGTGGGCGCAGTCGCGCGTTGCGATCGAAGTCGCGGAGGAGCGTTCTGCCGGTGACGGCAAGTCGAAAGTGAGGGTCATTGTCGACGACGATGGGCCAGGCCTTTCCGCCACCGAACGCGAGCGGGTGGCGCAACGCGGGCAACGGCTTGACGAAACCAAGCCCGGTTCCGGGCTCGGCCTCTCCATTGTTGTTGAACTCGCCGGCCTCTACGACGGCGCTCTATCGCTCGGCACCGCGCCGATCGGCGGCTTGCGCGCCGAACTCGCGCTCCCGGGCGGATAAGTGCTGCTGGCGCGCTGAGAGCCGGCTGGTGTTATCTTTCCGGCTCGCGCGTTCGAGGGTTGCATGCCGGCGATCAGATTCGTTGCGTTGGGACTGGCCGGACTGAGCGTTGCGGCATGCTCGTCCGATACCGGGCCGAGAGAGGTTGGCGGCACGGTTGCGGGTGCCGCGGCGGGCGGATTGGTCGGCAATGCGATTGGCGGCCCAGCCGGCAATCGCGTTGCAGGAACGCTCATCGGCGCCACGTTAGGTGGTCTTCTGGGTAATCGCATCGGCGCTGCACTCGACGATGAGGACAGGCGCCGCGCTTATGCAGCCCAGATGTGGGCACTCGAAGTCGGCCCCTCAGGGGCGCCGGTGCCGTGGCGCAACCCGGATAGCGGGCGATATGGCAATGTTGTCCCGGGTCCCGCCTATGAGCTTAACGGCGTTCCATGCCGACAATACACCAGCACGGTTTATATCGATGGAAGCCCGCAAATCGCCCGTGGGACAGCTTGCCGCAATCCTGATGGCACTTGGACAATTGTGGGTTAGCCAATGTTTACCGCCCTTGTGCGTTCATTAGGGATTAGGGCTCTGCTCCGGCCATAAAGCGGCCATAGGCCCCTGCATTTTCCGGTGCTTTGCGTAACTCCTTCTTAAGCGCGGATTGACTAAAAAGTGTGCTGTAACCTTCGGGCGAGGGAGTGCGTCCGCACGCGATACGCCTGAGACTTGGTGTGTACCTATGACGAGCGGCGGGCCGGCCGTCGAACGGTTGCGCGATTATCTTCGGAACCTGACGCCGGAAGCGCAGGGTATGCTAGTCGCCGAGATGGAGCGCGCCGTGTTGCGCGGCGAGGAAGCCGCGGGCAGCGAGCTCATTCTCCAGGAATTACGTCACGCGATCCGCGCCGCTGGTCAGCCCGCCGCCCGGATCGGCGACGCCGAACGTCTATTCTTTGCGCCGCTTGAACCGTTCCTCATCGATGACTTCGCCGATCACAAGCGCAGCGGACGCATTGCGCGGGTGTCGGTAGAGCCGATCTGGGCGTGGTTGCGGCGCGACCTCATGCCGGCCGAGGCCAAGGCGTTGAGCGAGGATATCAATCGTGCCTTGTCCAACGATGATCGGGTCAAGGCCGACCAGCTGACGCGCGCTCTACATGACCGTGCGGTCATGCGCATCAGAGAAACCGTCACTGCGGTGACTGGGGACGACAAGGCACGGCGTCGTCTTGCCGTGCAAGTCGGTACGCCCAGAGCGCTCGACGATCTTACAACACTCGCCACGGTCCTCGCCAATCGCGACGCGCTTGCTGAGTTGGCGCGGCGGCTGCCGAGCCAAATCCGGATGCTAGAGCGCGAGCACGTCGACATCATCAAGGCGTGGGTCGATAGAGTGACGTCAAAGGGGACCGCCGGAACCGTTGCCGCAAATAAAGCGGACCTCTTCCTTTGCTGTCTGGTTCTCGTCATGAACCGGATCGGGGCGCCATGGCAACTTGTCCGCGTGGCGACGCTCGCCGCCGAGACCGACGAGACCGCGCGCATTGCCGAATCGCCCTGGGCTGCTGCGGTCACCATCGTGCTCAAAGAGATCGAGTGCATGGTGAGCGAGCTGCGCGTCGAGCATAAGGCGCATCGGCCGATCACTTCGCAGCTCAAGGCGATTCACGATGCCGCGCGCGGCGTGCGGACGGAAATGGACCTTTCCGTCGATTCGCCTTGGAGCCGCCAGCTGGTCCACATCCGTACCGAGGTCTCCAATTTGCTGCGAGCCGAAATCGAATCGGCGCCAGGCCACGTGCGTCGGCTGCTTCGGCCACGGCCGGTCAAGGAGATTGCGCCGGGTTCCACGCTTGACGCCATCGACGTCAGCGATACCGAAATGCTGGTCGAGCTAGTGGCTGCTTGCCGCAACTATGCCAGCGAACTCGCTGTCAGCGAAGCGACCACACGCAGCTTTTCCGAACTGCAACACTATCTCGAAACCGGCACTAAGGTGCTGCTCGACGGCATGCGTCACGCCGGCGACGCCGATCGGCCATTCCGGCAATCGCAAATCGATGCGGCGATCCGATTCTGCCGGATTGTGTTCGGAGCCGATTATGCGGGGCTTTTGGCGAAGGCCGCCGAAATTGCGATGCAGGCGGCTGCGGCAGAGCGTAAATCGGTCGGCGCGTAGTCCGTGTGCACCCATATCCTCACATTGGGGCAAGCGGTCGCGTCACAGCGCGCAATTGCCGCGCCTATGCTCCCATTGCCGCCGCAATGACGCCGTGATGATGTAACCGCGCGGCCCAACGGTGTGCCGCCTCTTGCTGCGGCTATCCCCCGTTCCGCGGATGAATGATGACCATGATTCTGTGGTGCATATTCGCGTTGATGACGGCTGCGGCGATCTTCGCCGTGGTGTGGCCGCTTGGGCGCAAGCCGAGCGAGCGCGGTGGTGGCAGTGAGCTTGTTGTCTACAAGGATCAACTGCGGGAGATCGACCGCGACCGGGCGGCCGGCCTGATCGGCGAAACGGAGGCGGAAACTGCCCGGCTTGAAGTGTCGCGCCGGCTTTTGGCTGCGGCCGACACTCAACCACCAAGGACCCCGTCCACGTTTTCTCAGCCGATGCTGCGACGGCGCCGTGCAGTGGCGATTGCGGCGTTGATTATCTTGCCGTTTGGTCCGCCAAGCCTCTACATCGCGCTCGGGTCGCCCAACATTCCGTGGGCACCCGCCTTCGCCCGCGTTGATACTGGCCAGGGGCGCGAGTCGATCGACAATCTGGTCAGTAAAGTCGAGGCCCATCTCGCAAGCAACCCCAATGATGGCTCCGGCTGGGAAGTTATCGCGCCTGTCTATATGCGGCTCGGCCGCTTCGAGGACGCGGTCGAGGCGCGAAAAAAATCGCTGACGCTCAATGGCGACAGCGCCACGCGCCAGGCCGACCTCGGCGAAGCGATGACTGCTGCCGCTGACGGCGCGGTTACAGGCGACGCCAAGGCGGCATTTGAGCGCGCCCTTGCGCGCGACCCGCACGAGGTGAAAGCTCGTTACTTTCTCGGTCTGGCAGCCGAGCAGGACGGTAATGTGCCGCAGGCGATAACGATTTGGCGGTCGCTTCTGGCCGATGCGCCAGCCGGCGCACCGTGGATTAAATTCGTCAGTGATGCGCTCTCGCGCGCCGGCGGAGAGCAGATTTCCGCTCCGGGGCCAAGCGCGGACGATGTGGCGGCCGCAGCCGACATGAGTAGCGACGCGCGCAGCGACATGATCCGTGGCATGGTGGCGCGTCTCGCCGACCGGCTTCACGACGACGGCGCCGATGTCGAAGGCTGGTTGCGTCTCGTTCGCGCCTATACAGTTCTCGGCGACCGTGACAAAGCGAAAGGCGCGGCAGCCGAGGCCAAGCGCGCGCTGGCTGATCATCCCGACCAGATCAAACGGATCGATGAACTGGTCAAAGGCCTCGGCCTGGAGGGCTGACAGCTACATCATGCCGGAACCGCGAAAACCATGACTCGCAAGCAACGACGCCTGATTTTGATCGGCGGCAGCCTTGGCGTGCTGGCCGTTGCTGTTGCGCTGATGCTCAATGCGTTCCGCGATTCCATCGTATTCTTTAATTCACCGAGCGACGTGGCGGAAAAACACATTGGTCCTGGCACCCGCATCCGGCTTGGCGGATTGGTCAAGTCCGGCAGTTTGGTGCGCAACGATAATCTGAAGGTGCGTTTCGACGTCACCGACGGAAACCACGACATGGTGGTCTCTTATCAGGGCGTGCTTCCTGACTTGTTCCGCGAAGGGCAGGGGGTGGTGGCCGAGGGCACGCTCGACGGTTCCGGCATATTCAACGCCGACACCGTTCTCGCCAAACACGACGAGACGTACATGCCCAAGGAAGTTGCCGATGCCTTGAAGAAGAGTGGGCATTGGAAGGACGACTACGGACAGCGGGCTGCGACACCTGCCGGAGGTAGCGTGAAGTGATCGCCGAACTTGGCCATTACGCGTTGATGCTGGCGCTTGGTTTGGCCCTGATCCAGGGCTCGATGCCGCTCGTCGGCGCGCGCAGCAACGATCCGGTGCTTATGAGCATGGCGGCGCCTACGGCTCTTGCGCAGTTTGTTTTTGTTGCCACGGCCTTCGGTGCGCTCGCCGTTTGCTACGTCACGTCCGATTTCTCGGTGCTTAACGTCTACGAGAATTCGAACTCGTCGATGCCGCTGATGTATCGGCTGACAAGCGTTTGGGGGAACCACGAAGGCTCCATGATGCTGTGGGTCTTTATCCTGACGCTCTGTGGTGCGCTGGTCGCCGTGTTTGGCACAAATTTGCCGATCGCGCTCAAGGCCACTGCGCTGGCGGTGCAGGCCTGGATCGCCGCCGCCTTTCATTTGTTCATTCTTGTTACCTCCAATCCGTTTCTCCGCATCGTCGACGCGCCGCTCGAGGGCCGTGATCTTAATCCGGTCCTGCAAGATCCCGGTCTCGCGTTTCATCCACCGCTCCTCTACCTCGGCTATGTCGGTTTTTCGATTTCGTTCTCTTTTGCGATCGCGGCTCTGCTCGAAGGTCGTATCGACGCCCCTTGGGCACGCTGGGTGCGGCCATGGGTACTGGGTGCGTGGATGTGTTTGACCCTCGGCATCGCCGGCGGTTCATACTGGGCCTATTACGAGCTTGGCTGGGGCGGATTCTGGTTCTGGGATCCGGTTGAGAATGCCTCGCTGATGCCCTGGCTTGCCGGCACGGCACTGCTTCATTCGGCCGTCGTGATGGAAAAGCGCGGCGCGCTAAAAGTATGGACCATCCTGCTTGCGATCGTCGCGTTCTCGCTATCGTTGATCGGCACTTTCCTGGTGCGGTCGGGTGTGCTGACTTCGGTTCACGCCTTTGCCACCGACCCGACACGCGGCATTTTCATCCTCGCCATCCTGCTCATATTCATTGGCGGCGCGCTGGCGCTTTACGCCTGGCGCGCACCACTCCTCAAGCAGGGCGGATTGTTCGCGCCGATTTCACGCGAAGGCGCGTTGGTGTTCAACAATCTGTTTCTCACCGCCGCATGCGCGACCGTTTTCGTCGGCACGCTCTATCCGCTCGCGCTGGAAGCGCTGACAGGCGAAAAGATTTCGGTCGGGCCTCCGTTCTTTAACGCGACATTTGGCCCGCTGTTCATTCCGCTTTTGCTGGCCATGCCATTCGGACCGCTGCTCGGATGGAAACGCGGCGACCTTCTCGGGGCGGCGCAGCGGTTGCTCGCGGCCGCGATGGTTGCTGCGGTCGCCGTTGCGGCCAGCTACGCGCTGCAACGCGGAGGTCCGGTGCTGGCGCCTTTCGGCATCGGCCTGGCGGTTTTCATCATGGCCGGCGCAATCGTGGACATCGGCGAGCGCACCATGGTTCTGCGCATACCGCTGGGCGCGGCACTGCATCGCGCGGCGGGTTTGCCGCGCTCGGCATGGGGTACCGCGGTGGCGCATTTCGGCATCGGCGTTACGCTGATGGGCATTGTCGCCGTGACCGCGTGGGGCAGCGAGCGCATCGCCGCGCTTAAACCGGGCGAAACGGTCGACGTGGCGCATTATCGCCTTACGTTTGAAGGCTTGGTCAACCGCGCCGGACCGAACTACCGCGATCTCGTCGGCCGTTTCATTGTGCGTCGAACCAACGGCGACCTGCTCGGCATCATGGAGCCAAGCCGGCGCACCTTCCCCGCTCGCAACATGGCGACGACTGAAGCCGCGCTGATGCGGCGCGGCGTTAGCCAACTTTATCTATCGTTGGGGGATCCGAATCCCGATGGCACCGTTCCGGTCCGTCTCTACTTCAAGCCACAGGTGCTGATGATCTGGCTCGGCGCTTTGTTCATGTTTGCTGGTGGCGCGTTGTCGCTCTCCGATCGGCGGCTGCGGATCGGCGCCCCGAGGCCATCGAAGGCCAAAGCGGCGCTACAGGCTGCAGAGTGAGAGTGATGGCAAGTGTGATCACCGCCGCGCCGGTGCTCAGGCTGATTGCGGGATTGTTTTTGTTGTTGTCAGCGGTCGCGCCGCTGCGGGCAGTTGAGCCCAACGAGATGCTTGCAGACCCGACACTCGAAGCGCGCGCGCGGACGCTGTCGAAGGAACTGCGCTGCATGGTGTGTCAAAACCAGTCGATTGACGATTCCGAAGCGCCGCTGGCGCATGATTTGCGCGTGCTGGTACGCGAGCGCCTGAAGGCCGGCGACAGCGATACGCAAGTCATTGATTTTCTCGTTGCGCGCTATGGTGAATTTGTTCTGCTGCGGCCGCGCTTGGCTTGGCACAATGCGGCACTTTGGGGTGTTCCGCCCGCCGTTTTGGTAATCGGGATCGCGGCGATGGTTATTGTGATCAGGCGTCGTCGTGCGGCGCCGGCGTCCGAGGCAGCAAACCTTACTGCGGCCGAAGAAACCCGATTGTCGGAGCTGTTGCGGCGCGAGGGCTAAAGGCGCAGCAATAATTTCGATGCCCTTGCGCGCCGTGCATGAATGGCATCGGGCGAAGTTCCTCTACATTACAAACTTTTAATCGGCCCGTCAGCACGCCGTAAGGCTGACCACCCCACATTGCGCGTTGAGTTTGGGGTTAGGGGAACCGTTGCGAGACGGATAACCCAGTTGGAGAAACACTAATGAACGGCACTACACAACGCCCACGCCGCATCTTGTCCGCACGGCGCTTTGGGCTTTTGGCGACCACCATCGCCGGCCTTGGCGCAGCGGCTTTGTTCGTTGCACCGGAACTCGCGCCCCACGCCGCGTTCTTTGCGGCGCCGGCGCATGCACAAAACCTTTCGCAGCAGGCACAGCAACTGCCGCAGCATCCCGTTGGCTTCGCCGACATCGTCGCCAAGGTGAAACCGGCGGTGATTTCGGTCCGCGTCAAGGTGGAAGAGGATGTGACTCCCGGGCTTAGCGGAGACGAAGCGCCTTTCCCGCCCGGTTCGCCGTTTGACCGTTTCTTCCGGCGCTTCGGCATGCCGAATGAGGGAGAGAGCCATCACCAGTTCGTGACCGGCCAGGGCTCAGGCTTCTTCATCACTGCGGACGGTTACGCGGTGACCAATAATCATGTCGTGCAGAAGGCCCAGAATGTTCAGGTCACAACCGACGACGGCAAGACGTACACTGCCAAAGTCATCGGTACCGATCCGCGCACGGACCTGGCGCTGATCAAGGTCGACGGCAAAGACTTTCCTTATGTGAAGCTTTCGGACAACGCGCCCCGGATCGGCGATTGGGTACTCGCGGTCGGTAATCCGTTCGGGCTCGGCGGCACCGTGACCGCCGGCATCGTGTCGGCCCGCGGCCGTGACATTGGCGCCGGTCCGTATGACGACTTCCTCCAGATCGATGCTCCGGTCAATAAGGGTAATTCCGGCGGCCCAAGCTTTGACGTTGACGGCAACGTCATTGGCGTCAACACGGCGATCTTCTCGCCGTCGGGCGGCTCTGTCGGGATTGCCTTCGATATCCCGGCTGAAACGGTGAAAACCGTGGTCGCGCAGTTGCGTGACAAGGGCAGCGTCACCCGAGGGTGGATCGGTGTCCAGATCCAAACGGTGACTCCCGAACTCGCCGACAGCCTTGGTCTCAAGAAGGCCGCCGGCGCTCTGGTCTCCGAACCACAGCCCAACAGCCCCGCGGCCAAGGCCGAGATCGAAAGCGGCGACGTTATTACTGCCGTCGACGGCAAGTCCATCGGCGACGCACGCGAACTCGCCCGCAAGATTGGCACGATGGCTCCGGGCACCTCGGTCAAGCTCGACCTGTTCCGCCAAGGTCAGGAGAAGACCGTCACTCTTACGCTTGGCACGCTGCCGAACGAGCATCAGGCCGCGAACCATGACAATGATCGCCAAGGCACCGACAACGCCGTGCCGAAGTTGGGCCTGACGTTAGCGCCAAGCAACCAGGTGTCGGGGTCCGAAGGTAACGGCGTCGTCGTCACGGCCGTCGATCCTAATGGGGTTGCCGCCGATCACGGCTTCCAAGTCGGTGACGTGATCCTGGACGTTGGTGGCAAGTCGGTCGCGAACCCGTCCGACATCCGCAAGCAGCTTTCTGAGGCCCACAAAGAGGGCAAGCACGCTTTGTTGTTTCGGGTGAAGTCGCACGAAGGTACGCGCTTTGTCGCGCTGCCTCTCGGCACTGCCTGAACACAGTAGTGGGACATCCGCCGGCATCCGTCGCCCCCGCTGGCGGGCGTACCCCGGGGGACGGGCCGTAAGGTCCGTCCCCGCCAACACAGCCGCTGCTTCCCGGCGTTTCGTCGCCCCCGCCGGGTGCGGTGGTCGAGGGGGTGGCGAGTTAGCCCTCGCCGCCCTCTGATTGTACCGCCCGTATGGGCACCCGGATTTTAAAGTGCGGCGATATTGCCGGGAGAATTGTGTGAGGCAATATGATGACGAACCAGTATGATCCGGCGATCGGCAGTCCATCCGGACCGCCCGTCAGTCTCCTGAGCACCGCGGCACGCATGCGCCTTCTCATCATTGAGGATGACCGTGAAGCGGCAGACTATCTGGTCAAGGCCTTCCGCGAAGTTGGCCATGTCGCCGACAGCGCCACCGACGGCGAAGAGGGTCTCGCGCTCGCGCTCGACGGTCAGTACGACGTCATGATCATCGATCGCATGTTGCCGAAAATGGACGGGCTGTCGGTGATCGGCGCCTTGCGCAGCAAGGCGGTGGAGACGCCGGTGCTTATCCTCTCCGCACTCGGCCAGGTCGATGACCGCGTGAAAGGGTTGCGCACTGGCGGGGACGACTATCTCGCCAAACCTTATGCGTTCTCAGAGCTGCTGGCGCGCATCGAGGCGTTGGCGCGCCGTCGCGGCAACCGTGGTGAAGAGACCGTTTATCGCGTCGGCGATCTTGAGCTCAACCGACTTTCCCATGAGGTGAAACGCGCCGGACAAGAGCTGCAATTGCAGCCGCGCGAATTCCGCCTGCTGGAATATCTGATGCGGCACGCCGGCCAGGTCGTCACTCGCACCATGCTACTGGAAAACGTCTGGGATTATCATTTTGATCCGCAGACCAACGTCATCGACGTGCACATTTCGCGATTGCGTTCCAAGATCGACAAAGGGTTTGCTCAGGCGCTGCTGCACACCGTGCGCGGGGCGGGCTATATGATCCGCGACGAGGCGAAATAAACCATCCGCCTTCGGTAGAAAGCTAAGTTTCTCGCAAGGCCGCAGTGGTCAACCTGCGGCCACTTGCTGGCTCTCCGCTTCGACCAAGACACCGTCGGCTAAAAGCGCCTCGATCTTTTCTTTCGGAATATCCCAACCGCGTAGTACGGTCCGCGTGTCGGCGCCGACTTCTTCGGGCGGTGTCGGACGGGCGGCGGGCGTTCGTGAAAAGCGCGGAGCAGCGGCCGGTTGCACGACGCCGTCGACCTCGACAAAGGAGCCGCGGGCAACATTGTGCGGATGATGCGGCGCTTCCGCCATAGAAAGAACCGGCGCAAAACAGGCGTCTGTTCCTTCCAGCAGCGCGCACCATTCGTCGCGACTGCGCGTCTTGAAAAGCCTTTCGAGCGTGCCGCGTAACTCCGGGCCGTCATCGGTGGTGAAGGGCAGGCCGAGGCGATCGAACAAAACCTTGCGGAACTTTGCCTCGATTGCGGCGACCGAAATGAACCGCCCATCGGCGCATTCGTAGACTTCGTAGATCGCCGATCCGGAATCAAGCAGGTTGGTTCCCCGCTCAAGATTATGACGTCCAGCCGCATACAGACCGTAAAACAGCGTCATGAGTGATGCCGCTCCCTCCGTCATCGCCGCGTCCACGACCTGACCTTTGCCGGATCGCTGGGCTTCGAGCATCGCGCAGGCCATGCCGAACGCGAGATAGAGGGCCCCGCCGCCGAAATCGGCCGCCAGATTGAGCGGCGGAGTCGGTTTTGCTCCAGCCCGTCCGATGGCATGCAGGCCACCTGCGAGGGCGAGGTAATTAAGATCATGGCCCGCGGCGTGCGCGAGTGGGCCGGTTTGTCCCCAGCCTGTCATACGTCCATAAACGAGGCGTGGGTTGCGGGTGAGGAGGATGTCGGGGCCGAGGCCAAGCCGCTCCATCGTGCCTGGGCGAAAACCTTCGATCAGGCCATCGGCGTTCGCCACGAGATCGATAGCAAGCGCAATGCCATCAGGGTGCTTCAGATCGACGGCCACGGACGGCCGCGAGCGCGTCAACAATTCGAAGCGTGTCGGGACAGCGATGCCGAGATCGCTCGCGGAAACGCGATCCACGCGAATGACACGTGCGCCGAGATCGGCAAACAGCATCGCCGCCATCGGCCCGGGGCCAATACCGGCGAATTCAACAATGCGAAGGCCTGCGAGTGGTCCCATTTTTCAATCCTAAGCGCTTCGAGACGCGAACCTTTCCGGATTTTCATTGGCGTTTGGGCAGCCGTTCTGGCAAAGGATCATGCAAAAGAGGAATGGGTGCCTAACTTATTGTCAACTGGAAAAGCATATTTCATTTTGAATGGAAAGCCGCCGGTGCAGACGAACGCGGCGGCGCGGTGGAAGACTGGAATGTTGGCGGACGACGCAATGGCGCTTTCGCTCTGCCCTGCCGGCAGCGCTGGAAGATTTTGATCCGTGGCTGCGCTCGGCAAGCTCCTGCGGACGACCGCGTTTCAGCTGACGCTCGCTTATTTGTTGATCTTCATTCTTTTCGCAGTGACGCTTCTGGGTTACTTCGCGCTGAACACGCGCCGGCTTATTACCGAGCAGATCACCAACCGGGTCAACATTGAAGTCAACGTCCTGCGCGAGCAGTACGAGCAAGGTGGCATCAGACGATTGGTGACCATTATTGACCAGCGCGCGCGGAGGCCGAGCTCGAACCTCTTGATGGTGACGACGCCGGCTGGCGAGGAGCTTGCGGGTAACGTAGGCTCCATAGAGCCGGGCGTTCTCGACCATCCTGGATGGTTCGAGCTGTCTTACCGCCGGGTCGAGCCGTCAGACGACACCCCGCACCGCGCGCTGGTCCAGGTCGTGGAACTGCCGAGCGGTTTCCGCATTCTGGTCGGTCGCGATCTCGAAGAGCGCGAACGTATCTATGCCATTATCGCCAATGCCGGGCGCTGGTCGTTCGCGCTTGTCGTCGTGCTCGGCGTTGCCGGGGGATTTTTTGTCAGCCGACGGGTGCTCAAGCGCGTCGATGCGATGACCGAAACGGCGCACACCATCATGGCCGGCGACCTCAGCGGCCGGCTGCCAGTGGCGGGCACCGGCGATGAGCTTGACCGTTTGGCTGAAAACCTCAACGCCATGCTGGAGCGTATCGAAGCGCTGATGCGCGGGCTAAAAGAGGTCTCCGACAACATTGCTCACGATCTGAAAACGCCGCTGACGCGGCTGCGTAATCGCTGTGAGCAGGCCCTGCGCGGCGACAAACGCAACGTCGACTACCGCGCGACGCTGGAATCCACGATCGCCGAATCCGACGACCTAATCCGCACGTTCGATGCATTGTTGATGATAGCCCGCGCCGAATCCGGGCATGCGCGCGACAACATGGCCGATTTCGACGCAGCCGAGATCGTGCGCGACGTCGGTGAGTTGTACGAACCGCTCGCCGACGAAAAGGGGCTGGCGCTTAAGGTTGAGGCGCCGCTCACGGCGCCGGTGCGGGGCAATCGCGAACTGGTGAGTCAGGCTTTGGCCAATCTCGTCGACAACGCGATCAAATATGCCGGCCCGGAGACGAGCCAAACCAATGGTGCCGGTGAGATTGTCGTTGGCGCCGGCGCCGAAGGGGACCGCATCATGCTGACGGTATCCGATCACGGACCGGGCATTCCTGCGGCCGACCGCGGCCGGGTCATTGAGCGCTTTGTACGCCTCGAGCAAAGCCGGTCGGAGCCCGGCTCGGGCCTGGGCTTAAGCCTTGCATCCGCGGTCGCAAGATTGCACGGCGGCGAACTCACGTTCGAGGATAATCATCCGGGGTTGAAGAGCATCATTGCTTTGCCGCGGGCCGGGCCGGCAGGGGCGTGATGCGGCGGTCTGCTCCCGCCAAGCGCCAGCTCAAGAAATCCGACCAAGCGGGGTTGGTCGAGCGGCTTGGAGGCTTGCCCCGCGGTGGAAAGACAAATCGGGGATTGCCTTTCTCGTCGGCGGTAGGTCGTGCGCGGCTCGCCGAATGGCTGGAGAGCCTGGCGCGAACCGCTGTCGGCAAAGCGGTTAAATCGCTGATCGATGAGCATCAGTCGCTAGAGGCCTTGCTCGGAGGCATCGCTGCGGAAGCTCCCTATCTGTGGGACCTGGTCCGGGCGGAGCCGTCGCGCTTGGTCGACTTCTTCACTCATAATCCCGAAGACGAACTCGCCAAGATCCTGGCGAAAGCGCGGACCAGTGCCGCGGCGGCCCGCAATACCGCTGCGGTGATGCGAAGCGTCCGCCAAATGAAGGCCAGAGCCGCTCTTCTGATTGCGCTGGCTGATATCGGTGGCGTGTGGCCGCTTGCGCGCGTGACTGCGGCGCTCACTGACGTCGCCGAGACCGCGCTCGGCGCGGCTGTCCGTTATCTGCTCCGCGAGGCGGTCCGTGCTGGCAAGCTCATCCTGCGCGATCGTCAACATCCTGAAAACGGCTCGGGCTACATTGTCGTGGCAATGGGGAAAATGGGCGGCTACGAGCTGAATTTCTCCAGCGACATCGACCTCATGATCTTTTTCGATCTCGGCGCTGCGGTGCTGGCCCCCGACATCGAACCGGCACCGTTCTATGCGCGGTTCACACGCGAACTGGTGAAGCTTTTGCAGGAGCGGACGGCGGATGGCTATGTCTTTCGCGTCGATCTGCGGCTTCGTCCCGATCCATCTTCCACCCAAGTTGCGATCTCAACCGACGCGGCTCTCAATTATTACGAAAGCCGGGGGCAAAACTGGGAGCGTGCAGCGCTGATCAAGGCGCGGCCTTGCGCCGGCGATCGCGAGGCCGGTGACCGTTTTCTCCGCGAGCTGTCGCCTTTCATCTGGCGCAAATATCTCGATTACGCCGCGGTCGCCGACGTGCACGCCATGAAGCAGCAGATCCACGCTTATCGCGGACACGGCGAGATCGCCGTGGAGGGCCACAACGTCAAGCTCGGTCGCGGCGGCATTCGGGAGATCGAGTTTTTCGTGCAGACGCAGCAACTCATCGCCGGCGGGCGTCACGCCGCACTGCGCGGCCGCGGGACGGTAGCGACGCTGGCAGCGCTCGCCGCCGGTGGCTGGATCGACGCCGCGACGCGAGACGAGTTGACGACAGCTTACGATTTTTTACGCCGCGTCGAACACCGGCTACAAATGATGGCCGACGAGCAAACACACACACTACCGGCCGACCGAAGTGAGCTCGAAGCCTTCGCCCGCTTTCTTGGCTTCGCGAGCCGTGACAATTTTGCCGCCGTCCTCCTGGCACAGCTGCGCACCGTCGAAAAGCACTATGTCAGACTGTTCGAAAGTGCGCCGGATTTACTGGCGCAACAACAGAACCTCTCATTAAAGGCGCTGGAGGACGAAGGCGAGACGCTCGATCGCCTGGTCGAGATGGGTTTTCGGCAACCTCGTGAGGCTACGGCCGCCGTGCGGCGCTGGCACGCCGCCGCTTACCGCGCCTTGCGCGGCGAACAGGCGCGCAAAAATCTGGCGGAACTGGTGCCGGTCATCATCGATCAGTTTGCGCGCGCCGAAAACCCGGATGCCGCTCTTGCGGCGTTCGATCATTTCCTTGCCGGCTTGCGTGGCGGCGGCCGGTTCCTGTCGCTGCTGCGGCAAAATCCCGATCTCGTCCGCTTCATCGCGCTTCTGCTCGGCACCGCGCCGCGGCTCGCGGATATTCTGGCTCAACATCCGCATGTCATCGATCCGCTGATCGAGCCTAATGCCTTTGCCGTATTGCCGGAGGCGACGCACCTCGAAGCCGAGCTGGCGCAATCGCTCGGCGAGACCCGGCGTTACGAGGAAATGCTCGATGCGATCCGCTTGTTTGGCCAGGAGCACATGTTCCTGATCGGCGCGCGCATCCTGTCGGGATCGGTGGCGGCGGAGCAGGCGGGCGATGTATTTGCGCGGCTCGCCGACGTGCTCATTCGCGCGCTGCATGCTCGTGTGGAAGGCGATTTCGTCGCCGCACACGGTCGCATTCGCGGCCAGCAAACCGCCATCGTCGCGCTCGGCCGTCTCGGCGCGCGCGAGATGACTGCGTCCTCGGACCTCGACCTGATCGTGATTTATGACTTTGACGCCGAGCATCCGACCTCGGACGGCAAGCGTCCGCTTTACGGGGCCCAGTACTTCGCCCGCCTGACCCAGCGGCTGATCAGCGCTCTCACGGTGCAGACCAATTACGGCGTGCTCTACCACGTCGACATGCGATTGAGGCCGTCCGGCCGCTCCGGTCCGCTGGCGACGCAGATCGGCGGCTTTATCAGCTATCAAGAACGTGAAGCATGGACCTGGGAGCACATGGCGCTCACGCGGGCGCGCGTCGTCTCCGCTTCGCCGGCGTTCGCTGCACAAGTCGAAGCGGCGATCTATGACGTGCTCTGCCGCAAACGCGATGCTCGCATTATTGCCGCGGACGTCATTGAGATGCGAGCGGCAATCGCCAAGGAAAAGGGCGATGCGGAACCATGGGATCTCAAATATGCCGCCGGGGGCCTCATCGACATTGAGTTCATTGCGCAATATCTGCAGCTTACATATGCGGCCGAGATGCCGGAAATTCTCGACACTTCTACGGCGCGCATGCTGGAGAAGGCCGCGCGTGCCGGAGTGCTCAACGCAGAAGATGCAGCCGTGCTGCGTCCCGCCGTTCGACTGTTTCATGACCTGACGCAGATCCTCCGGCTCTGTTTGCCCGCCTCGTTCGATCCGAAGACGGCGGGTGCCGGGGTGCTCGGCTTGCTCGCGCGCGCGGCCGACCTGCCGGATTTCGCCGCACTAAACGCTTATGTTGTGGAGATCGAGCGCCAAGTTCGCGAAAGCTTCACGCGGATTTTGCGAGCGGGATCTTAATTTTTTCGTCCGGTGCCTGACCGGCGATCGCGACCCGGGCTTCTTGCGGCAGCCGCACCACGACCATTGTGCCGGTACCAAGCACCGAGCGAATGCGCATCCGGCCGCCGTGCAGTTCGGCGAGCGATTTGGCGATCGCAAGACCGAGCCCCGACCCCTGGTGGCGTTTGGTCAACTGACTTTCGACCTGCTCGAACGGCCGGCCGAGCTTGTGTACGGCATCCTTTGGGATGCCGATCCCGTTGTCCTCAATGGCAATTGTCACGTGGCCGCGGCGCGTTCGGCCTCGCAGGGTTACTGCGCCACCATCGGGCGTGAACTTCACCGCGTTGGACAAAAGATTGAGGGCAATTTGCTTAAGCGCGCGGCGATCGGCCTTTAGTTGAACGCCCGTTGCAATGTCGGAACGAAGCGCCAAATGTTTTTCATTGGCGCGCCCCAGCACCACGCGAAGCGCGTCGGCCGCGATATGATCGAGCTCCACGGTCTCCGGACTAAGGTGGATGCCGCCGGCCTCGATTTTCGACATGTCGAGGATGTCGTTGATGACGTCGAGCAGATACCGGCCGCTTTCGCGAATGTCGCGGGAATATTCGCGATATTTATCGACACCGAGCGGCCCGAACATTGCCGCTTCCATAATTTCGGAGAAGCCGATGATGGCGTTGAGCGGCGTGCGCAGCTCATGGCTCATGTTGGCCAGGAATTTCGATTTGGCTTGATTGGCCTCTTCGGCTCGGGTCTTTTCTTCAGCATATTTTTCCGCCAGGTCGGCCAATTCGTCGGTCTGCCGCTCGAGCGCCTGTTGCGATTGGCGCAAATCGTTGATGGTCGCGATCCGCCGCTTCTCGCCTTCCATGAGCTTGTGCTCATGCTGTTTGATCTTGGTAATGTCGGTGCCGACACTGACGTAGCCGCCGTCCTTGGTGCGGCGCTCGCTAATATGCATCCAGCGGCCGTCGTTGAGTTGGGCCTCGAAGGTGCGCGCGCCCTGCGCCTCATTGTCTCCGTTGGTAATGGTGGTGCGGATGATCGCTTTCCGGCCGGCGGCGACGACGGTCTCGTAGGGCGTGCCGGAGACCACGGCCGCATCCGGAAGCCGATGCAATTCCTGAAAATACGAATTGCAGAGCACCAGGCGATTGTCGGCGTCCCATAGGACGAAGGCTTCCGGAATGGTCTCGATGGCGTCGCGCAGCCGCAGGTCCGCCGCCGTCGTCTTTTCGACCAGGTTTTTCTGTTCCGAGACGTCAACGGCAATGCCGATGACATGCAGGCCGGCTTCGTCTTCCTGACGTGCCAGTTCACAGCGCACCCGCAGCCATAACCAGCGGCCGTCGGCATGGCGCATGCGGAAGGCGTGATCGATCGAGGTGAGTTTGCCGTCCGCGAGCTGCCGCCCAAGCTCGTAAAGGTCGATGTCGCCATCGTGCACCAGTTCATTGAGCTCGCCGAAGGTGAGCAGGTTGTCCTTCGCCGGCAGGCCGAGGATGTCGAACATCGAGTGCGACCAGAACACGCGGCCGCGTGCCAGGTCCCAGTCCCATAGGCCGCAGCGGCCGCGGTTGAGCGCCGTGTCGATGCGGCCTCGCACCGTGTCGTGGATGAGGTCGGCTTCGCGTGCACGGGTCGCCTGCCAATGAAACGCGAAGCCGAGAATGAGCACAACAAAGCCGGTCGTCGCTGACAGCGTAATGGTCAGCGCGGTGCTTGAACGCCAGCCCGCAAGCGCGCTGGCCGCGGTCTCGACTACGGCGACGACGCCAAGCGGATTTCGTAATGATCGCACCGTGGCGAAAGCGGACGCGCCGCCGGGCAGCGTGATCTCGAGTGTCCCGGCCGCAGCGCCGAATGTGGTCAGCGGTTGTGATGGTCCCAGCAAATCGATGAGAGGGCGCCCGATTTGTCGCGGATCATTCGGCAAAGTAGCGACGATCCGGCCGTCGGAATCGGCGACGAGAATCTCTCGATCGCCGTTCGCTGCCCAAACCGGCAGGGCATGCTCGAGCGCCGCTGCAGTGCGGCCGGAATTTCCCCTAAAGTCTCTTGTCGGATGATCAAGCTCAAGCGCGAGATTATCGGCAAGCGCCTCGATCGCCTGCCGCGCTTCAGCGGTAGCTTGGCGTCGTTGCTCAAGCACCTGAACAGCCGCGCCGACACAGATCGTGATCAGAAAGGCGATGATGAGAACCGGAACGGCGCGCCGCAGCAGCGGCTCGGCGCTGAGAAGCCGTCGATACGCGGGTTTGGCAATCGATTTTGCCAGCCCTTGAATTGAATCGGGTCGTAAAGACGCACTCGCCGTTTCGGCGCGCGCCATTGCCAGCCTCCGTTCGGACGGTCCCCTGCACCGCGATCGGAAGGATGTGCCGCATCTCTTTCCGAATCACCCCGATAAGAATCGATGCGCGCTGATTTGTCGAGAGTCTGGAGTCAATATTTTATTGAACACTATCCACGCTTTTAAGATACGCGGCGTCCTCTGTCCTTGCACATGAGATGGGACATCAGGCTAATAGCGCTGCGATCGCACAGAGCGCGATATAGAGCGGTCATTCGCGATGCTTGCGTCGCGTTTACGTCCGCCGGCTTGGTCAATGCAGCGTCAGCGCCTGATAACCGGCAACGAGGAGCTCAACGGCGATCAAGACGACAATGATGATTTCCAGCCGCATTGACCGCTTGGTGTCGATGATATCGGTAAGGACTTCCGCAGTTTCGGCGATGACGGCAAGTTTGCGCGCCAGCGCCTCGGCGCGTTCTTTCAGCTCGTACTCGTCCTCAAGCCGGGCATAGAGGCGGTCAAGGTCGGGACGATCCCAGACCACGTCCGGCTTTTCCGCAACCGCGACGCGGCCGGAAACGCGATGCTGAACCAGCAAGGCATTGCCGACGTGCTTGAGGATGGTGCGGCGGCCGGCAACGACACGGCCGCGTTCGGCAAGCTGCCGGGCGAACGGTTCGACCAGTTCGAACACAGCCGTTACTTCGCGCTCGTCGCGCGCCAGCACTACACTTTTGGACAACGCATCGGCAATGACGATCAGGTGGTCCGGCGTCATTGCCTTCAGCGTGATCGGTCCGCCGGGAGGAATTTGATCGTCCTTGTCCGGCGCCAGCTCAATCTGCACGGTTTCTTCCTCGGCGGGCTTGACCGGGCGGATTAAGCGCCGCTGCAGGCTGCGCAGCACCTCGTCCTCCTCCGCCGCCGTAAGCCCCATGACCACGGCGACGCCATAGCGGAACAAAGTCACGAAGCCGTCGGCGCCAATCTTGTAGGTTAGGGGTGCCGTCGACACGACACCGTCGTGTTCGAGGTTCGATGTGTCGATGCGGTCGCTCAAGAGGAGCGCCTTGACCCTTCTGCGGGTCTTGGTGGTTGGGTTGTCGATCATGGGAGTATCTTCGCCTGCCTGCGCGGCGCGATGACTAATGTCGGTATCGCGAGTCCGATGCGCAATTGCGACAGGTCTTCGTGACATCCGTTTGTCGCGTTCTGCTTAGGTTCGGTCGGACCATACCGGCGGCCGTCCCATCAGCAGTGGGCCGAAGAATATCGCAAAACCGCCGAATGCCAGGAACCAGGCTAATCCGGCGGCGTAGAGCAGGGCGCTCGACGGCTCGAACGCCGCGATAATGCGGGCAAGCGCGGCGACCAAGGCGCACAGATAGATAAATTGCGTCGGCCGCGATGCGACGAGGCGCTGTCCGGTGTGGCCAAGACTTGCGCGTGTCATCACCGCAAGCGTCATCAGACCAACGGCGCCGGTGGTCCAGGCGTGAACGCCGGCACTGATCGGCCAGTAAGCAGGCCACAGGATCGCCGCGCCCGACAGCACGAAGCCAACCGGCACGAAGGCATAAGCAACATGGAGAACCAGAACGAGACGATCGGCGAAAGTGCGATCTCCGGCCCAGCGGAGGTAACGGATTGCCTGGAGCACGCCCGCGATGATCAGCAGGACGCCGGCGGCGGCGGATTGCGGCAATCCAATCCATGACGCAAGCGAAAGCGCGCTGACGCCAAGCGCTATCGCGTCGTATCGTGAAAATGCGATTGGAAGCCGGCCCGGGTTGTTCCGCGCCAGCCAATTGTTGGTGAAACTCGGGACGACGCGTCCACCCACCAGCATGATGAGACCGATCAACGCTGCAATCCCGATACGAACGCCATAGTCGGCGCTGCCGTGAAGGATTTCCTCCGCGTGAAAAACGATATTGCCGGCAATCAGCACGCTGAGCATCACAAGGACACGCAGGTTGCGCCAATTGTTGCCGGCGATGATTTCGCGCAGCGCGATGGTCGCAAATGTCAGCAGGAAAGCAACGTCGATCGCGGCCGAGATCCATTGACCCCAAATGGCCGAGCCGGCAACGGCCAGGCGGCCCGCCAGCCACAACGCGAAGAGCCCCGCCAGCGGATAACCGTTGACAGGCAGCCGGCCGGTCCAGTTGGGAATTGCTGTGAGCAGAAAACCCGCAATGGTCGCCGCGGCGTAGCCGTAGATCATCTCGTGGATGTGCCAATCGAGCGGGTTGAAAGCCGTTGGCAACGACAATTCGCCGAAATATTGCGGCAGCCAAAGTGCAACGCTCAGCGCGGCCCACGTTGCTCCGCCCAGAAAAAATGGTCGGAAGCCGTACGAGAAAATCGCCGGGCCGGTATATTCAAGGCGACGCTGCAGTGCGGTGGGCTGGTTCATTGCGCGCTTCCAGGCGTCAATCCAATCAATTGAATTGGATCAATATCTGGATTCTTGTTGATCGCATGATCTGCCATTTTTCAGGGTCATGCTTCTAGTGACCCATCCCGGACATCACCTGACCGTTGTAGATTTCAGGATTGGGCGGGCCCTCAACGCTCAACATGCCAACCAATCCGCGCTCCATTCTCGCCAGCGCATGATCGACGATTGTGTAATTGCCCGGCACCTTGGTTTTGAACTCGGTGATGACCGCGCCGCCGGGCGCGACGCTTACGGTTTGAATGCCCTCAAGCGGCCGGGATTCCAGCCCGCCCAGCGCATAAACCTTGTCGAATATCTCGCCGATCACATGAAACGACGACGTGAAATTCGGGCCGCCAACGCCAAAGAAGATCCGCACCGTATCGCCGACCTTCGCCCGCAGCGGATGCAGTTTCGTCAAGGCGCCGACCGATCCGTTGAAGACGAAATATTCCGGATGTTCGTTCAACAGCTTCTCGACGCTGAACTCCGCACTGCCGCGCTGACCGTAGGGCACATCCGTATAGATCTCGCCCTGCATCACGTAGAACTCGCGATCCACCTGCGGGAGGCCGTCTTCCGGTTCGACCAGGATGAGGCCGTACATGCCGTTGGCGATATGCTCGGAAACCATCGGCGTCGCGCAGTGATAGACGAAAAGACCAGGCACCAGCGCTTTCCACGTCATCGACTTTTCATGGCCCGGATCGACTTGAAGCGCGGCGGCGCCGCCGCCCGGTCCCGTGGTCGCGTGGAAATCGACCGAATGGATCATCGCGCTGTCGGCGGAGTTCTTCAGGTGAATGTCCACGGTATCGCCGACTCGGACGCGGATGAATGGTCCCGGAACCTTGCCGTTGAAGGTCCAGTAGCCGAAGGTTGTGCCCTCCGCCAATCGTCCCTCGACCTCGACACTGAAGAGATCGACGCGCACCGTCTGCGGTTCACGCTTGCCGATCGGCGGCGGCAGGTCGTTCGGCTCACGCGAAATATCGGCCTCGACGAGCGTCTGCGGTGCTGGCCGGTTGGTGACGATGAATTGCCCCTGCATGCCTGCGAGCTGATGTCCGGGGACACTGCAAAAATAAATGAAGTCGCCGGATTTTTCCGCGCGAAAGGCGATGGTGGTGCTGGCACCTTTCCCGGTCACCCGCGGCGATTTGCTATTTTGATCAGGAAAAACGATGTCGTGCTCCGCGCCTTCGCCGTTGATCAGCGTAAGCTCGACCACTTGTCCCTCCGCCGCGGTCAGCACCGGATTGACTTTGCCGTCGATGGCACCGCCAACGCCGAGATAAACCATTCGTCCCTCCGCAATACCGGATCGCAACGTATATTTGGCGTCGGACGAATAACCGGCGTCCGCGGCGGGTGCGCCCTGTGCCTGGCTTGCCGATGCCGGAGGCGTTGGTTTTGCTGTTGCGGGTGACTGTTGGGTGGCGGCCGGTTGAGTGGCGGTTGCGGGCGTGAGGAAGTAGGCGATGACATCGGCCCGATCGTGGTCGGTCTTAAGACCCGGGAACGGCATTTTGTTTCCGGGAACGACCTTCTGCGGGTCGCTCAGATAGGCGTCCAGCGTTTTTGCGTCCCAAACAATGTTCACCTGCTTCATAGCGGGCGAATAGTTATAGCTCGGGTCGGATCCAGCCTTGCGGCCCATGATTCCGGCGAGCGACGGTCCGAGTATCGTCTTGCCCGCTTCCATCGAGTGGCAGGCCTGGCATTTTCTGAACACCAATCGGCCGGCCGCCGCATCGCCGCCGGCCGTTGGCGCGGCCGGTTGCGCCGCGGCAACGGCCATAGTGTGATCCATCATGTGATCGTGAGATGGCGAAACAGCAGTTTCGGCCGCGGGCTGCTGCCGAACACTCGCCACCGCAGCCGGCGAAGGCGTTGTCTCGCCGGTTCGGGCAGGAGATGGCGGCTGCGGAGCTTGAACCGCTGACTCAGGCCCGGCTGATTTGCCATTTTGAGCCGCCGGAGCCGCAGCCGATGGAGAGGAATGGTGCGAGGCGAAAAAAAGGCCCCCACTGATCAGACATGCAGCGATAACAACAATGTACCAATCGCGCAGCTTTGCCCGCATTGATCGTCTCCGTCCGGCACGGTAGCCGATTCAAAATCGGCAAATGAGCAACAAAACATGCGCCGATGTCATCTAAGGAGAACTACCTAGCGACAACCGAGTGAGTTCGGCTCACGGGTGGCTCAGGTCTCGGCCAGTGTGCGCGCGACGATATCATGAACGTCGCGCGATAGCGCTGGCGCCGTCGCGACGCGGCGCAGCGTGGCTTCGGCGCGTTCGCGGCGCACCGGTTCAAGTGCGCGCCAGGAGCGGAACGCACCCATCAGGCGTGCAGCCACTTGCGGGTTCTTGGGATCGAGCGTGAGGACGACGTCGGCGACGAAGTCATAGCCGGCGCCGTCGGCGCGGTTGAACTGGGTGTGGTTGACCTGCGCAAAAGATCCGATCAGCGACCGCACGCGATTGGGATTGGCCATGGAAAAAGCCGGGTGCGCGGTAAGAGCACGCACCCGATCGAGCGTCGCCAGCTCGGGAATCGCCGCCTGCAGCGCCAGCCATTTATCGATGATCAATGGATCGTCGGAATAGCGGGCGTAAAAATCCGCGATCGCTTCGGTGCGCTCGGGCCGATCGTGCTGCGCAAGCGTCTCCAGTGCGGCCATGCGATCTGTCATGTTGTCCGCGCCGCGATACTGCGCAAACGCGCGTGCGATCGAAGCGTCCTGCCGCGTCGCCGCCAAAAGATCGAGGCAGACGTTCTTAAGCGCTCGCTTGCCGGCGCTCGCCGCATCCGGTGAGTAGGGACCGGCTACGATCATGCGCTCATAACTGTCGGCAAGAGCGGCGCCGAGTTGCGCGCCGATTGCTGCGCGCAAGTGCTTGCGCGCAACAAAGATGGCGCCGGGATCGACATCGCGCCCGATCTCGCGGGCGATGTCGCTCTCGCTCGGCGGGTTGAGTGTCAGTGCGATGAAAGCGGGCTCGAGGTTTGGGTCGGCAAGGTTTGCGCCGAGCGCCGCGGTTAAGCCGTCGTCCGTGCGCGGGGCCGTGTTTTGCCGCAGCGCCGCGACGTTGGCGGTCAATAACGACATCGCCAGTGTTTGCACCGCCTGCCAGCGGTTAAAGGAATCAGAGTCCTGCGCGGCAAGGAAACGCAGGTCGCCCGGTTCGATCGGAAGCGAAAGCTTGATCGGTGCTGAAAAACCGCGGTTGAGCGACGGGATAGGCCGCTCGGTGACGCCGGCAAAGACGAAGCTTTGGGTCGGCTTGGTTATCTCGATCACGCCGCGATCGAGCGAACGGCCGTCGAGCATCAGCGGCAAGTCGCGGCCGTCTTTCCCGACCAGCCCGACGGAAAGCGGAATCAGCATCGGCGCCTTGTCCGGCTGACCGGGGGTCGGCGGCGTCGTCTGGGTGATGTCGAGCCGGTATGTCTTGGCGCGCGCGTCGTAATGCGGCGCGACCACGACTTCCGGCGTGCCGGCTTGGGTGTACCAGCGCATGAATTGCGTAAAATCGCGGTGGCTCACATCGGCGAAGCACTGCACGAATTGCTCGATCGTCGCCGCTTCGCCGTCATGCCGCTCGAAGTAGAGATCCATCCCCCTGCGAAACAATTCCGGCCCGAGCAGAACTTTGATCATACGCACGACTTCGCCGCCCTTGTCGTAGACGGTGGTCGTGTAGAAGTTGTTGATCTCGTGATAGACCTCGGGCCGCACCGCATGCGCCAGCGGGCCCGCGTCTTCAACAAACTGATGCGAACGCAGGGCCCGCACGTCGCCGATGCGCTCCACCGCCCGCGAGCGCTGATCGGCGGAAAATTCCTCGTCGCGGAAAACGGTAAGGCCTTCTTTCAGACAAAGCTGAAACCAGTCGCGGCAGGTGATGCGATCGCCGGTCCAGTTATGAAAATATTCGTGAGCGATCACGGCCTCGATGTGCGCGTAGTCGGTGTCGGTTGCGGTCGCCGGCGAGGCGAGCACGTATTTGTCGTTGAAAATATTGAGGCCCTTGTTCTCCATCGCGCCCATATTGAAGGCGGACACCGCAACAATCATAAAGATATCGAGATCGTACTCGCGGCCGAACGCCTCTTCGTCCCAGCGCATGGCGCGCTTGAGGCTGTCCATGGCGTAATGGGCGCGATCCTCCTTGCCCGGTTCCACGTAAATGTGCAGCGCGACCTTGCGGCCGGACATCGTGGTGAAGCTGTCGGTGATGCGGCCGAGCTTGCCGCCAACCAGTGCGAACAGATAGCAAGGCTTTTTGAACGGATCATGCCAGACGGCGAAGTGCCGGTTGGTGCCAGCGATGTCGCCCTGCGCGATCAGATTGCCGTTGGAAAGAAGGACGGGCGTCTCGGTTTTGTCGCCCTCGATGCGCGTCGTATAGACCGCCATGACGTCCGGCCGATCGAGGAAGTAAGTGATCCGGCGAAAGCCTTCGGCTTCGCACTGCGTGCAATACGTCGAGCCGGCCCGGTAGAGGCCCATCAACTGGGTGTTCGCCGTCGGATCGACGCTCGTCTCGATCGTCAGCTCAAAGGGCCGGTTCGGCGGTTGCGCAATAGTCAGCCGCTCCGGGGTGGCGAGGAAACTGTCACTCGGCAGCGGCTTGCCGTCGAGCGCGAGCGAGCGAAGTTTTACCTCCTCGCCGTCCAGCATGAGCGGTGCCGGGGTTCCGCTGCCGTTCGGCTTCAGTTTGAGCTTGGCGCGGACCGTCGTTGCGGTCGGATCGAGCGACACGTCGAGATCGACGGTTTCGATAATCCAGTCCGGTGGGCGGTAATCTTTGAGGCGGATGGGACGCGGTTCTTCGGTGCGCATGATGAATTTGATGTAGAAGTTTTGCCGGCCAATTGAAAGCCCGGGCAATAAGCGAAGTGGGCTAGGGTACCATCCTATGTCAGTCATGCGCGCGATGGTGCTCGATCGGCCGCAAACATCGCTGGTTCTACGAGAGCTCGCGATCCCGCAGCCGGCCAATGGCGAAATCTTGGTTGGGATCGAAGCATGCGGCGTATGCCGCACCGATCTCCACGTCGTCGACGGGGAATTGCCGCAACCTAAGCTGCCTATCGTGCCAGGCCACGAGATTGTCGGTCGTGTCGTAGCGCTGGGGGCGGCCGTGACCGGCGTTACCGCTGGCGAGCGCGTTGGCGTGCCTTGGCTTGGTGCGACTTGCGGCGTTTGTCCCTACTGCCGATCCGGGCGCGAAAACTTGTGCGATTCACCTCGGTTCACCGGATATACGCGCGACGGCGGCTATGCCACTCACACGATTGCCGATGCGCGCTTTGCTTTTCCGTTGCCGGAGAAACTTGATGCCGCGGAGCTGGCTCCGTTGCTCTGTGCCGGGCTGATCGGCTGGCGCAGCTACCGCATGGCCGGGGAGGGGGCCACCCTCGGTCTTTATGGTTTCGGGGCTGCTGCTCATATCTTGGCGCAGGTTGCTATCTGGCAGGGCCGTCGCGTCTACGCCTTCACCCGTGACGGCGATGTTACGTCGCAAGAATTCGCGCGGTCACTGGGTGCGGTCTGGGCCGGCGGCTCCAACGAAATGCCGCCGGAGCAGCTCGACGCAGCCATTATTTTCGCGCCGGCGGGCGAACTCGTTCCGGTCGCGCTGGCCGCGGTGAAGAAGGGCGGACGTGTGGTGTGCGGTGGCATTCATATGTCGGATATTCCAAGTTTCCCCTATCGCCTGCTCTGGGAGGAGCGTCAGCTCGTCTCCGTCGCCAATCTCACGCGACGGGATGCTTACGAGTTCCTGGCCGTCGCACCTCGCGCGGGCATCAAAATGCAGGTGACCCGCTATCCGTTGCGTGATGCGAACACTGCTTTGGCTGATTTGCGAGCCGGTCGCTTTGAGGGGGCGGCGGTCCTGATTCCCTGAGGCGCGTCGCGTCCGTTATCCGTTGAGGCGCGCATTCATCTCGCACCATACGCCGGTCGGCCGGTATTCGATTTTAGTCTCGCCGCCAAGTTCCTGCGCCAAGCCCCGTTCGATGAGGCGCGTCCCAAATCCTTCGTGCTCGGGCTCGGCGACCGGCGGACCATGCGCTTCAGACCACTCGAGCCGCAGCCACCGACCGTTGGCATCGTACCTCGTCTCCCAGGTGATACTGACGCGTCCTCTTTCGCTCGATAACGCGCCATACTTGACCGCATTCGTCGCCAGTTCCTGTAGCGCCATGCTGATGGAAAGTGCGATTCTGGCCGTGAGTCGCACCGGCGGTCCGTCGATGCGGAAACGGCTGAAGTCAGCGGCTCGATAGGGGGTGATGGCCTGGGTAACAATGTCGTCGAGATTGGCACCTTCCCAACTCTCGTTGGTCAGAACGTCATGCGCGCGCGACAGAGCCATGAGGCGGGATTCGAACATTTGGCGTCCGCTCGCCTCGGTCTTCGCCCGTCGGAAGGATTGCATCGCTATCGACTGAACGGTTGCAAGTGTATTTTTTACGCGATGATTTAATTCATTGACCAGGAGCAGGCGGTGATCCTCGACGCGCTTGCGGTCGGTGATATCAAGGCCGGCGCTGACGGCGCCGACGATTTTGCCGGAGGAGTCGCGCAAGGGGGCTGCTTGCACCAGGCCGAACAGTACGGTGCCGTCGGAAAAATGCAGCTCCATTTCTTCGTTGGTGACTGTTTCGCCGAGTACCGCGCGTCGCAGAGGAAGCCGGTCAGAAGGAAGTTCCGTGCCGTCCTTAAAAACCCGAAAGTGCTGTGGAGCTTGAGCCTGTGCCACGGAAAGCGACGCGTTCGCGGTTTCCGGCATTCGCAGCATTTCCGCGGCGCGCCGGTTGCCGGTGACATTGAGACCCTTGTCGTCAAACGTGAACCAGACGGCAACCGGAACCGTATCCAGGACCGCTTGCAGCCTTGCCTTTTGCAGCTCCACTTCGTCGGCGATTTCGCGACGCAGGCGCGCCATCGTAATGTTGGTGTTGACGCGGGCCAGTAGCTCCTGTGCGCTGAACGGTTTAGTCAAATAGTCATCCGCTCCGGCATTCAGCCCTTCCACCTTGGCCTCGTCGCCGGCACGCGCGGACAAAAGAATGACCGGCAGACTGCTGATCTCCGGGTCGGCTCTGATTTCGCGCAGCAGCGCAAATCCGTCACGCGCCGGCATCATGACGTCGGACACCAGAAGATCCGGCCGGCTTCGACGAATGGCCGCCATGGCTTCGACGCCATTACCAACGCTCTCAACATTGTACCTTGGAGCGAGCAGCCGCCGCACGTAATCGCGCATGTCGGCGTTGTCGTCCGCGACCAATACTCGCTCGCGCGATTCACACGCGGGTGCATTGACTACTGCTTCGGATACGCCATCCGGCGAGCTCTCGAGCGGGGCCAGATTGGACTCACCGGTTGGCGGTAGCCAGCGAAGCGCCTCTTCGACGAAGGCCGCGGCCTTGGTCGCCGTGGGCACCTCCCGCGACTTACCCACGGCGCCGTGCGGCAACCGCGCTTCGCCATAAGGAACCGCGACCGTAAAAGTGGTGCCGCGACTCACCTCGCTGGCGACCCGCACTTCGCCCCCGAGCAGATTGGCCAATTCGCGCACCAAGGCTAACCCGATGCCCGAACCCTCATGCGTGCGGCCGTGCTGCCCTTCCACGCGGTGGAATCGTTCGAAGACGTGATGCAATTCGCCGGCCGGAATGCCTACGCCGGTGTCGCGCACCGACAGCTCAACTCGATCGCCAAGGTCGCGGAGGTTCACGTCGATGCTGCCGGCAAATGTGAACTTGAAAGCGTTGGAAAGAAGATTGAGGACAATCTTTTCCCACATGTCTCGATCGACATAGACCGGCTTCGGCAACAGATCGCAGACGAGGTTCAGCGCGATGCCTGCGCGAGCGCAAATCGAAGAGAAGTTTGACGCCAGGTCGCGCGTCAGCACCGAGAGATCGGTCTTTTCCAAATAAGCCTGGACCCGGCCCGCCTCCACGCGCGAGAAGTCAAGCAAGGTGTTGACCAGTCGCAACAGTCGCAGCGCGTTGCGGTGTGCGACGGTCACTTCTTCAAGCCGCTTGCCCGGCAACTCTTCGGGATGCCGCAGCGCATCCTCAAGCGGTCCCAGCATCAACGTGAGCGGAGTGCGAAATTCGTGACTGACGTTGGAAAAGAAGGCGGTCTTGGCGCGATTGATCTCGGCCAGTGCTTCGGCGCGGCGCCGTTCCTGCTCGTAGGCCTCCGCATTGGCAATTGCCGCGCCGATTTGTCCGGCGATCAAATTCATGAAGCCTGAGTAGTTGTCATCAAACAGGCGGAATGGATTAAGCCCGGCAATCAGGAAGCCGGCGCGACCGGTTTCGCCGCTCGGCATGATTGGCAAGACGACCGCGCGATCGGACGCGAGCTGCCAGGCTCCACTCGGAAAAGTCGCCCGAAACAACAGTTCGAGATCGGTAACGACCACCGGCTGATGGTCTGTTGCCACTTCAGCAAACGGCCACAGGTTTTCATCGCCATCGAGAGTCAACGTGGCGATAACGGCCGGATGATCGGCGTTGATGCCGCTGGTGCTGGCGAGGGTTGCGGTACGTCCGTCCGGTTCCAGCATGTAGATCATCGCGAACGGCAGATCGCGCGGATCGGTGGAGAGCGCGCGCGCACTGCGCTCGCACGCTTGCTCCCGGGTACGCGCCCCGGTCGTCGTAGCAGCCAACTCACGCAACAGCGCAAGTTGGCGCTCGCCGATGACACGCTGGGTATCATCAGTATTGGCGCAAAAGATTCCGCCGACGGTGCCGTCGTCGGCGGGGATAGGGCTATACGAGAACGTGTAATAAGTCTCTTCCGGATAGCCGTTGCGCTCCATGATCAGAAGTTGAGCTTCGACGTAGGTGCCCTCGTCGCCGCCCATCGCCTGCGAAAGCATCGGTCCGATTTCTTGCCAAATTTCCCGCCAAACCACGGAAGCGGGTTTGCCAAGAGCCCACGGATGCTTGCCACCAATGATCGACTTGTAAGGATCGTTATAGAGATAGATCAGTTCGGGTCCCCAGCCGATCCAGATCGGCTGCCGGGACGTCAGCATGATACCGACCGCCGTTCGCAGGCTTTTCGGCCAAGTTTCCGGCGCCCCAATGGAGGTGCTGTCCCAGTCGAGCGCCCGCGTCAGCCGGGCGAGCTCGCTGTTGCCCGGGATTGGCCGTTCGGGTTCGATGAAACTCACCGCAAGGCAGGCATCGGCCAGGGCCGTTCCCTCACTCATTTCGGTCCTCTACCGACGGAGGGTGCCCCCCGCAAATCGTCCGAAGGTGAATTGTAAAACCAACCACAAACGACCCTTGTTGAGAAAAAGTTCCATTATCGCTTTGGCTCGGCATGGCCAATGGCGCGCGTAATGCTTGGAAAGCGGCGGCGCAGCCTACGCTCGGCGGCATCAACCAGATCGTGTACGGCACTGACCGAGTAGCGTAGGATCGACGCGACAGTGAAAATTCACCATCTCGCCGTCGGCGGTTTCGCGGACCCGCACGTCATGGACCTCGCCGAAACCGGCAATGTCTCTGGCAAACTCGCCAAGCGCACTGCCAATTTCCGCGACCCTTGCTGCCGTGGCGTCGTGGCCGGCGAGGACGACAGCCGGTAGCGGCTCGATGTGCGTTTCGACTTCGACCTCCGGACCAAGTTCTTCGCGGATCGCCTCCTCGAGCTGGCTTGCGGTTTCGTGCGCGGCATTAAGCGGCAAACTGCCTTCGACTTCGAGATCGAAAGAAACCGAAAGCCGGTCGGCGAGTGCCTGCACGGCAACGTGGTGCACCGCCAAGCCCCGGTTGCGGGCAATCAGCATAACGCGTTCGCGCACCGTTTCATCATCGAGTGCGCGAGGCTCAGTGGTGATTGTGACTTCGGTTTCCGCGAACCCGGCGCGCACGGCTTGGGTCAACCGCTCCTTTATTGCGGCGACCCGGTCGAGCGGCAAGGTGCGGCTGACGCCGACGGCGAGATCAACGAACAACAC
Source organism: uncultured Alphaproteobacteria bacterium (assembly GCA_963727325.1). Lineage (GTDB taxonomy): Bacteria > Pseudomonadota > Alphaproteobacteria > Rhizobiales > Xanthobacteraceae > BOG-931. The sequence goes on from CAVSFV010000035.1 coordinate 554,691, forward strand.
GGGGCCCGCGGGGCGAGCACGCACGCGTTCGACGGTGACGATACCTGGCACGCGGCGCGCGATCTCCGCGACGCGCTCGCTTACGCCAGCCGGCGCCGTGTCGGTCAAAGTGTCGATAGTGCGCCGACCGAGCCGCAAACCGGCAATGCCGATGAAAATCGCTACGACCAGGGCTGCCGCCGCATCGGCCTGAGAATAGCCGAGCGCGACGCCGCCTAATCCGATCAGCACTGCAATCGACGACCACATATCGGAGCTGAAATGGAGCGCATCGGCTTCAAGCGCCTGGCTCGACGTTTTCTCGGCGACCCGGGTCAAAGTGCGGGCACGGAAGAAATCGACCACGATCGATCCGGCGATGATAACGAAGGCGGCGGCGGTCGCTTCGACCGCGTGGACGCGTTCACCGAACAATCGCTGCGCCGCCTCAAAAATAACGACCGCGGCCAACAGAAACAAAAACGCGGTTTCGGCGAGCGCCGCCACGCTTTCCACTTTGCCATGGCCGTATTGGTGCTCGGCATCAGCGGGCTTTCCCGAGACGCGCACGGCGACATAAGTCAGAATCGTCGCAGCAAGATCAATCAGCGAATGTGCGGCTTCCGACAGGATTGCGAGCGAACCGGTGAGCAGGCCGACGATAGCCTTCGCCACGGTCAGCCCCGCCGAGGCGGCAATCGATCCGAGCGCGACTTTTTCCTTTTCGTTCATCAGAAGGGCTTTAGCCCGATTAGGTGACCGCGGAAATACCCACCCGCAACGCCAGGAATGCACAGATAGGCGAGGGGCCAAACGCATCGACTGCACGAACGGGCATCGGATTGTGCTTTGCACCATTCGATGATGTAATGATGGTCGAGGGACAGACCCTCCTGAAGGTGCGACAACGCCGTCGCGCCTGTACTTGGCAGTGACGCCGGACCGCCGGAGGCGAGCGGGCGTTATTGCTCATTCCGGGTGGTCTCGGCGCGAGGCGCAGGAATGGGCCATGCAGTTGGACGCCTACCGTATTAAGTCCGAGCCGTATTACCTGCCGGTCGGTGCGGAGATCGCGCTGTTCGAAGCGGCCTATGCGAGCCGTCTGCCGGTTATGCTGAAAGGCCCGACCGGTTCCGGGAAGACCCGATTCGTCGAGTATATGGCGTGGCGGCTTGAGCGGCCGCTGATTACGGTTGCCGCTCATGAGGATATGACTGCCGCGGACCTCGCGGGCCGCTTCCTGCTGGCGCCGGAAGGAACCGTTTGGCACGACGGTCCCCTGACACTTGCCGTGCGTCACGGCGCGATTTGCTATCTCGACGAAATCGTTGAAGCCCGCCAGGATACGACGGTGGTGATCCATCCGCTCACCGACGCGCGGCGCATGCTGCCGCTCGAGAAAAAGAACGAACTCATCTCGGCGCATCCCGACTTTCAGCTCGTCATCTCGTACAATCCCGGCTATCAGAGCGCGGTCAAGGATTTGAAGGAATCGACCAAACAAAGGTTTGTCGGCATCGACTTCGGTTATCCCGCCCCAGACATCGAGGCAGAAATTGTCTGCCGCGAATCTGGCGCCGATCGCAAGACCGCCCGCCGCCTGGTCGACATCGCGCTGCGCTCGCGCAATTTGCGTGGACACGGTCTTGAAGAGGGCGCATCGACCCGCATGTTGATACACGCCGGCCGACTGGTCGCCGCCGGCGTTGGGCTTGAACAAGCTTCACAGGCTTCGATTGTCCTGCCGATCACTGATGACCTCGATATGCGTGAGGCGCTGACTGCGGCGATCGCGGCATGTCTCTGAGATAGACTTTACGGCCAATCATGAGCCTACGGCGACGCGCGCAGCTTCAGGTTATCGAGACGAAGCCCGACCGCGCGGTTACACGCCTGCATCATTTGATCCGCCACCGCGATGCACTGCGTACCGCGTTCCGCGATTGTTGGACGGTTATTTCAGCCGACGCCACGGATGCCGATCTCGATCGATGGGCGGAGGGCTCGCTGGAACTCGCTTTCGTCAATGCCGGGCCGGAATGCCAATTCGCTTTTTGGCGGATGAGCGTGGACCTCAGATCGGAGCTTACGCTCAACGGCCTCGCTGATTTCGCCCACGCGGCGGCGGACATTTGCCGCGGCGCCGGTGCGCAAGCCGCGCTGGCATGTCTGCAAGCGTTGCCGGTGGCGCATCGAAGATTGCCGTCAGTTGGCGACATCGCGCTTTGGTCTCGCGGCCTCATTCGGATGGCGCGCGAAGCGCCGGAATCGGTCGTTGCGGTGGCGAGCCGAACCGACATTATCCTGCAGGCCTGCGATAGTTCGGGTTTTGAAACCTTCATCGCCACCGGGCTTAAGTTCACGCGCGGCGACCGCGCGCGGCGGCGGGCTTTTTTCACACTGGAAGACCGCCTGGCCACGCAGGCTTTGGAGCAGGCGGCCGGCGCCCTGACCTTCTCCCGCGATGAGCGCGTGTTGAAGGCGTATGCCACAGCCTTGTGGGGGCGACCGCCGGTCCTTCGCAGCGCTGTGGCGCCGCCGGGCGGCCAACTGGCACGCCGCGTCAATGTTGCCGGTGGCGTCGTGCGGGTCCCGCCGGTATTTCGCGGCGTTCCAAAGAATTCCTTGCCGCAATTGTTTCGCGCCTGCGTCGCGCATGCGACCGCGCACGTGGCGCTGACGCGAACGCGGTTTCCGATCGGATCGCTCAAGCCGCTGCAGATGGCGCTGATCGGATTGGTCGAGGATGCGCGCGTCGAAGCTTTGGCGATGCGCTTGTTTCCCGGCTTGCGCCGGCTGTGGGCGCCATTTCACGTCGCCGAGCCTTCGGGCGTGATTACCGCGCCGGCGCTGATGGCGCGGCTTGCCCGCGCGCTGTTCGATCCGGACTACGCCGACCCCGACGGATTCGTGAACAAAGGACGAGCCTTATTCGCGGCCGAACAGCATCGGCTCGACGATGTTTCGCTGAGCCGGCAAATCGGCGGCCTCCTCGGCAACGATCTTGGACAAATGCGCGTGCAATTCAACGCGCGCACCTACGTGGTCGAGCCGGTCTACCGCGATGACGGCCTCGGCTTATGGGATTTCGGCGATCGGGCGCAGCAGCAGGACGACGTCGTCGAACTGATGGTAGACGCCGCGCGGATCGAGCGGCGTGACGAAGCCGACAACCCGGACCGCCGCCGCGAGGAAGCGGAGCCGACGCCAAACGCATCAGGCCGCGCGCGCGAACGCACGCCAGACGAACGCGGCCCGGTGCTGGCAACCTATCCCGAGTGGGATTGCGATGCGGCCACGGAACGGCCGGATTGGACCACGGTCCGTGCCGCACCGGTATGGCAGGGCGATGCCCGTGCGATCGATGCGGCGCTTGACAATATTCCGGCAGTGCGGGCGCGGGTGCGGCGCCTCGTGCGCGGTGCCAAGGTCGGTCGCCATGAGCGTTTGAAGCGGCGCAGTGACGGGCCCGAACTCGACCTTGACGCCGCATTGGATGCAGCCATTGCGCTACGCGCCGATGATATGCCCGACGAGCGCGTTTTTCGCACCATGATGCGGCGCAAGCGCGACCTCGCGGTCACAATTCTGGTGGACGTCTCTGAAATCGACACGCGACCGGGTGGTGGCGACGGGCGCCTCCGTGCTCGATCTGGAACGACTGGCCGTGGCGACGCTGGGCGAGGCTCTCGACGCGCTCGGCGACCCGTTCGCGGTACGCGCGTTCGCGTCGGCCGGCCGGGAAGATGTCCGGCTGTTTTGTCTCAAGGAATTTGCGGAGCCCTATGGAGCGAACGTCAAGGCGCGGCTTGCGCATCTCGAACCGCACCTGTCGACGCGGCTCGGAACGGCTTTGCGGCACACCGGTGCTGAGATCGCAGCGGTTCGCAGTCATCGCAAACTGATCCTCGTGCTCACGGATGGCGAGCCATCCGACGTCGACGTGGTCGATCCGCGCGATCTGGTCGAGGACGCGCGCCGCGCCGTGCTCGGTTTGCGATCGCGAGGTATCGACGTGTTTGGCGTCACGCTCGACCCATCCGGCGCGGGGTCGGGTGCGGCGGTGTTCGGCCGCGGCCAGCACATGCCGGTGCGGCGGCTGGAAGATCTGCCCGCGCGTCTGGCCGAGCTTTATTTCCGACTCGCTCGACGCTGAGCTGAAAGCCGATCACTTGCGCCGGCGCGCCGGCGGCGTGCCGATCAGCGCTTCGAAGGCAATTGCAAACGCGGCTTCCAGCCCGCGCGCGAGCGTCCCGCCATTGGCAGCCAGTATGCGGCCGCCGACGCCGGCGTCGTTTGGCAGCTTCGATATGCCAGCCACGCAGCCGAGAGAGCTGAGGCGGCTTTCCAGAACGTTTGCATCACAGCGTTCAGATCCGCGCCCGAGGACGAGCAGCGTCCCCGCAGCGCGGAAAGGTCCGAGCGGAGAGGTTGGTCCAAGCAGTGATGCGCCAGCCAGCGATCCGCGGTCGGCGACAAGGAGCGCGCCGGATTCGGTACGCACCGTGACGGCATTGCTGTAGCGCTCGAAAGGGCGGCAAGTTCCCTCCGGGTCGTGATGCGCAAAGCCGTCAGTCAGGATAGCGCATCCCGTGCCGGCCAACGTGACCTCGGCCGTGCAGCGAATTTCCGCGCCGGGAAACAGCACCAGCGGGTCAGGCGTCATCGCCACAAAAGAATGGTCGCCGATCCGGATGCGCGTGGTTTGTGCGACTGCACGCTTATGAGTCTTGTGAACGATTGTCGACGCCTGGGTGGTGACGTGGGCTGCCGCGTGCGGCCCGGCGACGATCGAGAGTGCAACCTCATCGCCACGATAGAGACCGCCGGAGGCGGACTGCAGATAGAGAGTGGCGATCTCCGGGCGCGTGCGATCGAGATAAAAGGGCCGCGTAGCATGGAAGGGGTAGGGCACATGCTGACGGGTGAGTACGGTTCGTCCGCCGCCATGGCTGAAATGCAGCGATGCTTCGATCGGACCGGAAGCATGCTCAGTGCTGACCGCTGTAGCGGAGCGCGCGATCGTATCCAGCACAGCGATCTCCGGATCAGCGAAACAGGACGGCCTGGTTCATCGCATCAGCGACCGCCGCAACGCCGTCGCCGGTGCGCGCATTGGTCGCCAAAATGGCCCGGCCTTCGCGCACGGTGTTTGCTTCCGCGAGCATGGCGTTGAGATCGACGCCGACAAATGGGGCGAGGTCGGTTTTGTTGATGACGAGCAGGTCACAGCGCAGCACGCCCGGCCCGCGCTTGCGCGGAATATCGTCGCCGCCGGCAACGTCGATGACAAAGATCCACCAGTCGACCAGGTCCAGGGAGAACGTGGATGCAAGATTATCGCCGCCGGATTCGAACAGGATAAGCTCGACGCCGGGAAATTTGCGCTCAAGGTCGTCGCCGGCGGCGATGTTCAGCGTCGGGTCTTCGCGAATGACGGTGTGCGGACAGGCGCCGGCTTCAACCGCGGAGACTCGGGCGGGATCGATCAGGCCGGAACGGCGCAGCCGCTCGGCGTCCTCCCTGGTGACAAGATCGTTGGTCACGACGGCAAGGTCGATGCCACGCGCAGCCAGTATCGGAATGAGCCGCTCGATCAACGCCGTCTTGCCGGACCCGACGGGGCCGCCGATGCCAATGCGCGCAGCGCCGACGGTGGCCACCGGCTGCGATGTTGAAAGCAAAGTCCGATCCTGCATGGCGGTCACCGCAACATATAACGCTGCGCCAGCGGCAACTCGCGCGCCGGCTCGCAGGTCGCGATTTCACCATCGACAAAGACGTCGAACGTCTGCGGGTCGACGCGAATATTCGGACACGCGTCGTTCCAAATCATGTCGGACTTCGAAAGCTGACGCGTGCCGCTTGCCGGCAGTAGGGCCTTGGACAGCCCGAGCTCGCTCCTCAATCCGCGATCGATCGCGAGCGGGTGCACGAAGCTTGCCGACAGGGCAGGGGCCGCGCGGCCGAACGCGCCCCATTGCGGGCGCAGCAGTATCGGCTCGCAGGTCATCAGCGAGGCAGCGGAGTCACCCATCGCGCCCCAGGCGATGAACCCGCCTTTGATGACGAGCTCCGGCTTAATGCCAAAGAACGCGGGCCGCCACACCACCACGTCAGCCAATTTGCCGTCCTCCAGCGAGCCGACGTGATCGGCAATGCCAAAGGTGCGGGCGGCATTGATCGTGTATTTCGCGATATAGCGGCGAATGCGGGCGTTGTCGCCAAAGCCGGCCCGCTCCTCGGGCAGAGCGCCGCGTTGAACCTTCATCTTCGATGCCAGCTGCCATGTGCGGCAAATGACTTCGTGGATGCGTCCCATACCCTGGCTGTCGGACCCGAGCATCGAGATCGCACCGATGTCGTGCAGCACGTCCTCGGCGGCAATGGTCTGCGCCCGGATGCGGCTTTCGGCAAACGCCACATCTTCAGGGATCGCGGGGTTCAGGTGGTGACACACCATCGTCATGTCGAGGTGTTCGTCGAACGTGTTCACCGTGTAGGGGTTGGTCGGATTGGTGGATGACGGCAGACAATTCGCGATGCCCGCAACCCGAATGATGTCGGGTGCGTGACCGCCGCCGGCGCCCTCGGTGTGATACATGTGGATCGTGCGTCCGCGGATGGCGGCAAGTGTATCCTCGACGAAGCCGGATTCGTTCAACGTGTCGGTGTGAAGCTGCACCTGGAAATCAAGATCGTCGGCGACGGCGAGACACGTATCGATCGTCGCCGGCATCGAGCCCCAGTCTTCGTGGATCTTCAAGCCGACGCAGCCGGTTTCGAGTTGCTCCACCAATGATGCCGGCTTGTGCGAATTGCCGCGGCCGAGGAAACCGAAATTGATCGGCCAATGCTCGGAAGCTTGGAGCATCTTGCCGACGTTGAACGGACCGCCAGAATCGATACCGACGGTGATCGGACCGAGCGACCCGCCGAGCATGGTGGTGATGCCCGAGGCGATCGCGTGTTCGCACAGGCCCGCCGAGTCGAAGTGAACATGCACGTCGATGGCGCCGGGCGTGGCGATCATTCCTTCGCAGTCACGCACGGTCGTTGCCGCCGAGACCAGAAGGCGCGGATCGACGCCGTCCATGATTGCCGGATTACCGGCCTTACCAAGGCCGACGACGCGGCCGTCTTTGATTCCGAGGTCGCCTTTGACAATGCCGATTATCGGGTCGATGACCAGCACATTACACAACAGCATATCGAGAGCGCCTTGTGCGCTGGTCACGCCGGCGGCAAGCCCGATACCGTCGCGCAGCGTCTTGCCGCCGCCGTGCAGGCACTCATCGCCATAAACGGCGTGATCTTTCTCCACGACGGCAACCAGCGACGTGTCGGCGAGCCGGATGCCGTCGCCCACCGTCGGGCCGTACAAAGCCGCATAGTCTCTGCGCGCAATCGCGACCACGGCGAGCCCTCACGCGCCTTTGAAGCCGGCCTCGCGGGCGCGCCGTAGCGCAGCGTCGCGTGCCGACTGATCGGTCGCAATGCCATCTGTCAAAGCATTGAGACCGGATAATTCACGGCGGCCGCCAAAACCAACCAGCACAACTTCTTTGCTTTGGCCGGGTTCAAAGCGAACGGCCGTACCCGCGGGAATGTCGAGGCGCATGCCGAATGCCGCCGCGCGATCGAAGTCCAGCGCCTTGTTCACTTCGAAGAAATGATAGTGCGAGCCGATCTGAACCGGGCGGTCGCCAGTGTTGGTCACTACGAGCGTGCTGCGTGGCCGTCCGGCGGACAACTCGATTTCGCCCATCAGCCGCAAGGATTGCGCCGGGTTCCAGCGTGTCGGCAGCCGCGCCGGCTTGCGGCCGGATCGGTTCGTGTACCGTGACAAGCTTGGTCCCGTCGGGAAACATGCCCTCGACCTGAAGAATTGGCAGCATGGATGCGACGCCTGGCATCACGTCTGCCGTGTTCAGGATGGTCGATCCAAGCGACATCAAGTCGGCAACACTTCGACCCTCGCGCGCACCTTCGAGGATTTCGTCGGTGATGATCGCGACCGCCTCGGGATGGTTGAGCTTCAGCCCCTTGGCACGGCGCTTCCGCGCCAGCTCGGCGGCGGTGAAGATGGTGAGGCGTTCGAGCTCGGTCGGCGTCAGCAGCATGCGCGGTCCCTAACTCGCAAACAAACGCAGATGCGCGCGGGCATGCCGCGACGCAGCCGCATCAACCCAAGGCATGAAACTCATCGATTTCAGCGGCGGGCGTCACGGGCGCCAGACAAATCCGCAATCGTTTCCAGCACCGAAGCGAGCACCGTTTGCGCTTCGACTGCGCCAATGCGGCCCAGCCGCACCGCCGCAGCCATAAGTCCGGCCGCCGTCGAATAGCCTGACACGGCGATGGCATCGGGCTCGCTCATGCCGCGGGCCCGCCAGACAAAGCCTTGCACGACGGGGAGGTGGCCATGCGCTTTGCCATCAGCAATCAGCGTGCGCAAATGCCACCGCGCCGTGCGTCTGCAAGCGCACATGGGCCGCGAGCAGCGCGTTGCCATTTCGCTTCGAACCGGCTCGTAGCGGCTCGCAGAGTGTTGCAGCCTCAATGGCGCGGTCGACTTCCATGACACGATCAAGATCGCCATCGGTGCGATGCGCCAAGGACAACGCGACGCGATCCGACGTTGCCCAGCGATGATGAAGGAACATGGTCACGACATTTTGCAATCCGTCCCGGTCGAGCGGGGCATTCAAGGCCGCCAGCCCCTCGATCCCATTGGAAAAGGCGAAGCTGCCGCTCGGAAACGCCGAGTCCGCATGTTGCAGGACCGTGAGCAGGTCGATCAAAGCAAAACCTCATCGGCCTCGACGATCGAGGAGATGACGCGGCGGTCGCGGAGCAAATCCCCGAGGCGGGCGAGATATTCGTCCATCGGAGCTTCCATGGCGATCATGAGGGCTTCGCCGGCAAAACGGACGCGCCAATGCAGATTGCCGGCGTGATAGCCGAGCTCGATGGCGTCGGCGATTGCGCGGGGCTGCAGACGCAGCCACCGCTCTTGTCGCAACCCGCACCACAACGGCGTGGTCCGGCTCGAGCACCAGCACGGCGCCATCGTACAGCCGCTGATCGCGCGGCAGCGCGATCGCTATCTCCGTGCCGCCTTGCGTGGTCGCCCGGAAGCGATGCCGGGCCACATCCGCGACCGGCACCATCAAGAGGTCGACGGCGCCGTGATGTTCGAGTTCGTGAAGCTGCGCGGCAAACGCCGGATCAAGACGGCTTCCGAGAACCTGCTCGATCCGCAGCATTGAACGCTACCCCTTGGATTTGGCTTGCCCACGTGCCGCTTCGCCGTTGCGGTGAAGCGGCACACCGGCGACGTGAACGGTGCTCTAGCGGTGGGCAACCTTCTTCGCGGGAATACCCTCGATTGGGCATTCCTCGGTTCCGACCGTCGGCCGGGTGATGGCCTCCACCATTTCGCGCGTGCCTTCGGGATCGGTGATCCACTTCTTGTAGAAGTCGTACGGGCACACGACTTCACCACGAACGTCCTCGCCGGAGTTGATCTTGCCGGTGTAGCCGCGGTGCACCAGCTTGAACAGGTGGTTTTCCGACTGCATGTTGCGCCGGGCGTCGCGGATCAAAGACATCGAGAGCGCGGCGTACTGGATGCCGTAGTCCTCCTCGCCGCATTCGCCGAGCGTGCGGCCGTCGAATCCGATGATCGCCGAGTGCCCGAAGTACGAGTAGACGCCATCGAAGCCGGCGGCGTTGGCAACGGCGACGTACACGTTGTTGGCCCACGCCATCGCCTTCGCCATAATGACCTGCTGGTCCTTGGCCGGATACATGTAGCCTTGGCAGCGCACGATCAGCTCGGCGCCTTTCATCGCACAGTCGCGCCAGATCTCCGGATAATTGCCATCGTCGCAGATGATCAGGCTGACCTTGAGCCCCTTCGGTCCATCGGACACGTAGGTGCAATTGCCCGGGATACCATCCCTCGATCGGAACCCACGGCATGATCTTGCGGTATTTCTGCACGACTTCGCCGGAATCGTTCATCAGGATGAGCGTGTTGTAGGGCGCTTTTTTCGGATGTTGCTCATGACGCTCGCCGGTCAGTGAGAACACGCCCCAAACTTTCGCCTTGCGGCATGCTTCGGCAAAAATCTCCGTTTCTTCGCCGGGCACCGTCGACGCGGTTTCGTACATCTCCTTGGAATCGTACATGATGCCGTGGGTCGAATATTCGGGGAAGATCACAAGATCGAGCCCCGGCAGTCCGGTTTTCATGCCGACGATCATCTCGCCAATCTTCTTGGCGTTGTCGAGGACTTCCGCCTTGGTGTGCAAGCGCGGCATTTTGTAGTTCACCACCGCAACGCCGACGGTGTCTTTGCTGCTTGAAATATCGCCGTGCAACATGAACGCTCTCCTTGGTGACAGGTTCTTGCATCTTTCCGAGCGCCGCGGCGATCGTGCGCCGCGACGCCGGCAACACTTTCAGACCGCCATATGGCGGTGGACCAGATCGTCGCTCAGATCGCCGATGTCGCCAGCCGCGACCACGCTGCCCTTCTCCATGATGGCGAAGCGGCGGCCGGCGCGGCGTGCAAAATCAACGTTTTGCTCGACGAGAATTACGGTGAGATGTTCAACACGATTGAGCCGCAGTATAACCTCCTCGATTTCTTCGACGATGGAGGGCTGAATCCCCTCGGTCGGTTCATCGAGCAGCAAGATCTTCGGCTCCGCGGCGAGCGCGCGCGCAATGGCGAGCTGCTGCTGCTGTCCGCCCGACAGCACGCCGCCACGGCGATCCAGGTTTTGGATGAGATACGGAAACAGCTCGGGCACCAGGCTCGGGATCGAGCGGCGTCCGTCGGTTCGAGCGAAAGCGCCAAGCAGAATGTTTTCGCGAATGGTGAAATCGGGGATGATTTCGCGGCCCTGCGGCACATAGGCAAAGCCGGCGCGGGCGCGCCGGAAGGTTGGCTCGGCGGCTATGTCGTCGTTGCCGAACCTGATCTCGCCGGTGGCGCGATCGGTCAGTCCCATGATGGTCTTGAGCAGCGTAGTTTTTCCCGTGCCGTTGCGGCCAAGGATGGTGGTGATCTCGCCCGTCTGCACTTCGAGATTCACGCCGTGCAGCACATGACTGCGGCCGTAATAGCTGTCGACCTGGACGAGCTTAAGCATCAGCTGATCGCCCTCGAGCCGAGATAGGCCTCGCGCACTTTCGGATTCCGCTCGATCTCGGTCACGCTGCCCTCGGCCAGGACCTGGCCGAGATGCATGACGGTGATGCGCTCGGCAATCTCGCGGACAAAGGCCATGTCGTGCTCGACCACGAGGAGCGTGTGCTTGCCTTTCAGCGCATTGATGATTTTCGAGGTCTTTAAGGTTTCAGCCTGTGTCATTCCGGCGGTTGGCTCGTCAAGCAACAGGACCTTGGCGTTTTGCACCATCAACATTCCAAGCTCGAGCCATTGGATCTGTCCGTGGCTCAGATTGGCGGCGATCGTAGCGGCCTGCTCCGACAGTCCGATGAGTTCGAGAACCTCGTCCACGCGTTCTTCGCCTTCGCGCGAAAAGCCAAATCCGAGATTGGCCAGCACCCGCGTGTCGCGGCAGCTCACCACTTCCAGATTGCGCCTGACCGTGAGATCCTTAAACACGCTCGGAATTTGGAACTTGCGTCCAAGTCCGGCGCGAGCAATTTCGTATTCTTCCTTGTTAGTGATCTCGGTATCATAGAAGAATACGCGGCCGCCGGTGCTCTTGGTCTTGCCGGAGATGAGATCCATGAGCGTCGTCTTGCCGGCGCCGTTGGCGCCGAGAAGAACGCGCAGTTCGCCCTCATCGACGATCATCGATACGGCGTTGACGGCTTTGAAGCCGTCAAAATCGACCGACAAACCGTCAACCGTGAGCGCTGCCGTCATCGCCGTGTCCTATTCCGCCGGCTGCACTTTGTTCGACTGCTGTCCGTCAGCGGGCTTTAGCCGCCAGCTGTTGAAGCGGGCGACAAACCGATCGACGAGATCGTGGGCGAACCCCGCAAGACCGCGCGGCAGATAGAGAACCACCAGCACGAATACCAAGCCGATAATCGCTTTCCAGGCTTCGGCGAAGCCTTTGGTTTCGCTGACCGTGGCGGTGAGGGTGTTGATTAGGATCGCGCCGATGCAGGCACCGAGGATCGAAGCCCGGCCGCCGACGGCCGCCCACACGACCATGCTGATGGAAAAGCTGAGATCCATGAAGGTTGGCGACGCGAATTCAGCCGCAATTACGTAGAGCATGCCGGCAAACGCAGCGATGCCCGCCGAAACGGCGAAGAAGAACGTTTGAAAACGCGGCACGTCGAAGCCTAGATATCTCGCCCGATTTTGATCGTCGCGGATCGCCTGCAAGATCAAACCGGCGCGCGTTTCGATCAACAGACGCGCGGCGACGAGCACAATCGCAAGCGAAATGGCGATCAGGTAGTAGGTCTGAACCAGAAAGGGATCGAACTCGAAGTCGAACAGCTTGAACCAGCCGAGATCGGTCAGGCCGTTGAAGCCGTTGGTTATCGGCTGCGCGTCGATGATGAGAAGCCGGACCAACAGAACAAGTGCCAGCGTTATGATCGAGATAAAAACGCCGGAGATCCTTTTGCGGAACATGATGATGCCGAGAACGGCCGCGATGCACACCGGGAGCACGATGCCCATGGCGACGCCGAACCATTGATTTTGGAAGGGTATCCACAGGAAAGAGGCTTTGTTGATGCAACAAAGGTCGGTCTGTGAGCCCGGTTCGGCATTCCACAACATAAAGTCCGGCACGGGTTTGTCCGAACCTTGCTGCAGGCTCGTCTGGCTCGCGAGCTTCAAAGACATCGCGAGCAAGTAGGCGCCGCCGCCGAAAAACAGGCCCTGGCCGAGGTTAAGAACGCCTGCATAGCCCCACGACAGAGCGACCGCGATGCCGAGCATTCCGAACACCAGATATTTGGCGATGCGATTGAGCCAAAACGGATCCATCACCAGCGGCGCCAGCATAATCGCCGCGATGAAGATCGCGTAAACGCCAATCTCGATGTGACGCTTGGTCATCGGGTCAGCGTTCCTTGAACGAGAACAGGCCTTTTGGCTTGGCAACGATGATGAGGATGACCACACCAAATACCACGGCGCGGGCGACGATGTCGTTGGTTACCGAGGCGACGACGCCGTTGATTTCGCCGAGCATGCCCGCGGACAGCACTGATCCAAGCAAACTGCCAACGCCGCCGACGACCACGACCAGAAATCCGTCGACGACCATCGGCGTTCCCATATCCGGAAACACGGTCTTGAAACCGGACATCATCACGCCGGCGACGCCAGCAAGACCCGAGCCGAAAGCAAAGGTCAGTGCGTTGATGCGTTCGACATCGATCCCGCAGGCGGCTGCCATCTGGCGGTTGCGGATGATGGCACGCACCTGCGTGCCGATCGAGGTGCGAAACAGCAGGATCCAGGTGATCACCGTAAACACGATAGTCACCCCGATGATGAAGGTGCGATAGGCGTTGATCTCGATACCGCCGATGGAGAGGGCGCCTTGCAGCGCTTCCGGAATGGTGACGTTCTGCAATCCGGCGCCGAGGCCGGCGATATGAATGCCGAAGAACGAAAGGCCGAATTCCAGCCGCACCGCCTGCTGGACGAGTATGCCGATGCCCCAGGTGGCGAGCAGCGTGTCGAGCATCCGGCCATAAAGCCGCCGGACCACGACCCGCTCGATCATGAGGCCGAGCAGTGCAGTTACGATGAAGGCAAGCGGAATGGCGAGCAGGATGCCCGTATGCAGCCAGAGGCCCGACATCACGGTCGTGTAAGCGCCGACCATCACCAGTTCGCCGTGCGCCATGTTGATAACGCCCATGACGCCGTAAGTGATGGCAAGACCAAGCGCCACCAGCAACAGAATGGAGCCGACGCTGAGGCCGATAAATATCGTATCGATCATTGCATCACCAAAGCGGCCGCCGAGACGCCCGGCGGCCGCATTCGTGGATCAACTCACGTCTTCTTCAGCTTGGCAGTGTCCAGGCCCTTGGAAGTGCAGAACAGATTGTCATCGGTCTCGCCGTAGGCCACATAGGGGAGTGGTTTGATCGGCGCCTTGTATTGATCGATGATCTTCCCTTGGCCGTCCGCTTGCCACTGCGCGATGCGCGGCGTCAGCCAGGTGTGCAGATTTTCAGGCTCGATTTTGACGTGCCCGTTCGGCGCGTTGAACTCCTGGCCTTTCACCGCATCGCGAATGGCTGTCGGAGTTATCGCGCTCGCCTTTTCCACAGCCTGTTTCCAGAGAAATACCTGGAAATAAGACGATTCCAGCGCGTGATGCGTGACTGCCTTGGGATCCTTCACGAACTTCCGGTAGCGCTCGACGAACGCCTTGTTGATATCGGTGTCGATGGCCTGGAAGTAGGGGAAGGAGGTGAAGCTTCCGACCGCGTATTCCGAACCCATGGCCGCGATCTCGATTTCAGAGGTCACGGTCGCGCAGATCGGCAGCTTGTCGTGGGTCAGGCCCTGGTTCTTGAATTCGCGATAGAAGGCGACCACAGAATCGCCGACCACGTTCGAAAGAACCACGTCGCAACCCGAGCTCTTGATCTTGTTGACCATCGAGCCCCACTCGGAATCGCCAAGCTCCAGATATTCGTCGGCGATCCATTCGCCGCCGCTTTTTTCGATCAGGATCTTGGAGACCTTCGCCATTTCGCGCGGATAGATGTAGTTCGAGCCGACAATGAAGAACTTTTTCTTGCCGAGCGTCTTGATGATCCACGGAATGAAATTCGAGAGCTGCTGATTGGGAACGGCGCCGGTGTAGACAACGTTTTTGGAGCACTCGAACCCTTCGTAGTAGGTCGGATAGAAATAGAGATTGTTGCGCTTCTCGAACACCGGCAAAACCGCCTTGCGGCTTGCCGAGGTGTAGGAGCCGAACACCGTCGGCACCCTGTCCTGAATGACGAGCTTGGACGCTTTCTCGTTGTAGGTCTTGGGATCGGAGGCGCCGTCCTCGATGATTGCCTCGATCTTCATTCCCTTTACGCCGCCGCCGGCGTTGATCTCGGAAATCGCCATCATTGTCGCGTCAGCAAGCGACTTTTCGATGATCGACAGTCCGCCGGTGAGCGAGAACAACACACCGACCTGCACGGTATTGGCCGCCTGCGCGGATCGAATAAAAAAGTCCGGCGTCGCCAGCGCACCGGCGGCGCCCACAGCACCTGTTGTCTTGAGAAATTTCCGCCGATTTATCATCACACTTCTCCCCTGTTGACGTCTTGAGTACGCACATCACCGTGCTGGCGCGCCGGCGTCGCGCCAGTGAGAAAAACCCTCCCGCGCCGGAGTCTAAGACACCGGCGGCGCTGTTGTGAAAAGTCGACGGAATTGCTTTTCCGCCGCCTTAAACAAAAAAAGCCCGCCGGGGTCTGAGAACCCCTCGGGCTTTACCTAGCCTTGTCGAACCAACATCATTGGTGGTCGACGACGCGCCGTAACCACGTTACAGCACAAAAAGCTAAACACCTTTCGGACGCGTTTGCAATAGCTCGTTTGCGTTGATGATCGCGAGCGCCATGTCTTCCACGGTAATGCGCTTTCCCATCGCTTGCTGGCGCAGCGCTTTGTAAGCGTCTTCTTCGGTCAGTCCCTGCTTCTCCATCAAAATGGATTTTGCCTTCTGGATTTTCTGGATGCCGGATAATTTTCGTTCGACCTTGCGCAGGCGTTTTGCGGTCTCGCGGCGATCCATCCACAAACTGCGAGCGATCATGAGATTCGTGAGAAGGCCGAACGGACGAATAGGACGCTCGATGATCGCCATTGCGCCGGATTCAAGAACGAGCTGTAGGGTGGATGGACTTTCGTAGCCTACGACGGCGAGCAGCGTTGGATTTTGTTCAGGGTGATTGCGGAACAGCTTGAGAAGAGCGTCTCTGCTTTCGTAGTCGATGGTGAGAAGCACGATATCGGCCGTCGGCGCAAAAGTTTCCGGGATCGGCCATTGCGCTTCGACAGTGCAACCGATGCGGCGCAGGTGCTCCACGAGCTCGACACCCTCGTCGTCCGGAGGGTGGATGACCTGCACGCGTAAACCGCGAAGATCCCGCAGGATCGGGATAGCCACGACGTCCTCCGCTCAGGCGTGGATCGGCTGTGGACGGTCTGCCGACCAGTCGTCGAGGCTCATGACGACGCAATAAGGATCCGGCTTAACGCGGACGCCTGGGTTCCAGACAATCTGGAATTTTCCGCGGGCATCGAGCTTTGCCACGCGCGGCCAAAGATAGGTGTGATTGTTGCTGGCATCGATCCTAACGCGTCCTTGGGGCGCATCGAATTCGGCATCGCGCAACGCCGGCAACAGCCGTTCGGGATCATCCGTGCCGGCGCGAGCGAGCGCGCCGGCGGCAAGATGCACTTGAAAATATGCCGCCTCGGCGCCGGCGGTGACCGGGGCATTTGGGCCGTAGCGAAGCTTGTATGCGTTAATAAACCGCCGCGCTGCGGGCGTGGCGAGTGCCTCAAAAAAAGGTGCCGCCGTGATGTGGCCTTCGGCGGCTTCGGGCGTCATCTCGGCAACCTCGGCCTCGCTGGTCGTCAGGCTGGCAATGGGCATTTTGTTCGGATCGAAGCCAGCGCGCCGATAAGCCTCATAGAAGATGGCGGTCGATTGGCCCACGACAGTCGAGAACACAACATCGGGCTTTAGGTTGGCGATTTTGCTGATCGGCTTGTCGAAATCTTTCGCCTTGGCGTCGAGTGGAACGTATAGCTCGTCCAGGACCTTGCCCTTGGCTTGGGCGACGAGATCAGCCATCACCCGGTTGGACTCATAAGGATAAATGTAATTCGATCCGATCAGAACAAATCGATTACCGTAGTGCTGCAATAAGAATTTGGCTAATTGCAGCGAATTTTGGTTGGGAGCCGCGCCAGTATAGATGCAGTGAAGGGAATATTCGAAACCTTCGTAGAGCGTCGGGTAAAACAGCAGGCCGCGCAAAGCCTCGACGACCGGAAGTACTGCTTTGCGCGTGCTCGACATGTAGCAGCCGAAAATCAGCCGCACCCGGTCAACGGTCAGCAGCCGTTCTGCCAGTGTTCTGAATTGCTTGGGATCGGAAGCGGGATCGTAAATGTCCGGCTCGATGGCGCGGCCCAGAACGCCGCCCGCCTTGTTGATCTCCTCGACGGCGAGCAAAGTGGCGTTAAGCTGAGAACGCTCGATGGCCGCAGTAACTCCCGTTTGCGAAAACAAAACGCCGACACGCCAAGTCATTTCATGCTGTCCGTACTTCTCAGCTGTGTTTTCTTAACCGCTTCACTCACGCGTTAGAGACCTTGAAAGAAGTCAAAATGCCAATTTCGGTCCTTGACCCCGCGCGAAAGTCACAGTCGCAGACGTTTTCGGTATAAGCAACTCGGCCAGCTCTGGCGAGACCCGGCCGTTGCGTTGCAACAACACTGTATTTTCGTTGAGTTCGCGAAGAAGCGTCGAAAAGATGTAGGCGTTTCGTATACGCTGCGCCGGCTCTTAGTGACTGGTTTGTGCGAAATCCTGCGTCACTGTCGACTTCACCACGCGCGCCCTGCGGGTTGTGGCCGGGGTGTTGCGGCTGCGGCCGACAAAGCGCGGCACGCCGGCGGTCACGACCGCGCCGATGGCCGCGATATCGCCATGCTTCATGGCGCCGAGCGCAGTCTGCTGCGTGCCGCCGTCGGGCGCATCGATCAGAACGATATCCGCCGCCTTGCCCGCTGCAAGGTATCCTGAATCGAGGTTGTAGACGCGTGCATTGTTGCCCGTGGCTGCGCAGATAAAACACTCCGGCGCCATATCGGTCAGGCTCGCGCAATGGGCGATGGTGTAAAGAAGGCCAAGGGGCATGATGCCAGAGCCGGTTGGCGTGTCGGTGCCCATGATGAAACGATCGAAAGCGCCAAATTGCTCTGCGAGGCGGGCGCACAACAATACGGTGCGCAGGTTGCCGGCGGTGCAAACCTGCAACGCCATCTGGCTTTCTCTGATGACCCGCTCAAAATCCGCGTCGGGCATTGCCGTCGGACCACCGTTAATGTGGAAAGAAACGTGCGGCTGCATGGCGAGCAAATGGTCGCCGGTGATCGCACCCGAGCCCGGAATGGAGGAGCCGCCGGTATGGCAGGTGGTTATCAAGCCCGCAGCCTTGGCGTCGTGAACAAGCGGCACATAGTCGTATGCGGTCTTGACTGCGCCGAAGCCGGCCTTGGCCAGCGTGACGCCCTTGGCCGCCAACTCCCGGAAATCGTCAGCGGCAAGGCCGAGCTCCAGAATAACTGAGCCCGCAACAACCTTCATGCCTCCCGGGCGGTACTGCGCAAAACAACGTTGCGCCGCAATCGCCAAAGCCTTGACGCCCTCCGGATCGTTCGGGCGGCCGGGAACATGCACCTCCGAGGCCGAGATCGCGGTGGTGATTCCGCCGTGAAGGTAGCTTTCCAGGAAGCCAACCGTGCGCTGGCGCGGCGTGTAATCCCCGAAAGTAATATGCACGTGAGAGTCGATGAGACCGGGGATCGCCGTCATGCCGCCGGCGTCGATGACCACGTCGACATTTTCGACCTCCGCCGCTGAAGCGGAACCCACGCTCATCACACGATCACCGTCGGTAACGATCGTGTCGCCAGCGACGAACGGAGATCGCCAATCCCCGGAAACGATTTGACCGAGGTTGACGATCGCGATCTTCATGAAACGGCCGGTACCAAAGCGTGGCGCGCCAACTCGCTCTGTAAATCATAAGAGGACAGCATCGACTCGACCAGTCCAACGGCGTTCTTCCAGTCGAAAGTACGGAAGCTGTGACCGCAGGTGACGAAGCGCGCGCCGGCATAGAACATTTCGTATTGCGTGTGCCGCGAACCGAATTCGGAACCGATCGCGTCCCAGGCCGCTTTGAGAAACTTCACTTTTTGCTCAGGCTTCATCGATGCCGAGCGCTGCGTCTTGTTGATGATTGCGGCCATATCCGGATTACCAAAGTCCAGCACGGAGGAGGGCAGCATGATCAGCGCGCCGCCGGCGAGGTCCCGAATGGTCTGCACCACGCGAGGATAGAGGTCCTGCGTGAGCACTTGCGCCGAATACATAAAGTGCTTGTTCGGCACGTACCATTCGCCCAGTTGGGAACCCGATGCCTCCATGCCAGACAGCATCGCGCCGACCATGCCGACCTGCGCCGCCAGCATGCCGAGCTGCTCGGAAACTGACGGGATATTGGTGGTGCCGATTGCTTCGGTAAGGCGCCGCGCCAGACCGGCCAGGAAAGCGATCTTCACCGACAGGCGGATCTGCGCCTGATAATTCTGATAGGCGTGCCCAGGTGTGTCATGAAATTGCGCGCGGCACATATCCGGGTCGCGATGGACGAACATCCTCTCCCATGGCACCTTAACGTCGTCGAAGTACATCAGTGCGTCGTTTTCGTCGAACCGCGACGAGATCGGGTTGTCGTACACCGATACGGCATGCGCTTCGTAGGATTTGCGAGACAGGACGCGCAATCCCTTTGCATTCATCGGCAACGCACAGCAAAACGCCAAATCCTCTTCGCCGGCTTTGAGCGGTTGGAGGTTGGCGACGAACACCTCGTTCGCCATGATTGACGACGTACCGAGCATCTTCGCGCCGCGAATGGTGACGCCGCTCGAATCCTCGTCGACGATTCGCGCTACGAGATCATCGTCCTGGTCGCCCCAATCCTTGTTTCTTTGCGCTTGCGGATTGATAATGACATAGGTGAGGAAGAGATCGTTCTCGCTGGCGAACTCGAAATAATCCGTCAGAGCTTTGGCACGATCAACGCTGTGCCTGCGGAACACGTCGATACCCATGACCTGACCAACCAGCGCTGACGCGAGATGGTCGGGTGATCGGCCAAAGAAGCCGCACGACAATGTCGCCCACGCCTGCAATGCCTTGCGGCGCTGAACCATCTCCGCATAATTACGCGGCATCTGCCAGGCACGGTTGATGCGCCGGTTCGAGCCGTTCGGCTGAAAGGTCATCAGCTCCAGCATGTCCGGCCGGGCCTGGAAATCGTATAGCGCTCCGGCGGAATGCACGGCGTTGCGGAATGCCGGATGCTCGGTGACGTCGTCGATCAGCTGGCCGTCAAGATAAACGGTACGGCCGTCTTTGAGGGACTTGATGTGCTCCGCCCCTGTCTTGCAATCGCCCATGTCGACTCCGTTTGAGCCCGTGACCTAATATCCCGGGCGAGATCAGGTGAGCCCGTCGATACCTTTGATGTCATCCGCGGCAAGTCCACCGACGCGATGGCTGAGCCGCCCACGTGTTGCATACGCACAGATGACGGCTATTTCGTCCGCCTGCGGAGCGTCGTTTAGCGTGATGCTTATCCCGTCGTAATGGGATCGGACATATAATGCGTCTTTGTGCGCAAGCGGGATGTCGATCGCGACCCCGGGGGCCGCGCGTTTTGTGAAAGAAGAAATCCACGCTTTGCCACCGCCCGCAGCTTCCCGCATCACGTTTCCGTAAACCGTCGTGAGCATCGCGTTGCCGTGCTCCTGCTCGCCCGCCAGCCCGACGACCGCGGCCTTACCGTAGCTCGCGGGTTTGTCTGGCGCCAGCAGCGCAACGGCGATCGCGCATATTTCGCGTCCGATCGCTTCGCTCGCTACGGTCAGCGGCGACAAATCCTCCACGTACTTCCCGGCAAAAGGATTTTGCACGATCGCCACCACAGCCGATTTTCGCAACGGCGGATCAGCGCGTCGACCTGCTTCGGTTCGCACCTCGTCGACAAAGGTTAGTATTCTTTTGATTTCCATCGGTTTGCCCGGTCCGCCGCCCGACGTCGTTGAAATAAGGCTTGCGAGCCATCCTCGATCGCACGGCAGCGTGCGCGGCATCGGGATGCTCTGGCGTCGCGACTTCATCTCGCGACGCCGCCACTCCTATGGCTCTGGTCGATCACGAGCCGCTGAGTACGCCGCCAAAGCGCACCCAACTCTTGCCATCGAACTTAGTGAGTTGCAGCTGAGTAACCGGATAGTAGTTTGTCGGACTGGTATTCAGCTTAATGCCTGGAAGCAGCAGCGGAAGTTCGAGGTCGTGAATGTTCGCTGCCTGCTTGCGAATATTTTCGCGCGTCAGCTCGTTACCGGCCTGTTTGAGAACCTGCACCCAAGTTTGGGCGATCGAAATCCCGATCTCGTTCTGCGGATCGTTGATGTCGCCCTGCGGGTAGTATTTTGCCATGAATTCGCGATACCAGACGATCCCTTTGTCGTTTGCGAACTGCGGATCGCCGGGGTCTTTGATGTACGCCGTTGAGATGATCCCGACGGATTTATCGAGGCCGGCCGGCGTCAGCACGGTAGCGATGGACGCTGCGTTGTTGACCAGGAACTGCGTCGGGTGCCAGTCGATATCGTAGGCTTTGCGGATTGCCTGCGCAGCAACTTTGTTGGTCGTGGCGCTAAAGAAGACGTTCGCTCCCGAGTCTTTGAGCGTGACAATCTGAGAATCGACCGTCGGGTCGGAGACTTCGTAGGTTACCTCCTTGACGATCAGTTTTGCGGAGTCCGCGCCGAGGCCGGATTTGAAGCCGTTGACGAAGTCCTTGCCGTAGTCATCGTTCTGATAAAGGATGGCGATCTTGGCGTCCTTGATGTTGCCGAGGATGTACTTTCCGTAAATCACCCCCTCATTCCGATAAGTCGGATACCAGCCCATTGTCCACGGGAATTCCGCTGGCTTGGCGCCCCATTTTGAAGCGCCGGTGGCGATGAAGATCTGCGGCACCTGCTTTGCGTTCATGTACTTGATGATCGCGGAGTTGGTCGGCGTTCCCATCGTACCGACGATGGCGAGGACGTTGTCTTCCTCAACCATTTTGCGATGCTGTTCGACGGTTCGCGGCGGACTGTAGCCGTCATCGAGCGTGATGAGTTTGATCTTCCGGCCGTTCACTCCGCCCTGTTCGTTGACCATGGTGTAGTAGGCGGCCTGCACCTTGCCTTGAGTACTGTAGGAAGACAGCGGGCCGCTGTATGGATTGGTCTGGCCGATGGTAATCTCGCCGTCGCTTGCGCCGGGATCGTATTTATTCTGCGCCAGAACAGTGCCCGCTCCCAAGATAAGCGCAGCGGCCAGAATGGCCGCCTTTGAGGATTGCATCGACATGATTGCCTCCAATGGGCTCTTGCCCTCTTGCTGCCCCGGCTAGACTGTAGTCACCACCTGGTCCGTCGAAATTCCGCGCTCAGCCGCAATTTTTCGCTCTAATGCGTTGCGCGCATGAACGCGCGCAACATCGGAAGCGATGTTGATCAGGCGGCGATCGCCGAGGCGCGACAATGTCTTCTGTTGCGCTTCGAGGACATGGTCGTCTTCCACGAAAGCTTCCTCGATCGAACGGAACAACTGCTCGGTTGCCGCCGGATCATTCTGACGGTGCCCGTTTGCGGTGGACCAGAAAAACCAAGTGGTCGCTTCGGTTTCCGGCGTGATCCCGTAAAACATCCGCAAGCCAAAGCCGCCGTCGCGGATGCCTTTATCGTATGCGCCCATTCCCGCATCGATCGCGCCGGTGAACTGGAGAATGCAAGACGGAGCGATATATTCGAACTCTCCCCAACGATCGACGAGTCCTTCGAATTTCACCGCGCTGGCATACAGGTTCGGCGGATTGCAGTTAAGCAGCCAGCGTATGAACTTGACGCCGTCCGGTGTCGGTGCCGTCTCCATTTTTGCAGTCGCGTATGCGTCCGGATTGCTGGAGAGCGTCGATTTGTGGACATAGGCCGCGTGCGTCTGGTCAAGCAGATTGTCCGACGCGAGCAGATAATTGCACTTTAGAATTTCGCTTTTGGCTTTGTACGGCCAGGAGTCATGCCACGGGTAGCTGACGATCTGGCCGATGTCTGCCTTGTCCGGGTCACCCATCCAGATCCAGATCAGATCGTTCCGTTCTTCGACGGGGTAACTTCGTACCTTGGCCTGGGCCGGTATCTTTGTCTGGCCAGGAATGTCAACGCAACGTCCCGTGCCGTCGAACAGCATTCCGTGGTACTCGCAGCGAATATTGTTGTGGAACACTTCGCCTTTCGACAGCGGCATGCCCCGATGGCAGCAGCGATCCTCGAGCGCGACAACACGATCGTTCGCGCCCCGATACATTACGATCGGTTCGTCCAGAAGCGTACGTGCAAGCGGCTGGTTGGTGATCTCGTTCGACCAGCCTGCGGTGTACCAGGCGTTCATGAGATACATCGCGGTCCTCCTGAGAGCAGTCGCCGCTGCAAGTGATATTTACCAGTTTATATATCTTGTTTCAATTGCTTTGTTACGAAGATATGTGTGGCGACCCTCTGGCGCCGAGAATGCGGGTGCGGGCGATGTTTAAAACTCCGGCCGCGCCTGACGGCATGAAATAGACCGAGGCGACGAGGAATGCGCCGTACACCGCCCATGGTGCGGATTTGGAAATGCTGTCCGCAATATTGGGAATGAATTCGATGAAAAGGGCGCCGTAGATCGCGCCGGATATCGTTGCGCATCCGCCGATGACGATGCCGACGAGAAACGAGATGGACAAAAGGAAGCCGAAGCTGTCTGGCGCCACGAACTGTACGGCGATGGCGCTCAGCGCCCCGCCGACACCGGTAAACAGCGCGCTGACGCCGAAAGTCAGAGTCTTGTAGAGCGCAGTGTTGACACCCATTGTCGCCGCTGCCGTCGGATTATCGCGAATTGCGACGAGTGCGCGGCCAAGCCGCCCGCGAACCAAACGCGCACCGACGACAAACATCACGATCGCCACCGCCAGCGCAAAGAAGTAGAGCCACTTGTCGGGGCTCACTGGCAGATGCAACGGGGCTTGGGGCTTGATTATCGTGATGCCCTGTACGCCACCAGTCCACTCTTCGATGCCCCGGTATTTTAATATCTGCGGCGTGGCGACCGCGAGTGCGAACGTGGCGAGCGCCAGATAAAGTCCTTCGAGCCGTAACGCTGGCAGGCCGAACAGAAAGCCGGCGACGAAACAAACCACCCCGGCGACAGGCACCGTCGACCAATAGGGCAGGCTCCATCGGTCCATCATGATCGCGGCCACGTAAGATCCAATGGCGAAGAAGGCTCCATGTCCGAGCGAGATCTGTCCATTGTAGCCAGTCAAAATATTCAGACCGAGGAGTGCGATCGCGTAGGCGATCATCAACGTGAGCTGAAATGTGCGATAATCACTCAGAAAAAACGGCAACGCGATTGCGACCAGCAGCAATACGGCAATCGCTGATTTAGGGTGCGCCTGCTGCAAAGCGCTTGGGACGTTCTGGTTCGGGCGGTATCTGCCGGCTTCGGCCTTGATTGCCATTGTCAGACCCGCGACACGACTGACCTCCCGAACAGACCCGAGGGTCGCACGGTCAGGACGCCAACGATGATCACGAGCGCAAATGTCAGCTTCAGATCGGTGCCGATGACGTAAGCACCGGCGAGGTTCTCCAGGACGCCCAATAACAGCCCGCCGACGACGGCGCCGCCGGCAGAGTCAATACCGCCGAGGAGAGCGCCGGCGAAGGCGTAAAGGAGGATGCCCGACATCATGTTGGGATCGAGGTACACAATAGGGGCGACCATCATGCCGGCAACCGCACCGATCGCTGCGGCAATTCCCCAGCCAAGTGCCAGCATGAGATCAACGCGCACACCGACCAGCCGGCTTGAAATCGGATTATAGGCAGCTGCCCGCATCGCAAGGCCGAGGCTGGTGAAGCGGAAGAATAAAAACAAAGCGGCAAGCTCGATCAGCATGACCAGAAGCGAGCCAAACTCGTGACTGGTGATGTATTTGTTGCTCGGAAACACTTTATCGAGGAACGGACTAGGAAACGTCTGTACCGAATACGTCCAAATCCAGCCGGCGATACTGTTGAAGATGACCAACAGTCCAATGAAGATGACGACTACCGAAAGAATCGAACGCGCCGCCACCGGCCGCACGACAAACCGTTCGAGTAGAACACCGATGACAAACGATGCAACCACGACGATCACGAATGATTCCCAATAGGGAACTCCCGCCCGGATCAGTGACCACGCGCCGTAGGTCGAAAACATCGCCATCTCACCCTGGGCAAAGTTCACGAGATGGGTCGCCTGATAGATCATGACCAATGCCAGTGCGACGCTGGCGTAGATGCCGCCGGTCGCCAGGCCAGAGATAACTTGATGCAGCAGCGCTTCCATATATTTTTTTAGTAGCCGAGATAGGAGCGGCGAACCGCGCTATCCTGCTTGACCTCATCGCATGAGCCAGAGAGCACCACGCGGCCGGTTTCAAGAAGGTAGGCCCGATCGGCAAGATCAAAGGCGAGATTCGCGTTTTGCTCGACGAGGAGCATGCTGACTTTCTGCTGACGGTTGATCGCGCGCATGATGCTGAAAATCTCCTGGACCACGAGCGGCGCCAGTCCGAACGAAGGCTCGTCGAGTAGAAACAGCTTTGGCCGCATCATCAAGGCGCGGCCGATCGCCAGCATCTGCTGCTCGCCGCCGGACAATGTGCCCGCTTGCTGCCGGCGACGTTCTTTCAGTTTCGGAAAATAGCCGTAGACGGTCTCGAAATCGGCAGCGATGTTCGCCCCATCACGTCGCGAATGCGCGCCGAGGCGAAGGTTTTCCTCAACCGTGAATTCCTGAAAGGTGCCCCGGCCGTCCGGTACGTGCGCGATGCCACGGCGCGCAATGTCTTCGGTCTTGCGGCCGTCGATCCGCGCGTTCAGGAACCGGATTGTGCCGGTTGTTCTTACGAGACCGGATATGGCGCGCAAGGTGGTGGTTTTGCCGGCGCCATTCGCGCCCAGAAGCGTCGTTATCCCTCCTTCCTCGATGCCGAACGTAAGGTCGTGAAGCACCTGGGACTGGCCGTAGAAGGCGCCGATATTTTCGACTTCCAAAAGCGGCGTATTCACGTCGCGTGCTCAAGAGCCGCGTGTCCAAGATAAGCGTTGATCACATCGGGGTGGTTCTGCACATCGCGTGGCAGCCCTTCTGCGATCTTGCGCCCGAAATTGAGTGCGACCACGGTGTCGGAGACGGTCATCACCAAATTCATGTGATGCTCAACCAGAATGGTCGTCACGCTCAGTTGGTCGCGTATTTGCCAGATCAGGTCACGAAGCGTATCGACCTCCTCGCGATTGAGGCCTGCCGCCGGCTCGTCGAGTAGCAACAGCTTTGGTTCCGAAGCGAGCGCGCGAGCCAATTCCACGCGTTTGCGGTAGCCGAAGGGCAAGTCGCCGACCATGCGATCAGCGACCTGTCTCAGCTTCACGAGTTCGATGAGGTCATTGGCTCGTTGGAGCAAGAACCGCTCCTCGCGACCGACGATCGGTGCCGCTATTGCGTGAGCGATGAATCCGCTGCGTGTGCGGCAATGGCCGCCAAGCATGATGTTTTCGAGAACCGTCATTGATCCGAACAGGGCCAAATTCTGGAACGTCCGGCCAATACCGAGAGTGGCCATGCGGTGAATGGGCGCTACAGCGAGGCGGTGACCGTCAAAAATGATTTCGCCGTGCCATGATCCGTTGAGCCGGGACAGGCAATTGAACAATGTGGTCTTTCCGGCTCCGTTAGGGCCAATCAGGCCGCAGATTTGCCCCCGCCTCACACCAAAGCCGACGCCGTCGAGCGCGACGACGCCGCGAAACCGCATCGTAACGTTCTCGATCGTCAGGATGATTGGAGCGGCTGTGGTATCCCCGACTGAGCGCGTGCTATCAGGGGTCATTTGCGCTGCTAGATCCGCGTTATGCGGGAATCCGCCCGGGCTGGTCGATGGAAAATCTTGTCTTCCACAGGTTGCCAAGATAGCTAACTATCGAAGGTATACAAGGCGAAAATTGAGATGGTTCGAATGGGCGCACGCGATCGTTGAGAATCGCGGGAAATCGGGATAAGCAATCACATGCGAGTACTGAAAAAAAATATCCGGGAGAAGGCACCGCGCCCGTCTTCCGGACGCGCTCGAAAAAAGCCGCCGCTGACAATTTCGCGATCGGAGATTTTGATTGACGGTTCGGACCGTCACTTCAGGCGTCTCGTCCACAGTTTGTTTGGATTTCTTGCGCGGCACGAAGCCGTGCGCACCGGACACGCGGCGCGTATCGGATTGGTCGGCATCGAATACACAGCTTTAATATCGATCAGGCATTTGGAAGCCGAGGAGGGCGATGTCAATGTCAACCGCGTCGCCAGTCACCTTCATCTCAGCGGCGCGTTTGTCACCACGGTTACCAACAAGCTGCTCAAGCGCGGCCTCATCCACAAATCTGTCGATCCGCTCGATCGACGGCGGGTGAGACTTCAAGTCTCCGCCAAGGGTGATGAACTGCTGGCCGAACTGGCCCCGACACAGCGGCAAATCAACGACGTGCAATTCGGTTGCCTCGGTAAAAGCGAATTTCTCCAACTGCTCGATATGGTGGAGCGGTTGATCGCCAGTAGCGAAAGCGCGGTTCGCCTACAAGCATACTTGGCCGACCAAGCGAAACCTGCGGTGGTTGTTCACCCTCGCTTCCGGTCGTCGTCGAGCGAGTGAAAAGCTCTCGCCACGGCTGACACGCGACCGAGGCGCGGCGAAGAAGTCATCGAATGAACCGGGACGATTTCCGACGGTGGTGCGTTTGAGACGGCCTGCGATGTCCGCCATTTGGTCGCTACCAGGGGAAAGGCGGACGCGGCGCTGACGCAGATCAATCGACGCTGGTGGCCTCGTGGTCGAACGACTATCGCGCGCAACGCGCGCCTAACGATCGCTGGCGTCAGGGGTGATCTGAAGCGTAAGTTTCCGGTTAGGCGCATCCGCCATTTTTTTACGTGCCTCGCACATCCAGGAGTAACATCCAATGATAGCTTTATTCGACTCAGAAGGTCGGCGACGGGCGCTCGACGCCACCTCGGGAGCCGCCCCGGGTCCAGCGAACGCCAGGCACGTTCGGCGTTTTATCGTCAGTTGTTTCGCCTTTGCAATCGCGGGTCTCGACGCTGCGGCGGCGCCGGCGCACAGGACGTCATTAAGCTCGGCCTCGTCATGCCGATGACCGGAGCGCTGGCGTCGAACGGCCGGGAAGCTGTCGCTGCCGCAAAGCTCTACATTGCGCAGCACGGCGATACCGTCGCTGGCAAGAAGATTGAGATCATCGTCAAGGACGACGCCAGCATACCCGACAACGGCAAGCGGCTGGCGCAGGAACTCATCGTCAACGATAAAGTAAGCTTGCTGGGCGCCGGCGTTACGCCGACGGCGATGTCGATGGCGCCGATTGTGACCGAAGCTAAAATCGCGACGGTGGTGATGATATCGGGGACCTCGGTCGTGACCGAGCGGTCACCCTACTACGTGCGCACCAGCTTCACCCTCGGTCAGCAATCGGGAATTATTGCCGATTGGGCGATCCAGAATGGCAGCAAAAAAGTGGTCTCGATCTTTTCGGATTTTGCGCCTGGTGCGGAAGCTGCGAAGGTATTCGAGCAGCATTTGACCAAAGGCGGCGGCCAAGTGCTCGATACGCTCAAGGTACCGCTTGCAAATCCGGACTTCGCGCCCTTCCTGCAACGGGCGCGCGATCATCAACCCGACACGCTGTTCGTTTTCCTGCCGGCCGGACAGGCCGGGCCGTTCGCGAGACAATTCGTCGAACGCGGGCTCGATAAAACGGGCATGAAGCTGATCGGCACGGGCGACATCGTCGACGACGACGACTTGCCGAACTTGGGCGACTCTCTTCTCGGGGTCGTGACTGCCGGCTTTTACTCCGCCGCGCACCCCTCCGCGTTCAACAAGCAATATGTCGCGGACTACAAAAAGGCCACGGGGCGCCGAGCGAACTACATTTCAGTAGGCGGCTACGATGGCATGCACCTTATCTACGAAACGCTGAAAAAGACCGGAGGCAGGACCGATGCCGATGCCGTGCTGGCGGCTATGAAAGGCATGAGTTGGGAGAGCCCTCGCGGCCCGATCTCGATCGATCCAAGGACCCGCGACATCGTTCAGAATATCTACATCCGCAAGGTCGAGAAGGTAAACAGCGAACCCTGGTCCGTCGAGTTCAAGACCTTCGAAGCGGTCAAGGACCCGCTGAAGGAAGCTGACTGACCGAGCAAATCGCCGGGCAACCGCAGGAGAACGACTGCCGCGCGAGGCAGACACCCTGAGTTTGGTTGCCTGTGGCTGGTTGCGAGCGTCGCTCGCCGGAGCGAGTACTTGTTTGGTCTGAGGGCCAATGAGGGATTTATCGAGAATGTTTATTTCATGAAGCGCGCAACCCGAATTGCCGTCATCGGGGCCGGACTTGGCGGAGCCACTGCGGCCGCTTTGTTGCAGCGCGAGGGCTTCGAAGTTCGGCTTTACGAGCAAGCCCGAGCCTTCGAGCGCATCGGGGCCGGCATTCATGTTTCAGCAAACGTCATGAAGGTATTGCGCCATCTCGACGCCGAGAAGCGGCTGAGCCGCATCGGCATCCACCCGGATGCGTTTACCAGCCGCAAATGGGACACTGGAGAGGTATTGTTCGAGTTGCCGCTCGGCGAAGTTGGGGAACAACAATACGGCGCCAGCTACATCACCGTTCATCGCAACGATCTGCATGCGGCGATTCTGGAAAAGGTGCAGCCCGGAACCATAGAGTTCGGGAAACGGCTCATTGATGTGAAGGTGGACGGCGCCATCGCTCATTTGAGCTTCGGCGATGGATCGGCGGCTCACGCCGACGTGGTGATCGGGGCGGACGGCGTGAACTCCAAGCTCCGCGACGCCGTTGCAGGCGCCAGCAAGTCGCGCTTCATCGGCGCGGTCGCCCATCGGGCGATCTATCCCTCGACGTTGCTCGGAGGCATGGATTTGCGGAATTGCACCAAATGGTGGGGGCCCAACAGTCACATCTTGATCTATTACATCGAACAATCACGCAACGAGATTTATCTGGTCACCAGTGCGAAGGGCGAGTGGCATTCGCAGGCCGCTTGGGAATTGTGCACCCGAGAAGAGGTCCTGCGCGCGTTTGAAGGGTTTCATCCTGAAGTCCGCAAGGTGATCGAAACGGCCCCGGAACTTACGAAGTGGCCGATCCAGGATATCAAGCCGATCGATAAATGGAGCGCGGGCAATCTGGTGCTTTTGGGTGATGCCTGCCACGCCATGACGCCATATATGGCGTCGGGCGCAGCGATGGCCATCGAAGATGCGGCCGTTCTGGCCCGGTGCTTGCTTCAGTCGGAAGATCACGCGGCTGCATTTGTGCTATACGAGGCGAGCCGTATGCCGCGCGTCCGAAAGGTGCAACGAATTTCCGCCGAAAACAGTTTCCTGCGCTACCCGACCGATCCGACTTGGGTGTTCGGCTATGACGCAATCACGGTGCCCCTGGAACAACAGGATCAAAGGCCGCAGGCGAGCGGCAGCCAAGCTAAATATAACTGACGAAAACCACAGGGATTATGTCTCAAAGTTGGTCCCACCTATTCTGTGTCGCGCCGATGATGGAATGGACTGACCGGCATTGCCGGTTCTTCCATCGTCTGCTCACCCGTCGGGCGCTGCTCTATACGGAGATGCTGACCACCGGCGCGGTGCTGCGTGGCGATCGGGCGCGGCTGCTGCGCTTTGATGTCGCCGAACATCCGCTGGCGCTGCAACTCGGCGGCTCCGATCCGCAAGCGCTTGCCACATGCGCGCGCGTTGGCGCCGATCTCGGCTTCGACGAAATCAATCTAAATGTCGGCTGTCCCTCCGACCGGGTGCAGGATGGCCGCTTCGGCGCCTGTTTGATGGCGGAGCCGGCGCTTGTGGGCGACTGCGTCGCGTCGATGAAGGCCGCGGTGTCTATCCCCGTTACGGTGAAGTGCCGCGTCGGCATTGACGACCAAGATCCCGAGCAATCGCTCGATACTTTTGCGCGCGCCGTGGGGCAGGCGGGCGCGGATGCGCTCATCGTGCACGCTCGCAAGGCCTGGCTAAAGGGCCTCTCACCAAAAGAGAACCGGGAGGTGCCGCCGCTCGATTATGCGCGCGTCTATCGCCTGAAGACGGCGCATCCGCGCCTGACGATCGTGCTCAACGGCGGCATTGCCACACTCAAAGACGCGCGCGAGCATCTTGCGCATGTCGACGGCGTCATGATCGGACGCGCCGCCTATCAAGAGCCTTGGCGCCTCCTTGCGGTGGATCCGGTGCTCTTTGGTGAAGACGCTTGCTTCGCATCGCCGAAAGAGGCGGCCGCGGCTTTGATCCCCTACATCGAGAGCGAGCTGGCGCAGGGCACGCGGCTTCACGCTATTACCCGGCATCTGCATGGACTGTTTCGCGCCGTGCCGGGCGCCCGCGCTTTCCGGCGCCGCTTGGCCGAGGCCGCCGGTGAGCCGCAGGCAAGCGGCGAAGTCTTGGCTGCTGCGCTTTCTCTGGTGGTGGACGCAGCCCCCGAATTGGCGCACATCGCCGCGTGAAGAAAATCGCGTCAGTGCGCACATGATCCTCGGCGTTGGGTTGCACGAAATCCTTTGGCTCGTTGCGCTTATCGTCGTCGGCGGAGTCATTACCGGATTGCTCGCGGGTACATTTGGCGTTGGCGGCGGCTCTGTCATCGTGCCGGTGCTGTTCGAAGTTTTTCGGGTGATCGGCGTTTCGGAGGACGTGCGGATGCAGCTGTGCGTCGGCACGTCGATAGCCATTATCGTGCCCACGGCGTTCCGCTCATACCGCACGCACCGCGCCAAAGGGCTGGTCATTCCGGGCGTCATCCGGCTGTGGACAATCCCGGCAATGATCGGTGTTGCCTGCGGTGCGCTGATCGCCGCTTTTGCGCCGGCAGCCGTTTTCACGGTGTCATTCGTACTCATTGCGAGCTTCATCGCCGTCAAACTCCTGTTTGTGGGTGACCGCTGGAACCTCGGGAGTGAGTTGCCCGGCCCGTTGGCGATGGTGTTTTATGGCTTCGGCGTTGGACTGTGCGGATCGCTGATGGGCGTCAGCGGGGGTGCGATTTCCACCATCGTCCTGACGGTCTACGGCAAGCCGATTCATAATGCGGTGGCGACCTCTGCGGGAATTGGCGTGCCGATCACCATTGCGGGCGCCATCGGCTTTGCTCTCGCCGGCCTGCCACATCAGGCGCAGCTGCCGCCTTTATCGCTCGGTTTCGTGTCGCTGATCGGTCTTGTTTTGATGGCGCCGGTTTCCAGCTTCGTTGCGCCATACGGCGCCCGGCTTGCGCACCGGCTGCCGCGGCGGACGCTCGAAATCGCGTTCGGCTGCTTTCTGCTGCTGGTCTCGCTGCGTTTTTTGGTGAGTTCTGGTTTGATCCCGCCATGGCTGTCGCCGCTGCGCCGTCCCCCAACGACGGCTACGGATAACCGTGCAGCAGCAGTCGGTCGCCGTGGACTTCCCAGCTCTGCAGCCGGTTGAGGAAGCTCATGCCGAGGAGGCTGGTTTTGAGTTGGCCCTGCTGGGCCACCAAAGCTGCCACCGAATGTTCGACGAGGCCGCCGATGGCGAGGCGATCGAGAGTCACGGGCGCCGCACGGGTGCGCCCGTTGGCGGTTTCGATGTTCGTCGTATAGGTGAGCACCTCCAACGGCAGTCCGGCCGCCTTGGCGTCCTCACGCGTCAGCACCACGGAACTGGCGCCGGTATCGAGTACCATGGCAACGCGCGCGCCATTGATTTGCGCGGTCACATTGAAGTCGCCGTTCACCGTGCGGGCAACCTCGACGATTCGTCCGCGCGTGATCACATGGCCCGGCACCAGTTCGGCCATGACGCGGTCGGCGACGCCGCGCAGTTCGTAACGATAGGAGTAGCCGACCACCAGAGCCAGCGCGAGCAAGATCCAGAGCAGCGCTGCGCCCAACGCCTGCACGATACGTCCGCGGAACATGATCAGCACGCTGGCGCCGACAAAGACCAGGAGCGCGATCCGGTAAACCAGCGAAATAGAATCCCCACTGGTCAGCGCGCCGTCCGTTCCTTCGCCCCGGCGGACGAGAAGAACGACGACGGCGATCAGAAGGCCGGTCAGCAGAATCCATAACAGGCGTTGGCGCACCGGTGATATCCCTTTCGACGCCGTCTTGCGCTGCACTTTGGAGATTTCAGTTTGCCACGGTGATGTTTGAGTCGAGCACGATGTTTCCGGAATACCTATCACAACTTTTCCCGGATCATGCTCACGTCCCGAACAAGGCGCGGCGGGCGCGGTTTGTCGATTCGTCGGCCGCCGATCGAGAACGACGCCGAC
Organism: uncultured Alphaproteobacteria bacterium; assembly: GCA_963727325.1. Classification (GTDB taxonomy): domain Bacteria; phylum Pseudomonadota; class Alphaproteobacteria; order Rhizobiales; family Xanthobacteraceae; genus BOG-931. Next base: position 588,011 of record CAVSFV010000035.1, read on the forward strand.
GATGAAGCGTCTGCGCGCGGCGCGATCGGTGGCGCGCCGTCGGATATCGGCGCCAGCGCCGCCATCACCCGCTCCGGCGGGAACGTCACGACCACTTCGGTACCGATGCGCAATTTGGATTTGAGGGTGAAGGTGCCGCCGTGAAGATCGATGAGATTCTTGGCGATCGGCAGGCCAAGGCCGGCGCCTTGCTCGGCGGACTTGATCGAGTTCGAGCCCTGGCCGAACGAGGCGAGTACAACGGGGATTTCCTCCTCCGGAATGCCGGGCCCGGTATCTTTCACGCTCATGTATTGTCCGCCGGACGCCGTCCAACCTACCTTCAGCCAGATTTCGCCGCCTTGCGGCGTGAACTTGATCGCATTGGAAAGCAGGTTGAGGCAAATCTGGCGCACAGCGCGTTCGTCAGCCCATAGCCGCGGCATGTCGGGCTCGAACAATTCGTGGATGGTGATGCCGCGGTTGCTGGCGCGAAGTTTGAGCAGATGATGGCAATCCTCCACCACGCGATGCAGTGACACGGCCTCCTCGTTAAGTTCATAGCGGCCGGCCTCGATCCGCGACAGATCAAGGATTTCATTGATCAGATTTAAAAGGTGCACGCCGGAACTGTGAATGTCGGCCGCGTAGTCTTTATACATCGGCACCGCGTGGGCTCCGAAGATTTCGCCTTTCATGACTTCCGAAAAGCCGAGAATGGCGTTGAGCGGCGTGCGCAGCTCGTGACTCATCTGAGCGAGGAAACGGGACTTGGCGATGTTGGCCCCTTCCGCCCGGCGGCGGGCCTCGTCGGAAATCGACTTCGATTGTTCAAGCTCGCCGATCAGCGCATCCTTCTCGGCGCGCGCTTCCAGCGTTGCCAGCGTCGTTGAATAGAGCCGGTAAGCCAGCAGCGAAAAGTAGCCCTCGGCAGTGAGCGCCATCAACGCGAGGATGTAATCGTGCAGCGTGCCCTTCAGCGACGAAGTCCAGCGTGATCGCGACCGTCACCGGCAAAGTGAGCGCCAGCACCGCAACCGGCAAGCTTGACGCCAGCATGCTGGAAATCGCCACCACCAGCAGCATGACGAACAGCATGAACATGCCGGACTGTTCGTCGGCGCCGAGCGGATGGATCAGAATGAAGGTCCACGCCATGCCGAAGAACAGATCGAGCATGATGAAACGCAGACGCCAGGAGCGAAGATTGGCGGTGCCCGGCGGCTCGCCAAGAAACTGTCGGCAGGTGCGGATGATCACCAGATGGATGATCAAGGCGCCGGCGGTCCAGGTCCCCGAGGTAAGCACCTGGGTCCACAGGCTCGAGAGGAGCCCGATGGTGACGATGAGAAGGATGATCACCAGCGATCCGGACAGCCGGTTCTGGGCGAACTGGCGCAGCAGTTCGTAGTCGAACACCGGCCGCGTGCCGCTGGTCGACGTCAGCCGATCGCGCGCTTCGCGTACGTGCTGAGTGGCAAGACGCCGCTTCGTCGACGGGGCGGCGCCAAGCGCTGCTCCCTCGCGCGGTTCGCTGGTCCTACGTGGCATTACTGTCCGCGGCTGGCGCTAATTTGCGTCAAAAGTCGCCCAAATTCCTTAAGACGAGGCTTAAGCTTGTTGCCCGCCACACGTTAACTCCACGTATTGTCTGGCTTTGTGGCCCCGCCGAACCAGCGGCCGCAGCTTTTGGGGTACCGCTGGCCGGCGCGGGCCAGCCGCGATAAGGTCGTCCGCTCAACGGGATAAGGGACAATCGGATGAAGCTCTATGACGGCGGGCGCGCGGTCAATCCGCGGCGGGTGCGCATCTTCCTCGCCGAGAAGGGGATCAGCGTTCCGATCGAGCCGGTGGACATCGCCACCCAGCAACACCGGACCGAAGCTTTTGCCGCGATCAATCCGATGCGAAGGCTGCCGGTGCTGGTCCTTGATGATGGCACGGTGATCGCCGAATCGGTGGCGATCTGCCGCTATTTCGAGGCGTTGCAACCCGATCCGCCGCTGTTCGGCCGCGGCGCCCTCGAAATGGCGCTGGTTGAAATGTGGAACAGGCGCGCCGAGTTTAATCTCATGGGGCCGGTCACCACCGTGTTTCAGCATCTGCATCCCTTCATGAAACCCCTGGTCAATCCCCAGGTTCCGGACTGGGGCGAGGCCAACAAGCCGCGCGTCCTGGAATTCCTGCAACTTCTCGACCGGGAACTGGAGAAGCGGCCCTATATCGCCGGCAACGATTTCACGATTGCCGATATCACCGCTTGGACGGCGGTGGATTTCATGAAAGTGCCGAAGCTGCCGCTGCCCGAAGAACTCGCCAATGTGCGGCGCTGGCACGCCAGCGTCTCCGCCCGGCCGAGCGCTGCAGCGTAACCCGCGCTTTCTGGAATGATGTAACGGCTTCAAAACAGCCACAGCCCTTCCGAGCCTTTCAGCGAGCCGACCGAGAGCAGTTCGCGCAACGGCCGGCACCGCGCGGCCGCTTTCGCCCAATCGGCCGGCGCCATCGCTTGCTTGCGGTCCCAATAGCAGGGGTGCGGATGCAGGCAGCGCCGCGCCCGCCGGCAGCGTGCGTTGGCGCAATCGCGCCAGTACCCGAGCAGATTGCATTGCGCTTCCGCCACATAAGCGTGCCTTTCCGCGTAAGGCAGCACGCTCCATTGCTTGCGCGTAAACCGCCGCGGGAAACGCCAGCCCTTCGCACTCACCTTCCGCCGCACCGTTTTGCTCCGTGTTTGCTCCCCGCATGCAGCTCCCTCTCCCCGCACGCGGGGAGAGGGTCGGGGTGAGGGGGCCTCTCCGCTGGATTTAGATTGAAGGCAATGTCCTCATCCTCGTTCGGTCACTCAATTCTTCCGCGTGCCAATTTTCCCGCGTGTCATGAGCTGGCTGGGCGAGGGGGCCTTTCCCCTCGGCTCAAACTCGCGGCAACGCCCCCTCATCCTCGCTCGCTTCGCTCACTCGACCTCTCCCCGCGCGCGGGGAGAGGTGAAGATGGAAAGGCTGCCCCGCCGCACCACTGTTTGCTCCCCGCATGCAGCTCCCTCTCCCCGCACGCGGGGAGAGGGCCGGGGTGAGGGGCCTCTCCGCCGGGCTTAAGCCTGGCGGCAATGCCCGTCGCCCTGGCTCGCTCACTCCACCTCTCCCCGCACGCGAGGAGAAGCGAACACGCAAATACGTTCTCGCGGCGCATCGTCTGCGTCCGAGTTTTGCTGAAAACTAAAAAGACGAAGCGGCCTCCGCGAGGCCATTGACCGGAGCCATCTCAAAACGGGCTTCCGGCACAACGCGTGATCCCGAAACGCATGCCCTCGGACTTGATCCGCGGGTGGTGCCCGGTTCTCGGACAAGATCACGCGCACGAAAGAGGGAAGCAGAGCGCCGAAAGGCGCATTGTCCAACCAATGTCCGCGCAAAGCGCGGCTGCGCGCCTTTGTCTCTCCCGTCCTCCGCTGCTTGCAGGAGAGGATCGGGGAGGGGGCACGCCGCCTTTCGGCGCTCACGCTTGCGGCACTCGCCACCGGCTTCTACCCCGATGGCTCAGCCCCGGAACCGGGTTTCCCGCGGCTTTGGCTGGCGGGGTTTGCCCGCTTCGCCAAACGATGCCGCAGTTAAGCACGCTCCGTGCAGACCGGTCCTGATGCCGGTCGACCGGGGATCCAGAGCCGCCCGGGTGCGGTTGGCAATCCGCCCGCGGGCACCGCGCCTCGCTCTCGTCTTTACGGCATGCCTTCCGGAAAGGCGCCCCTCAAACGAGCGAGATGGCGCCGTATAACCGAAACAGGGACGCGATGTCAAGGAAAAAGTGACATGATGCGACGCGCTTGAGCAATGGTTTCAGCAAAAAGTTGGAACCGTATTGTGCCGCCGCGGCGTTGTACGTGCTCACTCCACTTATGCGGGGTCAATGAAGCCTTACGTAACACGCCCGCGACGTCACTTGGCATCACTGTCACTTGGCATCGCCGTCACTCTTGATTGATTGGCGAATGCCAGGCGCGGCACCAGGGCGTGGAACTTATCAGTGGCAACCACAAACGTACCGAAAACGTGAGTTAACGAAGGCCCAGGTCATTGGCCGCTGAGCTTGTCGAAGCGTGTTGCGTTCCGCCGCCATTGTTTGATCTTGTTGCAGAGCCGTTTGACCACGTCGCGCGCCAGGTATAGATGCGGGCTAAAGCAGATCCGTCGCGGCCGGCTTAAGGTCCGCTTTCGGGGGTGAAGCAGAAATGAGCCGGCAGGCAAGACAGGCCGGGTCTGTCAGATGACCCAGCAGCGACATTGTCCGGCGTTTTATGTTGCAGCGCGAAGCGAGTTCTCAGCTCTATCAAAACATTTGCTTGAGCCGGGACGATGCAGTCTCCTCGGCAGCCGGAGGGTGGCCCGTTAACGGTGCCCCTCCGTTTTCCCTCCCGGACGCTGGCGACAGCACCGCGGTTCGTCTGTCAGCCCCCGGGGCCGTCCGTCATGATGTAGCCCATCAGGTCGCCAACGTTGTGCTCCAAATCTCGGATGATGTCCTTGACGACGTCTCCGATCGAGATCACGCCCACGACCTTGCCCGCGTCCAGCACTGGTAGATGGCGAAAGCCGCGCGCAGACATCATTGCCATGCAGCCTTCCAGTTGGTCGTCCGGCTTGACCGTCACCGGGTCGCCCGTCATCACTTGGCCCACCGGAGTTTGCTCCGCATCGAGCCCGGGCAGCAGCACTTTTATGGCGCAGTCACCCTGGGTCACGATACCGACCAGTACGTCGTCGTCGATGACCAGCACCGACCGGACCCGGTTGTCGCGCATCTGGCGCAAGGCTTCGACGACCATATCGCCGGAACGAACATGGATCAGGGCGCCGCTCTTCTGGGCCAGAGCGTCTTTGACTGTGTTCATCGAGTTCCTCTGGTGAGCCCTGTCCTGGTCCGCCTAAGTGGTACGCATTGAAGGTTAGAGCCGGCTCGTTCAGCATCGACCATAATCTAGCTCACTACGCGGCTATTAATCGAGGGGCTGGGCTCGTTCGCGCCGCATCTCTTTCCTTTAGGAATTGTACTGTATTATTGTAGTTAGTAATAATTAAATGAATTTGCGAAACGGGCCAGCACCGCGACAATTAAGCATGCTCACCGGTTCGGTCTATCTCTGTCATATCGCGTACGCCGCCGCCGGCCTCATCGAATAGCGAAGCGAACTTTGCTGCGGTGCGTCGAGACGCAAATCGGACGTTAATGATGCTGTGGACGGCTCCTCCACCGGCACGCGAGTGCCATAGATGTGGGTGCTGCTAAGGCTCCCACGATTTGGAGGAGCAAGTCATGCAATCGATCACGACAGTCGGTCTCGACATTGCCAAGTCGGTGTTCCAAGTGCACGGCGTTGATGTCGCTGGCCAAGTTGTAGTGCGCCGGCAATTGAAGCGTCGTCACGTCCTGACGTTCTTCGAGAAGCTGCCGCCATGCTTGGTTGGCATTGAGGCTTGTGCCTCATCGCACCATTGGTCGCGGCAGTTGCAGGCACTTGGTCACAGCGTCCGGTTGATGCCACCGGCCTATGTCAAGCCCTACGTCAAACGGCAGAAGAACGATGTAGCTGACGCAGAGGCAATCTGTGAGGCGGTCACAAGAGCCAACATGCGGTTCGTGCCTACCAAAACGCCCGAGCAGCAGAGCGTACTGATGCTCCATCGTACACGTCATCTGTTTATCCGACAGCAGACTTCAGTGATCAACGCGATCCGGGCGCATCTTGCCGAGTTTGGCATTGTCGCGCCGGTCGGGCGTCGCGGTGTCGAGGAACTGCTCACCGTCATCGCCGATCCAAACGACAAACGTGTTTCTGATGTGGCGCGAGCTTGTCTTGTAGCGCTCGGCAGTCAGTTGCTCAGCCTTAAGAAGCAGATTTTGCACTTTGATCGCATGATCATGGTCTGGCACCGGTCCAATGCAACGAGCAAACGTCTTAATTACATTCCAGGTGTCGGTCCGCTGCTTGCTACCGCTTTGGTATCGAGCGTCGCCGACCCTAGGGCTTTCCGATCGGGCCGTAACTTCTCGTCTTGGATCGGCTTGGTGCCGAAGCAGCACTCGAGTGGGGGCAAAGATAGACTTGGCAGTATCAGCAAACAGGGGGACCGCTATCTGCGCAGCTTGTTCGTTGTCGGCGCGCTCTCTGTCATTCGTTATGCTAAGATCCATGGCACCAAGCATCGGCCCTGGCTTACCGCACTGCTGGCGCGAAGGCCGACCAAGGTCGCTGCCATCGCGCTCGCCAACAAGCTCGCCCGGATGGCCTGGGCGATGATGACGAAAGGCGAGCGATACAGGCAACCCGCTGCGTTGGCGGCCTAACGAGATCGCGCCCAGTACCTGGCGTGATGTGAAGGTTGGGAGGACGAACAGCACGTAATGCAGAGCCGGTCGATCCGGCGATCAGGACAACCCACATGGGCCAGAGCATTGTCGAATGCGAGTTTTTGACCGGGACCTGATCCGCGGAGGGCATTATGGCCAGCGGTCATGTGAACCGCACCTAAAAGGCCGAACACATGGCTGCACCGACCGATGCTGCACTCGTGAAGAAAGTCCTTGCCAACTCGGAGCCGTCCACACATGGCCCATCGCGTCATTTTGCTGCCGCCCGGTAACTAGGTCGGTTTTGGAGCGAAGCGGACATCGGCTCGAGTTTATGAGTCGCGGTGCAACCGGGCCGATCGTAAAGAGAACCCGGAATTGTTGGTCGTGACGGACGCGCAGCGGACATCGCTATTCGGTAGCGAATGACCCTTCGCGAAACGCGGGTCGCAATTTAAGCGCTGCCATTTGGATTGCACAGTTACGGTTTGAATATGTTGAGAAAGAAGTTCGACAATTGGTAATTTTTGAAGGCGAGGTAGATACCTGCCACAAAGAGAATGATTTCCCGCCCGGAAAACCATCCTTTTCAAGGTGCGGTGTTTGTTACGATCTATATTTCCAGCGAGGCCGCCAACAATTTGGCAGATCGTGCGCCACGTCTAGTCACGGTCGCTTCCGGCATCCCGTTGGCGCAGTCATTGCGTCGCGCCTCGCGGCCCATCGCGACATTTCGGACGCAACCAGCACCTTGGTCGCGTTCAGAGCGAAGCGGACATGAGCGGGGAGGCAAGAGCAACTGTATCGGTCGAGAATGACCTGATCCGGAGGGGCTCTAAGTGGGCTCTTATGAGGCGATGGCGAGTTTTGCCGACGTTACTGACGCTGCGCGAGAAATTTTAGGATATCGGCACGGGCTTGCGGTAGGATGGGTGAGAATGACGACGACAAGCTACCAATATCGCTATTGCAAACCACGCAATGCTCCCGAGGAACGCGGCGGGAAACCGCCGGTCTATCGCCGCATCCTCGAGAACGAGCATGCGATGCTCATCGAGCGCGACGTCGCGATCCGGATGCGCGACGGCGTTACCCTTTATGCAGACGTCTTTCGCCCCGCCGACGAGCGTCCGGTCCCGCCGATCATCGCCTGGACGCCTTATGGCAAGCACATCCCGTTCGATCCGCGACGGTTTCTCAATGCTGGCGTGAAGGCGGGCGATACCTCGGAATACACCGCGTTTGAGGCGCCCGATCCGGTGTTTTGGGTTCCGAGTGGATATGCCGTCATTGTTATCGATATCCGGGGCACTTGGTATTCCGAAGGCGTCGGCGCATTATCTGGCCCCGGAAGAGGCGCAGGATTTCTATGACGCCGTCGAATGGGCGGGTACGCAGCCCTGGAGCAACGGAAAAGTCGGGTTGTCGGGGGTCTCGTACCTCGCACAAATGCAGTGGCGGGTCGCCGAGCTCAATCCGCCACATCTCGCCGCCATCAACCCCTGGGAGGGCTGGACCGATACCTATCGGGAGACCGCGACACACGGCGGCATTCCAGATACGCATTTTTGGCCGACTCTCTGGAATTGATGGGGTGCCGCCAGAGGCCAGATCGAAGATCTTGAGGCGGAGACCAAGGAACATCCGCTGTACGACGATTTCTGGCGCTCGAAGGCGGCCGATTTTTCGAAAATCACGACGCCCGCTTTTGTGGTGGCGAGCTGGACCGACCAGGGCCTGCACACGCGCGGCACGTTTGAGGGTTTCAAGCACATCGCCTCGAAACAGAAATACCTGCTCGCACACGGCCAGAAGAAATGGGCGCACTACTACGTGCCGGAAAACAAGCGGCGCCTTCGCGATTTCTTCGATCACGTGCTCAAGGGCGTCGACAATGAAGTCAAGAACTGGCCGAAGGTCCAGATTGAAGTGCGCGAACGAAACGGCGTCGCCAGCTGTGCGCGCCGAAAATGAATGGCCGATCGCGCGCACGCAATATACTGAGCTCTTTTTGAACGCGGCCAATGGCCTGCTCCAATCGGCGCCAGTCGCGCAAACTGCCTCAGTCTCCTACGGCGCGGCGGTTGCCGAATTGGCTGAGGCTGAACACGCGACATTTGAGATAGCCTTCGATCGCGACACCGAATTGACCGGCTACATGAAGCTGCGGATTTTCATGTCGTGCACCGAAGGCGACGACATGGACGTCTTCGTTGGCCTGCACAAGCTCGACGCTACCGGCGCCGTTGTCCCCTTCGCCTATTATGCGCAGTTCGACGACGGCCCCGTCGCGCTTGGATGGCTGCGCGCCTCTCACCGCGAGCTCGACCTGAAAAAATCGACAGAATGGCAGCCGGTGCATACCCACGCGCGCGTCCAGAAAATCGCCCCGGGCGAAATTGTTGGGCTCGACATCGAAATCTGGCCGTCGGCAACGAGATTCAGATCAGGCGAAACGCTGCGGTTGACCGTTCAAGGTACCGATATCAACCGCTATCCGAAAGACAAAGTGCCGGTCTATTTCCGCCACGAAGCCAGCGCCAATCGGGGTCGGCACATCATCCATTGCGGCGGCGAGCATCAATCCTTCCTAGTGGTGCCGGTGGTCTGAATGAAGGACTATCGTTCCCAGCCGCTGTTTGCCGGGTTTGGTCCTTGACGTCGTCCACGATGCGGGAAAAGTGTGGGCTCTTTCGGATCAGCAACGGACAATCTGAGACGTCGGGCAGGGCTGGCTCCGCAGCGATTGACGCTCGCGGTGATGGCCACAGATTTTTCATCACCGTTGCAGCAGCGCGATCAGGCTCGATGTATCCCAGCGCTTGCCGCCCATCGCCTGCACTTGCGAATAGAACTGATCGACCAGAGCGGTCAGCGGCAGATGGGCGCCGTTTCGCCGCGCTTCGGCAAAGCAAATGCCGAGGTCCTTGCGCATCCAGTCGACCGCGAAGCCGAAATCGAATTTGCCGGCGGTCATGGTTTTGTAGCGGTTCTCCATCTGCCACGACTGCGCGGCGCCTTTGGAGATGGTGGCGATCAGCTTCTCGATGTCGAGGTTGGCTTTCTGCGCAAAGTGCAGCGCCTCGGCGAGGCCCTGAACCACGCCGGCAATGCAAATCTGGTTCACCATTTTGGCGAGCTGGCCGGAGCCGGAGGCGCCGAGCAGATTGCAGGCCCGCGCGTACGCGGCGATGACTTTCTCCGCTGACGCGAACACGCCGGCGTCGCCGCCGCACATCACCGTGAGGACGCCGTTCTGCGCGCCGGCCTCGCCGCCTGACACCGGCGCATCGATGAAATCGAAGCCGCGGGTTTTGGCTTCCGCATAAAGCTCGCGCGCGATCTCGGCCGAGGCGGTGGTGTGATCGACCACGATGGCGCCTTTGCGCGCGCCGGCAAACACGCCGTCCTTGCCGAGCATGACTTCGCGCAAATCATGGTCGTTGCCGACGCAGGCCATGACAAAATCCTGGCCGGCGGCGGCTTGCCGCGGCGTCGGGGCGGTTTGGCCGCCGTATTCGGCCGCCCACTTTGCCGCTTTGGCGGCGGTGCGGTTGAACACCGTGACGTCGTGGCCGCCTTTGTTTTTCAGATGCCCGGCCATCGGGTAGCCCATCACGCCGAGACCGACAAACGCCACCTTCGCCATTATCTCCTCCATCACGGTTGCACCGCCTTATACCAAGTGGCTGCGGCCAATTGAGCCCAGAGCCGCGGTGTCCTATCTAGGGCATGACGCGCGTGGAGGCCGGCATGGCATTGCTCAAGGATGACGTTCTGGCCAGGCTTGCCTCGGTCTCGGGCCCCGACGGCGTGCCGCTGCCGCAGAGCGGCAAGCTCTCCGACATCGTCGCCACCGACGGCAAGGTATTTTTCTCCATCACCGTTGATGCGGCCGCGGTGAAGCAGTGGGAAAGCGTGCGCGAGCGCGCCGAGAAGGCCGTGCGCGCCGTGCCTGGCGTGCAATCGGTCATGATCGCGCTCACCGCCGAACGCGCGGCCGGCGCCGGCGGCAGTTCGCCGCGACCGCCTGCTGCGGCGCCGGCGAACGCGGCCCCGCGAAGGCGCGCACGCAGCCGCGCCGCGGCCGGCCGGCCCGGCGGGCATTCCCGGCGTCGCCACGATCATTGCGGTGGCGTCCGGCAAAGGCGGCGTCGGCAAATCGACCGTCGCGCTCAATCTTGCGCTCGGCTTGCGCGACCTCGGCCTCAAGGTCGGTATTCTCGACGCCGACATTTACGGGCCGTCGATGCCCAAGCTCCTCGCCATCCGCGAGAAACCGCAGACCGTCGGCGGCAACCGGCTAAAGCCGATCGTGCGCCACGGCATGGCGGTGATGTCGATCGGGTTCCTGGTCGAGGAAGAGACGCCCATGATCTGGCGCGGCCCGATGGTGATGTCGGCGCTGACCCAGATGCTGCGCGAGGTCGAATGGGGCACGCTCGACGTCATGGTGGTCGACATGCCGCCCGGCACCGGCGACGCGCAACTGACCATGGCGCAGCAGGTGCCGCTGCGGGGCGCCGTGATTGTTTCGACGCCGCAGGATCTCGCTTTGATCGACGCCAGGCGCGGCATCGCCATGTTCCGCCGCGTCAACGTGCCGGTGCTCGGCATCGTCGAAAACATGTCGACGTTCATCTGCCCGCATTGCGGCACGCGCTCGGATATTTTCGGCCACGGCGGCGCGCGTCACGAAGCCGAGCGGCTCGGCGTGCCGTTTTTGGGCGAAGTGCCGCTGGCGATCGATATCCGCGAAAAATCCGATGCCGGTGCGCCGGTTGTTGCGACCGACCCGGACGGGCCGCACGCCCGCATCTTCCGCGACATCGCGGCGCGGGTGCGCGAGGGCTTCGAGGCCGCGAGCCGCCCGGCGCCGAAAATCGTCATCGAGGCCTGATCCGGCGGCAATCGGTCAAGGCCGGCCGGACTTATTGCCGCATCTCGGGATCGCAGCGCTGCTGCGGCCCGTGTTGTTGAGCAACGCCAAGGCGCGGCTCCGGCGTCTCATAGACCAGCGTGGTTCGCCGGTTCTTTTCGCCTTGTTCGGCCAAAGCTTGCCAGGCGCGGGCCATGTCGATGAGGATAAGCTTGGTTTCGCGATCGCCGGTGCGCTGTGCCAGCCACAGGCATACGCCGGCATGAATCCGATAGACCTCGACTTGTCCGTCCGCCATGTCCGATCCCCATTGCGTCAAAAGACCCACGCGGCAGCAACGAAGGATGCCGCGCAATGGTTCCTGGTATGGTTCTCGGTATTCGTTCTTGGCGACGGCGGATTAGGGCAGCGAAATCAGCACGCTGTGGCAAACGCGTGACACGGCAGCCGAGCATGTGCGGGCGACATCGCGATGGAACCCTACAAGCGCCATTTCAAACCGTGATTGTTGCGAAATGCCGTTGGCCGCGGCGGCCCTATGGGTCTTGCTTTCCTCGCGGTTGCTTCTCGGCAGCGTCGGCAACGGATGCTTCTCCCAGCACCCTGCCGGTAGCCGGATTCACCAGGTGAAGTTGACGGCACACCGGGCACGTGACCGACTCATAGGTTTTCTGGTCCTCCGAAATGTCTTCGGCGGAAAAGCCTTGAACGCGGTATCCGGTATTGGGGCAGCGATACATGAAGAGCGGCATACAAACAGCATCGCCCGCCACGCCGCGAAACAGATTGATCTGGATCAATCTTCAGGTGGGGTTATGCCGGGGGCGGCTCACCACCGCCAAGAGGCGGCCGATCCCGATCCGCCGAGCGCAAAAAAATCGCGGCTTCGCGCGTTCTGAACGGATCACTGCTAAAGATAGAAGAGGCCGCCAAAGCTGGCGGCCTCGTCGCCCAGTGCGATTTACGGGCGGTCTACTTCAGTTGCGTCGAGATGCTTGAGAACGTCGTATTCAACTGCGTGCCGAGACCGTTCACAACCGCGATGATGGCAATGGAAATGCCGGCGGCGATCAGGCCGTATTCAATGGCCGTGGCTCCAGTCTGATCCTTCACGAACCGAGTAATAAGCTGTGACATAGCGGTGCCCTGGGGGTTGCCCTCCTCTGCCCAGCCCGCAACGTAGCAACTTCCCGTTGCCGATATGTAAATTGACGTACTACAAAATTAGACAAGCAAATCTGGAAAATTTTGTACAAAGGCCGGGAATTTGGGCGGCCCGAATCCGGTGAGCCAGTCGGGTGAGCCAGTCCGGTGAGCCAGTCCGGTGAGCCGACCGGGAGCAACCGCGTCGCCGGAGCATGCTCGAAGGTGCCGGAAGCGGTCATGGTCTGGATTTACGTTTGGTCGTATGATCCTGTTCGCAAACCGGTTCCCGCCTTTCCGGGTTACCCTCTGATCCGCCATGTGATCCGCGATGTGATCCGCCATGGATGCACTCACTTGGTTCGGACTATTCGCCGTCACGGCGATGCTGGTGACCTACGCTCTCGAGCGCCGCAGCCATTGGCTGGTGTTGGCATTTGCCGCGTCGTGCGCGCTGGGTTCGATTTATGGCTTCTTGCAGGGCGCCTGGCCGTTCGGACTTGTCGAGGCGATTTGGGCGCTGGTGGCGCTGCGGCGCTGGCAGGTCCAAACCGCGCCATCGCTATTTTCGGGGGCTGCCAAATCCGGCCTTTAGTCCACGGTCCGCGGCCGGTATCCGGCTAAGGCGGCCGCCGCAGACCTGTTTGACCCTTGCGGCCGCCGACTGAGGCGGCCTCCGGCGGTCAATTGAACGCAAAGGCGAAGATCGCCGCCCCGGCATCGCTCATGATCGCTCATGGCTAAGCTGCGACTCGCAGCAATGAAATGGGGTGCGTCACCGGCGATCTGCGTTTGGTTCGGCGAACTTGATTTAGATCATTTCGCGATAGTTACATTTGTAACAAATAGTGTGCATGCTGATCGACGATGTGGAAACTATTATCCGGCTGAAGCCGGGCCTGAAGGCGAGCCAGATCGCCGCCGAGATATTTGGTGAGGCCGGCTATCCGGAACGGGTGAACGCGCTGCTACGCATGCTTTGCCGGGTCGGCAGAATCGAGCGTCGCGGCAGCGGCGGTCCCGGCGATCCCTACACGTATCATCCCGTGGCGGCTGACTGCGGCGAGGCCGACGGCGAGTCTGAAGTGTCTAAAAACGAACGCCCGCCGAAACGACTATCGTGTTGTTAAGAGGGGCAACTCCCAGGTTCAATAGGAACTGGTGACTCTCGACAACCACACCGCGCATCTAACCGCTCATAAATGTCAGCACCTATAGAACGAAAAGGGAATATCCGCAGGGGCCCGGATCTGACTTTGCGAGTGGCCTTTTCCGGCCAGTACCAATGGGGTGTGGTGCTGTCCTAATTCCGAGCCAAATGTCCTAATTTGCCAATGCGACTGTCCTCACCAGGGGAAAGCAAATGGACAAGATGACGAAAATGCTGCTTTTTGTGATAGGTCTCGGGTTGTGGGCTAACGCCTCAATCTCATTGGTGCGGCCCGCACAAGCTCAGTCGAGCGCTCTCGCCTCGATAGCTCACGACATACACATGTTGGTCGTCGGTGGTGCTTATTGCTCCAATAAAAAAATTTGCGACTGAGAAAACGAGACGTGCGGAAGAACAGCGGCCAACGCCGACAATTGAGCTTGAGAAAGCGGAGGCCGCCAACTGAGGCGGCCTCTGGCGGTTGAACTTTATTTCGAATACGAACTCTTGCAATATCGTTCAACATCTGCGGCCGAATAGCCCAATTTTCGACCATTCCGAATACAGCTCGCGTAATTGTTGGACTGTTCAAGATCGGGAACGCAGCCTCCCTGCATACGACCGCCGATATGTTGGCCCTTGGGGCACTGTGCCCATGCAGATGACATGCTGACAGTCGCCGCCAGAGCGAGACTGATACCGAAGGCACTGAGCTTGCGCATTACCCCATCCTTCCCCAAAAGATTTGCAGTCAAGCGCCTATTCAACCTCAGAGCGTCGGAAATCAAAAGGGGCTAGCCATCAATCCAAAAGGGACCAGAGCCGATGGAAAGGGGCCAGGACCCGTTGATGATGTTCCAACGTCTGGCAATCGCAAATGGGTACGGCTGGCAACGATTCCTGCACATGGTCGATCAGGTGCTTCCGCGACGCGGGGATACGTTGGAATTGCCGCTGGAATTTGCCGGAAAAGACGAGGCCGCCAACTGAGGCGGCCTCAACTTGCTCACGACATGAGAACGGTTAGCAATGGGCGCACCAGCAGTGGCCCCAGCGGCAGACCCAATGACGGTATGGACCGCAATGTGCGCCGACGTACCCGCAGGCGGCTTTCTCGATCGGCGTGAAATTTTGCGCCTGCGCGCCGATGTTCGCGGCACCGCGTGAGGTTTGGGCATAGACATTCGAGGCAAATGCGCCCGTCAGCAACATCGCCGTAGAGATGACTACTATCCTACGCATGGTTGTCTCCCCTAAAAGTTTTCGAATAGCGAGGCACATTGAACATTATGCCTCGATTTTGAAGCTTCGACAAAGCAGTCCGTTGCGATCGAAAGGGGCCACCCCTCAATTCAAAAGGGACCAGTCGATATGGAAAGGGGCCAGTACCCCACCCCCCAAAAAGAACATATTGCGAACCTAGAACAAATCATGTACATTGTGTTCTTCGCCATTCCCAATGAAGGGGGCTTTCGGAATTGGCTGGTTTTTGCGGTCCATCGGGCGTTCGCCGTGGGCCTTTCAAATCCCGGTCATCCCGGCCATAAGGAGCACGGAACATGAGTGCAGCGCTTCGTCTCGTCGAAGGATCGTCCATGGATAAAACCAAGGCTCTTGATGCCGCGCTGTCGCAGATCGAGCGCAATTTCGGCAAGGGCTCGATCATGCGGCTCGGCAAGAACATGGGCAACATGGACGTGGAGACCGTCTCCACCGGGTCGCTCGGCCTCGACATCGCGCTGGGCATCGGCGGGCTGCCGCGCGGGCGCGTGGTCGAAATCTATGGGCCGGAATCCTCCGGCAAGACCACGCTGGCTTTGCATTGCATCGCCGAGGCGCAGAAAAAGGGCGGCATCTGCGCCTTCGTCGATGCCGAGCATGCGCTCGACCCGATCTATGCCCGCAAGCTCGGCGTCAATGTCGACGATCTTCTGATCTCGCAGCCCGACGCCGGCGAGCAGGCGCTGGAAATCGCCGATACGCTGGTTCGCTCCGGCGCCGTCGACGTGCTGGTGATCGATTCGGTCGCGGCGCTGGTGCCGCGCGCCGAGCTCGAAGGCGAGATGGGCGACAGCCAGCCCGGCCTGCAAGCGCGGCTGATGAGCCAGGCGCTGCGCAAGCTCACCGCCTCGATCAACCGCTCCCACACCATGGTGATCTTCATCAATCAGATCCGGATGAAGATCGGCGTCATGTATGGCTCGCCCGAGACGACGAGCGGCGGCCAGGCGCTGAAATTCTACGCGTCCGTCCGCCTCGACATCCGCCGCATCGGCGCCATCAAGGAACGCGACGAGGTGGTCGGCAATCAAACGCGGGTCAAAGTCGTCAAAAACAAGCTCGCGCCGCCGTTCAAGCAGGTCGAGTTCGACATCATGTACGGCGAGGGCGTTTCCAAGCTCGGCGAACTGGTCGATCTCGGCGTCAAGGCCGGCGTCGTGGAAAAATCCGGCTCCTGGTTCTCCTATGACAGCCAGCGCATCGGTCAGGGCCGTGAAAACGCCAAGAGCTTCCTCAAGGCCAACCCCGACATCGCCGCGAAAATCGAGGCGGCGGTCCGCCAGAATGCGGGCCTGATCGCCGAAAAAATTCTCGCCGGTGAAGACAGCGAAAGCGACGACGACGACGCCGCCGAAGCGTGAGTTGTTTTTAGCTGTCGTGC
>CAVSFV010000036.1:0-89435 GCA_963727325.1 uncultured Alphaproteobacteria bacterium
TCGGCCTCGCTGCCGCCTCGCTGCCTAAACCGAAAGCTGGACCCAGGTGTCGCGCGGCGCCTTGGTTCTGAATGCTTCCGGCGTTACGCCGCGCCGCTGTTTGAAGAAGCGGGTAAAATGCGACGCGTGGGAATATCCCAGAAGAAGGGAAATATCCTTCATCGGCTCCGCCGTGTGGAGAAGGAGCCGCGTCGCTTGCTCCAAGATCGCAGTATGGATCAAATCGCGCGCCGAACTGCCGCACATGCTCTGGCACGCCACATTCAAAGCATAGGGCGTCGTCGAAAGGCGCGCCGCGAAAGCCTATACGGTATGCGCTTGGGCTTGAGGGCTTTCGCTGAATCCGATGGCCCCGATCGTGGTCTGAATGAGGTCGCGATACTGTCGAAACAACTCGACGGCACTGACCGTGCGCAAGCTCCCGTTGCTCGGCGCTTCAATCAGCGTCACGAGTTCGAGCAGCAACACGCCGAACATATAACGCAATATATCGCATCGATTGGGATGCCGCGACGCGAACTTGTCGCTTTCATTGACGGCCTGAAAAGGCTCCGCTAGCCGGTGCGCTTGCGCGTTGGTCCATGCCGAGGCTTGGCGTCGACGGAAATTCAAGAGAAGTCCTTGGCGGTCGTGGAACTGTTTGCATTCGGAAACGAGCAGAAATGACAACCTTGAAGACAAGTTCGGCTCTTGACCAAAAGCGCGAGCGATCTTGGCAAGCCATAAACGAGTTGAGGAGCCTAACCTCCATCTGGGTCGGTACCGCTGTCATCGACCCAATCAATCTCACGCCTCTGCGTTTCAGAAGGAGGCAGCGTATCAGCCTGCTTTCGCGTTAAGACCACGCCTTTCATGCTTGCTCTGATGCAGCTACAATCGATTAAAGACGAATGGCGCAAATCCGCACCACGAAGATTGGCTTCCACAAATATGACTTGCTTGAACAGTGCATCCCGCATGTCGCAACGCGACAAATCGGCTCCTGTAAAGTCGGTTCTCACAAAGTCGTTCCAGCACATATTGGACTCACGAAGGTCCGTGTCGCGAAATGAGACGCCATTGATCTCCGCGCGTCCAAAAAACGTTCGTGGCAGGGATAAGTCAGACAAATCGAGCCCATCTGCGAGGCACGCTCTGAATATGCTGAATCCAGGGCTCCTCGTCGTCGTACCGAGGCAACTGCTCCGGCACGGGCGCAATGCTGTCGCGATCCAATAGGCCCAGGTCGCGCAAACGCGCGCATGACAACTCATGTGAAAGGCGAGCGGCCATCGATCAGCCTCTTTGTGGCTCGGAAGCTTACTCTAATCGGCGAGTTTAGTCAGCCGGGGAAAATCCGGGGAACGGCGAAAATCGCCATCCAAGTCGTTGAGATTTATGTAGAGAATTCTATCTTTCACACGGGAGAGGTCGTAGGTTCAATCCCTACAGCGCCCACCAGTTATGCAACACATTGATTTTTCAGCGCTTATTGCTTTTATATTTGGCTTGATGGCACAGCTTGATGGTACAGCATGACACTCCAGAAGCGCGGATCCGCCGGAGCTTGCATTCGTTGATTCACCGGTAACAGCCTGGGGAGGAGGTGCGCGGCGATCCGGAATTATTTGCGGGACAGATCGGCGCGATGTTGGCCGGAAGATTTGAAGATCACCGACCTTGTATGAAATTGCTCAGCAGCCGGTGAATAAGGGCGTTCCTCACTCAGACTAGGCGAGTTGGACGGATGCGAGGTAGTTGTCGTCGCGCTTGTCGTATCGGGTTGCGACGGCGCGAAAATGTGGTTAGAACCTCTCGACCAGATTGCGCTTGCGATAGAGCCGCTTATTGAAACGTGGCGGTTTGAGCCGGCGTGACATCGGCCGGACATTGGCTCGCGCGCCACGTGCGGCGAGGCTCTCCCGGAGGGCATTGGAATCGTAGGCTCGGTCGGCCAGAAGCACGTCGCCACGCCGTACCGAGCATGTCCTGGGCGCTGCGTCCGTCATGGGCTTGGCCTTCGGTGAGCTTGAGCATGATCGGCAGACCGCAGGCGTCCACCACCGCGTGGATTTTGGTCGTCAGCCCGCCGCGCAAACGCGTTTCTTTTTTTGACCGTTGGCGGCGTGCTGATGCACGCGGATCGACAAGGAATCGATCATCTGGATGTCGCCGTCGTAAGCCTTTGACACCGCGGTCAGAATGCGATCCCAGACACCCCGATCGTGTCCCTTTGCGTGGTGTAGCTCAGCGCGGGCCGGCGATCGGCGGCAGGTGCCGGATCGGTCAATCTGCCAGCGTCGGCAGATTGGCGACGGCATCATCGCTCAAGGGGGCGATGGTTTCCAGCGTCATGTAGCGGGGCGCGCTGGACCGCCCACTCGTCGTTTTGTTCGAGCAGGATGGCGCCGACGAGGCGGACGATCGCCTCTTCGTTGGGGAAGATGCCGACGACTTCGGTGCGGCGTTTGATCTCGCCGTTGACGCGCTCGAGCGGATTGGTCGAGTGCAGCTTGGCGCGGTGCGCGGCCGGGAAGCTCATGTAGGCGAGGACATCGGCTTCGGCGTCATCCATGAAGCCGGGGAGCTTCGGCAGCTTGGGCCGCAGCTGATCGGCGACGCGGCGCCATTGCGCTCGCGCCGCTTCGGCGTCGTCCTGCGCGAATGCGGTGGCGATGAACGCGGAGACGACGCGGCGGCCCTGGCGGCCGGCGTGAGCCAAGACGTTGCGCATGAAGTGGACGCGGGGGTCGTTGAAGAAGTTTACTGAGGCCGGGCCCAATGCGACTGCCGGTTCCATTTCGTTTGGACAGCAAATTTGGCGGCTTCGGGTGTCTTTGGACCGCTATCGGCCTCCGGTGGGCCATCCAGCCCCTAAAAAGTACGAGAGTAGCGGCCGCCAGCCGCTTGAGATTGATAGCGGCTGCCGTCAGGTAAGCCTGGATTTTCATGTTGGCGAGGCCGCGTCGGACAGCGCGCGCGAGCCCGTGCCAAGTCTTGGCTTCGCCATGGAAGCCTTCCGAACGCCAGCGATGACGTTGATAGAGCCGCTGGTCTTCGTCGGACCACCGCTCACGACGGCGGCGAGCACGGAGCAAGGCGGGATGATGATCACCGACGACGCCAGCCTTGTTGACCCGCCCCTTGGATAGACAATCACCCTTGAGCGGACACCGGACACAATCCTTTTGCCTCGAATAGAAGAAGCGGCCGTGTTTGATCGGCCGCGCAGGGCGCAAAACGCGACCCCACGGGCACTTCAAGATGTCGTGCTTGGCGTCGTAACGGAAGCGCCTAAGCGGTACGCGGCTCTTGATCGGCTCGACCTTGGCTGGGATCAACGCGTCGATGCCGCGTTGCTCAAGAGCGCCATAGACTTTGCCGTAAGCGTAGCCGGCATCCGCGGTGACGGTTTTAATATCAATCCCCGTGGTGGCTTCGACTTCGTCCACCTGCGGTTCGATCATCTCGCCTTCGTTTGTTTGTCCGGTCGTGATTTCGACGTCCAGAATGACGCCGACTTTGTCGTCGACTGCCGTGTGCCGCTTATAAGCGGGCTCCAATCGCCGATTCCGGGCGTTCGTGGCCATCGTGGCGTCGGGATCGGTGATGCAGACCTTCTTGAACTTGCCGCTCTGGCGGCCTGTCCTCTCGAGTTCTCTTTCCTCCTCAGTCTGATTATCGCTGAGCACACCCGCCACATGCCGCTCGACCAAGCTATCCCAACTCACATTGGCCCGGATAAGCGAGGCATCGATGTGCACAACCTGAGCCGTAGCGATCTTCGCCTTGAGGCAGGCTTCGACTGTGCGTTTGACGATTTTACGGAACCGCTCTTCGCCCCAGCGCTGGCGAATGCGCGTTAGGCTCGAATGATCAGGCAGCTTCTCATGAAGCGCATAGCCAACAAACCAGCGAATGGCGATATTGACCTGGGCCTCGCGCATCAGCTTGCGATCGTGAACAATGCCAGTCAGCAGACCGGCGAGCATCAGCCGCACCGCTACCTCCGGATCGATCCCGGGCCGGCCATCCTCGGGGCAATAGCAGCCGGCGACTTCTTCCCTGAGCCACGACAAGTCGAGCACGCCGTCAACGCGGACCAGAATGTGTTCATCCGGAATGAGCTGCCTGAGCGATCCCGTAATAAATAGCTTCAGCCTGACTCCGCTCCTTTTGTCCGAGCATTTCGCGCCCTCTGATCGCGGATCACTCGCACAACGGAATCAGGCGCTGGGGAGTTTTTCAACAACCCCACGCGGCAGCGCTGCCAGGTGGCGTGCAACAATTTGCTGACCGCGGCCTTGATGCCTTCGTGCGCATCGGAGATCACCAGCTTGACGCCGCGCAGGCCGCGCCGGGCGAGTTTGCGCAGGAACGCGGTCCAGAACGGCTCGGCTTCCGAGGGGCCAATATCCATGCCGAGAATCTCGCGGCGGCCGTCGGCATTGACGCCGACCGCAACGATCACCGCAACCGAGACGATGCGGCCCTTGCTGCGCACCTTCACGTAGGTGGCGTCGATCCACAGATAGGGCCAGTCGCCTTCGATCGGGCGGGTGAGGAAGGCCTTCACGCGGTCGTCGATCTCCTCGCACAGCCGGCTGACCTGGCTCTTGGAGATGCCGCTATGCCCATCGCCTTGACCAGATCGTCGACCGAACGGGTCGAGACACCCTGCACATAGGCCTCCTGGATCACCGCGGTGAGCGCCTTCTCCGCCATGCGGCGCGGCTCCAGGAAGCCGGGAAAGTAGCTGCCCTTGCGCAGCTTGGGGATGCGCAGCTCGACCGTGCCGGCGCGGGTCTCCCAGCCGCGGTCACGGTAGCCGTTGCGTTGCGCCAGGCGCTCCACGCTCTTCTCGCCGTAGCCGGCGCCGGTCAGCGCGCCGACTTCCAGCTCCATCAGCCGCTCGGCGGCAAAGCCGATCATGTCGCGCAACAAATCCGCGTCCGGGGTCTTCTCCACGAGCGCGCGCAGGTTCATCATCTCGTCGGTCATCGGTGGCTCCTCGAATCAGGTTGATGTTCGCAACCCAACCCTACCGGCGAATCGCCGATGACCACCGCGAAGCCGCCCGCCCGCTACGGCGCTATGGGGCGCGCGTCGCGGGCGGCTTCGCTACCGCCGAGCTACACCACATCGGGGGACGTGACCGACACCCGCCTTGCGCCACCGGTTGAAGCGGTTCACGCAGGTCGTGTGCGGCACATAGCGCTGCGGAATGTACGAGAGGAGTACGGAAATGGCCGATTAACCATCGCAACCGAGAGGATTCGCGTCTCGGAAACCGCGCCCTACATTAGTTTCGGCGTACAGAGGCGGGCTTCGACGGATTGGCCCGCGCCAACCTGCGCTTCTCTGAGCAAGGTGGTCCGTAAACGCGGCCGGTGCCCAAGTGGCACCTGCAACCAAGCGGAGATATCCATGGCGCCCGCGCGCGCGTTTTGGAAAGGCTACCTCAAGCTCTCCCTCGTGTCGTGCCCGATCGCCCTTTACGCCGGGACATCAGCGACCGAGCGAGTTTCGTTCCGCCAGATCAACAAGAAAACTGGCAACCGCCTGCGCCAGCAGCTGATTGACGAGGTCACACGCGAGCCGGTCGAGGGCGAGGCAAAGGGCCGAGGATACGAATGCGCGAAGAATGCTTACATCCCGGTGGATGACGACGAACTCGACGCCCTTGCGATCGAGAGCAAACACACCCTCGAAATCGATTCGTTCGTCCCGCGTGAGCGGATCGAAGAACGGTATCTAGACAGCCCCTACTACATCACCCCGGACGGCCAAGTCGGGCAGGACGCATTTGCGGTGATCCGCGATGCGATGCGCGGCAAGGATATGGTCGCGCTCGGTCGTGTCGTGCTGGCGAAGCGCGAGCGGGTCATCATGCTCGAGCCCTGGGACAAGGGACTGACGGGGACCACACTACGCTATCCGTACGAGATTCGGGATGCGAAGGAATATTTCGACGGCATTCCTGATGTGAAGGTCGAGCCAGATATGCTCAAGCTGGCCCAAGGCATCCTCCAGAGCAAGGCGACGAACTTCGACCCCTCGCAGTTTGTGGATCACTACGAGGAGGCCGTTGTCGAGATGCTCAAGAAGAAGCAGGCCGGCCTGCCGGTATCGCGGGAGCATGCCGCGCCGCGGCCGCAGAACGCTGTGAACCTCATGGAGGCGCTCCGCCGCAGCATAGCCCAGGAAAAAGCAACTCCTACTCCGTCGAAGAAGGAGCGCAAGCGGATTGAGGGACAGGGCGAGATACTGCTTCCCATTGCAGGTAAGAGGGGCGAGCAAGCCGCAGCAAAGCCAGCCGAGCGAGCACGCGCTCGTCGGGGGAATGCGGGTTAACCCCGTGCGGACATTTCTAAAACTCGGCAGCGACTTTGATCGGAGTAATGCCGTGAGCAACGATCGGAACAAAACCTCTACTTCTCGGGCCACGGATGGCACTGCACGGATCCTGGTGCCTGACGGCGCCGGCATTTGGACGTTCGGTGACCATCTGCGACATCTCGCCGGGCACGCCGGCACTATACCCCTCGGGCTTGACGAATACGGTCGTTGCGTTATCTGCGTACGCCGCGGCCTCTTTACGCCGAACGCATAGTCGTTAGTCAGATAGTGTTGGTCGATGGTTCGTTAATTTAGCGCGTAAGGGCAATGAAAGCAGTCAATGCCCTTGCATGGACGAACTCATTCAATGGTATTCCTCGAAGCTGAAGACGAAGTCCAGACTATTGATTGCGGCACCGCTTAAGGCCAGTCGAGCAGGTCGTCCGGTCGCACCTCCGCTGCCCTCGCGCGCGCGAGACCGCAACCAAGTTTGGTGTACGCGCGGTCGCCCCGACCGCCCGAGCATCATCGTCGCCCCAAATCGGAATCACTAAAATGGAAATCGGCGACGTCGTCAGCAGCCACTGCGACGTTCAGGCGGCTCGAACCGGTCGGGCTGCTCAGTGCTGCTGCGGCCGATGCGGGTTGACCTTTCGGCGCGCGCGTGAGAGCAACGAGAATGGTGAACGGCGAGACCGCGTACGCTCTCGATCGCAAATCGTCGAAGGCCGCGCTTGCCCGCTTCCTCCGGATTGCTGTCCGGCGAGTTTGATACAGTAACTGAAGAGCAGCGGCGCCTTACCGCATAGAGAGCCTGGCGAAACCAAGGCACTGCGAAACGGGCCAGCTGAACGAGACACCACTCCATGCTTTAGCCAACAAACAACATCAGTCCGAATGTTACGAAAACTCAAGAACCGGATCCTTTCAAGGCGGCGATGCCATCTTCTTCGCCTTCCGGCAGCTCCAGAGACCTGGTCTGCAAGCGAAAGAATATCTTGATCGGAAACGTACTCCTGATCGACCGCGCGAAGACGGCACGCAGCAGCCAGGCGGGTGACGGCGCCGTCACAGCTGACGGTCTCGATCTGACCAAGCTTGTCCACCAATGTGCAGTACGGATGGCTTGTCGCGCTGTCCATCGCGGCGACGAGCATCGGGCTGTAGAGCGCGCTCAAAGCGAGATGTGGCACAAGCCCACGCAGCTTGATGAATATATCGAGACCGGCCAAGTCGAGGTCTCCCCAGAAAGAACAAGTGCTGGCCGCAATAGCTGCCGCAAGCGTAGGCGGCGGTGTTCCAGCGACGCGTGCGATCTTGATGCGGTCCAATCGGCCTTCGACGCCCACTCCGGACCACGTTATGCCATACCCAAAAGTGGCGATGACGGTAATGCGGTCCGCGAGCCCGAGCCCGATCAGCCGTTCGAAGCATTCTCGATTCTCGACAAGCAGAGTGAACTTGCTTCGGGCCGGCCCTCCACCCAACATGTGTCGCGGCCGCGTCCCAAAGGATAAATCCGATATTCCGGCGGCTGAAAGCGCCTTGCCCAACTTTGCTAGGATATTCGACGATCCCAGCAGATACTTGGCGCTGATCTCGAAGGGATCGCGGCCAGCAAACCTATCTCGATCCGCAACAAGGCGGAGAAAGCCTTCTAATAGATGCTCCATGTCGCTGCGTGAAAGACCTGCTAGGGTCATTCCGGCGTCTCCCAACACCGTCCCCAGAGCCGAATCCGAACTCCGCGACGAGACCAAGTCCCGCCACTGCCGCTCGTGGTCCGGCATGTGCGTCGTTGGTTCTGGCAAACGCTGCAGGATGCTGACGCGTCCCAGGCCGTCGCCGGTCGGCCCAATGTTGTCAACGATCCCCGCCTGGGCCAGTGCGGGGAGGTTGTGACGCAACTTCAAGGTGCGAAATCGCCAATCCGTCCGCCAAGCGCTGAACCAACCGCGAGCCGTTCAGCCAACCGCGGTCACCAGCGAGGCGTTGCAGTTCGCTTTCGATCCGGACCGAGCTGGAGTCTTCCATCATTGCGTAAGCGTGACGGCAAGATCGGGGGCATCCTCGCCCACCTCGGCCGCCCCATTGCCGCTCTTTCGCTCGAGAACGCGGTCGACGTGGAGCGAGACAGGTTCTATCTTCCCCTTCGTCGGCGTCCCCAGTTCGCTTGCGGTCACGGATTTCATGTCCGCCGAGATAAACGTATGGACCGCTGCGACCTCGCTTTCATCCGCGCGAGACGAATATGGTTCGGGAAAATGTCCGGATCATTCTGGTACTGAGGATGATGAATAAGCCTCGATGAGTTGCGAAAATGCCGCGCACCTTAGACATGGCGCGAAGCAATTCCTTGATTAGTTGCGGTTCGAAAGGTTCGGAGAGCTTCCGTCGATGATCACGACCTCTGTCGCCGGGCCCGTGCCAGCCGAACGGCCGCGGCATCCTTCACGGCCTGCAGACGGATGTGCCGTTCGATCGGCGAAATCGGCAAGCTTCAGCAACAGCATGAGCATGACAGCGTTCTCTTGTCCGGTGCTGATTTCGTCGTCGAGCCTATGCGACTTCACCGGCCCGCAGCTCGGGGTGACAATTTGCGAAGTTTCTGGTGGTTCGGAGAACATCCGCGGTCAAGCGCAGTCTTATCTTCTCCTTCAACGTCTCGTCATGCCTCTTCCTGGCTCGGAGATAGATGTCTGAACGTCCGGCCTCGATTTCCCTTTCGCGGTGTTGCTCGTCGCTTTCGATCATCTCCACGATCTCGTTCAGCAGCGCTTCAGTCTCGGAACTCACTGTGTATGACCGCTCGGATCTGAACTGCCCGCCTCGTCAAGCGTCCCGCTTTCGGCCTCTGCGTTCCAATTCATCGCCTTGCGCATCGCATCGAAATTGCTCTGCAACCGTATCGTCATATTCTTCAACGTCGTAGCGAGTTCAAGACGACGCTCCTCGAGAGTTTCTCATGCGCCTGCCGCGACAACGTGTTGTGGTCCTGCCACTGTTTTTCGAGGTGCCGATACATTTCTTCTGCATACTTCGGCTCGTTGCCCGCCTGGCCGAGCCGCTCCTTCTCGTTGCTACTGAACCGCAAAGCCTGGTCCTCAAGGACCTTCCGAATTTCGGCGTGCAGCACCTTTCGGGCACCCTCTAAGGCGGACTTTGCCTCCTTGATCGCCTTGCTGCGGGTCCTGAGATCAAGAGCTTCGACATCGGCGCGCAATTCGTCGGCAAGTTCAATGACGTCGTGCGGCTCTTCCCGATCCGCCTCGTCGAGGCGTCTGGAGGAGTTCATCGCCCGACGGAGTTCGTCGGAAACGGTACCGTCGGCCTCGACGGTCACTTCGAGATCAGCGAGCACTTCCTGCGCGATGCGGTATTGCATTATCAGCCGACGCGCCACCTCGTCGAGCATCGTAGCCCTCGGACGCCATTCATCCAGACCCTTCTGCGCATCTAGCCCGCTGGTTCTGTAAGCTTCCAGTCCTTCATTTAGATCGCGGCGTTCGTCGCTTTTCTTGCGGATCTCGGCGTCCAGGTTCGCTTCCGCTCCCTGGGCCAACTCAACACGCTGCTGGGCGAGTTCGAACTGGAATTTCGTGCGCGTCCTCCCTCGATCGCGAGCCTTGCGCAGCTCGGTTCCCACGCCAGGCGCTGCCTGCATAAAGGCCGGGCCACCTTCGCGAACAAAGCGGGACAGATCCCTCAACCCAGGCACCTGCGACGCACGCTCCACCACTCGCGAAAACAGCGCCTCCGCGTTTGTAACGGACAGTTCGGCGTGTTCGAGCATTACGCCCGCCTCGATGGCTTCCGCCTCGAGTCCAGCGATCTTCTGGGAGAGATCGTGTTGTTCGGCCAGCAGAAAGCTATATCGCTCCTCGCCACCGAGACTGGCGTATCGCTCCGTCGCGCGGATCGTCGCAACCGACTCCTCGCTCGCTCTTTCTTCGAGACGCGGCAGCCTGGCATCAATCTCAGCAACGTCCTTTGCGGCCTGCGCCGTCGTTTCTTCGAGCCTATCCTCTTCGGACTTGCGCGCATCCTCGACCAGCCGGGTATCGGAATGGCCAGGCGCGAGAGCGGCTTTCTCTTGCAGAGCTGCCGCGAGCTCCGCTTTGAGCTTGGCGGCGCGCTCCTCGAGCTCGCGCTTCTCGCGTTCCACAAGGCCAGGATCAAGAAGGCAGTCGACCGGCCGCGTGCGCGCCCCGAGAATGTAGCTGTACGCGCTGCCCTCCGACTCCTTGATATCACCGTCGCGGCAGAACGCTTCCAGTTCAGAGCGCACGAGTACCGGCGCTGGCATGCCCTCCGAGAAAAGGACAGTCGCCACAAGGTCCGCTTCCTCGACCGTCTCCAGGACCGGCGCGAACAAAAGGCCGGAGAAATGGGTAAGGGCGAGTCGCCGACGATCCGGAGGCAGATCCAAACCGGAAACTGCAGTGTGCAGTGGAAACGCACCCTTCCCGGCAGTGCGCAGGATGCGGTCCGCGACCTGACCGGCCGCGATCTGAGCGCGTTCGAGTTCGGAGCGCCGACGCTGCACGTCCCCAAAGTTCTTATCAAGTTCAGCGCAGATCCCGACCATCTCGTCCCGGCGTCTTGCGCGCCTGGTTGACACCTCGACCGCGTTCTGACCGGGAAATACCGCGCGAAACGCCGCGAGTTGCCGGAGGGGTCCTGCGGCTGCGGCTATCTGCGATTCCAATCTCGCCTTCTGATCGCTCGCCTCCCGCAACTCACGCTTGACCCGCTCAAGAAGTCCGGCAACGGCTTCGCCAGGAAACAGTTCGGCGAATTTCTGAGCGAGGCGACGTTCAGCCGTAATCCGGTTCAGGGCATCCGCAGATTGCTGCAAACGCCGTGTCTCAGCTTGCAGACTCGCGGAGATCCCATTGCGCCTCCGTTCGGCATCCTTCTGGTTGCGGCGCGCCTGTTCGAGTCCGTCAGTGGCTGTGCGCTTGGCAGCCTCGATTTCGTCCGCCAGCGATCCAGGGTTTGCATCGCGACCGTTTTCGGAGAAGAACGCGTTCCACCGCGCGTACAACGCGGTTTCTGCGGCCACACGCCGCTGATGCTCTTCCAGCCTCGTCTCCGCAAGCTGCAGATGCTCCTCCGCCAGGGCTCCGGTCTTCGACGGCGCCGCGAGCTCGGCATCTGAAAACAGGCCGCTCCGCGCCATCTCATCATACGCATGCCGCGCCGCATCCATGCTGCGCTGGCGCGAATGCAGGCGGTCTAGTTCCGTCTCGACTTCCTTCCGCTGCTGCTCGACTTCTATGTACTTCCTTTCCGCTTCGGCCCTCTGGCGGGTGAGTGCGACGGCGCGCTTTCTGGGAAAGTTCGTATCCGCTTCCGCTTCAGCCCATTCAAAGGCGGCCTCCAGCGCCCGCTTGGCCGTGTCCTTTGACCAACCTGGCGCGAAACCTGAAGCCGTTCCGATCAAGGCGCCGGCGGCATCGACGGTGTAGAGCATGGCTTGGCTCGGAGCCGCAGTAGTCCGCACGGGAATCTCGATCGCCTGCGCCCTGACGAGCGGCACTCCACGCCCGGCTGTCCGGCCCGCCCGCTCGTTCACACGTGCCGACTCTTCACCCGTCATGACGCCGACCGCCCAGTCTGGAACGCGCCAGACGTCCTCCTGCATCCGCAGGTGGGCCGCAATCTGCCTGGTCTTCTCGTCACCGGGAAGTGAGCTCTTCGGGATCCCGGGAACGGGCCGTTCGATCACGACAGTCTGGAGGAAGGCGGCTTCGCCCGCCAAGGTCCGGCATCTGACCTCGTACGTCTGACGCGCAGCGGTAACATCCCTAGCAGCCACATTCACGCGCTCAATCGCGTCGAGAGCACGCTTGGTCTCCAGAAGCTCATTCTGCCTCCGCCGGGACTCTGCTAGAGCCATTCCGATCTTGCGTGCCGAAATGAGTATCGTGTCCTCGAAACGCCTTTCCCCTTCAAGGGCCTCGTTGCCCATGGTGCCAACCAGAAGCTCGGGAGCCAAGACGCTGTAGAAGAACGCCTCATCGTACCGTTCGCCGTGCTTAGATTTTACCTTCAAGAAGTTGGAAGTTCCGTCACCTGCCCCCTTCTTCTGGTATTCGATTATCTGCCGAATGTTGCCGCGGTCGAAATGCTTGCCGATCTCGATCAGCCATTCCTCCTCGGAGGGATCGATGAGAGCCCCTTTCGCGCCCTTGAGACTGCGGCGGAATGCATCGTCCGTAATCAATGTCACTCGATGACCATCCCGGACCGCCACGGGACAATCTTCCAGCCTGCCGTCGTATTTGTAGAAAGTGACCCTCTGGCCTTCGCCGCTGTAGCCGTAAATGCCGAGCACGTAGCGTTCGCCGCCAGCCGGTTCGCTTCCCGGCCGCGACCGGCCAGCCTGCGCCGAATCGAGGGGATGCAAGACCTCCATGCGTATGTGAGACTCGCACGGGGCCGAGCGCGGCGCCATCTTCGCCCGCGCATCACTAGTGAACTCGCGATCGCGTCCTAGCAGCGCTAGAATCGCCCGCGTCATCCGCGTCTTCCCGGTGCCGTTGTGAGCCTGGACGGCCGTCGACTGACCGCGGAAGTCCAGCACGACGTGACGAAAGTCCGGGTTCCACTCTCTCGTCCTAGTAAGGTCGAGCCAGTTGGCAATCTCGATCCTGTTAATGACCGACATCGGAGCCTCCGTTCAGACGTCGCCGCTCGTACAGCTCGTCATCGTGCTCATCGTCGATACCTTCGTCCGGGAAGCTCGCGGCCACGTCTCCCGAAGACCGTCCTCCGGCGGAGGCATGTATCCCTTCGATCATGCTGACCACTGCTTCTTCGGCCTGCGGCCTGTCTGATTCGTCGCCTGGCATGAGGTAAAACGCCTGACGCTCAAAGTTCAGCGACATCTCGACCGCCGCGTTTAGCGTCTGCCGATAATGCAACTCGCCTTCGCCTTCGCCTTCGACTCGGTCGAGGAGCGCCGCTTCCTCCATTGCGGCGAGAAACCTTCGCGCCTTTGTCTCGATCGACCCCCCCGTGCTGTCGGTGAGAATTTCCCAGACCACCCGTCCGCGCTCGTCCGACGGCGCGCCTCGCGTGCGCATCTCTTCGATTTGTTCCTGAAGCTCGCGCGTCAATTGGGGGACATTCACGAATGCTTCCTTAAAGCGGCCGACGGCATCGATGCCGCGGTCAAGCCGCGTGTAGAAGAACCATTGCATCGTGGCCCAGAGTTGGGCCGCCCAGACGACCACATGCTCGAGCGGCTCAGTGCTCCGACGGTCCCTCATTCGTTCGAACACCCAGCCCGAGTCGATATACGGCGCCTGTTCGTCCGTGCATCGCCTTGCCATGACGAAAACCTGTCCGCGTGCGGCGACGCCGATCGCTCCTTGTTCGTAGGACCGCATGGTGAAGCCTGGGCATTCAAGAACGCCTCGAAGTCCTGATAGCCGGAGACTTCGCTGGTCAGAATCTCCGCGACCTGCGCCTCGCCGTCGCGCCTTCTTCGTCCCTCGGGGTGAGTTCGAGCAGGTTCGGTAGGCGAACAGGTAGGAGAAGGCACGCCCCATGTCCGCGGGCGTCATGCACTTCCTCCATCGATCCATATGACAGGGTCGTCGCCGCGCATCCGAAGCGCTCCGACCGTTACATCCATGCGCTGGCCGGACAAGCCGACGAAAATGCTCACCTCTTCGTTGCCAAGCTCGTCGGGCAGGCTGAAGACACCGAAGAAGCTCGCGGGGCTTTCGCCGTCCATAAAGATGAGGTCCGCGTCCTTCACAAAATCGCTCAATGCGACCGGTCCACGGCGAAGGCGCGCCAGAATCCATGAGCGATTTCGCTCGAGAAAAGATTGGAACCGCTCTTGCGCAGTCTCTTCAGCCTGTTCCTCGAAAACGACTCCGTCGGCATTGGGGCGACCCGCGCGAAGGTTCGCCCGCCCGACGAAGTCTTTCGGATGAAACCAGACATTCCGGGCGCGCCACGGCCCCAGGTCGGCAAACAGGTTCAGGAGCGAATCGTGCGATGGCGCCGAGTAAACTAACCGCCGGCAAACCTCCTGGAAACGAACAACGCCCAGCGGAGCACGACGACGGCTTTGGATATTTTTGATGAACTCGACAAAATGCCGTTCCAAACTGTGCAGGGCATGGTGAACTCCTTCGACATGACTAAGCGCATCCTCGATCTGCAGGTCCTCGATGCCCCGGAACGAGCGCCATCGCT
Organism: uncultured Alphaproteobacteria bacterium; assembly: GCA_963727325.1. GTDB lineage: Bacteria > Pseudomonadota > Alphaproteobacteria > Rhizobiales > Xanthobacteraceae > BOG-931. The sequence goes on from CAVSFV010000036.1 coordinate 14,536, forward strand.
CGAAGCGTTCCCTCGTGGTCGGTGCCGCCAGCGCCGTCAGCGCCCGCGTGAGCGCCATGCCGGCCATATTCAACATCTCGCGATACTGACGCCCGCGTTCTTGGAATTCCATCCGCAGGCCTTCGAAAGTCGGGCTTTCCTCGATCTCCGTAAGCCGCTCGTTCAGCGCCCGAAGGTTGCCGATAGCCTCGTCGCAGATACGCGGAATATCTTCGAAGACGCCCCGTTCGATCGAAGCGGGTATCCGCTCCACGTCCTTGTCTTCGTAGAGCCAATCCTGGTGCAGTGCGCTGATCCGCATCAGGAGGCGTCCCGCGTCACTAAGACGGACCTGTCCGAAGCGCTTGTCGAACCTTAGGAGCTGCGACGGCGCCTGCGTGACGCGGCTTTCTTCTGCCGGGAGTGAGTTCGGATCCAAATATCTGATCTCGCGTTCCAGCGACAAGAAGCTCAAACAATACTCCAGGTCTGAGCGCGCGAGGTCACCGCGTTTTCCGGAAAGCTCTTCATGAAGCCTGGCGACTGATACAGGCCCGCTGCTTCCCTGCTTCGCATGGCGGTGGAGAAGCTGAATGATCTGAAGCCCGAGCCACAAATAATATCCTGCAGCGACGCTGACCTGAGGCTGTTGCGCTACGTTGGTCGAGCGTGAACCGCGCTCCCGCTTACTGTTGTGAAGATCGAGCAGGCGAGCGACGGTTGCGACCAGCCGCACGTCGTGCGGCAGATCACCTTGCTTCGCCTTCTCGAATGCATGCTCTTTGGTCAACCAGGTACCCGCCTCGTGCCTCTCGCGCTTCGCCGCCCGGCAAGAGCGCCTTGCGTCCCCTACATAATTTGAGAGCTTCCGCCGTCTCGACGTTCCGGCCGCCTATGAAAAAGCTCCCATATCGCGGATTAACCAGCAAGCCCGGGTATTCAACTCGAAGCCGCTTCTGCGCGACTACCCTTACCCAACACGCATTGGTTCAGATGTCACACCGACCGGAATCCGGGTTTTTCATCCCCACCGGCGTTGCTGGGGCACTGCCGCGCGGACCTCGTCCTTAGCACCGTTCTCTTTTCGTTCTTATCATCGGTCATAGGATGAGTCCACAATTGTGCGAAGCCTTAAATGAAAATTCGCAGCTATCGGCCCCTGAGCGTCCATTGGTCAAGGGCTGACGGGCTACTCGATGACCCGTCCCATCAAACCATCGCGGGCGGCACAGCAAGGAACGGTATATCGGTCGTAGCGCATGGACGTGCCGTTCGGCAGGGTCAGGGAACGATCGAACGAGCCGAATCGCCGAAGAATCCATTCGGGAATGACATGCTCGTTGTTGAACGGCACATCGGAAGGGCTTGCACCGCAGATAAAGCAGCGATCGCCGAGGCCGATATCTCGGACGAACCATTCAAGGCCGAAGTAGATCACCCTACCGGTGTCATCGACGACTGATCCATCTTCCGTGCGCATCCACATGCGCGGCTCGCTGTTCTCTGCTGCCGAAGCCATGATCCCACACGGCCCAAGTCCGCGGCTTGACAAGACGTAGTTGGACATACGGGCTTCATCCGCGCGGGCTATAACGCTTGCCGAACAAATCACCCAAACGTATGCGGCGCAACGGCGTGTTGCTTTTGAGGCTTCCAAATACGCAAGGCGGAATGTCCGATAAAGCGTCCGAAGCCGATATGGGTTTGCATTTCGCCAAGGTCGGCGAATTCGACGCTGCTCCCCTCCCGTCGCGACTAAAGGCCGCTTGCCCACCGGACCCGAAGATCCTCCGGTTTATTTCGGAGTTGCTCCATCCCAACGAGTGGGGCAAGCATGAAGATCGACGTTCCGCACGAAGGGTGGCGTACTTGTCGTCGGCTCATCGCCAGGAAGCCCGAATATAGTAGGCGGCAAGCGTCAATGCCAGGAAGTGGAAGTCGTGTTCGAGAGGGAAGGATGGGAGGGCAAAAACTCAGGTCCGCGATCAACGCTGCCGTGAGACCTTCCACCACCTCTGCAATACACGCGAATAACAACTCGATGGAGATTAGATCTGATCCAAATTGAATCCGCCAAATCACACTTCTTCGATACTAGCAGCTGGAGTGAATTTTGTGACGTCACCCTAACCTTGAAGCAACGCCACCAGCCCGACAGCGGCGGTTGGGTAAAGATTGACGACTATCGATGCAGACAAGCTTTTCGGCACTTCATGAACCTCCTCAACAGAGCGGCGTATGGTGCTGCATTTCGTCGGTACGGCAAACGTCTGCGTGTATTACCCGTACTTGAAAAAGCGAGGTCCGGGCTCGCTCGTTACGTTCGTGGGAGCGCGGCACCTCCGGTCGATGGCATATTCATTGTGCAATTGAATTGCCCTCGCACTTTGATGCTGTTGCTCTTGAAACCATGATTTGCGACTGTTGGGCGCAGGTCGCGTGGGGCCACGGCCGAATTCTAGTCCGCGACGGTGCAAACGCGGGTTGGATCAGCTATATGTCGAAAGACCGTCAGAAGTCAGCATTCGACGGTTTCCTTGATTGCATAATGATAGAGTCTTTGCACAATCCAATCGCTGACGCGTAGACGTTCGTTGGAATCGGACTCTTCGTAGAGCACTTGAGCGAGGGCGGTTGATCAACAATCGCCTTGTTTCTTTATATTCGCGCGCGTGATGGCAGCGAGGGTGGTGAACGCTGCCAAATTCCGATGATCGTTCCGTGCAGCAGCGGCCGCTGCGCTGCGCGAGCGAGGGCAAACGCTCCCTCTGTCTGTGCTTCAGAATTTTCGATCCGTCGTCGATGACCCCGTAGCTGATCGCCGGCAGGCGCCGCCGCGCAGCGGCCGCATCATCATCGCGATCGCCCGAGCTCCAGCGTCCGCCCCGACCAGATTCACTAAAGCGAAAACCGCGACGGCCCAGCCGGCGACCTCACCATCATGCGGCCAGCAGCCGCGGCACCACTTAAGGCGGCTCGCGCAGGTCGGTCTGCGTCACAGCTCGCTGGGCCGGCCGCTCGCCTCGCGCGCGCGTGATGGCAGCGAGGGTGGTGAACGCTGTGGCCCTCTGTCTGTGCTTCAGAATTTTCGATCCGTCGTCGATGACCCCGTAGCTGATCGCCGGCAGGCGCCGCCGCGCAGCGGCCGCATCATCATCGCGATCGCCCGAGCTCCAGCGTCCGCCCCGACCAGATTCACTAAAGCGAAAACCGCGACGGCCCAGCCGGCGACCTCACCATCATGCGGCCAGCAGCCGCGGCACCACTTAAGGCGGCTCGCGCAGGTCGGTCTGCGTCACAGCTCGCTGGGCCGGCCGCTCGCCTCGCGCGCGCGTGATGGCAGCGAGGGTGGTGAACGCTGAGCGGCGAAAATGCGAGGCTTGGCGTAGAGACTACAACGAGGAGCGACCCCATAGCGCGATCGGCAACAAAGTCCCGATCGAGCTCGTCAACCGATCAGCGGCACTCGGCCCGCCCTGATCGAAGCTGGCTGGAAAGAGCCCAGCACCGTGGTCCAAGGGGAGCGGTTCAAGCCGGCTGGAAAAAGCCAAGCACCCGTGGTCCAAGGATTTGGTGCAGCTGAAGCCAGCAGAAAAAAGACCAGCACCGTGGTCCACACCATGGAAAGCGGGATCAACATGACTTTAATTTGTACAAACCGCGGTCCATCTTTCGGCGATCTTCGCAGCATCGATCTCCTCGACCCATGACCGAGGCACAGCAACGGTCATCTCAAGAGCCATCTGACCGTAGGCCTTACCTTGTGGATCGATCCTGCACGAGGCCATCCCACCGCCCCCCAATGCGTTTTTGATCACAAAATTCAGGGCGTGTAGACCGGGCGCCTCGTAGCGTTCAGCAGGACCTACGACGAGATGGCCGAGATGTTTCACTACGCGCTCCGGCGTCAACTCCCGTCTGAGTAAACCAACGTACTTCGGATCGCGAGCGATGATGGCGATGTTGGCGTTGTTTCCCTTATCCCCGGAACGGGCATAGGCGAGCCGGGCGAGGGGAAAGTCTATCGTAGCCTCATCCGGGATTGGATATTCTTCGATCGTTTGAGGAATTCGCGAGGGCTACGTACCCGCCGTCAACTGGGACATTGACTTCCACGATAGGACCGTTGCCGATCCGCACCGTAGGGCGGCCGCCGGCCTTTTTTTCCAAGAAAAACGTGAAAAGACGCACAACGGGCGTGGGCTTGGGCCTTCCATGGTAAATGCCGGTTGTACCAGGGGCAAAACTGAGCCCGATGGAGCCGAGTTCACGACCGAACAGTTCCAGCGCCTCTCGTTTTGGATGCTCGACGACCAGCCTCAACAGCACTTCCCGCGAGTCTCGCGCGGCCGATCTTTCACCATAAGATGCCTCGGCCCCAAGAACCTCCTTGTGGACGGTCGTGAAATTTGAGAGTGCCGCGCGCGGCAAATATCTTCCGTGATCGCGCAATCAGTGCGTCCGCAGTTCGGTCGGCCTTGTCAGCGGCTCGTGGACCGACAATTGAGACGGTAGTGACAGACCTGTACCCATCTTGATAAGTCGCGGACACCTTGTATAGATTCGTCGGTGGAAATCCGCGGGCATTGCAAACTCTGACTTCATTTCTTCCAACTTGGGTGACTTCAATGTTGCTAAAATCGGCGGTTACGTCAGGGAGAAAGTAAGCTGCCGGATCTTCAATCTCGTACAGCGCCTGTTCAGCGATTACTGGCGGTATGATTAGGCCTCCAGTTCCCTCCGGCTTGGTAATGACAAAGCTTCCGTCGCTCCGGCACTCGGCAATAGGGTATCCAATGTTGTGCCATTCGGGAACGTCAAACCAATCACTGAAGTTGCCGCCGGTCGCTTGCGGACCGCATTCCAGAAGGTGGCCAACGAGGCTTCCGGCCGCAAGCCGATCATAGTCATCGATGGCCCAATTGAATTCGTGCATCAAAATACCGAGCGCGAGCGCGCTGTCGGCGCATCGTCCGGTAATGACAATATCGGCTCCGCCGTCAAGCGCGACCTTAATAGGGATAGCACCAAAATAAGCATTAGCGGTCAGCAACGTCTCCGGCAATTTCTCACCAGAACTGGCTTCGCGCAGACCGCCGGCGCGAAGCGCGCCCGTCAGTGGGAGGATGTCGTCGCCTTCGACAACAGCCACACGGAGGGACAATCCAAAGGTATCGATTAGGCTTTCAAGAGCGCGTTTGCAGCTCCACGGATTGACACCGCCCGCGTTGGTGGTGACCTTAATCTTTCGCCGCGCCAGCTCCGGGAGGACGCCCCGCAGATAAGCAATAAAATCGGGCGGAAAGCCCGCCTGGCCGTCCTTCGACCGCGCTCGCGCCAAAAGCGACATTGTTACCTCGGCAAGATAGTCCATCATCAGATAATCAACGTCGGCGCCAACGAGTTGCTCGAATGCCCCAGGGCTGTCGCCCCAGGCGCCAGATGCACCACCAATGCGCACGATTTTCTCAGACATCTCGGGGGTCCGTTCTCCACCGCGGCGCACGCCGTTCGTTGAATGCGGTCAACCCTTCGGTCGCATCGCCCGTTAAAGCGGTGACCGAAATCAGCGTTTCGGCAAATGCCAGCGCCTCCCCGAACGCCATGCTTTCCATCGCGGCGATAGCGAACTTGCCGCGCCGGAGCGCCACAGGCGACATTTGTTCGATGGTGCCAATCAACGCATCTGTCCGAGTATCCAACTCTTCGAAAGGAACCACGTAATTCAAAAGACCGATTTCGCGGGCACGAGCCGCGTCGATGAATTCGCCAGTTAAGCAAAGCTCGTTGATAAGGCGCATTCCCAGCATATGGCGCAGAAAAACCAAAACCTGCATGGGAAAAACGCCAACGCTCGCTTCCGGTAGACCGAAACGCGCATGATCAGCCGCCACTACAAGATCGCATAATGACATAAGCCCCATGCCGCCGGCCACGCAATCCCCATTTATGCGCCCGATCAGCGGAATGCCCATAAGGCGAACGAGGCGCGCGAGCTTGCCGAAATCGGTCATCGGTTCGTTTAGCCCAAGCGTGAATGCCTCGACGCCCGCGGTCAAATCCGCTCCGGCACAAAATGCCTTCCGACCGACACCGGTCAGAACGATCGCCCGCAAGGCCTCGTCTTGCCGAGATTTAACAAGCGCGTCCTCGATCCCCTCAATGACGCGTTTGTTCATGGCATTGCGCCGTTCCTCTCGATCGATCCAAATCCAGAGCGAGCGGCCTCGCTTTTCGGTCCAAACATCCGTCTTCACGTCACTGCCACTCATGAGAACTCCTCGCGATGCCATTCAGTACGATTTTGGCAGGCCCAATTCACGCTCGGCGATAAAACAAAGAATCATTTCACGCGAAACCGGCGCCAACTGGGCTGCGACCATTTCACGAAAGTATCTTTCGACGTGATACTCGCGGGCGTATCCCATGCCGCCGTGGGTCCGAACTGCGCGATCGCACGCATGAAATCCTGCGTCCGCAGCGAGGTACTTCGCCGCATTCGCTTGTGCGCCGCTTGGCTGACCCGAGTCGTAAAGTTCAGCGGCATGAAGCGTCATGAGCTCGGCCGCATACAATTCGGACCAGCACTCGGCGAAAGGATGTTGGATTGACTGATTTTTTCCGATTTTACGGCCGAACACGACGCGTTCGTTCGCGTAACTGACCGCTGTTTCAAGAGCTCGCCGGCCGATGCCGATAACTTCGGCGGCATTTAAGATTCGCTCCGGTATCAAGCTATCTAAGATGTAACTGAAGCCCTTGCCCTCTTCGCCAACAAGACAGTCGGCGGAAATCTCAAAATTATCGAAAAATAGCTGATTTGAATTCACCGCATGACGACCCATTTTGCCGATTTCGCGTATTTCGATCGCTGACTTGTCCAAATCCGCATAAAATAACGATATTCCGTCAATCGGACGGGCACACGCATAAATTGGAGATGTGCGCGCGAGCAAAATAAGTTTATCGGCTTGTTGGGCGGTGCTGGTCCATACTTTTTGCCCGTTAACGACATAACCGTTTTGTGTGCGTTCCGCCCGCGTAATGATTTTGGTCGTATCCAAGCCGGCATCAGGTTCGGTCACGCCGAGGCAAGCCCGACACGACCCGTCGATGACCGGTGGCAGCCAAGCTGAAAGTTGACGCTTCGATCCATGTTTTACAATCGAATGAAGTCCGAAAATGTTGACATGTATAGCCGAACAGGCAGCGAGCGTTCCGGCGGAATGCCCAATTTCCTGCAATACAATGGCCGCTTCGGTCACTCCCAATCCGGAGCCGCCAAATTCCGCTGGCATCGCGATACCTAGCCAACCTCCATCGGCTATTGCTGCCGCAAACTCAAACGAAAATTCATGTTTTAGGTCCTTATCGGCCCAGTAGGCATCATCGAATTCAGCGCAGAGCGCGCGAATTGCCTCACGTATTTCGCTTCGATCCGGCATATCCGCTAATGCCTGGAAAACCTTCAAGCGCAATCCCCATTGACGGTGTATCGAACTTCCCCGAATATTGAGCTTGTTCTTAACTTCGTGGATCAAATGTGATGGCTCATCCGGGGGCCCGAATAGCGTTCCAGTATTCTACCTGGCGAATGCGTTTTCGTGGTAGCGAAAGGTAGGTCATAAAAGCCCGTGCGTCAATCCGGTTCGCGTTCATGGACCCCGAGGGGCTCTTATGAAATTATTCCGCGCGCCTTGGGCGTAATGCCGAGTCGCATGTTTTCGTCGTGAGGGGCTTACAGTAATGTCGAAAATTGTCGATCGTACGCTAGACCTTCTGGAGTTGTTCGCCGCGGAGAAGCGACCTCTCACGTTGTCGGACATAGCTCACCTCTTGAAAATTCCCATTTCGAGCTGTCATGACGTCGTTCAGGCGATGCAGTCGCGCGGTTACCTCTATGAAATCGCGCCCCGGGCGGGATACTATCCGACATTGCGATTGTGCGCGGTGGGCAAGGAGATCGGGGACCACGATCCCATTTTGACGCGTACCGAACTATTGCTTCGCTCGTTGCGCGATACGCTCGACGAAACAGTCTCACTTGCCAAAGTGACCGGATTGAATGCGACGTATTTACTAGTGTTCGAACTCGACGCACCCCCTGCGTATCCTGATCAAGGCCGGTGACACTTTGCGAAGCATTTACGCGACCTCGGGCGGAAAGGCACTTTTGAGCACGCTGGACGATCGGACGCTGGTAAATTTCCTTAAATCGACGAAACTCGTACCGTTGACAAAAAAGACGATAAAGTCAGCGGTGGACCTGAGGAAAGACATCGAATCTGGTCGAAAAAGAGGATGGTTTTCGAACTTTGAGGAGAGCCTGAACGGCGTAACTACCGTTTCGTGTGTCTTCAGATGGAATGTCTCGGTGTATGTCGTTACGATCGCTGGGCCCTCCGCGCGTTTGGACCCGAAAATTGACGCAGCCGCATTGCTTCTCACTGATGTTTGCCGGCGCTTGGAGATGCAGACAATCGCGGCCTAGTCTAATTGACGTTCAGCTAATGCAGTCGTGCCTTTCCTCTCCTTGCCTTGGTGAAGGGGGGACAATTCGGTTTTGATGAGCGATTAGCCTCGGCCGTCTGTTCGGCGGGGGAGGCGGTCTTTGCTAATATCTCGTGGGTGTGTTCTCCGAGTTGCGGCGCAAGCTGTCGGACCGAAGCGGGCGATTTTGCATATCGGACGGGATGATCGCAAACCACGGTTTTTCCTTCGGTCGGATGATCAATTTCTTGAAAAAATCCGACTGCTTTCAAGTGGGGGTCGTCGAACAGATCTTCGATGGAGTTAACCGGGGAAGCTGGAACGTCGATCTCCAGAAGCGCCGCCAGCCATTCGTTGTTGCTCCGCGCCTTTAGTTGACCCGCAATAAAGCGCCCAATGTCTTCGGCGTATTGCGTTCGGCTTTCCTGCGAGCGGAAGCGCCGATCGGTATCCATGAGATCGGGGCAACCAACCAGCCTCGTGAAATCACGCCAGTGCCGGTCGGTGTAAACCACGAGAGAAAGGTGGCCGTCTTTCGTCGCATAAGGCCCCCGCGTCCGCGACAAAAGGCGCTTATACCCCATATCACCGAGCGCAGGAACGAACGCGCGGCCACCCATATGGTCCGCAAGCACGAACTGCGCCATCGTCTCGAACATCGGAACCTCAATAGCCTGGCCTTCTCCCGTCATCGCTCGATGATACAGCGCACTGGTGATCGCATTGGCGACGTAAAGGCCGACGACCCGGTCGCAGATATTGATCGGCGCATAACGTGGTGCTCCATCGACCTTACAAAATAGTCCGGCAATGCCCGACGCAGCTTGCATGAGATCATCATACACCGGCTTGCCGGATTGTGGACCATTGCTGCCGTATCCGACGGCAACGCAATAGATGATACGATGGTTTGCGACGCTAACGCTGCCATAATCCAAACCAAGGCGGGCGAGACCTTGCGGCCTGACGTTCGACACCAGCACGTCTGCCTGTTTAGCCAATCGGCTTATCGCTTCCTTACCTTCCGCCGTTTTGAGATCGATTACGACGCTGCGTTTATTGCGATTTGCCTGTAAAAATAGCGCGCCCATTCCCTCGTGTCGCCATGGTCCGATCAACCGCATGGTGTCGCCGCCTAGCCCTTCGATCTTCACCACATCGGCGCCGAGGTCCCCCAGGATTTGCGTCGCGGACGGCCCCATCAAAACGGTCGTAAGGTCCAGAACGCGAACTCCTTTGAGCGGCCCGTTTCCCGAATTCTTTCCTTCGGGCCAGAGCTTTGGTTCGTCAGTCATGACAGTTTCCCTCTCCGGTCAATTCGGGCCTTAGCCGATCTCCAATGCACCTGCGACGAACGGGAACGGCAGGAGCGGACATATTCTCGCAGCTCGGTCTCAAGGCTTGACAACGCTCTCATATTCCCGGAAATTCGCCATGTCGAATATTCCTTCGCCGTACCGGAGCGAAAAAAAATGGGTAAGCTGCGAAATGCTATCCGGGCAATGGCGCTGGCGGCAACGCTCTCATCGCCCATGGGCAGCGTGCGCGCGTTGGCATTTGAACTTGCGAGCCCCGACGTCCCGGCAAATACTTTGGTGCCGGTCAAATTTACGTTCAACGGACTTGGCTGCCACGGACAAAACGTCTCACCCGCTTTGAGTTGGACCGACCCGCCGGAATCCACGAAAAGCTTTGCTTTAATGGTTCACGATCCGGACGCCAAAACGGGTGGCGCTGGCATTTGGAGTTGGGTGGTTGTCGACATTCCTTCCTCGGCGCGCTCAATCGACGAGGGCGCCGGGACGCTCGATGGTGCGATGTTGCCGAAAGGCAGCCGCCAGATAACCAACGACTATTTCGGATTGACGAATTCGCCGGGTTGGGGCGGCCCCTGCCCTCCGCACGGGGAAACGCACCAATACAATTTCACGCTTTATGCGCTCAAGGTGGACAAGCTGGCCGTCCCGCAAAACGCAACCGCCTCCCAGGTGGGCTTCGTCGTAAACCTTCTCGCCCTGGACAAAGCTAAACTGACCATGATCTACGGCCGCTAAACGCGACGGGCGTGTCGGTCGGCCAGCTGCATTAACAACGATATAAAATCAGAATCGAAAAATAGAATGGGAGGGATCGATGACACTGCCACAGGTGGACGACCGCGGGGCGGTTCGGCAAACGACACCGGGCGGCGTTTCCAACGAAACGCTGAAGCTGATAGCATGGCGTCTGATGCCATTCCTTCTGCTTTGTTACTTTATCTCTTTTCTAGACCGTATCAATGTCGCGTTTGCCGCTCTGCAGATGAACAAGGCAATTGGGTTGTCCGCGACACAATATGGGTTCGGCGCCGGGCTATTCTTTCTGACTTACTGTGTCTTCGAGGTTCCGTCGAATTTAATGCTCTATCGTGTCGGTGCGACAAGATGGATTGCGCGGATTATGCTTGTTTGGGGCCTTTGTGCCGCGGGCATGGCTTTTGTCGTCGGGCCAAAGAGTTTCTACGTCATGCGTCTCCTACTTGGCGCATCCGAAGCAGGTTTTTTTCCGGGCGTATTATTCTTTTTGACGCTCTGGTTCCCGACCGCATACCGTGGGCGCATTCTCGGCATTTTCATGGCCGGCGTGGCGATCAGCGGATTGCTCGGCAGTCCGATTTCCGGATTGCTGCTCTCGTTGCATGGCATTGTTCGGAATTGAGGGCTGGCAATGGCTGTTTATCCTTGAAGGAATTCCGGCGGTGATACTTGCCCCCGTGTGCTTGTGGTATCTTCAAGACGGGCCTGCGCAGGCGAAATGGCTGGCGGTGGCAGATCGTGAAAAGCTCACGAGCGTGCTCGACACGGAACGCCGTGAGCGCGAGAAACGGGGAACATATTCGGTTCTTCAAGCGCTACGTAATCCGCGCGTACTGTTTCTCGCCGCCGTATATTTCACCAATGTCTGCCTTTTGAATTCGGTGTTGTTCTTCCTTCCCTTGATCCTAAAGGGATTTGGACTCAATAATGTCACGAACGGCTTTGTTGCGGCGATTCCAAGCTTGTTCGCGCTTGTGGCTGTCCTTTGGTGGGGACGCCATTCGGATCGTCGGTCCGAACGCATCGGTCATGCGGCGTTTGCCAATCTGCTGGCAGGAGTGGCACTCCTTTCCGCGGCCGTACTCGTCGATCCGACCGCGCGAATCATCGCTGTGACGATCGCCTTCGCTTCGACGCTCGCGTTCACGCCCCCGTTCTGGTCAATACCGGCAGGCTTTTTGTCCGGTGCTGCGTCTGCGGGCGGTATCGCGGCGATCAGTTCATTGGGCGTTATCGGCGGGTTTGTGGCGCCATCTATCATCGGCTATCTACGAGATCTGCTGGGCGATTTCCGATACGGTTTGGGCTTGTTTGGGCTCCTTGCGATTGTTCTTGCGGTCGCGCTTTATCTCGTCGGCCGACGATGGGAGCATGAGCCGGTAGCGGCGTCGGTCTGAATAAGCGCATGCTCAATGACGTGTGAGAGTCGACAGTTTCTCGGCAAAAGAAGGAACCAATCGTGAATTCGAGATCTCCATATATCATCAGAACATCGGATGTTGAGCCGTACAGCCCGGCAAACCACACCGGTACGAAGAACTACCGCCTTATTGGGCCGCTCGTGAATGGCGCGAAATACATGGAGATCGCTATAGGCGACATTGAAAGGAACGAGGGGTCGCCCGCTCACGCTCATCCCGACTTGGAACAGGCAGTTTATATATTGGAGGGCGAGGCCATCGCGGGTATCGATGGCGTCGACTATCATGTCCGGCCGGGCGATTTGATGTTCTTTCCGCCGCATGTTTTTCATTCAATCAAAGTGCTCACCGAGCGCATCAAACTGCTCGTAATCTATTCGCCGCCTTATGGCGAGGATCCGACGAAAGGTGATCCGTAATAAGGCAGCTGACGACAAGAGCAATTAAACCGGCACCCCGTTTGACCTTGTTGTTGCCGTCCGAGCGGTAGACCTGTTATCTATGCGACGGCTTTAACTGGATTCATCAGCGCGTTAGCATCCCGAAACAGCTCCGAAGCGGGGAGCGGGTGCGCATGAGGATAGCCCTGTACGAAATTTATCCCAGCGGCTTGTGCCTCGCGAAACTGTTGATCTGTTTCAATGCCGGTGGCGACCGTCTTGATTGAAAGGTGGTTGCTGAGGGCGATAACCGCCGCGACAATTGCCGCGCGCTCCGGCATCTTTATATTGGAGATGAGGGACCGATGAAACTTAATCTTTTCCAACCGAATGGACGTGAGAGAAGCGAGCGATGAATGACCGGCACCGAAGTTATCCATCACAATGGAAACTCCGAGCCGCTTGATTTGACGGGCGACGCGCACACTGTCTATGTCCCGGTTAAATAACGCCTGCTCGGTCATTTCGAGTTCTAACCGCTCGCCGGGCAACGATGAGTCGTTCAGCGCGCGCGTGATTTGCTCAAGCAGCACCGATTGCGACAACTGTGCTGCGGACAGATTAACGGCAACCTTTAAATCGAACGGCCACTTCGCTGCATCGGCGCATGCGCGTCGCAGAATCCAAGCGCCGAGTGGCACTATCAATCCGGTTTTCTCGGCCAACGGAAGGAAGTCACTCGGGTAAGACCAAGCCGCGCACGGGGTCCCGCCAACGGACAAGAGCTTCTAACGCGGCGGGACGACGCGTATTGACATCGATCATGGCCTGATAATGCAGCACGAATTCGCCGTTCGATATGGCGTTGCGAAGCCGCTCTTCCGAATGGCGGCGATCGTCCATCGCAGCGAGCATCTTAGGTTCGAAGAACCGAAAACCATCATGGCCGCTTGCTTTCGCCGCGTAAAGTGCCAAGTCGGCCATTTTAAGCAAATCGGTACTCTTGATCATTCCTTCCGAGGGTGCCGCGATGCCAATGCTTGCACCGACGGTCACCGCATTGCCATCCAGGTCAATCGGTTCTGCGATGATACGACAAATGCGAGCGGCCAATTCGGCCGCACCCGCCTTCGGGTTTTGATCGCCCGAGCGGATGATGGCAAACTCGTCGCCTCCCAATCGGGCAATGACATCGGTCTCGCGCAATGACAAACTCAGCCGCCGCGCCGTTTCGCGAAGGAGCTGGTCTCCCGCGGGATGCCCGAGCGTGTCGTTGACTTGTTTGAATTTGTCGAGGTCAAGCATAAATAGCATGAAAGGTTGGGCGCCCCGGCGGAAGGAGCTGAAGCTGTCGTCAAGTTCCCTTTCAAACGTCGCGCGGTTCGGCAGGCCGGTTAGAACATCGTGACTTGCCAAAAACGCAATTTTACGTTCGGCTTCGCGTCGCTCGGTTATATCGTCATGGGTGGCGACCCAACCACCGTGGGGCATTGGTTGATGAGTGACGAGGATGGTACGTCCGGTAATCAACTCGACAGTGATCTCTTTGCGCTCACCACTCTGCACGTTTTCGTAACACCAACTGATGTAGCGCTCACGACTAACGGTCGGGGATGAACCCGCCAGCATGCGCTGCTCAACGATGTCCTCGAACGACGCGCCTTGTCGTGTCGCCTCGACCGAAAGGTGGTAGATTTCACGATAACGGTTGTTGCAGACCAAAAGCTTCTTATCGCCACCAAAAAAGCATACCCCGACGGATATGTTGGATAGCGCCGCGTCGAATTGGCTCCGCGCAGTCGCCAATTCCTCGTTCTTGGCCGCGGCCAAAGCCTCGGAACGCTGTAGACGGTCCACCTGCCCGGATAGATATCTTAAAAGCAGCACGACGCCGCCAATGGCCAGTAAGCCACCTGCCGCCAGCCATCGAATCTGGTTGGGCCAATCGACGAGCACATCCGTCTCCAAAACCGATGCTTGAACCACCATGGGCAAATCGTGCAAGGGTCGCACGAAGGTTAGCGTTCGTCGCCTTAGTGAATGGGTCGTCGGCTTGAAAGGTGCCGCCGCCTTGTGCGACGACTGAATACCATGGCGACTGATCTGGAATTTTCTTGCCGATATCATCTTCACGGTAAGGGTAACGGACCAAGACGACGCCGTCCTGGCGCAATAATGCTACCGAACGTTTAGCTGGCATCGCCGTCCGGTAGAAATCTTCCAAAGATGCCAATGACAGCTCCGCGACTATTGCGCCGACGGAGGTACCGTTCGCATCATTTATCCTGCGGCCCAGGTACACGACCCACCCGTCCGCTTCCTTAGCGGGCATACTAACCTCTAGATGGTCACCGCTTGCCATCCGGCTCTCGAGGTCCGTCCTTTTCCCAGCGGTTTGCCGCTCGGTTAAGCGTGGCGCAAAGCTATCCTCGACCATTCCATTTGCACTGATGACTTTGAATGATTTGACGATCGGAAGCCGTGCGGCAAGCTCATTGAGCAACGTGGAGAGTACTGCTGAGTCGAATGTCTTTTTGATTTGATCTGGGGTCGAGTGCGGAAACTCCTCGATTTTGGAATTGATCATACGGAGGGCATTATCGACACTGCCAAGCATGACAGTGGTTTGTTGGGCCATTCCGTTTCCAAGATTGGATGTCGCAGTTTTGTAGGCGGAAACAGCCCCCGCTCGCTGCATGAATATAAACAATGCAGTCGTGCCGATAATCGCTATAATTAAGGCGATGCCAATGGCGATAAATCGGCGACGAGAGCGCGTGCGCAGCCTCGATATACTTCGATTGACTTGCTCAAATGAGCCCGTGGCCACGATGGATTTCACCGATCAGAGATGCTCACGTCTTTATTGCAAAGCAAGGGAGCCGGCCAAATTCGCTTTTGCCATTCAAAAATATGCCTATACCAGTCGTTGATAAAGGCTCCTTAATCGAGACAAAATCAGCGGAAAACGCGGCCAGTAGGATAAATGACGGCCTCATTATTATGGTTAGTAGAATATTGACAGAGACAGCTAAAGACCGCGATGCGGTTGTTCAGAGAATTGGTCGAACGTATTGCAATGTAACAAGCTTTGTTCGACCTTGATCGTCGATACGAACCGTGGCGCCGGACGGCATCCGCGTTGACGAGTGAATCGCGCAAAGTCCATCGGACACGGCATCCGGCGTCGACGAAGGGAGCTCGCGCACGCAAACAGCATATTTAGTTATCCGCGAGTGGCATAATACGGCTGAGCCCGTCGATCTTTTGGTCAATGACCGCCGTTGGATCGACTACGTGGCGGTTCGATCAAAATTGCGTAAAAAGGATCCAATCGCTCAAGTTGATAAGCGTGCGGCGATCATCCCGCCGTAGGTCACTACGTCCGGCCGAAATGCCGGTTTGGCAATTCGACTTACGCACGCGCCGCGATCATTCGTCGAGAAAAGCCTCCACCATCGTCGCGGTGGTGTGAAGTTGTTCCACCTGGGGCAGGTGGCCGCAATCGCTGATAATCTCGACCCGAGCTCGGGCAATTCGATTGGCAAACTCTTTGGCGTAAATGGACGAGACAAGCGCATCTTCTTCGCCCCAGACGATCAACGTGCTCGCTGTAACCCGATGAAGGCGCTTTTTTAGACCCTTATCCGGAATTGGCCATACGAATTTCCCGGTAGCGCCGAGCGCCCAAATCAGGTCGGCCGTGATGACCGCTATCTCCTTCGGGTCGTCGGGCATCTTGAGCGCGGCTTGCACGGGCTCGGACCCCAGGTTCTTGTACAAGGTTGCAACCAATTTCTCGGGAGGCATCAGCATGTAGGGAGCGATCGGCGCATCGTCACGCCACAATCCGATGGGATCGAGCAGGACCATTTTGCTTACGCGTTCCGGACGATGTGCCGCGATTTCGCAGGCCATCATGCCGCCGAACGACGTGCCGATAATCGGGACCGATGCCAGACCAAGCGCATCGAAAAGCTCATCATAAACCAGGATCAGATCCCACAAGCTATCCACCGCATGGATGGAATCGCGGGCGGTTTCTCCGGTCCCTGGATGGTGGGGAGCGTAGACAGTAAAACGCTCGGTCAAACCTTCCACGAAGGGGTCCCAAATCGGCCCCGCCGCCGCGTGCAGATAAACCAAAGGTGGGACCACTGCCGGCGGTCTTCACCTTGGCTTCGAAGTTGCAGTGACGAACCGGAATTGTTTTGATGGTAGGAGTGGCCATTTTCACACCGGGAGCATGAATGACGAGAAAGTGGTGAGCGTCGGAGCGCGAAGTGGAGCTGCAGTCGAGGCCGTCAGGCCATTGCCAACTCTCGATGCTTAGGCGATCTAGTTCGCAACCGTTTTGGCCACCACGGGTTATCCCATTTTTTGTCCTCCCAGATATTCTGGAGATGTGGGAGAACGTTGCGCCCGAAGAGCTCGATATTGCTTTTGGCCTGACCGTGCGGCATGGATCCAAATTGGAGCGCCACCATCAAATGGCCGACGTTTAGTCGTTTAGCCATACTTTCGAGTTTTTCGCGCACGGTCGCCGGACTGCCAACGACGACAAACTCGTTCTCGATCATATCTTTCGCGCTGAGGGGCTTCAGATCGATGGAAAGATCAGCATATTGAAGAAAGTCCTTGCCCGAGACCAAAAGGTTCAGCAGGCTCTTGTAGTCGGCGTAGCCGGGAGGGGCGATTTGATACGTCGGCTGATGCAAAAGCTTGTGGTAGAAATACTCGACGTGCTTTGCGTATTGTTCTTCCGCTTGGCTGTCGGTCTCGGCAACTCCGACGAGCTGGAGAAACGTCGCTCGGTATGGGTTTGCGTCCTTGCCCTTTGCCGACCGCGCGGTCCCAGAACCTATCCATGACGTTGTTCGCGGACTTGCCGCCGAAATAGCTCAGATAAGCGAACGGCAGATTACGGTCGTGGCAATAGTCCCAAGTGGTCGAACTCACCGTACCCGGCACGAGTAGCGGGGGATGAGGGTCCTGCACCGGCCGCGGCCATAAGTTCACTTTCGGTAGTTGATAATGCTTGCCGTTCCAGGCGAAGAATTCCTTCGCGGTCCATGCCTTAAGCATGAGATCGACGGCTTCGCGCCAGCGCTCGCGCTGTTCAATCGGGGTCACGCCATAGCTGATGTTGGCATCGCATCCGAGACCCAGCGGTATGCCGGCAATGAGGCGACCGCCGCTGATACAGTCCAACACGGCGTATTCTTCGGCGATGCGAATGGGTGGCGAGGTGGCGGCAACGGTAGCGCCCAACTGCACCAACGCGACATGCTCCAATCCCTGGTCGCGGGTCATCTTGGCGAGGACGGCTCCAAACAGGTTCGGATTGCACATAAAACCATAGGGATTCTGATGGTGCTCGTTGGTCCCGATTCCGTCGAAACCGAGCTTCGCGGCCAACATCAATTCATCGATCGACCAATTGTAATAATCGGTGACTTTATCGGCGTCACCGTATTCCCACCATGGTGCGTCGACCCAAGCAGAAGCAAGGTCGCGTGGAAAGTCATCGGGCAAATCCCGATACGGCATGAAATGAAACATGGTGACTTTCACCGTCGTCCCTCCCTTTTCCGGTTTTACCGACAAATGCCGGAATTGTTCATTTTTGTTTAGTTTGAAAGAGTTTACGCCGCGCCTCGGCAAGCCGATTTGCTTCGTCGAACGCCGATATCGATATTGCGTCGACGTAATCGCGATAGCGAAATATTGCGGACTTTTTTTCAATCGTCAAGATGAATGCCTCAACTCCGGCGTTTGCGCTCTGCGTCGAAAATGGCCGAAAAGGAGCGCATTGATCAGCCGCATCGGTCATAGTCGGCCTCCCAGGTGATTATCCGTAATAGCGATGTCATAGTCGCGTGGGGGAAACATATGCTAGACTCTCCGAGCGGCGAACAGTATCATCGATGGGCGCTAAGGCGCTCGCGAAACTCACGATAGCGACGAGCCTGCGAATATAAGAAGGCGTTGACGCCTTCAATTCGAAGCGGACCTAGGGAGGAAGTTATGCCGTCCGATAAGCGGAATGAACGGATCATTGGTGCGGTTTCAGGGGCTGTTTCGCGGCGTAAATTTTTAAAACAGGTTGCCGCCGGTGCCGGCGGATCTGTCTTGGCTTCTGGCGTCGCATTTGCTCAGAGTGCCGAAACCATCAAGGTGGGGTTTGTCAGTCCAAGGACCGGGCCGCTCGGCGGATTTGGGGAAGGCGACCCCTACGTTCTCGGTCTGGCGCGCAAGGCATTGGCCGGCGGCCTGATGGCCGGTGGTAAGAAATTCAATGTCGAGATCATCGACCGGGACTCGCAGTCAGATCCGTCACGGGCGAGCCAATTGGCCAAGGCGCTGATCAACAGCGACAAAGTCGACCTGATGTTGACAACCTCTACGCCCGAGGTGGTGAACCCTGTGTCGGACGCATGCGAGGCCGCGGGCGTCCCCTGCGTTTCCACGGTGCTGCCATGGGAGGCGTGGTACTTCGGACGCGGTGCCAAACCCGGCGAACCTTCGCCGTTCAAGTGGACCTATCACTTTTCGTTCGGCGTGGCCGAGTTCGCCAAAGCCTACATCTCCGAGTGGAGTAACGGACAGGTTCCGACCAATAAGAAGGTTGGGGTTATGTACCCCAACGACGCTGACGGAAATGCGCTGCGCGCGCACATGATTCCGATTATCGAGAAAGCCGGCTTCTCGGTATTCGATCCCGGAGGCTACGAGGATGGGACCACGGACTATTCGTCGCAGATTGCGAAGTACAAGGACGCGGGTGTGCAGATATTCACCGGCGTGCCTATTCCGCCCGATTTTGCGACTTTTTGGCGGCAATCAGCGCAGCTCGGTTTTGCGAAAACGATCAAGATCCAGAGTATCGCGAAAACCGGATTGTTCCCGTCACAGATGGAAGCGCTCGGCTCGCTTGCCTATAATATCGCGTCGCTGTGCTATTGGCATCCGACCTTTCCTTATAAATCACCGCTGACGGGCGCGACCTCGAAAGAGCTTGCCGATGGCTACGAGAAGAGTGCGGGACGGCAATGGAACCAACAACTCGGCGCCACGCAGTCGCTGCTCGATGTCGGAAGCGAACTCCTGAAAGCCACCCCCAACCCCAAGGATAAGGCGGAGGTGGCAAAGACCTTGAGCCGTTTCAAGGTTACGACCGCGGTGGGCGTCGTGGAATGGGGCAAGTTCCCGATTCCCAATGTCTGCCCGACCCCTTTGATCGGCGCGCAATGGATCCAGGCCAAGCCCGGCAGCAAGTACAAGCTGGACCTCGTAGTTGTCGACAATGCGGGCGATTCCAACGTGCCGATCGGCGCTAAGCTTCAACCGTACAGCTGAGGTCGACGGGTGGGAAGCAGAAGCCGATGACGGTGAGCAGCCGCGACGGCGCGCTGCTCGCCGGTTTTAACGTCTCCAAGCGTTTCGGCGCGCTCACCGTCCTCGATGGGGTGAACTTCGCGCTTGCGAGCCATGAGGCTGTGGGCATCGTCGGTCCCAATGGCGCGGGCAAAACCACATTGCTCAACGTCCTCGCCGGGGTGTACTCACCGTCCGGCGGCGTCGTGCAATTCAACGGCGCCGATGTGACGACACTCGACGCCGCTCGGCGTTGCCGTCTCGGCATAGCCCGCTCTCACCAAATTCCCCGACCGTTCGGCGGTATGACGGTGTTTGAGAACTGCCTCGTCGCGGCGATGACGGGGGGCGGCCTGTCGAGCCACCGCGCCTATCGCCGTTGCGTCGATGCGATCGGGCTTTGCCAGATGCTTCATCTCGCCAACCGCAAGGCTGAAACATTGGGCTTGCTCGATCGCAAACGATTGGAATTGGCGCGAGCATTGTGCACCGCGCCACAGGTGATGTTGCTCGACGAAATTGGCGGTGGGTTGACGGACGAAGAAGCCGACAGCCTCGTCGAGACAATTCAAGTGCTGCGCAGTCGCGGCTTGGCGATCGTCTGGATCGAACACATCGTGCACGTTCTGCTTCGGGTGGTAGAGCGTCTCGTCTGCATGGACGCCGGTCGCATCATCGCGGACGGCAAGCCGGAGGCCGTCATCGCCAGCGCCGCCGTGATCGACGCCTATATCGGCAGTGGCCGAACGTGATGACCCTTCTTCGCGTAGAGCGATTGGATTCGCGACATGGTCTTCTCCAGGCCGTGCGTGGCGTCACGCTCGAAGTAGCGCGGGGCGAAACCTTGGCGCTCGTCGGAGCAAACGGGGCAGGCAAGACCACGCTCCTGCGCACAATCGCCGGCGCCCATAAGGCAACCGCCGGCCGTATTCTGTTCGAGGGTTCCGATATCACCGCGATGCCGGCATATGCACGATTACGCGCTGGCATCGCGCTCGTGCCGGAAGGCCGGCGACTATTCTCCGACATGACAGTTGAAGAAAACCTGTCGGTGGCGGGCTCACATGGCCGGCCAGGTCCCTGGAACCTCGATGCCGTCGTTGAAGCTTTCCCATTGCTGCGGCGCCGACTTGGCAGCCGCGCCGGCAGCTTGTCCGGCGGCGAGCAACAAGCAACCGCGATCGGCCGCGCGCTCATGGCCAATCCGAAGCTTCTGCTGTTGGACGAGGTATCGCTCGGCCTCGCGCCGATTGCGGTCGAAGCGGTGTATCGTTCGCTCGAATCGCTGATCGCGGCCGGCGCCACGGTCGTGCTCGTCGAGCAGGACATCGGCCGCGCGCTATCCATCTCGACCCGCGTGGCCTGCATGCTGGAGGGCCGTATCATCCTCGAAGGGTCGCGCCCATGAGATGACGCGCGAGCAGGTTACCGAAGCTTATTTTGGTCTGCGAAGGGCGCAGCGAGCACAGCGATGATCTGGGTCACCCAGTTGATCAACGGTGTCCTGCTGGGCGGGTATTATGCGCTGCTTGCCTGCGGCTTGTCCTTCATGTTCGGCGTCATGCGAATCATCAATCTCGCCCACGGCGATTTTGCGATTATTGCCGCCTGCCTGGTCTTTCTGGTTGCCGACTCGATCGGCATTCCGCCCTTCGTCGCGCTCATCGGCGTGATACCGCTCATGGCGGGCCTCGGCTGGCTGCTACAACGCGGCATGCTCGAACGTAGCATTCGTGCCGGCGTCCTGGTTCCCCTGCTCACCACCTTTGGCCTTGCCATAGTGATCGAGAACGGCCTGTTCGAATGGCTGGGTGCCGATACCCGTTCGCTAGCGCCGTATATCGGCGATCTCGCTTACGACAGCTGGGCGATCACAGGTCATATTTACATTGGATCGCTTGCCGCGTTGATGTTCGTCGTCGCAGTGCTTTTGTTGGGTGGGCTGAAATTGTTCCTGACCGCAACGTCGCTCGGGCGCGCTATCCGGGCGACGTCGGCGGATGCCGACACCGCCGAATTGGTGGGCATCAACGCTCGATCCGTCTATGCCATTGCGGCCGCGATCGCCGTCGCGTTGGCGGGTCTGGCCGGCGTGTTTCTCGCCATGCGCGAGACGTTCACCCCATATTCCGGCCCCACTTTGCTGATCTTTGCATTCGAGGCGGTGGTGATCGGCGGGATCGGCTCGTTATCGGGCACGCTAGTCGGCGGCATTGTGCTCGGCGTGGCGCAGACATTCGGTGCTCAGATCAACCCCCAAGGTTTTCTCATCACCGGCCACGTTGTATTCCTGGCAGTGCTTGCGGGGCGTCTGGCTCTAGCTGAACTACGAGCACGCGGTCATGCCCATGGAATTTTCGCGGCGCTCGCCGGCGGTTTGTCTTTTGCCGAATTGTCCCGTCAGGTCACTCTGCCCGTCCAGCTCTTCAGCGTCGTTCGAAATCCGGTCATCACGACGCGCTTGGTGTGGCGCAGAGCTCGTAGCGTTCATACTGGCCTCACCAAACAACTGTGTCTTCTCGTGCGCCGAGCGCGCGGCGTTATTGTCAGCTCTATAAGCCGTCCAACCGGGAAGGGAGGTTTCGATTACAACGTCGAGCGGTGGACCCGAACGTCGGCCAGATCGACCATCGTCGCCGGAGCGTTGCTGGTAGTATTGGCGGTTGGCCCTTTTGCGTTTTCGGCCAATATCGTCGATAGCCTGACAAACCTGTTCATCTATCTTATTCTGGCGGTCATGTGGAATGCACTCGCGGGCTATGCCGGTCTTGTGTCGGTCGGGCAGCAGGCTTTCATTGGTCTTGGGGCCTATTTCGCCATTCAGCTGTCCTACCATGGCGTCCCGGTCTATCCTGCCCTTCTACTTGGCGCACTGATCGCAGGCCTTCTTTCGCTGCCAATCTCGCTACTGGTTTTGCGGCTGCGCGGCGGGGAATTCGCAATTGCCATGTGGGTCGTGGCAGAACTCGCGCATCTTTTGATCATACTGGATCCGTTGATAAACGGCGAGACTGGCGTATCATTGCTGGCACTGAACGCCTTCGCCCCCGATGCGCGCCGGGCCTATAATTACTGGATGGCCTTGGCTGACGATGGTCGTTCTGCTTGCGCTTGTGTTTGCATTGCTGCGCGGACGGTTTGGCGCATCATTGCAGGCAATTCGAGACGATGAAGACGCGGCCAAATCGGTCGGCGTGCGCGTGCTCGCGGGCAAGCGAATTATCTTTTTTCTCGCAGCGTTCGGCTGCGCGCTTGCAGGGACGTTTTGGTTGGCGACGTTGGTTTCGTTCCAACCGCGCACCTATTTCGGTATCCAATGGACGGCTTATATGATTTTCATGGTGCTTGCCGGTGGGCTCGGAACCTTCGAGGGACCGATCCTAGGTGGTGTCATCTTCTTTTTGATCGAATATGTGTTTGGCGAAACGGGCGTCTGGTACCTCATGGGATTGGGTGCAGCGGCCATCTTCTTCGCATTGTTCCTGCCGCGTGGCATATGGGGAACTATCGAGGATAGATTCGGGATGACACTCCTGCCGGTGGGCTATCGTCTACGGCTGACGCGCCCGATTGCTGATCTTGGGGATACGCAAGAAATCGAAGAAGCGGCGTCCCAGTGATAGTCGGTGCGACCGTCTCGAACTTGGGGCGCTGGCGCGATAACGTGTTCGCTGTGTCGCTCACCAATAAGGCTCTGGGCGCCGGGCGACGCGGGCTATGGCCGCGTCGGGTCGAAGCCCCCGATCGCTTTATTGCGTTTGTGCCGCACCATGCAAATTAAGCCTTAATAGGCTCGGCTGTAATCGTCAGCGCTGGCTGACGAATTGCATGTGGCATTGAGATGGGATTTACGCGAGTATTGAACGGATTTAAGTTTCGGTATAGCGTAGGGGAGTTCCTGAGGTGACCTCACCCTCCCTTGGGAATTTTCCTCTCTAACTGGCCCCGCGTCGTCTGCGGGGTCATTTTTGTCGCGTTCCGGCCGCGATTGCTCCGGGTCAAGCCGCACCTTTTCGTTCCCTTCCATAAGATTTTGAAGCTACTGGCTTTGATAGCCAGGGGCTATGTCCCAGATTTCGGTATCGCAAGATGGCCATGGTTGCGTGCCGCCATAGTTCGCAGTAGCGTATAATAGTTCGTAAAAGCGAATAGCTACAAAAGGGGGAAAGACAATGTCGACGATTAGGCCGGATCGCAATATCGCTCGTGGGATGGCTTGCCGGGCTGACGGCAGCGAACGCTTTGACGCTCACGAGCCCTGACATCAAGCCGGGTGCCAAGATCGCGGACGAGCAGGTTTTCAACAGCTTTGGTTGTACCGGCAAAAATGTATCGCCGGCTCTGAGCTGGTCGGGCGCGCCTAAGGGTACCAAAAGTTTTGCACTTAATGTCTTCGATCCCGACGCGCCGACCGGCAGCGGCTTCTGGCATTGGGTCGTATTCAATATTCCGCCGGACGCGACTTCGCTCCCGAAAGGTGCCGGCGATCCGAAGAGCGCCGCCGCGCCGAAGGGCGCTGTCCAGAGCCGGACGGATTATGGGTTCGCAGGCTATGGCGGCCCTTGCCCGCCTCCGGGCGCCGGACCGCATCATTATATATTTACGATCTACGCACTCGACGTCGATAAGCTCGGTGCCGATGAGAATGCATCGGCCGCTGTTGTCGGCTTCAATCTGCATTTTCATACGTTAGAGAAGGCGACCTTGACGGGAATTTGGAGCCATTGACAATGGAAGGGCTTCGACGTTTCCTTGCGCCGAAGCCCTCATCTTCAAGGGGGGCGCCGACCGTCGCGAAGCGGCAAAGATCGCATCGGGCGGCATTTCGTTTCATACCGGCGGTTGAATGACAGTCGCATCAATGTAGGATCGCTGGATGCCGGGTGCCACGTTATTTGAGAAAATATGGACCGAGCACGTCATTGCGCCGCTGTCGAGCGACGTGAGCCTGTTGTCGATCGACAGGCATTTTATTCACGACCTCGAAGGTGGTCCGAACTTCGCAAAATTGGCGAAGCTCGGTCGTTCCGTGCACGACCCCGACCTGACCTTCGCCATGCCCGATCACGCGGTCGCTAGCGTGCCCGGCCGCACAACCGATAGCAATCCGACCGGTGGCCGCCTGCTTCGTGAGTTGCGTCGCGGTGCGTTTGCCTCTGGTATCAAATTGTTCGACATCGGCGAATTCGGCCACGGCATCGTGCATGTGGCCGCGCCGGAATTGGGATTGACCTTGCCGGGGGCCACCGTGGTCTGCCCGGACAGTCATACATGTACGCACGGTGCCTTGGGAGCCTTGGCTATCGCGATAGGCTCGAGCGAGGTAGCGCACGTTCTGGCGACGCAAACGTTGCGACAAAAAAAGCCTAAGACGATGCGAATTCGCCTGGACGGCGCACGCGCCCCGGGCGTTTCCGCAAAGGACGTCATTCTTTCCACGATCGGACAGCTCGGTACCGCGGTCGGGCGGGGGCACGCGCTGGAATTTGATGGGCCGCTCGTCAAGCGGATGACCATCGAGGAGCGGCTGACCGTCTGCAATCTATCGATCGAATTGGGATCCAAAACGGGAATTATGGCGCCCGACGAAACCACTTATGAATATCTCGCCGGCCGTCCCTACGCCCCGAAGGGGTCCTTGTTCGACCAAGCGGTCGCGCATTGGCGCTCTTTGCCGACCGACGATGACGCCGTTTTCGACGCCGAGCACACGATCGACGCAAGCAACATCGCGCCGCAGATCACCTGGGGCACGAGCCCGGAAGACGTAATGGACGTCGACGGGCGTATTCCCGATCCCGTCGACGAACCAGCCCCGGATCGTCGCAAGAGCATGGAGGCGGCTCTGCGTTACATGGGGTTGACGCCGGGCGACGCGATCGAAGGCACCCCGGTGCAACGGGTCTTCATCGGCTCGTGCACGAACGGACGCTTGTCGGATTTGCGCGAGGCGGCAAAGGCGCTGGCCGGTCATACCGTCGCAGAGTGCGTGCACGCGTGGGTCGTGCCGGGCTCCTTGGCGGTTCAGCGCGCCGCCGAGCAAGAGGGCTTGCATCGGAAATTTCTCGACGCCGGATTCGAATGGCGCGAGCCCGGCTGTTCCATGTGCGTCGGCGCTAACGGCGATATTGTCGCGCCCGGCGAACGGTGCGTCTCGACGACCAATCGAAATTTTGTCGGCCGTCAGGGGCCTGGCGCCCGCACCCATCTGGCAAGTCCCAGCACTGCCGTCGCCGCCGCGGTCCTTGGCCGAATCGCGGACATTCGCAAAATCGCGGCCACTGATGGACAAGTTTATCCGTGTGACCGGGATTGCCGCGCCCCTGATGCGGATCAACATCGACACTGAAGTTATCATTCCAATGTATCGCTTGGTGTCGCACAAGCGCGGCGAACTGGGCCGTTACTGCTTCGAGGCATGGCGCTACGCGTCCGACGGAGGCGAAAATCCCGAATTCGTGCTCAACAAGCCGCGCTATCGAGAAGCCAAGATCCTCGTGACCGGCGCGAATTTCGGCTGCGGATCGTCGCGCGAGCATGCGGTATGGTCGCTTCTCGATTTTGGGTTCCGTTGCATTATCGCGCCGAGTTTCGGCGATATCTTCTATTGGAATTGCTTCCAAAACGGCGTTCTGCCAATCCGTCTTTCCGAAGAACAGGTGAAGGAAATCGCCGCGGAGATCGAGGCGACGGAAGAAGCGCTTGTAACGGTCGATCTGGAAACTGAACATGTGACGACGCCGAGCGGCAGAAAATTTGCATTTAACGACCGATCCTGAGCGCCGCGAGGCTTTATTGGAAGGGCTCGACGAAATTGCTGCGACCCTCAAGCTGGACCCCGCGATACGCGCGCATCGACAGCGGGACCGCGCCGACAGACCTTGGATTTATCAACGAGAGGAGACGCCTCGCTTGGCACGCCTTTTGATCCTGGCCGGCGACGGCATCGGTCCGGAAATTCTCGCCGAAGTTCGGCGTGTCGTCGAGTGGTTTATTGAGAAGCGGCAGCTTTCCATTGAATTGCGCGAAGAGCTTTTCGGAATTTCCGCGTGGCACGCTCACGGCGAGCTGATGCGCCAGGAGACCTGGGACGAGATCGTCGCGGCCGACGCGATTTTATTCGGCGCGATCGGTTCGCCTGAATACCAGACAATTCCCGCCGAGGCGCGAAGGGTCGATCAGCTCCTGCGAATGCGTAAGGAACTCGACCTGTTCTGCAATCTGCGTCCGGTAAGGACACTTCCGGCGCTCGGTGCCTCGTCCACTTTGCGGCCCGATGTGATCGAGGGCTGCGACATGATGATCGTGCGGGAGTTGTGCGGCGGCATCTACTTCGGAACGCCGCGCAGCCGCGAAAGGGTCGCCGACGGCTCCGAGCGAGCGGTCAATACCTGCATCTACACGACAGCACGAAATACAGCGCATTGCACGATCTGCATTCGAGCTTGCTCGCGGGCGGACGGGTCGCGTTTGCTCGGTCGACAAGTCGAATGTTTTGATCGAGACCGGCGGCCTTTGGCGTGATACCGTGCAGGAATTACGGGACCGGCATTATCCCGATATCGAATTGAGTCACATGTACGTCGACAACTGCGCCATGCAGCTGGTGCGCGCACCCAGACAATTCGATGTCTTGCTGACCGAAAACTTGTTCGGCGATATTTTGTCCGATTGCGCGGCTATGGTGGCCGGATCGCTCGGGATGCTGCCATCGGCCTCCATCGGGCCGGTTCGCCCGGACGGACGCCGTTCCGCGTTGTACGAGCCTATTCACGGAAGTGCGCCCGATATCGCCGGTAAAGGCATTGCCAATCCGCTGGGCGCAATCATGAGCTTTGCGCTGTGTCTGCGGCTTTCGCTCGGACTAGCGCAGGAGGCCGATCGTCTCGAAAGGGCCGTGGCCGCTGCGATCATGCATGGCGCGCGTACCGCGGACATTGCAAAACCTGGTGAACGCGCTCTCTCGACAAAAGCGATGGGCGACGCCGTTCTCGCCGAGCTGGATCTCGTTGAATAAAGCATCGTGCTCGGTGCGGGATAAAGCGCGGTTTTTGCAGCGGTGCCTTAGCGATTGCAAGGGTTAAGTCGGACGGGCAGGTAGGGGATCATGGATCGCGGTAATCAATCCAAGCTCGGTGCACTTGCCTTGATCGGCCTGGCGCTCTGCGTCAGTCCCGCGTTGGCGGAAGACCGGATATTCGAACTCCGCCTTTCGCATTGGCTCCCGCCGTCGCATCCGCTTCACAAATCATTCGAAGAGTGGGGCGCGTCGGTCGAGCATGACTCCAAGGGTACGATTAAATTTCACGTTTACCCGGCGCAGCAACTCGGCAGGGCATTCGATCATTACGATATGGCGCGGGACGGCATTGCCGACTTGACGTATGTCAGTCCCGGCTATCAGCCCGGCCGATTTCCGATCTTCGACGCGATTAATCTGCCGTTCATGCTATCCAATGCAAAGGCCGGTTCCGGCGCGCTTGACGACTGGTATCGCAATTACGCCGCGACGGAAATGAAAGATGTTAAATACTGCTTCGCTTTCGCGCACGATCCCGGCTCGTTCCATTCGCGGGAAAAGAAAATATTGGTGCCGGCGGATCTCGTCGGCATGAAAATTCGACCTGCTCAGGCTGCCGTGGCTTTGCTTGTCACGTCGATTGGGGCGACCAATGTGCAGGCGGCGGCGCCGGAAGTGCGGGATGTCCTGGGAAAAGGCGTCGCCGACGCCGTTACATTCCCGTGGGGCTCGGTCGTTCTCTTCGGAATAGACAAAGTGACGAAGTTTCACATGGAGGTTCCGCTCTACACGACCGGATTTGTTTGGGTCATGAACCCGGGCACATATGCGGCGATGTCGAAGGGTCAGCAGCAAGTGATCGACGATCATTGCAATAGGACGCTGGGCGGAAAGGATTGCCGCGTCCCTGGGCGGACTTCGAGCATGAAGGCATTGCGAAGCTCAAGGCCGAAGCCGGCCACGAGGTTTACACTCTTACCGACCTCGCAGCTTGATAAATGGAGAGTCGCGTCGGAGCCCGTCGTACAAAAATGGGCCATCGCGGTGAGAAAGACGGGTGTCGACCCGGAGGCGGTGTTAAAAGGCCTCAAGAACGCGCTTACCGAATCCAACTCTGGGTTTTGACCGCTTTTCGCGCTTTGGTTGCTAAGATCACGCCTTCACCTGCACGACGGTGAACGCCATTGTGTAACTCGATCCGATGATCGGACTCATCAGAGTGCTGAAGACAAGCAGCGAATAAACATAGCTGACCGAGACCACGACCCCGGTTTGTCCGTTGTTCAACGCCGAAATTGCCGCGGTTTGTTCCGCCGCCGTCAATGTTTGTCCGCTCGGATACGCATAGACGACGTTGACACTGCTTCCCGCCACCGTCACCTGAAACATCCGCAGGCCGATGTTGGCGGTTATGAGTTGCGGCGCGATGTTGGCAAGCGCCGCCGACGGCGTATAGGTGCCCAATTCGGTAAGACAGGTGCCGACCGGGGAGTCGGAACAGTCCGCCCATACGAAGGCGTATTGCGTGGCGAGACGATTGGCTGCGTCGTAGGCGCGGAACGCCCGGCCGAGTTCAAAGCCTCCCCCCATCATTGCGATCATGATGGGAACAACGATCGCAAATTCGACCGCGGAAGTGCCCGCATGTCCTTTCAAGAACTTCCGGAGTCAGCGCGATCATTGTCAGGAGCCTTGGCGGCGGACGAGCGCGGACGATGTGACCTTGTTGATCGAACCAAACCCAGGCGCAAACGAAATGACCTGACCGCTTGCCCGCAACACCAGCACGCTTGTGGTGGTGCCATAATCGGTGAACCCGTCCACGATAGCCACCGACCCGCCGTCGAGATCGGCAAGCGTGCGCACTTCGACGGCCAACGTCGCATTGTTCGAGACCAGGGCCCCGGCCGACGTGACCACGCCGGCCTTGATCGTCGCGGCGGTCGGCAGCGTTCCAGCGACCAAATTCTCGCGAACGATTTCAGCCTCGGAAATCAGGCCATTATCAAGCGCCACTTGCGTCATGGCGTAAATGCCCAATTGCAGCAGCCACATTATGATAAAAAAAAATGGCGCGGCAACGATCGCGAACTCGACGGCGGAGGCGCCGCGGTGATCGCGCGCAAATCGGCGCGCAAGCCCCGAACGTTTTGGGCGATTTGCGATTTTCATCATGGTGCCGGCGGCTCGACTGGATCGGCAACGATATAAAAACCCGAGTAGCTCACGGTTCCGGACGGTTGCGGCGACGGAACCGGAATCGTCACCGCGTTGCTCGCATACGTGCTGTAGTACGGACTGGTGAGAGCCGTAATCTTGACGTCGTCGATCTGGCCGCCGAACGCATCTGCGGCGCCGAGCGCCGTTAGCGTCAGCCAGTAATACGCTGGCTTCTGGATAAAGACATACGCCGTGCGCGCCTGCGCGGTCGCTGCATAGCCGCAAATGTCGAGCAGCGGGTTGACCTGCGCGGAATTGTAGTTCGTCAGACTGATCCCGTTCGGCGCAACGGTCGGCGTCGTCGAGGTCGAGCCGTCGGGATTGGTGTAACTCGTGGTCGATCCAAGCGCGTTACCCGTGTTCGGCGTGCTGGCCATCTGCGCATGGGACATGAAAACACCGACCGTATTTGTGTCTTGCGACAGGTGCCATTGGAGTTGACGCCCGATCACGCGGTTTTTAGCGTTGCTGCTACCGGCAGAAAGGGTCGAAATGTTGGCTGCGGTTGGAGTCGCTCCGCAATATACACCGCTGAGTGTTGCGAATGTCTCTTCCGAGACGTAGTCGTACTGGACCTTGTAGTAGCCCGGATCCAGGAGGATCGGCCTGCTGATCAGGCTGTTGGCGTTCCAGCCCAGTTCCACGCATTGATTGCCCTGCGGACACCCGGAGGTCCAGTAAGGGATCTGGTTGGTCGGCGCATTCGCCCAGCCGTAACCCTCCTCGTCCCAAACAGACGAAGCGCCATCGCTGTTATTCATATTTCCGTTGGTGTTGTAGGGCGAGCCGGAATACACCGGACTTTCAAACGTATCTTCGAACAGAGCCTCGTTGCTAGTAAACGGGAAATTGTCCTGCAACGACCCCGGGCAGGTCGCGACGCAAAGCTGAATTTCATCGAGCTGGCCGCCATAGCTGTTATTGGTTCCGTCGGCCGCAAAGCTGAGCCAATAATATCCGGCGGTCGTTACATAAATCCGGACGCTGCGTTGGATCCAGTTCAAAGAATAGACGCACGAGTCGATGAGGTTTGACGCCGGCAAGGCTCATCGTGCCATCGTTGATCAAATGCGTCGGCGCCGAATTGTTGTTGTCGGCATCAAGAAAAACATCGATCTGATTGTTTTTTGCATTGTTCGTTATGTGAGCCGTAACTCACGTTAGTATTGGTCGGCCCACGAAACGTCGCTGGATTGGGTTCCGCAGATGTACTCCGGATCGTAGTCGGGATAATCAACTCTCCCTCTGAAGTAGTAGCGCAACTCGTATTCGCCGACGTTCAGATATTGCTTCGTTGATATCGACGAGTCTCCCGCAGTGCCCGAACCGTTGTCGCAGTCAAGTTCGGCCGTGTAATTTCCCTGCGGCGAGGTCGCGCTGTTTCGGCCGGTATGGTCGGTCTCCACACAATATCCCATGATGACCCATTTCACGCCATTAGAGCCGGTATAGATGTTGTTGGTGTTAAACGTCGTGACCTTGGGAATCGTTACCACGCCATTTGAATACGGGTATACAACTCCGCTGGGAAGGTACCAGTCCATATTTGAGGAAACGGCGGCGGTCTCGAAGCCCTCCTGCACAAGATAGGGGGAAGTGCTGGTGGTGACTTGCGCCACCGTCGTAAAGCAATTCGCCGTCGCTTTCAGCGGAATTGTATTGACGTTTGCGATTTGCATGAAAACGGTCGGCATGGTCGCAGTAAGAGTAACTTGCGAGTTGCCGCCCGGCGTGTAGGTGAATGGCGCGCTGCTGGTTTGCGTGACGGCAAGCTTCTGCGCACCTAAACTCGTATTGATGTACGAGGTGACTGCCGCGACGTAATCCTGCTGCTGTAATGTTCCTGAATTGCTGGCCGCCACAGGCGCGATGATCGTTGGTCGCGTCGCATATTGGCATGCCAGCATCGCCACTTCAGCGAGTTTTTGACGTGTCTGGTAAGCGCGCGCCAGATCGAGGCCGGCTCCGACGGCGACAAAAATCATGACGACCGTTAAGCCAAACAGCAGCGCGACATTGCCGCGTTCGTCGGCGTTGAAGGGTTGGAGCGCTTTGACGAACTTCGCTCACGGATCGAGGTCTCATCGTCCTTTCTGATGTCGACGCCAATTTGATTGTGCCTCCGCGAGCGGTCGCTTAGCGATCCGCAAAGCCACCGTTTGCCGAGTTCGCGCAATTTCATTTGACGACCCTCAGACTTTCAGGGCATGAATGGTGTGTCGTCGAAACCATGCAACGCCCAGCCGCATTAAGTTTTCGCCGTCAAGCAGGGGAAGGGGCAATAGATTAAGGAGGCCAACGGAAAGACTGTATAATCCGAAGACCAAAGCCAATCCGGAATCGGGATCGCTAACGCTGGGCCATGCGAGTGCGCCCACGAGAAAGAACTGCCCGAGACCATATATTACGGGTGCCAACAGGATGTTGGCTGTCGCGCCCGCTGCGTAAATGACAGCTTTTTGACCAAGCGTGCAAGACGAGAACGAGTTGGTCTTTCCATCAGCTACGCCATTCACGTTCGTACCCGCGTACGGCGATGGTTCCGTCTCACCAAGCATTGTCATGCAGCTTACAAGGGGTATTGCCGCGATTGACCAACGGGTCCCCAGCCGGTCGGTGAAGCCGACGATCCTAGGCCCCACTCCCACCGTGATGCTCAAAGCACGGACGCCAAAATAGCGAGCGGCAAGCAAATGCGAGAGCTCGTGAGCAACAAGGCTCAACCACACCAAGGCAGCTACCAGGACGAGAAATTCACATTGAACGGCTGGCATTTGTTTGGACCCTAGCGCGTTAGTAGAATTACACCGCCTTTCGTAAACAAACCGTCAATTATACGCTTACGCGAAATACTATTCGCTATTGTAAAATCGTTGGGTGGCGTCGATGGCCGTTTGGCATTCGATGGAATTGGATCGGCCTCATGATTGCAGCAGTTACCAATTTTCTTCGATGCCGGTAGCGTTCGCAAACGCGACGTATGATTCGAAATAGCGGCGAATATTAAGGCGCGCGACATAATAATCAATCGTGCGAATGATTTTGCCGGCCCGAGAATCGTGAGGGTCAGCGTAGCTGTTGAGCGTGTGGTGGTGCAGCGCGTAGTTCTACGCCGAGGGGCTGCCAGTGAAGCAACGTCGAATGCGCGTGGCATTGATCCGTCTTCGTTTGCCGCCAAGTCGTGATGCGCGCTGCTTCGGACAACGAAACAATTCGCGCGGCGAAGATCCGCTCGAGCAACGCTCGGAACGGTACGGCACGTTCGGCCGCAGCGCGTCGCACCATCCGCTGCCGTCGCGGTTCCCGATCACAGCTCATCGAAGTTATCCCTACACACCGAACATCGGCACGTGATTTCCGGCCTGGTTCAATCTTGCGGCGAGGACATGCGTGAGCCTTTGATCATGGGCCAACTCGCAACGGCACAGCGTGCAGCTGGTGAGGGTCACCGCCCACAGCGTCGGCCCGGGCTAGCGCGAATTGGATTGGAAGCCTTCTCAACATGAGCACCCCGCCATGGACAAACGCTCGGAACTCCGCAAGCATGCCCGGAGAAGTTTTAGCCAACAGGCGACGATCGTAAGTCTCGATGGATCGCCGATAGGCACCTGCACGCTATTCGATGTGTCCGAGGCCGGTGCACGACTGATCGTGTCGGCTCCAGGCGAATTGACGGACGAGTTCATCCTCGTGTTTTCGAAAAATGGCTCAGTACGCCGTCAATGTTCTATCGCCTGGCGATCAAGCGATACAATCGGAGTTCTGTTTGTGCGGCAGACCGACGAGAGTAATCCGCCCGGGGTAAATGTTTGAATTGCTCGGGGCGGCCGGGCGTAAACGGCCCCGGCTTCCGGCCCGGCTCACTAATCCTGTCGCCTTTTCGCTCTAAGCGGCGCGGACACTCGACAAAAATGCGCCGACCTTCCTTTCCAGCTCCTTCGTACAGGACGATAACCGCTCGCCGCATTCGAAAATTTCGTCGACATGGCTCGCGCTTCGATGCGCGAACTCCTCTATAGAATAGATTTCCCGTGAAGCCTGTGCGGTATTTTGCGCCGCAACCTGAATGCTCCCTGCTATCTCACGGGTGGTTGTTGTTTGTTCTTCGACGGCGGCGGCAATGCTGGTCGATACCGCTTTCAACTCATTGATCATCCGAGCAATTGATGAGATTTCGTCAACCGAAAGCTTGATCGCCCCCTGAATGGTGGTAACTTGTCTGCCGACATCTTCTGCCGCGTGGGATGTTTGGCCCGCAAGCGCCTTCACCTCGGATGCAACAACGGCAAATCCCCTGCCGACTTGACCGGCGCGCGCGGCCTCGATAGTCGCATTTAGCGCCAGCAGGTTAGTTTGGGAAGCAATCGTGGAGATAAGTTCGATAATGGAGCCGATACGTTCCGCCGCTTGTTCCAGCGAGTGGGCGGTGTCATTGGTATATCTCGTCCGTTCGACGGCAGCCTGTGTCAAGTGTAGACCGCCGGTTGTCCTTTTACTAATTTCGTCAATTTGCGCGGATAGGCCGTCCGTAGCCGCCGCGGTTGCCTTCATTTCGTCCTTGATTTCCTCGGATGCAAGCGAGGCCGAGCGCATGCTCTCGCGAGTTTTTTCGGTGATGTCCTTCATTTTCGAACATGTCGTGGACAATGACGCCGCCGTGGCGTGCACGGCCATGACGACGTCCTCGGTCGCACCCGAGAAATCGGCAATCGCTTCGTCGATAAACTGTCGCCGAGCCTGCGTGGCCGATTCCGCCGCTTCCATATGTAGGGTCATTGCATTCGCGACATCGAAACCAATGACTTGCGATAAGACACAGCACCGCTCCGCGATTTTGGCCGGAAAGATGCGGTATTTTGACGAAACTGCCCTGATCGCTCCCGTGAGAACATGATTCCCGGCGCTGCTGCGAATACGGGCATCGAGTTCCATCGCCGCCTCTTCTTTCACCGTTTTCCGACACAGTTCGACATAGCCGTCGCCGAGGTCGCCGCTCAGAAGTGATTTGAAGTGCGACATTTCCAGAGCTTTTAGTGCGGCCAGGTTGTGAGTGATGGCATCGGCCATCAGTGGAATGCCCCTTGAACAAACCAGAAAATGGTCGATCACCGTTTCAAGGTGCCTGGAAATCACAGGCCACGTTTCCCTAATGATGCCCAAGGTCCGGTCGTCCAAGCGGTATATCGTGAGGCGACCTTGATATCCTTGAATTGGTTCGCTTCGTGCCATGGCTGCCGCTAATAATTGACCCGCCAAGGGGCCGGGCAAGTCAGAAATTCCAGTTTCGAACCACTGACATTTGGCCTTGTCTGATTAAAAATATCCTAACCATTTCGACACTGCGAAATAATAATCCTCACTGCGGATTGATCTTGGGTGGATGGTTCTTATACTGCTTGGAAATGCGACGGGAAGTTAAGGCAACCAATTCATCGTGACATGCATTTATTATTTTGCCAGCCTAATTCTATTTTTGGTTGAGAAAATCACCGATGGTACGTTGGGGAGCGATGTTTTGGCCCCACCATCTTGAAAGCGGCACGTCCAGGGCGCCTTTTACCTGCTGCATTGGCGTCACTGCGAGCCGCGTTACCCT
Organism: uncultured Alphaproteobacteria bacterium; assembly: GCA_963727325.1. Classification (GTDB taxonomy): domain Bacteria; phylum Pseudomonadota; class Alphaproteobacteria; order Rhizobiales; family Xanthobacteraceae; genus BOG-931. Next base: position 50,094 of record CAVSFV010000036.1, read on the forward strand.
GTTGCGGGTGGCGAATGCATCTTGGCAGCCGCGGCGATAGCCCTGCGGATCGCAGGTTTGACGGACCCGTTGGTGCTTCCTTGGCTCCGGCAATCCGTTTCCGCGGGCCAGCGCTGCGATCGGATAATTCGGCCTTGCGCTTTTTCGCGTTTCGGCTTTTGCCACGGCGAGCGGCTCTCGCGTCAACAATTCCGCTACGCCTCGGTGAATTGGTTTGGTCCGATTAATGAGCGAGACAGTGTCTGACCCGACTTGGGGGTGGCTTTGGAGCCTGGCCGTGACCGCGCGCTCCTAAATGCGCTTCTGGCTCTTATTCGCTAATGCGAAATATCATCCTGTGTAGCGAATTATTAAGGTACCAATGATAGTGTTACGCGCGTAAACGTGCGTACTAAGTTACAAGTCACGACATCGCGTTTGTCAGGTCGCTGGTCCCGGCATCATCATCAACTATGCGCGGAGCGCACCCGAACGCCATTTGGGTTTCACATGAGCATCTAGTCATGGACAAACCACCGGAACTCGGCAAGCACCGGCATAAAGGTGTTAGCCAGCGGGCTACGATTGTAGGTCTCGATGGATCGCCGATGATCGCCTGTGTGGTATTCGATTTATCCGAGGCCGACGCGATACTCATCATGCCGCGATCGATCGAACTGCCAGCCGAGTTCAATCTCGTATTTTCACGGAATAACCAGGTGCATCGTCAATGTTCCATCGCGTGGCGATCGAGCGATACAATCGGAGTTCGCTTCGTAACGCCAAGCGAGCTGCGTGAGCCCGCACCGGTAGAAGTTTGAAGCGCCGGGGCGGACGAGCGCAATGCGCCGCGCCATTTGGCCCGCAGATTGATCCAGTCGGCTCTCTGCCTTCAAGCCGCGCGAATACTTAACAAAAATGCGCTGACTTTCGTCTCCAGTTCCCTCGTGCAAGATGACAGTCGTTCTTCGCATTGATAGATTTCGTCGACATGGGTCGCGCTTTGATGCGCGAATCGTTCTGTTGAATGAATTTCCCGCGCGGTCTGGGCGGTGTTTCGCGCGGCTACTTGAACGCTCCCTGCTATTTTACGGGTGGAGGCGGTCTGTTCTTCGACCGCGACAGCGATGCCGGTCGAGACCGTCTTCAAATCGTCGATCGTTTGCGCGAGCGACGAAATTTCATCCACCGAAAGCCTGATCGCTTCCTGAATGGCGGCGACTGCTCGCCGACTTCTTCGGCCGCACGGACTGTCTGACCTGCAATCACCTTCACCGCGGATGCAACAAAGGCGGATCCCTTGCCCGCTGCCTACAAATCTGGGGGTCGTGAGCCTCGAACCCATTAAGCGATCAGTTGCGAACCGGCGCGTGATTTGACGCCCGTATCTCGCCTGACACGAACACTCTCTCTGTGCCAAGCTCGCACGCATGCGCGACGATAAAAAGCCGGCCGATCCCCCTTTCCGCGTCGAAGTGATCATAAACGGCGTCTAAGGTCACGATCACATTGATGTTGAAGCCCGTATGCACTGTCTCCGTAGTTGAGAATGAGCAACAAGAGTCTAAGGAAGATCAGCCGCAAGGTGAAACCTAAAAGCCGATCTTATCAATCCATTTTTGAGCAGCGGCATGGGATGCTCGACGCCGTATACGGCGGCAACGGTCTTTTTCTCATGACCGGGCAATTCGTGACGAACATCGGTCGGGCACCCCGCGCGGGCCGATCCTGGCCCTGTGGCGCAAGCTATGGATAACCTTAAGGTTCAACTGCCTGAAAGCCACTGCACGGGTCAAATCATAACACCGAGCCGCCGCACAACTTCTGCCGGTTAATCTAGCCGACATACAAATGGCTTAAGCGCAAGCCCGGATAGCGGACGCGTTCAATCAATTCTTTCAGCGCCTTCATCGGGAGCTGCATAGGCGCATACACCGAAAACGTGAAGCCCTGTTCGTGGCCGATTAACTCCGCTATTTCGGCGGCCGTGGCGCGCTTGTCTTTGAGGGCTTGCGCCACGTTCTTGCGGAATGAATGAAATGACGTGCGAGGAGCGGTAACGCCGCATTTTCTCCGATACTCTGTAAATCGCTTGGCGAAATAATGGTTGTACTTGCCATCAGGACCGCCCGGTTTCAGCGCCGGAAATAGTTGGCCGTCACGCGGTAGCGCCTGCACGTAATCGAGGAAGCCGCAGCGTACTAATTCGCTATGTATCGGCACAATGCGCGTGGCCGCTTCCGTCTTGAGCCTTTGGCCCGTATTGTCGTCGCTCACATTGAACAACCATATGCCTTCCTTGCGCTGCACGTCGCTGGCGCGCATCTGGCAAATCTCGTTTGACCGCATTCCGCTAAACAGCCCGACCAATGGAATCCAAGCCATCGCATTTTCAAACGTGTACTTAGCCGGCCGGATGCGCTGCTCGGTCGACATGTTGCGTAATAGCGGCGTGCTAAAGAGCTTTTTTAACTCGTCGGTCTTATAGGACCGCCATGAGCTATTGGTTTCTTCAAGCGTTCGCCCGGCGAAAGGATTGCGCCCTTCAAAGTGTCCCTCTTTGTCCGCCAAGCTGAACACGCCAGAAAGAGCGTGAATGTATGAGTTGATGGTTCGGTTTGTGAGCCTGCCGGAACGATTGGCGCATTTTTCGACTAGCTTATTCAAAGGCAACTCTTGCGCGCCTTCAATGTGGTGCCAATCGGGGTCTAGTTTGCCAATTTGCTCAAGGAAATCGGTTGCCGTCAGCTTGTCGATTGCGGCAAGCGGGGCGTCGTTGGTGAAGCTTTTGAATAGACGGAACACGGTTTCCCGTTGACGCTGCGTGTGAGCCGTCATTTTGCCGGCCTTCCGCTTGGCTTCAATGTATCGCGCCGCTGCTTCTGAAAAACGCATTCCGCCATCAGTGCGAATGCGCACGGCCCTACGCGGCGGGACAACAATCGGCCGCAGCGTTCGGGGGTCAATGCCATGTGCTCCGAGGAAGGTTGCCGGCGGTTCCGATGGCTTGCCTTCCAGGGCGCGCAAGCGCCCCTCTGCCGCTGCAATGAGTGCCCGCACTGCCGCTTGACCCATGAGTTGATAAGTCTTGCTGCCGGGCTCTAGCTGAACGCCAGTCCGCCGCTCGACGGCCTTCAATTCGTGGCCGATGGCGTCAAAGCTCATCAGGTCATCGATTTGCGTGTCTGGTTCACCTCGGTCTGGCGCAACGAGTCCCATATCCTCAAGGAAACTGTACAGGCCCTCGTTAAGGCTTTCGCGCTCTTCGTTGATGGATAACCGCTGCCTCTTGACGTCCACCTCCATGCGTTCCAGCGTTGATGTGAAAATCTCTCGCGCCTGCGCGTCGATTTCGGCAAGCGACAATGGCTCGCCGGTCTGCGCCCGTTGGAAAGTTTCGCGCCATTGCTTCACAAGCGGCCAGCGCCGGTCCTGAGCTTCCCCAAGCGACTGCGTTTTGAGGCTCACCACAATCTTGCTGAGCGGCCGGCCGGCGCTTCCGTTGCGCCCTTCACCGACGAACTTGCCGCGGAGCGCTCGCGGTATCGCAGCGACAAAATACCAGCTTTGATGTCGTCGCTTGAGATATCGGGTATCGGCCATGCCAGTCCGATGATGGTACAGTTTGATGGTACAGCCTCATGGCACAGGACCATCGAAAAAGCAAGGTAAATTAGGCATAATCAGCATTTCCGGTTAAGTGGTCAGTTGCCCCTACAGCGCCCACCATCACCTCGGCAGCAGCAAACCTGCCGGCAAAGCAATCGGCTTCGGCTCGGGCACGAATTTGGGAATCACGCCGATGATCTTAGGTTCGATCCGACCATCGACGTCCTGGATCTGGGCGATGTAGCGTGGCGACACCGGAATGTTGCTCGCGGTGAAGCCGAACGACCCGGCCGGCGTATCCACGGTCGTTTCATGCAGCGCCTGCAACAACGCCGCATGATCACCGGCGTTGCCGCCGATCTTGGCCAGCACCTGATTGAGCATGAGGCCTGTCGCATAGCCGGCTTCGGCGTGCCAGCCGGGGCGCACCTTGTGCGTGGCCGACCAGGCCTTCACGAAGGCCCGGTTGGCTGGTGTGTCTATGGTCGAGAAATAGATGCCGGTGCCGACGAAGCCGACGGCCGCCTTGCCCTCTGCCGGCAGCACCGCTTCGTCGGTCGCCGCCATGGCACCATAGAGCGGCAACGGCTTGCCATAGTCGGCGTATTGTTTGATGAAGCGGATGCCGTCAGCGCCGATCTCCAAGACCAGCGCCACGTCGGCGTCGCTCGGATACTGGGTGACGAAGGGACCGAAATCCGTCGTTCCGATCCGCGGCAGAAACTGTTGCAGCACCTTGCCGCCGGCCGCCTCGAATCCCGCGGTCGTGTATTTGATGGCGGCGCGCCCGGCATTGTAGTCGGGCGCTTGCGCGACGGCTTTGCGAAAGCCGGCTTTGCCGGCGAGATAGCCGGCCAGATACCAGTCCGGATTCGAGGCAAACGAGGCGATGAACACATCGCCGCCGGCGAGCTCATCTACGGTCGCGGTGACGAAAGTCGGAATATGATGCTCGATCACATAGCCTCTGATCGCCGCCGTGGTCGCCGAGCTCATCGGGCCGAGCAGCATGGCGACATTGTCGGATTCGACGAGCTTCTTCACCTTGCTGATCGCGGTTGCCGGATTGTCCGCGGTGTCCTCGGAGATCACCTCGACGGGCACGCCGCCAAGCCGCCCGCCGTTCTGCTGGATGGCGAGGAGGAGGCCGTCCTGCAATTCGGAGCCGAGCGCTCCCATGACGCCGGACAGTTCGGTCAGGACTCCGATCTTGATCGGCTTTGCCGCCGGGGCCGCCGCGTCCTCAGCCGACCCGGCCGACACGGATGCGGCGAGCACGACCGCCGCGATGACGCAAGAGACGACGTAAGACAAGCATGCGCGCATTGTTCACTCCCTTTGGCGCGCATTCCGTTTCGACTGAACGGGATGCGCTTGCTCGAGCTTTCTTTCCGTTGGCGCAGTCCTTTTCGGAAAACCGAGTGGCGGTTTTCCGGGACATGCGCCGCCACGATTAAAAGTTGAGGCGTCCGCATTCTTCTTGTCACGAGCCGGCATGGGCGTTTGCCGAGCCTTCTTCAATGCAGAAAAATCGATCGAAGTCGACTGCCCGCGCAGACAATTATCGCGGCGAGCTGCCCGATCGCAAAGGAGGGTATGGCCGACACGGGCTTGCAGCTTGCCGTTCGCGCGGGCTACTTTTTCCGCAAAACAACGTCACACGGCCTGCCTGCACCGGCGCGGGAACTCGCGCGGCAGCGCGAACTGGGCAAAATGGGTGAGGCAAAAATGGGTGAGGAATGTCGTTCTGGGTCGCCAATATCCTGAACGGCCTGTCGCTCGCCATGGTGCTGTTCGTGCTTGCCGCCGGGCTGACGCTGATCTTCGGCATGATGCAGGTCACGAACCTCGCCCACGGTTCGTTCTATCTGCTCGGCGCCTATATCGGGCTCACCGTGATTGACACGACCGGCAGCTTTTTTCTCGGCGCCGCTGTCGCCGTCGTCGCCGTGGCGGCGATCGGCATTGTCATCGAACGCTTCCTGCTGCGGCGGCTCTACCGCAAAGAGCTGGCGCAAGCGCTGTTCACGCTCGGGCTGTTGTTCATCTTCGCCGACCTGACGTTTTGGATTTGGGGCGGCAATCCGCAGATCCTGCCGAAACCGGACGCGTTGCAGGGCTCGATCCGCATGTTCGGCGCGTTCTATCCGCTCTACCGGCTGTTTTTGATCGGCTTCGGTGTCTTGCTCGCCGCCTTGTTGTGGGTCTTCATCGAGCGCACCCGGCTGGGCGCGGTGGTGCGTGCCGGCATGGAAGACGAGGAGATGCTGGGCGGCGTCGGCATCAACACCCGGCTCGTCTTTACCGCGGTATTCGCCGCCGGCGCCGCGCTCGCCGCGCTTGGCGGCGTGATCGGCGGGCCGCTGATCGGCGCCTATCCCGGCGCCGACTTCGATGTGCTGCTGCTCGCCTTCATCGTGGTCACGGTGGGCGGCATCGGCAGCGTCGCCGGCGCGTTCCTCGCGAGCCTCGTCATCGGCTTGTTGGACAATTTCGGCACCGTGTGGTTTCCACAGTTCGCGCCGTTCACCATCATCGTTCCCATGATCGTCGTTCTCGCCGTGCGCCCGACCGGCTTGATGGGACGGACCTGACCGGCAGCATGAACGGCGAGCCCACAGCATCGACGACGCGCACTTCGCCCGCATGGTTGCCGGCTTGGGCGCCGGCCGTTCCTAACGGCGGCAGCATCATTGCAATGGTGGCGATGGTGGTGGCGCTGCTCGCGGTCAGCGGCCTGCTTCCTTCCTACTATGGCGGTCTTTTGTTGCTGGCGCTGGTCTATGGCGTTTTCGCCATGAGCCTCGATCTTCTGGTCGGCTACACCGGCCTGCCGTCACTCGGCCATGCCGCTTATTTCGGCGTGGCGCCCTATGTGACGGCGATCCTCTCCACCAGCCTTGCCGTCCCGATCGTCTTGGCTATCCCCGCCGGCATCGTCGCCGCCGTCGCGGTCGCAGCGCTGTTTTGCGCGCCGGCGCTGCGCACGAAGGGCGCCTACTATCTGATGATCACGCTCGCTTTGTCGCAGGTCTTATGGAATCTCGCCGAGAGCTGGTCGGATGTCACCGGCGGCGAGAACGGCATTGCCGCCGTCCCGACGCCGAAGTTCGAATGGTTGTCCATGGGTCACCGGCTGCCGGGATATTCCGTGGTGGTGATCGTGGTGTTCGCGCTGTGCGGCGGCGCCATGTTCGTCCTGGTGCGCTCGCCGTTCGGTTACGTGCTCAAGGGCATCCGCGAGAATGGCGAGCGCATGGGCGCGCTCGGCTACGATATCTGGCGCTACAAATTCACGGTGTCGCTGATCGCCGCGCTGTTCGCCGCGATCGCCGGCGAATTATATCTGGGGATGAACAGCTTCATCAGCCCCTCCGCGCTCGGCGTCTCGCTATCGGCGCAGGGGTTGCTGATGGTGCTGGCCGGCGCGCCGGGTACGCTGTTCGGTCCGGTGTTCGGCGCGTTTCTGGTCGTCGCGCTCGAGAATATCGTCAGCAGCTACACCGACCGCTGGATGTTCCTGATCGGGCTGATCTACGCCGCCATCGCGCTTTACGCGCCGGCCGGCGCTTACGATTGGGTCCGCCGCACCTTGCGTTCGGGGGAACGCGCATGAACCCGCTCGACGTCAAGCGCGTCTCGGTGAACTTCGGCGGCCTGCGCGCGCTCGACAACGTGTCGCTTGCGCTCGCGCCGGGCGAGCGCCGCGCCATCATCGGCACCAATGGCGCCGGCAAGACCACCCTCTTCAACGTCGTCAGCGGCCGAATCCGGCCGTCCGCGGGCCGGGTCAGTCTGTTCGGCCGCGACGTCACCCGATTGCCGGCGCATCGCCGCGTTTCATTCGGCCTCGGGCGCACGTTTCAGATCACCAATCTCTTTCCGGCGCTCAGCCTTCTGGACAACATGATCATCGCGGTGCTGGCGCCGCGTCCCGCCCGCTTCACCTTCTATCGGCCGTTGAGCCATGACCCCGAGATTCTCGGCGCCGCGCGCGATCTGTTGCAGCAGTGGCGCTTGTGGGATTACCGCGACGCGCCGGTGCGCAACTTGTCCTACGGCGTGCAGCGCCAGATCGAGATCGTACTGGTGCTGGCGGGCAACCCCAAGATTCTTTTGCTCGACGAGCCGTTGGCGGGCCTTTCGGGGGCGGAGACCGAACGGGTGATCGCGGTGGTGGCCAACGTTTCCCGCGATATCTGCGTGCTTTTGATCGAGCACGATCTGTCGGCGGTCTACCGCGTCGCCGACCGCATCACCGCGATGGACCGCGGCCGCATCGTCGCCGAAGGCACGGCCGAGGAAATCCGTCGCGAAGTTGAGCGCGACGGCTTCTATGGGCGTCGCGCCGCGGCGGCAGGTGAAGCCTGATGTCGGCTGCGCCCCTCCTCGACGTGGCCGACGTCCACACCTATTACGGCCTGGTCTATGTGCTCCAGGGCGTGTCGCTCACCGCCGAGGCGGGGCGCGTCACCGCGGTGCTCGGCCGCAACGGCGTCGGCAAGACGACGCTGATGCGCACGCTGATCGGGTTCACGCCGCCGCGCCGCGGGCGGATCGCGTTCGCCGGCACCGACATCACCGCCTGGCCGCCGTATCGCATCGCGCGCAGCGGCATGGCCCTCGTTCCGCAAGGCCGCCGCATTTTTCCCTCGGTGTCGGTGCGCGAGCATCTCGATATCGCCCGCTCCGCCGTCGCCGGCCGGCGGACATCCCCGACATGGGATGTGGAAAGAATCTTCGCGCTGTTTCCGCGATTGCACGAACGCGCCGAAAACCGCGCGGGCACGTTGTCCGGCGGCGAGCAGCAAATGCTGGCCGTGGCGCGCGCCTTGATCAACAACCCGCGCCTGGTGCTCATGGACGAGCCGACCGAGGGCCTTTCGCCCTTCATGGTCGATGATCTCAAGCGGTTGATTGCGACCTTGCGCGCCGAAGGCGTCGGCGTGCTGCTCGTAGAACAGAACCTCGACTTCGCGCTGTCGGTGGCCGACCGCGTCTATATCATGGAGCGCGGGCGGATCGTGCGCGAAGCCACGCCCGAAGAGGTCAGGGACGACGACACCACGAAGGCTTATCTGGGGCTTTAGCGTCCGCTGCTACTCAATCTCGCTCCGCCCCGCTGCCGCCGTTGATGGCGCGCCAGATGCGCTCGGGCGTCACCGGCATGTCGAGGTGACGGACGCCGAACTCGGACAGCGCATCGACAATGGCATTCACCACGACCGCGAGCGCCGGCGTCGTGCCGCCTTCGCCGCCGGCACGGATGCCGAGCGGGTTGGTCGGCGAGGGGACTTCGCTGATCGCGGTGGCGAAGGACGGCAAGCGGTCGGCCCGCGGCATGGCGTAATCCAGGAACGAGCCGGCCAGCAGTTGACCGCTGTCGCGGTCGTAGACGCACTCCTCCCACAGCACCTGCCCGACGCCTTGCGCAATGCCGCCATGGGCCTGGCCGTGCAGGATCATCGGATTGACGGCGCGGCCGACATCGTCGACCGCGCAATAGCGCACGATATCGACGAGGCCGGTTTCCGGATCGACCTCGACCTCGCAGACCTGGCTGCCGTAGGGAAAGCCGGCAATCGGATGCATCTCGTCGCATTCCGCCGACAGCTTGCCGCGCAGCTCCGGCGGGGAGGTCGTCGCGGCTTGCCATCGCGTCGGCCACCTCGAACAGGCCGACCGCGCGGTCGGTCCCCGCCAGCACGAAGCGGCCGGCGGCGAAAGTGATATCTTCGGCCGCGGCCTCCAGCAGCCACGCCGCCGCCTGCCGCCCGGTCTCGATGATCTGTTGCGAGGCCTTGCCGATGACGATGCCGGCGAGCCGCATCGAGCGGCCCGAATGCGAGCCGCCGCCGACCGGAACCACATCGGTGTCGCCGGTAATCAGGCGAACATCGTCGGCCGGCACGCCCAGCCACTCGGTGATGAGCTGCGCGAAGCTCGTTTCGTGGCCCTGCCCGCTCGACAGCGTGCCGATGACGACGTCGATGCGCCCTTCCGGCATCACGGTGATCTCGGCGCGCTCGCGCGGCGCGCCGCTCGTCACCTCGATGTAATTGGCGACGCCGATGCCGCGATAACGGCCGCGCGCCCGCGCCTCCTGGCGCCGCGCGGCAAATCCGTGCCAGTCCGCCATGTCCAGCGCGCTCTCCATGGCGCTCGCATAATCGCCGCTGTCATAGGTGAGGCCGAGCGGATTGGCGTACGGCATGGCCTGCGGTGCAACGAGATTGCGCCGGCGCAGCGCGACGCGATCGAAGCCGAAGTCGCGCGCCGCAAGATCGATCAGACGCTCCATCAGCAGCATCACCTCCGGCCGGCCGGTGCTGCGATAGGGGTGCGTCGGCGGCGTGTTGCTCATCACCGCGCGGGCGCGAACGAAGCGCGGCCGGGACATCGTAGACGCTGGTGACCAGGCCGGCGCCCTTATAGATGGCGATGAATGCAACCGTGTGCGCGCCGACGTTGCTGATCAGCGAACCGCGCATCGCCAGGAAGCGGCCGGTGGCATCGAGCGCAAGCTCCGCTTCCTCGATCAGGTCGCGCGCCTGATAATCGCTGAGGAACGCCTCGCTGCGCGTCGCCGTCCATTTCACCGGGCGGCCGCAGCGCCGCGCCGCCCACGCCACCAGAGCAAACTCCGGGTAGATGGAATTGCGCGTGCCAAAATTTCCGCCGACGTCGCCGACGATGACGCGAACGCGCTGCGGCTCGACGTTGAGCGTGTAGGCAAGCTCGTTCTTCAGCCGCACCACGCCGCCGCTGCCGGTGTAAAGCGTATAGCGGCCGTCGGCGGCGTCGTAGCCGCACAGGGCGGCGCGCGGCTCCATGTGCACGCCGGTGATGCGCTGCACGCGGATTTTCAGATGCACCACGTGTTCCGCTCGGGCGAACGCGGCTTCGGTTGCGGCATGATCGCCGACGTCGGCGTCGATGCAGGTGTTGTGCGCCGCGCCTTCCCAGAGCCGCGGCGCGCCGGCCTCGACCGCCTGTTCCGCATCGACGACCGCCGGCAGCGGATCGTAGTCGACGGCCACCAGCTCCGCGGCGTCGCGGGCGACGGCCGCGGAAGAGGCCACCACCATCGCCACCGCTTCACCGATGAAGCGCACCTTATCGGCCGGCAGCGGCAGATGCGGCGATACGAATTGCGCCGAGCCGTCCCGGTTGTTCAGCGCGATATCCGGCGGGCTGCTCGGCCGCCAATTATGTTGCAGCGGACGCAAGCCATCCGCCGCGGCATCGGCGCCGGTGAGCACCGCGAGCACGCCGGGAATGGCGACTGCGGCGGCAATGTCGATGGCGACGATGCGCGCGTGCGAATGCGGCGAACGCACGAAGGCCGCATAGGCCTGCCCGGGAAGATTGACGTCATCGGCGTAACAACCCTTCCCGGTCGTCAGCCGAAGATCTTCCTTGCGGCGTGCGGCGGAACCGATGCCGCCTTCCTTGATCGGTCCCCCATGCACGCGCTGTTGTCCCCCGGTCGCTCGAGTTTGCGAGCGTCACAAAAGATGCTCGTGCGGTATCAATCACAAAAGCTGGCGCGCCGCCATGATGGCTTTGCATGGTGGCATCGCATTTCCCGCAGCGGGCTCATAGCTATTCAACTTGTTAAAATCGACGCCCGAATGCTACGGACTCGACCGAATGTCAGAATGACGGATGGTCCGGACCTCGGTCGGGTCGCGATTTTTGGCGCCGGATTTTTCTGCAATTTACAGGGGAGGAATATGAGAGGCAGTCGCGATCGTATTATCACCAGTCATGTCGGCAGCCTGCCGCGGCCTGACGCGCTGATCGAAGCCAATGCCAAGCGTGGGGCGGATGCCGGCACCGGTGAGCGCGCGTTCCAGGATCTGCTGAGCCAGTCCGTGACCGGCGTCGTGCGCCAACAAAAAGACGCCGGCATCGATATTCCGAACGATGGCGAATTCGGCAAGGCCATGGGCGAGCGCGTCAACTTCCGCGCTTGGCTCAGCTACTCGTTCAACCGTCTGTCCGGCCTCGAAACGCTGGACAAGCAGGCGCCGCCGCGACCGTCCGGGCCGCACGATCTCGTGCTGCAGGGTCTCGTCAAACGTCGCGACCGCACGAAATTTCTCGCCGCCTATACCGATCCCGCGTCGGGCATTTCGATCGGGCGGGATTTTGTGCGCCCGGTCTGCACCGGTCCGGTGAAATATATCGGGCAGGATGCCATCGCGGCCGATATCGCGCACTTCAAGGCAGCGCTCGAGGCCAACGGCATCGCGGAAGGTTTCATGACCTCCATTGCGCCCGGCAGCGCATCGCGGCTGAGCAATCCTCTACTACAAGACCGATGACGAGTTCTTGTTCGCCTGCGCCGATGCCATGCGGGAGGAATACAAGGCCATCATCGACGCCGGCCTGATCCTGCAGCTCGACGACCCCTCGATTGCCGAAAACTGGGACCAGATCGTTCCCGAGCCGACCGTCGAGGCCTACCGGAAATTCAGCATGGTTCGCGTCGAGGCGCTCAACCACGCCATCAGGGACCTGCCGCAGGATCGCATCCGCTTCCATCTGTGCTGGGGCAGCTGGCACGGCCCGCACGTGACCGATCTGCCGATGCGCGACATTGTCGACGTGATGCTGGCGATCAAGTGCCAAGCCTATTCGTTCGAGGCCGCCAATGTCCGGCATGAGCACGAGTGGAGCATGTGGCGCGAGGTCAAGCTGCCCGAGCGACAAGCTCATTCTGCCGGGCATCGTCAGTCACGCCACCAACGTGGTCGAGCATCCGGATCTGGTCGCCGAGCGCATCCTGCGCTTCGCCAGCGTCGTCGGCCGCGAACGCGTCATCGCCTCGACCGACTGCGGGTTGGGCGGCCGGGTCCATCCCGATATCGCGTGGGCGAAGCTCGATACGCTCGCGCAGGGAGCGCGGATCGCGTCGCGGCAGTTGTGGGCCAAATAAGCTAAACCGGGCCTCCGGCCGCTGCCTTCGGACATGGCAATGGCGGCGCCGGGCAAAGCCCGCCCGACGCCCGCGACCGCCCGCGGCCCCTTATTTGTTCTTGCGGGCGATCTCCGCCTCGAACCGCGTCTTCGCGACGTGCAACGCGTCGACGATGGATCGTCGATGCTCGGCATTGTCACGAGCCTTGGGCAATACGACGCCGAGCGATCCTTCCACCGCGCCGGTCTTGTTCGAGACGACGACACTGATGCCGATCACGCCTTCCTCGAACTCTTCTTGCGAATAGGCGATGCCGGCAGCGGCGATACGATCCAACTCACGCTTGAGCGCGTTGCGAGACGTGATGGTGTGCGAGGTGACCTTCGACAGATCGACCGCAGCGAGAATGCGTTGCTGGGCCTTTGCGTCCAGGTTCGCCAAGATGATCTTGCCGCCCGATGTGGCGTGGATCGGCATTTTCTCGCCGACTTGCATCCAGTAGCGCAACGGCCGTTGCGCATTGGCAACCACGGCCCGCTCGACGCTCGTTCCGCGTAGTTTGTAGAACGACGCGGTTTCCCGGGTCGATTTCGAGAGCGCATCGACGACGTTTTGGGCGACCTGCAAAAGGTCGGAACTCGCCTGGGCGTTCGCGGTGAGCTTAACGACGGCAGGTCCGGGCTCATAAACCGCGTCCGCGGCCTGGAAGGCGACATAGCCGCGGCTCTCGAGCGTCGACAGTAATTGCGAAAGGCTGCTCTTTGGAATTTTGAGCGCCTTGGAAATTTCGGAATGCGTCATCGCCTGCCCGCAAAAGCAAACAAGTTCCAAGACGTCGAAGGCGCGGTTGGCTGACCTGACTAATTTGGGCATCGGATTCCTTCGGCTGTCCATGCATCGGGTTTATTGCGTGATCGGGCGGCGGCCGGATTCACGCGACGAAATCCCGGCTGCACGGTCCATGTTCGCATGTACGTACTGTTTTCGCTATTGAACGACAGGGTTCCATTTGGTATGTACCCTCGCGAAGCTCACCGCCACCCACGCCACCGAACGGCGTACCTGCCATGGCGTGCTGCCCCATGCGCACGCCGAGCCACACTTTCGCGGGTTCTATGATTTCCATCGGAAAATCAGTACGACGCTTCGACCCGCTGGCGCTATAAGATCAGGCTCCGCGTCTGCTTACGACAATCGAAGGTGATCCATGAAAATCGCGCCCTCTGACATCAACGGTTTGGTCGGCATCGTGCCCACGCCGGCGACGCCGGATGCGGAAAGCTGGCGCACCGTGAATTCCGTCAATCTGCCGGAATCCGAAAAAATGGTTCGGTTGATCGTCGAATCCGGCGTCGATGTCTTGATGACGACCGGCACATTCGGCGAGTGCGCCAGTCTGATGGAGCACGAACTTCGAGATTTTGTTCGCTGTGTCGTCGATACGGTTGCGCATCGCATTCCGGTTTTCGCCGGAATCGGCACGCTCAACACCCGCGATACCATCCGCCGCGGCCGCGAGCTCGTCGAAATCGGGGCCGACGGCCTGTTCGTCGGCCGCCCGATGTGGCTCGCGCTCGACGACAAGGGCATCGTCCGCTTCTACCGCGACCTCGCCGAGGCGCTGCCCGGCGTGCCGCTGGTCGTTTACGACAATCCGATCGCATTCAAGGGCAAGATCAGCCGCGACGCCTATCTGCAACTTGCCGATATCCCCGAAGTCGTGGCCGCCAAGCATGAGCGCGGTCCGGTGTTGGATGCCGATGCCGCGGCGGTGGCCGGCAAATGCCGTGTCCTGCCGCTCATCGCGGATTTTTATCGGGCGGCAAAACTCAATCCCGAGGTGGTGACGGCGGCATGGTCCGGACACGTGGCCTGTGCACCGGCGCCGCAGGTGGCGCTGGCGCGCGCGATAAAGGCGCGCCGTTGGACCGAGGCGGAGGAAATCTCGCAAAAGTGCAACTGGGCCGAACAGGCCATGTTCGCCGGCGGCGATCTGAAGGGATTCATGAATTACAGCGTCGCCATCGCGCATTTGCGGTTCAAGGCCGCCGGCCTGATCGATCCCGGTCCGCCGCGCCCGCCCTATCTCAATCTGCCCGACGAATATCGCTCGGGCGGGATCGAATGCGGCAAGCGCTGGGCGAGCCTGCAGCAGGAATTCCGTTCGCGCGACCGGGCGGCTTGACGGAGAACCGCCGCGCGTCGTTGCGGAAGCCTGCCCACACGGCGCGAAGGCATGTGCTTTAAGAATTGTGCTCCGAGAAACCGGGCGGCCATTCCAAAAAAACAGAGGAAACGCCAGAGGGAGATGAACATGTGCAATAATGCAACGAAAAGCCTTCTTTTCAGGACCGCCTTGGTCGCAGGCCTTGCCGGCTGGTCGGCTATCGGCCTCATGAGTTCGGCACAAGCCGATCCGGTGAGGATCGGCTTCCTGACGACGTTGAGCGGGCCGATCGGCCTCAGCGGCGCGGAAATGAAGCGCGGTCTCGACCTGGCGCTCGAACAGCTTGGCGGCAAGATCGGCGGTCAGCCGACCGAGGTGTTTACCGTCGACGACAAAGGCAACACCAACGCCGCCGTCCAGGGCCTTTCCGAGCTCATCGACAAGGACAAAGTCGATTTTCTCACCGGTCCCGTCACCTCGAACATCGTCATGGCGATCCTTCCGGCCGTGGCGAAATCCGATGCTTTCCTGCTGTCGCCGAATGCCGGGCCCAATCCGGCCGCCGGCCCGCAGTGCAATCCGAATTTGTTCGGCGTCGGCATTCAGGGCGATGCGATCGCCGGCGCGATGGGGCTTTATCTCAAGAAGATCGGCAAGCATAAACTCTATCTGATGGGGCAGGATTATCAGGCCGGCTGGGACATGCTCGGCGCGGCCGCGCGCACCTATGACGGGCCGATTGCCGGCAAGGTGTTCACGCCCATGGCGCAGTTCGACTTTGCCTCCGAGTTCGCGCGCTTGCGCGAGGCCGATCCCGACAGTGTGTTCGCGTTCTACACCGGTGGCGCGGCCATCTCCTTCGTGAAGCAATATGCGCAGTTGAAAGACAGCGGCCAGGCCAGCGCTCCGCTCTACTCGCCGGCGCTCGCCGACCCGCTGTTGTTCAAGGCCGAGGGTGACGCCGCGCTCGGCATCAACATCATCGATAACTATGACCCGGAGGCGAAAAATCCGGCCAATGCCAAGCTGGTCGCCGCCTACCGGCAGAAGTTTCGGCGCTTCCCGACGCATTACGCCGCGCTCCAATACGATACGGTGATGCTGCTCGATTCCGCCATCCGCGCGGTCAACGGCAATCTGTCCGACAAGGCCGCGCTGCGGGCGGCCATCCGCAAGGCCGATTTTCAATCGGTCCGCGGCAAATTCAAATTCAATACCAATCAGTTTCCGATCCAGGACTACTACGTCCTCCAGGTCAAAAAGAACGCCGAGGGAGAGCTCACCATGACCTACGTGACGACGGCGGCGGAAAACTATGCGGGACCCTTACGCCAAGGACTGCCCGATGAAATGAAACCTAATCCAGCGTGGCAAAGCCCGGCCGGCTCCGGACGCCGGATTGTTTTGCAGTTCGCATCCCGGTACAGCAAACTGGTCGTAGCAATGGCGGTGACGTCCTGCCGGCTTGGCGTCACCAACCGTACGCATCGCCCACACGCACCGCGATGACGACCAGCCTGTTTCTCGAACTGATATTCAACAGCATTCAACTGGCGATGACGCTCTATTTGGTGGCGGTAGGCGTCACGCTGGTGTTCGGCGTCATGAACCTTGTCAACCTGTCGCAAGGCTCGATGTTCATGCTCGGCGGATACTTTTCCGCGGCCGCCATGGACTGGACCGGTTCCTGGGTCGAGGGTGCCGCCATCGGCCTCGTGGCGGTCGGCATTGTCGGCGCGCTGATCGAGTTTTTGGTCGTGCGCAACCTCTACCATCGCAACCATCTCGACCAGGTCCTGGCGACCTTCGGCCTGATGCTGTTCTTCAACGAGATCGTCGTCATCGTGTGGGGGCGCGAGCCGCTGTTCCTGGCAACCCCGCCGGGGCTGGGCGGCTCCATCCATCTTGCTCCCGGCTTTTTCTATCCGGCCTATCGGCTTGCCATCAGCGGCACCGCGCTGGCCGCGGGCCTGCTGCTTTATCTCCTGATCACACGCACGCGCGTCGGCATGCTGATCCGGGCCGGCGCCGAGCAGCGCCGGCTCATCGAGGCATTCGGCGTCAATATCCGCGTGCTCTACACGCTGGTGTTCAGCCTCGGCGCGCTGCTGGCGGGCCTCGGCGGCATCATGACCGCGCCGCTTCTGCCGGTGCAAACCGGCGTCGGCGACTCGATCCTGATCGAGGTGCTGGTCGTCATCATTATTGGTGGCCTGGGCTCGATTCGCGGCGCGCTGGTCGCCAGCCTCGCCGTCGGTCGTGTTCGAAGTCTTCGGTCATCTACTGCTGCCGATTTATCTCGGTCCGACCACGGGCAACGCCCTTGCCAGCATGTCGATCTACATTGCGATGGCCGCGGTGCTGGTGTGGCGGCCGACCGGGCTCTTCAGGTCGATATGAGCGTGATCCCCCCTCGTTTTGCCGGCGCGCTCTTCGCCGTTGCCGCGGTGCTGATCCTGCTGTTGTTTCTGCCGGCATGGGGCGGCGCGTTCTACGTGCATTTCGCGACCCGGATCATGGTCTACGCGATGGCCGCGCTGGCGCTCGATCTGTTGCTCGGCTACGGCGGCCTGGCGAGCTTCGGCCACGCCGCCTTCTTCGGCGCCGGCGCCTATGCCGTCGGCATTCTCACGGTGCAGGGCTTCGACCAAGCCCTCGTCGCGTGGCCGGCCGCAGTCCTCGCCGCGACCTTGCTCGCCGTTTCGTTCGGCGCGCTCGCGCTGCGGACCAGCGGCATCTACTTTCTGATGATTACGCTCGCCTTCGGCCAGATGACCTATTATTTCTTCGAAAGCCTGCGGGCCTATGGCGGCGACGACGGGTTCAGCATTCCGCATCGCAGCCTTTTCTACGGCCTGATCGACATCGGCAATTCCACGGTGTTTTACTATCTGGTCGCGGTCTGCCTCGCGCTTGTGCTCTTCGCGCTCTATCGGCTGGTGAATTCGCGATTCGGCGCGGTGTTGCAGGCCGGCCGCGACAACGAGCGGCGTCTCGCGGCGCTGGGCGTGTTTCTGTTTCCCTATCGGCTGGCCGCTTTCGCGATCTCGGGCGCGATCACGGGATTGGCCGGCGTCCTGTCCGCCAACACGGACCTCTACGTCACGCCCCATATGTCGAGCTGGCTGATGTCGGGAGAGCTGTTGATCATGGTCATCCTCGGCGGTTCCGGCACGCTCCTCGGTCCCGTGGCCGGCGCCGTTGCCTATCTGGCGCTGGAGCAGATTTTATCCGCCTATACCGAGCATTGGATGGTGATCTTCGGGCCGCTCCTGGTGTTACGGGTACTGCTGTTTCGCAAGGGTTTCATCCAGGCCAAGGGTTTCATCCAGGCATTGTCGTGGGCGAGGTCGGCGCCATGACCACGCCGCTGCTCGCCGTCGAGCATCTGTTCAAGAATTATGGCGGTCTGCCGGTCACATCCGACGTATCGCTTGAGATCGTCGAGGGCGAACTGCATGCCCTGATCGGGCCGAATGGCGCGGGCAAGACGACGCTGATGGCGCAAATCACCGGCGAGCTGGCGCCGAGCAGCGGGACCGTCCGCTTCGACGGCGAAGACATCACCCGCTTGCCGATGTATCGCCGCGTCGCCCGCGGCTTGGGTCGCAGCTTTCAGATATCCAGCGTATTCGGTCGGTTCACGGTCGAGGGCAACGTGGCGCTGGCGGTGCAGGTCGCTCAAGGACACGGCTTTCGGTTCTGGAAACGCGTCGATCGCCTGGCGGCGGTGCGGGAGCCGGCGCGCGCTCTGCTCGACCGGGTCGGGCTCACGGGGCGTAACGACGTGACCGCTGCGGATCTGGCGCACGGCGAGCTGCGTCTCCTCGAACTCGCCATGGTGCTGGCCGCCGCACCCCGCCTGTTGCTGCTCGACGAGCCGCTGGCCGGTCTTGGCACCGCGGAATCGACGCAAATGATCCGCCTTCTTGCCGAGCTCAAAAAGCGCCATACCATTCTCCTCATCGAGCACGACATGGCGGCGGTGTTTTCGCTGGCGGAGCGGATCTCGGTGCTCGCCGGCGGTCGTTTGATCGCGACCGCGGCACCCGAGATCATTCGCGGCGACGCGGCAGTCCGCACCGCTTATCTCGGAAACGCCAAGATATGACGACCGCGCTGCTTCAGGTTTCGGATGCGATATCCGGCTACGGGGCGAGCCGAGTCTTGCTCGGCATGGAATTGCGGGTCGGCGCGGCGGAAGTCGTCGCACTGATGGGCCGCAACGGCATGGGAAAAACGACGACCATCCGCACGATCCTCGGCCTGCTTCCACTCAAGGGCGGCGACATTCAATTCGGCGGGCGTTCGGTGCGCGGGATGCCGGTCTACCGCATCGCGCGAGCCGGCATCGGCCTCGTTCCCGAGGGCCGCTGCATCTGCGCGAGCCTGACGGTGGAAGAAAACTTGATCGCAACGCAACGGCCGCCACCCGGCGGCGGCGCCGAATGGACACTCGCCGCCGTCTACGAGCTGTTTCCGCGCCTCGCGGAGCGTCGCCGCAACTACGGCAATCAGCTATCCGGCGGCGAACAACAATTTCTCGCCATAGGCCGCGCGCTGCTGACCAATCCGCGTCTGCTGATCCTCGACGAAGCGACGGAAGGCCTGGCCCCGCTCATCCGCGAACAGGTGTGGCATACGATCGAACACCTGAAACGAGCGGGTCAGTCGATTCTCATCGTCGACAAAGATATCGACGCGCTGGCCCGGCTGGCGGATCGGCACGTCGTCATCGAGAAGGGACGCGTGGTCTGGGAGGGCGACCGTGACAAGCTCGAACGCGACAGACCCCAGGTGCTTCGCCTGATGGGAATTTGAGGCCAAAGCGGGTGCGAATAAAGTCGTAAGGGCTTGACCCGCGTCGCCATGCTGATGAGCTGACCGCGATTACAGTAAGTGCATTGTGACCGTAATTCGCACGCGCGCTAAAGTGTTGCCAGTAGGCTGGCCAGTTCCTGAAGGCCGATAGCCTCAAGATCGCTGCCAACCGGGTACCTATCCGTACCGGAGTGCACGATGAAGCGCCGCGCGGGTTTCAAATCCTCGCTGGCGATATGGAAGCCTTTTTCCGGCCGCGCCGACAGACCATGCTTGATCTCGATAGCCCACAAGCCATGACCGGGAATTTCCAGCACAAGGTCGATCTCGGCACCCGCCGTCGTGCGATAGAAGCTCGCCAAAGTGTGCCACGGCATCGCTGTGAGCAGATTTTCCATGACGAAGCCTTCCCAGCTCATGCCGACGACAGGATGGCCGGAAAGTTGATTGTGATCGACGATGCCGAGCAAGGCATGCACCAGGCCGCTGTCTCGGACATAGACTTTCGGCGACTTCACCAGGCGCTTTCCGAGGTTGCCGTGAAAAGGCTGCAACCGGCGCACCAACAGAAGATCCGCCAGCAGATCGACATAGCGCGTGACGGACTGCGCACTGATCGAGAGCGATGCTGCAAGACGCGAAGCGTTGAGCAAGGTGCCCTGCCCGTTGGCAAGCATGGTCCAAAGGCGTCCCAGAAGTCTCGGCAGGAACGCGCGGGCCGAATTGCGGCACGTCGCGTTCCAGATAGGTGCGGATAAAGTCCCGGCGCCACGCGAAGCTCTCTCTGTCGCTGCGACCGAGGTAGCTTTGCGGGAAGCCGCCACGTCCCCAGAGCTTGATCAGGTCATGCTCTTTCCTCACCACTTCCCGAACGTCAAACGGTCCCATGTCGACATAGGCGATGCGACCGGCGAGGCTTTCGCCGGATTGCCGGAGCAAATCGACGGAAGCCGAGCCGAGTATGAGGAACCGGCCGGTGCGATGACCGCGGCGGCGGCCTTGGTCAATCAGGCCGCGCAGCGTTTGGAATATTTCCGGCGCGCGGTGGATTTCATCGAGAACGACCAGCCGGTCCTCATAGGCGCGCAGAAAAAGCGCCGCCTCGACCAGCTTGTCCCGGTCTTGCGTCGCCTCCAGATCGAGATAGAGCGAGTTGGTGCTCTCCGCGATTGCCAAGGCGAGCGTCGTCTTGCCGACCTGACGCGGGCCAATGAGGGCAACGGCGGCTTCCCGATCCAAGGCTGCTCGAACCGCCGCGAGAGCGTGGCGTGGGATCATCCTTGCAAATTATCCAAATGATGGGTAATTTACAAGGATAATGGGAATAAAAGGGCCCATGGCTTGTAGGAATAAAGTCCTACAGCGACGACGGACGACCGCCATCGGTCGCCATTGACCCGCCCGTGATAATCAGCATAGGATTTAATATTGTGGGAGGCGCCGACGCGCATGTTCGATCCGTTCGACAAGCCCGGCTTTCTCATTCGCCGGCTGCAGCAGATTTCGGTGCGCATCTTTACTGAGGCGACCGCGGCGTTCGACATTTCCACGGTGCAATACGGCGCGTTGCAGGTGATCGAGCACCAGCCCGGCATCGATCAGATTTCGCTGTCGCAGGCGACCGACACCGATCGCACCACCATCGTGCGCGTGGTCGACCGTTTGAGCGCGGCGGGGCTGATCTCTAAGGAGAGCAATCCCGACGACCGGCGCTCGAACCGGCTGCACATCACCGCGGCCGGCGCGCGCCTGGTGCGCGAGGTCCACGAACACGCCGAAGCCTCGCAGCGGCGGCTGCTGGCGCCGCTGGCCCCGGACGATCGCGCGGATTTCTTGCGCCATCTCTGGCTGCTGGTCACCACCCATTCGGAACAGACCATGGCCGCCACTGATCTGGCAGCGCGGCGCCGCATGGCGAACGGCGCCAACAACACGCCGCAGCACCAGTCGACCCGGCCGCCCCGGCCCAAACCGTCCCCAAATCATGCCGGCATGAGACGCGAAGCGGTCAAATAGCGGGCCGCGAGCGCAGCGATCGGCAAATCAAAGGCGAAACGAACCTGGAGGATTAACGTCATGGCAGCTGTCAAAGAACTCACAGGCGCGGCGCCGGCAGAGGCCGCGAACCCGACCCCGCCCGGGCTGCGGCAGGCGATGCGCGACGCCCATATGGTGCCGCTCTGGGAGAGCCCCACCGCCCACAAGCTCGATGTCGCGCGCGAGCAGGCGCATATCTGGCCCTGGCGCCAGACCCGGCCGATCATGACGGCGACCGCCGAGGTGCGCTCGCCGAAAGTCGTCGAGCGCCGCGTGATCTCGCTGGTCAATCCGAAATCGAAATCGGCGGAGGACGAGGCGACGACCGGCGTGATCACGGCGACCTTGCAGATGCTGCTGCCGGGCGAGCGGGCACGGCCGCACCGTCATTCGATGAACGCCCTGCGCTTCATCCTCGAGGGCAACGGCGGCGAGACCATCGTCGACGGCAAGCCCTGCGCAATGACGCCCGGCGACCTGATCATCACGCCGGCCTGGTGCTGGCACGAGCATGTCGGGAACGGCACCGCGCCGACGATCTGGCTCGACGTGCTCGACGTCGCGCTGCATCTTGCGCTCGGCACCGACGATTTTCAGCCAGGTCCGGTTCGCGACCTGCAGCCGCAAATCAATGACGCCGCCTTTGCCGCGGTCGGCGTGGTGCCGTGCGTCGACGCCGGCGAACGTCCCTATTCGCCCTATTTCCGCTATCCCTGGCGGGACGCCGTCGCCGCGCTCAATGCCGCGCCGAAAGACGCCGACGGTTCGCGGCGGGCGCACTACGTCAATCCGCTCAACGGCGCTCCGGTGATGTCGCTGCTCGACTGCACGGTCACCGAGCTCGCGGGCGGCAAGCCGACGCGGGCGTTCCGCTCCTCCGCCAGCACGGTGTGCTGCGTCGTCGAGGGCAGCGGCGCGAGCGAGATCGGCGGCAAGACGATCGCCTGGGAGCCGAAGGACGTGTTCACGCTGCCGCAAGGCGCCTGGGTCAGCCACCGCGCCGGCACCGACGGCGCACGCATCTTCATGGTGAGCAACCGCGAAGTCTACCGGCGCCTCGGTCTGTTGACCGAATCTTTTCGCGATTGATCCCCAATAGAGGAAGCAAGGTCGTGACCAAGGAACGTGATTGGGTGGCCATCGCCGACAGCGACGCCTTGGCGGACGGCGCCATGGCGGGCGTCGAAGTCGGCCAGCATTTGATTGCGATCTATCGCATCGACGGCCGCCTCTTCGCGACCGACAATATGTGCACCCATGGGCAGGCGATGCTCACCGACGGCTGGCTCGACGGCGCGGTGATCGAGTGTCCCTTGCACGGCGGCCGCTTCGACGTCGCCTCGGGCGAAGGCCTCGGCGACCCGATCGACTGCGACCTTAACTGCCACCCGATCCGCGAACGCGACGGCCGAATTGAGGTCGCCGTGGCCACGGTGCGGGCGGCGACGTGACGTCGACGCGGCTGCACGCAGTAACGGACAAGAACAAGGGCAAGAACAAAGGACAGGGACGATGGCGACGCTGACGAAGATTCGGCCGGAGGAGACGATCACGGAGCCGGTCAATCCGGAGCTCAAGGCCAAGGTCGACGATCTTTACGCCCGCTATGCCGCGTGCATCTGCGACGACGAGATCGAGCAATGGCCGGATTTCTTCACCGAGGAGTGCATCTACCAGATCATTCCGCGCGCCAATCGCGACCGCGGACTGCCGATCGCCATCATGCTGGCGGAAAGCCGCGGCGGGCTGATCGACCGCATGACCGCGATTCGCAACACCATGGTGTTCGCCCCGCGCTCGGTCCTTTTGACGTTCTCCGGCGTGCGCATCACCCAGCGCGCCGGCGCCATTCTGCATACCCGCAGCTCATTCACGGTCTACCAGACGCTGGTCGACGAGATTTCCACGCTGCTGATGGTCGGCCGCAGCTTCGACCGCATCGACACATCGCATCCCGACTGGAAGTTCGCCGAACGCGTCGCGGTCTATGACAGCGAGCTGTTGCCGGCGACGGTCGTCTATCCGGTCTGAGACGGCGGCAAGACAACACAGGCGAACACTTGGGAGCACGCTCATGAACATCAACATCCGCACCCCGGACGCGGCGAAGAAATGGCAATGGCCGTCGACCGATTGCTCGCGCATTCCGAACTGGGTCTATTCCGACCGCGAAATCTATGAGCGCGAGCTGGAACGCATTTTCTACGGCCCGTTCTGGTCGTTCGTCGGTCTCGAATGCGAGGTCCCCAACCCCGGCGATTTTGCCCGCGCCAAGGTCGGCGAACGCTCCGTTCTGATGACCCGCGATGCCGAGGGCGGGGTCAACGTCTTGCTCAACAGCTGCGCCCACCGCGCCGCCGAGGTGTGCCAGAAGAAAACCGGCAACAGCAAGGAACTGATGTGCCCCTATCATCAGTGGGTCTACGATCTGAAAGGCAACCTGCTCGGCGTGCCCTTCCGCCGCGGCCTCAAGGGCAAAGGCGGTTTTCCGAGCGACTTCGACCTGAAAAATCACGGGCTGCAAAAACTGAAGGTCGAGACCGTCAACGGCGCGGTGTTCGCCACGTTCGACGAAAACGCCTTGCCGCTGCGGCAATATCTCAGCGAGCAAATCTATGGCCGGCTGGTGCGCGTGCTCGACGGCCGTAAGCTCACGCTGCTCGGCCATCACCGCCAGCTGATCCACGCCAATTGGAAGCTCTATCCGGAGAACATGAAGGACAGCTATCACGCCACGCTGCTGCACGTGTTTCTCATCAGCTTCGGGCTCTATCGCATCGACCAGAAGGGCGAACTGCTGCAGGACGAGCGCACCCGCGCGCACAATGTGGTGTCGTCGATCCGCAACGACCTCGCCGACGTCAAGGGCACCGAGGAGATGCGCTCGCTGCGGCAGAATTTCACGCTCAACGACATGCGGCCGCTGGCGTCGGTGAAGGAATATCCCGACGATGTCACCATCCAGATCGTGACCATGTTCCCCGCGGTGACGCTGCAGCAGCAGAACAATCTCCTGCAGTTCCGCAACGTCATTCCGCTCGGTCCCGACCGCTTCGAATTGTCCTGGACCTATTTCGGCTACGAGACCGACGACGCGGAAATGACGCAGCGGCGGGTACGGCTCGCCAATCTGGTCGGCGCCGCCGGCCTGATTTCCGTCGACGACACCGAAGTGTTCGAATATTCGCGCGCCGGCATGAACGCCAATCCGGAACGCGATTGCGTGGTCGAACTCGGCGGCCGCGGCCTCGAAACCCCGGTCGCCGGCGACATGGTGTCGGAGGGGCCGATCCGCGGCTTTTACGACTTCTATCGCCGCATCATGTTCGACGAGCCGTGACGCGCGCGGAGCGCTTGACCGGCGGTTCGGCCGCCGCTGCAAAATAGCCGTGCGCCTGCAGGGCCGTCTCCAGCTCGCGAACTTCTTCGCGCAGCAGCCCGACATAATTGCGGGCGACTTTGATCTTGCTGGCGTTGGCCGGATACATGTTGATGTTGACCGCCGCGATCACCTCGCCGCGCTGATTGTGCACCGGCACCGCCGCCGCCACGATGCCTTCGAACTGCTCCGAATGGCTGACCGCACAGCCTTCGGCGCGGACGCGGTCGAGCTTGCGCCGCAATGCTTTGGCGTCGGTGATGGTCCATTTGGTGAATGCGACCCGCTTGCTTTCCGCCAGGTAGCGATCGAGCTCCGCCGGCGGCATGGCGGCGAGCAGGACCTGGCCGAGCGTGGTCGCATGCGCCGCCACGCGCCCGCCGACGCTGGTCGCCAGCATGAAAATGCCCTTGCTCGGCGCGCGGGCGACGAACACCACCTCGTCGCGGTCGAGGACGGCGAAGGTCGACGAGGCCTGCGTCTTTTCTGAAATGCGGTTGAGCACGGGCTGCACGATATCTTCCACCCCGATCGAACTGAGATAGCTGAATCCCAGATCGAGCAGCCGCGGCCGCAGATAGAACACGTCGGCGTCGCAGCCGACATAGCCGAGATCCTGCAGGGTCAACAAATAACGCCGCGCCGCCGCCCGGCTCAGGCCGGTGCGCTTGGCCACTTCGATCGCCCGCAGCCGCGGAAAGTCGTGTCCGAACGCTCGGATCACCAACAACCCGCGCGCCAGCGACTCGGAATGGTAGGGACTGCCTTGCCGCCGCGGCTCCATCAAAGTCTCCAGACTAGGTGAGGCGCGTTCCGAGCCAGCATTGCCGGCCGGCAGATTGCCGGCATTGACTCCGCATAGGCCGGCCTTTAGCGTTCGAAACGATAAACGCGCATATGGGCGATAATCGCCCATACAGGGAGGACTGGCAAGGCACTTCTCGTTGACTGCGCGCCACCGCGCGGTCGCCCTGTTCCGGGAACGAAAGTCGCCTTGCTCCGCCTCCCTGCCCGCCGCGCCCGTGCATGGAGGAATTCAGAGTGCCATTCGAAACGCTGCTTCTCGACACGCAGGATGGCGTCGCCACGATCACCTTCAACCGTCCGAACAAGCGCAACGCGATGTCCCCGCGTCTGCACGAGGAGATGACGGCGGCGCTCGAACAGCTCCGCTACGACAAGAACGCGCGCGTCGTCGTGATCACCGGCGCCGGGCCGGCCTTCTGCGCCGGCATGGACCTCAAGGAGTTCTTCACCGAGCTTAAATCCAAGCCCGAGGAATACGACCGCATCCTCCGTCTCGCGGTCGAATGGCGCGGCCGCACGCTGCGCTACTTTCCCAAGCCGACCATCGCGATGATCAACGGCTATTGCTTCGGCGGCGCGTTTTCGATCGTCGAGGGCTGTGATCTCGCGATCGCGGCCGAGGAGGCGACGTTCGGTCTCTCGGAGGTGAATTTCAAACTGTTCCCCGGCGGGTCGGTGAGCAAGTCGCTCGCCAACCTGCTGCGCCCGCGCGACGCGCTGTGGTACGGCCTGCTCGGTCGCCCGTTCGACGGCAAGAAGGCCGCGGAGATCGGTTTCATCAATCTCGCCGTTCCGCTGGCTAAATTGCGGGACGAGACCATGAGCGTGGCGCGGGAGCTCGCCGGCAAGGATCCGTTCGCGCTCAAGGCGACCAAGGACGGCTACCGTCACTCGCTGGACATGACCTGGGATGCCGCCATGAGTTATTCGTCGGCGAAGGAAATGGAACTGGTGGTTCAGCAGAACGACGCGTGGCGCACCGAAGGCATCGGCGACTTCCTCAAAGGCAAGTTTCGCCCCGGCCTCGAGAGCCACGACCGGATGCAAAAGCGCTGAGTGCCGGGCACGCGGGAAGAGAGTGGGCGCATGAGCGGCATGCTCGACGGCATCCGGGTGATCGACCTCGGCACGGTCATCACCGCGCCGCTCACGGGGATGATGCTGGGCGATCTCGGCGCCGACGTGATCAAGGTGGAGCGGCCGGAAGGCGATCCCTTCCGCCACTCGCAGGGCAGCGCCTATGGTCCGACGTTCCTCGCTTATAATCGCAACAAGCGCAGCATCGTGCTCGATCTTACGACGGCGCGCGACCAGGCCGTCATGCTCGACCTGATCGACGGCGCGGACGTGCTGCTCGACAATTTCCGGCCGGCGGTCCTGCCCAAGCTGGGCCTGGCGCCGGAAGTATTACGCGAACGAAATCCGCGACTGATTCAGTGCTCCATCACCGGTTACGGCAGCGCCGGTCCCTATCGCGATCGGCCGGCCTTCGACGGCGTCGGCGTGGCGCTCAGCGGAATCGCAAGCCTGTTCGTCGATCCGCAACGGCCGGAAGCGTTCGGACCGACCATCTCCGACAATGTCACCGGCATGCAGGCCTGCTGCGCGATCCTGGCGGCCTTGGTGGAGCGCGGCCGCACCGGCCGCGGACGGCGGATCGAAATCAACATGCTGGAGGCGACCATGGCCTTTGCGCCGGACGCCTTCACCAATTTCACCCGCGCCGGCACCGTTTCGGGCCGGCTTTCCAGAGTCGCGACGTCGCAGTCTTTCACCTTCCGCTGCGGCGACGGCGCCCTCATCGCCATCCATCTGTCGACGCGCGAAAAATTCTGGCGCGGACTGGTCGCGGCGCTGGAAGCGCCCGAACTCGGCACCGACGAGCGCTTCGGCATTCATCTCGAGCGTGTCGATCATTACCTCGTCCTGCGCGACGAGCTGGCGAAGCGATTCTCGACCAGGCCGCGCCAGGAATGGCTGCAGCGGCTCGCCCAGGCCGACGTGCCGGCGGCGCCGGTCTGGAACGTGGCCGAGGCGCTCGACGACCCGCAGGTGCAAGCGCTCGGCACGGTCTGCTACGACATCTCATCCGAGCGAAGGCACCATCCGCAGCATTCATTGTCCGGTGCTGGTCGACGGCGCACGGCCGCGCAGCGACATGGCGCCGCCGCCGCTGCTGGGCGAGCACAGCCAGGAAATCCTGGCCGAGATCGCACAGGACCGTGCGCGCCGGACGGGCTGAGCGGACATATATCAAACAAAAACCGAGGGAGAGAAAACGTGCAACCGAAATGGCTTCTGACGGCAGCGCTGCTGCCGCTGTTCGCGCTTCCCGCGTCGGCCGCCGATAGCGTCAAGATCGGCCTCATCACCACGCTGTCCGGACCGGAGGCGGTCATGGGCAACCCGATGCGCGATTCCGCCAATCTCGCGCTGTCGATGCTCGGCGGCAAGGTCGGCGGCCTGCCGGCCGAGATCATCTTCGGCGACGATCAGCAAAAGCCCGACCTCGGCCGGCAGCAGGCCGAAAAAATGCTGAAGAAGGACAAGGTCGATTTCATCACCGGCATGCTCGGCTCGAACGTGCTGCTTGCCGTCTACCAGCAGGTCGTTTCCTCGCACACCATCCTGATCAGCGCCAATTCCGGCCCGCATCAGCTCGCCGGCGCCATGTGCTCACCCTATTTCTTCGCCATGGCCTCGCAGAACGACGAAGCGCCCGAGGCGATGGGGCATTACCTGACCGAACAACATGTCGACGGCGTCTATGTGATGGCGCCCAACTATGCCGCCGGGCACGACATGATCTCCGGCTTCAAGCGGACCTATAAGGGCAACATCGTCGGCGAGGTGTACACCACGTTCGGCCAATTCGATTACCAGGCCGAGTTGAGCGAGATTCGCGCCGCCAAGCCGAAGGCGGTGTTCGTCTTCTATCCCGGCGGCATGGGCATTCAGTTCGTCAAGCAATATGCCGAATCGGGCCTCAAGAAGGAAATCCCGCTCTATTCCGTCTACACCGTCGATTCGAGCACGCTGCAGGCGGTGCGCGAAGCGGCACTCGGCAATTACGACGCGAGCTTCTGGGGCGCCGATCTCGATATTCCTCGCGGCAGGGAATACGCCGCCGCCTTCGCCAAGCGATACGGCTACACGCCGCCCAATTACGGCGCCGTCACCTTCGACGCCATTTATGCAATCGACAGCGCCGTCAAGGCGGTGCACGGCGATCTCGCCGACAAGCCGGGCCTGATCGCGGCCTTGGAGAAGGCGGATTTCCCCTCGGTGCGCGGCCGGTTCGCGTTCAACACCAATCATTTTCCGATCGAGAATTTTTATCTCTTTCAGGTGCAGAAGACCGACGGCGGCAAGGAAGTCCTGAAAGAGCAGCAAACGATTTTCAAGGATTACAAGGATTCCTACGCGCCGGAATGTAAAATGACGAAGGCAGAATGAGGAAGGAATGAGCGGGCCGTCGTCCGGCGTAGCCACTGGCGAGTGACCGAGATGCTGCTGCTGCTCGTTCAGGTCTTCAATGGACTGCAATTCGGGGTGATGCTGTTCCTGATGGCGGCGGGGCTCACCCTCGTCTTCGGCATCATGAACGTCGTCAATCTGGCGCACGGCTCGCTCTACATGATCGGCGCCTATGCGTGCGCCGAAACCTACGACGCGACCGGCTCCTTTGCGCTGGCGATCCCGGCGGGGCTCGCCGCCGCGCTCGTCACCGGCGTTGTCATCGAGGTCGGCATCTTCCGCACGCTTTATGCGCGCGACCATCTCGATCAGGTGCTCGCCACCTTCGGGCTGACATTGTTCTTCAACGATCTGGTCCGCTTCATCTGGGGGTCGAGCGGAGTCTATGCGGCCGTGCCGCCCTTCCTCTCCGGTCAGGTCGAAATCATTCCCGGCGCGCCTTATCCCGCCTACCGGCTCGCCATCATCGTTGTCGGGCTGGCGGTGGCGGCGGCGCTCTACCTCGTGATCGCGCACACGCGCTTCGGCATGGTGGTCCGTGCCGGCGCCTCGAACCGGGTGATGGCGGCCGCGCTCGGCGCCAATATCGTGGTGCTTTACACTGTCGTCTTCGCGCTCGGGGCTTTGCTGGCGGGCCTCGCCGGGCTCATGGCCGGCCCGATCTTCACCGTAGCTTCCGGCATGGGCGACGGCATCCTCATTCTTGCCTTTGTCGTCATCGTCATCGGCGGCATCGGCTCGATCCGCGGCGCGTTCATCGCCTCGCTCGCTGTCGGGCTCATCGACACGATGGGTCGCGTGTATCTGCGGCCGCTGTTCGGCCTCTTCATGCCCTCGACGGCGGCCGACAATGCCGGCCCTGCGGTCGCCTCGCTGCTCATCTACATGGTCATGGCGGCGGTGTTGTTCTTCCGGCCGCAAGGCCTGTTTCCGGCAAGGACGCGCTAGCCATGCCGAACGGCGCGGCACGCTTGGTGGTCGCCCTCGGCATGGCCGCGCTCGCGCTGGTGCCGCCGCTGTCGGCGGCGTTCGCCGAGCCCTATTACGTCGACCTGTTCACGCGCATTCTGATCTTCGCCATCGCCGCGCTCAGCCTCGATCTGATCATGAGCTATGGCGGCATGCTCAGCTTCGGTCACGCCGCCTATCTTGGCGTCGGCGCCTATGCGGTCGGCATTGCCGGCGTCTACGGCGTCGACAACGAACTGGTGCGGCTTGTTCTGGCGATGGCGGCGGCAGCGGTGGTGGCGACCGGCATCGGGCTCGTATCGTTGCGCACGAGCGGCGTGCATTTCATCATGATCACCCTGGCGTTCTGCCAGATGCTTTATTTTCTCGCCATCAGCGTCAACAGCTTCGGCGGCGCCGACGGCATGACCGTGACGCAGCACGGCCGCTTCGCCGGCTTCGTTCCGTTCGACGACTCCGATGTGCTTTACTACGTCGTGTTCGCGGCTCTGG
Organism: uncultured Alphaproteobacteria bacterium; assembly: GCA_963727325.1. GTDB lineage: Bacteria > Pseudomonadota > Alphaproteobacteria > Rhizobiales > Xanthobacteraceae > BOG-931. The sequence continues at coordinate 80,757 of CAVSFV010000036.1, forward strand.
CGCTGTTTCTCTGGATGCAGAACCGTATCGTGCGCTCCCGTTTCGGCATGGTGATCCGCGGCGCGCGCACGAATCCGCGCCGCATGGCCGCGCTCGGCTTTCCGGTGTTTCGTTACCGCTTAGTTGCCTTCGTCATCTCCGGCGCGATGTGCGGCCTGGCCGGCGCCCTGTTCGCCGAACAGGCGCTGTTCGTCTCGCCGTCGATCCTGCAATGGTCGCGTTCCGGCGAGATCATGGTGATGGTCATCATGGGCGGCATGGGGACGTTGTTTGGTCCGGTCCTGGGCGCGGCGACCTATCTGATCCTGGAAGATTTGCTGACCGGCGCGACGCAATACTGGGCGCTTTTTCTCGGACCGATCCTGGTCGTGATCGTCGTGTTCGGCCGCCGCGGCATCATGAGCTTCGTCCCTGCTGCGACGCGGGAGCCGAGCCATGGCTGAACCGCTTCTCGTCACCGAGGGGCTGTACAAGCGCTATGGCGGCCTTGCCGCGCTCGACGGCGTCAACCTGGCAGTCGATGCCGGCGAACTCCACGCGGTGATCGGGCCGAACGGCGCCGGCAAGACCACGCTCATCGCGCATCTCGCGGGCGAACTGCGGCCCGACGGCGGCACCATCCGCTTCGCCGGCGAGGACATTACCCAACTGCCCGCCTATGCCCGCGCGGCCAGAGGCCTCGGCCGCTCCTTCCAGGTGACGAGTATCTTCGGCGATCTCACCGTGATCGACAATGTGGCGCTGGCCGTGCAAGCGCAGGCCGGCCACAGTTTCCGTTTCTGGCGCCCGACCGAGGAAGACCAGAGTCTGCGCGGGCCGGCGCTGCAAATTCTCGGCGAGACCGGGCTTTCCGATCGTGCTTTCATGATCGCCGCCAACCTCGCCCATGGCGAGAAGCGGGCGCTGGAACTGGCGATGGTGCTGGCGACGCGGCCGCGTCTCCTGCTGCTCGACGAGCCGATCGCCGGCATGGGGCCGGAAGATGCGGCGCACATGGTGAAGCTGCTCGCCGATCTCAAGCGCCGTTACACCATCCTGCTCGTCGAGCACGACATGGACGCCGTGTTCGGCCTTGCCGACCGCGTGTCGGTGCTGGTCTACGGCCGCGTTCTCGCCACCGGAGACGCGGCGGAAATCCGCAGCAACGAGGAAGTGCGCCGCGCCTATCTCGGCGAGGAGGACCTGCTCACATGAGCGCCGCCGCGATCCTCGACGTGCGCCGGCTCGAAGCGGCCTATGCGGACGGCCAAGTATTGTTCGGCGTGTCCTTCGACATCGCCGCCGGCGAAGTGGTCACGCTGCTCGGGCGCAACGGCATGGGCAAGACGACGACCATCGCCGCGATCATGGGGATCGTGCGCCCGCGCGCCGGCGCGGTCTTGCTTTGCCGGGACCGAAGTCACCGGGCTGGCCAAGCTTCCGCATCGCCCGGCGCGGCATCGGCCTGGTGCCCGAAGGTCGCCAGATTTTTCCCAACCTGACCGTGCGGGAAAATCTTCTCGCCATGGCAGCGGACCGCAGCGGCGGCTCCGGCCGATGGACGTTGCAGACGACGCTCGAGCTGTTTCCCGCGCTGCAGGCCAGAGTGCAAAGTCCCGGCAGTCTTTTATCCGGCGGCGAGCAGCAGATGCTGGCGATCGGGCGGGCGCTGATGACCAATCCGCAATTGCTCATTCTCGACGAAGCGACGGAAGGTCTGGCGCCGCTGATCCGCGCCGAAATCTGGAAGGTGCTGGCCGGGCTGAAGGCGGCCGGGCAATCCATCCTGATCGTGGACAAGAACATCAAGCCGCTCAGCCGCATCGCCGATCGTCACTACGTGCTGGAAAAAGGCCGGGTCGTCTGGTCCGGCACCTCGGCGGAGTTGCGCGCGCATCCCGAATTGCAGAACCGTTATCTGGGCATCTGAAAGGAACTCCGATGGATTTCGAGCTGCCGGAAGAGCTGCGGATGCTCAAGGACACGGTGCGTAAATTCGTCGACCGCGAACTTATTCCGATCGAGATGGAGGCAATGGACGGTCCCGACCTGAAACCGCAAGTGCGCGCCGCGCTCGAACGCAAGGCGAAAGACCTCGGGCTCTGGCTCCTCGACGTGCCGCAGGAGTATGGCGGCATGGGGCTTGGTCATCTCGGCATGGTCGTCGTCTGGGAAGAGCTTGCGCGCACCATCGCGCTGCCGCCGCGCGGTCCCGGCGTATTCGGGCCGGACGTGCGGCCGGTACTGTTCATGCTGTCGCCCGCCCAGAAGGAAAAATATCTGCTGCCGGTCCTGCGCGGCGACAAGAAGACCGCTTTTGCGCAAACCGAGCCCGACGCCGGCGCCGATCCCGGCATGATCCGCACCACCGCCGTGCGCGACGGCGACCATTACGTCATCAACGGGCGTAAGCGTTTCATCTCGCACGTGGAGGGCGCCGATTTCCTCCAGGTCGTGGCGGCGACGGACCGGAGCAAGGGCATCGCGCGGCGGCCTTCGATGTTTCTCGTCGATACCGATGCGCCGGGTTTTGCGATCACGCGCAAGACCACGAAGATGATGGGCGATGTCACCTACGAACTCGCGTTCGACGACGTGCGGGTGCCGGCGGCGAACTTGATCGGCAGCGAGGGCGAAGGCATGCGGCTCGCGCAAGCCTGGATCACCGCCGGGCGGCTCTATCAAGCCTGCCGCGGTCTCGGCGTCGCCCAGCGCGCCATCGAGCTTGCCGCACGTTACGCCCAGCAGCGCGTCACCTTCGGCGCGCCGCTCAGCGAGCGGCAGGCGGTGCAATTCATGATTGCCGACTCGTTCATGGAGCATCAGGTCGGCCAGACCTATGTCTATCAGACGGCCTGGAAGGCGGACCAGAAAAAGCTGGCGCGGCACGACAGCTACATCACGAAGATCTTATGCACCGAGCTCGGCTTTCGCGCCGCCGACCGCTGCATGCAGATCCACGGCGGTCCGGTCTTTCGACCGAAATGCCGATCCAGAAAATGTGGCGCGATTCACGCAGCTTCATGATTACCGAAGGCGCGGTGGAAGTGATGCGCATGGTGCTGGCGCGCCAGGTTTTTCAGCTCCACGCGTAGCGTCGCGCGCGCCGACGGCCGCTTGGCACGGCAAAAAGCAAAAAGGAAGGGTTCAAATTGTCACGCGCATTTTTTGCAACCAGAAAAGTTGAAAGCCGCTTGCGATCTAACTTTCTGTTGCATTGACACGTCGTGAATGCAATTTATGATCGATCGTCAAATTAAGAAAAATCACGGGAGGATCGCATGATGATTCTGCTGCGCGGCGGTCACGTCGCCGGCATGACAATCAAGATTTTGTCGGCCGACAACCAGAACAAGGCGGATATCGGGGCTTCGATCGCGCGCAACTGGATCGAACGCGGCGAGGTCGACACCATCGTCGATCTCGGCAGTTCGGCAGCCGCACTCGCCGTCAACGATATCGTGCGCGACGCCAACAAGGTCATGCTGGTTTCGTCGGCCTCGGCCCCGCAGAGCTGACCGGGAAATCCTGCACGCTGCCAACACCATGCCGCCAAGCTTGCGGACCGGCATTACGTGGTGGAGAACGGTCGCGTGGTCGACGCGCTGGCAAACGCGGAAATACTGGCCGACGCGGAGCGGATCAAACGCTATCTCGCCGTGTGAAACGCATTTCGGCCATAAGGACGGGCGCTGCGGCGTTTGCCATTGGGCTATGTCCTGGGGCTGTATCCTGGGGCTGTATCCTGGGGCTGTATCCTGGGGCTGTATCCTGGGGCTGCTCCTGGGGCTGTATCCTGGGGCTGTATCCTGGGGCTGTATCCTGGGGCTGTATCCTGATCTAAATCTCCAGTCGGCCGGCCTGCTGCAGCGCGCGGATCATTGTGCGCTTGCCGAGCTCGATCTTGAAATCGTTGTGGCCGTGTCCCTTGGCGTCGGCGAAAGCCACGGCGGCGGCGCTTGTGTGCTGGTTGACGGCCCTGCCGTGCAAGCCTGCCGTGCAAGAGCGTTTCGGCTTCGGTCGCACGCCAGGGAATAGTGGCGACACCGCCGAGCGCGATGCGAGCGGCGCGCACGGTGCCGCCATCGAGATCGAGCGCGACCTCGAGCCGACGCCCGTGCGACGGGCTCGCCGTCGCGGCCCGCCGCGCATTGTCATTCCTGACGGGATCGTCAGGACGGCAAACGCCCGCCAAAACCCGAGGTTAATCGTGATCAATTCTTTAGTCGTGATCGATGATGACTTTCTTCTCTTCGCGCGGCGCGATGAACCCTCGGTCTTCGTGCTTCTTGATGATGGTCTTGTGGTCACCCATGCCGTCATCCTTGCGGATCACGGTGGTCTCATCGGCCTTCACCGGCGCCGCCAGGGCGGCGGACGCGATAACAGCGGTGGTTACTGCGACGATTAATTTGCGCATGGCGTTTCTCCTCAGTGGACGATTAGTCCAATAAATGCGCGAAGGCAGCGAAGCGTTCCTGCAAGACCGGCGTGGAACCGGCGTCAGCTCACGCTTGCAAAAGCACGGAGTTGCAAAAGCATGGAGTGGCAAAAGCACATTTCCTCAAAAGCATGTGTTCCGTCCGCGGCCCAATTTTGAATGGTCGCGGATGGGAACGAACGCCAACGCCTATGGTTGCCCTGCCGTGGAGGTGCCCCATGACTGAACCGGACGAAAACACGACCCGTCGCGCTGGAGATTTGCCGATCACGGAGACCCAGCAGCCCGATCCCATGTTGCAACTGACGACCGGACGGATGGGCGCAGGCGGCATAACGCTCGTTGCTTGCGCTGCGGCGCTGATTTCGGCGTGGTGCTTTATGGTCTCAACACCGGGACGGAAACCGCGTCGACTTCTCCGGCGTCGCACAGCTCACAACCGCAGGCCGCCGGAGGACCGGGGCCCACTGCACCGGGAGCGCCCCGGAACAACGAAAGCGGCGTAAAGGGCTGAGGCGAGCCTAGCGAAGCGTCGCAGAGCGGCGTGAAGCGAAAGCCACGGTCGCGCGCCCAGAAAGGGCCGACGAACCCAGCTGACAATCAATCGCTGCGTTAGCGTAGGCGACGCATCATGCGCCGCGGCCTTACTCTTTTGCCGCGGCCTTACTCTTTCGCCAGCGCGTCGTAGGCCTGGGCAAAGCCTTTGAACGACAGCGGCACCGTCACGTCGTGGCCGGCGGCGTCGGGGAAGGAGATTTTGCCGGCGCCGGAAGCGGCGCGGAATTTCTTCAAAACGTCGTCACGGAGCTCGAACTCGCTGAAGCAGCCGGCGGGCACGCAGCGCGCGAAGGGCGAGGTAATGCCGGCGTCGCTCTCCGCGGTCGAAACGCGAACCGGCGCTGCAAACGACGCATTGATCGGAACCTGGATGATCAGTTTGACCGGCTGCCCCTTGACCGGTCGGAGGACCGCGACGCGCGAGAACGGCGTGTTGCGGCCCTGCACCTGCGTGACCTGCGCCATGTCGCAGATTTTTTCCGGCGGCGGTCCGGTCCGGGTCTCGCATTGCAAGACCCAGTCGTCGTAGGTGGCGGTGGTGCGCTGCGGAGATTCGCTCGACGCGCCGCGGGCGCCGTCGGCGCGGCGTGCTGGGCCGGTTGCACCTGCGCGGCGTGCTGGGCCGGCGCCGCGTGTTGGGAGCGGGCCGGAGTCTGTTGCTGGGCTGCGGCGGTGCCGGTGAAAGTCATCATGACGGCTATCGCCAGCAGCACGAGGCGCTTCTCCACGTTGGGCATGGGCGAACAAATCCTCCCGGTTCGCAGGAATGCCATTCTGGCTTTCGAGGAGCGCTTTGTGAAGGCATTCGGGCCACGCTCGAGCATTTATCCCACGCAAGCCCTGCATCGCCGTGCCTGGTCACGGCGCCACACCTCAATGCAGCGCCGCGGCAAGTTCCCGCGCGCCGGACTTTTTCACCTCCTGGTCCATGCGCGCATCGGTCGCAGCAACGAGGGCGGCGACGACGTTGTTGCGCCGGGCGACCGGGTTGTCGCGGTAGCCGCCGCGCTGGAAGAAATTGGCGGTCGGCACCTTGTCGCGCCACTCGAGCGGCATGGTGACCATGTCGAAGCCGTTGCCGTCGCCGGTCAGGTTCATCATTTCCAGCTCGGCGGCGGTGAGCGTGCCGGCAAAACCCTTGCGCCGCGCGTACACCACCGAGTCCATCAGCTTCTGCGTCTGTAAGAGCGGACCGACATCGAGGTCGAGATTCATGGCGTGAAGGCCGAGGCCCTTTTCGGTCCCAGCCAGCGCCTCGTGCCGGTTCCAGTCGTCCGGCACGCTGCGCGCGAAATCGATCATGCGGCGCAGAATGCCGATCTTGCCGCCAACGCCTGCCCGCCGCCGCCGGGCAGTTGCGCCGCCCCGGCGGCGAGGTCGTCGATCATATGGCGGCCGCTCTCGGCCATGATCTCGACGGTGTTGGTCGCGAGCAGCTGGTTGTAGCCGAGCGCCGTGGTGATGGCGGGGCCGCGTTTGCTGTATTCGAGCCCGGCCTGCACGTCGTAGCGGCCGTTGCCGGTCGCCTCGAAACTGTAAATCCGCAACACCTGATCCCGGGTCAGTCCGGCCTCGAGCGCGACCGCGGCGTAGGCGCGCTTGAACTCGCCTTCGCTCTGCGGCAGGCGCGGCACGAACTTGAATTCCGTTGCGCCGCCGCGAGGAAATCGGCGACCACCGGCACGTAGACTTGATGCCTCGGCTCGGGTTCGTTGGGCTTCGACGGATCGCGCGGCCGCGGCGGCCCGGTATAGACCGGCGGCTGCGTCAGCACATAGTCGTCGATCGAAATCGGCTCGTTCGCCGCGCGCTTATGCCACCGCATATGGCGCTTTTCAGCGATCGCATTCCAATAGGCGCCGCTCTCGGCGGCATAGGCCTGTTGCGCCCGGTTGTAGGCCTCCAAAGCGCGGCGGTATTGCGCCATCGCGGCGGCGAGGTCCGGCGGCGCGATGTTTTGTCGGTCGAGCGGGCGCCCGGCGGTCTGCGCCACGACGGATACCGGCGACAGCGCGATCATCGCCGCCAGCAAATATCGGATGCCTGATTTGTTTTCGACCAATTCGTCTTCGAATAATTCGCATGAGGTATTTTATAGGCCGCCATCACATCAGCCACCACGGAACCTGGCGGCGACGCCGGCGCGACGCGCATCAGTGCTTGTCGTTTCGCGGCGGCGGACGCGGCGCGCGCGGCGCCGGACGCGGCCCGCCGGCCGTCGCGGACGACGCGGCGGCGGCTGCGGCCCGCCCGGACGCGCGGCGGCTGGGGCCCGCCCGGCCGACGCAATTGCTGCGGCCCGCCGCCGGGACGCTGCGGCGCGTTGGGTCCACGCGGCGCTAGACCGCGCGACTGCCGCCGCTCGATCGTCATGCGCCGGCCGATATTATGGGAGGCGAACAAGCGCTGCAGCACGCCGCGGTCGCGCGCTGCTTCCTGCGGCGGAACGCGGAAGGGAACAGCGGCCATGCGGCCGCCGGCGCCGGGCCGCAGCGCGAATGCGCTGGCGCCCTGCGTCAAGATGCCGAGCCGCCCACCCTGGCGATCGAACACTTCGATGCGGCCGACATGGCCGTCGGCGTCGGGATAAAGCTTGATCTCGGCTTCGCCGCCGCCCGCGGCGCCTTCACTCGGCACGTCGACGACGCCGGTGGTGCCGCGGATCCCCATCGTCGCGGTCGGCGTCGCGATCTTCATGTCGCCGGTCTTGGCGACCTTGCTGGCGACGAACGCGGCCGTGCCGAGCGCGACCGTCACCAAGGCGGCGTTGGCGGTGCCGCCGTCCTGATAGACGAATTCATCGACCACGATGCGGGTGTTGGCGCTGAGGCTGAACGTGGTCTCGTCGTCGAAGGTGACGCCGAGGGCGGAGTCCGGGCCGGTCCGCAGCGTGTCGTTCTTGAAGATCAGATCGTTGATTTGCAGCGCGATCGCCGCCGCCGCATTGGCGCGCTTGACCGTGGCGCTGCCCTGCAGGGTGGCCACCTGCCCGATCCCTTGACCGCCGCGATCGGCCGCGGCGCCCGGGGGCGGCAACGGCGCCGGCGTTTGCGCATGCGCCGCGGCGCGGAACAGGAGCCACTGCGCCAGCGTTCCGCCGAACAGCATCGTAAATTCGCGCCGCTTCATGGCTGCCTTGTCAGGGGGAATCGGACGAGCCCGCTGCGATCGGTACTCTGGTATGGTATTGCGATACCCCTAGCCCCTTCGCCCGCAGGCGATCACTGAACCGTGGCGAGTGCTGGTTGGCAACGCTTTTTATTTGTTGCAATGCGTCGATTTGTTGACCGTATCGGCGCCGGGCGTGCACACGCCCTAACTACAAGCGGCCTCGGTCGACGCGGCGGACGACCGAGGCCGTTGCGTTTGCGTCAGCGGCCCGTTCTCCGGCGTGGTCGCCCCACGCCGGTCCAACAACAAAACAACAGGCCCCTCGCTATTTCAGCTGGGTCGAGATACTGGAGAACGTCGAATTCAGGTTCGTACCGAGCCCAGCGACCGTCGCGATGATCGCAACCGCGATGCCGGCGGCGATAAGGCCGTATTCGATGGCCGTGGCGCCGCACTCATTGGTGACAAAACTTCGAAGCAGATGCATGTCGAAGCCCCTCGTTGGATGGTGTGAAGCGGCCCCGCCGATGCGGCGGGCTAAGCAACCGCGGGTCAGTATTTACCCGTAGCCCCTCAACCAAAAGGTTAAA